>NZ_CP197180.1:0-1206260 GCF_052059825.1 Sedimentibacter sp. LTW-03
CTTAATGATGGAGACGAAATTGAAGTAAGCATCAAAGAAGGAACAGTTACGCTTGTGAGCAGCGGAGAGGTTCTTAACGGTGAAAAAATAGGGGAATATGCTATGAAAATATTGAATGCAGGCGGCATAAAACCTTTGTTTCGCGCAAAAATAAAAAAGCAGCAATAGCTTTTTTACATGCATGGATAATTTCCATGTGAATTATCATTATTAACAAGTATTTTAACGCATTGTTTTTTGAGTGAAATATAATACATATGAAGGAAGGCGATTATATGAAAATTAATAGAAGTGCTTCAGCTGGAACGTTCGGAATCAAGCGATATATATGTAATGGTGGAGCCAAATGAGGATGGGATTGAACTTGAGCTTGAGTCAATTGTATACAACCAGTTTTTTGGTGAGGAAATTGAAAAAACAGTAAGAGAAGTATTAAGCGATATGGATATTCAAAATATAAAAATTCAGCTTAAAGACAGAGGAGCTGTGGAATGTGCCATAAGAGCAAGAGTTGAAACAGCTTTAAGAAGAGCGGAAGGAGCGGATGACTAATGAGACGAAGTATGCTTTTTATGCCGGGAAATAATGCAGGTATGCTGTTAAATGCTGATACACTGGGAGCAGACAGCATAATTTTTGATCTGGAGGATGCAGTATCTCCGGCTGAAAAAGATTCGGCACGTATATTGGTGCGAAATGCAATGAAATATCTAAACTATGGAAATTGCGAGATAATAATAAGAATTAATTCTATTGATACGAATTTTTGGAAAGCTGATCTTGATGAAATAATTCCGCTAAGACCGCATATGATCATGCCTCCGAAGGTATGCAGTCATAAGGATATAGAGGTTGTTGAGGATTACATAAAAAAAGTTGAAAAAAAACACGGCATAGATAATCCTGTGTCTATTATTGCACTTATTGAAACTGCATTGGGTGTTGAAAATGCTTATGAAATAGCTGCTTCAAGCGACAGGGTTAAGGCTATTTTCTTAGGAGCAGAAGATTTGACAGCTGATCTAAGGTGTAAGCGCACAAAGAAGGGTGATGAGATTTTCTATAGCAGAGGAAGAATTGTTACTGCTGCAAGAGCTGCAGGTGTTGATGCATACGACACTCCTTTTACAGACGTGGAAGACGAGGAAGGCTTAAAAAAAGATGCAGAATTTGCTAAAAGCCTGGGATTCACAGGAAAGGCAGCAATTTCTCCAAGGCATGTAATGGCTATAAATGAAGTGTTCAGTCCTACTGTTGAAGAAATTGAATATTCGAAAGAAGTTATGGATATAATCAGAATTGCAAAAGAACAGGGAAAAGGTGCCATATCCCTCAGAGGAAAAATGATAGATGCTCCAATAGTTGAAAGAGCGCGTTCAGACTTTGGAAGCGGCAAAGGCATTGGGAGGTGTTTTATAATGAACAAGATTGTAAGCAGCTTGAAGGAAGCGGTTAAATTAAGCGGACTAAAGGACGGAATGCGCATTTCTTTCCACCACCATTTAAGAAACGGAGATTATGTAATAAATATGGTTATGGATGAAATTGCGGACTTAGGCTTGAAAGATATTACTGTAAATGCAAGCTCAGTTTTTGATACACACGCACCGCTTGTGAAACACATTAAAAATAAAGTTGTTACAGGGCTTGAGGTAAACTACATGGGAGCTGTCGTAGGCAGAGAAATTTCATCAGGAATTATGGATAAACCGGTGAATTTCAGGAGCCATGGAGGAAGACCAAGCGATATTGAGACAGGAAAAACACCAATAGACGTAGCCTTTATAGCCGCTCCTACATCTGACTGCATGGGAAACTGTTCAGGAAAATACGGCAAATCAGCATGCGGTTCCTTAGGATATGCGTTTGCGGATGCAATGTATGCAGACAAGGTGGTTGTAATTACGGATAATCTTGTTGACTATCCTCTTTCAGACTTTTCAATATCTGAGACGTATGTAGATTATGTTGTGTGTGTAGATAAAATAGGTGATCCGTCGGGGATAGTATCTGGAACAACAAAAATTACCAAAGATCCGGTGGGACTTATGATGGCATCATACGCTACAAAGGTTATTCAGCATTCAGGGCTTTTGAAGGATGGATTTTCTTTTCAAACAGGGGCCGGAGGTGCATCACTGGCAGCTGCTAAATACCTTAAGGATCTTATGCTGAAAGAAAATATTAAGGGAAGTTTTGGAATGGGAGGAATAACAGGTTACCTGGTTGATATGCTTGAAGCAGGATGCTTCAAAGCATTGATGGATGTTCAGTGCTTTGATTTAAAAGCAGTACAGTCGTTGCGAGACAATCCTGCTCACAGAGAGGTAACGGCGTCCCATTATGCAAGCCCTACAACAAAAAGTGCCATAGTTGACAGTCTGGATGTTGTGATTCTGGGAGCAACACAAATTGACACGAATTTTAACGTTAATGTTCATACAGATTCAAACGGGTATATAATGGGAGGATCAGGCGGACACAGCGATACTGCAGCAGGGGCTAAATTAACCATGATTGTAGCGCCTCTTACTCGAGCAAGGCTGTCAATAGTTGTGGATAAGGTGCTTTGTGTTTCAACACCGGGAAATACTGTTGATGTACTGGTTACACAGCGCGGAATCGCCGTAAACCCACTAAGACAAGATCTAAAGACAAGGCTGGAGGAAGCAAATCTGCCTGTAGTTGACATACATGAGTTAAAGAATATAGCTGAAAAAATTACAGGTGTACCAAAGAATGTAGTAATGGGCGATAAAGTTGTGGGAAATGTAATTTACAGGGACGGAACAATAATTGACACCATTAAAAATACACTTAAATAAAAAAAGGTAAAGTATGAGTTCTGAAATGTTTTATGAAGAATACGGCTACCCTTTTAGTGGGAATAAGCTTTTAAAACTGAAGAAATTCCTAGCTACGGAGCAGCTTAGCTATGATGATGGCATAGAATACACCATAAATTTTTGCGACAGCAAGGGCAATATTGCCGCAACCGGCTCTGTTGAAGGCAATGTATTAAAATGCATAGCGGTTTCTCAAATGTATCAGGGAGAAGGACTGTCTGCCAAAGTTGTTACAAGCCTAGTGTCATATGCAATAAGTAAAAACCACGGCCATCTATTTTTGTTTACAAAGACAGGAAATAAGAGTATATTTAGAGACTTGGGATTTTATATTATAGCTGAGACAGAAGATGTTGTGCTGATGGAAAACAAGAAAAATGGGATTTCAGAGTATGTTAA
The DNA here is from genome assembly GCF_052059825.1 of Sedimentibacter sp. LTW-03. Taxonomy (GTDB): domain Bacteria; phylum Bacillota; class Clostridia; order Tissierellales; family Sedimentibacteraceae; genus Sedimentibacter. Next base: position 3,246 of record NZ_CP197180.1, read on the forward strand.
TTCTCTGAAATCCTCAGCTGGTGAAAAATTGGTTATGGATACAGGGGCGATAATAGTTAACTGTAACCCGTTCACCAAAGGTCATTTGTACTTGGTTGAAACTGCAGCGAAACAATGCGATAATCTCCATATTTTTGTTGTGTCCGAAGATAAAAGCGCATTTCCTTCAAGCATAAGGTATAAGCTGGTAAAAGAAGGAGTGAAGCATTTAAACAATGTAGTTGTTCATCCTACATCAGATTATTTAATTTCCTCAGCAACATTTCCCACATATTTTATAAAGGATAAATATAAGGCTGGAGATATTAATTGTATTTTGGATTTGACTATTTTTTGTGAATATTTTGCTAAAGAATTGAATATTAGTAAAAGATTTGTAGGTACGGAACCTTTTGATGTAGTGACGGCGTCATATAATACACAAATGAAGGAATTTCTTAGGAAGTATGGAATAGAAGTCATTGAAATAAAAAGATATGAAGAAAATAATCATCCTGTTAGTGCATCCGGAGTCAGAAAGCTCATGACAGAAGGAAGATATGAGGAGATTAAAAAAATTGTTCCTAAGTCCACATATGAATTTTTAATGAGTAAAAAAGGAATGGAGATTGCCGAAAGAATAAGGAGCGGAGATGTCGGGAATAAACCTCAAAGAAACAGTTAAATGCGAACAAGTTACTATGGCAGAAATGTTAGATGCGAGAGAAAGGAGAGTTTCAAGACAGCAGTATATTTTGGCTCGATACAATATGACTCTTGTCTCATTTACTCTTAATATACCAGGAGCAAATAAAACATTTCCCCTTGCGGCCAGAACATTTAAAGAAGGGAAAAAACTAATCAAAAATCATCTCAGGCGACACAATATAGAAATGAAATACCAAGAAGACTGTCTGTCTAAGACTGGGTTTGAATTTTTCGTTGCCGCAGAAGGAAACTCTGGTTACATTAAAGAACTTATGGTTGAAATTGAAAACTGCTGTGAGTTGGGGAGAATTTTTGACATTGACGTAATTGATAAAAATGGCTGCAAGTTATCAAGAGAAGATGTGGGTTATGAAAGCAGAAGCTGCATATTGTGCAACGACATTGCACATGCCTGTGCCAGGAGCAGAAAGCATTCAGGTAAAGATCTTTTATTAAGGATAATTGAAATAATGACGGAGTATTTCAACCTTCAATTTGCTGATTTGTGCTCAACTTTCGCCTGCCGTGCTTTAATGTACGAAGTTATTGCAACGCCTAAGCCGGGACTTGTAGACAGGGCAAATAACGGCTCTCATAAAGATATGGACTTATATTCCTTTATAGACAGTTCATCTGTGCTTATTCCGTTTTTCAGAGAATTTGTGTTGATGGGAGCTGAATATCATGGGGAAACTCCTCAAAAATTATTTGAAAGAATAAGATATATGGGAATGAGAGCCGAGGATCAGATGCTTGCAGCAACAAATAATGTTAATACTCATAAGGGAATTATATTTTCTATGGGTGTATTGTGTGCAGCCTTGGGATATATGTACGGTAACGGTTCTGCAATAGAAACTGAAGGTATTTTTGAAACTGCAAGGCAGATGACACAAAAAGTTATGGATGATTTTCAAAATATAACACCAGATAACGCAAGGACCTACGGAGAGCGGCTATATGCAAGATATAAAATATCCGGAATTAGAGGAGAAGCCGCGAACGGCTTCGCATCGGTGAGAAAATACGGCATACCTGTATTAAAAATATTAATAAACAATGGTTTTTCATCAAATGATGCAGGAGTTGTGGTATTGCTTAATCTGATTGCTAATGTGAAGGATACAAATATAATTTCAAGGGCAGACATTGAAACACAAAAAAGAGTTCAAATTATGGCAAGGAAATTGATCAGCGAAGGGATTGACAGCATTTCTATGTCTGATATAAATGAAATGGATGTGGAGTTTATGCGTTTAAACATAAGTCCGGGGGGATGCGCTGATTTGCTTGCAATAACATACTTTATTTATTTTATCGAAAAAGAAATGAATCAAAACACTAGTGTATAAGTGTTTTAGCATATAAGAGGTTTGTATAGTGCAAGCCTCTTATTTTTTATTTTCTAAAATACTCTTTACTTACTTAGTTTTATGTATTAAAATAAAAGTAAGATACGTAACATATGTTACGGAGGTGAAATGATGTACGAAGTAATAGATATAATTAAGGACAATCAGCTTTTTAATAATATAAGTAAAGCTGAGATAAGACAGATATTGAAATGCGGCAAAGCTAGAGTGGAGGAATACAAGGATAATCAGATTGTATTTCAAAAAGATGATAATGTAAAAAAGCTTGGTATAATTCTTGAGGGGCAGTTTAATCTGGTATCGTGGAAATTTAACGGAACAAGAGCCATTGTAACTACCCTTGAGCGAAATGATCTGTTCGGAGAAGCCCTAGCATTTTCGTCATCAAAGGAATTGCCCTATGACTTGGTAAGCTCAGGAAACAGCAAGGCCCTTATTTTACCGTACTACGTGTTTTTTACCATGTGCAGAGAGGTTTGCAATTTTCATAAAATCCTTATAAATAATATGCTTTCGATTCTTGCGGATAAAATTGTAGTGCTTAATAATAAAATGCATATATTGAATACGGAAACGCTTAGAGGAAGAATAGCCATGTATTTGTTGACGCTTCATAAAAAGAACAATTCAGTTATGTTTGACATGCCTATGAACAGGCAGGAGCTGGCAGATTTTCTTAATGTTAAAAGACCGTCACTGTCAAGGGAATTTTCGAAGATGCAACAAGAAAATATTATAGAGGTACATCGTTCGACAGTAAGAATAATTGATATGGATACGCTCAAGGAGCTTTCAGATTAAATAAGTGAACATATTAAACTATTATTATTGTGTTCACTTATTTAAAAAATGCTTACGAAAAAGTGACACTTTCCAATTGGTCCTTAGTGTAAAATTACTGTAGGAAAAAAACAAGAAAAGAATAGCCCTTATGTTAAGATTAAGTATCACGCAAAATCTAACAGAAGAAAGGACTATTCTATGGAAACCATTATACACGATATTACAAAAAAAATCACTGAAGAAACAATAAAAAATTTAGAAAATGTATTAACCGGAACTGATAAGATACCAGAATACATTGAAAATACAAAGCGCACACTAAATGATGTAGGAGTAAAATTAATAAAAGTTTTGTTTGATACATGTGAAGAAAGCATACGACAAACGGGGAAGCAAAAAAGAGAGTGGTATGTTGAAAAAAGGAACATGGAAAAAACATATAGCACAATATTTGGAGATGTAAAATATAAGAGGACCTATTACAAGAATAAAAAAACAGGAGAATACAAATATCTTTCAGATGATTTCTTAGGAATAGAAGTACATGAAAGAATGGATATGATGCTTCAATCCCAGCTTATTGAAAGAGCAATAGATGTTTCATACAGTAAAAGTGGAAGGAATAGCGTTCCAGATCAAGAGTTTAGCAATCAAACCGTTATGAACAACATAAGAAAACTAGATGAAATAGAAAATAGTGCTGTAGAAAAGACGGTTTATAAAAAGAAGGCAGATAAGAAATCGGAAGCGAAACTTCTGTATGTAGAAGCGGATGAAGATCATGTAGCAATGCAAGATGGAACTAACAAACAGATGAAATTGATTTATGTACATGAAGGGTTAAAAAACGAAGGTAAAAATAGAAATGCTCTAATAAATCCAAGATATTTTACAGGATTATATAACAATAATAATGAACAGCTTTGGTTAGAAGTAGCTGACTACATATACAAATATTATGATACAGATAAAATAGAAAGGGTGTATTTATCAGGAGATGGCGCTAATTGGATAAAAGAGGGCTTAAATTGGATAGACAAAAGTATCTATGTGTTAGATAGATTCCATTTATCAAAATATATAAAACAAGCTACAGCACATATACCCTATACAACACCTGTAATGTGGGGATACGTAAATAAAGGAAAGAAAGAATGGGTAAGTGATTTATTTGAAGAAATATTAGATTGTACAGAAAACGTAACGAAAAGAAATTCAGTACTTGAATCACGCAGATATATTATGAATAACTGGGAAGGAATAAGAAATCAATACAACCTAGATTATGTTGGCTGCAGTGCAGAAGGGCATGTGAGTCATATTCTATCAGATAGGCTTAGTTCTAGACCTATGGGTTGGAGTGAAGTTGGAGCTGATCAAATGGCCCGATTACGGGTTTACAAGAAGAATGGTGGCAAGGTTTATGACTTAATAAAACTCAAGAAACAATCGGAGTTTAAAGAAAGAAAAATCAAAGAACTTGATAAGCGTGTAGTGAAAAAGAAATTAAATGTTTCAATAAATGAGACACTTGATAATTTAGAAATTATTAATATAGGCAAAAGAACACAAATGAGTGAATTTCTTAAGTCTATTCGTGGTGCTTAATTTTACTAAGGGGATTTATTGTTTTTATTTTCCGAAAGTAACTTGACACTTTCATATTTTTATCAATATTTGCCAATTATTTAAAAATGAATTATAATTTAATGATATGGTAGATTCGTAATTATTATGGGAGGAGTTCATGAAAAGAGGTACTATCATATATTATATATTAATTATTACATGTAGTTGAACTTCCTAATGATAAAGCTAATATAAAAGCTATTCAATTTGGAACTAAGAGTAATGAAATAGAAGTTAAAGACGGAGATATTTTGGAAATAACAACAAAGTGGTACCGAATAAGTTTTTCTATTACGATAGTTCATTTCCTTTGACTAATTTGATTCCAGATTCAGCATATAGAAGGCAGTAATAATCAGGGGGATTTGCACTTAACATGCCTAATATATTGCGAACTAAAAAGAAGGGGATAAAAAGGTGAGTATAATTAAAAAAATGTTTTATTGTTTTTTAATATGTATTTTTATTTCAGGATGCAATTCTAAAAGTAGTAATTTTAATGAAGTAAATCAAGATGAAGGTATTAATAGTTATGATAATGTATATGGATATGACTACATAAATAAGCAAGAAGAAATTGATAAAAAAGGTTATTTTGAAGACAGAGCAGGCAATATATTTAATGAATATCTGGTAAGCGATCATTTTGAGGTGTACTACAACTCAAACAATCAATCGAATAAGTTATATGCATCTAATTCTATTAAAATATTGGAAGAAGAGTATTATAGAGTTTTGGAATTTTTAAATGTAGATGAAACAAAAATGCCTAAAGTAAAAATACATATGTATGATGAATATGAAAAGATTAGATTAGCAGTAATTGATGAATTAAAATTCGACCCTGATGATATGAACATAAACTTTATGGGGGTTTCAATAAAAAGTGATACTATTTATTTTACTATAAAAGATAAATCTGGTTATACAATTGACTTAAAAAGGGTTTTGGTACATGAGTTTACACATATTGCAACAATGGCTTTAACAGGCGGCAATGCCCAAATTGATTGGTTATGGGAAGGAACAGCCAAATACTTAGCTCAGGATAGGGATTATAGTAAAGCGTATTACAAGGAAATGATTGAAAAAGGATTGCCAGACTTATATATACTAAATTTGAGTGAAGGCAGATACACATACGGGTATAGCATGGTTGAATACATTATTAAAACATATGGAAGGGAAAAACTTATAGAACTATTAGTACATCAAGGCGATATTGATGGTGTATTAAATATTAAAGTAGATGACTTTAGAAATGGATGGAAAGTTTTTTTAGAAGAAAAGTTAAACTTTTAATAATGTGAAAAACTTGAAGAACATTGAGTGATAGGAACTTATAAGAGGGAATAAAAGACAGCAAAAATATTACGGCAAGCAGGTAAAGGATTGTATTCAAAATAAATTGATCTAAGTAGAGAAGCACTAGAGATAGAAGAACTTGAGATTATAAAAGATTAAAGGACATTAAGCAAGAGTAGTTTTAAGAGATAAGGAAATTAATTAAATGAAGAAGGTTCATATTGTAGCATACATGTTGGGACAGGGATAAAGAATTAGTTAAATGTTGTCCTAGTCAAGCAAAATTGTAACACCAGTGTATAAAATTTTTGTTAAGCGGCACAACGAGCAGCATAAGGGGTAAGCCCATTGTTATATGAATGAGGCCTTAGGTGGTTATATTTAACATAAATGAAATCATATATTCCTTTATCAAGTTCTGCCTGAGAGCGGAAGGAATACAAATTAAAATGTTCATTTTTAAGCGTATTATAAAACCGTTCCATAGGTGCATTGTCATATGGACAATCTGCACGGCTCATGCTTTGCTGAATATGATATTTTATGCAGAATTCATTAAAATCCTTTGAAGTAAATTGTGTTCCCTGATCGCTGTGAAGAATGATTCCTTTGCCGGGCTTATATCTTTTTAAAGCAATTTTAAGAGTATTAATTGCCAGACCTGCTGTAATATGGCTGTCATTGAGTGTTGCAACAACACTGCAGTCATATAAATCAATTATGGTGCAATTATAGCGCATCGTTCCATCTTTTTAAAAAGCTACCGCCATAAACCAGAAATGGTGCACTGATATAATCTATATATATACCATAAAAAATGGTTCGACCTATTTAGCTTCTGTTATGGATTTTCATAGTAAGAAAATTATTGGTTACGCATACGATACTTCTATGACAGCCGAATTAGCTGTAAAAGCAGTTAAATATGCTTGCTTAAATATTAAAAATACAAAAGGCATTATTCTGCACAGTGACTTAGGTACGCAGTACACAAGTCATTTATTTGAGGACTATTTATCCTCAAAAGAAATTATTCATTCCTTTAGTAGAAAAGGAAACCCCTACGATAATGCATGTATTGAATCTTTTCATTCCATACTTAAAAAGGAAGAAGTAAACCATCACAAATATTTTGATTTTAATGTTGCCCGCAAGGTAATATTTGAATATATTGAATCCTGGTACAACCGTAAAAGGATTCATGGTGCTATAAATTATATGACTCCACAGGCTGCTCATGATGCTGCATGAGTGGTGTCAAAAAAATTAAACTTTTTGTGTCTATTCTATTGACACAAGTCCATGTTTTATATAAAGTCATTAAGATGTGTTATAATATAATAATAAAAATCGCCAAAGATAGAAGGTGCTTACTATGAACGAATTTTTGACTCCTGGGCAGAGAATAAAAAAGATTAGAAAATTATTAAACTTAAAGCAATATGACTTGCAGGGTAAGAAGGTTAAAAGAAATTTTATTAGTATGATTGAAAATGGTAAAAGAGGATTAAGTATAGAGACGGCTAGATATTTAGCCGAGAAATTTAATAACAGAGCAAATGAGTTAAAAATAAATTTACATATTGATGAATCAAATTTATTAATGACTCAAGAAGAAGAGGCTAGGCAATATTGTTTAAACAAGTTAAAAGATAATCCGAATTTAGAAACTATTGATTTCGCCTTTGATGTTTCAGTTAAGTTTAATTTAATTGATGTTGGCATATGTGCTTGCATTAAAAAGGGAGACTATTATTTTAATTATAAGGAATATTCTAAAGCAGCAATTTACTATGTAAAAGCACTAAACAATATTAATATTACTGATAAGAAGAATGAATCTTATATATTTAATCGTTTAGGTTTATGTAAGATGAATGAATTGTATTATGCAGAGGCTTTAGAATTCTTTAATATGGCATACTCTTCAGCAATTTTAAATGATGATTTATTGACACGTAAAAATTCAATTTATAACATATCTTTATGTTATAGAAAGCTATATAATTTTAAATCATCGATTAAATATATTAATGAATTTTTAATTTTATGTGATAAAGACATAGAGGATACTAATTATGTGTATGCTAGCGTAATTAAGGCTAACAATTATAGGGATTTAAAAGAATTTGATAAAGCCTTAAATATTTATGAAAATTTGTTAGTATACTTAAATAATGATAAAAGTTCAGATGCAGCATATGTTTATGATAATATAGGTTTATTATATTGTGAATACTTTGAATATGAAAAAGCTTTAAAATGTTTAGAAGTATCCCAAAAAATTAGAACAGAAATAGATATTGAAAATTTAGCTAAGTCGTTAATTGATAAGGCTAATATTTTAATTATGCAAAATAAAAATGACGAAGCACTAATTTTAATAAACCTTGGAATTGATTTAGCTAAAAAACATAAGGATTTCGAATATGAGCTAAAGGGATATTATTTAATAATAGATATTCATAAAAAAACAGGAGATATAAAAAAACTAGAAAATATTTATTTAAAAGTTTTAAATATTGCAAAAGTAAGGAAGGATTATAAGGAAATAATTGACATATCGAGTAAGTTGTGCCTTATATACTTAGATGAAAACGACATAAAAAAAGCCAAAAATATTTTGACGGGTCACATAATATAATGCATAATTGTGACAAAAACTAGAAAATTATTGAATACAATAAGTGTTTATGTTATAATTTTAAATAATAAAAAAATATAATTTGGGGGATATGTTATATGTTCAAAAAAAAGCTAAAAACAGTAGGCTTAATTGTGATCTGCGCTGTATTGATTTGTTCTATAATTATTGGTAAGAATTCAAAAGAGATTGGAATATTTAGTGACCCACCAGGAATAGGTATAATAATCAATTCAATGAACATTAAAATTTAATATATTAATAAGTGAGCTGCCTAAAATAGGCAGTTTTTTTATCCCAACAATATTTTTGAACCTTTAATATATTATATATTTTGGTTTAATAATAAGTACAATTACATTTAATAAAAGTCACTAAAATGAAAATATATAGTGACAAAAAGTCAAAAGCATGCTACAATTATGAAAACGTTATTAATTCGTTTAGATAAAAGGCATAATTTTTTGGTGGAAACGTAAAAACAAGTAATGCCTAAATTTCAAAGTTAATTTATATAATAGAATTTGACTTCAACATAATGAAATTAAATGAATGTATAATTATTTTCTTAAAAATAAATAATCTCAATTAAAAACTTATTATATATAAGAATCTATTAATTGAAATTATTTAAATACTTTCAGTTTATCTGAAAGAAATTATATTTGAAAGGGGGTGAAGGTAATGAGTGTTAAAGATTATAACTCTAATAAATTAATAAACTTTACAATGGAATCGCTAAGTGAGAATATCAATAATTTGATTGGACCATTAAGTCATGATCCGGATCCATGTGGAGGAGGTTGTTCGGGTGCTTGTACTCCTGGTTGTTGTGATGTGCCGCCAGCATGTTGTGATGGATGTATAGAAGACTGGCCGCCATCAGTATGTCCAAATTCAATTGGAATAACACCAAATGCGCATACATATTAGGACTAATTAGCAGCTGTAAAATTACAGCTGCTAATTACAAATTAAGAAATAGTTAAAGAAGAGGTGATTTATATAAATACTATAGTTGAAACAAATCTGCATTTTTTTAATATGTTTAATAGAAAATATGCTTTTGATTATAATACTAATTTTATATTCAGTATTGATGAGCTTTCTGAGAAAATACTAAATAATACTTTAGATGAACATGATAAAGAAAGATTTGATATAGACATTGTTGAAAGAAAGAAAAAATTTATAAAATTCTTATGTGATAAAGGAATAATCTCTAATGGAAAACCTTCATTAAATAACCATAATTCAAAATTTCAGATTTCGACGATTTCTTTATTTTTGACAAACAATTGTAATTTAAGATGTAAATATTGCTATGAAAAAAATCTATATAAAACTAATAATATGAGTAAAGATGTTGTTAAATCATCAGTTGATTTATTATTTAATAATTTAGATGAAAAGACTGTTCCTACAATTTCATTGTTTGGTGGTGAACCTCTTTTAAATATAGAACTTATTGAATATATAAAGAGTTATGTAAAATTACAGAAGTTAAGTAATTGCAGATTTTCTATAACTACTAATGGTACTGTGATGAATAATAAAATATATTCATTATTAAATGATCTTGGAACTAAAATAATGTTAAGTTTAGATGGTAGTAAAGAAAAACAAGATTATAACCGAAAATTTGAGAATGGAATAGGTTCTTATGATAAAGTCAAAAGTAATATAGATGAATATTTACAGCAGGATATGTCTGATATTGTTATTAGAAACACTATTACAAAAAATGATGTTGATTATAAGAATACTTATGACTTTTTTAAAACAAGTGGTTATAAAAATTTGATTTCTATTCCGATTTCAACAAGTGATGAGGATGAAAAATTAAATAAAGATGATATTAATAAACTTATTGGTAATTGTAAAATGATTGCTGAAGATGTTTTAAATAATATACTGGCAGGAAAAGAGTTTCTAAATATAAACTTTTTTAATTATGGAAAAATATACAACAATATAGATAATTCATACTGTGGAGCTGGCCTGAGATCAATTGCAATAGACACTAATGGAGACATATACCATTGCCATAGATTTGTTGGTGACAGCACGTACAAATTAGGAAATGTAGTTAGAGGAGTAGATAATGATTTAATTACAACAATGCAAAGTTATTATTATAATAGATTAAATGATGTATTAATGAATTGTAAGGATTGTTGGGCATTTAATTTATGTAAGGGTGGATGTATGCATGAAAACTTGTTGGAAGGTAATTCGATAAATAAAACCAATCATGAGTTATGTAACTTAAGAAGGTCATGGTTTGAAATTACAATAGCATTATATGCAATGATATGTGAAAAAGAACCTACGTTAATTGAGAAAGTTTATGGTGAAAGTGTTTTTAACAATAAAATAAATAAATGGATCCCACTTAATATAAATTAATAGGAGGCAAAGATGAATTATATACTTAACAAATTTATTTCAGTTCGAGTTATTGAAGATAATAGAATTATTATTAAAACTCCGTTAGATGTTATTGAAATAAAAACTGAAAATATAGACATTATAGTAGATATTACTAATTTTTTTAAATTAGGAGCGACAAAAGAACAGTTTACAAAAAAGTATAATTACGAAGATATAAATGAATTATTTACTAAACTTGTAGATAAAAAGGTTTTAATTGAGCAAATTGAAGTAGATACAATTAATTCGGATGTGTATGAATTTATGCAACAATTTGCAAAGATTAATCATGATAACATTTTCAATGTGAATGAAATAAAGTTATTAATTCTAGGTAGTTCATTAACAGTTAATTTTTTAAATGAAGATTTAAGAGAAATCGGTTTTAATAATATAATAAATTTTGAATTGAAATATAACACTAATGATTTAGAAGATATATCAAGAATTATAGAAAACAATAAGATTGACTTAGTAATCTGTTATGATAGTGTTTTCAATATAAATTTATGTAAGTTTATTAATAAAAAATGTTTGGAGAATAATATATCCTTCCTCTTTAGTCATTTTAAAAATTTATACGCAATAATAGGTCCGATTATTATGCCACATGAAACACCTTGCCTAAATTGTTTGGAATTAAGAAAAATAAATAATTATGAATTTATTGATTTGGAAAAATATTATATGAAGGAGTATTATAATATAAATAATCAAAGAATATTGTATCCTACATTCTTTTATAAAATAACTAGCAAATTAATATCTTTAGAAATTTTTAAGTTTTACTTTGCTGATGAAAGTTGCAATTTGATAGGTAAAGAACTTGAAATTGATCTAAAAAATTATAAAACAAATTATAATAGAATATTATATAATCCACAATGTCAAATATGTAGTTAGCTAATATTTCAATAATAATTTAGGGAGTTATTTATTATCTAAACTATAAAGGAGACAAAGCGATATGGATATAATAGATAAATATGATTATATAGTAAATAGCAAAACGGGTATAGTAAAAAATGTATCTAGAAAAGTAAATGATGTAATTCCTGAATTTATTCATTACGTAGGAGTTATTAATAATCCAAAATTATTAGCGGATAATGAAGATAGGAATAAACGTTATACTGTAGTATGTGGTGGTACTAGTTTTGATGAAACTGTAGCATTGTCAAAATGCCTAGGTGAATGCTTAGAGAGATATGCAGCGCTTAACATAAATTATGATAATTTAATTCAAGGGAGCTATAATCAGCTTACTGAACAAGGTTATAAATGTACACATATTAAAGAATTCTCATTTTTTTCAGAAGAACAACTACAACAAAAGGATTTTCCATTTAAAAGGATTAATAAAAATACAACTCTTTATTGGATTTGGTGTAAGAATCTATTTAACAACGATGATGTATTAGTTCCAGCTGAATTAGTATATTTAAATCATGTTGAAAAGTTTAGCATTAACTATAATATTTCTACTGGTCAAGCTTGTGGGGAAACTCTTGAAGATGCAATTCTTACTGCTATTTATGAAGTAATAGAAAGAGATTCATTTATAATGACATGGAAAAAGAAGATATCATTTCCACACATAGACATTAGTACAATTGATGATGATGTAATTAGTAATATGTTAGAAAAGTTTTTTAAATCAAATATGGAAGTATGGCTAATTAAAGCTGAAATGGAGTACGGTATCCCAACAATAATTGGAGTGTTATACAATAGAAACTCAAATTATAAAAATATATTAATTGACTCATCAACAAAATCTACATATAGGAAAGCTATAATATCTGTATTAGACTCTTTAGCAAATTTGGTTATGATAAATTTAAAAAACTATAATAGGTTCAATGGCGATACAAATTATAATACAATTAACGAATTGCACGAACGAATTAAGATATTCATGAGTTCTAATGTATGGGATGAGGCTAATTTCTTAATTGCAGGAGATAAAATTAAATATAAAGATTTGAAATTGAGAGACGAAGAAAATAATAATAAGAGTAATAAAAAATTAATTGATGAGTGTGTTGAAAAATTAAATATGCATGGCATAACATCTTATTATTGTGATATTACTACAAGAGATGTCAAACACCTTGGTTTCAATATTGTCCAAGCTATTATACCTGATTTGTTAAGTCTGGATATAAGCAGCAATTATATGTACCTTGGTGGTCGAAGATTATTCCAGGCAAATGAATTGTTTAGTAATTACAAACATATAAGTGGCATAAATTATTTTCCACATCCATTTTTATAATATTAAGTTGTTAGGGGGCTTATTAATGAACAATAATATTTGGCGAACATTTCATAAACATACATCTATTTCCGATTTTTACCTGGATTATGACCCAAGTGCTAACTACGAAAAAGAAATAAAAGAAAATTATTATAATTCTAAAGAAATAATTTATTTAAATCAAGACATTAATCATACTAAAGATGATCTAAAAGACGTATTATTAAAAAGAAAAAGTAAAAGAGATTTTGATAATAATTCAATACATTTAAAGGAATTATCAGATTTGTTAATTTGGGCATATAGTACTTTTGATTATAACTCTTCTTTAAATAATACAGTACCGTCAGCTGGAGCAAGATACCCTATTGAAATTCATATTATTAATAATAGTATTAAAGAATTAGAAAAGGGAGTATATCATTACAACCGAAAAAAAAAGTATTTAGAATATACTAATGATATTGAGATGACTATAGATGACATTGTTAATTACTGCTTAAATCAACCATTTATATATAATACATCTGCAATAATTTGTCTTTGTGCGGATTTTAATAGAACTATTTCTAAGTATGGTGATAGGGGATATAGATATGTTTTCATAGATGCTGGGCATATTGGTCAGAATTTATATTTGATGGCTACAAAAAATAAAATAGGTATTGTTGGAATTGGTGGTTTTAAAGATGAAAAGTTAAAAAGTGTTCTAAGGCTGCCAATAAATGAATATCCAATATATTTATTTGCAATTGGTAAATGAAAAAAATAAAAATATGGAAAGAGGAGTAAAAAGTTAATATGAAAAAGATAAAGATATTTTTACCTTTTTTATGTTCAATATTGAGTTTATTTATAACAAGTTGTAATAATAATTATTTTAAGGAAGTTAGTTCTGAATTAAATAATACTTTACTATGGAACTTAACATCAAGCAAGCTTACAACCTGGGATCCACATTTATCTAACAGTAGCGTTGTAGCAGATATCAATCGCCAATTATTTGAAGGATTAACTGTACTAGGTGAGAACGGTTATGAGTTAGGTGTAGCAAAAAAGATTTCAGTCTCTTCAAATTCTGAAGGAATAGAGAATACAATTTATACTTTTAAATTAAGAAAGGATGCAAGATGGTCTGATGGAAAGAATGTAACAGCATACGACTTTGAATATAGTTTGAAAAGAGCATGTGAACAAGATGATAATGTATCTAAATTGTTTGAAGTATATATCAAAGGTGCAGATAAATACATTAACGGAATAGGAAGTAAAGATGACATTAGAGTGAAAGCTATAGATGAATATACTCTAGAGATAGAACTTAATGAACCTGTACCATACTTTCTAGATATTTTAACCATGCCGCAATTTTTACCTGTAAGAAAAGATATAATTGAAAATGTAATAGAAGGATGGGAAACAAATCCAAAAACATGTATTTCAAATGGGCCATTTAAACTTTATTCTTATGAGCCTGATTCGCATGTTCTATTATCTAAGAATAATTACTATTATGATAAAGAAAATGTTAAATTGCAATTTATTAAGTGTTTAATCAATACACATGGTGGAAATTTAGATAAGATGTTTAATAATAATGAGGTTCATATAATGGAGATCTATCCAAATGGAATCATAGAAGGAGATGGAGTATTATACTCAAGATATATAGGAACTTCATATATAGTATTTAATACAAAAATTACTCCGTTTAATGATTTGAATTTACGGAAGGCCTTTTCTTACGCTATAGATCGTGAGTATTACTGTAACAATTTTTATTTGGATAGTGTACAGTCATATGGTATAATTCCACCAAATATGAAACTAAGTGATGACACTACCTTTGAAGAGAAACGTAAAAAAGCAGATTATCTAGATAATGTTGATTTAGAAAAAGCTAAGCAATTATTAAATATTACTAGAACTAGAAACATTAATGCTATTCAGATAGTTGAACTAACTACAGGTAATGAAAATTATGGGAATATCATAAAAAATATGCTTGAAAATAATTTGGATATAAAGGTTAATCTCAAAGTAGTTGAGTTTGAAGAGCTAATGAATATAGGTAACACCGGTAAGTTTGAATTGATTACGATGTCATATACAGCAGATTTTAATGACCCTATGACATTTTTTTTGAATTTTAGTAATAGTTCTAAAGATAAAAACAGGTGGTATAATGAATACTTTGAAAATGAGATAGCAAGTACTTTCATAACACAAGATGAGTTAAGAGACCAACATTTAATAAATGCAGAGAAGATTTTAATTGAAAAATTACCTGCAATACCAATTTATCATTATAGAAACTGTTATTTATTCAATGATAAAATAATAGGTAATTTAAAGTGCGATGCTCTGGGTAATTTAATTCTAAAAAATTGTATTTTAAATATTAATAACTGATTATTATGCTACAAAGTAATAAGTATATTGTAAAAAGAATATGACAGAAAATAAAATTTTTTATTAATGGAAAACTGTACCTATAATTAAAATCAATATGTAAATCAAACTTAAGCTAAATTAAATGAGGAGTAATAAATCTTTTTATGAATATATTAAATAATCTGAAAAATAACTTTTTTTACATGAAATATATTTATGAGTTCAGCAAATCATATATTATAGCACAATCTATTATTTCATTATTAAATGGTTTGTTACCATTAGCATCTATAGTTATACCTAAATTAATTATAGATGAATTGCTAATAAAGGGTAATTTTAGATTGATATTTCAATATATAATGTTTTATTTTATTATTTTAATGACTACATCATTTGTTATATCGGTATTACAAGAAAAATACATAAATGTAAATAATTATTTATATTCTTTACATTTTTTAATGTTAATTAATAAAAAAGTTGCGACTTTAGATATGGCGCAACTTGACCTACCTGAAACACATCAAAAAATTGCTTTAGCTAATGATATTATTAACAAAGGTATTGGTACTAATGCTGTAAATAGTTTTTTTAATTCTTTAACTAGTATAGTTTTAATTATATCTACATCAATTATCATATCAGGTGCAAATATATGGTTATCTTTTATTATAATAGTATTTGCATTACTCTCGGTATTTCTTAATCTTAAGACTGAGAACTGGTATATTTCACAAAGAGAAGATACGATGTATTTAATAAGATTATTAAATTATTACATTAGGCTAATTGGTGATAAGAATTGTGCTAAAGAAATACGATTATACAATTTTTCTAATTTCATTATAGAAAAGCATGGTAAATTATTTAATAAACTAAAAGAAAGATTAAGTAGAGTACACTCATGGAGTTTAAGGATTAAAATTATTAGTATATTGCTCGAAAATATAAAAAGTAATGGAATATTGCTATATTTAGCATTTTTAACTTTTAAAGGTCAAATTTCTATTGGAGGTTTTACACAATACTTTGCAGCCACAAATCAATTATCTGGTTCGATTTTAACATTTGTAAGTTTTTTTACACAATTAAATATAAATGGAAAATATATTGCGTCATTTAAGGAGTTTATGGAATTAGAAGGTAAAATAGAGAAATTAGATTTTAAGAAGGAAAAAAAGAGTTCTGATCAAGATTCACCAAAACTCGAAGCATTCAATAAAATTCGATTAGAAAATATTAATTTCGGGTATGAAGGGTCAAATTGTAAAATCCTCGAAGATATTAATTGTACTTTTGAGTCTGGAAAGTTATATGTTATAGTAGGGGAAAATGGCTCGGGAAAAACAACTTTAATCAATTTAATAAGTAGATTGTATGAACCAACAGAAGGGATCATATATTTAAATGATAAACCGATTAATGAAATTAATTGTATAGAATATAGAAAGAAATTTAGTATGGTTGTTCAAGATTTTAATCATTATGCTTTTACAATTGCCGAAAACATTATTTTAGATGAATATGATGAAAAAGATAAGTTCATTAATGATAAAATAAATAGTTGTCTTATAAGAGTTGGATTATATAAAAAAGTAAAAGCTCTTCCAAATGGACTAAAATCAAATTTAGAGAAAATATTTTATGATGATGGAATAATACTGTCTGGTGGTGAAAATCAAAAACTAGCATTAGCAAGAGCATTATATAAAGATACCGATATACTAATTATGGATGAGCCATCAGCAGCACTGGATCCGATAGCAGAAGATGAACTTTTGAGAAATTTAAAGAAAATATTCCCAAACAAGATTATTATATTTATTTCACATAGGTTGACTTGTGCCTCTTACGCAGATCAAATAGTTTATTTAAAAAACAATAAGGTACATGCGACAGGACTTCACAAAGATCTAATGTATAAGAATAGTGATTATGCCAAGTTTTACGAAGCACAAGCAAATTACTATAAATAAAGTTCGAATTTACAATGGAGCCTAAAAAACTATATTTGCACAAAAGTTGTTGTGGTCAAGCATTTTTGTAACACTTTAGCCTAGGGAGTGTAACAAATTACGTGTAAATGGATTTTTGGATTAAAAAATTCATAAGTGAAAATACTAAAGATACAGCATAAATAAAGGCAACGCAGGGGTGCGACCTAAACGCTTGCTGTTCTTTATACGGTGATTGGGCGGTCAAAAATTGATTGCCCAATTTTCTATTTATCACCGGTAAAGCCAAGCGTGATAAACTGTTGATTGTCAAGTAAAATTGACCCGCTTTTTCACTTAAATTTGACCCATCTTAGATTTGAACTAGGTGGATCAGATTTAGTTGTGATTTCTGTTGTTCACACTTAGAATTGACCCACATGCTAGTACATACTGATTTGATATCCATCTCTTTTTAATGAAGTCTGGTCAATTATCATTGACCTTGATGATGATTCCAATGTAATGTATCTGCTAAGCTCCAATAGGCGATCTCCCAGCAGGTCATGGATAAGTTTTTTCATTTCAGCAGGACGCCTATCAATTGGCGTTTTTTATGGTAAATTAGAATGCTGTGAAGCCATTGGGGAGCAGAGTTTCTCCATGCTCATGAAAACATCGTCAGTCTGTGATTCGTCATGCAGCAGATAGCGGTCATTTTCATTGTTGTACACGAATTTTGGATTCTTCTCGATTCTTTTCATTACGAAGTAGGGATTCTTTATCCCATATTGACTACGCAGCAAATTATATGCTGTAGCCCGTCCTCCATCATTGTATGCCTGAACAACGATTAGTTCTTCATCAGTCACTTTTTACATTAGGCTGTTCCTCCAATAGAATTGCTGTCTTTCCATCTATTCTTGTATTCATTCTGTATCCTTTTTCATATCAACACTGTTTTTCTTAGTGTAAAATTACTGTAGGAAAAAAACAAGAAAAGAATAGCCCTTTATGTTAAGATTAAGTATCACGCTGAACAACATAAGAAAGCTAGACAAAATAGAAAATAGTGCTGTAGAAAAGACGGTTTATAAAAAGAAGTTAGATAAGAAATCGGAATTGAAAATCCTGTATGTAGAAGCAGATGAAGATCATGTAGCAATGCAAGATGGAACTAACAAACAGATGAAATTGATTTATGTACATGAAGGTTTAAGAAGCGAAAGTAAAAATAGAAATGCTCTGATAAATCCAAGATATTTTACAGGGTTATATAACAACAATAATGAACAGCTTTGGTTAGAAGTAGCTGACTACATATACAAATATTATGATACAGATAAAATAGAAAAGGTGTATTTATCAGGAGATGGCGCTAATTGGATAAAAGATGGCTTAAATTGGATAGACAAAAGCATCTATGTGTTAGATAGATTTCATTTATCAAAATATATAAAACAAGCTACAGCGCACATACCCTATACAACACCTGTAATGTGGGGATACGTAAATAAGGGAAAGAAAGAATGGGTAAATGATCTATTTGAGGTAATATTAGATTGTACAGAAACCGGAAGAAAAAGAAAATCAGTACTTGAATCACGCAGATATATTATGAATAACTGGGAAGGAATAAGAAATCAATACAACCTAGATTATGTTGGCTGCAGTGCAGAAGGACACGTGAGCCATATCCTATCAAATAGACTTAGTTCTAGGCCTATGGGTTGGAGTGAAATTGGAGCTGACCAAATGGCCCGATTAAGGGCTTACAAGAAGAACGGTGGCAAGGTTTATGATTTAATGAAACTCAAGAAACAATCAGAAATTAAAGAAAGAAAAATCAAAGAACTTGATAAGCGTGTAGTGAAAAAGAAATTAAATGTTTCAATAAATGAGACACTTGATAATTTAGAAATTATTAATATAGGCAAAAGAACACAAATGAGTGAATTTCTTAAGTCTATTCGTGGTGCTTAATTTTACTAAGGGGATTTATTGTTTTTATTTTCCGAAAGTAACTTGACACTTTCCAATTGGTCTCATTAATTGACAATAGAATAAATTAATGTTATATTATTATAAATATAATATGGATTTTTAAAATTTTATAAAAATTTAGGAAAACATTTTATTGGTGGGGTTATGATTGATATTAAAATAAAAAAAAATAAGGTAAATAGTAATAATTTGTCGGTTACGGCTTATGACATTATAAAGGAGCTAATATTAACTCTTGAATTAAAACCGAAAGAAATTATTACAGAGACTGATTTAAGTGAATTACTTGGTATTAGTCGTACACCTATTAGGTCTGCCTTGCAGAGGCTTGCAATGGAATCACTAGTTGAAATTACTCCTAATAAGAGCACCTTTGTCGCAGATCTTTCAATAGATAACTATTTCGAAATATTTCAGGTAAGAGAAAGTTTAGAATTACTTTCCGTTAAGCTGGCAACATTAAATTGTACTGATAGTGAAATAGAAAAACTTAAAGATATGCTAGAAATGCAAGATTTAATGTCTCAAAATATGGAAGTATATACTAGAGATTTTATGATTATCGATAGAAGTTTTCACTTAGCAGTTGCTGAGTTCTCTCATAACAAGTTGTTAAAAAATGAAATTATGAAAATCAACGAGCTTTATTACCGCTATAACCATTATGCTTGTATAATAAACCGCATAAAATTGACTGTGTCTGAACATAGAAGCATTTTAGGTGCAATTGAAAAAAGAGACAGCATGGCGGCAGAAAAATATATGAAAGAACATTTAAATGTTATCAAGGATGGAATTGTGTTATCTTTAATAAATAGAAGTTAGAATAGCTGGAATCTAAATTGAATGTTTGCAAATTTACTTTATAGGTTTTATAAAATAAATTTGCAAACATTTTTTTATGCAAATATTTAAAAATTTGATAAAATGCATATTAGTATACATTAAAAAACTAAAAAAATAACCTAAATAATACTTATTTTAGAATTAAATGGCTATTTAAAGGAAAAATATGCAAATTTTTATTTAACTAAAAGATTGACATAAAGTACACAATGATTATGGTAATTTGAAACAAATAATAAAATATTAAACCCGTAATCTTAAAAAATAAGCATTTAATTGAAAAATGGAATATGTTAAATAAAAGATATACGTATACTTGTATACAATTGTTGTTGACAAATTATTTAAGCTGGACTATAATTAATGAAAATGTTGTCATAAATAAGTGTATTTATAATTAAAAGATGAAATATTTTTTTAAAAGCAGTAAGAAAACATTTACAAATAGAAAAGTTATATATTTAATTGGACAAGCTGCAGAAGGGAGGAGGAAATTTAATATACAAACGTTTAATAATATATAACTATAAACTATAATTGATAAATTTAAATTTTAAATATTTGGAGGGTTATCATGAAAAAAGTAATATCAATTTTGCTCGCACTTACAATGGTATTTTCTTTGGCTGCATGCAGTCAAGATGCAAAAACAGGTTCGGAGACAAAAAATGAAAGCCAAGAAATAAGCGCAGATGAACCTATAGTATTAAAGATAGCAACTACTGTCCCAGACAGTTCTCCAAGCGGCGCAGTGTTGCATGAAGTATTTAAACCTGAAGTTGAAAAAAGAACTAATGGAAAAGTTAAAGTGGAAGTTTATAACAACGGAGTTTTGGGTGGAGATCGTCAGCTGTTGGAAGCAATGCAGCTTGGTACACTTGAGGCGGATGTTGCACCGCTTTCTGTAGTGGCAAACTTTGATCCAGCATGTAATGCTTCAGAACTTCCATTTCTTTTTAGAAATAAGGAAACAGCATATGCAGCGTTGGATGGTGAATTTGGGCAGATGCTAGCTAAAAATTTACCAAGTAAAGGATTGAGAGTAATAACTTACATGGAAAATTCATTTAGAAACATAGCTACTGTTGATAAAAAGATTAACTCTTTAGAAGATATGAGTGGTGTTAAGATGAGAGTTATGGAATCTCCTATATATTTAAGCATGTTTAAATCGTTTGGATCTAATCCGACTCCAATGGCATTTTCAGAACTTTATACTGCATTACAGCAGAAAACAGTAGAAGGTCATGACAATGGTGTAGTGCTAACATACACAAACAAGCTTTATGAACCAATCAAGTATTATTTACGCTTGGAACAAAACTATGCAGCAACAGCAGTTATAGTGTCAGAGCAATGGTGGCAAGGGCTTCCTCCTGAAATTCAGCAAGCAATTACAGAAGCATCTCAAGTAGCAACAGAATGGCAGAGAGCTGAAAATACTAAATCCGAAAATGAACTAATAGAAGAAATTAAAAAAGCTGGTGTAGATGTTTACGAAGTTTCTGATGAAGAAAAGGCAAAATTTAAAGAAGCTGCAATGGTAGTATATGACGAAATGGAAGCTGTAGCTGGAAAAGAAATTATAGATGCAGCAAGAGAAGTTGACGCAAAATACGGAAAATAATATTCTAGTAAAAATTTAATCTTTTTATAATAGCTACAGCTTTATGTAGCTTGTAGCTATTATTTTATTAATCAAATCTTCTGCAAAGGCAGAGAGCAAAATTTAATTGAGGTGTATATCTTGAAAAAGTTTTTAAAAATATTAAATAATTTTGAAGAAATATTTTTATTACCATCCTTTTGCTTCAGTGTTGCATTGCTTTTTATGCAGGTTGTGTTTCGTTATGTGTTTAAAAATTCATTAACTTGGTCAGAAGAACTTGCAAGATACATATTTATATGGCAGCTTTGGATTGGCATCAGCTATTGTACAAAAAATGGTACACATATAAGAGTTACAGTGCTTAAAGATTTGTTAAGTGCTAAAGCAAATAGGATACTAGAAGTAGTTGTTATAGTTATTTGGTTTGCATTTGGATGCTTTGTAATTTATCAAGGATATGAAGTTGCAATGAGAATTGCTTCATTCGGCCAAAAGTCTCCTGCAATGCAACTTCCTATGGTGTATGCGTATATGGCTATACCGGTAGGGGCTACATTAATGAATATTAGACTCGTACAGAATCTAATTAAATTATTAAAAGAGGAGGTAGCAGTATAATGGAAACCGCATTATTATTTGTCCTTTTATTGGTTTTTGCTACTTTAACATTGCCGATAGGTGTATCGCTGGGCTTAGCTACATTGATAATAATGAAAGAATTTACTAACATACCATTATCTATGATTAGTCAAAATGTATTTGCCGGACTTGATTCTTTTGCATTACTGGCAATACCGTTCTTTATGTTAGCAGGGAATCTAATGGCTTTAGGCGGAATTGCCAAGAGAATTGTAAATTTAGCTGACTATGCTTTCGGTAAAATAACTGGAGGCTTAGCAATTGTAAATGTTGTGTCATGTATGTTCTTTGCAGCCATTTCAGGTTCGGGACCTGCAACAGTTTCTGCTATAGGCTCTATTATGATCCCAGAAATGGAAAATAGGGGATATGAGAAGAGCTTTTCAACAGGACTTACGGCCGTTGCTGGCACAATAGGGGTGGTTATTCCTCCAAGTATACCATTTGTTGTATACGGAGTTGTGGCAGGAGCTTCAATAGGGGACATATTTATTGCAGGAATTATTCCTGGTCTATTGATTGGAATAGCATTAGTAGCTGTAGCTTACTTCATAAGCAAAAAGCGAGGATACAGGGGAAAAGAGAGAGAAAAATCAGATTTGAGTTTCTTTAAAGTTTTTAAAGATTCTTTCTGGGCTCTGATGGCTCCTGTTATTATACTTGGCGGTATTTATGGTGGTGTGTTTACGCCTACAGAGGCATCTGTAGTGGCAATTGTATATTCGTTATTTGCCGGTATATTTATATACAAAGAACTTACATGGAAAATTTGGATTGATTCATTAAAAGCAACTGCAGATTTAAATGGTATGACTGGTCTTGCAATTGGTTTTTCAATGGCATTTGCATCATATCTCTCTGTTGAACAGATACCAGTTACAATTGGAGCGTTCTTAGGATCTGCTATTTCCAGCGATATAGTAATGAAACTGTTAATTCTTGTAATCCTTTTAGTCGTTGGGTGCTTTGTTGACAATATATCTTCATGCTTGATATTAACACCTGTATTTTTACCATTAGTAAAATCAATGGGAGTTGATCCTATTCATTTTGGTATTTTTATGACAGTAGCACTTGCAATAGGTTTTGTTACTCCTCCGTATGGGGCTAATTTGTTCGTAGCATCGGCAGTTGCAAATATGCGATATGAAAATATAGCAAAGGCAGCAATTCCGTTTCTGATTTCCATGGTTGTTTGTCTGTTACTTATTACATTTATCCCAGATATTTCAATGTTTTTAGTATATTTAATGAGAGGGTAAGCGCTGTATAATGTATGGTTAGTTGGAAAGCGGAGAGTTGCTGATCTCTGCTTTTCGTTGACAAAACAAACCAAAATTTTCATTTGTTAGAGGTATGTATATGAACGGAACAAAAAATACAAAACACAGATTTATCTATACTGATGTTTATAAAGATAGGGTAGTTCAATTGTATTATGGCGGAATGAAAAAGAAAGACATAACTGAAGAATATGAAGTTTCTATGTATTTATTGAATAAGTGGATAAAACAATACAATAGAGATATTAATTAAAAATTTTTGTAATTTGGATTTACGAATATATAAAACGGAGAAAACAATGAGTGTTGTATCTAAATTAGCTAGGGATGTAAAGCTACCTAAAATGGTGAAAGTGCAACAAATATTTAATTGTGAAAAGTTGGATACATCTAATATTTCTTCTGAAGTTGATAAGCTGCTTAGTCAGGATAAATTTAATAATTCTATTTCTGAAGGCAAAAGGATCTGTATAACTTGTGGAAGCCGCGGAATCTCCAATATAGCTTTGATTATAAAAAGCATAGTGGATTATTGCAAGAAAGTTGGGGCAAGGCCTTTTGTTATACCAGCAATGGGAAGTCAC
Source organism: Sedimentibacter sp. LTW-03 (assembly GCF_052059825.1). Taxonomy (GTDB): domain Bacteria; phylum Bacillota; class Clostridia; order Tissierellales; family Sedimentibacteraceae; genus Sedimentibacter. The sequence continues at coordinate 27,656 of NZ_CP197180.1, forward strand.
GGCGGTGCTACAGCAGAAGGCCAAAAGAAGTTAATTGAAGGATATGGCGTTACTGAAAAATATATAGGATGTCCAATTTATTCATCGATGGAAACCATTGAAATATGTAAAAATGAGGAAGGTGTAAGTGTTTTTATTGACAGATATGCAGCAGAATCTGATGGAATCATAGTATGCGGCAGGGTAAAGCCACACACTTGCTTTAGAGGTAATTATGAAAGTGGTTTAATGAAAATGATGGCAATTGGGCTTGGCAAGCAGCATGGTGCTGAGGTGTGCCATGAAAAAGGATTCAAAAATATGAAGAAAAATGTATATCTTTTTGGGAAATCAATTATAGCTAATGCTCCCATAATATGCGGGCTTGCTATTTTAGAGAATCCATATGATGAAACAAGGCGCTTAGTGGCCTTGGGTCCAGATGAAATTGAAGAAAAAGAGCCTGAATTGCTGAATGAGGCACGTAAAAACATGCCAAAAATTTATTTTGAAAAAACAGATGTTTTAGTAGTTGATAAAATTGGGAAAAACTTTAGTGGGGATGGAATGGATCCAAATATAACAGGTACTTTTGCAACACCTTATGCATCAGGAGGTATAAGCGCTGAAAATGTTGTTGTTCTTGATTTGTCAGATGAAAGTCATGGAAGTGCTGTTGGAATTGGAGGGGCTGATGCTATAACAAAGAGGCTTTTCGACAAGATAGATTTAGAAATGACATACCCAAATGCAATAACAGCTACAACAATTAAAGGAAGCAAAATTCCAATGATTTTAAAGTCAGATAAGGAAGCAATTCAAATTGCTCTTAGGACTACAGTTGACAGCGATAAGAATAATCCTAAAATTATTAGAATTAAAAACTCTTTGCAATTAGATGAAATTTATATTTCTGAAGCTCATCTCGATGAAGCTAAAATTAACCCTAATATAAAAATCTTAAGCGATCCAGAGGAATTTACTTTTGACGAAAATGGAAACTTATGTATATAAGTTGTGTGCATGTGAAGTAATTAATATACTGAAATTAATGTTAATGTTGATAAGCAACAGCTTCCTTAGCAAAACATTAGTATACATATCCATGTATACATGTATACAATAATTAATAAAATAGCATTTTCAAAAATATTAATCTATAAATAAAATTAGGAGGAAGTAAAATGATAGCTTGTAATGACAGGTTAGAAGCAATGCCTTTTGGAGGATTGTATGAAATCTTTGCAAAGGCGAACAGATTAGAAGAACAAGGTAAGAGAATAATACACATGGAAATAGGACGGCCGGATTTTGATTCTCCTGACTTTGCAAAGGAAGCAGTAAAGTTAGCATTAGATAAAGGGCAAGTACATTATACTGACATTAATGGGATAGAGCCTTTAAGAAAGGCTATTATAGAAAAGGAAGAAAGACGCTTTGGATTAAAATACGATTATGAAACTGAAATAAGTGTAACGAGTGGAGCTGCCGAGGCTATTGGAGTTATAATGCTTACAATGATGAATCCGGGTGACGAAATCATTTGTCCAAGCCCATACTTTTCAGCATATAAAGAGCAGGCAATTATTGCGGGAGTAAAGTTAGTAGAAGTTCCTGTACTTATGTCAGAAAATTGGGAATTAAATGTAGATAGAATTAAAGACAGAATTACACCTAAAACAAAGATGCTTTTAATTAATTCCCCTAACAATCCTGCAGGATATGTTTTGAATAAGGAAAATTTAGAAAAAATTGCTGATTTAGCAAAAGCAAATGATTTAATTGTTATATCTGATGAATGTTATGATGAGTTTATATATGGCGAAAAACATGTTTCTATTTCAACTTTAGAAGACATGAGGGACAGAACTTTAGTAGTTAAATCAACTTCTAAATCTTTTTCAATGACAGGTTGGAGAATAGGTTATGTATTAGGATCAGCAAATGCTATAAAATATATAAATAAAGTTCATCAAAATTTTTCAACTTGTGCAACAGCATTTGCTCAATGGGGTGCAGTAGAAGCTTTTAAAAATGGTGACGAGTTTATAGACAGCATGGTAAAGGAATTTAAAAGAAGAGGTGACTATTTATATGAAGCCTTTACAAAGATTGACGGATTAAAAATGATAAAACCAAAAGGTGCTTTTTATGCTTTCCCTGATATAACATCATTCGGAATGTCAGAAAAAGACTTCTGTAATTATTTAATGGAAGAAGCAGGTGTAGTAGGTGTACCGGGAACATCATTTGGTGATTATGGAAAAGGCCATGTTAGACTAGCATATTGCCGTTCCTATGAGGATATTATTGAAGCGTGTGATAAAATTAAGACAGCTTTGGGTAAACTATAATTTAAATAAGCGGGGTGCATTAAATGACTATTAATATAAATAATTTAAAAAATACAATTGAAACAAATTTATTAGATTTTGTAGGTACAAGAAGTGATACTAATTCCAAATTGGAATTAAACATAGAGAAATTTTATGAGAACTGGTTTAATAAAGTTGAATATTTTAAGGAAAATCCAGAGAACTGTGGTTTCTATGACATACCTGGTGACTACATAGGCAGAAAGGTTTCATGGTGCCTATTAAAAGGACAAGGTAACGACACTATTGTATTCATACATCACAATGATTGCGTTGAAACTAAGGATTATGGAGTTTTTGAACCGTTTTGCTTAAAGCCGTACGAGGTAGAAAAAGCATTCAAAAATACTACTATTGAGCTTCCTAAGAAAATGAAAGAAGATTTATTAAGTGATAAATGGATATTTGGTCGTGGCGTTGCCGACATGAAGGGCGGTGGAGCGATTCAGCTTTCATTAATAGAGGAATACAGCAAAGATAAAAACTTTAAGGGTAATATTGTTCTTCTCTCTGTGCCAGATGAAGAAAATTTATCAGCTGGTATGAGAGCTGGAGCACTTAAATTAAAAGAATTAAAAGATAAATATGGTTTAGATTATAAACTAATGATAAATTGTGAGCCGCATGAACGCGATGATGAATCAAAACCAACTTGGTACGATGGTTCAATAGGTAAAATAATGCCTGTAGTCTATGTTAGAGGTAAGCTTACTCATGTAGGATACGTTTATCAAGGAATTAACCCTATAAATATTCTTGCTGAAATAATCAGGAAAACTGAATTGAATCCTAATTTTCTTGAAAGAAAAGGAAATACAACAAATCCTGCTCCTACATGGTTATATCACAAGGATAGGAAGACTGTATACGATGTATCTTTACCAAAGGCTACATGCGGCTACATGAGTATTCTTCCATTGGAAAAAACTCCTATGGAATTAATGGGAGAGTTGAAGAAAATAAGCGTTAAGGCTTTTGAAACAGTAGTTGAAGAATTAAATGAAAGCTACAAAAAATATACTGAGATGTCTGGACTTGAGTATCAAAGATTAAATTGGGAGCCAAAAGTAAAATTCTATTCTGAGCTGTATAAAGATGCTTTAAGAGATTCAGGAAAAGAATTTGAAGAGGCATATATTAAGGTAATGGCAGAAGTTAAAGAAAAATTCAATAATAATGAAGTATCAACAATAGAGGCTGCAAACATTATAATTGAAAAAACACTGGAATATGTGAAAGACTTAAATCCATGTGTGATTTTAGCACTTACTCCACCATATTATCCAAGTACAAATAATATGATGCTTGGCGAGAAGTCAAAAAAGATTAATGAAATTATAGAACAATTAAAAGAATATTCTAAAGATAATTTTAATGAAGAAATTGTAGTGCAAAATTATTATACGGGAATATCTGACTTAAGCTACGCAATGTTCGTATCAGAGCAAAGAGATATTGACTATATAGAAAACAACATGCTTATGTGGAAAGATGTTTATTATATTCCATTAGAAGAAATTAAAGATGTGTCAATGCCAGTTATAAATATAGGGCCTTGGGGAGTAGATTTGCACAAATATACTGAAAGAGTTAATAAAGAAGACTTATTCTATAAAGCTCCGTTGTTTATAGACTTATTTATAACAAAATTACTGCACGAATAGAAGGAGAAAATAAAATGAGTAAAAAGATTGTTGTAAGCAGCGTATTAATAACCGATCCTGCTTATGAAAAGGAATTAATAGAAAAAGCAAGCTTTCAATTAAAATTTGTACCTAATGATGATAATGAAACATTTTTAAAAGAAGTAGTTGATGCAGATGCAGTTATTACCGCGGATAAAAAAATTACTAAAGATATAATAGAATCCATGAATAAATGCAAGGTTATTGTAAGACAAGGCATAGGATATGATACCATTGATTTGGCAACTGCTAAGAAAAAAGAAATCGCAGTTTGCAATATACCAGACTATAGTATACAGGAAGTATCTGATTATACCCTTGCTCTTATGATGACAATATTAAGACATACAAATACTTATAATGAACATACAAGAAAAGGCATTTGGGATATTCAAAGTGTTCATACAGTTACCGGTTTTCCTCCGATGAGAAGATTTTCAACACAAACTCTTGGTATATTTGGATTTGGAAGAATTGCAAAGTTAGTTGCTAAAAAGGCAAAGCCATTTGGGTTCAGAATTATTGCAACAGATCCATATGTTGATCCAAAGGTGGCTGAAGAGATGGGAGTAGAACTGGTTGACTTTGATACTGTTGTAAGAGAAGCTGACGTAATGTCTATAAACACTCCTCTAACGCCTGAAACAAAACATATGTTTAATCTGGAAGTGTTTAAAAAGATGAAACCGACTGCATTTGTTATTAATACTGGCAGAGGCCCACTTATCAAAGAAAAAGATTTATATGAAGCATTAAAAAATAAAGTTATAGCAGGAGCTGCAATAGATGTAACGGAGACTGAACCTTTACCAGTTGAAAATGAATTATTTACACTAGATAATCTTATAATTACACCGCACGCAGCTTTCTTTACTAGAGATTCGTTTGAAGAATTGAGAAGAAGAGCATGTGAAGAAGCAATTCGCGTATTAAATGGACAAGAACCTGAAAATAGAGTAAATAAATAATAAATAAGGAGCTGCAGCTATTTTTGTTTTGCTGCAGCTCCCATTTTGCTTGACTGTAAACGAATGCAAATGTATAATTGAGTATATGTGTAATTGGACATTTTATATGCAGGGTTGCTTCATCTGGGTGAAACAGAGTCTGAAAGTTGTTTGTCTGCTATCATTAGGCAAAAGATGGGTTAAACCCTTGACTTTTTGCAGAACGCTTGCTACAGTATTTCTAAAATATGAGCATATAGCTGCTATATAAACTTTGTTGATTTCAAGGCTATCAAGTCTTAAAGAACTTTCTTTAATTGGTCATTCTGCTGACCTTTCAATTTATAATACCATCTTCCAAGAGTGTATAATTTAGAATTGCAGAGTATTAAGAGCTATACTCAATAGGCTGTTTTGCTCAACTCTATGAGGCCTATTAATTAAAGAGAAATATGTATAAAAGAGCGAGAAAGGATGATACATTATGTTGCAACTGCCTCAGATAAAGACAACTGGTACATTGTCTGAAAAAACCTATGAAATATTAAAAAAAGCAATTATTCAACTTGAGCTAAAACCAGGTGAATTAATAACTGTAGAAAGTATTTCAGAGCAATTGGGGGTATCTAGAACTCCCATAAGAACAGCGCTAAATAGTTTGATAAACGATGGTTTGATTGAAATGATACCAGGAAAAGGAACGTTTGTTAAAAGCTTGTCACAAAAAGAAGCAACAGATTTGTTAAATGTCCGCGAATTGTTGGAATGTTATTCGGTTAAATTAGCTGCGGAATTAAGAACAGAAGATGACTTAAAGCAATTAGAGTATATTCTATATAAAACAGAATTAACATGTAAAAGGAAAAATAAAAATAATCAAGAATTTTTAACACTAGATTCGGAATTTCATGAAACAATTGCCAGAATAAGTAGTAATTCATATTTGGAAAGTCAATTATCAATGATAGTAGATAACTGCAGACGATATTTAAATGCCACAACATTTGAAAAGACGATACCTGATGTATTAGTTGAACACAAGGAATTATATGAACAAATTAAAAAACAGGATATCTTATTGTCTGAAGCTTGTATGAAAAAGCATATTACGAATATTAAAGATCGTATGATTTATTACATTAATTTAAATGAAAATATATAAAAAATTATTTAAATAAATTTATAAATACTAGAATTATATTAAGTAACAAGATATTTCGCAAAAAGTGAAAAGTCTTGTTTTTTTATTCAAATTTCAAGATGAATTGCTTCAGTGTGCTTATGCTTTTTAGAATAAACCAATTGTATATTGCGTATCACAGTGTTGATGCCTAATCATGGTATCTCCTTATATTTGCCGATTAAATAGCTATTGAAGCCGCGTACTTAATAAAGGAGTATATAAATTATTGAATGAAAGAATTTTCTGTGATAGAATAATGTGGAAGAAGATTTAGTAAAAAAGCCTTGACATAACAGTCAGACGTATTCTGACTGCGGACAAAAAACATCGGATAAGGGGAGCACCCATGAAAATTAAATTTATTCATACGTCAGACATACATTTAGGGAAAAAATTCGAAATTACTAATTTTAGTTTAAAGGAACGGAAAAAGAGAAGACAGGAAATTTGGGATACTTTTGAAGAAATAGTAAAAACAGCGAAGCTTGAAAAAACTGAATATTTGTTTATTGCAGGAGATTTGACTGAAGGTGAATACATTGATTTCAAAAGCATTAAGCGCATATCGCAGAAATTTGGGTCGATTCCTGATACAAGAGTTATAATAACATGCGGCAAAAGTGATCCATACAATATTAATAGCATGTATGAATATGCTCAGTGGCCGAAAAATGTATATATTGTAAAGAATACGGAATCTATTGAAAAGATTAATTTCAGCGATACTAATGTGTGCATCTATTCCATGAGCTGGGACAACCATGAGTATAACCATAAAACTCAGGCGGTATATGATATTTCTGTTGATGAGGATAAAATTAATGTGCTGTTGCTGTGTTGCGATATAGAAACAGAATCAAAACTGCTTCCGGTAAATATAGATATAATAAAAAATAAATTTGATTATTGTGCTCTGGGAGGGAAACACAACTTCATTGCATCAAGATCCAACGCAGTTTATTGCGGAAGTCCAGAACCGCTTGGGTTTGACGAAACAGAAGAGCATGGTATTGTTAAAGGAACTCTTGAAAAAAAGAATACGGAATACAATATTTGTCCAATGGCAAAAAGAAGATTTATTACGCGTCCCATAGAGTTAGATGTCAGCTACAGTTTCAACAAAATATTAGATTTAATCAAATTTTCTGGTGATACATTTTCGAATATTAAGGATTATGTTAAAATTGAACTTTCAGGAACTGTGAATACAGATGTATCTATGGAAGAAATTGAGGATGAAGCGAAGCAATTTTTTTATTACATAGAATTTGAAGAAAACTATATTTATAAAAATCCAGAAGATAAAGTGTATGAACACAATGAATTCAACATAGTCGAAAGTTATAAGATGCAGTTCGAAAATCAGAATGACAAAATTGAGCAGCAGGCATTCAAACTCGGTCTTGATGTTCTGCGCAAAGAAAAGGTGGTAAATTAGCATGTATATAAATAAATTGCATTTAAGAGCATTTGGAAAATTTGTATACAAACGGCTGTACTTTGAGAATAAATTCAATATTATATATGGTGAAAATGAAGCGGGTAAAAGTACGGTGCATAATTTTATAGAAGCTGCTCTTTACGGGTTTGACGAAGATGAACTAGGGTTCGCCAGGTACGATAAATATAAGCCGTGGGACAGCAATCTATACAAAGGGTCTTTGGGACTAAGGGACTTAAGTGGAGAAAAGTATCTTGTTGCAAGAGATTTTCTTTTGGGAACAACACAGGTTTTCAATAAGTCGACTGACGATTCTGAAATGCAGGAAAAAACAATAACTAGCCCCGGTGAACACTTTTTCAATATGAATAAAATTTCATTCAGAAATACTGTCAGTGTGAGGCAGCTGGGAAACAAGACTGAAAAGGAGCTGGCTGGCGAACTAAAAAACAAAATAATCAATTTGAGCAAGACAAGAGATGAAACTATTTCTTTGGAGAGAATACTTCACAGACTGAACAGTGTTAAGGAAGAAGCCGGAGATGAAAATAACGATAAAACTCTTCTCGGTCAATATTCGTTGAGATTAAACGAACTTAAAAATTCAAGAGAAAACTCAATAAACGCTAAACGTCAGGTTATGTTTCTCGCTATGGAAAAGAAAAAGACGGGAAGCAAAATACAAGAGCTTGATATACGTATACAGGAGCTTAACAGGCAGATTGCGGAGTATGAACTTTCAATAGACAAGGACAAGTTCTTAAGAGCAGAGCCTGTCCAAAATGAACTGAATGACATAAATGATAAGCTATCGCACTTTTCTGAGGAAGAACTGAAGAATTATTCTGATGCTGATTTTAAAGAGGCGGTTAAAATTGAAAGTGCATTAAATTTAATGTACAGCCAGAGAAGAAGTCTTGAAGATGAGCTTGCAGAAAAAAAAGAAAAATTGGATAATCTTAAAGCAGATATTTGCAATAAGATAGATGAGCAATTTGATATTGACAAGATTAATATTGATTATGCAAACTATAAAAACAATACTTCCAAAATAAACGACCTGAAGTTGAAAATAGATGCGGGAAAACAAAGCATCAGTAGCATAAACATAGAAGAAATAGATCGCTTCATACGAAGTTACGGTGAAGTAGAAGAAATTAACAGGAAAATGGAAGCTGCCAATATCTTTCTGGACAAAAGCAATTATGAAAAAATGAAAAGCTACAAATCATTAAAATCAGGAACTTTGATTTTATTGTTTATTATTGCGTCGGCTGCAATTGGAGGCGTATGGTGGGCAAGCTTTGAATACAGTACTTACATAAAGGACTTTATTGACCGATACTATGTACTGAATGAGTCCGTAAATATTTCCGCTGCTGCAGCGACGGCACTTATAGCAATTATATTCATTTTGACTGCAAAACCGGTACTAAACAGAATAAAGAGCGCAAAGAATGAAATTGACAGTATGGAGTGCGAATTTGCTGACTATACAATTTCTCTGAACAGGATGGAAGAAGAAAAACAGGAAATTGTCGATCAGGAAGGATGCGATGATTTTGATGAAATGACAGAACGATACAATAAGCTTAACAAAGAAAAAGGCATGTATGAAGAAAAAAACAGGCTTATCAGCTACGATACAGAGTCATTAAATGCATCAATCCAGGAGAAGAATGATTTAGAGAAAAGCCTTTTGGAAATTCTTGCGAAATTGAATATAAAAGAAGTATCCGCCGAAAATATAAAAGAAGTGAACAATGCTTATGCAAGAGTGGGCTCTGTAAAGGAAGCCATATTAGAATTAAGTGAATCAATAGAACAATTGAATCAGAAACTTGCTAAGTTTGAGAAAGAAATTAAGTTTGAAGAAAAAAGATTAGAAATAATACTTGAAAGTAATGCGATGGAAGATTTGGAAGCATTCAGAGAAGCGGTGGAATACAGCGAGAAATATACCGAATTGCTAAATAATAAGGATTATAAGGAAAGTATACTTAAAAAGATACTTGTTGACGAAGATTTTGAGGACTTAAAAAGCAGAACAAAAAATGTTGAAAGTTATGAAATTAAAAAGATCGAAAAGAAAGAATACCAGCTTAACATATATAAGCTGGAAAATGAAAAATCAAAGCTGTTGGAAAGTGTCGACAATATAGTTAAAGAAATTGATGAAATTGAGAGTAATGCAAGAAATCTCGCGGAAGTAGAGGAAGAAATTGACTTTTACGAAAATAAAATTAATGCATTTAAACAGAAAATAAAAGTTGTTGAAGTTGCGGCGGACAGAATTATAAAAATATCCGATTCTATTAAGGGAGATTTTATGCCTTTGCTTAGGAAGTCCATAAGTGACAATTTCTCATATTTAACCGGAGGCAGGTACAGCGAAGTACTTATTGACGAAAATATGAATATCGCTGTTGTTGAGGAAGATAATAAAGACAGGAGAATAGAGCTTGAAAGCCTGAGTGGAGGTACGCTTGATCAGATGTATCTGTCACTTCGCATAGGTTTAGGGAATATTTTAAGCGGCAACCAAAACATTCCGCTAATATTTGATGACAGTTTTGTTCAGTATGATACGAGAAGGCTTAAAAACTCACTTGAAATGCTTGCAAAGGAAAGTGAAAGAAGACAGATTATACTTTTTACTTGCCAGGAACGTGAGGCAGAACTTACTAAGCAAATGAATATTAAGTTTAATTACATAAAATTATAAGGAAATTATATGAAAATTTTTGCAATAGCTGATTTGCATTTTGACAGTAAAAATGAAAAACCAATGAATATTTTTGGAGACAATTGGATTAACCATGAAAATAAAATCATTGATGACTGGGTAAAAACCGTCAGCTGTGAGGATCTTGTTTTGGTTCCGGGTGATATTTCTTGGGCAACAAAGCTTGATGAGGCAGTTGAGGACTTGGAAAAAATAGACGGACTGCCGGGAACTAAAATTATAGGCAAGGGAAATCATGATTATTGGTGGGCTACTGCCAGCAAATTGGACGGCCTTGGATTGAAAACAATCAAGTTTTTAAAGAATAACAGTTATGAATTTGACGGAGCTGTTATTTGCGGAACTAGAGGATGGGATACATTAAAAGATCATCAGGAGGATATTTCAAACGAAAAAATTTATATGAGAGAAATGAACAGGCTTAAGATTTCTCTTGATGCGACAAAAAAAAGCAAGGGCGTAAAAATAGTTATGCTGCATTTTCCTCCATTTGATTCTAACGGCATTCCAAACGATTTTTTTAATATAATTAAGGAGTACGGAGCCGAAGTGTGCATATATGGCCATCTTCATGGAGAAGAAGGGCACAAAAATGTCAGGGAGGGTATTATTAATGACATTTCTGTTCACTGTGTTTCGAGCGACTATTTAAGGTTTAAACTAAAAAAAATTTTGTGGTAGATACTTGGTATTTGTCCAAAGCATTAAATATATTATATAGGTCTCATATAGACTGAAAAGAGTATGCTGGGTGGATAAATACCGAGTTTTTTTATTATTACGAAAATAAATATGTTGTAATATGTCTAAATACTGTTTATGAATTGTATACAAATTGCTAATCAGGCTCTTGACATGGAAACAAATTTGAAGTATCATTTATTTGATATGGTTACGTTTTTTTATTATTAGGAGGGTAAGTATATGGCTAAAATGGATGCGCTTGTAAAGAAATACAAAGAAAAAGGTTTATGGCTTGAACAAGTTGATGTTCCTACTCCCAAAGAAGGGGAAGTTCTTGTGAAACTTCATAAAACCTCAATATGTGGAACAGATGTTCACATTTATGAGTGGAATAAATGGGCTCAAGATACAATACCGGTTCCTATGACAATCGGTCATGAGTTTGTAGGTGAAATTGTAGAAGTAGGCAAAGGTGTTAAAGATTTGTACGCAGGTGATTTGGTATCGGGAGAAGGTCATATAGTATGCGGCAAATGCAGAAACTGTCTTGCGGGAAGAAGGCATCTGTGCAAGGATACAATGGGGGTGGGTGTTAACAGAACAGGAATTTTCTCCGAATATGTAACACTGCCTGCAACTAACATTTGGCTTTGTGATAAATCACTCCCGGAAGAATTATACAGCATTTTTGATCCGTTCGGCAATGCTGCTCATACAGCCCTCTCATTTGATGTTCTGGGAGAAGATGTGCTTATTACGGGCGCAGGTCCAATAGGTGTTATGGCAGCAGCTATTTCAAAATTTGCCGGAGCGAGATTCATAGTTATAACTGATATTAATGACAGCAGGCTTCAGCTGGCTGCTAAAATGGGGAATTTCAGAACCGTCAACACAGCTAAAGAAAAGCTGAGTGATGTAATGAGTGAATTGGGTATGAAAGAAGGATTTGATGTGGGAATGGAGATGTCGGGTAATCACGTGGCACTCAATCAAATTATTGATAACATGTCTCACGGAGGCAAAATTGCAATGCTTGGACTTCAGGACACAAACACGGCAATTGACTGGAACAAGGTAGTATTTAACGGACTTCACATAAAAGGAATTTACGGAAGGGAAATGTTTGAAACATGGTACAAAATGCAGGCTATGATTAAGGCGGGACTTGATATATCGCCAATTATAACTCATAGATATCATTACACTGAGTTTGAAAAAGGCTTTGAAGCCATGATAAGCGGAAAGTCAGGAAAGGTTATTCTGGACTGGACTGAGAAAAAATAAATATTCAGAGGTGAAATATGTATAAGGAATCAAAACAAATTTATACTGACATTTTACAAGAAATCAAGGACAGCGGGCTTTGGAAGGAAGAGAGAATTATTACAACTCCTCAAAGAAGCAGAATAGACACAACCATGGTGGAAGGCGTATTGAATATGTGCGCAAACAATTACCTGGGGCTTTCGGATAACAAGGATGTTATTGAAGCGGCCAAACAGGCCTATGATTCATGGGGCTATGGATTATCTTCTGTTAGATTTATATGCGGAACACAGGGGATACATAAGCAGCTGGAGCAAAAACTAAGTGAATTTCTTAAAACTGAAGATACAATTTTGTATTCTTCAGCATTTGACGCAAACGGCGGCTTATTTGAAACAATAACAACGGATAAAGATGCAATAATAAGTGATGAATTAAATCATGCTAGCATTATCGATGGTGTTAGACTCGCCAAGGCAAAAAAATACAGATACAAAAACAACAATATGAAGTCGTTGGAAGAACAGCTTATGCAGGCTGATAAAGACGGAGCACGCATGAAACTTATCGCAACAGACGGAGTGTTCTCCATGGACGGAATAGTTGCTGATTTAAAAGGAATCTGTGATTTGGCGGATAAATACAATGCTCTGGTAATGGTTGATGACAGTCATGCTGTGGGATTTGTGGGCGAAAAGGGAAGAGGAACTCATGAGTACAGAGATGTAGTAGGAAGAGTCGATATTATAACAGGAACTTTAGGTAAGGCTCTGGGAGGAGCATCCGGTGGATATACAAGCGGAAGAAAAGAAATAATAGATTTGCTGAGACAGCGTTCGAGGCCGTATTTGTTTTCAAATACATTGGCGCCGGCGATTGCGGGAGCGTCGCTGAAAGTTCTTGAGATGCTTAGTGAAAGTACACAGTACAGAGATAAGCTGGAGGAAAATACAAAGTACTTCAGGCAGGAAATCAAAAAAATAGGACTTGAAATAATCGACAGCGAACATCCTATAGTTCCAATCATGCTTGGAGATGCTGTGCTTTCTCAAAAAATGGCTGAAAAATTGCTGGAAAAGGGAGTGTATGCTATAGGATTCTATTATCCTGTTGTTCCAAAGGGAAAAGCGAGAATAAGGACACAGATTTCTGCAGCTCATTCCAAAGACGATTTGGATTTTGCAATTAATGCGTTTAAAGAAGTTAAGTCCGAGCTTGGAATTTAATTACCCGGGAAATTATTTGACGAAAATTGCTTAAAATATAAAAAACTGCTTCTTGGTGAGAAGCAGTTTTTTTCTATGTTTATACATTTTATTGCTTGAAAAACATGTCCACAAGGGGTATACTAGTTTGTAATTATATTACAAAGGAGGTATAAACAAATGACTAAAAAAGATATTAAGTGGTCTGAACTGGGGTTTAATTATATCAAGACTGATAAAAGATATATTTCACGCTGGAAAGACGGAAGCTGGGATGAGGGACAACTTGTTGAAGATAATAAAATATCAATAAGCGAAGGTTCTACATGCTTGCATTACGGACAGGAGTGTTTTGAGGGGCTGAAAGCTTACGGTACAAAAGATGGTGGAATTCAGCTTTTTAGACCTGATGAAAATGCAAAGAGAATGCAGACGAGCTGCGAGAAAATAATGATGCCTAAGGTTCCTGTAGAAAAATTTGTAGATGCATGTATGCAGGTTGTAAAGGCAAATGAGGCGTGGGTACCTCCGTATGGCTCAGGTGCAACATTTTATTTAAGACCGTTTGTGATCGGTGTTGGTGACAATATAGGTGTAAAGCCTGCAGAAGAATATATATTCGGAATTTTCGGAATGCCGGTTGGACCTTACTTCAAAGGAGGCATGAGTCCTGTTAACTTTACTACAACAGACGAGGACAGAGCTGCACCTAACGGAACCGGAAAAATCAAGGTTGGCGGAAACTATGCGGCAAGTCTTCATTCACATAATGATGCAGCAAAAAATGGATTTGCTGATTGTATTTATCTTGACCCTGCAACACATACTAAAATTGATGAAGTTGGAGCTGCAAACTTTTTTGGAATTACAAAGGATAATAAATTTGTGACACCAAAATCTTCATCAATACTGCCGAGTATCACCAGAATATCACTTATGCAGGTTTCCAGGGAATACTTAGGAATGGAAGCAATAGAAGAAGATGTATTTATAGATGAACTTGACAATTTTAAAGAAGCAGGTGCGTGCGGAACTGCAGCTGTTATTACTCCAATAGGCGGCATTGAGTACAAAGGAAAACTTCACGTATTCCACAGTGAAACAGAAGTAGGACCTGTTACAAAGAAATTATATGAAACTTTATACAATATTCAGATGGGAGATATTAAAGCTCCGGAAGGATGGATTTACAAAGTTCTATAAGAATATATAAAATCAGAACTGAATAAATACCATCAATATGTTCGATCAAAAAGACACAGCAGTAAAGCAGCTGTGTCTTTTTGATTTGAAGCCAAAGCAGGAAAACCGCCGCTTGGCAATGACTAGATGTACAATTTCATTCTAAGTGTTCGATTGCTAAACTACGGTAAGTAAACTCGTTCCATTTAACAAATCATCACATTTGCGAATTAGTACAGTCTACATATTTTTCATACATTATGGTGTTTGAAAGTGGTTTCCTTTCGGTTGCATGGCGTTCAGGATTCAGAAACCCTTTTTTGGGATATCCCAAGATTAGCAATGCAGTAGGTTCTATGTATCCTGGAATATTAAATTCCTTTCGTATTACATTCGGGTCAAACAAGCCAACCATCACACTTCCAATGTTTAACTCTCTAGCTGCCAGCATCATGTGATCGCAAATAATACCGATATCTAAATCTCCTGAACATTTCTGATCAAATGGACGTATCAGCTCATTTCTTGTATCTCGGCATACAATTAGAACACAACGTGAGCCAAATATTTTATATGCTTTCTGAACCTTACATAGATTATTTGGGGTTTGAACAACTATGATTCGTTGTGGCTGTTGATTGCAGGCCGTAGGTGCAACATGCCCAACAGACAGAATTCTTTCTAAATCAAATTTTGAAATGCTTTGGTCTGTAAATCCGCGCGTGGTACAGCGTGCTTTTGCCAATTCAAATAAATCCATTATATTCCCTCCATATAAAACGCGAATAAAACTTCGTGTTTTAATAATAGCACCAATGTGAGATTTCGTCAATAGAACACGAATAAAACTTCATATTCTATTGACCTTCTGTCTGTATAAATATATAATTAGTGTTGAGGTGAGGTGAATGAAGGAAATACGGAAGCCTATCCAAAAGCGTTCAATTGAGAAAATGAACAAAATCTCAGATGCTGGTTTTGAGCTATTTTGCGAAAAGGGCTATCATGGAACAAATACAATTGAAATTGCAAAACGTGCTAATGTATCGACCGGCGCGCTATACAGCTATTTCAGGGATAAGCGCGACATATACATTACCGCCTTTGAACAATATCTTAATTCTTTTTCAAATGCTTTATTTGAAAAATTAGAAGACATGCAACAACCATTTAATCTTTCAATTTTTATCGAGAGATGGATTTCAATATATATTGAAGTGTATGCAACATCAAATCAGGCTTTAGCTCAATTGAGAATGGTAATGATAGAAGATGAAAAAATTAATCAGCATTTTTGTGATTTTGAAAATAAGTATGTGTATGGAATTGTTGATATATTAAACAAAAATAATATTCTCTCTAATAACCTTCCCGAAAAGGTTTATGCTTCTTGTATATTGGTGGACGCATTATGCCGGGAAAAATCCTCTTTTCCACATGACAAGCTGAATTACACAGCCCTAGAAGCCCAAATAAAAAATGCTATATTCCATATGCTGTCATCATGAGTATCCTCTTATATCTAATGGATACTGTAAATAGTGCTTGTTTCCTTAGATATTTTACTTGGCAGTGCCCATATGCATATGTTGGTATACTATTTTATGGCGGACTGTCTTTAACCGGCTTTTTTGTGTTTTAAGATATGTTTTTGCAGGACAATTGTATTAAAGCTTTATTTGTATGGCTTTTTAAGAAACTACAAAAAATATCCTGTTGATTAAAAAATTAGTATTGAAATTTTTTGTTTTTAGTATATAATGTATAGTAAAATTTAAATTAATAGCAATGGGCATAGGTGGGAAAATGGAAAATAAAGAAATACTGGTTACAGAAGAAGGCTACCAAGAACTTCTTGACGAGCTTGAAAACAGAAAAACAAAATTGAGATATGAAATTTCAGAAAGAATAAAAGGAGCCATGAAAGAAGGCGATTTAAGTGAAAATGCCGAATATCATGAATCCAAAGAAGAACAGAATAAAAATGAGTCCAGAATAATCGTTCTCGAATATACTATAAAAAATGCAAAGGTTGTTAAGCACAACGAAAAAACAAAAGATATAATCCAGATTGGCAGCAAAGTTAAACTAAGAGATATTGAATTTGATGAAATTCTAGATTATAACATTGTAGGAGCAACAGAGGCAGATCCTGTGGCAGGGAAAATTTCTAATTTATCGCCCCTTGGATCAGAGCTGCTTGGAAAAAAGAAAGGAACAAAGATTAATGTTTCATCTCCGGGCGGTGTTGTAGAATACGAAATTCTTGAAGTGAATTAAAGAAAGATTAAGCTTTGTGATTTATAATTACAAAGCTTGTATTTTTGTTGTTCATATTCGGATTTATAGATGTAATTTGCAGTAAATGTAGTTGCAATGTGCCGGCAATATGATTTTAAAGCAATATCTAGCAGAAAAACAAAAACTTGAAGAATTTGAGGATTAATTGTATAATACATTGAATGTATATGAAAAGGGGACAAAATGAGCGATATAGTAAAAAAAGAGGTCAAAAAGACCAGCATAGGCGGTCAGGCTCTCATTGAAGGAATAATGATGAAGGGTCCCGGAAAACTTGCAACTGCAGTGAGAAAACCTGATGGTGAGATTGAAATAAAAGAAAGTGAAATAAAACAGTTATTTAAGCATAAATTCTTTAAACTTCCTATAATAAGAGGAAGCTTTGTGCTCATTGACTCTCTTGTAAGCGGAGTGAAAGAGCTTATGTATTCAGCTGAATTTTACGGTGAAGATTATGAAGAGGATGCTCTTGATAAATTTATAAGAAAAGTATTTAAGGATAAGGCAGATACTGCAGTAATTTATGTATCAGTTGCAGTAGCATTGATATTTTCTGTGGTCATATTCATTTTAGGTCCGACACTGCTGACAAATGTACTGAAAAATGTGGTAAAAAATACACTTTTGTTGAACTTGATTGAAGGCTTGATAAGGGTTCTGATGTTTGTAGGTTATGTGTATGCTGTATCTAAGCTTAATGACATAAAAAGAGTTTTTATGTATCACGGTGCGGAGCACAAAACCATACACTGCTATGAGCACGGTGAGGAATTGACAGTAGAGAATGTAAGAAAATATTCTACACTTCATCCGAGATGCGGAACCAGCTTTATGATAAATGTCATGCTGATAAGCATACTGGTATTTTCATTTTTTGGATGGCCCAATCCTCTAATGAGGCTTGTTGTTAGAATTTCAATGCTTCCTGTCATAGCTGGGTTATCGTATGAGCTTAACAGATATGTGGGAAGATGCGAAAGTGATAACATGTTTACAAAAATTATAACTTATCCGGGTTTTCAGATACAAAAAATTACTACCAAGGAGCCGGATGATTCTATGATGGAAGTGGCTATAAAAGCTATGGAAAGAGTTATCCCGGAAAACGGAGAAGATGATACATGGTAACAATTGAAAAATTGTTGAAAGACGGAATTAAAATTATTAGGCAAAGGGAATTTAACAATCCTTTTCTTGATGTGCAGCTAATCTTATCTCATCTGCTTAAGCAGGATAAGATTTATTTGCATGTTAACAGGAATAAAGAAGTTGATGATATTACTGCAGAAAAGTTTTACGATATGGTTGAAAAAAGGAATTCGGGATATCCTCTTCAATATATGACTAATTCTCAGGAATTTATGGGACTGGATTTTTATGTGCAAAAAGGTGTTCTCGTACCTAGACCCGATACAGAAGTATTGGTTGAAAAAATAATTGATACTATTAATACTGGGCAACTGAAGAATAAAAATATAAACATTCTTGATATAGGTACAGGAAGCGGTGCAATTGCTGTAAGCTTGGGATACTACCTTAAAAATGCAGATATTACAGCAATGGATATCAGTGATACGGCAATTGAAACGGTAAGTATTAATATAAAAAGACATGGACTTACTAATGTAAGGGCATTAAAAGCGGATATTTTTAATTTTGATGCCTGCAAAAAGTATGATATTGTTGTATCTAACCCACCGTATATAGAAAGAGAAATAATAAGGACACTTCCCGAAGAAGTTTCTGTGTATGAGCCTAAGCTGGCTCTCGACGGAGGAAAAGATGGGCTTGACTATTACAGGCAGATAATAAGAGTGTTTGATAAAATACGTGGAGAAAATGCAATGCTTTTTGTAGAAATCGGGTATGATCAAAAACAAAAGGTTACAGAAATTTTAAATCGTACAAATATATTTAAAACAATTGAAGGCAGTAAGGATTTGAGCGGAAACGACAGAGTAGTTACCGGTATGACATAGCTGTGCTTATTATAGAAATATCTAAAAACGATTAACATAGAGATGAAGCCATGAGGTTGTTAACAATTATTTAGAGAAGAGCCTTGCGGTAAAAACATAAAAAATTATAAGAATTCAGGAAGGTAGATTTTAATGTTAGAAAAATTGGAAGCTCTAAAAGATAAATATATAGAAATCAGCGAAAAAATTTCAGACCCGGCAACATTAAGCGATTCGCAGAAACTTCAGAAATTAATGAAGGAGCAGGCTCAGCTTGAACCATTGGTTACAAAATACAATGAATATATGGATGTTTCATCACAGCTTAAGGAATCAAAAGAAATGCTCAATGAAAAGCTGGATGATGATTTCAGAGAAATGGTAAAGGAAGAAGTTAAGGAGCTCACAGAAAAAGAAGATGAACTCAGCAATGAAATAAAAATACTTCTCCTGCCAAAGGACCCCAACGATGACAGGGATGTTATTGTGGAAGTAAGAGCCGGGGTAGGCGGTGATGAGGCGGGCCTTTTTGCCGGGGATTTACTCAGAATGTACTTGAGATATGCAGAAAGACAAGGATGGAAAACAGAGTTTATTTCTGTAAATGAACAGGGAGTTGGAGGATACAAGGAAGCTATATTCTCTATAAGAGGAAAGGGAGCTTATTCTAAGCTGAAATATGAAAGCGGAGTGCACAGGGTTCAGCGTGTTCCGGCAACCGAATCAAGCGGAAGAATTCATACTTCATCTGCGACGGTAGCTGTGCTTCCCGAGGTTGATGATGTAGATATTGAAATAAATCCAAATGATGTAAGAGTAGATGTTTTCCGTTCGTCAGGAAACGGAGGGCAGTGTGTAAACACAACAGACTCTGCGGTAAGACTTACACATATTCCGACAGGAATAGTTATATCCTGTCAGGATGAAAAAAGTCAGCTTAAGAACAAGGATAAAGCTTTTAAGGTGCTTAAAGCCAGACTTTATGACTTGTACCAGCAGGAGCAGAATAAAGAACTTGCTGATGCGAGAAAGAGTCAAGTGGGTTCTGGGGACAGGAGCGAAAGAATACGAACTTATAACTTCCCTCAGGGCAGAGTTACGGATCACAGGATAGGAATGACACTGTATAAACTTGATTCATTCTTGGATGGAGATATAACGGAAATGCTGGAAGCTTTACTAACTTCCGACCAGGCAGAAAAACTAAAAGAAATTGCTGAATAATAAATATATGGAACGGATACGGAAATATTTTTTGTAGCCGTTCCTTAAATTCAAACAGGGGATAGTATGAGAATAGATAAATATTTAAAGAATGCTAGAATAATTAAAAGAAGAACTGTAGCTAAAGAAGCCTGTGAACAGGGAAGGGTGCTTGTTAATGGAAAAGCAGCTAAACCCGGAACAGAGGTGGTCGCAGGCGATGAAGTTGAGATAATTTTTGGAACGAAACCTATGAAAATTAAGGTTGAACAAGTTCTTGAGCATGTTGTCAAAGATGCCTATAAAGAAATGTATAGTATAATTAGTGATTAAAGTATTAAATTGTGGGTATATATAGATTGTTATGCTAATGGTTTAATTAAGAAAACTGCTATATTAATTGCAGGCAAAAGAAATCCGCAGCCTTTGGCTTATGGATAAATAAATTATCAGACGAGGTGTATTATGGAACTAAAAGGAAGTAAAACAGAGCAAAATTTAATGACTGCATTTGCAGGCGAGTCACAGGCACATGTAAAATATACATATTATCAAAGCAAAGCTAAAAAAGACGGTTATGTGCAAATTTCAAAATATTTTGAAGAAACTGCCAGAAATGAAAGAGAACACGCAAAAATCTGGTTTAAGCTTCTGCATGACGGAATTGGTGAAACAACTTTGAACTTAGAAGATGCTGCTGCAGGAGAACATTATGAGTGGACGGATATGTATGCAACATTTGCAAAAGTAGCAAAAGAAGAAGGATTTGACAAAATAGCTTATCTGTTTGAAGCTGTTGCTAAAATAGAAAAAGGACATGAAGAAAGATATCTTGCACTTTTGGATAATATAAAAACAGGAAAAGTGTTCAAAAGAGAAGGAGAAACAGTGTGGATATGCGATAACTGCGGCCATGTGCATTACGGAGCTGAAGCTCCTAAAGTATGTCCGGTATGTGCTCATCCGCAAGCGCATTTTGAATTGTATACTAAAGCATATTAATATCATAAACAATAAAAAAATTGTCAGCAAAAAAAAGCTGGCAATTTTTTTTGCTTGCAGTATGAATGTAATATGATATAATAAACAAAATAATGAATAATTAAAAATTATATTTAGAATTTAATATATTAGAAAGGGATAGAAAAATTGGCTAACTTATGGAGTGGAAGATTTGAAAAAGGTATGGATAAGATTGTTGAGGAATTCAATGCGTCTATATTTTTTGATAAAAGACTGTATGACTGTGATATACAGGGAAGTATTGCACATGTGACTATGCTTTGCGAGCAGGGAATAGTATCAGAAGAAGAAAAGGAAAAAATTGTTAAAGAATTACTCAATATTAAATCAGAAGTAGAAAACGGGAAAATAGAATTTAGCGTTCATGATGAAGATATCCATATGGCAGTTGAAGGTTTATTGATAAGCAGATTAGGAGATACAGGTAAAAAGTTGCATACTGCAAGAAGCAGAAATGATCAAGTTGCAGTGGATACAAGGCTTTATGTTAAAAAAGAGATTAAGGAAATAATAGAGAATCTAAAGTACATTGAACATGTACTGCTTAAAAAGTCAGAAAAATATTATGATAAAGTAATGGTCGGCTTTACACATATGCAGCATGCACAACCGGTTACTGTTGGGTTTCATCTTATGGCGTATTTCCAGATGTTTAAAAGGGACGTGGAAAGGATGACGGACTGTTATAAAAGAACAGACTTTAATCCATTAGGTTCGTGTGCTCTTGCTGGTACTACGATTCCCATAAACAGGCACAGAACAACAGAACTACTGGATTTTGCCAATGTAACTGAAAATGCCATGGATTCAGTAAGTGACAGAGACTATTTATTGGAGTTGATGAGCTCTGCTTCCATATGCATGATGCATATAAGCCGCATGGCTGAGGAATTTGTCTACTGGAATTCACAGGAATTTTCATATATATCAATTGATGACAGCTTCTGTACAGGATCAAGCATTATGCCTCAGAAAAAAAACCCTGATATGGCTGAACTGCTCAGAGGTAAGACTGGAAGAGTTTATGGAAATTTGGTTCAGCTTTTGACAGTTATGAAAGGAACTCCTCTTGCATATAACAAGGATTTTCAAGAAGATAAAGAAGGCTTGTTTGATACGGTGGATACTCTTAACAGGAGCCTTTTAATCTTGGCTAAAATGATTGAAAAGACGGAATTTAATATGGAAAATATTAAAAAACATCTTAATAAGGGATTTTTGAATGCAACAGATGCAGCAGAACACTTGGTTAAAAATGGAATGCCATTTAGAGAGGCTCATGAAATTGTGGGAAAAATGGTAATGTACTGTGAAAAACATAGTAAGGATTTTTCTGATTTAACAGAGAATGAACTTAAATCAATAAATGAAAAACTAAGTTTAAATCTCCTTTCAGATTTAAGTATGGAAGGATGTGTAAACGGAAGAATTTCTTACGGAGGTACCGCTCCAAAAGAGGTTTTACGACAAATAGATTCAGGAAAAAATTGGCTGGAATCAATATAGCCATGGTAATTTTCAACTGCATATTTGTAATAAATGTTAAATGAAGTTAATAAAGGTGCGTATGGGATAAAAATTTTATAAATAAATTTTAAGGAGGGCGTATGTTAGATTTAAAAATTGTGAACGGAAAAATAATTGATGTGGAAAACAAAAAAATTATTGAGGGAGACATAGGAATAAAAGACGGATTAATTAACTGCATAGGAAGCGTTAATGAAGAATCAGAGAAAGTGATAGATGCTGACGGGCATCATGTATCGCCAGGTTTTATAGATATTCATATGCATGAGGAGGACTTTTCTCTTACAGGTAAAAAAGAATATGATATTTCCGAAACAATGCTGAGCATGGGGGTAACGACATGCGTAACTGGCAACTGTGGAAACAACAGGCAAAGCATCGAGGAATTATATGACTTTATTGCTGAAAATGGGAATCCGGTAAATTATATGACTTATATAGGTCACAATTTTTTAAGAAGAGAAGCAGGAAACGCGGATATATATCAAAAGTCTTCGAAGAGTCAGATTGAGGCAATGCAGTCTATGGTAAAAAAGGCTGTTGATTTTGGAGCTGTAGGAATTTCATATGGACTTGAGTACTGCCCCGGAATTGATGCAGAAGAAGCTATTGCAATAGCAAAAGAAATAAAAGGGCGGGATGATCTGCTACTAGCTGCACATTACAGAAAAGATTCGTTACACGCGCTTGATGCCATAGAAGAAATGGCATATATAGGCAGAGAATGCAGCATACCGTTTCAGATTTCGCATCTATCAAGCTGCAGCGCATATGGTAATATGACAGAAGCTTTGAATCTCATAGATAAAGTTGCTGAAAGCGGCCAGGATATTACAGTAGATGCATATCCATATGATGCTTTCAGTACATTTATAGGCTCTGCGGTATTTGATGACGGATGTCTTGAACTGTGGAACAGGGACTATGATTCTATAATGCTTACAGAAGAACCATTTAAAGGGATGTTTTGTGACAAGGATTTATTTGAAAAAGCAAGAAAAGAATACCCAAACATGCTGGTTGTGGCCTATGTTATGAATGAAAGTGAAATAGTACAAGCACTGAACCATCCATTAGTTATGGTAGCAAGTGACGGTATTTACAGAAACCACTCTGGACATCCGAGAGGAGCCGGAACATTTCCCAAAGTTATTGGACACTATGTGAGAGATGAAAAGAAGATGGAGTTTTTTGATGCAATTTATAAAATGACCTATATGCCGGCAAAACGTCTTAAGCTTAAAAGAAAAGGCATTATAAAAGAGGGCTGTGATGCAGATATTACAATATTTAATTATGATACAATAATTGACAAGGCAACATTCCAAAATCCTCAGAAAAAACCGCAAGGAATAGACTATGTGTTGATAGGCGGAAAGATTGCGATTGAAAATGGAAGGACAATAAATAATAAGCTGGGGAAATTTTACAAAAAAGGCGAAGCATAAATATTCTTTGTATAAAATTACGTTAAAATGACAAAAAACTTTAAATTTTTCGAAAAAAATGCTTGCTTGATGAATAAAAATATGATAATATGATTAAAAATTAATATAAATCATTAATGAAGCACTGAATGCATTAATATTTATTAATAAAGCAATCTAATAATTTTTCGTAAAAATTTAAAGGAGGACTAATATGGTAACAGAAAAGAAGAAGAAGGGTAAGGTGCCTCATACCTATGTAATTTTGTTTGCAATGATAATTATTGTTGCACTATTGACTTATGTGATACCTGCAGGCCAGTATCAAAAGGTTGAATTGGAAACAGGAAGGATGGTTGTAGATCCTAATTCCTACGCACAGGTGAATTCAAACCCAGCAAAGGTATTTGATGTATTGAAAGCTTTTCCTAAAGGGCTTGCTGCGGCACAAAGCATAGTTTTCTTTATTTTTATTGTGGGAGGTTCATTTAACATCGTGAATAAGACAGGGGCTATAGAGGCTGGGATCAGCAAAATCGCCGTAAGCCTGAAAGGCATGGAAGGTCTTATGATACCGATTTTTATAATTGTTTTTTCTATTGGAGGTGCCACAATAGGTATGGCGGAGGAGGCAATAGTATTTGTTCCCATAGGTATTGCCTTAGCCAGAGCTTTAGGATACGATGCGATTGTAGGTATGGCCATTGTAGCTTTAGGCGCAGCAGCAGGATTTACTTCGGGAGTTATTAATCCATTTACTGTAGGCGTTGCACAGGGAATCGCAGAAATTCCTTTGTTTTCGGGCATCGGTTTAAGGCTTGTTATTTTGGCATGCAGTTGGGTGTTGGTTATAGCATATGTTTATAAATATGCAAAAAAAGTAAAGAGCGATCCTACCAAAAGCCTTGTTTATGATTTAGAGCAAGAAGAAAAACATAATGCAATTGATTTAAGCAACATAAAGAAAATTACTACAAAAGATGTTCTGGTTCTTTTAGTTTTTGCCGCAGGAATGGGTGTTTTAGTATTTGGTGTATTTGAATATGGGTGGTATATTACAGAAATAGCCGCTATTTTTCTGGCAATAGGTATTTTATCAGGAATAGCTGCAAAAATGCCATTTGATGATATCGCAAAGAATTTTATTGCAGGCGCTAAGGATATTGCAATGGGAGCCTTGGTTGTAGGGCTGGCAAGAGGACTGCTTGTAATTATGGAAGGAAGCTTAATCATTGATACTGTAGTTTATGGTCTGGCCTCTGCAATAAATGGTCTTCCAAAAGCTGTAAGTGCTGTAGGGATGCTTGTTGTTCAGTCATTTATAAACTTCTTCATACCTTCTGGATCAGGTCAGGCTGCAACTACAATGCCTATAATGGCACCACTTTCTGACGTAATCGGAGTTACAAGGCAGACAGCCGTGCTGGCTTATCAGTTTGGAGATGGTATATCAAACTCTATAATACCTACTTCAGGTGTTTTGCTGGCGAATCTTTCAATAGCAAAAATTAAGTATGAAAAATGGGTTAAATTCGTAGCTCCATTGATTGCTCTTTGGACATTGATGGCTGCAGCATTTATGGTAATAGCAGTATTGATTAACTATGGGCCATGATTATTCATATAAAAAAATGCTCTCTTAATTTTGATTAAGAGGGCATTTTTTATATGTTTAATTCTGTTTTATTTTTCAGCGTTATCAAATTCTATCTTTATTTTTTTGTACAAT
The DNA here is from genome assembly GCF_052059825.1 of Sedimentibacter sp. LTW-03. Lineage (GTDB taxonomy): Bacteria > Bacillota > Clostridia > Tissierellales > Sedimentibacteraceae > Sedimentibacter. The sequence goes on from NZ_CP197180.1 coordinate 53,517, forward strand.
TCTTTATTATGCATAACTTCTGCTGCTGTTAAAACAAGTGCTGCAACAGTGTTTTTCATCTGTTCCTTGGCATATTCAGTCAGCGTGTTTTCGGCCATTTCTTTCGTATGCCCTGCTATATTTTTATTGTTAGTAATGTCAAAGTAAGGATGTATTGTCGGGCATACCTGGCTTACTTGACCTGCATCAATTGAGCCTGTATTCTTGGCAGGTTCATTCATCGTTATTCCTGATACCTGAAATATTTTTTCACTGAATATTTCCGATAGGGTTTCATTTGTTACCATGTTGTCGTAGCTGAATTCATACTTTGTTATTTTTAGCTCACAACCGGTAGATAAAGCAGCTCCTTTAGCGCAATTTTTAATTTTTTCCAGAAGTTCAAGATTGTATGTCTTTGATGTAGAACGGACATAAAACTGTGATTTTGAATAGTCCGGAACAATGTTTGCAGCCTTGCCTCCATTAATTATTACCCCGTGGACTCTGGAGTCACTTTTTATATGTTCTCTTAAGGCGTTTATACTATTAAATGTCTGTATTGCTGCATCAAGAGCATTTACTCCTTTTTCCGGAGATGCTGCTGCATGAGCGGTTTTTCCGAAAAATTCAAACTGCACCGGCTCAAGGGCAAGAGAGGATCCACTTTTTGCATACTCACTTCCCGGATGAGCCATCATTGCTATATCAACATTATCAAACTCATGGTTTTCAACATACGTAACCTTTGCTCCGCTCGTCTCTTCTGCGGGAGTACCGAAGACAATTACATTTCCGCCGATTTCGTCTACAAGCTGTTTCAGTACTATGCCGGCTCCTGTGCTTACGGTTCCAAGAAGATTATGACCGCAGCCGTGCCCGATGCCTGGGAGTGCATCATATTCTGCCATGTAAGCAATTGTAAGGCCGGGTTTGCCGCTTTTATATTCGGCTTTGAAGCCTGTTGGAACTCCTGAAAAATTATTTTGAACATCAAAGCCGTATTTCTGAAGAAGTTCTGTATGAAGCCTGCACGCTTCATATTCTTCATATCCCAGCTCAGGGTTGTTGTAGATTTCCAGGCTCAAATTGTTCAGATCGGGAGTTATATTTTTAATCAATTCCAATACTTTTTCTTTCATAATCCCTCCAAAGAAGTTATTTATTTTTGAACTAATTATAAGAATATAATAATATTTATACAACTATACTAATATATTAACAGTATTGAAGGACTATGTCAATTTAAAATTAGGATTAGTCTATTTTATTAATCAACCGCATAAATAAAAAATATATCTTTAAAAAAATCTTAATGGATGTTACAATGTACACAGATGGTTTAGAAAGGGTGAAGTAATGAAATATCAATCAAAAATTAACCGGCTTTATGAGGATATGACTTCTGTTGTAAGAGGCAGTGTTCTTAAGGATGAACCTTTAAAAAATCACACTTATTTTAAAATAGGAGGTCCTGCGGCTATACTTGCAGAACCTGAAGATACGGAAGATTTAATATCAGTTTTAAAACTTGTCAAAAAGTATGAGACTGATTGTTTTGTAATAGGAAACGGAACTAATCTACTTGTTGCTGACGAGGGATTTAAGGGTGTAATAATAAAAATCGGAGATAAATTTAGTTATATTGAAAGAAACGGAAACATTGTAATTGCAGGATCAGGATTATTGCTGTCCGCAATGTCGAAATTTATAGCGAGAGAGGGATTGGCAGGGTTTGAATTTGCCAGCGGAATTCCAGGTTGTCTCGGCGGAGCTGTATATATGAATGCAGGTGCGTATGGCGGAGAAATGAAGCAGGTTGTAAAAAGCGTGAAATGCATTGATCGTGACGGCAATGTGCATAAATTTTCAAATGATGATATGGAATTTACATACAGGCATTCAAAAATAACAGATTCAGAATACATTGTTCTGGAAGCTGAGTTTGAATTTAAGGAAGGTGAAAGAGAAGAGATTTTGTCTTTAATCAGAGAATTGAACGACAGGCGGATATCAAAGCAGCCGCTTAATCTTCCAAGTGCAGGGAGCACATTCAAACGTCCTGTAAACGGATACGCGTCAAAACTTATAGAGGATGCAGGATTAAAGGGATTGATTCACAGAGGAGCGATGGTTTCCGACAAGCATTGCGGTTTTATAGTTAATATAGACAATGCATGCTGCCAGGATGTACTTGAGCTTATGAGAATTGTGATAAGTACCGTAAATGATAAATTCGGTATAACGCTGGAGCCGGAAGTTAAAATACTGGGAACAAGCCTGTAACAACAGTGTAGAGGCGTTCAGATAATTATCATACAACTAACAATATTTATTAATAAAAAGAGGTGTTTATGAGGACAATAGCTGACTATCATGTTCACTCAACATATTCCAGGAGAAACCATGGAAAGTCCACAATTGAAGAAATCGTACAAAGAGCTGTGGAAATAGGGCTTGAAGAAATTGCCGTAACAGATCATGGACCGTCACATTATTTTTACGGAATAAAAATGGAAAAAATTAAAGAATCAAAAGAAAAAATAATCCAAATGAGAAAAAAATATCCTCAGATAAAAATTCTGATGGGGGTAGAGGCAAATATATTAGATTATAAGGGAAATACAGATATATCAGATGAAGTTTTAAAATATTGTGACATTATTTTATGCGGATACCATATCGGCACAGTGTTTTCTTCTCTAGATGATGTTTGGAAATTTACAATTATGAATAAAATTGGCAGGAAAAGCAAGAAAGTTTTTGAAAATATGAGAGAAAAAAATACAGAGGCTGTTATAAACGCTATGAATAAATATAAAATAAATATATTAACACATCCTGGAGATAAAATTCCGCTTAATACAGAATTGATTGCAAAAACTGCGGAAAAAACAGGGACAATTCTTGAAATAAATAACAGTCACAGTCATTTAAACGCAGAAGAAATTAAAATTGCATCGAAATATGATGTTAAGTTTGTAATAAACAGTGACGCTCACATAAAAGATAATATTGGCAGATATGAGAATGGTTTAAAAGAAGCTATGGATGCAAAACTTGATTTAAGCCGAATTATAAATTTAAGATAGAAAGAGGGGAGAATATGGAGTTTGTAATTATTACGGGAATGTCTGGCGCGGGAAAAAGTCAGGCTATCAATGTTTTGGAAGATATTAATTATTATTGCATGGATAATTTGCCTCCGGCTCTCCTTCCGAATTTTGCAGAGCTTTGCAAAAGTTCGTCAAAAGAGGTTAACAAGGTTGCGGTTGTTGCGGATATAAGAGGAGGAATTTTTTTCAAAGATTTGTTTAACAGCCTTGATGAGCTGAAAAAAATGGGGATACAGTACAGCATTATGTTTCTTGATGCATCAGATGATGAATTGGTTAAAAGATACAAGGAACAAAGAAGACCTCATCCTTTAAGTACGACCGGAACCATTGTTGACGGTATACACGAGGAAAGACTGATGCTGGAGGAAGTAAAGAAACGAAGCGACTATATTATTTACACAACAAATATGAAGCTTGGCAGGTTAAAAGAAGAAATTCTTGGTATTTTTGTACGAGGTCAAATAACTCATAATTTGAATATTACAGTAATGTCGTTCGGCTATAAGTACGGACTCCCGCAAGATTCTGATCTGGTTTTTGATGTTAGATTTCTTCCCAATCCGTTTTACATTGAATCTTTGAAGAATTATACCGGCAATGATAAAAATGTTCAGGATTACGTTATGGGATTTGATACAACGAATATTTTTATTGAAAAACTGAAGGATATGCTGCTTTTTCTTATGCCAAACTATATAAAAGAAGGAAAATCGAACCTTGTTGTAGCAATTGGGTGTACAGGAGGAAAGCATCGTTCTGTGACAATAGCAAATAAAATTTCGGAAGTTCTATGTAAGGAAAATTACAGGGTTCTTTCCAACCACAGAGATGTAAATAAGTAAGAGAGGTATTTATGAAGCTGGTTGTATTTGGAGGAGGAACAGGCCTGTCGATTTTATTGAGAGGTTTAAAAAAGTATACCCGTGATATTTCGGCTGTCGTTACCGTAGCCGATAACGGCGGCGGCTCGGGAGTTCTGAGAGAGGACTTGGGGATGCTGCCTCCGGGTGATATGAGAAACTGCATCATTGCATTATCTGATGTCGAACCTACAATGGTCAGGCTTATGCAGCATAGATTTAAAGACGGTTATCTTAATGGACAGAGTTTCGGAAATCTTTTGATTGCAGCAATGTATGAACTTTTTGGAGATTATGAGCACGCATTGAAGGAGATAGGCAGCATTTTCAGGCTGTCGGGAAAAGTGCTTCCTATGACGCTTCAGGATTCACAGCTTAAAGCATACTTGGATAACGGTGAATGCATATTGGGAGAAAAAGATATACCAGAGTTTGTTAGCAAGTCAGGCTGCAGAATAGACAGGGTTTCCCTTGTTCCCGATATGTGTGAGCCTCTGGAAGAGACCGTAAGAGATATAAAGCAGGCTGATATAATAGTACTTGGACCCGGGAGCTTGTATACCAGTGTTATTCCAAACCTGCTTGTTAGAAATATATCGGATTTGATAGCTGAATCAAAGGCTGCAAAGTTTTACATATGCAATCTCATGACACAGCCCGGAGAAACTGATAACTACAATGTATATGATCATGTGAGTGCAATTATCAAGCATAGCAACAGATATGTCATAGACTTTGTAATAGCAAATGATGAGCTTATATCAGAAAAACAGATAGAAAATTATAAGTTTAAGGGTGCAAAGCAGATATTAATTGATGATGAGCAGACTAGACAGCTTGAAGAAATGAATATTAAAGTTATAAGCAGCAATTTTGTTGAAATAAGGAAAAATTATATAAGGCACGATTCAGATAAGATAGGAAGGCTGTTGTGCAGTTATACAAAGGAAAAAATAATGCCTAAGGAAGTGACATATGGAAAACATCAAGCTAAATGAAACACAGCTTAGAATAGTTGACGGAATGATAGACTGGGTAAGGGTTGTAGATAACAACAATACGGTTCTTTATGCAAACAGGAAGATGAGAGAAGAACTCGGAGAAATTGTGGGAAAGAAATGCTTTGATGTTTTCTGCTCGGAAAAAAAATGCGGGAACTGTATTTCGAGAAAAACAATAGAGCACGGTGTTATTATGAAGAAAGAAGCAGCTGTTGGAAACAGGACGTTTATGGTAATTTCATCACCTATTCAGGACATTGACAAAAAAACGGTATGCGCCGTTGAGGTTTTTAGAGACATTACTAATGAAAAAATACTTTCGAAAAAAATCAATGAAAGAAACAGGAAAATGAGTGAAGATATTAAATTTGCAAGAAATATGCAGATAAGAATGCTTCCTCCAAAAGGAATGTACAATGGACTCAGCATCGATTATCTTTACGAGTCGTCAGAATCATTAAGCGGAGATTTTTTTGATGTGTTTAAAATTGATGATGAAAACACAGGTGTTTATATTTGTGATGTAGTCGGTCATGGCGTTACAGCCTCACTTTTGACGGTATTTGTCAGACAGTCCTTAAGAACAATAGCTAAAGGAAACAAGAGTATTGATAAAATTATGAAGGAACTTCATAAGACATTTCTTTCTCTGAACTTGGATTACGACAAATACTTTTCAGTTTTTTTCGGAGTATACAATAAGGAAACTCATGTGCTAAGATATGCAAATGCCGGGCATAACTCTGAACCCATTCTTCTCAGAACAAACAGTGAAATAAGCCTGCTGAAATCAAAAGGATATCCGATTGCCAATATATTTGATAATGTCAGCTATGATGAAAACAATATTAGCCTGAGCGTTGGGGACAAACTGTTTTTATACACCGACGGGATAACTGAAGCAAAAAATTGTGAAAATAAACAATACGGCGTTGAAAGTTTAGCTAATATAATTAAAGGCGGCGGAAGCATTTTAAAGAATTTAGAAAAGTCACTAGTTGACTATTGCAAGATCCATAAGGATGATTATGCCATACTTATGGCAGAAATAATTTAGTTAGAAAGAGGGGTAGTATGAAGGAAATATATCTTGATTTAAAAGGAAGCTTTATAAATGATGCTGATATGAAGGACATTGCGCCGGAAATTATGAAGGCTCAGGAACTTTTGCTTGATAAAAATGGGATAAGTTCTGATATGACAGGGTGGCTGGATTACGCGAAGAATATGGATGTGAAAGAATTTGACGAGATTAAAAAAACCGCCAAATACATAAATGGCTGCAATGCCTTTATACTTCTTGGAATAGGCGGCTCATACTTGGGGGCAAGAGCTGCAATAGAAGCAATAAGGGGAGATTTTCACAATGAATTAAAAAGTCCGCAGGTTTATTATGCAGGGCAGAATCTAAGCGGTTCATACCTTAGAAATTTAGTAGAAGCAATTAAAAATAAGGACATTTGCTTAATAGTGATTTCAAAATCGGGAACAACGTTGGAAACTGCCGTATCCTTTAGAATTTTAAGAGATTTAATGGAAGAAAAATACGGACGAGAAGCTTCTGAACGTATTTTTGTAATTACGGACAGGAGCAAGGGGGCACTGAAAAGCATGTCCGGCCTAAAGGATTACAAGACATTTGTAATACCTGACAACATAGGAGGAAGGTATTCTGTAATCACACCGGTAGGGCTTCTTCCCATGGCTGCAGCAGGATTGAATATTGATGAGTTTATTAGCGGATTGAGATCAGCAGAGGATGAATACCATACAAGAAATTTTAACGACAACATCTGTTGTCAATATGCAGCTGCCAGAAATATTTTGAACAGAAAGGGCAAGGAAGTGGAAGTGCTTGTTAACTACGAGCCTTCACATGCATCTGTTTCAGAATGGTGGAAGCAACTGTTCGGTGAAAGCGAGGGAAAGGAAGGAAAGGGAATTTTTCCGGCATCGTTAAATTTCACCACAGATCTTCATTCTATGGGGCAGTTTGTTCAGGACGGACGAAAGATAATTTTTGAAACAACGTTAATGGTAAATAATTCTAAGTATGATATGACCGTACCTTATGAAGAAAATGATTTTGATAAATTGAATTATATATCAGGTATGAAGCTTAGTGCCATAAATCGGAGTGCTTTTGAGGGTACTTTTATGGCGCACAGTGAGGGAAGTGTTCCCGGCATTATAGTTGGAGTACCTGAGTTGAATGAATTTTGCATGGGTAAACTTTTTTATTTTTTTATGATGGCATGTGCAATAAGCGGATACACTAATAAAATAGATCCGTTCACTCAGCCGGGTGTTGAAAATTATAAAAAAAACATGTTTAGATTGTTAGGAAAAAGGTAAGAAATAATTATAATAACTAAAATACTGGATGAGAGAGTAAAGTTTTGTTTATTGAGGAGAAAATATGATAAAATTAGGCGAAATGCAAGAGTTGGAAGTAGTTAAAAAAGTAGATTTCGGAGTATATCTTAAAAATAAGGATGATGAAAGAAAAGAAGACAGAGTTCTGCTGCCTTTAAAGCAGGTTCCTCAAGATACAAAGACAGGTGACAGAATCAATGTCTTTGTATATAGAGATTCAAACGATAGAATTATAGCAACTACAAAAAAGCCAAGGATACAAATAGGTGAAATTGCTTATTTGAAGGTGGTTCAGCTTACAAGAATAGGAGCGTTCTTAAACTGGGGATTGGAAAAAGATTTATTTTTGCCATTTAAGGAGCAGGTTGGAGAAATTAAATTGGGCGGAGAATATTTAGTTGGGCTTTATATTGATAAATCAGACCGCCTGTGTGCTACTATGAACCTGTTTAAGGTGCTTAGAACGGATTCACCATACAAGGTGAATGATATGGTTAAGGGTACAGTGTTCAGCTTGAAAAGAGGGCTTGGAGCTATGGTTGCAGTTGACGGAAAGTATCTTGGGCTAATACACGAAGGTGAAATTTTAAAGCCTATGCATCCAGGGGAGATTGTGGATGTAAGGGTAAGTCACATTAAGGAAGACGGTAAATTGGATTTAAGCCTGAAAGATGCGCCAAAGCTTCAAATAGATAGGGACGGAGAAAAGATTTTAAACATCTTGTCAAAGAATAAAGGGTTTATAAGAATTAATGATGATTCCAGCCCTGAAGAAATTAAAGAAAAGCTTGGCTTAAGCAAAAGCTCATTTAAAAAAGCAGTTGGCAGATTGATGAAAAAAAATGTAGTAGAAATGACGAAAGACGGAATTAGACTATCAGACAGTGATAAAAAGGCCGAGCAAGGCGGAAATAGAAGGCCAGGAAATAAAACTAAAAATGCAAGATTCAAGAATTCAAAGCGCAAATAGATTAAAACGCCTTAAGAATATTGACTAATTTTAAAAAAGATAGTAATATATTATAGCCTTTCTAACTTAAGTTTAATAAAAATAAAAATGTAAAGGAGAAAGATATGTCAACACCACACAACAATGCCACAAAAGGGCAAATAGCAGAAACAGTTCTTTTGCCGGGAGATCCACTAAGAGCAAAATTTATTGCTGAAAATTTTTTAAACGATGTTGAACAGTTTAATGCTGTAAGAAATATGTTTGGATACACTGGTACATACAAAGGTAAAAAGGTTTCTGTTATGGGTACGGGAATGGGATGCCCATCAATAGGAATTTATTCGTATGAATTGATACATATGTATGGAGTAAAAAATCTTATAAGAGTAGGTTCATGCGGGGCTTATGATCCCAAGCTGAATCTTTATGATATTGTATTGGCAATAGGCGCAAGCACGGATTCAAATTATGCTTCTCAGTATAACCTTCCAGGTGTCTATTCAGCTACAGCATCATGGGAACTTCTCTCAAAGGCTAAAAAAACTGCTGATGAAAATAACATTACTGCGTTTGTAGGAAATGTTGTTACTTCGGACATTTTTTATAATGATAATTCAGAAAACTGGAAAAGTTGGGCTAAGATGGGATGCCTTGCTGCAGAAATGGAAACATATGCACTTTACTGCAACGCTTCCAGAGCAGGTGTAAATGCACTTACAGTACTTACAGTTTCAGATTCAATAGCAAACCAGACAGAAACTACTCCTGAGCAAAGAGAAAAAGGATTTAAAGACATGATGAAAATTGCTCTGGAGATTGCGTAGGAGTTTATTATGGAAAAGAAAGCTTGGGAAATGGCATATGAATTATTTTCAAATGCAAAGCCTACAGTTCTGAAAGAAGAAGAGCAAGGATGGGGACCATTAAAAAAGGTTGCTGATTTTTATGATAACATATTGAACCTTGATTGGGGCAGCAACGTGCCTGGTTCTGGTGCTCCTGAAATTGCTATGGTTGCTGCAGTTCAGGCTCTAGAAAACAGAGGATACTCAGTAAAAAATGCATATGAGCTCCTTGAAAAAGGTTTAGAGGCCCACAAGTCAGGAAACAAGGTTGAGCTTCAAAAAATTTCAGCAGAGCTTAGAAACGAATTTCTTAATGCCAAAAAGAACGAAGAATCACCTTACTGGAAATATACATTTTATAAAAATTTTGACCAATATGAAAAAAGCGTAAAATTCAAGGAAACCGTTGAAGTTGAAATAGGGTCCGACAAATTTAAAGATCAGATAAAAGCAGCTTGGATGTCACAGCTTATTGGTGCGGCAATGGGTACAATGGTTGAGGGCTATACGTCCAAAAACCTTTATGATGCTTTTGGAGATGTTAAGGACTACATAAGAGAGCCGAATACATACAACGATGATATAACCTTTGAAATAGCATTCCTTGATGCATTTAAAGAAAAAGGCTATGATGTGACAAGTAAAGATATTGCTTTGTCATGGATTGGACTTATACCAGTTGGTTGGTCCGCCGAAGAGCTGGCTTTAAGAAATATACGCTCAGGTATGATGCCGCCGGAAAGTGCCCAATGGAACAACCCGTTTAATGAATGGATTGGGGCACAGATGAGGGGAGCAGTATGCGGAATGGTCGCACCGGGTAATCCGAGACTTGCCGCAGAGCTTGCATGGAAAGATGCTGAAGTTTCACACATTAACAATGGCATTTTAGGAGAAATATTTAATGCAGTGATGATTTCCATGTCATTTGTAAACGATGATATAAAGGAAATTATAGAAGCAGCAATATCCATGATACCTTCAGATAGTGAATATTATTCTGTAGTAAGCTTCGCGTACGATTGCTGTAAGAAGCACAGTGACTGGCACGATGCTTTAGCTGAATGTGAAAAAAAATATATAAAATACAACTGGATTCATGCTTATCCAAATGCATGCTGTGAAATAATCGCTCTTATGTTTGGCGAAGGGGATTATGAAAAAACGCTTAACATAATAACAATGTGCGGTATTGATGCAGACTGCAATGCAGGTATGATTATGCCTGTGCTTGGAATTCAAAAGGGAATGCGTATCATTCCAAAAAAACTTATTTCATCTGAATTTGATAAACTTATAACCTATATGAGGCATTATGAGGAAATTAAGTTGGATGATTTAGTAAGTGATACTTTAAAATACATTAAAAAAGCTCAAACAAATAGGAGGATTTAAAATGAAAAAGGTATTTTCTTTACTGCTTGTAGTTGCAATGATTTTTTCGTTGACTGCATGCGGTACTTCTTCTGAAACACCAGAAGGAAACGGAGAACAGTATAAAGCAGCTCTATTGCTGAACGGAACATTAGGAGATAAATCGTTCTTTGATTCAGCTAATTCAGGTCTTCAGAAATTAAAGGATGAACTTGGTGCTGACAAATTTGACTTTAAAGTTGAACAAATGGGTGCAACTCCTGCTGATGAAACTAAATGGGAACCTACATTGCTTGAATACTGCGATAGCGGTGAATATGACGTAATCATAGTAGGTACATACCAAATGTTAGATCCATTAGTAAAGGCTTCTGAACAGTTCCCTGATCAGAAATTTATATTCTTTGATGAAACTTATGATTTTGAAGCAAATGTAAACAATAACAATATTTATAACGTTCTGTACAAACAGAATGAAGTTTCATTCCTTATAGGTGCTGCAGCAGCTATGATGACAACAAGTGATGAAATTGAAAATGTTGATCCTGCTACTAAAAACATTGGATTTTTAGGCGGAATGGAAAACCCTATAATCAACGACTTCTTACTGGGATATATCCAAGGTGCAAAAGAAGTTGAACCGGATATCAAAGTGGCAATAGGTTATGTAGGAAACTTCTATGACTCAGCTGCTGGAAAAGATATAGCATTAACTCAGTATCAGAGCGGTGGCGTTGATGTAGGATATAATGTTGCCGGTGCTGCAGGTCTTGGACAGATAGAAGCTGCAATAGATGCTAACAAATATGCATTCGGTGTTGACTCAGACCAGGCTGCTTTAATGCCTGAAAAAGCTCATGTAATCCCTACTTCAGCTCTTAAAAATGTAGGTAATTCAATATACAGAGCAATAATGCTTGACTTGGATGGAAAACTTGAATTTGGTAAGGCTGAATCTTTAGGTTTTGCTGAAGGCGGAGTTGAGATTGTAAAAGATGAGCATTATGAAGAAATGCTTCCTGAATCAATCAGAACTAAGATTGATGAATTAGAGCAAAAAATTACAAGTGGAGAAATAGTTGTAGATACTGCAATCGGTAAATCCACAGAAGAAATACAGGCTGTTAAAGATTCAGTAAAATAGCATTATCTTGATGACTTTGTCATCAATCTGACAGTCAGGGGTTTCCCCTGACTGTTTCTAGCTGTAAAAATACGGTTATAGTGTTAAATTACTATTAATAGTTAATAATTGATAGCTAATGATAGCTGTTAACTATTAATTATTAATCATTAATAAATTCAATGGAGGATATCCACCATGAGCAATAAAGTGCTTGAAATGAAAAACATTATGAAGATTTATCCAAATGGGGTAGTGGCTGTAGAAGATGTAACACTGGAGCTTGAAAAGGGAGAAATTCATGCTCTGCTGGGGGAAAACGGAGCGGGCAAGAGCACGCTGATGAAGGTTCTTTTCGGGCTGGAGTCCCCTGAGCATGGGCAAATAATGCTGAATGGTAATAAAATAGTTTTAAAATCCCCTCAGGATGCAATAAAAAAAGGAATAGGGATGGTTCATCAACACTTTATGCTTGTACCTTCGCTTACTGTTGCAGAAAATATAGTTCTTGGCGTTGAGCCTAAAAACAATTTGTTTATAGATATGAGCAAGGCGGTGGAGATATCCGATTCGCTGGCAAAAAAGTATAACTTTGAGATTGATGTAAAATCAAAAGTAGAAGAGCTTCCTGTAGGAATTAAGCAAAAGGTTGAAATATTAAAAGCGCTGTACAGAGGGGCTGACATATTGATATTGGATGAACCTACTGCAGTGTTAACGCCTCAGGAAACCGATGAACTGTTTGTACAGTTAAAGAAATTAAAGGAGTTAGGCCATACCATAATTTTTATTTCTCATAAGTTGGATGAAATAAAATCCATATGTAACAGGGCAACAATCATGAGAAACGGTAAGAGCATGGGAACTCATGATGTAAGTAAAATTTCTACAAGTGAAATGTCAAGGCTCATGGTAGGAAGAGATGTTGTGCTTTCATTTGACAAAAAGCCTGTGCAGCTTAAAGAAACGGTAATGAAAGTTAGAAATCTGAATGTGCTGGGATCAACCGGTATAGCCAGAGTAAAGGATCTATCTTTTGATTTGAAGGCGGGAGAAATTTTTGGAATAGCAGGTGTTGAGGGCAATGGTCAGGGGCATCTTGTTGAAGCATTGACTGGGCTTACAAAAAAATATACTGGTGAAATCAAAATTTTTGACAAGGATGTAAGAGGAAGCAGTATATATGGTATACGAAAACTTGGTGTCGCGCATATTCCAGAGGACAGAATGACTTTGGGCTGTGCTGCGAATATGAATATAATGGATAATATTCTTTCCAATCAGTATGACAGTCCGGAATACTCAGGAAGATTTATTCTGAAAACGAAAAAAATAGAGTCAAGAGTTAATGAACTTATTAAGGAATATCTTATAAAGTGCAAGTCCTACAGTCAAAATGTCGGAATGCTTTCCGGAGGAAACATTCAGAAGGTTGTAGTTGCTAGAGAATTTTCCACAGACCCTAAAATTATCATAGCCAACCAACCTACGAGGGGTATCGATGTTGGTGCAGCTTCATTTATAAGGCAGAGAATAATAGAGTTCAGAGATGCCGGTTGTGCAGTAATACTTATTTCGGCTGACTTAAACGAAGTGTTTGAATTAAGTGATAGACTGGCTGTAATGTACAAAGGAAGGTTCGCCGGGGTATTCAAAGATGTAAAGCACCTTACGGAAGAAGAGCTGGGTAAATACATGCTGGGCATAAAAAAGGATGACAGACTGGAGGGAATAATATATGAATAGCACTAAAAAATTCGATATTTTTCGGACCGTATTATCAATCGGTATAGCATTATTAATTTCATTTATAATTATTTTTTTGACAACCAATGAGCCGCTGAAGGCTATTGCTGAGCTTCTCATCGGGCCGCTGAAGACAACAAGGCGTATAGGAAATGTTATTGAAGCAATGATTCCTCTTATATTTACAGGTGTAGGTATCAGCATTATGTTTGCGGCAAATCAGATAAATCTTGCCGGAGAAGGTTCCTTCCATATAGGAGGTCTTGTAGCAACATATATAGCTGTAAACACATTTCTTCCCGGAGCTATAAGCCCGTTGGTATGCATTTTAATGGCAGGGTTTTTCGGGTCAATTATTACAGCGGTGCCAGCAGTGATGAAAATAAAGACGGACTCAGATGTGCTGGTTTCATCACTTATGATGAACTATGTGGTGACATTTTTTGCTTCATATATACTAAGTTACTTTTTAAGAGATCCAAGTGCCGGAGCCGTTGTATCATATGCCATACCGGAAGGTACACAGCTAAATTCCATAATTCCTGGAACAAGGATTCATTTCGGCCTGATCATCGCTTTGGCTGTTGCTGTTTTCGGTTACATTTTTCTTTATAAAACAAAGTTAGGATACGAGATCAGAGTTACAGGAGAAAATGCTAATTTTGCAAGGTATTCAGGTATTAATGTGCTGAAAGTTTCTCTTATTTCGCAGTTGGTGGGCGGATTTATTTTCGGAATAGGAGGAGGAGTAGAAATGCTTGGAATGTATAACCGTTTCTCATGGACATCTTCCTTGGGATACGGCTGGGACGCCATAATAATTACTACTCTTGCCAGAAAGAACCCATTGTATGTACCTTTTGCGGCATTTTTCCTTGCGTATCTCAGAGTAGGCGCTTCGAAAATGTCAATAGCAGCAAATGTTCCTACAGAAATTGTTACAGTTACACAGGGAATTATAATCCTGCTGGTTGTTGCTGAGCAATTCCTGAGCAAGTATAAGCATAAGATGGTAGCCAAAGAAGCCAAAGCTACTTTAAACAACGTTAAGGAGGCCGAATAATGATATTAGATGCTCTTTTTTCACCGGAATTTTTAAATGCGGCTTTAAGAGCCACGACACCAATATTGCTTGCCGCACTGGCCTCGGCAATAGCTTCAAGAGCAGGTATAATTAATATGGCTCTGGAAGGAATTATGCTGTTTTCAGCGCTGTTCGGAGTTTTGTTTTCCGCAGCATTTCAAAATGCGTGGATGGGTTTGTTTATTACTATGATAATAGGTGGAATTATAGGGTTTATGCTTGCGTTTTTCGTGCTGAAATTGAAAACAGACGAAATTCTTGCGGCTATAGCCATAAACCTTATAGCCAACGGTGCAACTGTGCTTATTCTTCTGGCAGTATCAGGTGATAGAGGAGTGTCATCATCTGTGCCATCTGTTCCTCTGCCTAAAATAGATATACCTATTATAGAAAATATTCCGTATTTTGGTGAAGTTATTTCAAATCAAAACATAATAACGTATATTTCGCTTTTAATGGTAGTTGCCGTGCATTTATTTTTATACAAAACGCCGCTTGGACTTAGAATAAGAGCCGTAGGTGAGAATAAAAACGCAGCGGAATCAGTAGGTATTAGTTCTAAAAAGGTTCAGTATATAGCGTTGATATTGAGCGGTGTACTTGCATCCATGGGAGGTTTTTTCCTTTCGGGAGGATACATGACAAACTTTACAACCGGTATGAGCGCGGGTAGAGGATTTATAGCGCTTGCGGCAAGTGCTATGGGTGGAAACACTGCTATTGGATCATTCCTTGTTTCGCTCTTGTTCGGTGCAGCCTCAGCTCTGTCAAATATACTTCAGCTGGGAGCATGGCCGCATGAGATTATACAGATGATTCCTTATATTACAACAATTTTGGGTCTTGGAATATACAGCTATAACAGAATGAAGAAAAGAGAAAAATTAAACGGAAAATAACATGCGTATATTATTGGAGGAATGATGAAAAAAAGAAATATAATAATAGACTGCGATCCGGGTATAGATGATATTGTTGCTTTGTGCTTTGCCGTAGCAAATGAGGATAAATTAAACTTATTGGGAATAACTACTGTTGCAGGCAATCAAACAATAGAAAATGTCACAAATAATGCCTTGGGGCTGATGTCATTTTTAAATAGAGACATAAGAATAGCAAGAGGTGCAAAAGGCCCATTATTGAGAGAAAAAAAACCCGCAAGCAATATACACGGGAGCAACGGGGCAGGGGACTATCAGCTACCGCATACTAAGGAACTTTACTCGAACAATGCGATTATGTTTATGAGAGATACAATAATGAGCTCTGAAGAAAAAACCACACTTGTTCCTGTAGGCCCGCTAACAAATATTGCACTGCTTATTAAGACGTTTCCTGAAGTAGCAGAAAAAATAGAGCTTATCTCAATTATGGGAGGGTCTACAGATGTAGGAAATGTTACTCCTGCTGCAGAATTTAACATATGGGCTGATCCGGAAGCAGCAAGGATAGTATTTGATTCAAAGCTTCCTATTGTCATGAGCGGTCTCAATGTAACACATTCCACGGGACTGTTCAGAAAAGATGTTGACGATCTTATGAAAAGCTCCGGCAAGGTTACAAGAATGTGCGGAGAAATGTTGAATTTTTACTTCAGGGGCGATCATGTGAAGAAAGGGACATTTACGCCCATACATGACGCATGTGCAATAATGTTTCTCATACATCCTGAGTTGTATAAATACAGGCATATGCCTGTGACTGTGGATTGTTCCGAAGAGTTAAGCAGAGGAAATACAATATGCGATACAAGAGAGTGGATTGACTACGGCGATATGTATCCGAAAGTTTTGACCGAAGTTGACATGGAAAAATTTAGGGAAATTTTGCTTAATGATTTGTACAAGCTGGATGAAATTATATAAATAATTATAATAATAACGGGTATTGCTTTAGCACAAAATAAATATAGTGGCATACCCGTTTTACAATATAAGGAGGTTTGCATGGGTAAGGTAGTAGTAGTTGGTTCAATAAACGTTGATATGGTGTTTACTTCTGACATAAGGCCAAAGGCAGGTGAGACTGTTTTGGGAAACACATTCTCCCTGATACCGGGCGGAAAGGGAGCAAATCAAGCAGTGGCTGCATCAAAGTTGTGTGCGGATAGTTTCATGGTAGGTTGCGTGGGAGCAGATACAAACGGCAGCTTTGCGGTTGATAATTTAAAATCTGCAAATGTTAATACCGACTGCATACAGGCAGTGAATGATATTCCTACGGGAGTCGCAAATATAATTGTTGCAGAAGGAGATAACAGTATAATTGTTATTCCGGGGGCAAACTATAAGGTTGACAGAGAAATAATTAACAAATATAAGGATGTTATACTGTCTGCGGATATAGTATTGCTTCAGCTTGAAATACCTCTTGAAGCTGTTGAGTATACATTGGATATCTGCACAAAAAATAATGTGAAAGTACTTTTGAATCCTGCACCGGCAGTTGAATTGAGCAGTTCAATGATAGAAAATGCATCGTATATAACACCTAATGAGCATGAACTGAAAATAATAATGGGGAAAAATACGGATGTGGAAGAAGAAATAAAAAGATATCCGAACAAACTGATTGTAACTCTGGGTTCAAAGGGCGTAAAATACTATGATGGCAGTGAAATGAAGCTTATTCCATCCAACAAAGTTGATGTTGTTGATACTACTGGAGCAGGAGATACCTTCTGCGGAGCACTGGCTGCAGCGTTGGTAAACGGGTCAGATCTTGAAGAGGCAATAATATTTGCAAACAAGGCTGCTGCATATTCCATAACAAAACTGGGTGCTCAAAGCGGAATGCCGACATTAGAACAATTGGAAAGTGGAAATATTGTAAAATAAAAAATTGGCGTTATGCCAATTTTTTTAATTACGAAATGTATCAATTTATGCTACTGTTACATTTGCAGCCTGAGGTCCACGCGCACCTTCAACCACATCATAGTTAACTTTTTGGCCTTCTTCCAAAGATTTAAAGCCGTTAGCTGCAATTGCTGAAAAATGCACAAACACATCTTTACCGTCTTCACCTGAAATAAATCCAAACCCCTTTGCCGAATCAAACCACTTAACTGTACCTGTTTTCATTAAACCCTCCATTTTTTTATAAATATTATGTTGTTATAATGAAAAAGAACTACGACTGTAGTCCTTTCCACGTCTCCTTGAAACCAATATTAATATAAGTAAATGCTATATCTATATTAATTATTATTTCTAAAAACAATACTATGCTACAGTGACGTTGCTAGCCTGAGGTCCTTTTTGACCGTCTACTACATCAAAGTTTACCTTTTGACCTTCTTCCAGAGTTTTAAAACCATCTGAAACGATTGCTGAGAAGTGTACGAACACATCTTTTCCGTCATCGCAAGAGATAAAACCAAAACCCTTCTTGGAATCAAACCATTTAACTATACCTGTTTTCATTAAAAAAATCCTCCGATATTTAAAAAAGATAACTGTATTTTAACAGTTTTTTGCCTAATTTGCAATACATATTTATAAAAAAATATAAAAAATTTTTAAAAATTAAAATACGGCAGAATAACAAGCATAATAATTTTTTTAGCGTTTGTGTAAATGTTTTTGCGAAATGTATAAAAAGTAAATTATATGAATTTAATTTCATAAATACGTTTGCATAAACGGGACGGTTTTACCGAAAAAATAAGATGCAATAATCTAAATATTTTTAATAAAAAATTGAAATATGTGTTAAGCTTTGATATAATTAATCAGTATAATATATTTCTTTTTATGGAAAATTAATTAGGTGACTACGAATGATAAAACATTTTTTGAAAGTTTTTTTTGCATCAGCCTTTTTAATATCATTTATTTTAAGTGTTACTTCGTTAGGATATATTTTTTTTGTAGACAAAGATGTTGTTATAGGTACAATTAAGCTGCCGGAATCAAATCTGCCGGAAAAACTGAAATTTTATGAATCCAGCACATATGATTATAACACGACGTTAGGAATAGCTGCGAAAGATAAGAAAAGATTCAATATTTTGGTTGTGGGACTTGAAGGCCTAAGAACAGATACAATAATGGTGGCAAGCTATGATATGGAAAGTAAAACTGCCGAGTTGGTGTCTGTTCCGAGAGATACATATCTTCCAAGAAATGCGGATGACAGCCCGGATTTAAAAAAGATTAACGCTCTGTACTCACGTGAAGGAATTGAAGCCCTGGTAAAATCCATAGAAGATCTTTTGGGAATTCCTCTTGAAAAGTATGTCTTGGTAGATTATGATGCTGTTATTTCATGTGTCGATTTATTAGGTGGTGTTGAGGTAGATGTTCCGTTCCATATGGTTTATTCTGATCCCTATGATGATCCACCGTTGTACATAGATATTCCGGAAGGAATTCAGGTATTGGACGGAAAGCAGTCACTGAACTTCTTAAGGTATAGAAAGGGATATGCAAATCAAGATTTGGGAAGAATAGAAGCTCAGCAGCAGTTCATAAAATCTGCTATGAAAAAAGCAATGGGGCTTAAGCTTCCGGCATTGATAAAAGAAGCATATTCAAATATAGATACAAACGTAAATATAACTGATGTATTGGGCTTGGCCAATGATATGGTGGGCTTTTCCACAGATAATATTAATGTTAGAACTCTACCGGGAGAAGAAACAACGCTGGAAGGCTTATCTTTTTACATACCCGATGAAAGCGGTATTGCTGAAATGATGGATGGAATATACGGTATCGCAGATGTTGAAATGCAGAATTAGCATTTTATAAAATTGAAAGGCGGAATTATTTATGAAACAATTTTTTAAGGTATTTATATTTTCTCTGATAATATTCTCCCTGGTTGCTTCGGCAGGGATTTTCACATATTTAAAATATTTATCACCGGAGGAAATTGCGGAGGCGGCTCCAAGTGATAATGATATAGATGAAGAAGAGACAGATGATGAATTTAAAACTCCTTTAGAACGAGCTATACATGAAAGCAATAAAATCAATGTTCTCCTGGTGGGACTGGAAGGATCAAGATCAGATACAATCATGCTTGCCAGCTATGACAGGAAAACAAAAAAAGCAAGTTTGATATCCATTCCCAGAGACACATATTATTACAGGGAAGGGTACGCAAAGTATGATGAACTTCAAAAGATCAATGCGATATACGGCACGGAGGATGACGGCATAAAAGCTCTTGTAAAAGCAGTTGAGGACTTGACAGGTATTCCTATTGACAACTATGCCACAATCAAGTATTCAGGGCTAAGAGCAGCAGTAGATGCATTGGGAGGAGTAGAGTTTGATGTTCCTTTTCATATGAGATACACTGACCCATATGATGATCCTCCGTTGGATATAAATGTACCTGCCGGCAATCAGATAATATATGGTGATGATGCCATGGAACTGCTAAGGTTTAGAAAGACAAATTACCCCGGATATCATGGATACCCAAATGGAGATTTGGGCAGAGTTCAGACACAGCAGGCATTTATAAAGGCTGCGGCTAAAAAAGCTATGAGTCTTAAGCTTGCAAGCGTCATAAGTGCGGTATATCCGCACATAAAAACAGATTTTACGCTAACTGAAATGCTTGGTCTTGTTAAAGATGCCATAGGGTTTTCTGCCGATAACATGGAGACTATGACATTACCCGGTACAGACAAAATTATGGGTAAGTTATCATTTTATCTGGCAGATGGTGAAAAAATAATACAAGAAGTATATAAACTATATGATATAAATTTATCTGCAACCAATGATGATGAAAATGCAACGGAATTAAATTAAGGTAAAGAGAGGTTCTTCGGATTACTATTGTAATAGAAGAATCTTTTATATAAGATAAGATTATAGGAGAAATTATGGACATTCAAAAAAGAGTCGATGAAATATACAGGGAACTCGTTGACATAAGAAGGGATTTTCATAAATACCCTGAACTTAGCCAGAATGAATTTAGAACGCAAAAGAAAATCAGAGAATACTTAACTAAATGGAATATAGAAAACTATACATGCGCAGATACAGGAGTTGTAGGAATAATTCGAGGAAAAAAGCAAGGCAGGTGCGTAGGAATTAGAGGAGATATTGATGCGCTGCCTATTTGTGAAAAAAACGAATCGGAATATAGCTCCGTTAATAGCGGTGTTATGCACGCTTGCGGCCATGATGCCCATACAGCCATACTTCTGGGTGTTGGGAAGATATTAAAAGAAATGGCCGATTCAGAAGAGTCGATCAAAGGAAATGTGAAGCTGTTTTTTCAACCTGCCGAAGAAACCATAGGAGGTGGGAAAAGAATGGTGGAAGAAGGCTGTATGCAGAATCCTGACGTTGACTATATGCTGGGACTTCATGTAATGCCTTACATAGATGCAGGAAAAGTTGAGCTTAAGTACGGAAAGTTGAATGCTTCGACAGATTCAATAAAGATAGTGCTAAAAGGAAAACAGGCCCACGGAGCGTATCCCGACAAAGGAATAGATGCGATTGCAATGGCAGGTAGCATAATTACGTCACTTCAGACGATTGTAAGCAGAAATATTTCTCCACTTAATTCCGCAGTGATTTCCCTAGGTAAAATTTCAGGAGGAGTAAAGGACAACGTGGTAGCAGATGAAGTTGAGATGTCTGGAACATTAAGAGTCTTGGACGATAACACAAGAATTTTTGTTAAACAGAGAATTGAAAACGTTGTAAAGAGCACTGCTGCTGCATTTGGCGGTGAAGGAGCTGTAGATTTCTATGACGGATATCAGGCACTGATTAACAATGATGAGGTTGTGGATATAGTAAAGGAAAATGCTGAAAAGGTTTTAGGCAGTGAAAACATTGTATATAAAGAGTTTCCAAGTCTTGGTGCGGAAGATTTTTCATATTTTTCGGATGCTGCTAAGGGAGCATTTTTTCACCTTGGGTGCGGTAATAGTTCAAAAGGTATAACATCGGCAATTCATACAGATACGTTTGATATTGATGAAGAGTGCCTGAAGACAGGAGTAGTTCTGCAAGTTAATAATGTGCTTTCACTTTTGGAAAATTAGGAGAGATTTGTGTTGCAATAAACGGCATATGTCGTTACATTAATAAATGGAGGGATAAAATGAAAGTATTTATAAGTGTGGATATTGAAGGTATAACAGGTGTTACTTCCTGGAGCGAAACAACACTTGGCAACTCTGATTACGCACAGTCGGCTGACCAGATGACTAAAGAAACAGTCGCTGCATGCGAAGGCGCAATTGCTATGGGAGCAAAGGAAATATTTATAAAGGATGCTCATGATTCAGCAAGGAACATAGATATTACAAAACTACCCAGATGTGCAAAGCTCAGTCGTGGATGGACAAATACTCCTGATTCCATGGTAGCCGGAATAGATGAAACATTTGATGCGGCAATTTTTATAGGATACCATTCGGGAGCAGGTACAGACGGAAGTCCGCTGGCACATACCATGAACCTGGGAAATAATTATATTAAAATAAACGGAGAGAGAGCTTCAGAATTTGTAATAAATTCATACCTGGCAGCGGCTTACGGTGTGCCGGTTGTATTTTTAAGCGGAGATAAAATGCTATGTGAAAAAGCGAAGGAATTCAATAAATCCATTGAAACTCTTGCTGTCAAAGAAGGTAATGGAGGAGCTGCTATCAGTATAAATCCGGATTTGGCCTGCGATTTGATTAAAGAAGGAGTAAAAAATGGGCTGAAACGAGTAGGAGCATGCAAGATCGAAATGCCTGAAAAATTTGAAGTTGAAATAAATTACAAAGAACATAAGGATGCAAAGCACGCTTCATTTTATCCCGGAGTTGAGCAGGCAGATTCACACACAGTGAAATATACATCAGACAGCATAGAAGAATTTGCTGTAACAAAAATGTTTATATTATAAAAAACAGTTCAGAGCTTCATTATGTGAAGTGATGTGACCCCAATAAGTTAGACTTTATTGCGTAGTAGTTTTTAACTGCTACGCAATTATTTTAGTTCGCTGAGAGGCTGAACTTGTATTCTACAGTGCTCATCCATTCTAGTTTCTATTTAATTCGCTTCTAACTAAAATCATAAAGATCAATATTCACATTTCTGTAAAACATTTCGTTAAAACCTGCAACGATGAAATTAATGACGTGGAAGCGTTAATAAACCCGGAATTTATGAATATGTATGACGAGATGAACTATTATAAGCATTTTCATAAATTGTAAATAATTGTCTAAAACGGGTTTGAATAATTGATACAAGGGTATTTATATATTTACAAACCAATGCAAGTAAGGACTTGAATATAAAAAAGGAAGGGTTATAATGGATGTTTATGTGGCTAGACAGCCTATTTTTGATAGAAATATGAATGTGTTCGGTTATGAACTACTATATAGAAGAAGTATGAACAATTATTATGAGGGAACCGATGATAATCAAGCAACAGCTGAATTAATTAATAATGCATTTTTAACTATGCATTTCCGTGAACTTACAGGAGGTACAAATGCCTTTATAAATTTTTCGCAGGATATGCTTATTAAGGAAATACCTTTACTACTGCCGTCTGACTCAACGGTTGTGGAGGTTCTAGAAAGAGTTGAAATTAATGAAGACGTAATTGAGGCGTGCAAAAAGTTAAAAGAAAACGGATATATAATAGCTTTAGATGATTTTGTTTTTAGTGAATCATATTTACCGCTTTTAGATATTGCGCATATTGTAAAAATAGAATTTCCTGCAGTGAACTTGGAAGAACAGCATCAGCTTATTAAAAAGTATGGGAATAAAATCAAATTTTTGGCTGAGAAGGTTGAAACAAGAGAAGAATATCAATTGGCACTTAAAATGGGATATGATTATTTTCAGGGCTATTTTTTTAGTAAGCCCGTAATTATAAAGGGCAAAGAGATAGATAGTTTGAGCATAAACCTTATGAAAATATTAGAAGAAATAAATAAGCCAGAGCCGGAATATAAGAAAATAGCAGACATAATAGAAACCGACTTAGGTCTTTCGTATAAATTATTAAAGCTTGCTAATTCAGTGTTTTTCGGATCAAGGAACAAAATACTCTACACAAGGCAGGCATTAGTTCAACTAGGTTTATCAGAAATAAGAAAATGGATTTATGTAATGGTTCTAAAGGATATACAGCATGTTGAAAACAAGGAATTAATAAAGACATGCTTTATAAGAGCAAAATTAATGGAGCATTTGGCAGCAGAAACAGGCAGGGCGGATAGGCATTTTGAATATTTCACGGCCGGAATGCTTTCTTCTATTGATGTTCTGTTGAACAAAGACATGAATGAAATAGTGGAAGAGCTTGTGCTGTCAGATGACGTTAAAGATGCACTGCTTGGGAATGATAATGAAATAAAAATGATGATGGATGTGGTAACTACTCATGAGTTAATTGAACCTAAAGTATTGACGGTCAACGAAGAAGATATCGGAATATCCAGAGAAAGATTTATGAGTATTTATTTAGAAACTCTGATGTGGGTTTTAAAACTGGACTACTAGCTTTTTAACATCTCTATTGTTGAATTTTAAGATACGCTGTGCTAACCAGCCTGAATGGTGATAATTTTATCATCATACGTTTGACTGTTATAACAGCGTTTATTTATGACTTTTTAGCTATAATCATATCATGCATGTTTTCTGTGCAATGCTGTAAAGAGCGTTGACATCAGTTATTATAATAGTATAATTGTACTAATAATACATTAAGGAGATAATATGCTGCAAACAGGAAAAATAATTGAAGCTGAAATAATAGATTTGAATTACATGGCTCTAGGTGTTGCCAAAATAGATAACTTTGTGGTGTTTGTTCATGGAGCAGTTCCCGGAGATATATTGCGCATAAAAATAACAGAAGTCAAAAAAAACTATGCTATTGGAGAAATAATCGAAATTATAAAGCAGTCTGATTACAGAGTAAGCCCTGTCTGTCCTCACTATGAGCAGTGCGGGGGATGCCAGCTTATGCACATGGATTACGGCGAGCAGCTTAAATTCAAAAAATCTCGGGTAATAAACGAATTAAGAAGAGCAGGGATCGATTTTAATGATGCTGAAGTGCATGATACAATAGGAATGGATAGCCCTTTCAGGTACAGAAACAAAACTGCATTTTCAGTTAAAGAAAAAGCAGGTGAAATAATTATAGGGCCATACGAGCAGGGCACATACAATATAGTTAATATAGACAGCTGCCTTATTCAGAGCAGTGAAGCTGATGAAGCAATTGCACTGTTTAAGAAACTTATGATAAAGCACAATATAAAAGCTTATGACAAAAAAACAGGAAAGGGAACAATAAAAAATGTTTTAATAAGGAATAACAGAAAAAATGAGCTCATGTTCATAATAGTGACCGCATCAGAAAATTTCAAATTCGGCGAAGCCTTTATTAAGGAATTGACAGGAGAAAATCCTAACATCAAAACTGTTGTACAAAACATCAACAGCAAAAACACAAACTTAGTTATGGGAAGAAAAAACCTTGTTCTATACGGTGACGGAACCATTAATGATAAAATAGACGACTTGAATTTTACCATATCGCCGGAAACATTTTTTCAAGTTAACCCTGCGCAAACAGAAAAACTGTATAATACGGCAATTAAGTACGCAAATCTTCAAGAAGATGAAGTCTGTTTTGACATCTACTGCGGAATAGGAACCATATCATTGATGGCAGCTAGGCATGCAAAAAAAGTCTACGGGATAGAAATAGTTGAGCAGTCAATCGTAAATGCAAAAGAAAATGCCATTAAAAACAATATAACAAACACAGAATTCTATGCAGGCAAAGCAGAAAAAACAGTTCCAAAACTGTACAGACAAAACATAAAAGCCGACACAGTAATTGTAGATCCGCCAAGAAAAGGCTGTGAGCAAGAGGTTATAAGCACAATAACAAGCATGTCTCCAAGAAAAATAGTATACGTATCCTGCAATCCGTCTACACTGGCAAGAGATATCAAGCTGTTGGAAGCAGGAGGATACAAGCTGAAAGAAGTCCAGCCGGTAGACATGTTCCCGTGGTCGGTGCATGTTGAGAGTATAATTCTGATGACGTATTGTGGTTCGAAGAGTAAAAAGTAGAAGTTGACCACAATATGTAGTGGTTTTGGACAATTTTGGGGTCAAAAAATAGCAAAAAAATGACGTTTGTTGACCCTAAAAAAGGGCAAAAATATAGATGACATAGCTATTTTGATGAGTTAGGGATACTATAAGAGTTTAAATACTCAGGATATTAAAGACTAAAAAGTCTAAAGGAGGATATTCAATGAATGAAGAAAAATGTTGTTCTTGTTGCAGTACGGAGAGCAAAGAGCCTGTTATTGGTGAATATGTTTGTTATTGTAACCATGTAACTGAACAAGATATAATAGTAGCAATTGAGAACGGAGCATTAACTGTAAAAGATGTAATTGAAGCAACTGGTGCTATGAAGAATAGCAATTGTGCAGTTAATAATCCTAAAGGGGTTTGCTGTTATTCAGATATAGTATATGTATTCAATAAACACTCAGATAAAATGAAATTGTAGAATTCTATACCAATCAATGTAAATTAAATAGGTTTCAACACAGGCAGAGTTTTTAGATCAACTTAATGATCTATAGGCTCTGCCTTTTTTATACCTAAAATCAGAAAGAGAGAAAGACGATAATGTCAAAATTATTTATGTACGGCACAAGGTTACAGGAGTTTGAGCAGATGATGATGCTTGTGCCAAACTTTACGAAGCGAGGAAAAGGATTGATTGTATTAAAAGGATTTCCATTCAGTGAAGAATATACCGCCTGTCGGTTTTGCACTGAATATCCAAAATGCAAGAATGATGAAAGTAAGTGCTTAGTCTTATCTGAAAGATTGAAAGCTAACGCAGTATGTTATGAAAGCATAGTTAAAAATACTTTTAAAGACTTCAGAAAATATAATCTCAAAAAAATATTGAGCAAAATGATTTCAGAGTTTAACGGCGATTTCTTTTGCGACAGCGGTCATAGACCGCGATTTGAAAATATTATCAACATAAAAAACAGAGTGGTAAAGAAGATTAATTTGTAGTGACCCCAATAAGTTAGACTTGATAGCGTAGTAGTAAATCTGCTACGCTATTTTTATGCGACTTGATAATTTAGCCTGTACTGGACAGGAGTAAAGTAGCCAAGTTTTTGCTTTGTGCGTTTATTATTGTAATAATCTATATATTTTTCTATTTCTGCTTTTAACTTGTCAAAACTATAAAATGTGTTTCCGTAATAGATTTCTTGCTTTAAGATACCAAAGAAATTGTATTGTTATTATCTACTTAATGTTATATGCCAAAATTTACTTAGATTTTAGATGTTATAACTAACTATTTTTTTGTTAAGAGTTTATTCAAAGTATATGAAATCAATGGAACTTCTATAAGTAATCTATTTTTACATTAGAAATTAGTTCCCAATCATATAAAATTAAATGATTAAGTAGTGTTTTGATTAAGAAAATTTTATTAGGATATAACCATACATTGTGTGTGGCATAATAGATGTTTTTATTGACAAAATGTATACATTTGTATACAATGTAGCATACAAGTGTATACTAAAATCAAAGGAGATGGTTTTATGGCTGAAACATTTAGAATTTCAAAGGTGATTAAATTTATAGATAAACTTCGTGCATTGAGAAAAGTTGAGTTGGAACACACATTAATGTTTAGTAATCATTTACAGGGACAATTACAAAAAATATTAGCAAATAATGAAATACATGAACAAGAAGATATTTATAAGCTTATGGATAATATTACTAAGTATAGTTACAAAAAAGATGGCATTTCTTTTTCACACTCCCAATTTTCCTTCTTTCATGAGACAATGTTTCATTTAGGATGTACCAATATAATTGATAATATAATTAAAGAAATGGGTGAGTTTTTTGATTTGGATATACCTGAACTAGATAAAGTAGAAAGTGACTTAGAAAACTATCATATAAAATCAATAGATACTAAAGATTATAGTAATATTCCAAGAAAATTTTACATTATTGTAGGAGGAGTGGGTAAAGCTTTTTCAGAACAAGTACAAGAAGAGTGTGTGCAACATTGTTTAACTGTACTTTTAAAAAGTCTTGAGAAAAATGAAATTAGCAGAGCAGAAAATGGGTTTATTATTCAAACTGCATTGCAAAATATTCCAAATATATCAAATGATTTAATAAACAATAGTATTGGTATTTATGGAATTATTCCAATTGAAGAAAAATGATGAAAATTAGTATAAGGAGATTATTAAAAGGTTGTATAGTAGAATTTTCTACTATACAACTTTTTTTTTTAAGGTTTAATTAAGGTTTAGTTTATTATGGTGTAAGTTTGGGATTGTATAATAAATTTAAAGAAAAGGACAAGGAGGGAACAGTTTAATGATTCTTTGGGAATTAAAAAAGATATTAAAATGCAAGACAGGATTAATCGTTTTAGCATTATTTATTTTGCTTTCTGTGAGTATGTTTTTTTTAAAGCCTACATTGGAAACAGAAAATGTATATAGGAATGATAAATACGAGTTAATAGTAGATAAAAGACCTCGAAAAGAAATTGCACAGGAAAAATTTAATGAAAAAATAAAGCAAATGGAGCAAATTGCAAATACCTATATTGAGGATCCATCTATCAATAAAATTGTAGAGATTGCACGAGATCATTTAAGATTTATGAAAAATAGAGAATATAAGGATGTGGACTTTTATAAGGTGCTAGATTATAGAGCAGATCATCCTATTATGTCTATCATTATGGTAATTATTGTAGTCCTAATATTTTCAAATATATATACGGATGAAAAAGTTTCGGGTGTAGATAATATTATTCTTTCATCTAAGAATAAGTTGAAGGCTTTATATTCAAAGTTATTATTATCTTTAACATTCCCTATTGTTATCTATGGATTATATTTAGGAATAGTGCTCTCAATGACCTTTTTTCAATATGGGAAACCAGTAAATGGAGAGCTTGAAGCTTTTAGAATATTAGATAATGGACTGCTTCTTAACGGTGCATATACAATCAATGAATATTTGCTTTTGAAAATTGGAACGATGGCACTTATATTTATGAGTATAGCAGTTTTATCAACTTTTTTTTCCTTTATTACAACTAATTCCTTAGCATCTATAAGTGCAACATCAATATTTGTAGGATTTGGTAAAGTTTTTACAGTTATTAAATCGTTACCCGATTCATTATTAAACATATTAAAAAAAGGAAATTATATTGAGCTAATTTTTTATCCTGATAAGTTTGTAGGTATGTATGCTGGAGAAGTTGATATTTTTGGAAAAAGTTTAGATATTATAAAGTTGTGTAATGGGATCTTAATAGGAACTGCATGTATAGGTGTAATACTTTGTGTAGTTACATTTAAGAAGATTTTAACTAAATAATTGAAGGAGGAATGATTTCATGAATAGACTTGAAATAAAAAATTTAACGAAAACCTATGGGAGAAAAAAAGCAAATGATGATATAACTATTACCCTTGAAAATGGTGTATACGGGCTTCTAGGACCTAATGGTGCTGGGAAGACTACTCTTATGAAACAAATAACAACCTTAATCACACCATCTAAGGGAGAAATTATCTACAATGATAAAAATATAAAAGGGTTAGATGAGAAATATAGAGCTTTAATAGGATACCTTCCACAGGAATTTGGTGTATATAAGAATTTTTCCGCAAAACAATTTTTACAGTATGTAGCAGCTCTAAAAGGATTAAGTAGAAAGGAAACTACAAAAAAAATAGATGAGCTTTTAAAACTTGTAGGATTATATGAAGTGAGAAATAAAGCAGTAGGTAAGTTTTCAGGTGGAATGAAGAGAAGAGTAGGAATTGCACAAGCATTATTAAATGATCCTAAGATTTTAGTGTTGGATGAGCCAACAGCAGGACTTGATCCTCAAGAAAGAGCAAGATTTAGAAATCTTCTTTCACAAATTTCTAAAGATAAGATTATAATACTTTCTACCCATATTATTTCAGATATAGAATCTATAGCAAAGGAAACCATTATGATAAAGGATGGAGCTATACTTATGAAAGGAATCCATCGAGATATTCTTAAAGGGATGGAAGGTAAAGTTTATAGCATAAAGACCACTAGTGAGAATGAGGTTTACGAAATACAAAATAAATACAAAACAGTCAACATTCAACGTGGTGTTAATGATATAGCCATCAGAGTTATAAGTGATAAGATGCCTTTATATAAAGAGACACAAGATGTAGAGCCAAAATTTGAGGATGTTTATATGTTCTACTTTGATTTAGAAAATATTAGGGAGGTGTAATGGATGGGAAAACTTATAAAATTAGAAATGAGAAAAATGCTTCTAAAGAAAAGAATGTTCATAGTATGGGCAGGCGTGTTGTTTTTAAGCTGGATTATGATAACAGATATTTCAATACAAGAAACTTATGGGGACCTGTTTAATAAAGCATATAATATAACTCCATTAATGGGACTTATGATGTTTATGATGTTTTCAGGAGCTTATACATTAGAATATAGTTCAAATATGGCAGGATTAATAAAAACGACGAAAAATGGCAAAAGAGAAATAGTGTTTGCTAAATCTGTAGCTGCTGGAGTTTCTGCTTCTATCATAAATCTTTCTATTTTTTTAGCCATGTGGTTATCTGCTTTAAAAAGTCATAAATTTGCTGGATTAGATTTACCTTTGAAAGATTTTTGGTACTTTGGAAAAAGTGGATCAGATATAACTGTACTTCAAATGATTTTGATAATGCTTGTAACCATCATAATAGGCTCCTTCTTCTTTGCACAGGTAGGATTGTTTTTATCAGCTATTAGTAAGTCAGCAGCAGTTCCTTTCATATTTGGAGGAATCTTAATGGGACTGCCCTATATGTTAGAAACACCTTTAGGGTTTATAGGATTACAAAAATATCTATCCTTTACACCCCTTTGGGGAATGATGAGTTGTCAGCTGATAAGGTACAAAACACCTATAATAGCGCTAATTATGCTTATAGCAATATTCACAGCAGGGATTGTATTGCTACCGAAAGTTACTTTAAAGGCTTTCTCAAAGGAACAATAAGAAAACAATTAAATGATTAGAAGGAATGAATGATGAAAAGAAAATTTTTAGCACTGATTTTGGTGTTAGCAGTAGGCGCATTAATAGTAGTTTGTGGTAAAAGTGCAGATAATCAGGGAAAAAATGAAATACAGCAAACAGAAAACAAGGATGAAGCTGCAAAAGGTGAAAGAAACATATATAAGGAGATGGGTCTAGTATATTATATACCAAAAGAATTGGCTGAAAAAGAGGATTCAATCCAATCTGTTAGACCAACTGTTGTTATTCCTGCAAACAAGTTGTAATGTTTGTGTAAGAAAGTGCAAGATGGGTATAGAAGTTTGTAAAAATCCGAATAGTTCGGAATGTATTCGATGTGGGGATTGTATGAAAGCATGTCCTACAAAAGCAATTGAAAAAAGATAAGTATATGATATTTTCAATATGATAAAAAACCTGAGAAAAAATATCAGGTTTTTTATCATATTATTAAATAATAGGAAAATAGTATATACTACAGCTAAATAGCGGTGGGTTTTGAACTTTTATTTAGAGTATTTTTAAGGAGTGTGAATGATGGGAAACGTAATAAAGGAAAAGAAAATATTAATTATAGATGATGAAGAAGATCTATTAAATTTATTATCAACTGTATTAATAAAGGAAGGTTTTAAAAAAATATATACAGCGGAAACAGGAGAGAAAGGGCTGAAGTTATTCAAGAATGTAAATCCTGATTTTATTATTTTAGATATTATGCTTCCGGATAAGGAAGGATATGAGATTTGCAAGAAAATTAGAGAAACCTCTATGGTTCCAATTTTATTTTTATCTGCAAAATCAGAGGAGCTGGATAGAATCCTTGGGTTTGCTTTAGGGGGAGATGACTATGTAACAAAACCCTTTAGCCCAAAAGAAGTTGCTTATAGGGTCAAAGCACACCTAAAAAGAAATATGATACATTTTCACGAGAAAAAGGGAATACTTTTAGGTCCTTTTGAAATAAATGAGGAAAAAATGGAAGTAACAAAGAATGGAGTGATTCTTGAGCTCAAGCCTAAGGAGTTGAAGTTATTTTTATATATGGCAAAGCATCCAAACAAAATTATTAGTAAAGAAAGAATTTGTGATGAGGTATGGGGAGAAGATTATATAGGCTTTGATAATACAATAATGGTACATATAAGAAGGCTTAGAGAAAAAATAGAAGATAATCCTTCTAAGCCTAAGCACATTATAAATGTTAAGGGTCTGGGATATAAACTGGTTGTAAAGGATGAGTAGAAAATGAAATGGAAATTGACATTTAGATTTTTAGCTACTGTAATTTCAGTGGTTATTATTGTAGTTTTTATAAATATAATTGTTGCTATAAGTGTATTTATAGGACAATATTCATATAATCAAAATAATGATCTTTTAAAGAATTTTGGACCAGAGGACTTTGTAAGGAATTTTAAAAATTATGTATTAAGTAGTGAAGAAAATGTATATGTAAGTGAGGAAGGAAAACAAATTCTAGACAATGAAAAAGCATGGATACAAGTTTTAGATGAGTATGGAAGAGAAGTTTATCATTATAAAAAACCTAAAAATGCTCGATTGAAATATACACCTGTTGAGATTGTTTCCGCCTATAAATATAGAGCGGGATTAGATATTCGTTCAACTATGTTTATAGGAGAAAAAATAATTAGAGACAGATCGTATAGTTATATTATTGGACTGCCTATGAAAAAATTTGACAAGAGAGTTTTTGTTTATGATATAAATAGGATGGCAAAATTTATAAAAATTAGTATAATGAGTATTATTTTCATTGATGGTATAATTGCTCTGTTTTTTGGTTATTTATTTAGCAGAGGACTTACAAAACCTTTAACGAATATTATTAATGGAGTAGAAAAATTAGGAAATGGAAATTATAATGTTTATTACCGTCCAAAAGGAATCTATAGGGATGTTTATTCTAACGTAAATAACCTTTCAGATATACTGAAAAATAATGAAAGCCAACGAAAGAAACTAGAACAAATGAGGGAGGAATGGATTGCAAATATATCTCATGATATAAAAACTCCATTAGCATCTATTAAGGGATACGCGGAGATTTTAAGTGATGATGAGTATGAGTTCTCTAAGGAAGAAATCCAATCTTATGCAGAAACCATAAATAAAAAATCAAACTATATAAAAGAGCTTGTAGATGATTTGAATTTAACTACAAAACTTAAAAATAAAGCTTCTATGCTTGATAAAAAAGAAATTAACTTAGTGAAATTAGTTAGGAGAACGGTTATTGATATATTAAATGATCCTAAGTATAGTGATAGAGATATTAATTTTATTTGCAAAGAAAGTGTTATCCATAAGGAAGTAGATGATATTTTAATAAAAAGGGTAATTAATAATCTTTTATATAATGCTCTTATTCATAATAATCATAATGTGAAAATAGAAGTCAAAGTAATTAAAGATGAGAAAGCACACATATTTGTAACAGATAATGGAAAAGGGATGAACCCAGAAGAACTTAAGCATATTTTTGATAGATATTATAGAGGAACAAATACAGGTGAGAGTCATAAAGGCTCAGGACTAGGAATGGCTATAGCAAAGGATATAGTAAAGGCACATGGTGGAGATATAAAAATAAGTAGTACATTAGGATCGGGTACAAAAGCAGAGGTTATATTATAAGCATTTATAGATATAAGTAGCAAACAATGTGTCAATTATTTGAAAAAAATTAGTTTATGAATAAATTCACAAACAAACCGAAAAATTTTTTAATAGAAAAATACCAATGCGATACAATTATACTTTATGGGTCATATGCAAGAGGAGATTTCACAAAACAAAGTGATGTAAATAGACGTAAAAATTTTTAAGAGGTATAAATAAAATATGCTTAGTGATTCATATTCACACTAACATATAGGATATTTTCGTATGTTAAACTTAAGCTTTCGTCAACAAAAAGTCCGATGTTGGACTTTTTTGTTTACTCTACAGGGTATTCCTTATTCAGGAAGAAATCTTTATTCTCTTAATAAAAAGTAGCTATAACAATCTTTTAATGCAGTTTTTATTGACGAAGAAACAAAGAAAATGATATACTTATAAAAAATTATATGATACGTATAAAAAAATATATAGATATATTTATAATTAATGTGATAATTAAAGAGAGATATATACATCAAAAATAATAATAAGAAATAAATAGAGAGGAATTGTACGAATATGGAGAAGATTAAACCTGAATTTCAAAATAAGAATAATGGGCATTATACACCTGGTATTATTTCCAATGGAATGCTTTATGTATCGGGACAACTAGCTATAGCCCCTGATACTAAGCAGGTACCAAAGGGTGGAATAGAGGAGCATGCTAAACTTGCTTTGAAAAATGTTGACAGAGTTTTGAAAGAAGCTGGACTTTTTCGAGATGATATTGTTCAGTGTAGAGTGTATATATCAGATATTGATCAGTGGGATATAGTAGATCAAGTTTATAGTGATTTCTTTGGAAAACACAAGCCTGCACGCATTGTTTTACCTGTTGGGAAGCTACACTATGGAAGCCTTATAGAAGTTGAAGCTATTGCGGAGGTGAATCAAAGATGAAATATATTTGCTTAAAATGCGGTGTAACCGAAAAAGTAACAACTAGAAAAGCAAAGTGTGATTGTGGTGGACTTTGGAAATTAGATTGGAAAGCTCCTAAGTTTGATCTGTCTTTAGTTGATCGTGATACATGGAGTATTTTTCGTTATCGAGCTTTCATGCCTTTAATAGGAGAAAGTTGGAGAGAAATCAGTTTGGGCGAAGGGATGACTCCTGTGATTCAATTTGATGAAGATGTTTTACTTAAAATGGATTATTTTATGCCTACTTTGTCCTTTAAAGATAGAGGTGCGGCTGTATTGATTGCTCATTGTAAATCAATTGGCGTGGATTCTGTTGTGCAAGATAGTAGTGGCAATGCTGGAAATAGCGTCGCAGCCTATTGTGCAAAAGCTGGAATCGATTGTGAGATATTTGTTCCAGAAGGAACATCAATTAAAAAGATTGATATGATTAAATCTCATAATACAAAGGTCAATGTCGTTTCTGGAACTAGGGATCATTGTGCAGATGTATGTAGGTCGAAAATAGTGGAGCGGGGAAGCTATTATGCAAGTCACGTCTATAACCCTTTCTTCTATGAAGGAACAAAAACCTATATTTATGAAGTCTATGAACAACTTAACAGAATTCCTTCTAATATATTCATTCCTCTTGGAAACGGCACACTTTTTATTGGAGTTATAAAAGCATTAGAAGAATTATTTGAAAATAATCTCATAGATAAAATGCCAAATATAGTTGCAGTCCAAAGTGAATATTGTGATCCATTTGCAAAAGCAGTTATTACTGGAAAAATGAATCCAGTTGGAGTAATACCTAAACCGACGATGGCTGAAGGTATTGCTATTGGCATACCGATGCGCGGTGAAGAAATTTTGGAGTATATTTATAAATATGATATTGAAATAATTACGGCACCAGAAAACAGAATAATCGAAGCTAGAAAAGCTCTTTCGGCAAAAGGTATCTATTGCGAGCATACAACAGCGGCTACATATGCTGCATATTTAAAATATTGTGATTTAAATGGGAAAACTTCTGACAGCTTGCTTCCTATGTGTGGAGCAGGACTTAAATCTGATCACTAAATCACTTAATTGTTGATGGTTTTAAAAACCATTGATAAAAGAAATTTAATAAAAAGGGAAGTAGAGGTGATTTCTTATGATTTGTATTGAAAAAGACAAAATTCATTTTTCTTTTGATTCTGAAATAGAGCCTGTTGCTTATGCTGAAAATGGAGACATAGTAAAGTTTTGTTGTCAAGATTGTTATTGTGAACAAATTGTTACAGACGGTTATGATTTTAATAATATAGATATGAAGCGTAATAATCCAGCAACAGGTCCTCTTTATATAAAAGGGGCAGAACCTGGTGATGTTCTTAGAGTAGAGATTAAGGCAATAGATCTTATGGATCAGGGTTCAATGTGTGCACGTAATGGTGCTGGCATTTATGAAATCGATGGTTGTCATTGTCGTAAGTTTCTGATAGAAGATGGAATGATAAAGTTTGATAATGAAATTTGTATTCCGATTCGCCCTATGGTAGGTGTAATTGGAACTGCTCCAGAAGACAGTAGTGTTTCAACCCAAACACCAGGAGAACATGGCGGGAATTTGGATATAAATGATATTGGAGTGGGAGCTGTGTTGTATTTGCCTGTTAATGTACAAGGGGCTTTGTTTTCTTTGGGAGACATACATGCGGTACAGGGAGATGGAGAAACAGTTATTTGTGCATTGGAGATGAGCGGTGAAGTAACTGTAAAAGTTAATATTCTTAAGGGACGTAGCGATATTCCCATACCATTTATTATTGCACAAAATAATTATATTACTACTGCTGCAGATGTATCACTTGATAAGTGCAGTGTAGTGGCAGCGCAGAAGATGCATAAATTTTTGCAAGAGCATTCTTCGCTTACGGATGCCCAAAGTGGATTATTACTTTCACTTGCAGGAAATCTTAGAATTAGCCAAATTGTAAATCCAGATAAAGGTTGTATAATGGAGTTTCCGATTGGTTTGGCAAAAGAAAAATTTGAAAGATAATTTTATGTATAAGGAGTTTAATATGACTATTTCAAAAAAATTAAAATCATATATTCCATTAGCTGATATGATTTCGGAGTCCTTTGGTAATAAATGTGAAGTTGTTATACACGATTTGTCAACTCCACAAAATTCAGTTGTATATGTATCAAACGGATATATAACGGATAGAAGAATAGGTCAGTCTTTTGATCATTTAATCAAAGATGTATTGTTGTCGAAAGATTTTAAAAATGATTATAAGGCTAATTATACATTTCAATTAAAAAATGGTAAAAATATAAAATCATCTACATCATTAATTAGAGATGAAAATGATGAGGTAATTGGAGCATTTTGCATGAACTTTGAAATAGACGAGTTTATCAAAATGCAGTCGTTTCTAAACATATTCTTGTCAGAAAATATTAATGTATCAAATGAACCAGATGTACCAACAATTGATTCATTTGATAATGTCTCTGAGATAATAGATAGTCTCATAGATAATACCATTGGAGATATTGATGTAACTGGAATGAAGAGAAGCGATAATATAGAGTTATTAATGTTTATGTATGATAAAGGCATATTTCTTACAAAAGGAGCTATAGACAAAGTGGCTAATAAACTTCAGGTATCTCCAGTTACAATTTATTCATATTTAGATGAAATTAAGAAAAAAAAGAAAGCATAATGTTGTTAATTGCTTAAATATAGGAAATAGTAAAGACTGAATAATTAGAATTGCGGAGGTTTATATGAGCGATATACGAGTTTTAAATGATGATGATGTAAGAAGTATTTTGGATCTTAGAAGGAAGAAGTGGAAGAAGCTTGGATAGCGATATTACAATTTTTGATAGTACGGGAATTGCATTGCAAGACATAGCAGTTTCTAAGTATTTACTTCATAAAGCTGATGAATTAAATATAGGAACTAGAATTGAAATATAGATGATTTTTTAGGAGGAGATAATATGAAGGTTAAGGTATATACGATAAATGCATTTGCTAAGACAAAGCAAGGTGGAAATCCTGCTGGAGTAGTTTTAGATGCTGATAATTTAAGTGAAGATGTTATGAAAAAAATTGCTAGAATAATAGGATTCAGTGAAATAGCTTTTATCATGAAGTCAAACAAAGCGGATTTCAAAGTAAGATTTTTCACACCAAATGAAGAGGTTGACCTCTGTGGTCATGCGACTATTGCTGCATTTTCAGTATTGTTAAAAACAGAATGTATTAATCCTGGAACATATACTCAAGAAACAAAAGCGGGGATTTTAGCAGTTGAAGTTGATGAAAATGGAATAATCATGATGACTCAGACTAATCCATCATTTTATGAAATTATTGATTATGAAGAGATAGCAGATACATTAGATATTAATGTTCATGATTTTAATATGCTATTTCCTTGTCAAATTGTTTCAACTGGACTTAAAGATATACTTATACCAATAAGGAACATGGAGATTTTAGATACTATCAAGCCTAATTTTGAAAAAGTAGCAGAATTAAGCAGAAAATACGATGTTATTGGATATCATATGTTTGTGCTTGATTCAGTCAGTAATTCAAATGCATACTGCAGAAATTTAGCTCCACTATATGGAATAGATGAAGAATCAGCAACAGGGACTTCAAGCGGAGCTTTAGCTTGTTATCTATATAAATATGGCATTTTTGATGCGTCCCAATGTCACAACATTACTTTTGAACAAGGATATTCTATGAATATGCCATCGGAAATAAATGTAAAACTTAATGTTAAAGAAAGTGATATTTGTGAAGTTAAGGTCGGAGGGAAGGCATTAAATATGAACTTAAGAGAAGTTGAGATTTAGCACAAATGTAAAAAGGAAATAAAGGTTATCCTGTTTAGGTGATTTGTAAATAATATTTTGAAAGGAGAGATGATCATGAAAAATATACTGAAGAAAGCTATTGAACTTAGAGAAAATGGTAAATTAAATGAAGCTAATTCAATGCTTGTTGAATTGGTAAAGACATTTCCAAATAATGCGGAGGTCAACTATCAGTGTGCTTGGAGTTTTGATGTGCTTGGATTAGAAAAGGAAGCTGTGCCTTTTTATGAAAAAGCAATAGAGCTTGGACTACCAGAAAAAGATTTGAAGGAAGCTTACCTAGGACTTGGAAGTACTTATCGTACGATAGGAGAGTATGAAAAATCCAAACAACTTCTACTAGAAGGAATAAGAAAATACGATATTAATTCTCTAAAGGTATTTTTAGCCATGACTCTTTACAATTTAGGGGAGCACACAGAAGCTATGAAACTATTACTTAAAATTATTGCAGAGACATCAGCAGATGAAAGTATATTAGATTTCAAAAAAGCAATAGATTTTTATTCTGATAAGTTAAATGAGTTATGGTAAAATTAGAATTTCAACTATATTAATTACTACAAAAAAATTAATAGAGCAAGTATATGCTTGATGTTTGGGAAATGGATAAATTATGTATATTACAGCATTGTAAGGTAATATAGAAGAAACTATTTTCCCGGGATATGGAGGGGTATCAAAATCAACAAAAGAATTTAGAATGTTGAGATACTTAATTAATAAATTGTACAGGTGATTTTTTACCATATTTTTGCAAGGATACTCTGGACTATACTCGGATTATAACGAACCAAGAGCCATTGCATCGGAATTAAGCTGCAACGGCTCTTGGTTCGAGAGTAGTCAGATTTTATTGTGTAAGGACAAGAGGTATGTACAGAGTGTATTGCTCATATCTCATTCATTTGATTTTTATAGATTTTTTCTTTAAAGCACTATAGTAATATTATTTTGTTTCGTGATGAAACCAAGTTTTCATAGTTTCAATGACTTTTATCAGCTCAGCTTCCTGTATCACATATGGAACCATTGCATATATATAGTTCAAAAACGGACGACTGAATACACCACGCTGATAAGCAAATTGTTGGTATCCTTTTATCGTTGATTTGGAGGTGTTACGGGATATTTAAACGGCGGAGAGGTGCCTCTCGTTATTGATTCCTGTAAAGTTAATAATATAGACTTTGTTTTGGCTAGTTATTTCCATGTATGTGGTGGTGGATTTATATCATATGTAGACGGCGGAAATATATCTAGCGGTTATATAAATTTTGAAAACTGTAAGGCAGATGTTGACATAAGTGAACTATCTATATCAGTCAGTACTGTTGACACAATAGCAAAATTAGGTTTTGGTGGATTTGCCGCAACAATATATAACGCAAAGCTAAGAGATTGCAGTTCAACAAGTGATTTACAAAGTGAAAATCTAGCTGGCGTGGGTGGCTTTTGCATATAAAGCTAAAAACTGCACTATATATTGTTAATTGAACATTTTGAATTTGATTGTTACGAAAACAAAAGAAAAGGTAGTGTAAATCGTCAAGAACAGGCAAGGGTTGAAAGAAAATTTGATAAAATTCCCAATAATCAAGAGGGAGTATATTTACATGATACTATAAAAGGTGTTAGTTCATATTCTAACTATATAGCCAATGTTTCAAATGCTTTTAAAACCATTATCCAAAACTTGATGAATACATAACCAATCTGAAAAGCAAAAATATGATTTCAAATGAAAAAGTTATTAAAATGTTTTTGATTGAGGATACTTCTCCGTTAGGTACAGTCGTTTATGATGAAAAACCACAACCTGTAATATTAGCAATGAGCAAAGAGTTTTTAACTTTAGTAAAATCTTCTTCCAATATTGACTATGTATTGGCTTGCTCTAACTATAACTCTCACAACTATGTGTGGTTAATTTCACAGAAATATATAGATGATTATATTGTGCATAGCATAGATTATGCGAGTATGAACTTTGCAGATTTTACACCTCATGTGCAGAGTAAGTAGAATTTAACATTTGACAAAGAAAAACTTTAGTAGTATAATTATTGGAATTAATAATAAAGGCGAAGAAGAGAAATAGTAAATATATAGGTATTGTTCAGAGAGAAGATGGTTGGTGCGAATCTTCACAATCCATATATTGAAGCAGTCTTGGAGCTTTGAACTGAAATAATGAGTAGGCTTCAACGGAGATCCACCGTTATCATAGGATATAGTATCGGTATTATCATTTACCCGTACTTTATGAGTGCAGAGTTAATCTCTGAATTTAGGTGGTACCACGGATTAAGAATTCGCCCTAAGCTTTGAAAGCTTAGGGTTTTTTATATTATTTTTAAGAAAGGAAGAGGATTATGAAAGCGAATGAATTGAGAGAACTCTACGTATCATACTACAAAAAAAGGAGACATGAAGTAGTCACAGCCACATCGTTAGCTCCTGAAAATGATGCTAGTGTATTATATACAACCGCTGGCATGCAACCACTTATTCCTTATCTTTTAGGACAAGAACATCCATTAGGAAAACGCCTTGTGAATGTGCAAAGATGTGTAAGAACAGGAGATATTGAGGAGGTAGGTGATGATTATCACTTAACTATTTTCGAGATGCTGGGTAATTGGTCCTTAGGTGATTATTTCAAAAAAGAAGCTATTTCTATGAGCTATGAATTTCTTACAGCGCAAATTGGAATACCTTCTTCAAAATTAGCAGTGACGGTTTATAAGGGAAATGAGATTGTACCTTATGACGCGGAAGCGGTAGAGACTTGGCTTGAGTTAGGTCTAAGTAGTAATCAAATCTTTTATTACGGTGATGATGAAAATTGGTGGGGACCGGCAGGTGAAACAGGGCCATGTGGTCCTGATTCAGAAATGTTTTATGTAAATGATACACACGATTGTAGTGAAAATTGTGGACCTGCTTGTAATTGTGGTAAATATATTGAATTAGGTAATAATGTTTTCATGACATACTACAAAGACAAAGAAGGAAATCTGACTGAGCTAGAGCAAAAAAATATAGATGTAGGATTAGGCTTTGAACGGTTACTGATTCTAGCAAATAATCTCCAAAATGTATATGAAACAGATTTGTTTAGGCCACTGATTAAGAGATTAGAAGAACTAAGTGGAGTTAGTTACGACAAAATTAATAAAAATAGCTTCAGAATTATATGTGAGCATATTAGAGCTTCTGTATTTATTCTCGCTGATCCGCAAAAGATAGTTCCAACAAACTCTGAGCAGGGGTATATACTTAGACGACTTATTCGACGTACAATACGGATGATATATAAATTAGGTATTGAAGAGAACATT
The DNA here is from genome assembly GCF_052059825.1 of Sedimentibacter sp. LTW-03. GTDB lineage: Bacteria > Bacillota > Clostridia > Tissierellales > Sedimentibacteraceae > Sedimentibacter. The sequence continues at coordinate 94,959 of NZ_CP197180.1, forward strand.
ATGCTTGAATTAGCTGAAAAAGTTATTGAAATGTATAATGTAGCATATCCAGAAGTCCAATCCTGTAAAAATTATATAATTGAAGAACTAAGTAAGGAATATATCAAATTCACCAAGACTTTGCAAAGTGGATTGAAAGTGGCAAATAAGTATTTTGATCAAATAAAAGCTGGTGAATATTTGAGTTCAGAGCTAGCATTTAGATTATATGATACTTATGGATTTCCCATTGAGTTTACTCTTGAACTAGCACAAGAAAAAGAAATACTTGTTGATATAGAAGGTTTTAAAACAAAGTTTGAAGAGCATCAGAATAAATCTAGAAGCGGAGCTGCTGGAAAATTCAAAGGAGGCCTGGCAGAACATAACAGTAACAGTGTTAGACTACACACAGCTACTCATCTACTTAATAGTGCATTACGGAAAGTTCTAGGGAACCAAGTTTATCAAAAAGGTAGCCATATAAACTCTGAGCGGTTAAGATTTGATTTCTCTTTTGATAGAAAGTTATTGAAAGAAGAAATAGATCAAGTTGAAAGTCTGGTTAATAAAGCGATCCAAGAGAATCTTGAGGTTAAATATATGGAAATGAATTTAGATGATGCTAAAAAAAGTGGAGCTTTAGGAGTCTTCGAAGGTAAATATGAAGATATTGTTAAAGTCTATGAGATTCCAGGATATTCATTAGAAATCTGTGGAGGACCTCATGTTTCTAATACATCTGAACTGGGTTATTTTAAAGTCATAAAGGAGCAAAGTTCATCATCGGGGGTAAGAAGAATAAAGGCTATTGTTAATCTGGACTAAGGAAAAGAGGTACCCGGTCAAGGGGATATCAGGTCCAAATGACATCTTTATTGTCATCTCAAGGCACATTGAAACGATAATAATGATGACGAAATGTGGTGCGGAGGGCAAATGAGGAAGCTCAACCACCATATGTAGTGGTTTTGGAGCAAAAAACGGGCAAAAACTGGACCAAAAAAGTGCATTTTTTGACCCTGTATTTTGGGGTGTTTTATAGATGACATTCGGATTTTCAAAGATAAAATTCAAAAATTTTATGTGTCAGGGGATATTATGATATTCTTATAATGCGTCGTAAAAGTAGGAAAATGTTCAATAGTAAAAAATATGGACTAACAATTGTTTATTATAGCGATAAATAGGAATTAATAAGAGGCTTAAAATGATTATACGGAGGTGAAAAGAGAATGTACGATATAATAATTATTGGTGCGGGACCAACCGGCAGTACCGCCGCAAAAATTCTATCCGAAAAAGGATATAAGATTTTGGTTGTAGAGAAGTTGAAAATGCCAAGATATAAATCCTGTTCCGGGATTTTGATCAAAAAAACAATGGATTTGGTAAACCTCTATTTTGGCGAAGATATCCCGGCATTGTCTATGTGTGAACCGATTGAAAACCGGGGAATGATCTTTACAGATGACAAAGGGAAAGAGTTTCGCTTTGAGCAAGAAGGACTTAATGTCTGGCGCAGTTCTTTTGACAACTGGCTTGCAACAAAAGCAAAAGAAAGCGGTGCGGAAATCAGGGATTGCACAACCGCTCTTTCCTGCGAAGAAAAAAATAGTTCTGTGGAGGTCACTTTACACGGTAAAGCAACCTATACTGAGGAAGCAAAATACGTTTTGGACTGTGAGGGTGTTGTAGGAGCGTTAAAGCGGAAAATTATTAAAGGCAGCCCGAAATATATCACTACATTTCAGACATTCAACGAAGGAAACATAGATTTAGATCCTCACTATTTCTATGCGTATTTGCAGCCGGAGTTATCAGAGTATGACGCATGGTTTAACGTAAAAGACAATCTTTTAGTACTGGGTGTATCGGTCAAAGATATGGGGAAAATTGGGTTTTTCTATGAACGGTTTATCGCCTACATGAAAGCTCATCACCACCTACGAATTGATAAGCAAATAAGAGCTGAAAAATGGTTGATGCCACATATTGGCCCCGGCTGTCATGTTGATTATGGTCTTGGTCGAGTACTATTTGCAGGAGAGATTGCCGGGTTCCTGAATCCAATGGGAGAGGGTATTTCCGCAGGAATGGAAAGTGGCTATTGCGCTGCTTGTGCAATCGCAGATCATTTTGATAATCTGGAAATGATATATGCCGATTATCAGCAAAGTACAAGCCAATTGAAAACCTATATGGAGCGCCAATGGAATTTTGTTGTGAGAATGGCTAATACGTTTAATCAGGAATATCTAAGATAATAAGTAGATACAATGTTGGAGAAGAGATTGATGAGATTAGTTTGTCGATTTGTCAAGCCTGACCCCCATGTTTATTCTTAGCATATAGAAAGGCAAAGTAAATAAAATGGAAAAAGATTTATTAAAAAATATTTGTTTAGAAGCATTATGTAATAATACTTCTAAAAATTGTAGTTCACAAGAGAAATTTGAAGAAAAACTTTCTGAAATGGGTACAGAAGAATTTTTTGAGTCACATATAAAAAATTGAAATATGGAATTCCTAAAGATACACTTAATTTTTTTATTAGTCAATGTGAATCTGAGTATGAAAAGTATTTGACAGAGAATATAAATTATCGTAATCATATAAAAAGTATATGGTATAAGGAAGATTTGATTAATAATCAATACAAATGTAAGGTATTACAGCTTTTGTCAAATAAATCTTTACAAACTTATTTAGCTGTTTTTACATTAATCCAAAATGGCTTTTCTGACCAAGCTTTTATGTTGTTCCGTAATATGTTTGAAAATTATGTCATTAGCAAATTTATTTCTGAAAATAATGAAAGGCAGATATTAATATTAAGATTAAAAAAGGAATAAATAGATTTATATATTGTACAGACATGTTTTTTAACAGATGAAGTTTAAATTATGGGGGAGAAGAGAAATTGCAATTAATAATAAACCTGATTTTTTATATCGGCATAATAAAGTTTTTTTTCATGTTTCTCTTATTGACAAATACTTTTACATTTTTCCTGTATGTGACAGACAAACGAAAAGCAGTAAAAGGCAAGCGGTGCATAAGCGAAAAAACGTTATTAATTTTTACCATATTATGTGGAGGAATAGGAGCACTGTTGGGTATGTATTTCGCAAATCATAAAACGAGAAACAGGAAATTCAAATTTGTAGTAGTAATTGGTCTTATTATTACATTTATTCCAGTTATACATATTGCACATGGGCTTACGCTAAGTAAGATAATCCGATATGTGGAAATTGAGTTTCGTTCGGAAAATTGGCCGCCTGAGTTAGATGGTTATCGCATCGCTTTTATGTCAGACATGCATGCTATAACAGAAGAAAATATGCGGAAAGTAGCAACAGAGTTAAATGACAGAGATTTGGATTTGCTGTTATTAGGCGGAGATTTTTTAATGGAGAACAATCATTATCAAGGAACTGTGAGAGAAATAGCTCAAATAAGTACAACAGACGGAATTTTCGGTGTGGAAGGAAATCATGATGACTACAAGAAAGTTTTCAAGGCAAAAAAAGAATATGGGATAAAGCCGTTGGATAATAGTGGCAGGTGTATAAGAGAAGGCTTTTATTTGGCAGGTGTCCAAGATATGTATAACAGAAATCCTAACATAAAAGAGGCTATTGCAAACGCACATACAAACGATTTTGTTTTGCTCCTTTCACACAGTCCGGACTTGTCAATGTTGCAATCTACAGATGGAATTGATTTAATACTTTCCGGTCATACCCATGCTGGGCAAATTACTTTTTTTGGTTATCCGTTTTACTTGCTATACGGAAGCTTGCCAATAACAGATTACGGTACGCGTTTTGCTTATGGGTTTGCCTGTTCAGCAGACGATGTCCCCGTATTTATAACCAGCGGAATAGGCACTTTTTCCCATGTGCCAAGAATTTTTACAAGACCTGAGGTTGTGATTTTCACCATGTATAGTGAGTAGAGGTTTGCCAATACATGAGATTAAACCCACGCTATTAGATTGCCATGCAATAATTGATATATCTATTAATCAAAAATGAAACATATACTGACACCAAGGGAGTATTAGGTGTCGTGGTCATCATTATTGCACACTCAAGGCATACAGAGACTGTTTGCCTTCTAGATCAAAGATAATTATTTAGCAAAACAGAAAAAATATTGATATTTAAAATCTCAAGGTTTTAAAAGCTTTGAGATTTTTAAAAAAATTTTTGTAAGATTATCAAGTCCCATGCGTCTTATAGATAGGAGGTGAAAAAGTGACAGAGCTTGAGGCAATTTTTAATAGTTACTTTAAGGATGTTTATTTATTTATATATAGTTTATCTAAAGATAAATATATAGCGGATGATTTAACATCTGAAACATTTTTTAAGGCAATAAACTCAATTGATAACTTTAAAGGAAATTGCGATATCAAGGTATGGTTATTTCAAATAGCAAAAAACTCATATTATTCATATGTGAGAAAAAACAAAAATTTAGTTAATTTGGATTCAGTACCTGAAATAGAAGATGATAATGATGTAGAGAAATCAGTTTATTCATCTGAGGAGTCAATGAAAATCCATGAAATTATCCATGATTTATCTGAACCGTATAAGGAAGTTTTTTCTCTTCGCGTTTTCGGGGAACTTAGTTTTAAGCAGATTGGGAATTTGTTTGGGAAAACAGATAACTGGGCTTGTGTCACTTTTCACAGAGCCAAAAATAAGATCAGAGAAGAAATGAGGGATAATTGATGAAAATTACATGTAATGTTATTAAAGATATTTTACCTTTATATGTAGAAAATATGGTAAGTAATGACTCACGTGCTATGATTGAAGAACATATTGAACAGTGTCAGGAATGCAAGGTTTATCTTGATGAGATGAAGACTTTTAATAAAATACCAATAGATACTAATATCACTCCTTTATTAAATATAAAGTCTACATTGCGCAAGAAAAAAATACAAACAGCAATATTTTCAATGATGTTTTTAATTATAGTTCTTGTTATAACAACTGCTTTTTTGACTGCACCAGAGTATATTCCATATAGTGAAGGAAGTGTAGCAATTAATGAAATTGGTAATGGGTCAGTACTCGCTACATTTGATGATACAGTATATGGATATGATATCAGTAGTTATCCGACAGATGGTAACACTGGTTATGTTTATCACATAACCACATGGAATAGCATATGGAATAGAAATATAAAAAAATCTAATGTGAATAACACTATTATAAATCCGAATGGGGAAAATGTTGTTTCTGTGTATTATTATCAGACAGATGGAAGTGAAGATAAACTGATTTATGGTAAAAATATTAACTCAAGGGGTGGAGTGATTACATTGCCAAGACTATTTTTATCTTATTATTCACGCATTGCCATGATATTGGCTTTAATCTTTGGATTTATCATTCTTCTATTCAATCGTAATAGAAAAGTGAATAGTTTTATGAAGAAGATTTTCTTATTACCAGTATCTTATTTATTGGGTCAGCTGATTATTAAAGGATTTACTACTTCATCCTATAATGCTACACGAGATTTTTATGCAATATTATTAATTATGATACCGATATATATTGCTTCTCTAATGGCTTTAAATATAATTAGTGCATATAAAAGGGAAAAATAATAAAAGGCATTTTTCGAAGGTTACTTTATAGGGAGAATTTTTGTTATAAGGTTCATAAAATAACTTTCATTTGTTAAATTTTTAAGAGTGATGTTATACCGCATGTGGAGACGGTGCGGAAGTTCGAATGAAAAATTTAGGCATTTTTTCGTCTGATGATATTTACAATAATATGGGATTACTTGTTTCAGGCCAATGCAAGCACTCTATTAAATTTGCAATTTTTCAAGGTATAGATAAGCTAGTGTTTAAAGATAGAAAAGAGCTTACTGGCTCTCTATTTGCTCAGCTTACAGATACTTGCCTGTCTCGTGTTCACCCTGACATCTCCGCTCTATATCTGGACTATTTTGGGAATATAGAGGGTAAAGGCACTGCACTAAAACAAATAGTACAGTGCCTTGCTGCATAATTAGTAAGATTTCATTTAGTAGAACTATTTCTATAAGTTCCGTGAAATTGCTCATAACCTATATCACTATAAAGTACAACAGTACAACAATTCCAAGCACAATTCGATACCAACCAAACACCTTGAAATCATGCTTTTTGATAAAGTTCATTAGGAATTTAATAACAAAGACAGACACTATAAATGCAACAACCATACCAATAACGAGAGCGAGAAGTTCTGCACTTGTAAAATTAAATCCGAATTTTAACAGCTTAAAGGCACTTGCCCCAAGCATGGTTGGTACAGCAAGGAAGAATGTAAATTCCGCTGCCGCTACCCTTAATACACCTATCAGCAAAGCACCTATAATCGTCGCACCCGAACGTGATGTACCCGGAATGAGCGATAACACTTGAAATGCCCCAATCAAGAGTGCTGTTTTATAGCTGATGTCAGAAAGTGCCACAGTAGTAGGGGTTCTGTTTTTATTCCAGTTCTCAATGAGAATAAACAACACACCATATATAATTAACATTATTGCAATTACAATTGGAGTATGGAGATGAGCATCCAAATAGTCATCAAATAAAAATCCCATGATAGCTGAAGGTACACAAGCCACCACTACCTTAAACCAAAGTGAAAAGATATCTTTTTTTATGATAGGCTGCGATTTATCCTTAAATTGAAACGCAAACATTTTGTTCCAAAACATAATGACGACTGCAAGGATTGCCCCAAGTTGAATAACAACAAAAAACATTTCCTTAAATGTTTCGCTCATGTTAAGAGTAAAAAACTCGTCCACAAGAAGCATATGTCCTGTACTACTGATAGGTAGCCATTCTGTAATTCCCTCTACAACACCAAGAGATATAACTTTCAGAATTTCTATAAAATTAAGTGCCATTATTTCAAATCCTCCTTCTTAAAATAGTGAAAGGTCATATAAAATCCAATTACTGATACCAAAAGGATAATAGCAACCGATAATACCATAGGATAGCCCGTGCTTTCAATTCGACCTTCTATCAAAAAGAAAGTAGCTGTCCATGGATATAATGCTCCCCATTCGTGATTAGAAAGAGCTGCACTGCCCATAACGATAACCGCCGAAGCAATCATAGATGCAACAAATCCCTTTGTTTTTTGTGCGATAAAAGCAAAAGGGGAAACAGTTAAAAACATGAGCATATTGCTAAAAAAATACTTTGGAAGCCAGTTGATTGCAACAAGTAAGCTATAACCTTCCATTCCAAACACAATATGATACATCCCAGATAAAATCAAGATGCCTGCCCAAGTTACAATAGTAAGGACAGAAGTCCAGATAAACAGGGTACAAAACTTAGCAGCCATCAACTTTGTTCTTGAAACAGGGATTGGCAATATAGTCTTTAGCGTATTTTCTGCATATTCCCGACTGAATAAGTAAGCGGTAATTGCTACATAAATCATGATGTTTGCCAACAGCATAATATACAGTATGCTATCGCTGTAAATATCTGACAGAGTAAAGACAAGGTCTGGACGTTTGAAATGAGCCTGTAACGATTCTATAAGCATCATAAACGGTATAGACATAACACCTAAAATACTAATAAGCACCATTTTTGAACGCTTTAGTTTTGATAATTCACACGAAATAAGATTAAGCAATGCTGCCACCTCCAATCAATTCAGAAAAATAATCCTCCAAGTTTTCCTCGTCCACATTTATCTTTGTTACCAACAGCTCATTCTCTACGAAAGCTTTGTTTATTTCCCCTGAGTTATGAGTGAAATCATAAATTTTTATTGTATTACCCTGTATAGAATAGTCTGTGATCTGATAGTGATTTTCTAATATTTTTGCGGCTTTTTTTACGTCAGATAAATCAAATTCCATATGTCTGAGGTTGCGCTTGTGAAGTTCTGCTATGTAAACCTCCTCAATCAAGCGTCCCTCATGCATAACACCGATAATATCCGCAATCTGTTCGATTTCACTTAAAACATGACTTGAAATGAAAATAGTAGTACCTTTCTTGTGACTTAACTCAGACAGATACGAGCGGATTTCAGAGATGCCAATTGGGTCAAGTCCGTTAATCGGTTCGTCAAGTATCAATAGTTCAGGTTCGTGCATAATTGCTGCTGCAATACCAAGACGCTGCTTCATTCCAAGTGAATAGTCGGCAAACACTTTGCTCGTTTCCTTATCTAATCCAACAACACGAAGTGCTTCCTGTACCGATTTTTTACTGAGCTGTCCTCTCAGTTTGACGAGGATTTGCAAATTTTCATATCCTGTCAAATTATTATAGAAACCTGGCGTTTCTATAATAGACCCTATTTTTCTATAAAGAGTACGGGTGTGTTCTTTATAATCTGTGTCGAATAATCTAACAGTTCCTCCTGTTGGGGAAACTAACTGTAACATCATTTTCATTGCGGTAGTTTTTCCTGCTCCATTTCTGCCGAGCAAACCGTAGATTTTACCTTTTGGCACATGAATATTGATGTTATCAACAACGGTAGCTGTTCCGTATTGTTTTGTAAGATTTTCTGTTTCAATAGCATATTCCATATACAATCATCCTTTCTGTTAGTTGTGGTTTGTTTTACCGCAATTCAATTATCATTTCCGAAGCTAAAAAAGACAAGAAACCTACCGTCACAATAGAAAAAAGCCCTGACACTTATCGTGTCAGAGCCTATTTTCAAGGATTTATAGAGCTTTTTATTTAATTTTTCCTTGCTTCATCAATAAAAACATTTTTATAACAAATAGCAAAAACAGAAGTGCTATCACATACGGCTCCTTGGCTGCAGCGAAGAATAGAATAGCTACAAAGCTAAGTACGATAGATACTTTCGTAGAAATATTGCCACACGACTTCTTTTCAAAACGAATGAATAAAAGTTTAGCAATACCAATACCCATCAAAGCGACAAAAACAATCCAATAGATTACAAGATTCATCGGTGTAGTGGCAGTAAATGAAAGGAGGTTGACGGAATATATATAACCTCCAACAGGGTTTCCATAAAGCGGCAAAATAATAAATGCAATTACCATTACATCCAGTATCCCAAAAAGTATACTATAAATCTTTTTAAGATTTGAGCTATTTTCTGTTTCAGCAATGGTAATCAGTTCTTCTCCCGATAATAGTTCATCAATCGAAACGGAAAAGAATTTGGAGATACATTTTAATGATTCGATGTTAGGGTATCCCTTGCCACTTTCCCATTTTGAAATCGCTGTTCTTGATACATATAATTGCTCCGCAAGTTGTTCCTGCGTTAAATTTTTTCCAGTTCTAAGTTGTTGTAGCTTTTCGTTAAATTCCAAAAGGAATGCCTCCCTGTGTATTGCTAAATTAACTTATCATATATAAATTCGCTCACCAAGCGTTAAATTTTCGCATTACCGTATAAAAAAAGTTTTACTCGGTAGGTATATAGAATAATTTTACCATATTAAAGTGAGGGCTTCAACTCTAAAATCATGAACAATAGAAAGAGCAAGTAATATGAAAGTAAGAATCCGTTCACCGTCTTTATGCAAGTATTGACTGGACGATTTTGGGGATGTAGTAAAAGTGAAAGCCGATGAACACCAGTTCATCGGCTTTCGTAATTGTTTTAGATTTATACCAGCTGACCGGGCAGCTTTAATTTTGTTTTCGGCGGAAAATGGGCGTCGAATAGCTCCGCTTCTTTTTCGTCCACAAAATATCCGTCGGGTGTATGGTAGGTTCCCGAAATTCCATCTAAGAAGCCCTGTTTCAGCTCCTTAAGCAGAAAATATGGAACCTGAGCATCTTTCGGCTCTGCATAATAATGAATCCCTTTTGTAGAAGCCACCACAAAACCAGACTTTCCATAAAAGTCAATATTTCCTTCCATACAAAGGGCGCCGCATCCCAATGACTTTGCCTGTTCCATGGCATAATCAAGCAGTGCCTTTCCATAGCCTTGTCGCTTATACTGCGGTGCTATGCTGATAGGTCCGAAGGTCATAATGGGCAGTTCCTTACTGTTGTCGGTTTGTATTTTTGCGTGCACAAACATAATGTGACCAATGATTTTGCCGTCCTTTTCCATTACGAAATCAAGTTCCGGCACAAAATCCTTTCTGTCACGATAACAGTGCAGTACATAGTGTTCCAAGCATCCCGGACGATAAACATTCCAAAATGCCTCTCGTATTAAGTTTTCCACCTCCTGATAATCAGCAGGTGTTTCCAAACGGATAATATAGTCATTTGTATTCATTGTTTTTCCTCCTAAAAATTGTTGACTTGCAATGATTGGGAGGCTTGGGCGAGATCGTATTTCGCAAACCTCCCGGTTAGCCTACAATCTCCAAGTTGTTGGTATTTTTCAAACAGCAATCTCCTAAAATAAATTTATATAATCAAGCCTATCGGCAGGATTAACGGTGTAAAATCCCGTATAAAATATTTACTTTTTTTTAGCATATCACAAGAAACCATATATTACAAGTCGCCTTCTGCAAGAAAACAAAAATCCGTTCACCGTCCTTTTGCAAGAATACTCTGGACTATTTTGGGGATGTAAAAGCAAGAGCCGCTGCACCAAAGTTGAAGTGTAGCGGCTCTACTCTGCTTGGGGAGTCAGATATTATTCAGTGGCTGCGGATGTGTGTTTACGGGGGGGTTGCTTATTTTATCGCATTACTCACAACTTGACTCTTTTTAAGTGACAAAAACAGTATAACAATGGCAACTGTCATGATAATATGTGCAATACCTGAAACACCGGAAATCGCTGCGGAAGCACCTTTTGAAAGTTCTGTGCCAAGCACTTGAGTAATACCTCTTACAAAAAACATCGTTACCATAAAAGGTAACCCTATGTTGTAAAGCAGCATAAAACGGCTAAATTGTTTTTGCTCGGTTAAGTTGGTGATACAGCTTAAAATGGCGATCAGCAAAAACATGATTGTACCCAAAACAAAAAAGTGTAGATGGGTAAACGCTAAAGTTGTTTTACCAGAAAAGCTAAGAAATTTTGTAAACTCCCGATAAAATACACCGCAGGCAATCGCAGCAATTGCGTAAATAAACGAAATATTGATGTATTTTTTCATAATCAATCCTCTTTCATAATTATTTTTAGTTGTAGATACAAATTTTTTTAGGAATAAAACCCCTGCACATTCTAACGATAAGCCTATGCCACAATATAAAACACCGATTGCAATAGCAGGTAGAATATGTGCATTTCGAATCAGTAATCCACCTGTAATCATACATATCATAATCAAATAACTTTTTCCATCAAAAAACTGATAGAAGGGAACCTTTTTTTCCTCAATCTGCGATATACGAAGATGATGCTTTTTTACTAAACGGTAAAATATTAGCCCTATAAATGCCAAAAATACAAACAGAACTTCAAATACATATATCAGATGTTCGTGCCAGTTTGATATGAAGTTGGCAAAACCGATTTTAAGAATATTTCCACCGGCAACCATCCATACAATACCGGCAATCAACAACAGGTACTTTGGGGCTACGTGAGGCAAGAATTTTTTCATTATTTTACACACTTTCTCATATCACTGTATCCAATCCACACCGTCCAAACATAGGCGCAAGTTTTTGGAATCATAAGCATACCAATCAGTGGGTTTACATCTGCCCACAACACTACGGGAATATAAAAAACAAAGCTTAATACAATGGTAAGCCACATAAAGCGGAAAGATTTGTCATTGTGTTCTTTTGCACTTTTATAAAACAAAACAATAATAAGTAGCCCCAGGAGAGCAAAGGGAATATTTCTGTAAATTCCCCATGACAAAGGTGCATTTGCACTTGTCCAAGCATTCTGGGGGAATAAACACAAAACAATTCGCATAGCAGCAAGCAGATAAACAGCTATGGTAATACCTTGTTTTCCACTGATGCGATAGCGCTTTCTCCAGACGTAGTAAAGCAAGATGTAAAAAACGGTCATGGTAATCGATGTGATAAATTTACCGATTCCCAGCGGGACAGTATAATTTTCAAGTCCGGTTGTGCACAATGCAATCGCACGGGGAACAAGATGGAATGAATCACCTGCGCCGAGCACAACTGCCATGATACCAAATAGTGTATATTGCCTGTTACCTTTGGAATTTTTTATCATAAGAATTCCAAGGGTAACCACTGTGGTTAAATATACCACATAAAATAAAGTTTCCATAATTGCTTGCATAAGTAAACCTCCTAAAAAGTAGTGAACATTGTTCAGTTTGATTTCTACAAATACCCACCAAAGGGTGGGTATACTGCTGGTTTAATAGATGGTGCGTTTCACTATTTCCAACAATAAATCACATGACGTTGCTTCTTTCATCAACAAAGTAATGATATTGGAGAAAATAAAGTCAACAAAATCCGGTTTTGTAAATTGATTCGAGAAAGCATCTTTTCTTATGCCTTGATCACGTTGGAGAGATTCAAGTAAACCGTTTTTTATGTGGGCGAAATATCGATTCATCGCTTCTCGACCCTTGTTCTTGTCAAGGTTTGCAACACTCATAGAATGTACGGTGAAAAATGATGGGTATTTTTTGCGACCTTTTTGTACGCTATTAAACAAAGACAGAATATTTTCGGCAAAATTGTGTTGTGGGACGCAGCCTGTAGAGCCATGCATAATCTCTGTCCAAACAGACTCAATTGTTGCAATAATCAAATCACCTTTCGATGGGAAATAGTTGTAAACCGATCCCACAGAAACACCGCATTTACGTGCTACATCTCTCATATTCAACCCCTGTATACCTGATTGAACAATGATTTCTTTCCCTGCTGAAAGAATAGCTTCCCTGGAAGTAATAGTTTTATTCATAGCAAGCCTCCAAACTGAACATTGTTCATTATAACGCATATTTTACCGTACGTCAAGGATTAAATTGATTCGCTCTGAAAGCGTTATTTTTATCCACTACCGTTTCGCAAAGATTTTATGAGGTAGATTTTTACTATAGCAAGACGATTGCTTCAACCACCTAAATATGAACATCAGAAAAGGAGAAGAATGATATGAAAACAAAGATCCGTTCACCGTCCTTTTGCAAGGATACTCTGGACTATTCTCGGCTTATAGGTAAAGAGATAGCCACTACACAAGATTAAAGTGTAGTGGCTATCGTCTCATAAGATGCCAGTTATTCTGTGGAAAATCCGTGAGATTTCTTAGTAGTTTCTTTTCCGATAAAGAACAATGTCAAAAATAGTGTTACTATTTCTGTAGTTGGTGCAACCAGCCATACACCCATCATCCCCAGAAATGCTGGAAGTGTGAAAATGCAAATGAGTAGAACAACTAATCCTCGTGCTGAGGAAATAATAGCCGACTCCTTTGCCCTCCCTATAGAGGTAAAGTAAAAAGAAGTGATTGTATTAATTCCTGAAAAGAGAAACGAAACAGCAAAAATCGCTACACCGGAATGTACCATCTGTTGCACCAGATCATTCTTTATGAATAGACCACTGTACCAATCAGCCCCAACCACTACCAGTAAGAGTACCACCACTCCTGCAATCAATACCATCGTGTTGGTAATTTTACGCAGGCTCTTTGACAGAGAGTATTCTTTGGCACCATAAGTGAAGCTAATCAGCGGACTGGCTCCTTGCCCAAAACCAATCAGCACCATGCTAAAGATATATGCCACATAGCCTACGATAGTAAATGCAGTAACACCATCAACGCCGATATGCTTTAGTATCACAAAGTTATAAGCAAACATCGAAATACTAAGGGACATTTCTCCGATAAACTCTGAACTACCATTGAGGAGTGTATTTTTAAGCACATCCTTTGAAAAAGTAAATTTATGGAGCTTGTACACACTTGACTTTTTGATAAAGTAGTAGAGTATGCACAGAAATGTAACAATCGCTGAAAGAAGTGATGCTGCTGCAATGCCTTTCACACCAAACCCCATCCAGCGAACAAATAAATAGTCTAACAAGATGTTGAGTAGCACGTTCAAAATATTAACTTGCATAAAATATTGCGGTTTTCCTTCTCCACGGATAAACATACCAAAGGATGCGTTTATCACCATAACGGGAAGCTCTAACAGCAGAATGCCATAATAGTCTTTGAAAAATCCTGTTACCTGTCCATTGGCATTTAAAAGATAAAGCATGGGATCAAGGCAGAACCAGACAATCACACTCAGCAAAATTGTTGCAACTGTTGAGGTGAACATCGTTTGATTAAAGACGCTGTTGCATTTTTTGATGTTTTTTCCGCCCAGTGCAATTCCTGCGATTGCCACACCACCGACTGAAACCATTAATCCTACTGCAAGGTACAAATAAACAATCGGTAAACCTAAGTTTACCGCAGCAAGTCCCTCTGAACCCACATAGTTTCCGATGAAAAAGCCATCTACTACAGTAATCAGAGAGGTTAGTACCATAGCAATAATCGATGGAATCGAGAATTGCAGAATGGTTTTTACTTTATTATTTTTGATGTTTTCTAAATTCATATTAATTTCCTCCAATCCTTTGTTCACATCCTAAGGATAGCAGAGGAAGCAAAAATAAACTTCTGTATTTGTGCTCTATTGAATTGGGATACAAAGATCAATTTCCATATACATGGTATTGCAATCGATTTTTCTATAAATTTCGAACCCATAGCGGTCATCCATTTCATATTTGCTTTGTGGTAACCACACATTAAAAAGGCTTTGGTAAGCGGTATAGATCTGATCCACTGTCCCCTTAAAGTGATAGACAGCAAACTTGCCACCTATTAGTGTATAGATGTTTTCAAGGGCACAGTCTTGTGGTGCAGTGAGGCACAGGTCATACAAGCACTCATCAATATGGGTAATAGAAGGATCATCATAGGTGCGCTCAATGAGCAGCGTTGCCTCGGTGATATATTCCTTATATTTTACTTGAAAAGCTCCCCAATGCTCTGATAAGTCCCCATAATTTCCTTTATGACGCTCGTATATAACAAGACAATCGTCAAGAACTTCTATGGAAATCTTTTTGTCGCACTCATCAAATGACTCTAATCCTATAGAAGCATTCCTAAAAATTGGGTTTACTAAAGATTTTTGCTTAATGCTGCGACGAAATTCAATTGGAGATAGATTATGATGTTGTTTAAAAGCAGAACTGTAGTTCGATGAGCTGTAACCGTAATCACAGCTGATATCGGTGATGCTTCTGCCTTTCTCAACCTTTAAACGAAATGCACTTTGCTCCATTTTTACTCGTTTGATAAATTCATGGATGCTTTCTCCAGTTTCCATTTTAAACATTCTCGAAAAGTAGTATCTTGAAAAATTGCAATAAGAGGCAATCTCATCAACAGGTATATTTTCATTGATGTGATCTAAGATGTAGTCTATTGCACGATTTATATATTCGTTTGTTATCATTTTTCCTCCCTTTTTTTGAAAGAAATATATTAATAAGTTTACCATAGTAAAGAAAGTACTTCAATTTTTAAATATGAACAAACAGAAGGTATAAGCAATTAGCAAATAAAAATCTGCTCACCTTCATTTTGCAAGGATACTCTGGACTATTTTGGGTATGTAGGTAAAGCAAGAGCCGTTGATCAAGATAAAGATGCAACGGCTCAATTTCGTGATAATCCATTAAGTGCTAACAGTGGGTGTGCTCATATGTTTATGGCAAATGCGGATTGTTTTCATTGCTAGACGGCAAAGTTTGCATGAGGGCGAAGAAATGTTTAGGCTCACCCGTACTAAAATATTCATACCAAGATTCCAGTGTGTTTGATTGAAAAACACCTAAATGTTCAATAATTTGTTTTGCCCACAACAAAGCTCCGGTGGAACTTGCAGTAATAAGGTTGTTATCCGCTACAGATGGCTTGTCTATATAGAAACTTTGCCCTTTATAACCAGGAGAAACCATTTCAAGAAATCCCGGACCATTACTGGTATGCGGACGCTTATCCAATAGCCCAAAGTTGGCAAGCGCAGCGGTAGCCCCACAGATTGCACACACCGTAGCGCCTAAAGAGAGAAATTCGCCTGCCTTTTCGATGATAGCGCAATGCTTTGGGTTATTCCATGTATCTGCGCCCGGTAATAGCAATATGCTTGTTTCACTCACTACAATATCATCAATTAAGCAATTGGGTACTATTGTCATCCCGCCCATTGTATTGATTGGCTCGTTAGAATAACTAACCGTTTTGAGCGATACACGTTGCACGCCCTTTTTGAAAAATCGACCAGAATTCAGCTCCGAAATAACATACCCCAGTTCCCAGTCGGCTAAAGTATCAAGAACGTAAACATAGATTGTAAACATAAATGCCTCCATTTTCATTGTTTTATTGATTTGTTTGCTTTTTTATTGTACCATGTAATTGTTGACAGCAGTATGGCAACAATTATAAAAGGAGAATATTGGTTCAATGAAAATAGACAGACTTGTTAGTATGATTATGATACTTCTCGATAAAGAACGGATAGGTGCACAGGAGTTAGCGGATATGTTTGAAGTTTCACCTCGCACAATTTACCGTGATATAGATACAATTAATATGGCAGGTATTCCTGTCCACTCCACATCGGGAGTGGGTGGAGGCTTTGAAATTATGCGAAACTATAAACTTGATAAAAAGGTTTTTTCGACTGCTGATCTTTCTGCTCTCTTAATGGGGCTTTCCAGCCTTTCAAACACAGTACGAGGTGATGAATTGGTAAATGCCCTTGCAAAAGTCAAGAGCTTTATCCCTGCCGATAAAGCGAAAGACATAGAATTAAAAGCAAATCAAATCCGTATAGATTTAAGCCCGTGGACAGGTAACAGAAATATTCAACCGTATTTGGAAATTATCAAAACAGCCTTACAGGAAAGCAGGTTGATTTCGTTCCAATACTCAGCTCACCACGGAAATAAAACTGCACGAGTAGTCGAGCCGTATCAGCTTGTATTGAAAAATAGTCATTGGTACTTACAAGGCTACTGCCATAAGAGGAGTGATTATCGCTTATTCAAACTATCTCGCATATCAAATCTACAAATAAAAGATGAATTTTTTATACCACGAGATTATCAGAAACCGATTTTAGAATTTTCGGATATTTTAGAAACAATGCAAACAAAAATTAAAATTCGCATTCATAAAGCAGTGATGGATAGGGTGCTTGATTATTGTGCTTATGAAGAATTTGCTCCAGATGGCGATGAGTATTACATTGTTGATTTCCCTTTTATAGAGAACGATTACTATTTTGATATTCTTCTTAGTTTTGGAAATAAATGCGAGTGTTTAGAGCCGTTATATATACGCACAGAAATGAAACGCAGAATACATGATATCGCTGTCTTGTACGAATAAACCACCGCCCTTATGCAAGGATACTCTGGACTATATTAGAAATGAAAAAACATCAAAATTGTGTTATATTTTTTGTAGTATAAAGGCTACATGGCATACAATATAAAGAAACTTAAAGAGAGTTAACTTTACAAAAGGTTGTTAACATGATATGATTTTGCCTAGGTAAAGTAAAAGGAGATGATTTATCCGGTTCATTGTAACAATTGAATGAATTGGAAACGAATATTTAAAACAACATTTTTAATCCAAATAAGTTATTTGAATCCACTAGTCTTTGGTTTATTTGTGATACGTTGTTTTAACTATTCTGAGTGATTATTTAGCGCCTCAGAATTTCTGAGGCGTTTTTTGTTTTTAAAAGTTTTTATTTTAGTTTTTCCTTTTGAGAGCAAACACAGAATAAATACTGTTTATTCTGAATTTATAACTTTACCTAAAATAAAACTAAACATTAAAATAAAGGAGAATTAATATTATGAAAATTATAGATAATAACAAAATTAATCTGTCAGTACTAAAAAATACAATTCAACAACCATATATCTTTGAAAAGGGAACTGATAAATTTTGGGAGGACGAATATGTTTCAGAGCAGATGCTGAATTTTCATTTGAACCCGGATATTGAGGCTGCCAGTAAGACAAAAGAAACTATTGATGCAGAAACAAGTTTCATAATTAAGTCAACGGATATGAAGGAAGGTAAAGATGTATTAGACTTGGGTTGTGGACCAGGACTTTATGTGAAGGAGTTTGCTAAAACTGGAGCAACAATTACAGGAATAGACATTTCTGAAAGGTCTATTAATTATGCAAATGAAAATATTAAAACAGAGTATGAGAAAACATTTTTCATTAGAAAGAACTATCTTGATATTAACTTCGAGAAATCTTTTGATATAGTAACACTGATTTTTTATGATTTTTGCGCACTTAGCACAAATGAGCAAGAACTATTGCTTTCAAAAATTCATAGAGCCTTAAGAGATAACGGGATTTTTATATTGGATGTTGTTACGGAAAAAAAAGAAACCTCAATTTTAACTAATGTTTCTGTGAGCGAAGGGGGATTCTGGAGTCCTAAACCTTATATAGAAATACTTAATACTTATTTGTATGAAGAACCAAAGACAGAGGGGTTGCAATATACAATTATTGATGAAGAGGGAATCACAAAGGTTATAAGAATTTATCATCGATTATTTAGTTTGACAGAGATTACAGAGATGCTTACGAAAAATGGTTTTAAAATTGAAAAGGTCTATAAAAATTTAAAAGGAGAATCATTGACCGAACATTCAGATACATTTGGCATTATAGTTCGCAAAGTATAGGGTCATTTTCAAAGGTTACTACGGAAAGGTTACTACGGATAGATATTTCAAATAAATTTATTTAATGAAATATCTATTTAAAAACCGTTTACCATCCTTATGCAAGGATACTCTGGACGATACTTAGATTATAGGCAAAGCAAGAGCCAATGCACCGACAAAAGTGCATTGGCTCAATTTCATAATTAGTTAGATTAGCTTTAGTAGAACCGAGTTGGGCTCACTGAGGGGTTTGCTCATTTTGTGTGAATAGGTAGATGAAAATCCAATCTATCAAACTTCCTCAATATATCCAAATTGGATGTAATATTATGAGTACCCCAATAATAATTTCCGATTGCTTGCTCAGCGACACACCATCGTTTGCCATCTGGATGTGGGTTATTCTGTTCAAATGCGTTTAATTCTTCCTCTGGTGTTAATTGAATCTCATTTGTATTTTGCAGTGTATCAATAATCGAATCCAGATTTATATCCACAACTTGTTTAAGTTCTGGATAATACTTACTATTTGGCGAACCTACAAAGTACACAGGCAATGGCAGCCAAAAGGGCCATATTGCAGGGTCAAAGGACTGTATTTCCAACGATACAGGGTCATAATCCGGGACGCCATTAAGTAAAAATTGCCCATTCAACTTATACTTGTCTTTTAAAACCACTGCCTTGAGATAGATATCACTGCTTTTGTCTGCATATTTGAGTATAAAGCTTGAAAGGCGCTTGGTTACTCCAATATCAGCTTCCGTGGCTTTATTTGGGTCGAAATGAAACCATGGCAAATGTGCGAAATCATTGTTGCTGGGGATTCCTTGCATTCCCACCCAGCCGTCTTCCAACAAGTATATACCAGAAGCAAGGTATTTAATGATACCCATAATAATCGTATCTTTTGTACAGCTAACATAATCGCCTGTCGTGTCCAAATAATCTAATGCTATGCATACCGTATATGGGGAAGAATTAGGGTTCCAGTTATTGCACTCAATGTTGTATCCAAAACCCCCATCCTCATTTTGATAGCTGGACAGAACCGAAAGGAAATCCTCACAGCTCCCGTGCTCAAAAAGATATTTCCACTTGGTAAAGTCAAGCGGCCTTGCGTTGCGATAAACCAGTTTTCTTAATCTTATAAAATGATCTATAGATAATTTTTGCAAGATAATCCCCCCATATATTATATAAATTCGCTCCCAGAGCGTTAAATGTCTCTACTACCTTTTCAAAAATATTTTATTCGGTAGGATATATAAGAAGTTTACCATAGTAAAGCAGGTTTTTCAACGGAGTAGATGTGAACAATTGAAATGGCAGCGCTATGAAAACTAAAAACCGCTCACCATCTATTTGCAAGAATACTCTGCGCTATTTTGGGTATGAGGTAAAGCAAGAGCCGTTGCATCAAGATAAAGATGCAACAGCTCAATTTCTGTTTAGTAAGATTAGCTTTAGTGGGGTTGATTTTTTTAATTTCCGTGCAATGCTCATAATCTTACCGAAAAACGGTAATTTATCTATACTTCATTCCGTTGATTTCGTTTTGCAAAAATTCTAGAAATTGTGCGGCAGGAGCTCCATCCATTTGTGTATGATGAAATTGAAAAGATATCGGCAGCGTTGCTTTGAACAACTTTTTGCGAAACTTTCCCCATATCATGAAAGGATTATTATAAAATCCAGCGTAGATATTTACAGCACCGTCAATTTCATATCCGGCAAGCGCTGAGGTTCCAATTACCATATAATCTCCCCCAAGATTGTGCGTTTCACAGCTATCGTGAACTTGCTTTGTCAGTTCAAAATAATCTTTATTGAATTTTTCAAGTTTGTCTGAGAAAGGAATATCACATGTATTGATATTATTATCTTTAGTGGTAACGACTGTGTTGATTGCAAGGCGGTCATATTGCATCAGTTTGTCGCCAACAGGCAGCACATAGAATTCTTCTGTTTTAGAAGCCGCCTTGCCAATACACCAGCACATCAGCATATTGAATTTATAACCGTATCTACGGCTTGCTTTTATAAGTGGCATTATATCTAATGTCTTGATAAGAGTCACCATTGGCATTGGCGCATTCATCCATAGTTCGAATGCCACGGCACGCTTTGTTTTCTTTGGATCTATTTCTTTAACCATAATATATCCTCACTTTCAAATTACGAGTTACCGTTCTGTCGCAAAATATAAAATAGTCGTACCCGACTTTTTTGATGTTACTACTATTTCTAAAAACTTTTATGTTGTAGCTTTTATTAACTAATATACCATAATTTGTCCATCAGTTACAAGGAAACATTTCACCATCCTTTTGCAAGGATACTCTGGACGATTTTGGGTATGTAGCACAAAAGGGATACCAAGCCAAATAAATGGTTTGGTATCCATAAGTAAAATTAGCTTTAGTAGAACCAATTTAGGCTTACTAAGGTGTTTGCTTAAGGTGTCAATCTATTTATATCTCTCGGAAACATCGTTGAAAGTCTAATATTTTGGAAGCCAAGAAGCTTACCTGTTAATCGTTCAAGACCTAATCCGAGTCCACCATGTGGAGGTAACCCATACTTATGAGCCATCAAGAAATCGCCAAACTCTTCGACATTTATACCACGCTTTTTCATTTTTTCTACTTGCATATTGTAGTCGTTAATACGCTGTCCGCCTGTTGTTATTTCCATACCTCTAAACAACAAGTCAAAAGATTCGGTAACATTATGATTGTCTTTGCTGTCCATAGCATAAAACGGACGTTTTGAAGATTTATAGTGCGTTACAAATACAAAATCACAATTTGTTTGCTTTTTGATAATTTTACAAAGTAGCTTTTCTTCTTCAGGTTCAAAGTCTTCCCAGTCGGTAATTTCTCGATTATAAGTCTTTGAAATAAGCTCCTTCGCCTCCAAAAACTTAATCGATGGGATTTCTGTAATAACTGGAATATTCGCTTTTAACAATGAGATTTCCTCTGCATAATTATTCTTTAGAAACTCAAAAGTATATGCAAGCATTTTCGTTTCCATATGGCAAATATCATAAAAACTTTCGATAAATCCCATTTCAAAGTCGATGCTTGTGTATTCATTTATATGGCGAGATGTGTCGTGTTTTTCCGCACGAAACACAGGTGCAATTTCGTAAACACGCTCAAAAACACCTACCGTTATTTGCTTGTAAAACTGTGGGCTTTGTGCCAAAAATGCCTGTTTTCCAAAATAGTCAAGTGAAAAGATGTTGGCACCACCTTCAGCACCACTGTAAACAATCTTTGGTGTATGTATCTCTGTAAAATTGTTCTCGTCTAAGAATGCTCGAACACCCTTACAAATACCTGCTTGCAACTTGAAGATTGCTCGTTCTCTTGCATTGCGAAGTGTAATAGGTCGGTAGTCAAGCAAGGTTTGGCTTAATCACAGTGCCGGAAAATTATACACTGACGCAGGTGCGTGAGGGTGTACAGGATGGAGAAAATGTTTTTGTTTTTCGCTATACAAAGAGTGATAATACCGAGCTTCTTGGTGAGCATTTCTCTTTCACCGTTATGGAAAAAAACAATCGACTGCTTGGTGTAACTTGGATGGATAAGCAATTTGAAAAGGGTACAAAGCTTCCATCAAAAGAGGAAACAACGAAAATTGCCAAGGAATACCTTGCGAAAGTTGAGCCAGACTTATGGGGTAAGCTCAAGAATTTGTGGATTGATCTTCACGATGAAACAATCATAGTGGACGGGAAGAATGTCATTGTAACAGGAATGAAATACAAGTGCTTTATCCCAACGGAAGATACCTATGCATGGGTTATTGTCGGACTGGACGGCAAGGTTATCACCTTTGAGCGTGGCATTGTTTGGCAAGGCGGTCGTGTTTCTGAAAAGTGGCTGCATGACGCATGGCTGAAAGAAGGTTCACATTGAGTGGTATCGTTTTATACATTCGTGTTATTTGCCGGAGCAAGTATCTGCCTGATTTTAGTGACTGATATTTTGAAGTAAGGCAACTACTCATTGACTTTTTTCTCATTGGTTCTTTGCTTGCGTGAGCTCTTTTGGCTTCATTCCTTATCCGTGATGTTAAGGATTTTGAACAGGCATGACAAGATTAGGAGGTGAAAATCGTGTCAAAGAATATTCTTGTGTTGACAGGAAGTGCCAAGAACGCTGGAAACAGCGACCAAATGGCAGATGCCTTTATTTTAGGGGCGGAAAAAGCAGGTCACACAGCAGTAAAATATAAAACGGCTGAAAAAACGATTGGAGGGTGTAAAGCGTGTAAAGCTTGTTTTCAAAACGGGAAGGCTTGTGTTTTTGATGATGATTTTAATGAACTTGCCTCGCTATTGGAACAGGCTGACGTTCTTGTTTTTGCAACTCCTGTGTATTGTGCTTCTTTTCCTGCACAGCTCAAAGCAGCCATTGATAAGATGTATGCCTTTTACATTGGAAAGCGTCCACTAAAAATTAAGGAATGTATTCTCCTTGCCTGTGGCGATGGAGAGGGCGGACCGGATAGTTACGATGGATTGATTCGCTCTTATGAGCTAATCGCCCGATACCGTAGTTGGTCTGATAGAGGGCAGATTCTCATTTCTGGCGTGAAGGAAAAAGGCGATATATTGAGCACTGACGGACTGCAGAAAGCAGAAGCACTTGGCAGAAGCTTGATTTAATCTCGTTGGTAGCAATGGACTTGTCCGATTCAATCGCACTGACTTATAAATAAAAATCGTTGTTGCGGTGGCTGTATAGTTATGTGCTAAAAGTAAGTAGCTGAACGGCGGTTTTGAAAAATCAAAACTGCCGTTCTCTGTATATTGGAGGGCTTAGTTAAATTCGCCCTTTTTTAGGACCCGGTGGTATCAAGGGAGGTATCGCCGTGTCTATTTTAAATTGTCATGTTTCACGTATAGCTTATGTGTAAAAAAAGTTCACATCCCCCAACGGGATATTACTATAATAAATATGTTATTTAAGTAAGGCAGGAGAAGAATGGTAAAATTAGGTTGATAAATCAATGGTTGACCTATATACTATAGATGAACACCGGTAATTGAATTGAGTATCGTCTTAATCAAGAATGTAGTTCATTTAATACAAATAGGGAGTGTGATATCATGAATATTAATCTCATGGATAGAAAGATGATTAAAATGCCCTGCGCAAAGTCTGTAGGTATGAATTTGGGCGACAATTTGCACAGGGATAGATATTTAGTCGCTTTTGATAAATAAATTCATATATAGGCTTTGTTTCCTTAATTAAATAATAAATTTAAGGAAGTGAGCTTTATGAAATATATAAGAGTTGATAGAATATTACCAGATGATTTAGTTAAAGAAATTCAAAAGTATATCCAAGGTGAATATATATACATACCTTCTATTCCTGAAAAGAGAAAAAGATGGGGTGAAAAATCTAAAAGCCGAGATTATCTAAAAGCCAGAAATGAAAAGATTTTAAACCAATATATAGCTGGGCAATCAATTAGCAATTTAGCTGAAGAATTCTTTCTTTCAGATAGTAGTATTAAGAAAATTGTATATAAAAAAGATAAGTAGATAAAAGCTACCACTCTTGTAATGTGTGGTAGCTTTTGTGTAAAAGATGATATAGAAATGATTATTATCTTTCTTATAAATTGTAGAAGCCTTAAAATGATATTGAAGATAAAATTCATTTAAAAATGGAATTTGTAATTCTTCTCATAGATATTATAACAAAAGGAGAGAATTAAAGTGAATAAAAAAATATCATTAATTCATTCTACAAATTTAGCTCCAGTAGATTATGCTTATGCTGGACGTGTACCTTCAGGAATGGACTTATTATTTTTGGCGGGTGCATGTCCCATTAATAAAAACGGAGAAGTACCCGACTTGAGCGATTATGAGCTTCAGGCAAAGCTTTGTGTAGAGAATTTAAAGGAAGCACTGAAGGACTGTGGGGCTACTTTAGAAGACGTAGTATATACCAGAGTTCTTGTAGCATCTCACGATCAGTCGGATTTGGTAACTGCATGGGAAACAATAAGAAAAAAATTTGGTAATCATGATGTTCCAAGCATCTTATCTGGAGTTACAGTATTAGGATATACAAATCAATTGGTAGAAATTGAAGCAGTAGCAGCAGTAGTAAATAATACAAAATGATTTAGGTATAGAGTTGAATTAATTTACATCATTCTTATTAGATGTAGCACGTAGATAAGTTAATAATATTTAAAGTACCGTATTATTCAGAAATTAATTGTACGGTATTTTTTATGGTCAAGTATTTATTGAAATTCATAAACAAAACATTGGTTGGTTTTATTTTTTTATTTGGTTGTATTTTCTATGGAAGAAACATGTTAGTATATAGATAAATAGTAAAGGATACGCAATAAAAAAACATTTTAAAACGGAGGAATGAAAAATGAAAATTAATGATTTTAAACTTGAATGTTATTTTGGGCTTTATGAGTTTACTGCACCTTATTTGCTAACTCAATCAGACTGTGAATCTATGACTACTAAGGAATTACTTTCTATGGAACCTGGTGCCGAGGAAGCGTATTTAAATCAATGGCTAGGATATACGGAGACATGGGGAGATCCAGAGCTAAGACAATTAATTGCTAAATTATATAAGGATATGACTGCAGATGATGTACTAGTTTTTCACGGTGCTCAAGAGGCTATTTTTGGATATATGAATGTAATGCTTAATGAAGGTGATCATATGATTGCCATGTATCCAAACTATCAGTCTGCGTATGAAGTAGCAAATTCAATTCCAGACTGTGAATTTTCCATGTGGTATATAAAGGATAACGGTACAAAATGGGTTATGGATTTTGATGCTCTTGAAGCATTAATAAAACCAAATACAAAAGTAATTGCCGTTAATTCTCCAAATAATCCAACCGGATATACTTTTACAAATGCTGAAATAAAGCAATTATGTGAAATTTGCAGAAAACACGATATCTATCTATTCTCAGATGAAGTATATAAAGGACTTGAAATGGATGGTGAGAAGAGAGACTGGATGGCTGACCATTATGATAAATGTGTGTCACTAGGAGTAATGTCTAAGTCATACGGACTTGCTGGGCTTAGAGTAGGATGGCTGGTAACAAAAGATCACGAAACCTTAGAAAAGGTTGTTAAATTTAAACACTATACGAGTATTTGTGATTCAGCTCCATCTGAATTCTTATCAAAAGTTGCACTTAAGCATAGTGATGAACTATTGGAAAGAAGCACCAATATTATTAGAGATAATTTAAAGTTAGTTGATGAATTCTTTGATAGATATCCAAGTTTATTTGAGAAAAAAGCAATAACAGCTGGCCCGGTTGCATACCATAAGCTTTTGATTGATATGCCTGTTAAAGATTTTTGTCAGCTTGCTGTTGATAAAAAGGGAGTATTGTTATTGCCTTCCGATATTTATGGCATGGATGATCAATATTTCAGAATGGGGTACGGGCGTAGGAGTGTCCCGGAAAGTTTAGCTAAATTTGAAGAATTCTTAATCGAAGAAAAATTTGTTTAATAATTACTTGGCCAAGCTTATTTGGTCATAAGGAAGTATCAATGATATCATTCAAGAGAAAAAACGGGAAGATATTTTAAAATAGCGATGCATATCGTATTAGAACAGGAAAAGAAAAGATAAAAGTTAGCGGTTACTCTTGCTACTGGTGAAATCAATATTTAGGAGTAGAGATGAATAAAATAGTTACAGTGGATTGGCTTCCGGATAAAAAATCTAAAGAACCGGTTTATCAGCAAATAGTGAATTATATATCTAAAAAGATATCAAATGGAGATTGGGCTATTGGATATTACTTACCTCCTCAGAGAGTGCTTGCAGAAAAATTAAAAGTAAACAGAAGCACAATATCGATTGCCTTAGACATTTTAAAGTCCTATGGAATAATCGAGGGAAAAAGTGGTAAAGGAACTGCTATCATAAGTAACACCTGGTCAATAATGATTTCATCAAACGAAGCGAATTGGGGAAGCTACGTGAAATCAGGATTCTTTAAGGAGAACCTTCCTACAATTCAATTAATTAATAAACTAGAATTTGTAGAGGGGATAACCAGATTAGGAACTGGCGAAATGTCTCCAAAATTATTTCCTAAGGAAGCTATAACGAAAGCCATGAATTCACTTACACCAAAGATGAGCAATTTAAGCTATTTAGGTCCTTTAGGTTTAGATGAATTAAGAGAAACCTTATCATACAGATTAAAATCCTTTGGAATAAATGCAAGTCCTTCTAATATCTTAATTACATCTGGTTCTCTTCAAGCTTTACAGTTAATATCTATTAGCATGCTTAAGCCTAATTCGAAGATATTTTGTGAAATTCCGTCATATATTAATTCATTGCAGGTTTTTCAATCTGCTGGAATGAGGCTTGAAGGAATTACAATGGATAGTGAAGGTTTGCAATACTGGAATATGGGTGAAGACATGAAATGTGGCGATGCTTCTTCTTTACTGTACACTATTCCAACCCATCATAATCCTACTGGCATCGTAATGTCAGAGCAAAGAAGAAAAGAAGTTTATAAATTCTGCAGCAGAAATGCAATTCCAATAATTGAAGACGATGCATATTGTGAATTATATCATGGAGAAAAACCACCTAAATCTATAAAAGCAATGGATGTATCTGGATCTGTATTATATCTTGGCACAGCATCCAAATCTTTAGCACCAGGCCTAAGGATAGGCTGGGTTGTAGGCCCAGAATCAATAATCGAAAGGCTTGGGGATGTGAAGATGCAGTCAGATTATGGTGCAAGTTCATTGTCCCAAATGGTTTTGAATGAAGTATTAATCAATGGCTCATATGATGAATTCCTAATTCAATTTAGAACGATTTTGGTTAGAAGAAAGAATAGGATGCTTGAGGCATTAAATCAATATTTCAAAGATATTGCGAAATGGAATAATCCTACCGGAGGGTATTATATTTGGCTTGACTTTATAGACGAGGTTCCAGTAGAGAAACTGTTTAATGAGGCACTTAATAAGGGGTTGCTGTTGAACACCGGCAATATATATCACGTAAGCAAGACAAATTCTTTAAGACTTTCATTTGCATATGTTGATGAAGAATTAATAAATCAATCAATAAAAGAGCTCTCAAGGATTGTAAGAAGCTTAGTTTAAATATATAAAAAAGGTCTTGCAGATTTTATAAAATAATACAATAATTTAAATAAAGAGAATTACATAATAAATAAGCTGAAAATAGTATTAATATTAAAGAAAGGCAGAGAAAAGCTATGATAAATACCGAACGCCTCTCAATTGTGGAAGCAGTTGAATCGGAAATTGCTACTATTATTGACATTGAAAGTCATAAGGATAATCGGAACTTTCTTTGGATTGGCACTTATGAGGAACATAAAGCCGAGATTGAAGACATTAACCACCTATTGCTTGTCTTTAAATGTAAAAATGATCATGTTATTGTAGGATATGCACTTATAAGATTGGATTTCAAGTCTGAAATTTTTGAGCTAAGGAGAATTGCTATCTCCGATAAAGGAAAGGGTTATGGTAAAGAGGCAATGCTAGCACTTTTAAAATATGCATTTAAAGAAAAGAACATGAATCGTTTCTGGCTTGACGTATATCCAGATAATATTATCGGAATAAAACTTTACGAAGGACTTGGAATGCATTGCGATGGAGTGCTAAGACAAAACTATAAATCGGAAAGAGGTTATCTCGACCAAATTATATACTCTATGTTGAAAAGTGAATATTTCCTAACATTTGGATCGGTTCAGTTACGCCATGAGCCAGAGGGGACGGTTTTCACTGACATAAATACAAACGTCATTTCCGGGTCATAAATTGCTGATGTATAGATCCATGCAGCATGTTAGATTAAGCAAAAGCCAATGAGAGAGAAATGGTGCCTATCTTGAACTCTCTCATTTTTAATTGTTGTAAACTTCATCAATCTGAAAGCCGAGATTTGCTTTTGTAAGGCTTATTTTGTTATTTCGTAATCTAAATTGTGTTTATTAAATTCATTTAGTATTTTGTCATGAACATTTGTTGAGTATACATGTGTTACAATTTTAGAATTAGAAGTGTTAAAATAGCTAATTTCCATCTTGTCAGTAATTTTTATTCGTGCTTTCTTTATATCGTTCCATTTATAAAGTTCTTTCCCACGGGCAACAACAATTAATCCTCTGTCAGAAACACCCTGCTTTGACCAATCAGCAATCAGCAGAACTACCCCAACACATCCCAATATGTAATGTGTTATGTTTTTTGCAAAAATAACTGTAATAATGACAATAACAAGGATTCCCGCTAAAAGTATCAATACTCCCATTAAGTTCTTTTGGGTTTTGATTTTTAAGTCTTTTATATATAACAATTCCTTTATTAAAACTGTAATAATAAGAAACACTGTAATATAATATACAAAATTCACTATACAAACTCCTTTCGAAAAATATAAATTCTCTCTGTGACTGTAAAAATTAATCGCTATTACTTCAAAAATATTTTGATTGGCAGCATATATAGAAAATTTTATCACACAAAAGTTTGATTTTCAATTGTGAACATATCTGTTTTGCTTTCGAACAGTGTTCAAAGACAGAAAGATGATCAATACCTGTACGGAAATGGAAGAATTCAATAATTACTACAAAAATGGCCAAGATCATTATGGAGCATAAATTGAGCCAATAAAAACTTTGTATAAACAGGCACAAAACAACTCCTTCTTGGAAAAGATGCAAATGTAAAAATTTACATACAAATTAAGAAGGAGTAATTTTGTGTCGAAAGTAGCTTTTAAGAGAGCTATACTTTATATCCACATTTAATTAGTTGGTGATATTTCTATGATTTATTATTTACATATTATTAAGGTGGATGGAATTAATTGTTGGAATTTTAATTGTAACTGTGGACCCCTTATTATAAACAGATGTAAAGTTAAAATCATACGCCGAGTCATAATGAAATTCAAGGTTTGCCTTTATCATTCGTAAGCCATTGCTCTTATTAATATCATGGTTATAAGCTGTCAAGGGCTCTTGCAGTATTTTATTAATATAATTTAGCTTTTTATCGTTAACTCCTTTGCCGTTATCATTAACGACAATTTTCAAATATTCATTTTGTTTATTAATTGAAATATTTAATAAGAAATTAGAATTTTTATCATATTTCTCAAATGCATATTTGAAAGAATTCTCTATAATAGGCTGTAAGCAGTTAGATGGGATAGATTCATCTAAGGCTGAATCATCAATATCATAGATTGTTTTTACTTCTTTACTCAAGTTGACCTGTAATAAACTAACATAACTTTTTATAAACTCTAATTCTTCTTTAATAGTTATATATGTTTGGTTTGTCCTACTATTGTATCGTAACAACTTTGACAAATCAATAATAGCCTGATAAGTGTTTATTGAACCTTCTTCGACTGCTAATGCTCCGATGGAATTTAATATGTTAAAAAGAAAATGTGTCGTTATGCAGTTATTTAAAAATGATTTTTCATGAAAGCGTAATGTCTCTTCTAAATGAACTTTTTCTTTTGATAGATTGTCAACTAACTTTTTGTTTACGCTAAATTCAGTATTCCTATTTTTAAAGACAAGATAGTCTAGTATTTCTTTTCCCAATGCACCTATACTATAGCGCATGGCATTAATGCGGCTTAATGGTATGTTGTATTTAATATCATTTGAAGAAAGAAGTATATGCCCAGCTTTTATAAAACCACAAAGTCTATTCATATAAATTAAAGGTTGGTTTACAACTAATACACCATTTTTACAGATGTCTGCATAAGAAGAGTTATAATGATTAGATTCGAAATTCTTCATATTATAGAGTTCACAATTTTCTATATTCTGGTCAATACTGCAACATTTTTTACATGTTTCAGGGAAATTATGCGCTAAAACAATGCAGTCCCCATTGTAGTTAAAAATTGATATAGGTACTCCTTGGGCAATCAATGCAGATTCATGCATTTTCTTAATTACAGGATCATCAGATATTCCTTGAATCCAACAATTATCGAAATGAGAACAAGAATAATCATAATCAAACTTACTTCTTAAATCATAATATGCTGAAGTAGATATAATAATTCCTTCTAACATTTCATCTGAAATATTATTAATTTCATGAGATTGACCTATGTTGATGTGATAAGTTTCGCCAGGGTGTATTTTAGTTAATTTATTATCAATAAATTGTACACCACATCCTCGAGTTATATAGAAAACCTGATTGTCACCAAAATGTATATGCCTTTTCATTTTTAAGTATGGTAATAGTTTAACGACACCAATACTAATATATTTAGTTGGGGATGGTTCATTAAGCCATTCTATTTCACCCCACTCAAATTTTTGAATGTTATTCATATTATTTTCCTTTCTATTTATACAAACCACAGACTATTTTTTTTGTAGTTATTGGGAGTTGTATTATATTTATTCTTGAAAAGTTTATATAAATAATTAGGGCTATTATAGCCAACCATGGTAGCGATTTCTTCTATTGTATAGTTTGTATCTAAAAGCAAGTCTTTTGCTTTAGTGATACGATAATCATTTAAATACTTTGTAAAAGTAGTATTGCAATGTTGCTTAAATAGCCGAGATATATGATTGGTGCTTGTATAAAATACGTTTGCACAATCTTTCAAAGTAATATTACTATTATAGTTTGTTTGTATATAGTCAATTATACTGTTTAATAATTTGTTTTCTGTATAAAAAGAGCCTAGTACATTTTGAACAGCATTATAAAATTGGCTCTTGTCAACAGGCTTTAAAAGAAGATCCTTGACCCCTAAACGTAGAGATCTCTGAGCATATTCAAAGTATCCATAAGCTGTAATAATAATAAAATTGATGGGTTCAGTAATATCATTCTGTATAGTATTAATGACTTCTAAACCATTATAAATAGGAATATTAATATCCATAAAAACAAGAAATGGATGAGCTTTTCTTATGAGTTGTATTGCATCATATCCATTTTCAGCTTCTCCAATGATTTCCAAAGGCAAGTTGTAATGTTTTATTAAAGATTTGATGAGTTTTCTTGATAATTCGTTATCTTCAACAATTATAGTTGGCTTCATTGATCATTCAACCTTTCTTATTATCTTAGCTGGCATTTCAGCATGCATAGGTACTTTTATGGTTTATCCTGACTGCGATACTGCTTGATAATTTTTGTTAAGCGGATTTTTTTATATACTTATATACTAGCACCACTTAGTAGATTTCTCAAGTTGTTTGCTTCAAGTTTCTACATTCTTAGTTTTTATCTTTACAATGGAAAATGTAGCTTAACATACGTAAGTGCCAAATAAGAAAGTGCATTGAAGTAAAAACCGACCTCCCAAAAGTTGATTTTCGGTCTAACTTTTGGGGGTCGGCTCAAGATGCTAAGCTTTTTGATTTATATTATTTTGCAACAACCATAACTTCTACTGGTTCGTTTGAAACTAAGCCTTCATCAGTTACTGCCCTTGCCATAAGTACATATGCACCTTTTTCGGGTGGAGTAAATACAAAGTTCCAATATATCCATCTTTCTATATCTGCACCTTCTGTACTATATGATGTCCAAGTTTCCCCTCTGTCCATAGAGAACTCAACTGCCACAACATTTTGTTCAAGACCATCTGCAAATCCTTCGAATGTAAATGGTTTACCAGATTCAATGATCTGTCCTTCAGCTACCTGACAAATAGCTATATTTGGCTTATTATAATATCCACCGTTTTCTCTTTCCCATCCTCTGTAAAAATAATAATCTTCAATTGGATCATCTACAATATTCAGTTCTACAACTTGTTTAACAAAACTTGAAGCGGCAGCTCCACCAATCCAAATTTGCACAGGATATCCCAAAACTTGTGCAAGTGGCTTTCCATCAATTTCATACACTATATAAGCATTATGATTTAAAAGATGCTCCATGGATGTTGGAATTGAAAATCCATCATTTGCTATCGGATTAAGAACCGTAGCTCCTTCTTTTACACCAGCTTTTTCTAATAAGTAACTAACAGGAACACCGGTTATTTCACAATTTGATAGTAAAGGTCCTCCCATTGGATTTATAGTGCAATGCATAAGCATGGTTGTAGTCTCGCTTGGGGCCTCTGCTATAAGATCGGGTAGACTAATTTCGAACTCATTTTCCACATGTCCTGTAACCTTTATTTTCCATTCATTAAAAACTTTTGGGTCAAGAGGTATATCTGCTAAATCAGCAGCATTTCTCTTATAGTCTTCATCGTAATACATCCAGTTAAAGTTAAAAGTTTCTTCCTGTGTAACTGTTTTGTCTTGTACATATGAAAAATCACCTGAAACATTAGCTATTGGAACAATTCCTCTTAAAACATCATGCTTTACTAAATCCCAAAGCTGCATTCCTTCTCCATCGCCAGTTGCATTATGGCATGTCATACAGTCACCTTCAAATGCATCGGATTTGTGTATGCCATGCATTAAAGTACCAAAAGCATATTTTTCTGTCAAATATCCTGGCGAGTAACTATGACAGTCAATACATTGTTGAACTGTTGTATCCATACCGTAAGGATTTTCAAGGTTAACATGAAGATATGTCATATCATTTAATTGTTTGCCTAAGCTTTCATGACATGAGTTACATCCCCTATTATCAGCATCAAGATAATATGTATTATATGATATTGATTCTCCCGGATTGTGATATACGCCTGCGAAATATTCATCTGGGGTACGCTGAACCTTTATTCCGTTTGGTAGAGTCGCTATTTTTGGAGCGTAATCAATTGCTCTCTGTGCCATATCATTATAAATTTCTTCTATGACAGGGTATCCTGGATAAGGTTCTGGTTCGGATTGAGTTTCATCTTGTTTTGCCATAAATTTAGTCATATCCCCACCAGCCTTTTCTATAGCTTGCTTAACGGCTGTAATTATGGCTGTTGATGAAAGAGTAGCACCTGATACCACATCTACTTCAACATTTTGTTCTGCTAATATTTTTTCTGGAATCTGTGTTAATGCATTATCTGAGATGTCTTCTGTTTCATTATGGTTTACTATTTTAATAGATTCTATTTTAGTCTCCGAAAGCACAACTTCTACAGTCATATCATTTAAACCTTTTACTGTTTCAGTGTATGTACCTGGTTTCATCTGGACAGATGCGGGAACAGCTGTCTCATCAGGAGCCTTAGATGGTGAAGAACAGCCTACTATAGATAAGACCATTGCAATAACTATAATAAAACAAAGTAATCTACGAATGTTCATATATAATCCCTCCTTATTACTAAATTCCTTTACTTGAATTATATATGAACTAATGAAAGTTAAAATGCAGTTATCACAACAAATTTATGCGTTTTTTCACAGTTGTTTTTTAACTATTGGAATCTGTAGTTTTATCATCATATCACGTCCATCATATAAAAATGCGGGAGTTTCAAATAAAACTTCACCTATATAATCTCCAACTATTTCATAATCATTTTTATTTATATAATCAAGAAGCTGTTTTAAACATTCTGTTTCTCTATATTTACCATTTTCAGATATCATACCATCACAGTAAATACAAAGATAGTCATTTTCAGGAATTATATCAACAGGGGTATTAATATAATCATTATCTATAAAAACAAATGCTTTGCTTACTATTAAATTATTATTTCGTAAATCATCTTTTGATATTATGCATCCAATATTATGGAATAGTGTTAAATTAAGATTGCTTTCTAAAAACTCCTGTTTCACATGTCTTAGACACAAATCCCATGTTAGTAATGTTTCATCTGCGGAATTATTTATATCATCAATTAAAAATTTGATTATATCAAACCTTATGATGGCTCTCTTTTTTATATGCTCCAAAATCACTTCGTTGCAAACAGGTTTTGATTTGTATGCTTTAATAGTTTCAGATATTCTCTGAGCTTCCTGTTTTGATAATTGTAACTTGTGTATTTTATTTGATAGTAGTTCTATCTGTTTATTAATTAAATTTAGTAAGTAGTCAACATCTTGTTTTTCCATTATTTGTTTTATTTCTTGCAGAGAAAGTCCTATGGATTTTAAAAATGTAATCATATCTAATCGTGATGACTGTTCAATAGAATAGTATCTATAACCTGTCCTTTTGTCAATAATATGCGGAATAATAAGTCTATACTCATGATAAAGGCGTAAAGTCTTTTCAGAAATTCCATGAAGTTTTGCCATTTTTCCAATACTTAATTTGTCCATAAAAATCACCCTATAAGTTATTGTAATATTACAACTGTTGCATATTGTACCATATATAACGTGTTTTGTAAAATGTTTCACATATTTTGTCGTAATTACTTGACTTTACCCTTGGGGTAAGATTTAAAATATGAAATAAGTAATAACTTTTAATAATATTAAATGGAGGTTATACATATGGACACCCTAAATTCCAGACTACTTATTGTTACATGCGAAGAATCATTTGTTAAGCATGATTTTGTAACACTTTATGTTCCTTTAGGTAAAAGATTAACAATACAGGTAGCAAATGACAGTATAGATTTAAATGTAAAGGATGTGTGTATGATAAAACCAAAATTAAAGCATAGGTTATTTTGTAGTGAGAAAACAGTAGTTGCATGTATAATGCTTGAACGTTCAATTGCATATAGTTCATTAATGCCTATGATTACAAGCTGTAATATGCTTTTTGAATTTCTTGTAGAATGCCAACATACTGATGAATGTATTGAGTATCTTAGTTTCTCTTATGAAAGTGGAGAGGATGTTATAGAACTTGCCAATTTCATATGTAAAGAGAATATGCAAAAGAAAACATCTTATAAAGCAGCTATAAAGGCTGCATTAACAAGTATTTTTGTAATTCTGTTAAGGAATTATACAGTTAATTCTTCATTAAAAAACATACCATCTAATAGTCAGTTTTCATTGATTATTGGGTACTTATGTGAGAATTATAGAAATGCAACCTTAAAAGAAACAGCCAAACATTTTAATTATCACCCTAATTCCATATCCTCTATTATTAAGAAAAACCTTGGAAAGAGTTTTTCTGAGGTTTTACGTGACATTCGCCTTAAAAATGCATGTATGCTTTTAAAAGAAACAAATTTAACTATATGTGAGATTGCTTCTCTATGTGGTTATGAGCATATGACTAATTTTTATAATACATTCAAGTCAAAATATGGGATTACCCCAAAAGTGTTTAGAAAAAGATCAAAAATGTATTTAAGTGATATACAGAATAACAATAAATTTAAAAAGCCCCTTAAAACTATTTATAATTAAAAATTTTGTGACAGGGAGAAAGACTAATGCTAAAAAAATTTACCAATTTTTTAACAAGCCTTAAATTTGGAATTATCTTGTTCGTGATGATAGCTGTATATTCAATAATTGGTACAGTTATACCTCAAGGAATGGATATAGAGTTTTATTTGCATCAATATAAGACGTTTGGCAGTCTTATGGTTTCTTTGCAATTTGACCATGTGTACAGTTCGAATATTTACATAGTAATAGTATTCATTTTCATAATAAACTTGGTAGGCTGTACGCTGAAAATATTGCCTGTTCAATTAAAGAAAATGAAAAATACGTATGTTCCTAAAAGTGGAAAAAACAATGAAAATCTTTATGAGAATGGGATGGATATTGAAAATGTTAAGGAAATGCTAAAAAAGAAAAAGTTCAAAATTGTAGACACTGAAGATGGTATTTATGCAATTAAACACAGCTTGGGTCATATAGGTTCATCAGTAACTCATCTAGGAATTGTTGTAATAATTTTAGGTGCTGTTTTAGGGAATATGTTTGTGCATGAAGGATATGTAAACTTAATACCTGGCGAAATTAAAGAATTTAAAGAATTTGGATTTTCTCTTGAATTAAATGATTTTTATATGGACTTTAGAGAAGACGGTTCAATTGAGCAATACTACAGCGAATTAACTGTTTATGAAGGTGAACAAAAATTAAAGGAAGAAAAAATTTGGGTAAACAATCCTCTTAGCTATAAAGGTATGTACTTTTACCAGTCTAATTATGGTTGGGCAAGCAATATGCAGATTAAGGATAAAGATGGCAGCGTGCTTTTTGAAAGTATATTAAAGGATAATCCTCATGCTTTTTATGAGCCAGAAAATCTTATAATAGTTTTATATGGTTTTTTCCCTGACTTTAGTATGGATAGATATGGTAACCCCATAACCTTATCTCAGCATATGAAAAATCCCGCTTATGCAGTAGCGCTTTACAATGAAGAAAGTTATGTGGATTCATATATAGTGACTCCGGGAGAACCTATAGAGTACAATGACTTAACAATTAAGTTTGTTGATTCTGTTTTATATACAGGATTACAATACAGACAGGATTTTGGTTATTACTATGTATTGGTGGGAAGTATAATTTTGACCTTGGGAATACTTTTATCATTTTATTTTTATCCGAAATATATATTAATCTCATCTGAATCTGTAATTCCTGTAACAAGACAAAATACTTGGGGATTTACGATAAAAATCAAAAGAATATTGAAAGAACAAAATAAATGTAAGGGGGAAATACAATGAATATAGTTTTCTTTGAAGAAGTAACATTTACCATAGCATTTTATATATATATTGCAGCATCCTTGGGATTTTTCGTTTTTCTTGTGGGAGGCAAAGAGAAGGTTGGTAAATTTGCCGTGAATGCAACAGTAGTAGGATTTATTGTTCACACAGTGGCAATGATTCTTAGAGTAGTAGAATCAGGAAGACTGCCTTTTAGCAATCAGTTTGAATTTGCAAGCAGTTTTACATGGGGCATAGTTTTATGCTATTTGATTATTCATTTTTACTATAAATTTACGTCAGTTGGTGCATTTGTAATGCCACTTGCATTTTTAATGATGGGATATGCATCTGTTCTTCCAAAAGAAATAAAACCCTTAATGCCTGCTCTTCAAAGTAATTGGCTTTCATTCCACGTAGGATCTGCAATTATTTCTTATGGCTCCTTTGCAGTTGCATGTGGTTTGTCCATTATGTATTTAATTAGCAGTAAAAATATGAAAAGTGTAAAAAGTAAAATTTTGCCTGATGAAGAAGCTTGTGATCACTTAAGCTACAGAGTTATTGCATTTGGATATATGATGTTGACAGTTGTAATAGTCTCCGGTGCTATTTGGGCAAAATATGCTTGGTCAAGATTCTGGGCATGGGACCCTAAAGAAACATGGTCACTGATAACTTGGCTAATATATTCAGTATATCTGCATCTTAGATTTAACAGAAACTGGAAGGGAAAACTTGCAGCATGGTTTGCAGTAATCGGATTTATATGCGTAATATTTACTTTTATAGGTGTAAATGTATTGCTACCAGGCCTACACAGTTATAAATAGTAATATTGGTTAGAAGGTGAATTATGCTGTTAAAACATGTTAAGGACAAACTTATTTATAACTATAAAAGGAGGATTACATGAATCATATATCCTGGAATACAACAAAAAAGTGTAATTTATATTGCAAGCATTGTTACAGGGAATCAGGACCGGAAAAGATGGATGATGAACTATCGACTGATGAAGGAAAAAAACTCTTGGACCAAATGGTTAAAGCCGGAATGAAAGTTATAGTTTTAAGCGGTGGAGAACCAATGATAAGAGATGATATATTTGAACTTATAAGCTATGCCAAGTCCATAGGCATGACTATACTTATGGGCAGCAACGGAACTCTTATTGACAAAGAAAAGGCAGAAAAACTTAAAGGTAGCGGCTTAAGCGCCATTGCAATAAGCATAGACAGTTTAGACCCTGAAAAACACAATAGGTTTAGAGGTTCCAACACAGCTTTCCAAAAAGCTATAGAAGGTGTAAATAATTGTGTAGAAGCAGGGATAAGAGTTCAATTAAACTGTACTGTTACAAAACAGAATTTAGAAGAAATAGAAAATATTGCGGATTTTGCTTCAAATTTAGGAGCTGCATCAAGTCACATGTTATTTTTGGTTGACACAGGAAGAGGTAAAAATATAAAGGAAGCTTCGTTGGATATTAAAGAATACAAAAAAGCAATCAATAGAATTATTGATAAGGATTTAGAGCTTGACATGCTGGTTAAACCTACATGTGCCCCCCAATATAAGGTTGAATCATTGTTAAGGGGTATTGAGTCATTAAAAAATACTACCAGAGGATGTATTGCAGGTGTAAGTTACTGCTCAATACTGCCTAACGGAGACGTGCATATATGCCCCTATGCACCGGTAAAGGTTGCAAGCATAAGAGAAGATACATTTGATTATATTTGGGAAAACAATGAAATTTTTAATAAATTAAGAGATTATAAAAACTATAAAGGACAATGCGGTCATTGCCAATATATAAATATCTGTGGAGGCTGTAGAGCAAGAGCTTTCAGCAATACCGGAGACTGGTTGGAAGAAGACCCATATTGTCTATTATCAGGAGGCGTAAATGAAATATAAAATGTTAAATGTAAAAGATTTAGCTACAATTGCAATGTGTGTAGCGATTGCTGTGGTTTTGGGAAAAGTTGTTGGAGTATTCCATAAAATTCTTCCGTTTTCCCGAGGTGTTATCAATGCACCGTTCTTTAGTTTTATCATAGCAATGATGTTGTACAAAGTAAGAAAACCGGTAGCAGTATCTTTGTTTGCGGTTGCGTATGGCTTCATGATGGCAAGAATGTCAATCTTTGCAACAATCTCAATAGCAGCAGGAGGAATTGTGGCTGATATAATTATTAGTATTATCCTTAGAGATTTTAAATCTGATACTAAGATTGCAATTTTTGCACCTATTTATTCAGTATGCGGAATTATTGCAACCTTTATAATGACAACCTTCTTCATAAAAAGTTCCTTGTATAGCTTTGGAGGAACTGTAGCCGTGGTTATAAGCGCTGTATCAGTTTATGGAGCCGGAGCCATAGGAGCATTCTTTGCAATGAAGCTGTATCAGACGAGGCTTAGTAAATGCTTACCAAACTGACAGTAGATTATCAGCTTAATGCTGAATATGAAAATATGGCTGACAGAGTATATACGCTGACTCATTCGGATTATACTGGACAAAGAATTTTATTTATAGGCAACCAAATAGACAAAGATAGACTTAGCAAGTGCAGAGACGAAGTGGAAGGAAGATGGATTAAAGAAAATTGTAAATTTGAACTCCAAATTACATGTAATTTATATTCAGAACACAGCTTACTTACATTACAAGAAAGATATGAAAAATTCAAATCTCACATTGTAAGAGCAATTACTGCAATTGTTAACGGTGATAAGGATTACATACTAAAAAATAACTGCGCAGAAAGTAACGTAAATGTAAGATATATTTCTGATTCAAAAAAATTTGTAGAATACAGAGGAAATGTAAGCGATTATTTAAAATAAGTTCAGTATTTTTATAGACCATCAAATAAAGACACCTCAGGGTGTCTTTGTTTTGTTAAATATTGAATTTCCAAGGTACATATAGTTTTATTTATGTAAGAAGTTTAAGCTGAATTACAATAACATACCATGGATTAGAGTGATTTAGATAGAATAAGGTTAATATAGTAGATTGAAAAAAACTAAGTGGTTGATATAATTGAAATGCAATAAGATATCTACGTAGTATATCAACATTTTAATAATATGGAGGAAACATAATGGAGAGTAATGGTAATATTATGTATGACGACGGAAGAAAGATAACAAATTTAGAATTTAGATTTGGTCCCGTTGGATCAGCTATCCCAATGTTATTTTTCATCGTATGGGCAATCGTTTGTAGTTTTAAGAATATTGCTAATGAACAGAGTTTAATAATTGGAGCTGTAATTGGTTTAGGCTTAGGATTGCTTATTTGTAAAAGTTCTGCCGAAAAATATTTAAAGGCTGTTACTGAAGGAATGACTCAGTCAGTTGCAGCTGTAGCCATTATTGCATGGTTTTGGGCTGGAATTTTTGCAGCGGTGTTACAAGTGGGTGGCTTGGTAGATGGATTGGTATGGGCAGGCGTTTCAACAGGAGTAAGTGGGTCTGTTTTTACCGTATTAACATTTATATTAGCAGCGTTATTTGGAACAGCTGTAGGTACTGGATATGGTACTTTAGTTGCGTTCACTATGTTAATGTATCCGGCAGGTGTTTTAATGGGTTCACATCCTTTAGTTCTTCTTGGCGCTATATTAAGTGGTTCAGCATTTGGAGACAATCTCGCACCTGTATCAGATACGACTATTATTTCAGCTGCAACGCAAGATACAGATATTATGGGCGTTGTTCGAACTAGGTTTAAATATTCTATTGTAGCAGCTTTTTTTGCAATAATTTTGTTTTTTATATTTGGCAGCTCTAAAACAGGGGTTATTGCAGACGCTAATTCATTAGAAATGATTAATGAATATATTAATCCAAAAGGACTTTTATTACTATTTCCTTTTGCACTTGTACTATTGTTGGCTTTCCGCGGAAAAAACCTTATTGTTTCAATTTCGTGGGGAATCGTCACTGCAATAATTATTATATTGGTTGCAGGTTTTGGTACAATGGAAGACATCCTGTGGTTCGATGTTTCAAATGGAACATTAGTTGGGGCTGTAGTTGATGGTGTTAGTGGTTACTTGCATATGTGTGTGCTGTTATTATTAATCATGTCATGTGGCTATTTAATAACTGCAGGAAACCTTATGAGATTAATGGAAGAAGCTATATTAAAGAAAGTGGGAAGTTCAGTTAAAAAGGCAGAGTTGGCAATTTGGACTATAGTTTCTATTCTAAATGCATTGATGAGCGTTAATGCGGCCGCAGAGATTACAGCTGCACCATTTGTAAAAAGCATTGGTAAAAGATTTAATATACATCCCTATCGTAGAGCTAATATGTTAGATGCGATTACTGCAGCAGGAGGATTTATTCTACCTTGGAGCGGTGGAGTACTTTTAGCGACTACAGTAGTAAATGGTATGTTGGATAAATATCCTTTTTTAACAAGTGTAACACCGGGGGAAATTTGGTATTTAGCTTTTCACGGATGGATATTAGTGCTTGTAATGCTGTTTGCAGCTCTAACTAGTTGGGACTTAAAATATATTGGAGAGGACGGCAAACCGTCAAAAGTAAATTCGAAAAAAGAATTATGTAAATAAAAAAAATAATGTAAATAAAATAGGAGTTGAAAAAAATGAAAGGAAAAATGAAAGCTATTGTTAAGACAAAGGCTGCACCTGGAGCAGAATTGAAGGAGGTAGATATTCCTAAAATAGGGCCTAAAGAAGTTTTAGTAAAAGTACATGCAGCATCAATTTGTGGGTCTGATTTGCACATATATCAGTGGGATAAATGGTCACAAAGTAAAGTGAATCCGCCTGTTACTATCGGGCATGAATTCTCAGGAGAAGTTGTTGAGCTGGGTTCTGATGTTACAACGTTGAATGTAGGTGATATTGTATCCTCGGAAACTCATTTTGTGTGTGGGCATTGTGAACAATGCAGGACAAACCAAGCGCATATTTGTCCCAACACTGTCATACTAGGGATTAATGTTAATGGCGTTTTTGCCGAATATGTTGCAATACCTGAAGCAAGCGCATGGAAAAATACATTAGATGTGGATCCTGCATATTTAGCAATTCAAGAACCTCTTGGCAATGCGGTACACACGATTTTATCTGGAGATACAGTAGGAAAATCAATTTCTATTGTAGGATGTGGCCCTGTAGGAGCATTAGCAATTCCTGTAGCAAAAGTAGCTGGAGTTAAAACACTAATTGCTGTGGAGCCAAACGAATATCGAGCTAAGTTAGCTTACAAGCTTGGTGCAGATATAGTTATTAACCCGCTTAAAGATGATCCAATAAAAGCTATAAAAGAAGTTACTGATGGACAAGGTGTAGATATTGTTGCAGAGATGTCAGGCAATCCAATTGCACTAAAACAAGCATTAAAGTATGTAAAACCTGGCGGCAGAATTTCCCTTTTAGGATTAGCAAGTGAAGAAATATCACTGGATATTGCAAATGATGTAATTTTTAAGGGCATTACAATAAAAGGGATTGTTGGGAGACGGCTGTTTGAGACATGGTACCAAGTTAAAGGAATACTAGAATCTAAAGACTTTAATATTATGCCAGCAGTTACTCATAGATTTAAACTTGAAGATTTCGAAGAAGCATTTGATTTGATGCAAAAAGGTAATAGTGGTAAAATTGCACTATATCCAGATAACGAGATATTTAATAAATACAGCAAATAAATGCTCGTTATATATACGGAGGTAAATTATATAAATGTTTAGCCAAAAATTATTTTTGAAAGAAATTGAGGAAAGCAAAGCGAAAGGGATGTATAAGCCGTTGCCAGTTCTTCAAAGTGCAAATGGTGCAGAAATTGTGTTGGACGGTAAAAAAACGATTAACTTAAGTTCAAATAATTATTTAGGATTGGTTGATCATCCTGAGGTAAAAGCAGCAGCTATTCAAGCAATCGAAAAATACGGTGTTGGTGCATCCTCAGCAAGAAATATTATAGGAAATACAGACTTATACGAAGAATTAGAGCTAAAATTGGCAAAATTTAAAAACGAAGAAGCAGCACTGGTTTTTCAATCGGGATTTACAGTAAATTTGGGCTCCATACCAATAATTGCTGGTGAGGGTGATTTGATTATATCCGATGAACTTAATCACGCTAGTATTATTGATGGAACTAGGTTTAGCAAGGCAAATAAAATAATAATACGCCATATGGATATGGAAGACTTAGAAAAAAAGTTAAAAGAAAATCGTGCAAAATATAAAAATGTTTTAATTGCAACAGATTCTGTAT
This sequence comes from Sedimentibacter sp. LTW-03, assembly GCF_052059825.1. Classification (GTDB taxonomy): domain Bacteria; phylum Bacillota; class Clostridia; order Tissierellales; family Sedimentibacteraceae; genus Sedimentibacter. Next base: position 138,575 of record NZ_CP197180.1, read on the forward strand.
TTAGTATGGATGGTGATATTGCTCCATTACAGGACATGACATTTTTAGCGGAAAAATATGACTCTTTACTTTATGTTGATGATGCTCATGGTACGGGAATTTTGGGGAAGAAAGGTCGAGGTGTCGCTGATCACTTTGGCTTAACCGGTAAAATTGATTTTACAGTAGGAACATTATCTAAGGCGATTCCTGCTGTAGGTGGGTATATTGTTGGATCAAATTTAATGAAAAACTGGCTTGAGAGAAACTCAAGACCAATTTTATTTAGTACTTCTATTCCGGCAAGTGCAATAGCTGCATCAATTAAGGTAATAGAACTACTTGAAAAATCAGAGGATATTAATAATATACTATGGGAAAATACAAATTATTTTAAAGATGGGTTAACTAAACGAGGAATTAATATTGGTAATAGCAAAACTCCTATTATTCCAATAATGATTGGTGATGAGGAAAAGGCAAAAAACTTTAGCCAAAAACTTAAGGAATGTAATATTTTAGCGTCATCTATTGTTTTCCCCGTAGTACCAAAAGGAAAAGCTCGCGTACGCTGTATTATAACGGCAAATCATACGAAGCAACAATTAGACTATTGCATTGACAATATTGAGAAAATAGCAAAAGCAATGAGAGTTATAAAATAATTATATAACTTTTATAAAAAGGATACAAATTTGTCAACAGCCGTTAGATACTTTCTTATTGCAGATAGTGTAAATAATGAAAACTGTTTGCTGTAGGAATAAAACGCGTCTTTTGTCAATAACATTTTAAAAAGTCTAGGCATAATAAAAAAGATGATTTCTGTGTTCAACAGGAGTCATCTTTTTGAGTTGAATTGGGGCTAGAATTAAATTGAATTGTTTATAAACATGTTGTAAAATGATATATCAGATGAAAAAAGGAGTTACTATGAAAAAAACAATAGGGATTTTTGCTCATGTGGATGCAGGGAAGACTACTTTCACAGAACAACTTCTTTATAATACAGGCAGTATACGAAATTTAGGAAGAGTTGATCATAAAACTTCAAGCATGGATACCGACGAAATAGAACAGAGCAGGGGAATTACGATTTTTTCTGATCAAGGTATTTTTCAATTTAATAATGATACCTATTATATCATAGATACCCCCGGACATATGGATTTCTCGGCAGAGACTGAACGATCTATGTCTGCCCTTGATTACGCAATTTTAATAATAAGCGGGAGCTCGGGCGTTCAAGCTCACACTACGACATTATTTAACTTATTAAATTCATACAATATTCCTACTTTTATTTTTATTAATAAAGCTGATATAGATAGTTTTAATCTGCAAGGAATAATAGCTGACATTAAAGACAAGCTTACTTGTGATATACTATATCTTAATTCAGTTAAGGATATAAATAATCAATGCACCGCTGAATTTGTAGCAGACAGAGACGATAATTTTTTAGAATCTTATTTGCAAGAAAATTATAATTCAGAAGACTTAATAGTAGCTGCTATCAATATAATAAAAAAGAGAATTTGCTTTCCTCTAATGGCAGGCTCTGCCTTAAAGGGGATTGGAATAGATAATTTTTTAGAAGTATTTTCTAAGCTGACTAAAACTGAATATCAAGAGAAAGAAGACAACAATTTTGTTGGAAAGGTCTATAAGATACGCCATGATGATAAGGGAATACGACTTACTTTTATAAAGGCGCTATCAGGGAAATTGCGCATTAAGGATGAATTTACATTCATAAAAGATGGCCAAGCTTCATCTGAAAAAGTAAATGAAATAAGAGTATATAATGGTAAAAAATATGAAACTAAAAATGAAATATCAGCAGGAGACGTATTTGCTGTTGTAGGCTTCAAATCTCCTGTATGTGGTACGATGATAATTTCAGGTGAAACAATAATAGAGCAAGCTAGTAATTTTCACTTGACTGCAGCTCTTAAGTCGAAGGTAAACATATTAGATAAAACAGATGTAACAATATTGATGGAAAAACTGCGAATATTAGAATCTGAAGATCCGGCGTTATCAGTTACCTATAGAGAGGAAACGGAAGATATATTAATTAGTATAATGGGAAGGATTCAGCTTGAGATATTAGAAAATGTTATGAAGTCTAGGTTTGGGATATCAGTTGGTTTTGAAAAACCGCAGGTTGAATACAGAGAAACAATATTATCAGCGGTAACGGGGTATGGGCATTTTGAACCACTTCGCCATTATGCAGAAGTGCAGCTAGATCTGGTACCAACTGCCCGCGGCAGTGGAATCACCTATGAGAGTCAGTGCCACGTTGACAACTTGATTCTAAATTATCAAAATACAATAGAGAATCATACATTTGAAAGAGTCCATAAAGGAGTGCTGACCGGTTCTCCAATAACGGACATAAAAATAATTTTAATGGATGGACGTTCTCATATTAAACATACTGAGGGCGGCGATTTTAGAGAAGCTACCTATAGAGCAATAAGGCAAGGTTTAGAAAAAGCAGAATCTATTTTATTAGAGCCATTTTACAGTTTTGAGATTTATGCTGAAGAAACTTATATGGGAAAAATTATGTCTGATATACACAAATTAAGGGGCAATTGTGAACCACCAGTTCTTAATTGTGGAAATGTTTATATAAAAGGAAGAGGGCCTGTGGAATCTTTTATGGATTACAGTATAGAGCTAATGTCATTTACTAAGGGTACAGGAAGCATGAGCCTAATGTATGATGGATATGACTTGTGCGAAAATTCAATTGAAGTAATAAATAAAATAGGATATGACAAAGAAAGAGATGTAGAGAATACATCAACGTCTGTTTTTTGTACAAAGGGAACTTCTTATACTGTGCCGTGGTATGAAGCAGAGAAGTACATGCATACGATTAATTAATACCAAATTATATATGGTGATGATTGATAAGTTTTGATGGGTTTACATGAATCATGCAGTGTTTAACTCCAGCAATATTTTTCTCGATTTCGTTATGAATGGAATGGGCAACATTATGGGAATGCACAAAGCTAGTATCTTTGTTTAACGTTATTTCCAAATCAACATATATTTTTGAACCATATTGACGTGTCTTAATAACATCAATAGCCAATACCTCTTTATTGATGTTAATAATCTCCTCTATTGTAGATATTATTTCAGAAGAGCACGAAGTATCTATTACCTTTTTACAAGCATCTACACAGATTTCAAAAGCAGCTTTAAATATAAAAAGAGAAATAATTAGGCAGGCAATTGCATCTACCGCAGGATAGCCTAAACGAATTCCTATAATTCCAATTAAGCTGCCTACAGATGATAAGGCATCAGTTCTGTGGTGCCAAGCGTCAGCCACCATTGAAGATGAATTTATTTTTTGGGCGCATTTTATGGTAAAGTGATACATCCATTCTTTGGTCCCTATAGAAATTGCAGCTATAATAATAGCGGATGTATTGAGCAACAAATTCTGTTTAAGTGTTTCCACAGGATGAAGCAACTTTTGAAATCCATCCCATCCAATCCTGCCTCCAATTACAAAAAGCATAATTCCTAATAAAAATGCTATTATGCATTCAATTTTTTCATGTCCATAGGGGTGACTTTTATCAGCGGGTTTATTAGAAAATTTTATTCCAAGTAAAACGACAAATGTACTGAAAATATCAGTTAGCGAATGAATTGCATCACAAATCAAACTTGTGGAAGAAATTAAGAATCCAAACAAGCCTTTAAAAACAAATAGTAATAGATTTATAATCATACTCTGTAAAGATATTTTATATGCTAAATGTGATTCTTCTGTAGTCATTATTTTACCACCTATTTGAATAGTGAGATTTGCCAATAATTAACGCCATTAATTACTTCCATTATATGAAAATGTAATGTATTAGTGATAGGAAGGATAAGAAGTTTATAAGAAATTGTTATCTACGTGTTATAGAATTTAAGCCCTACAAACTAAAAAGCCATCTCATCAATTTTGAGATGGCTTCTTAATTTTAAATTTTATAACTCTTTGGCAAGTTCATATGCATTCCAAATAGAATACATAATATTGTGAACCTTTTGAGAGTCGCCTATGTTGTGTACAATTAAATCAGTATTTTTCAAACTTTCAAATAAACCATTGTTTTCTTTATAGCCGACAGCTGAAATAACAGTATCAACCGAAATGCTTTTAGTTCCATCTGCATTCTCATAAGTAACTGATCCATTATCAACGGATACAACCTTTGTACTTTCAAGCACAGTTACTTTGTGGAATTTCAGCAGATCTTCCAGCATGAAATGATTCATGTGAGGCAATGCATTGGCACCTCCGAGTATTTCAGGTGCAACTTCAATTATTGTAACATTTGCTCCTTGCTGTGCAAGCCATAATCCTGTTTCACATCCTACAAGTCCACCACCTATAATTGCAATATCCTTTCCGGTTTTTGCTTTGCCCAATAATACTTCATTAGCCAATACTGCTTTGCCATTACCTCCGAAAGGTATTACAACAGGAGTAGAACCGGTTGCTACAATAACTTCATCTGCTCCATAAGAAGATATTGTATCTTCTGTAACATTACAATTCAAATTCACTTCGACATTCAACAGTTCCAATTGTTTTTTATACCAGTTGATTAAAGCTCTGTCATAACGCTTAAAGTGGGGAACACTTCCCGGAATAAGATTGCCTCCAAGCTCACCGCTTTTCTCGCAAAGAATTACCTTATGACCTCTTTCAGCTAGAACTCTGGCCGATTCCATACCGCTGGGGCCACCGCCTATTACTAAAAATTTCTTTATTTTATGTGCTGGAACAAGACCGTAAATTTTTTCTCGACCGCAAGCAGGATTAACCGCACAACTAACCGGACCGTGTCCTATTCTTCCAAGACATCCCTCGTGGCAGCCAAGGCACGGTCTTATTTCATCCAGTCTTCCTGTACGAATTTTTTCCGGATAATAAGGATCTGTTAATAATTGTCTGCCCAGACCAATAATATCGCAGCTTGTTTTTAGTGCTTCAACAGCAAGCTCAGGGTTTTCCATTCTTCCTGCTAAAATAATCGGAACATTTATATGCTTTTTAAGTATTTCTCCAAATTCACGATACATTCCTTCTTCAAAATACATCGGCGGATGATTCCAGTACCAAGAATCGTATGTACCTGCATCAACATTAAGTGCGTCATATCCTGCTTCTACTAAAATTTTAGCAGCTTCAATTCCTTCTTCAATATCTCTGCCGGCTTCTTCATATTCTTCACCTGGAAGACCGCCTTGGCGAAGACCCTTCATACAGCTTTTAAGACTGTACCTCAATGAAACTGGAAAATTCTTTCCGCAAGCTGCTTTGATTCCTTTTACAATATCTGTTGCTAATCTTAATCTATTTTCTAATGATCCTCCATATTCATCGGTTCTCTTATTAAAAATAGGAATTGCAAACTGATCCAAAAGATATCCTTCATGAACTGCATGAATTTCAACTCCGTCAAAACCCGATTTTTTAGAAATAACTGCTGCCATTACAAATTTTTGAATCAAATTTTTTATTTCTTCTTTTGTCATTTCCCTATGAATTATCTTAGGATCAAAGCGATTTTCATTTTCCGAAGGAGCAATACATTTGCTTACAAACCCAGGTAATGCACTTCTTCCCAATCCGCCTGTCAATTGAATAAATATTTTTGTGCCGTATGCGTGAACACGTTCGTTCATCTGATACGCAGCATGAATAAAAGCCAATGGTGTTTGTGTTGGGCAGGGCAGTCCAGGTTTTGATAAACCTTCTATATTAATATCCACGCTGCAAATACCTGTAATAATCAGTCCAATTCCGCCTTTTGCTCTTTCAACATAATAATCTTGGATTCTTTGATTAAATGCACCAAATGCATCTGCATATCCAACAGGTCCCATCGGTGCCATTGATAATTTGTTTTTCAGCACAACATTACCAATTTTAGTGGGTTCAAAAAGCTCAAAATATTTCATATTGTTCCTCCCTTTATTTTTTATATATTTAAGATAACGAATTCGCCGAACCGGTTATCTTAAATATAATATATATAAATTTTTAACAAATGTCAATAATTTATTTTTTGACAATTGAAAAAAATGTTTTTTTATTATATATTAGTCTAGTAAAGAAACAACTAAAGGAGATTGTATATGAAAGAAAAAACGTCTAGGACATTGCAGGCTGAAAATACAAAGAATAGAATTTTAGATGAAGCGTTAAAATTAATGAAGCAAAAAAACTATGATGATATAAGTATTAAGGAAATTTGCAAGAATGCCGGTGTATCTGTAGGGGCATTTTACCATCATTTTATAAGCAAATCTGGAATTGTTATAGCCGCTTATGAAAGAACAGATGTTTTTTTCGAGACAGATGTTATTAAAAGAATAGATAAATCTAATATTAAAAAAGCTATTGTTTTGTATTTATGCGAACAAGCAGCCTATGCAGAATATACAGGAATAGATGTTATAAGAAATATTTACAAGGCACAAATGGATAATGGAAGTATGTTTTTCTTATCCAAAGATAGGGCTTTGCCGAGAGGATTACATGATTTAATTGTAAGCGGGCAGGAAACTGGGCAGCTGTCAAAATCAAAAAGTGCAGATCAAATAACAGATGAGCTGTTAATAGTAGGAAGAGGGGTTATATATAATTGGGCTTTATGTTCCGGTAACTATCCAATATCAAAAAAACTGGCTTCAATTGTAGATGGATATTTAAGCAGCCTATAAAAGGTTTCGAAAAACAATTTGAATTATATAATTATATCAGCACAATATTTTGTAACAAATAACAGCTTTCAAAAATGAATGCTGTTATTTATTATACTACTATATAAATTCGTTCGCCCAATCTTGCAGTTCATTTATAAATCTCGCTAAATGGAACCCGTCGCAAACAGCATGGTGTACTTGAATTGATAGTGGGAGCACAACTTTTTCGTTCTCGGAAAAATATTTTCCGATTGTAAAGATGGGCGGGAAGAAGTCATATCCATTTTGTAAATTTAGATTAAACCCGGTAAATGAAACCCATGGAATACAAGAAACATTGAACAGGTTATTTCCATTTGCAGGCTTTGAAACGTCTGCTCTTTCATTGCCATATGTTTTCATATCGCTAAGGTAGCTATTATAAAAAAGTTCGAAATTTTCTTCGTATTCTGTCCAGACTTCGCTGATTTTCTCTGTTTTATCATGAAATACAGTGAAGCAGGGATTGGTTTTATCATACCATCCGATATTGCCGTTGCTGTCTTTTGCCATGCGAAATTCACTATGACGATTCACAATATAAGAGATTCCATAAAGTATTACGGGGAAGATTTTTAGTTTTTTCCCCTTTATCTGTTTTAGCAGCTTGGTTATATCAAGGTTGACACACATGCTGTATGTGCATGGGACATCAGTTGAGTAATGCTTGAAAGCGTCAGCGCGCTCCCAGCTTTTTATATCAATTTTATTAAAAGCCATTTAATCTTCCTCCGAATATGTTTTTTATTACCTTGTAGTAGGTCATTTTTTGAAGCCACTTGAAATTGCGTTATGGGGGCATATATTTTTACATTCGCTGCATCGTATGCACTCTGTGCTGTTGATGTTTTTAGTAATTTCTACGTTCATTTTGCAGTTTCTCTCACATATTTTGCATCCGGTACATTTTGTTTTATCAACATCCATTTGATAAAAACTAAATTTGTTAAATAATGCGTATAGTGCACCGAGAGGGCAGAGATATTTGCAAAACGGGCGATATGTAATAATGGAAAAAATTATAATCGCAAGCAATACGCCAAGTTTCCAAAAAAATAATGCACCTATGGTGTTTTTTAATTCTTCGTTCATTGCCAAAAGCGGAATGCCGCCCTCTAACGTCCCGGCAGGACAAATCAGCTTACAAAAGTAAGGATTCCCCATACCGTATTGGTTGGTAATAATTAGCGGTAAAGCAATAACAAATACTATTAAAACAAAATATTTCAAATAACGCAAGGGCTTGTCAATATTTTTTGGAACTGTAAACTTTGGTCTTCTGATTTTGTAAAGCAAGTCCTGTACGAATCCAAACGGGCATAAAAACCCGCAGATAAGGCGGCCACACAGAATGCCAAACAGCATAATGAAGCCGAGAATATAAAACGAGAACTTGAAGCTACGATCGCCCAATACCGCCTGTAATCCTCCTATGGGGCAGGAACCCAGCGCGCCGGGGCAGGAGTAACAATTAAGTACCGGGACGCAAATAAGCTTTGTCTTGCCGGTGAAAATTTTTCCTTTTACAAATCCTGCGGCATACCCGTTTATAATAATAGCAGCAATAAGCTGTATAATATGTCTTTTGTTTGTTTTACTTTTCATTAGCCTATCCCTATGCACTCAAGGCAAATGTTGACTGCCTTTTTTAGTACTACAAATTGTTCTTCTCGCATTAGGCCAATGCCGATAAATGCCAGCGCCAACACGAGAATGATATATTTGATATATGGTTGTGTATTATGTGATGCTTTCATATTTGTACCCTATTGTATTGATGCTGTTTCGTCTATAAGTGCAATTCTGTCAAGGATTGCTTGTCTGTAGTCTTCTCCAGTTCTGCCTCCAAAATGGGGAGTACCAACAATTTTTCCGTTGCAATCTACAAATATAGTAGTGGGAAAAATATTAGCTTGATTTGTCAGTGCCGTTTGCAATGTTTCATCTGGAACAAGCGTCATAAAATTTGCGCCTGCATCTTCCATAACCTCTGAAGCAAATTTAACAGCTTTCTTATCGTCTACTGTATCTACGCATATGGAAATAATATTACTTCCTTCTGGTCTGTCATCATAAAGCTTTGCAATATCAGGCATCTCAGCGATGCATGGACTGCAATTTGTTGTCCACAGGTTAATCATTGTTACTTTGTAATCCTTGAAAAAATCAGAAGTTACTTTTTCTCCAGTAACGGTAATAGTATCAAAACCCGATAAATCTACATCGGAATAAAGTTTTGTTTGCTCGGCATTTTGTTCAGCAACTTGCTCGTCAGTGAGAACCACCACATCACTGGGGCCTCTGAGAAGCATAATTGCAAACATAATTACGGCAACACCCAATATTGATCCAACTACAATTCCTGCTATTTTAATTATTTTCTTCATTTTCATTATCCTTTCTATATTCTAAAATATCGCCGGGCTGGCAGTCTAAAATTCTGCACAGTGCGTCAAGTGTGGTAAAGCGAAAAGCTCTAGCCCGCTGGTTTTTGAAATTTGAAACATTTGCCATCGTCATACCCAATTTTTCCGACAGCTCCGTCAATGATATTTTTCTCCTAGCCATCATAACATCTAAGTTTACAACAATCATATTGCGCCTCCTTAAAATACCAGGTCATTATCTTCTTTAATCTCAGCGGCTTTTTGAAAAACGCCGGCAATAACTTTGAAATGATAAAAAACTTTGAAATCTTTTTTCATGAGAAATAGTTCCTTTCTTATATTTGACTGGATCAGTATAACATAGGTTTAAATGAATTACAATAATTATTTATCGTTATTCTTTATATATTTATCGTTATTATGAAGAAAATAGAATTAATGGAAAAATGCTTTCAAAAAATTAGGTTGAATATTATTTTATAATCGGTTACTCTTTGAATATGTTCTATGAAAGGAGAAATTTACGGCAAGGAGATAATAATGGTTTATTTAAGTGTTATTACATTTCCAAATGAGGAAATAGAGTTTGATTTTTTTTTGGAGATAAAGAGAACGTGCTATGATTCATTTTATCCATTTAAAATATTATCAAGGCAGGGTCTTGAAAGAATTGACTTTGAGCCTATTACGATTTTATATGGCGGAAATGGATCGGGAAAATCTACAGCATTGAATGTTATAGCAGAAAAAACAGGTATTAAGCGAGATTCTATTTATAATAAATCCAATTTCTATCCTGATTATGTCAATATGTGCAATATACAGGTTGAAGCTGATATCCCTGCAAATAGCAGAATTATTACCAGTGATGATGTGTTTGATTACATGTTGAATATACGTAATCTCAATGAAGGAATTGATCAAAAGCGAGAAAGGCTTTTTGAGGAATACTTGGATGCAAAATATTCTAATTTTCAGATGAAGTCTATGGAAGATTATGAGCAGCTTCGAAAAGTGAATTATTCAAGAAGTAAAACGCAGTCTCGTTTTGTTAGAAAAACATTGATGGATAATGTTCGAGAGTATTCTAATGGGGAAAGTGCATTTTTCTATTTTACTGAAAAAATAGGTGAAAACGGATTGTATATACTTGACGAGCCCGAAAACAGTCTTTCTCCAAAACGACAGATAGAACTAGTTAAGTTTATTGAGGACTCCGAGCGGTTTTTAGGATGCCAGTTTATTATATCTACACATTCACCATTCCTGCTATCCATGAGAGGAGCTAAAATATATGATCTTGATGAGAAGCCTGTTGAAGTAAAACGATGGACTGAGTTGGAAAATGTGCGTATGTATTATGAATTTTTCAAACGTCACGAAAATGATTTTTAGTAAAAAAACAATAGGCAGGCGCGATAGTGGTATTGGTTGAAATTTGAATGCAAGAAAGCTTCCAGCTTAAAATGGAGTAATTGACACACATAATGAAGCAATGCGTTAATATACAGCAATCGAAATGTTTGCCTCTTCATGTCAATTATGATATACTTTTCTAATATAGATTGGCAGGTTAGCGGGGTGAAGCTATGAGCAATATTAACATTGAAAAGATGCTAAACATCTATAATTATTTCGATGGAATAATCATTACAGATGAAAAAGGTGTCATTCAGTATTATGCAAATTTTAGAACAGATGTGTATAATCTTCGGTTGGATGAAATCATCGGAAAAACTATCCTGGAAATTCATCCGGAAATGAAAAAGGAAGACAGTACTATTATGCGGGTATTGGAAACTGGAAAGCCTATATATGATCATGTGGAGCATTTGACTTCACCTCATGGCGACACAATAACTAATATCTGCAGCACAATACCTATACATCAAGGCGGAAAGATAGTTGGAGCTATTGATTTTTCAAGATGCATAGATGACAGGGTTCATGTAGATGTAGAGAGAAAGAAGATTGTATTGCCAAGTATAAATAACGATACAGATTCCATGTATCGTATCGATAACATTGTAACAACATCTAAAAAAATGAATGAAATTAAGAATATTATCCCATTGATTGCAAATACTGATTCACCGGTAATGATTTATGGTGAAACGGGAACAGGAAAAGAAATGATTGCGCAGAGTATACATACAGCAGGTAACAAATCATCAAAACGTTTTGTTTCACAAAACTGTGCGGCTATTCCGGAGACGTTGTTGGAAAGTATATTGTTTGGAACGGAAAAGGGTGCATTTACAGGCGCGGAAGATAAGCCCGGGCTTTTTGAATTGGCCAACGGCGGTACATTGTTTCTGGATGAAATTATTTCTATGCCTTTAGGGATGCAGGCAAAAATATTAAAAGCTATTGAAGAAAAAAGAGTAAGGCGAATTGGTGGAAATGAGTCCATTTCCTTTGACGTTAAAATTCTCAGTGCACTTAATCAGGAACCGAGAAAATGTATCCGTGAAGAAAAATTGAGAGAAGACCTTTACTACAGATTGAGCACTGTTTTTATAGAAATTCCACCGTTGCGAGATAGAATTGCAGATATACCTGTTATGGTAAATTATTTTATTGGACACAATAATATAAAAATGAATAAAAACGTTATGGGTATTTCTGAAGATGCTATGAAAATTTTTATGAATTATAAATGGCCCGGCAATGTAAGAGAACTTAAAAATATTATAGAGGGTGTTTTCAACATTATTGGTTCAGAGATGATTACATTAGAAGAATTGCCTGCATATATGCTGAACCATTTTCATGATGAACATAGTGAACTGATGGATATAGATGACAATTTGAGTCTTTTGGAGAGATTAGAGGAATATGAAAAAAGGCAATTGGTTATGGCTTTAGATTCTACGCGCAATGTTACAGAAGCGGCAAGAAAGTTGAAAATTTCAAAGCAGTCGATGAGTTATAAAATATTAAAATATGGATTAAAAACAAAAAGTAAAAAGTCAAAGAATTTTGACTAATATAAGTTAAAAAAAATTGACCCCGGTAATTGATGTTGTAGAAAAACATTGAAATTACCGGGGTTTTAATGTTGGCACGAATTATGCTGTTTATATACCTGAAAAATAAAAAAAGGAGATATAATCATGGACACAACATTTGGAGTTTTATGCCTTATCCCGCCGATTGTTGCGGTGGCTTTGGCATTAAAAACAAAACAAACAATCTTATCACTATTTGTAGCCGTATGGGTTGGTGCTACAATGCTGAACGGTTGGAATCCGATTGTAGGATTTGCTGCTATTTTTAGAGACTTCTTCATCCCTTCAATTGCAAGTGAGTGGAACGCAGGATTATTGTTACTTGTAACTCTTTCAGGTGGATTGGTTGCAATGCTGCGAGTGACTGGCTCTGCAAAAGCCTTTGCTAAAGCGATTACGAAGAAAATTAATAATGCAAAGAAAGGTCAAATAGTTACTGCGCTTTCTGCATTTATTTTCTCATACACGGAACCTTGTCTTATTCTTGGAACAATTATGAGACCGGTTACGGATTTAGTAAAAGTATCCAGAGCAAAACTTGCATATATCCTGGACTCGATGGGGTGTAATTTGGCTGCATTCTCACCAATTTCAAGTTATGGGCCTTTTATTGTAGGATTGATTGCAGCCGAACTCGCAGCAGGTAATGTTGAAGGAAATGAATGGTCAATCTGGCTGCATATGCTTCCATTTAATATGTACGGACTTTTTGCAATGATTACAGTTCTTATAGTTGCAATTTTTGGACTAAATATCGGGCCAATGCATAAGGAAGAATTGAGAGCAAGAAAAGAAGGCAAATTGCTTGCTGACGGTGTTGAGCCGCTGGTTCCGGAAACAAAAGAAGAATTTCCAGAAGGATATTTACCTTCTATGTGGAATTTTGCTATTCCAATGATCTGTTTATTTGTTTCGCTTTTCGCAACTATTTTCTGGACAGGAAATATTGGTGAAAACGGGTTTAAAGGAGCATTCTTAAATGGTAATATCACATTGGCAATTTCTATGGGTTTTGTCTGCGGAGGAATCGGCGCAGGTGCAGTAGGCGTAGCAACAAAATTATTTAAGCCTGATAAAGCATTTAACCATTTTGTTGATGGAATGGCGCAGCTGATTTCAGTTCCTTTTATTTTGGTATGCGCTTGGTCAGTTGGAAGTATCACAAGTCAGATGGAAGTTGGCGTTTATCTGGCAGGAATCGTTGAGAACTACCTGACTCCGGGGCTGGTACCTGTAATGGTATTTGTATTTGGAGCTGCAATTTCATTTGCAACAGGATCATCATGGGGTGTATGGTCAATTATGATGCCTATTGCATTTCCAATGGCAATTGCATTTAATCTGCCATATGCTTATATTGTCGGAGCAGTAATCGGTGGCGGATTATTTGGAGATCAATGTTCACCAATCTCTGATACTACAGTTCTTTCATCAACCGGCGCATCTTGTAATCACATTGTTCACGTACAGACTCAGCTGCCGTATGGACTAACGGTCGGAGCTTCTGCTGCAGTCGGTTTTTTATTCGGAGGACTGACAGGACAATATGTTTTGAGTATAGTTGTAACAGCAGTAGTTTTGGCTTGTTTGCTGTTTATCTTTGCAAAAATTTCAAGCAAGAAGGAAGCGATTGCTTAGCTTAAATTAAACATAACTATAAAAATTAAAGAGGTAAAGAATGAAACATGTAGATATGATAGTAAAGGCTCCTCACTTCTATACCATGGAAGGTGAAGGTGTAGGATATAAGAAAGAAGCTGCAATGATTGTTGATGGTGGAAAAATCCGTGATTTTATCGATATCAACAAAGTTAATCAAGAGTATGCTGCTGATGAAGTTCTCGATTTGGAAGAACATGTTGTTCTCCCGGGATTGATCGATGGACATATGCATACAGCGTGCAATGTTATGAGGGGTCTGGCACAGGACACAAATAACTGGATGATGTATGGGCTTCAGCCGTTCGATAATGCCGTAAATGATGATGAGCGTGATGCAGGAAGCAGAGTTGCAATTATTGAAGCGGTAAAGGCAGGAACAACAACTTTAGGCGATTATGAAGCAAACATGAATAATGTTTGTGCATTCATTGAGAAACTTGGGGCAAGAGGAAACATTACTCAAAACATCAGAGCTGCAAAGTATAAAGTCTACAAGCCCGGTGAACTCTATGAATTCGATGATACACAGGGAGAAGAGTTCCTGGCAAGAAATATAGAATTGTTTGATAAATGGAACAACAAGGCCGGCGGGAGAATAAAAATTCTCTTTGGGCCGCAAGGTGCAGATTTTGTAAGCCCTGAAATGTTGCTAAAAGTTCAGAAAGTTGTAAAGGAAAGAAAAACAAAAATCCATATGCATGTGCAGCAGGGTGATCGTGAGACCTACCAGATTGAAAAAAGATACGGTAAAAGGCCTGCTCAGTTTTTATCAGATATGGGATATTTAGATGAAAGTCTTATCGCGGTACATCTTACAGATTGTACTGATAAAGAGACTGAAATTATTGCTAAAAGCGGAGCTTCAATGATTGTCAATCCTGCATCCATAGGTATTATCGATGGAATTGTGTGCCCAAGTGTAGTATTCCAGAATTTCGGCGGAAATGTGGCTCTTGGATCTGATCAGGCACCGGGAAATAACTGTCACAACATTATTCATGAAATGAAAAATGTATGCTTGTTTAATAAAATTAAGTATGGCAATCCGGAAGTTATGCCCGCATGGAGAGCACTTCGCATGGCGACAATCGAAGGAGCGAGAGCTATTGGCTTGGGTGACATTGTGGGATCATTGGAAATCGGAAAAGAAGCTGATTTTATTGCAGTTAATTTGAACCATCCGTCAATGCAGCCGGTTTACACATATCCAATGAGAAATATTGTGCCAAATTTAGTATATAGTGCAAGAGGGTGTGAAGTTGATACTTCTGTTGTTCACGGTGATATTATTATGAGAAACCGAAAACTTCAGCATGTAGAAGAAATGGAACATATCGAGGCAATTAAAGCACATCCGAATAGAATCGGTGAAGCGGCAGCTAAGGAATTTTTTGATATTAACGGTACCAATGCAAGGTTTATGGCAGAAGGAAAACTGTAAAATTTAAAGAAATAAAAAAACACTTCCTGGGCAATATTGGGTCTGAATGCTCGAAGTGTTTTTTTATGGACTTTTATTTTGTAATCTAACTGATTACATTTTTCAGCGGCTCATTTTTGATTTGCAATTTTATATTCTTCCATTTTATGATATAAAGTCGTTCTTGGTATATTAAGAAGCTTTGCTGCTTTAGATTTGTTATAGCTTGCTGCCATAAGAGCCTTTTTTATATTTTCTGTTTCTAATTTCTTAACAGCTGCTGTCAGGTCCAGAGGGTATTTCTTGGAAGCTGCAGAGATATTTTCGTGCTTTTCCAATACAGATGCCGGCAGATGTTCCTTCGTTATGAAGCCCTCTGTATTTATTGCTACAATTTGTTCAATTACATTCATCAGCTCTCGTACATTACCGGGCCACGGATATTCTCTGAGTATGTCTGCGGCTTCTTTTTCCACGCCCTTGATTTTTTTGCAAAGTTTTTTTGAATAAAGCTTTAGAAAAAAGCCTATTAACAAAGGAATGTCATTTTTTCTTTCTCTTAGAGGTGGAATAGAAAGTTCTATTACATTTAATCTGTAAAACAGATCTTCTCTGAATTTATTTTCTTTTACCATCTCTTTCAGGTTTAAGTTAGTTGCGGAAATTATTCTTACATCTAACTGAACGGCTTTTTCTCCGCCTACTCGCGTGAGTGTCTTATCCTGCAGGAATCTTAAGAGTTTTGCCTGCATATTGAGAGGGAGATCTCCTATTTCATCTAGGAAGATTGTTCCACCGTTTGCCAGCTCAAGAATTCCGGCTTTTCCTTTTCTGCTTGCTCCCGTAAAAGCACCCGGAGAGTAACCAAAAAACTCGCTTTCAAAAAGTTCGCCCGGAATTGCACTGCAATTTACGGGAACGAAATGTCCTTTTCTGCCACTTGCCTCATGTATTCCTCTGGCAAATACCTCTTTGCCGGTTCCGCTTTCTCCGATTATCATTACACTGGTGTCAATAGGAGCGATTTGCCTTGCAATTTCTATTTTTTTAATAAGATTGGGATCGGTACCTATAATATTTCCAAAGGAGCCTTCCAGTCGCCGAACTTCATTTTCAAGAAACAGCAGGCGCTTATTTGCGGTTTCCAAATCGCAATATAGTTTTTTGACTTCATTGAAGTCTCTGTCTGTGGATACCGCTCCCATAAATTTATTCCTTACAACTAAGGGCTTGGAGCTTGCCAGTATATGGGAGCTTTCTCTTGGAGAGTGCTGAATATTTTCTGCAGTTGTTCTTGTCAGTCTTACAGTATCGACTATGGCATTAGGGAAAAATTCACGGATATTTTTTCCATAGATTTGATTATAATCTATGTTGTAAAGCTTTTCCGCACTTTTATTCCAAATAACCACGGTTCCTTTTTCGTCGATTACGCATACGGCTTCATATATGCAATCTATTATTGAGGCAAGCAGTTCATAGTCCAGCTGTTCCAGAGTGCTTTTAAGGGACATGCTTTTTTCGATTATCAATTTATTTCCTCCTTCCTTACAAGATTAATCTGATCTAACCGCCGCATTATGATGTTCAGGTAAAATTGATGCAACGATATTTGTTAATATTATATCAGAAATATCTGAATAAGGAAAGTATAAATCATGCTGCTCAGCACAGTGAATGCACGACGCCGTCCTTGTACTGGCTTGGGGTGACGAACAGCGGCATGTTTGAAACATCCATAATTGAACGGGAATTCAAGCAGCCTCCGGGTTCGCCTGGAAATATTGCTGTTTCATACATGCACCCGAGACCGGACACAAGCTTAACTAGGACAATTCTAGGTGAATTTATTTTGAGTGTGTCAAAATATTCTTTGCTTTTGTAAGCAGTATCTGCGCTAAGAGACTTGAGGCAGCTGCGGATATCCTCTATAAACTCGTCAGCTGCCATGTGTGCTGCAATGATTCCTTCTCTTGTCCTTGCATGGCCTTCATTGAAGATAAAATCAAAGTGAAGTATAATATCGGAGCTATCGGGAGTTCCGAATTTGTTGCGTACAACATGATCCTTAAGTTTTCCTTCGGAAGAACCGATGTTTGATGCCTGAAAGCCGCCGAATTCTTTTGCTTCAGCTCCGGTTAACATGACAGTTATCCCAGATGCTGCATGTGTCGTTCCCTCTCCGAGGCATCCTGAAACTTTTACAGCAACAGGAGAAAAATCTAGATTTGCATTTGTAAAGATGCTGTCCTTTCCTGGATTGATTATGTTAATTTTCATGCTCCTTATTTCAGGGTGCTTTTTTAGAATGTTTTGAATTTTTGCATTATTTATAAGAAGCTTGTTATTTACTATTTTCGGCTTGTTGAAAATTGGACCTCATCAATTTGAAAACACCGCTGAATTAGTCTTCTTTGTAAAATCGGTTCATCAAAATTACATGGAGTGAAATTATATTTTCTAAAGATTTTATTCTTAAGTATTTCAACTGCCTTCATTGCGTCTTCATAGGATGTCGTATTTTGACCGACAATGCAGGTTTCAATTCCACTGGTGTTTTTATTTAAATCTATGATTGTATCCATGTATTGATTTGTAACTACAAAGGATGCTTGATTTCCCACAAAGCTTATTCCCACAACAGGAATTCCTTTTTTCCCTATCGCTTCTATTACAGAAGTGAAGTCTACATGGCTGTTGCCCCAGCTGTCAATTGATACTATTGCTCCGTGAGCTCTCATTGCCTGACACCAGCAGCCGGTCATTTCTGCAATAAATTTTTTGTTTCCGTATACCTCCGGAGTTCCCTGAAGAATTATGCCCGGAAAATCAATACCGGGTTCGTTTCTAAGCCTTTCAGTTACCGGGTCGTTAAAATGATGAAGAGTTGTTTCTTTGCTTGACGGACCTATTCCCATAATTCACCTTTCCGGGACTTATATGCGCAATATTCAATACGCATGCCCATATAAAAATAAAGCGCGGAGCACAGCCGGAAAATCCGACCGGCTCTGCGCCAAAATTTTGTATTATACGTTGTGTCTGTATTCGTAAGGAAGCATTTTCATTTCGCCGAATTCCTTCATGGTTGCTACAAGATTCAGAGAATCTTTCAGTATGGAAGTCTGCATTTCTATGTTATTCGGTTCGCCTGCATTGGAGCCGATGGGCACATGTGCCGCCGCTATACGGGGAGCACCCTGCTGCTTAGCTATAGGCGGAAGTGCTGCTATTATTATGGTTGATATACCAACTGATTCAATTGCTCTTTGGACGATGGTTGCTGAGCGGTGGCAGGTACCGCATCCGCCTGTTAAAAGAACTATGTCAACGCCTGCATCCTTAAATTTTTTTGCGATTGCAGGGCCTGTTTCGTTTCTGAATTTTTCGACATTTCCGCCGCCGCCCATGAATCCTATCAGTATTGGAGAGAGATCTTTGATAAATCCTTCTTTTTTAAGCTCGTGAAGTCTGTCGATAGGAAGCATTGCATTAACGTCCTTGTTTATATCGCTGTTGTCAAACCCGCCGTGAGTAACCATAAGTTCTTTTGACGGTGTGTCTATAGGTATTTCCCTAAATGTATTGTCACCGGCAGTGTTGAAAGGTTTTTGAGTTTTCATATGAATTCCGCCTGCAGTAGCAAACCCTACTTTGCATTCACTCAGCGGCTTTTTTAGCGGTGTCCAAACAGGAGCAGGTGTCGTTGGTGCGAAAACTTCGGATTTCATTCCTTCTATTGTGGTAAGTTTCATGATATTTTCCTCCTTTATTTTATAAAACTCGTATATAGCTTATATATAATTCTGCTTCTGCATCAAGCTCTAGGGGTTTATCAGTAATTATGCACCTGAGCGGCAAATTTACGATTCCCATTTTTCCTTTAAGCTCGATTTTTACGCACATTTCTGAAATGTCTACAATTTTACCTGTTAGAAGCTTCGGGGTAAGAGATACATCTTTTGCTGAAATCATAGCTGAATCGAATTAACCAGTCTTTGATTTTCATCTATAACTGACTGATTCCATTTTCTGTCCGCAGGTGCAATGGGAACTCCTGCAATCCTGTTTTTAAGCATTACAACTGCACGTTTAGCATCATTTTTGTCAATGGTGTTCTGGCCCAGTATTTCTGATTCCATACCGTCTTTATCCTTGTTAACTTCTATCATTGCATCTGTGTATTTATTTCCTACAACGAGCTGACCCTGGTAAGCAGCATAGGTAATTCCAACAACCTTTATTCCGCGTTTACCTATTTCCTCTATGTTTTGAGTAAAGTCTATATGGTTGTTTCCGAATCCTTCTGTAGTAACAATTGCTCCATCTATTTTCATTGTGTCAGCCAATGCACCTAATCTCTTTGAAACAAACATCTTTTCATCATTTACCTGAGGGCTTCCTATGAATGCAACTCCTACAAGATCCAGCTCTTCATCGGCTGCCAGAGCTTCCAATACAGGTTCCCTGAAATAATGTCTCGTATCTTCTTTCGATGCAGGGCCTATACAAGTAAGTGCGTGTATTCCTCCGTCACGAACTTCATTTACAGATAAGATTATAGGTACATTACCTAAATCAACGTTCTGTTTTCCTCCTGCTACGCCTGCAGGCTCTGTTGGAAGCATTACATTGTCATGCATTGCACCTTGTCCCATAATTTCCTTAACCAGGAGAACTCTTGGTCTTCCGTTCCTTTTTACTTGTTCGCATGTTTCAACCTTTACTGCTTCGGAGGCAGGAGTTGATTTAAGGACTTCTCTTATTTCCTGAATAACTAAGTCACAAGCTTTATGAGCAGCGTAAGGTCCTCTTCTTTCCATTCCCGTAAGTTCTTGAATAGTTACATGAGCTCTTACTATAATATCATTTTGATCTGGGCATCCCGGCATTCCATAGGTGATTTTTTCATCAAGATAGCCTTCACAAGAACCGAATTCATGTATTTGTACTCCGGCCTCGTCAACTCCTGTAAGCATAAATACCATGTCATTCAATATATGTGTAGTTCCGCTTCCCAAATCTCCTTCAGCCTTTGTTGCAACAGGAGTAACATCCATTATTGTATCAGAATACACATGTCTTTTATCGGGAGTTATAATATCTATTTCCATTTTTTTAACAAGGGGAGTGGCTGCTACAGCTTCTTTAGCCAAATTTTTTCTTATGGTGAGAATGCCGTGCTCAAAAGAAGTTTTTTCTCCCAGCTTAACTTCCTTTACAGAAAATTCTCTTTTTACAAGAGTTCCAACCACTTGATTTTCAACTTTTTCAGGTTCACATGCAGATTCTGAAAAATTTTCAAATTTGCTTCCTAATGAACCTAATGGAAGGCTCAATTTTAATCCGTTAATTTGATCTGCTTCAATATGCAACATACCTTTATCCACTTTGACATTTCCTCCTTTACTGATTGGTTTTTCAGTAATTGATTTTTCTTCTGAAGCACTATTAGCTTCAACTATGCCTTCCATCATTTCTGCGGTCAGAGATGTAAGACCATCAACATCACGCTTAAGCGTTGCGCCTATTACCTGGCCGATTTTTAAAGTGTCGGCGGTAATTGTAATAAGTCCGGATTCTTCCATTTCAGGGAAGATATTAGGATCTTCGAGATCAGAGGGGCTGATTGCAGTTCCTTGTGTAGTTCGGCAGCATACAACCGCCGGAGAATCTTTCAGCTGTTCAGCCAGTTCCTTAGTAATTGACATAATATGTCTCCTTCCTGATTTATATTTATATAAAAGGGTAAACCTTAAATATTCACTTACGGCAATCTTCTTATGAGACGGTGCCCAACTGTTCTCATAACATGGTCGGTGCAGTGGTAGACAGGCATTTTCAATTTTGGAGCCACACACATTACTGTATTTGTACAATCGCTGCAATTGCTGATAAGAAGGCTTTCGGCACCGGCTTTTTTCAGTTTCATTATTTTTTCTGCCTGTCCTGGGCAATTGCCGGGGTTTTCACACTTCAATGCGCCGCGGCTTTCAACAGCTTGCTTGCATCTTTCCACAGCAACTACATCTCCATTCATTTTTTCTGCTATTTCGCGCAGCCTGTCTTCATTTGCTCCGCATGCACATACAAGCAATCCAAGTTTTCCTTTTGCTTTTAGAAATTCCATTGTAGCTATAATTCCGCCGGAGGTTTTTGTTATAGGTGAATCAAGAGTAGTCGAATGACCTGTAAACGGGCCGCCCATAATTATTTCTCCAAATTCACCGTCAATCCCTCCAGCCATTTCAATCAAAGATGATACAGAGGCTCCTATGGGGACATCTAAAAAAGTTTTGGAATCTTTTCCGCTTTTAAGTTTTCCTACAACAGTAATATTTTTTGAAACTACAGGCTTGTGCAATTCAACAGCCTCCGTAATTCTTGATAATGTTTCGACATTTAATATTACTGCACCTGCTGCTGAAGGCAACTGATCAGTTTTAAGCAATTCTCCTAAAACTTCTCTTACAATGGCACGTTCTTCTCCCATCGGGTACAGGTCTTCCAGTTCTGCGATTTCTATGTTATCATGAGGCTTAATTACTGCTTTGAAAGAATTGACTGCTTCTGCATTTTTTCTCTTTATGGCTAAAATTCCTCTCTTAGCATTAGCAGCCTTCATGGCATAGAGTATTCCTCTGTAAATTACCTCAGGATTTTCCGTGATTTGCCTTATGTTGTGTTTGAGAAGAGGTTCACATTCAACACCGTTAGCAATTATCACTCCTCCGCTTAAATCCGTTTCCAGCTTTACGTTAGAGGGAAAACCGGCTCCACCCATTCCTATAATTCCTGCTTCTTTAACTATGTCAGCTATGCTGCCGTTGCAAGAAATTTTTTCAAATTCATCGGGCTGGTTATCATCTGCATGGATTGTTATGCAATTTTCTGTAATTTCTGCTATTGTTCCGTATACACTTGAATGCAGATTTGAGCCCAAACCTTTCGGGACGGCAAGAAGGGTTCCTTTTTTGACGGTATCGCCTGCTTTGACGATTGGTTCCGAGGGACCGCCGATTCCTTGTTTTAGCAATAATTTAATTGTATTGTTCACAATATCGCTCCCATTCTTTAAAATTGTTATTTAATTAACTAAATCTGCCTATATAATAAGCAAGTTGTGTGCCAAAGTTTATTTTAATATTTTAAAAGCTTGTTATTTCAACAAAATAATTATTTCAATGATATATGCCGGTAGTATAAATTGCGACAAAGAACATTTGAATTATAATTTTCTTCATAGAGGATGTATGAAAATTGTACAAAAAATATCAAAAGATTTGGTTATGCGCTGAAAATGGCATAAAACAAAACTGTCCAAAAACAAACAATTGTACATTTTTGGACATTCATGGCATTAATATTCTAATGGTTGATATTTGCAAAGAATTATCCATATGGGAACGAATAAAATAAGAGGTGTTTTTAAAATACAATGTTGTATGCAAATATTTTCCGTGATATAATAATCACAAATTAAGCAAGGAGGAAAATACCATGATAATTTTGGAAGAGATAGTAACAAGTGCAAAGCATGCAGAAACTAACAAGAATGTAAAATTTCCCTTAGGGTTTATAAGAGTATCGGAACAGGAAGGCCTTAGAGAATGGGAAGGCTCAATGCAAGATATAGAAGATTACGGACCGCTGCTTGACCTGTTTAATAGTAATAAACCGTCAGAGTTTGAGTTTGTATGCAAAAAAGGCAAAGTATTTAAAGGGAAAATTGCTGTAACTGGGATATTAGTTTCAGACGTGTTATTTAAAGGTGTAGGAGCACTAAAATATGGCGAAGAATATATTGTGGACTGATATAATTATATTTCGCACAATATAAATAGTTATAGGTAATATGACGGTTCTTTTGATGGCAGCAGAGTGTTTCAGAAGAACCGTCTTTATAATTGTACCGACAGAAAAGTTTTCAGAACAGTGTAAAATTTCATGATAAGGAGATAACTGAAATGAAATTAAAGGTATTGGTTGACAATAATACATATATTGACGAATATTTTCTGGGAGAACCGGCTGTGTGCTACTATATAGAGGATAATGGAACAAAGATACTTTTTGATCTGGGGTATTCGGATATTTTTATTCAAAACGCAAAGAAAATGGATATTGATTTAAAGCTGGTTGATACAATTGTATTTTCGCATGGCCATAATGACCATACAAGAGGATTAAGATATATGGCAGATCATACAGATCTCAAAGATGTAGCAGTTGTTGCGCACCCGCTGTGTTTTAACAGTAAAATGTATGAAAAAGATAATATTGGTGCACCGTTTAATTCGGAGCAAATGAAAGGTATGTGTAGGTTAAAATTAACGTCTTCACCGTTGCAGATCAGTGACAACATTGTATTTTTAGGAGAAATACCGAATATATATGACTATGAAGAACGGAAGAAAATAGGAATGTACAGCAATGATGGAGAATGGAAAGATGACAGACTTGCAGATGATTCGGCAATTGTATACAAAAACGAAAAGGGATTGTTTATTATAACAGGATGCTCGCACAGCGGTATATGTAATATTGTCGAATATGCTAAAAGAGTTTGCTGTGATACGAGAATTACCGGTATTATTGGAGGATTCCATCTGTTTGATATAGATGAGCAACTATTGAAGACAATAGAATTTTTTGAAAGCAATAAAATAGATAACATATACCCCTGCCACTGTGTATCTTTTAGGGCAAAAGCAAAACTGAATGAGAGAATCCGCATAAATGAAGTTGGTGTAGGACTAACACTTATGCTGTAGCCTAACTATATTAATATAACACTGCGAGTAACGTCAAAGCGTCCATATTTGCAAGTGTTTCAGGTAGTATACACCACTATAAGGAGCAAAGAAATGAATAAAGAAGAAATAGAGAAACTTTCATACGATTTTTTTAATAAATCTCATTCTAATTTTGTTGATGAAAAAGAAGCCATTGTTCCGGAGCTTTCCGGAATGAGGCTGTTTGATAATCCTTTGTTTGGATTTGCTTCATCTAAAGACGAGGAGTTTTGGAACTTAAAAAACCAGTCTGTTATAGGAGAACATTTTATGCTCCCTGAAGAATGGCTTACCGGTGCTGTAACTGTTGTTTCATTTTTCATGCCATTTTCCGAAGAAGTAATCAAAAGTAACAGAGGAAATAAGGATGTAATTTCGAATCAATGGCTGCACGGAAGAATAGAGGGACAGAGATTTGTAGCAGAGTTTTGCAGGTATCTCAATTCGAAAATCATCGAAGATGGATTTCGAAGTCTTTCACCGTCTTTGGATAAAAGGTTTTACACTACTAAGGAAGATGATAAAGGTCATTTGTTTTCCAGCAACTGGTCGGAAAGGCACGTGGCATTTATATGCGGCCTCGGAACTTTCGGACTATCAAAGGGGATAATTACAGAGAAAGGAATGGCAGGGAGAATTGGCAGCTTAATTACAGATATGCCTTTAGAACCTACTGAAAGAAAGTACAGCGATATTTATCAATACTGCACCATGTGCGGTGCATGTGTTAAGAGGTGTCCGGCAGGAGCCATATCCCTTGAAAAAGGAAAGATACATAGAATATGCTCGGATTTTCTCGATTATACAGCCGAAAAATATAAGCCCAGATATGGATGCGGCAAATGCCAGACAGGTGTTCCGTGCGAAAGGAGAATACCTCTCCAAAGACGATAACACTTAGCAATAATATCGGTTTTACACATTTTGCAAAACAGTATTGCACATTGAAACCTGCAACTATTACAGTGCTGTCCCATATTCTCCCGCTGTTGAATACAAACTCTTTACTAAATAATATCAGACTTTGATTAGGAAGGCAAAGAGAAAGGGCACATATCAAAATTATATGTGGCCTTTCTGCACACTGCATGGCAGCTACCCTATTTCAGTTTTTTGTGCGTTATGACAAAAAACAACAACAGCCATACAAAACAATGTACAAATAATATGATGATATTTACTCCAACTCTTTGTGGCTGACCGTTTAATACATCCATCAACCCATAAAAAGTTGCACTTGATGGTAACAAATAGGATAAGGCATAAAGCAAACTATCTGACGGAACAGCCAAATAAAACAAAATAGGTGGAGCAAGGAACAAAATCATTACAACTTTGATATATATAATGCCTATCATAAGCCCACTTGAAAGGTATCCTATGAACAGTCCCACTAACGCTGCCACAAAAGCAGACAGAATAATCAACAGCAGTAAAGGCATAGCTTGACTGGCTGTAATCTTTATACAGACGATAGCTGTCAAAATCGTAGAGAGGACACCGCCCGCAAATCCTAAAGCAATTTTTTGAATGATATACTCCTTTTTCGTCATAGGTAAAACTTCGTTAATAAACGAAATGCCATCTTCTTTCTCTCCGATAATACTCATGGCATTAAACGTACAGCCCATGAACATGGCAGTAACCATTGTTATCACAATGAATAGTGATATTAAAACGTCATCATTATTTTCAGTAGGGATAATAGTTATTGCGGATAAATCCACATTGTTTCTTTCTGTGTAAAGGTCGGGGAGCGTATTGCCAATTACAGTATTTATTTGTAATTCGTCGCCCGATAACAGCGTTTTTATCCCCATTCCATCTTGTAACACTCCAATCCCTTGTGTCGAGGGGTTATTTATAGCACTTTCCAAAGAAACTATATCGGGGAATGCGGTAATTCTACCATTCTCTTGTAGCCACTGTGTGGTATCATAAGATAGGTCATTTTCTACAACATAAAAGGCAGTTTCATTTATAGATGAAAAACTCACCCCCGAAAGCAGGGAAATCGCCAATCCCACAATAATCGGAAGTAGAAAAGTCAAAATACATAATTTATCTTGACGTATGTTTTTAAGTTGATACTTCAAACCTTTCACGTTATCCCTCCTTTGCCATTTCACGGATAAGCATCCGGCGCACAAGCAGGAATAACAGCACGATTGCCAATCCGCAGATTGTGTAATAAATGCCGTTTACAGATGGTGTATTAAAATAGGCATTTTTTATTGCCATAAACAGATGATACATGGGGTGATATTTTATAAAGTCCCATGCAATCCCTGTCTGTCCTGCAAGAAAAACAGGTGTTGTGATGAAAACAGCTAATACGAGATATAGTAATGAAAATTGTTTGAAGTCGGGTAACAGTACGGCGCAGAAAAAACCAACTAACGCCATAATCAAAGACAGTATACCCGCTTGCAGTACAACTGCGGGTAATGTCAATAACCCGACAGAAACGCCCAAGTTTATAACGGTCAATAATATCGCAAATACAATATCGGCTATTAGAAATAAGCAAAGTTTTGATATGATAAATGCTGTTTTACTAACGGGTAATATCCCATGTACACGAATAATTCCCATCTGTTTTTCTTTGAACAACATAGAAGCAAGCCCTAAAAAACCAACCGCCGTCAATTCAAAAAACAGAAATTCACAAGTGATTTCCCTGCGGTTTTTCAATTCTTTGTTATTTTCACCTATTATTTCTGCTTTGGCAGAGGTTGATGGAGATAACAAAGATAGTGCATATGCCGCCCGGTATTGGTCTGTACTGCGTACACCTGATGAAACCATGATGATTTTCGGCGTTCCGCTTGAAGCGTAGATACCGACAGCGTAACCGTCCCCGCTTTTTATCTGCAATTCCTCCAAATTATCAACACTTATTATTTCAGAAGATATAACACGTTGCGTATGAAGCGGGTCGTAAAGATATACCGGGTAAATTTCCTGGTCTAAACCTACATAGATAAAGTTAATGTAGCAAGAGTAAAGAATAAGAGAGCCGAGCGCAAGCAGAAGAAACTTGCTTGACAACATTAACTTAAAATCCTTTTTTAGTAAAGCAAGAAAGCCTTTCCACATTACACCAACCCCCTCCCGGTATATTGAATAAACATATCCTCAAGCGTTGGTTCTTTGGAATGAATACTGATAATTTCATCATACGGAATTGAAATACCCTCCTTTAGCTCCGGCATTTCAATGACGGCTGTACTGCGTTTTCCTTTATACAAGTAGTCAATCTCGACTTGATGAGTGCTGTTTTTCTGTTTTAACTTTTTGGGTGTGTCTATTACTTTAATTTTACCGTCCGCAATGAAAGCAACCCTGTCACATAGCAAGTCTGCGTCCATCATGTTATGAGTAGTAAGGAAAACCGTTGTACCTTTTTTTCTTTCTTCCTCAATGATACGCCGAAACAGTACCGCCCCCCGCGGGTCAAGTCCGCTGGTCGGCTCGTCCAAAAACAAAAGGCTAGGGTTATTCAACAAAGCTCTTGCCATACTAACACGCTGCCGCATTCCTTTGGAATAAGAGGACACGGGTTTTTTTACAAAGTCTTTCTTAAACTCCAACATATCTAACAACTCGTCTATGTTGCGCCGCTTGTCTAAGGGGTAAAACGACGCAAAATAGTTTAGATTGTCGAGTGCGCTTAAATTGGTATAGAGATAGGGAAACTCAAATAATACACCGATTTTTTCTTTGAAATCCATTTGCCCCTTGTCTAAAGGTTTTCCAAATAGCCTTACATTTCCTCCATATCCATGCAGAATACCGGTTAAGATTTTTTGTGTTGTAGATTTACCCGAGCCATTCGGTCCTAAAAAGCCGAATATTTCACCATTAGGCACTGAAAAATTTAAGCCATGCAGAATTTGTTTTTGAGCCTGATAGGAAAAAATCAAGTTTTCTACAGCAATCATTCCTCGCCACCCCATTTATCTTTGCGATTTTCTTTTTGCTCCTGCTGACGTTTGCTCCACCATTTCATAAACTTTATCTTGAAAGGGATAGACAGAGCTATGACAACAACAATTATCAGCCACCAATACCATTCCATTCCTAAAAACATATTTGTTTACCTCCTGTATGTTTGATAGGGTCAGTTTATAACAATGCGGTGAAATTGAAGTGCGGCAGTTGTGAAATCGGTGTGAAATAAAAACGCCTTGCTCCATTTAAGAAAGCAAGGCGTTTTTGTTATAGGGTTATGCTATTGTGGGAAAATCAAAGTAAAATTCAACACCGTCCGGCAGATTTTGAACGCCGTAATCTGTATGATACATGGAAAGAATTTGAGTTACAATTGAAAGGCCAAGACCAGACCCGGTCGCTTTATTTTGTGTGCTTTTCCCACGGTAGAATTTTATCCAAACTTTAGCTATATCCTGCGTAGGTATTGGTACACCTTGATTAAAGATAGAAAACCTCACTTTGTTTTCATGGCAGGTAACGGATAAATGGATTTTATCACCGTCGCAAGTATGATTTTTCGCATTCAATATTAGGTTGTTAAGCACCTGTTCCATACGGTGCTTATCTGCATAAAGAAAAGTCTTTTTATCCGGCAATTCATAGGTGAACTGATAACTTGCATTAGGCGTGTCTATCAATAACCGTCCGGCGACTGTTTCCACCAACTCAATAAAATCAAAGCGTTCTTCGTTCAGTTTTGCAGCTCCGGCTTCCAAGGCAGACAAATCAAGCAGAGATACTATCATAGTGTTCATACGGTCTGTTGCAGCTAAAATAACATCCATATACTGTTGCTTTTTCTGTTCGTCTGTTTCCTCTTTTAACCCCTCCACATAGGCACGGACAACGCCGAGGGGTGTTTTCATTTCGTGGGATAAGCTGTCAACCAATTCTTTTCTCTGCGTTAGTAATAAATGCTCTTGAATGATATCTTTTTCAAGCTGTTTGTTTGCAGTTTCCAGTTTTTCAAGTGTTTCTTGAAGATTAGAAAACATAGTGTTTAAGTTTTGCGAAATCTCTCCAAATTCGTCATCTGTACAAATATTACAATGTGCCGAGAAATCCAGTTTTGCCATTTGCCCGGCTGTGTGGTTGATTTCACTAAGCGGCTTTGAAATAAAGCGTCCAAGCATAACATTAACGCCAGTTATAACCGCTATTAACAGTATCAGCCAAATTGCAAAGGACATGCTCCGGCTTGTCGGCAATTCGGAAGTAAACACATAAAACAAAATAATAACGCCACCTGTTAATTTTGAAAGAAAAAAGACCTTTTTCCTAACGGTATTTAACCGAAACCATTCAATTATTTTTTTCATAATCATACCTCAAACTTATAACCGGAACGTATCAGTGTGACAATATAACGCCCCTCTGCTCCTAATTTTTGACGCAGGGTTTTAATGTGGGTATCTACAGTTCGTGTGTTCCCCTCAAAATCATAGCCCCAAATACGATTTAATAACTGTTCACGGGAGAACACTTGATTTTTGTTCTGCATAAAAAAGCGCAACAGTTCAAATTCTTTATGGGTTAAATCAATGTCGTTCCCTGCAACGGTAACGTTGTGTGACGATGGCAGTAACACAAGGTTTCCGACAGTTAAAATATCTTGTGGTGTTCCCGGCAAAGAACGGCGAAGCAAGGCATTAACTTTTGCCAATAAAACCTTTGGACTGAATGGCTTTGTCATGTAATCATCTGCTCCATAGTCATATCCCTTTAATCTATCTTCCTCACTTTCCTTTGCCGTTAAAAAGATGATGGGAAGATTATACATTTCTCTTGCTATCTTACAAACGGAAAAGCCGTCCAAATGTGGCATTGTAATATCTAAAATCGCTAAATCGACGGGGGTGTTTTTCAAAATCGTAACAGCGTCTATGCCATCATCTGCCGTAATGCACGAGTGACCTCCACGCTTCATATACTCAACAATAATATCTTGCATATTTTTTTCATCTTCAGCAATCAAAATAATTGCCATCTATACTCATTCCTTTCCTATACTATTTTCCTTTCGACGCCCATCAACTGGCTTTTTTGCGTCTTTGGGTATCAACCACATATAGCTAAACTTTGCAACACCGGGTATTCGGTTTTCCTCGCAAAGTTTCTGTACCCGACGTTTTGAAATACCCCATTTTTTCGCAGCTTCCGAAGCAGATATATATTCCATATGCTAACCGTCCTTTCGCTTTTTTACACTTTATATTATATACGTAAGTACGAATAATATCAAGAAGCGTTTGTCACAACTAAATGCACATTGGCGAGCGGTGCAATTTAAAAAATTGCGGTGTTTTTTGTACATGTGTATTCGATAATGACAATGCAGCAATTATAAATAACAGCTGTTTGATGTGAAATATATAAGGAAAGGAAATGAAACCTTTCTTTTTTATTTGACAAAAAGTTTTTTTTCGGAACATAAAAATTTTTTAAAAAAATTTTATAATTTCTGTCCCCAAAACCAATTTCAAATTGTTTATATATTATAGATGTAATTTAACTAAATAATATTTATTATAATGACAAATTACATTAATAAAATTCTTTTTCATAAGAAGGGTATGGAGAGCGACAAATGGAAAATGAATTGTACCTGAAAAAGGTGTATTCTGCGGCATATATGCTGACAGGCAAAGAAAAAGATGCATGCGAAGCATCCTCTTTGGCAATTTCCAGATCTGCCAAAGAGGTGATTTCAAATAATCAAGTAACGGAAAGAACATTTAAATCAACTGTAATTGAATTAATTGACATATACCTGAACACACAAAATGTATGCTATAATACGAATGAAGATATAAATAATATTCAAAAGGCTTTATTAAGTTTGGATCCCATCTGCAGAGCCGCAATTATATGGAAGGATGTACTGGGATTTCAAATTGATGACGGCATACCAGCGTCAAATTATACAAGACAGGAACTTCTAAGGGAATTGTCATTAGGTAGGAAAAATTTGAAGAGTATGCTGCAAATAAAGCCGGGATTAAGAGGTAATCGATGTTCGTATATTTAACCCTATTAGAAACTCAGGAAGAAAAAAGTAAATTTGAACAAGTATACAGCAATTACAGGCAGCTTATGTTTTATATAGCTAAAAGTATTTTGAATGATGATTTTCTTTCGGAAGATGCGGTTCACGATGCATTTATAAATATAGCTAAAAGTTTGAAAAATATATCTGATGTGGCCTGTCCACGAACCAGGAGGTATGTTGTTATTATAGTAAGAAATATTTCTCTGAATATGCTGAAGAAACAGAAGCTTTCCGAGGAAATTGAGGGTATGGGAGAGTATATTGCGGATGAATCTGTATTAGAGGATGAGGTTTTGTCTAAAATTTCATTTGATCTTATAGTTAATCAAATTACATGTTTACCTGTTATCTATAAGGATGTGCTTTATTTATCATATGTTGAGGACTTAAATACTAGGGAAATATCAAAACTTATAAATATTTCGAATGAAACGGTAAAAAAAAGGCTTCAAAGAGGGCGAAAGAAATTGGCTGAAAGTATTAAAGAGGTGATCTGACATGTCCGAAGAGAGATTAAAAGAAGCACTAGAAGTTTCAATGGAAAGGGAGCTTGATTCAATGTTTCCTGATAGCGGCATAAATGAGATTCACAGTTTTTCGCTTGAGTTTGAAAAAAATATGGAGTCTGTCATTAAAAAAGCAAAAATAAAGTATGTAAATATAAGACAGTTTACAATAAGGAGAAGCATTATTGCAGCATCTCTGATAATATTTATATATATGGCAACGCTTAGTGTTGAAGCATTCAGGGCCCCGTTAATAAGGCTTACAGAAAAAATTTATACGGAGTTTTCTGAAATATTATTTGATAATGAAGAAAATATTGATACTCCCAGAAAAATTAAGGACTTATATGTTCCGGGATATATTCCTGAAGGTTATACTTTAAAGGAAGAAAGCGAAGAAAAAATGACTATGATGCATCATTTCATGTATACAAATGAAATGGATCAGTTCATATTTGTTGAACAATACACTTTGGGAGTCAGCATGTCTGTGGATACGGAAGGAACAACAACTGACAGAATAATGATTAAGGGAATGGAAGGAATCATATATTCAAAAAAAGGCTTGACAACAATAATAGTCAATGACGACAACTATGTGCACTTAGTATGTGGTTATGAAAGTAGAGAAGAGATAATAAAAATAGTTGAATCACTGTACGTTCCAAAATAGCATTTTTTTCTCCCTTTATAAAAATGTACCGTTAATAATTACGGTGCATTTTTTGTGGAGGGATTGTGATATGTACTTTATAATAATAGAAAAATTATTTGATTATTTGATTAAAATATGTTAAATTTTAAAAAAAGTTTAGAAGGTAAAAGTATGGATAGAAGAGACAAGGTTAATTATTACTTAGATTTGGCAGAGGTTGTTTCGCAGAGAGGGACATGCCTTAGAAGGAGATTTGGAGCTGTTATTGTAAAAAACGATGAGGTTTTGGCTACTGGTTACACAGGTGCACCGAGAGGAAGAAAAAATTGCAATGATTTAGGAGTGTGCATCAGACAAAAGCTTAATATTCCCAGAGGTGAGCGTTATGAGCTTTGCAGAAGTGTTCATGCGGAGGCAAATGCCATTATAAGTGCTTCCAGAGACAAGATGATAGGAAGTTCTTTATATTTAACAGGAATAGAAAATGAAACAAATGAATATGTTAAAAATGCAAGCAGTTGCTCTATGTGCAAGAGGATGATTATTAACGCTGGCATTGAAAATGTTTATATCAGGGATACAAAGGATACTTACCGAGTTGTTAATATTGAAGAGTGGATCAATAATGATGAGTCCTTGGAAGGACAGCACGGATATTAGCAAGAAGTTTAAATTTTAAATTTTAATTTTAAATTCATAATGCTATAATACTATATATAAGAATCGAAAATTAATTCAGCAGAGGTAAACGCATGATTGAGATCACATTTGGTGAAAAATTATCCGATGTTAGCTATAATGACAGAGCAGGGGCATATCTTATTTCTGTTAAGAACGGGAAAATGGCCGTTGTAGAAACTCCTAAAGGATATTTCCTTATAGGAGGAGGAATAAATACGGACGAAAGCCATGCTGACTGTATAAAAAGAGAAGCCATAGAAGAAATAGGACATATTGTAACCGTTAAAAAATATATATGCTCTGCGGAGGAATACATAACACGCGAAAAAAGAGGATATTTCCATCCCATTCAGTATTACTACGAAGGCGAAATAGGTGAAAAAACAGTTAATCCAATTGAAATGGACCATGTATTCAAATGGATTCCAATAGAAGAATCGGAGAGCAAGCTGTTTTTTAAATCACAGAAATGGGCTGTGAAAAAATGGATGTCAGCTCAATAAAAATTGTAATTTAAAATAAGGTGAAGTGAGGAGTTAAAAATTGCTGGAATTAATAAAAGAGAGAAGAAGTATTCGCAGTTTTAAGGAAGAAAAATTAAGTGAAGAAGCTGTAAAGGATATTCTAAGAGCAGGTCTTCTTGCTCCTACGTCAAAAAATAAGAGACCTGTTGAATTTGTCGTTGTTGAAGACAGAGAGACTTTAAGCAGGCTGAAATTCTGCAAGGACAAAGGAAGCAACGGACTTGATACAGCACCATGTGCAATAGTAGTTATAGGAGATGCCGAAAAAAGCGATGTATGGGTAGAAGATGCTTCGATAGCTACGGCCTTCATGCAGCTTCAGGCTGAAAGTATGGGGCTGGGCTCAGTATGGATTCAAATGCGGAAGCGACGCAGCTGTTCAGACGATTCTGAAAAAGAAGTCAGAAAAGTACTGAACATACCTGATAAATATGGCGTTCTGGATATCCTTGCCCTAGGATACAAAAATGAGTTGAAAAAGCCCTATGAAGAAGATGACGCTGACTTTTCAAAAGTTCATTTTGAAAGCTACGGCAGTAAATAGATTAATCGATTATATTTAGTAATACGTCCTGCATTATTTTATTATTATGCGCATATTGTTATAAACTTACGTCTGCTTGCTGAAAATATTAAATTGCGGAATTCCAACAAAAAATCAGAGATATTTTTTTGAAAGTAAGTTAAAATTGTTTCTCGTGTATGTAAAGTATCAATTTTTGAATCTTTTAAATTTATGATATTTGTATATTTATTACATATTAATTTGAGATATCCTTTATTTTATGGAAGACATACCGTGCTTTATATGTTCCCGATACTGCACATATACTATGTTACAAAGGTAATTTTGTTACAGCTTTTATTCATTTGAGGGAAACAGTTAAAATTCCGGGCGGATTTGCTGATATTGTACGGTTGATATATATGAGATAGCAGAATTTATTTTATATTAAGGGGAATTCTATGAATCCATGGGAAGAAATCAATTTGAGTGATTATGAAAATCATATGAAACTGGAATCGGTTTATCAGTTGCAGACATTGAATAAAATGATGTGGGGCCAGCTTAATGATTATGATGTATCATCAGTATTAATTCTTGGAGTTGCAGGCGGTAACGGATTAAATCATGTTGACAGAGATAGAATAAATGTAATATACGGAGTAGATATAAACGAAGACTATTTAAAAATATGTAAAGAAAGATATCCGGTTTTGGAAGATTTATTCGTTCCGATAAGGGCAGATATAACAAATGAATTTTGTGAGCTGCCAAAAGCAGATATTGTAATTGCGGATTTATTTGTAGAATACGTCGGCTGTGAGATATTTGCATCAACAATCAGAAAAATAAAACCGAAATATGTTTCGGTAATTATTCAGGTTAATGAAGATGACGGCTTTGTGTCGGATTCTCCATATATGACTGAATTAAAAAAATTAGAAAAAGTGCATTTTTGCATTGACGAAAAAGAAATATCACTTTCCATGAAGAAAATTGATTATAACTTATCTTATAGAACAGAAGAAAATTTGCCCAACGGGAAAAAGCTAATCAGATTGGACTATTGCTTTAATCTAAAAGATTAAATTTAAAATATATTGAAAATTATTAGTTTTTTAAGTATTGAAATAAGGAGTTTTATGCAAAAAGAAAAAAATAATACTAAAGATATGCTGAGCTGTCCGGTTATGAAAAGATGCGGCGGTTGTCAGATGCAGCACTATAGTTATGAAAAACAGCTTGAAGAAAAGCAGAAGGGAGTAAATATCCTTCTCGATAAATACTGCAAGGTTGAAGAAATTGTCGGAATGGAAAATCCGTATTATTACCGGAACAAAGTTCATGCAGTATTTGATACTGATAAAAAAGGAAATATTATTTCGGGAGTTTATGAATCCGGAACACACAAAGTTGTTCCCGTAGACAGCTGCCTGATTGAAGATCAGAGAGCAGATAATATTATAGTTACAATCAGAGGAATGCTTAAATCATTTAAAATTAAAGCATACAACGAAGACACAAGAGTAGGACTTCTGCGCCATGTTCTGATTAGAACGGGACATGAAAGCGGAGAAATAATGGTTGTGTTGGTGCTTGCCTCACACATATTCCCTTCAAAGAATAATTTTATTAAAGCGCTCTTAAAAAAACATCCTGAAATTACAACAATAGTAATGAATGTTAACAATAAAAAAACAAGCATGATACTGGGAGAAAGAGAACAGGTGCTGTACGGCAGAGGATTCATAGAGGATACTCTGTGCGGAAAAGTTTTCAGAATTTCACCGAAGTCATTTTATCAGATTAACCCTGTCCAGACAGAAATTCTTTATGGAAAGGCAATCGAGCTTGCGGAGCTTAAGGGAAGTGAAACTGTAATAGACGCCTATTGCGGAATAGGCACAATCGGAATAATAGCAGAAGACCATGCCAAAAAAGTACTTGGAGTCGAACTTAACAGAGATGCTTTCAGGGATGCTATAACAAATGCAAAAAGAAATAAATCAAAAAATATATTTTTTTACAACTGTGACGCCGGCGAATTCATGAATCAGATGGCCAGCGAAAAGCAATCAGCTGACGTTGTATTCCTAGATCCTCCAAGGTCAGGCAGCACAGAGCAGTTCTTAGATTCGATGATTTCAATCAATCCCAAAAAGATAGTCTACATTTCCTGCAATCCCGTAACATTAGAGAGGGATTTAGCCTATCTCACAAAAAGAGGCTACGAAGCCAAGACAGCAATACCTGTTGATATGTTCCCGGGTACGGAGCACGTTGAATGCGTGATTCTGATGCAGCGTAGTGGTTCAAAAGACAAAATATAGAGTTTGACCACTACATGTAGTGGTTTAGGGGTAAAAAATGAGTAGAAAAAGGGGTTAAAAATGCACGATTTTAGACCCCTTTTTCAGCGAAAAATACTGATGCAGAAGGTGATTTTTCAGATATAGCCCTCAAAATGATGCAAAATCATTTTATGATAAAAGGAATTATAAAATAAAATAACTATAGAAAAACATATATAGCCGAAGAGTTAAAGTGCATCATTGCACTCTAACTCTCCGGCTTTTTTGTTTTCAGAAAGGACACGATATGCTTGTAAAATACAAACGAAATAGAAAATTTGCCTGTTACGATTCTGAAAGCCTTACAAGTACCGGCAAGCCTGATCCGCCCCCTCGCCTTGTTGGCCCCTTTAAAAGCTGTGGAGAATGCCCTTATGCATCCCACGGCTTTTTATGTTATAGCCGTGAAGGAGATTGCCTAAGAACCGATATGCAAAAAATTAATCAAAGGAGGAAAAAGATATGCGAGCAATGATTCAATGTATGCATGAAAACAATTATCAAAACCTTACTTATCCCAGTAAGGAAAAAGAACTGCAGATTTTATGCGACAGTCTTGGTGTCGCCAATACTACAAAAACAGAGATTAAAATCGGCAGCGTCCATAACAATGAAAGGTTGTCGACCCTGCTCTCTGATAAAACAGTAAATCTTGATGAGTTAAACTTCCTGATGAAGCGATTGGACAGCTTCGATCAAAAGGAGCTTGCAACCTTTTATGCAGCTGCTTATGCCGAAAAAGCTGAAACAATGACGGAGCTTATTAACCTCAGTTTTAATACCCATTGTTACAGCCTTGTAGCCGATTTTAGCGACTTAAATGCCGTAGGCAGGCAGATATACCTAACGGAGCAAATGGCAGTCAGCACAGAGGAATTAGAGAGCCTTGACGGACGAAAATACTTTGAAAGCATGATTGCAGAAAACCCTAATCCTGTGATAACACCATATGGAGTGGTGTATAGAAACAGCAATGAGATTGTACAGACCTATGACGGCAGAAACTTTCCCTATTACCAATATGAGAATACTCCTATTACACTGCTTCTGAGTGCTCAAAATCGTAGCGAATATCTTTATCTGCCTATGGAGCAGAGTGAGATGAACAAGGCTTTAGAGCGATTAGGCGCAAAGAGTCTTGAAGAAATCCACTGGCAGGTAGAAGAACACAATATACCTGATAACCTTGCAGATATGGCAGTTAAAGATCAGTCAGACCTATATGCCCTCAACCAATTTGCCGAAATTTTTAAGGAGATGGGACAGCGTGAGGTTATATCTTTATCTGAACTTGCAGCCTTTGTAAAAATCACTAAAGGAGAGGAACTTAAAACGCTGGCAGGCTGTATGTATGAGTTTGAAAGTTTTCCCGATATCCACACTCTGGAGCAATACGGCAGATATATGATTTGCGAAAGCGGTCGCTTTGAATATGACAAAAATTTGGAGGACTACATCGACTTTAAATCCTATGGGCAGGACAAAATCAGCCGTGAAACCGGGGCATTTACTTCTAAAGGTTATCTACTTTACCACGGATATGACCTGGAAATGCAGGGAATTTTGAATAAAAATATCGGGCTTAAAATTAAAGAGCTGCACGAACCGCAGGAGCTTAAACTGTATATGCCTCTTAGGGCTGTTACCTATCAGGATGAAAATGACTATGGGGATCTTTATCAGGTAGATTATGAAATAGATGTGTATTCTGAAGAACTAAGTTCCTATGAAGATGAAATAAGAACTGCTATTATAAATCATCGTTTGGATGATGAAAAGCGTGGCATGATGGATTACTATGATCAGCCCGATACGGTGAATGCAAAAGTACAAAAGTATCTGTTTGATGTAGAAGTAATTGATGGAGAGCTGATGGGAGTTGCAGTTCTTACTCTTAATGCACCCTTAAATCAAGGAGAGCTTATAAAAATTAAGGAAGCCATCGAGGGTCAATGCTCTGACGGCTTTGGAGAAGGCCTCGAGCAGCGTGAAATTAAGTGTAACGGCAAGGAGGTATATGTAAGTCTTTGGAACTCTCATGATTGGAGCCTGAAAACCGCTGAAGAAATGGGAATTACAGAACAAAAATATGAAATGAAGTTTGAAGGTATGTGAAATGAATGGATTTCCTACAAGACAACAGGTTGAAAGAATTAAAGAAAAATTTCCACCAGGTACTAAAATCCGTATGGAATCTATGTCCGATCCCTATGCACCAATTCCGCCTGGTATTGAAGGGATAGTAGATTTTGTGGATGATATCGGTACACTGCACTGCAGCTTCGAAAATGGGCGCAGCCTTGGTGTTATTGTTGGCGAGGATAGCTTTTCAGTTATTGAACCGGAAGAAGAACAAGGCATGGGTTTAACGATGAAATAGGAAAAACGGCAAGATGCAAAACACCCTGCCGCTTCCCTATTTTTCAAGTCCCTTTATCAAATCAAAAACAAAAATTCTTTTATCCTCCGGCTGTTTGCGTAGGATTGTAAGTATTTCCGCCTCCTGCTCACTTAGTTCAGAAGCCCGAAGCGTGGATTTTATGTCGGTTCTACCAAGAATATAGTCCACCGAAGTATCAAGGGTATCAGCGAGCTTCACAAGCATTTCCGCAGGCGGTACCGCTTTTCCGATCTCGTAGCCGCTGATGGTTTCCTG
Source organism: Sedimentibacter sp. LTW-03 (assembly GCF_052059825.1). Taxonomy (GTDB): domain Bacteria; phylum Bacillota; class Clostridia; order Tissierellales; family Sedimentibacteraceae; genus Sedimentibacter. Next base: position 177,535 of record NZ_CP197180.1, read on the forward strand.
CGACACATTAAGCTCCATTGCAAGGCGAAGCTGTGTCAGGTTTTTAGCTTCCCTTAGCTGTTTTAAACGTTCTATAAATATCACTCCTTCCAAATATGGATATTATCAATATAAAGTATATCCCTATAAGTTGACTGTGACAGTCATGTTGCTTATACTGTGTATGGAGTATATCAATATGCAAAATGAGCAATATGACTGGAGGATGAAATGTGAACCGGAGACTTATCAGAGAAAAAACAGTATGCTTTACCGGGCATCGAAGTGAAAAGCTTCCAAAAGGAGATGCCTTGAAACATTTGAGAATAAAGCTGTCAGAGGAAATTGAAAAAGCAATACAAGATGGCTACAACACCTTTTTATTTGGAGGTGCCTACGGGTGGGACCTTATGGCAGCGGAGGAAGTGATTAAAAAGAAAACAGTGATTGACTTTAACAATCCACGGTATATTCGGCTGATTGCCGTAATCCCCTTTGAAGAACAGGCAGTGAGGTACTCGCTTTCAGATCATGAACTATATTATGAAATCATGCCTAAATGCGATGATGTCATTATCTTAAATACCAATTACAACAGCCGATGTTATGCTCATCGAAATCAGTATATGGTAGAACGCAGCAATAGGATTATATGTTACTGGAACGGGCAAGCCAGAAGCGGCACAGCACAGACTGTCCGCATGGCAGAAAGAGAAAACCTTGAAATTATAAACCTATATGAATAATGACCAAAAGGCATTACTAAATTTCAACTCAGTAATGTTTTTTACTTTAAATTAAGAAAGCTCATCTATCAGTAAGTAAATAAAAACGAAACGACACTGGTATAACATCCGGTGTTTTTCATATATCAATCAAAAAAACAAGGCCGTTTTCCCCAAAGAAAGCGGTCTTGCTTTTTTTACTCTATCTTGTTTTTCTTTCGGGCAAGCGGTCGGAAAGGAGGCAAGAATGGACAAAGACCAGCTTGCAGAATATCTCAAAGCCCATCATCTCGGTAAGGAAAATGCAATCCTAAGCCGAGAGCTTGAGAAGTTATTTTGTGTAAATGGCAAGGAACTCCGAGACATTATCAATATCCTGCGCCGTGAAGCAACCCCCATTGCCAGCGACCAAAGCGGCTATTACTATGCAAAAACTGAAAGCGAACTGCGAGCCACCATCCGCCATATGAGGCGCAGGATTGCCGGTATCAGTGCCGCTATTCGTGGATTGAACCGCTCTCTTTCAAATTTTGACAAGGCACAGACCCGCCTGCCCTTTATGGAGGGGGGTGAGGACTCTGAATAGCTTCATGTCCTGGATAGGCGGGAAAAAGTCACTTCGTGAATTGATTGTAAGTCTTTTTCCCCTATACTACGAACGCTATATCGAAGTGTTCGGCGGTGCGGGTTGGATACTCTTTCATAAAAATCCCGGTAATGATTTTGAAGTATACAACGATTATAATAGCCTGCTGGTCAACCTTTATCGCTGTGTAAGGGAAAAACCAAATGAGCTGATGGATGCACTGCGGTATTGCCTCAACTCCAGAGAAGATTTTGACTATATAAAAAACTGTCTTGCCCGTGACAGCCCTGTCTCCGATGTACAAAAAGCGGCATGGTTCTATCAGCAAATTCGCTATAGCTATGCTTCGGGGCTAACCAGTTTCGGCAGCCAGCCCCACGATATTTGGAGCAATTTTCCGCTGATAGAGCAGGCACATCGCAGGCTTGCGAAGGTGGTGATTGAAAACAAGGACTTTGAAAAGCTCATCAGGCAGTATGATCGCCCAGTGAGTTTTTTCTATTGCGACCCGCCGTATTTTGAAACTGAAGGCTATTACAAAAATGTCGGGGAGGACGGATTTACAGAAAAAGACCACATTCGTTTAAGGGATTCTCTGATGAAAGCCCAAGGTAAATTCCTGCTTTCCTACAATGATTGTGAATTTATCAGAGAACTCTACAATGCACCGGGTATTCAAATTGATGCTTATACCCGCATCAATAATATCAAACAGCGTTATGACGGGGGTTCCCAGTTTCCTGAAATTCTCATAGCTAATTACGATATGCAGGAGCGAGGCTTAAGCATCCCGGCACAGATGAATCTGTTCGATATAAGAGCGCCCGGTTTTACATCGGATGAGGAATAAGACAGTTTCAATCTAAGGGCAATAATTTAATGGAGGAATATATCTATGAAGAAAAATCAAAGCGAGAAAATAGCAGAAAAAGATATCCTTGACGAAATGCTGGAGGGAACATCCCTTGCTGATGCTGAGGTACTTGATGTCGTAACTGGTGAAAATGTCTGTGTGATTTTAGACGGCAAAATGACAGTGCTGGAACTTACAAAGGTAATAAATATCCTAAGCACACTTGCTTCCGACCTTACAGTGATACTGGCACAGGCCTGTGGTTTTTGCAATAACTGCGGAGATTTACAACCATGTGAAGATTCAGATAACAAAAGTGATTGTGAAGCTACGAGCTGTCATAATACACCGGAAAGCTGGGTAGCTCAGTGCGAGCTTTGCCAGAGCTTACTGGATGGAAGCGGAGATGTTCGTATTCCAGACTATATCCTGGAGGAAGCTGGTATCCCGACAGATGCTAAATTAGAAGCTTATGCCGATGAGGATAGCGGCGAAATTACTGTTGCAGAAGCAGATATCCAAGAAGATATTACTGATGTGCCTTCCGGCATAGTTTCAATTCTTGCCTCATCCGGTATCTGCCTTGCAAAGCTTGATGAACTGATCGTGCTCGATGAAATTGTCTACGGGCAAGGAAAAATTTTCAATAGTTAATGATGCAGAAATCTGAAACTAAGGCTTTAGCTTTCCGGAAGCAAGTTTATATTAAAGGCAGGTGATGAAAATGCAAGGTATAAAAGAGAAAGGCGGTGTCGTTTTTTATTATGGCAATCCTGCCGGATACGTCAATAAAGAAAATGCCATTATGGACTCTATCTTTCAAAATGAAGAACTGGAAAGTTGGCTGCAAAAGAAAGGATTAGTTCCACAGTGGACAGATGGTGTCATGGAACGGCTTCTTGTCGGGGAACAGATTGCAGGCAGTATAGAGGCCGCTGTATCTCTGAAAAATGTTCGTATCTGGCAGCTTAAGCCTGATACGGATGTGTATATGAAATTTATCGGCTTGGATGAAATGATAAGCCAATTTGGAGACCCTTCTCCGGAGCATTACGGCATCGTGTACGATGGACAGCTTGAAACAAACGACCTTGAAGCTATTTACACCCGCTGCAATATAAATCATCCTCCCGGATATAGGGGGCATTCGCTGTCTATGTCCGATGTGGTGGAACTATATGACGAGGAAGGCAGTGAATATCATTACTGCGACCGTTTCGGATTTAAGCAGATTGCTTTTGAAGAAGATGGTCAAATCAAGGGCATGGCAGAGTCCATGTCACAATCATTTTAGGAGGAATAAGTTATGCCAAAAACAGCAGCACAAGCAGCCACTAAGCAGGAGCTGCCGCAAGAAAACCCGATGCAGTTTAATGTGCGCATTTATCCTGTGAAAACAGACGGTACACTGAAAGCCAATGCATCGGTCAATATCAACGGATTTTTTGCCGTATCTAAAGTCCGCATTTTAGAGGGTACAAAAGGCCTGTTTGTATCCATGCCCCAATATAAAGGGCAAAACGGAGAATACAAAGACATCTGCTTTCCCTGCACGAAGGAGGCAAAGCAAGCCTTTGATAAAGCAGTGCTTTCTGCCTATGAGCAGACGATGGCACAAAAGCAGTCCAAGGAACAGGTGCAAGAAGCTCCAAAACAAGAACAAAGCCAGCAGATGGCCGGAATGTAAGGGGGATGTCAATGAGTACAAAGATAAAAAGACCTACCAGCTTTTTGCTGATACTATGTGTAGTGCTTTCGCTATTTGCAGGAAGTGCCTATGCAGCCCATCGGTACTTTGAAGATGCCAAAGGGCATTGGGCAGAGGAAGCTATAAATATCCTTGCGGAAAAAGGTGTAATTGCAGGCTATCCCGATGGTTTGGTACACCCCGACAATATTATTACAAGGGCAGAGTTTGCAACTTTGATAGCAAGGACAATGGAACTGCCAAAGTCCACAGACAAGGATATCACAATCCACTTTACTGACATTCCAGGGCATTGGTCCGAATCGGATGTAGAGGCTCTTGTCATTGCAGGCATTATTCAAAAAGGTGATTTTAGCAATAAGTTTTTGCCTGATGAACCTATCACCCGAATGGAAATGATCCGTATGCTGGTGAGGGCTATGGGCAAGGAAAATCATGATCCCTCCTGTCCCTGTATGCTTGGATTCTTAGATGAGAGCCAGCTTAACGAGGAACAAAAGGCATACATCTGTACCGGCAAGCATTACCACATTATAGATGGATATCCGGACGGCACAGTTCGCCCCGTTAAGAACGCAACTCGTGGTGAAGCCTTTGAGATGCTGGTGGATACAGAAAAGGCTAAGGAACAGATTAAAAATGAAGAACCGGAAAAACCGTCTGTTACAGAACCAGAGGAAAAATCTTCAGGCAGCGGCGGCTCTTCCTATGTACCGACACCTCAGTTTTCCTTCCTTTTGCCGGAAACTGCCTACACAACCGATGAAATTGAAATAAAGCCAAACAGCCGCTATGTCAGTAGCATCTTGTGGACAGTTCAAAGAGATGGTGTCCCTATGGAGCTAACAGATGTTATCAAAGGTGAGCTGACGGCAGATGGCGGAAAAGTGCAGTTTTTACAAGCCGGTAATTTCACCCTTACCGCAACTGTTAAAAACAGTCGTGGTGTTACGGCAAGTCATGAGCAGGCTATTGAAATTTATCCGGTGGTTTCAGCAGGTTTCAAATTGCCTGAGACAGCACACACCGATACAGCTGTTGCCGTAGAGCTTTCAACTGAAAACCTTGGAATTAATGAAGTGGTTTGGTTACTGGAAAAAGACGGCACAGCTATAGATATCACGGAAGGTATCTTAGGGGAGCTAAACTCCCAAGGCGGCACAGTGATGTTCAAAGAAAAAGGTAATTATGTATTGAACGCTGCTATCACTGACGGACTTGGCAAAACAGTTAATGCCTCCGATACCATCAATGTCTACCCTGTTTCAGAAGTAAAGCTTGAATTGCCTGCTGTTTCCCATACAGACAAAACCATTGCTATGCAGACAGAAACCAAGGAAGCAGACGGCTTAACCATAGCCTTCACTCTGAGTCGAAACGGTGAACCTGCCAATATCAGTACATTTATAGAAGGGAATCTCACTAAAGGCAGTGTTCGCTTCAAGGAAAAAGGCGTGTATACCCTGACAGCCTCTGTCACCGATATAACGGGCAGGGTGTTTGCCGATACGGCCACGATCACGGTATATCCTGTTGGCTCAGCCGGGTTTTATTTGCCCGAAATCTTCCATACGGATAAAAGCGTTACGGTGGAGGCAGTCTTTAATGAAATTGGCAGTGATATCGCCGCTTGGTCATTAACTCGTGACGGAAAAGAAATTGCTCTATCTGATGCGGCCATAGGTGCACTCAGTAATACGGGAGGTAGTCTGCAATTTAAGGAAAAGGGCAGCTACTTTTTAAAGGCAGAGTTTACCGATGAAGGTGGCAGAAGTTATAGCTATGAACAAAGCTTCAATGTATATCCTGTGCCAACTGTAAGCTTTAGTCTGCCAAGGTACGCACACACCGATACTGATATTGTAGTCAATACCAATTCCGCTAATCTGGATGGTCTTGCCATTGAATGGCTGGTGGATAACACCTATGGTTTTCAGGATTGGAACACCTTTATAGACGGCTGTCTTGCTAATAACGGCGGTACTATCAGGTTCAAACGAGCCGGTATCTATGAGTTAGTGGCAAGGCTCACCGATGAAACAGGCAGGGTATTCTTATTTGAACCGGGCGGCAAGTGTGAAGTCTTACCCGTACTGACAATCGGATTTGAACTTCCGGGGCTTGCCTATACCGATACGGTCATTGATCTGCGCACCTTCGGAAACAACAATGTGCTTCCGGTGGAATGGACAGTAGAAAAAGACGGTAAGAGCATTTCATTAAGTGAAACATTCAGCGGCAATCTTAATGCCCAAGGCGGCAAAATCAACTTTAAGTCTCATGGAGAATATGTCCTTACTGCTACCATGACCGATTATCTCGGCCGCAGCTTTTCTAACAGCCAAAGGGTAAATATATTGCCGGTGATGAAGTACACATTTACAATCCCTGAAACAATCCATTATGGAACAAATTTCACTGTAGCCGTTAAAGATGCCCAGCATATTGACGGTTATACCGCAGTCTGGAAGCTGCAAAAGGATAGTGAAGATAGCATATTCCAAGGTACACTCGATAACAACGGCGGCAGTATTTCTATCCACGATGTAGGCGATTTTATGCTGACCGCAACTATTACCGACAGTGCCGGACGAACCATCAGTCATTCCGAAAGTATTACCGTTACAAACATCCCTCCCGATGCACCAACGGTGACGGCAACTCCTTCCCGAACTGTACAGGACGGAAAATTCTTTGTGGATATCAAAGCTGATACCACTGATCCTGATGGGGATGCGGTGATCTTGGAATACGATGGAGTATCAGCCGATGGCTACTATATCCCAGGTACCCACACAATTCGTGTCAGGGCAAAGGACATTGCAGGAGCGTATTCTCCTTGGGCAGAAAAAAGCTTTACCATCACAAGTTCAGCCCCTACGGTAACACTGACGGCAACCCCTACCAGAACCGCTAAAGACGGTAAGTTTTTCGTAGATATCACTGCCAAGGCAAGCGATGCTGACGGCGATTCAACCACCTTGGAATGGGAAAACAAAACCGCAGATGATTACTACGCTGTGGGCACCCATACAATCCGTGTCCGTGCCAAAGACAGCACAAAACTATATTCGGAATGGGTATCTAAGACATTCACCATTGCAAACTCTGCACCCCTAACCCCGGTTATCACAAGAACACCAAACGGCAATAGTGTAGCACCGGGAATCCCTGTCACCATCACAGCTGCAAGCTCAGACCCGGATGGCGATGCAGTAACTCTTGTCTGGGAAAACAGAAATGCCAAAACACAAGTTTATCCCCTGGGAAGAAATCTGGTACGAGTAAAAGCGGTTGATACAGCAGGGGTTGAGTCGCCATGGGCAGCCATTGTGTTCTTTGTAGCCGATTCCAACGGCGGCGGAGGCATGACACTTACCGGTCCTGATTCAGTCATATTAGAAAATGGACTTGAAGGTGCTACTATAACCGAATACACATTCACAGTTCCGCCGGTTTCCGGTCACAGCGGCTCTGACTTCGGAAGAGTGAGGGGCTTAAATAAGCTTACAGGACAGTGGGATCAACTGGACTACGGCACTACTTCAAACGGCATTACATTCAGCCGTACCCTTGGTGCAGGTGTATATACTCAGCTGGAGTTTTACTATTATACGAATCACAACTGCATGTATAACAAGAGCAATATCACCTATTCGGTAACTTATCATTTTGAGTAAGCAAAACCGTCCACAAAAATTGAAATATAAAGGAGATTATCATGATGAAAGAATTCATTATCAATATGAAAAAAAGGATCGCCCATACCGCAAACTATATGAACACCGGCATCCAGTCCTTGCCTGCAAAATTGCAGATTTTTAAAATGAGAAGCCAAGCAGTGCTTGTCAGTAATCGTGCGGAAGGCTATATTGACACAGCAGTTAAGATTCTGATTGCCGTTGTGCTTGGGGCTCTGCTCCTTGCAGGACTTTATGCCTTGCTGGAGGGTACTGTGCTTCCGACCTTGGTTCAGCGAATCAAAGAAATGTTTAACTATGCAGGCTAACGGCATCCTTCAGGGGGTGCTTTTTTGTAGCCTCCTTATAGCAGCTGCTGGATGGGATTTAAAGAAAAGAATGATTCCCGACAGCATCTGTATCCTAATATTTTTGACGGGGCTGATTAACTTCAGCCCCGTCAACTTTTTAGGGGCACTGCTTTCCATCCCATTTTTTATTGTTGCATGGATTGATGAAAAGCATATGGGCGGAGGCGATGTTAAATTCATTGCCGCTGCCTGCTCAGTTTTGGGCATAGATGCTTCCATCTGGGCATTTGCCTTGGCTTTACCGCTACCCATAGGAATATGCATATGGAAAATAGCATCGAATCATCTTCACCGTAAAAAGAAACTATGGAATGTCCATATGGAAATGCCCTTGCTGCCTATATTAGTCGTAGGCTTCCTGCCGGCATACATTTTAAAATTTGGTGGATTTATTTAATATCCATAATTAAATATCAAGGAGGAACTGTTCATGAATTTACTGAAAAACCGCACCGTGCTGGGCGTAATCTGTATTTTACTGTCTTTGCTCATCTGTTTCGGTGTGACACCGCTGTTTAATAAAACAGTCAGTCATAAAACTGAAATTGTTAGGGTGACAAAGGAGATTAAAGCCGGTGATGAGATAACCAAGGATATGGTGCAGATTGCCGAAGTCGGCGGATTTGGCCTACCCGAGAATGTTATCAGGCAAAAAGATACCGTGATAGGGAAATACGCAAAAGCGGATCTTTCTATCGGTGATTATATTCTAAATACCAAGCTGTCCGATATACCGGCTGCTGAAAATGCTTATCTTTATAATTTAGATGGGAGTAAGCAGGCCATGTCTGTTACCATTAAAAACTTTGCAAACGGCCTGTCAGGTAAACTGCAAAGCGGAGATATAGTGTCTATTATTGCTCCTGATTACAAAAAGCAGGGATCAACTGTTATCCCTGCGGAACTTAAATATGTAGAAATTATCAGCGTAACTGCTCCCAGCGGCTATGATGCCAATACAGGAGAAATAAAGTCTAATGATGATGAAAGGGAGCTACCTTCTACGGTAACCTTGCTTGTATCTTCTGAACAAAGCAAGGTACTGGCAGAACTTGAGGCAGACGGAAAACTTCACCTCTCTCTTGTGTACCGTGGTACACCAGCAAACACTGCCAAGTTTATTGAAGTACAGGATGAAATTAACGAGGCCTTGTATCCCACGGAAAAAAAGAATGATACAGAGGAACAGAAATCGGCAGATTTGGAATCAAAGCCTGAACAGCCTGTTAAGAATGAGGTGACTGAATAAATGAACTTTAAAAAGAAAGGCATCTTTTCCCGCTCTGTACGGAGTGAGGAACCGGCTGCTGAAGAAGTATTGCAAGGGGGCATCCTTGCAGTTTGGGGCAGTCCGGGCAGCGGCAAAACCGTGACTGCCGTAAAAATTGCAAAATATCTTGCAGATAAAAAGAAAAATGTGGTGCTACTGCTATGCGATATGACTGCTCCGATGCTGCCTTGTATCTGTCCGCCCTCTGAGATTGAAAGCGAGCATTCTCTTGGCAGTGTCCTTGCCGCTACCCATGTGACAGAGCCTTTAATAAAGCACAATCTTGTGACACTAAAAAAGAACAGCTATCTCACAATTTTAGCCATGAAAAAAGGCGAAAATGAATATACCTACCCGCCTTATTCAGAGGTGCAGGCAAAAGAACTTCTTTGTGAACTTAGAAGAGTCGCTCCTTTTATTGTGGTGGATTGCAGCAGTTATATCGCTAATGACATCCTTTCAGCATTAGCGCTGATGGAAGCTGATAGTGTCCTGCGTCTTACCAATGCAGATTTAAAATCCATTAGCTATCTATCAAGCCAGCTGACCCTTCTTCGTGACAGCAAATGGGATGCAGATAAGCAATATAAGGTTTCTTCTAACGTGAAGCCGCAGCAGGCACAGGATCAGACAGTGCATGCACTGGGGTCTTCTGCTTTTACCCTTAATTATTCACAGGAATTGGAACAGCAATATCTTGCAGGGAGTCTGCTTGCAGATTTATCCCTTAAGGATAGCCGCCAGTTTAGAAAAGAAATTGAAAAAATCGTCAAGGAGGTGTTTTGATGTCTGCTAAAAATAAAAATCTTATTGCTACCAGAGAAGAACAAAGACAATCTGAAAATGATCTCATTGATTTAAAAGGCATATCCCGAGCTCATGCACTATTCTTTGCACCGGAAAGCGAGGGCAAGGATTTTTCTACGGTATTAAGTGATGTACAGGAATATATTTCGGAAAATTATAGCACTCTCATTACAGGTAATCGCTCCGATGCCAAGGTACAGATGAAACGATATATAACCAAATATCTGCAGGATAACCGTATATCAGTAAACGGTATAAGCGGAGATGCCCTTGCTGATGCACTCTATACTGAAATGGCTGAGTTTGGTTTTTTAACTAAATATATCTTCGGTACAGGCATTGAAGAAATCGACATCAACAGCTGGAGAGATATCGAAGTGCAATACAGCGATGGCCGCACCGTAAAACTTACAGAACGCTTTGACAGTCCTGAACATGCAGTCAATGTGATTCGCCGCATGCTTCATATCAGCGGTATGGTGTTGGACAACGCAAGCCCTATTGTACTGGGGCATCTATCTAAAAATATTCGTATCGCAGTATTAAAAAGTCCTATTGTGGATGAGGATGTCGGTGTAGCAGCATCTATCCGTATAGTAAATCCTCAGTCAATGCAAAAGATGGATTTTGTAAATAGCGGCACCGCTACTGAACCCATGCTGGACTTTTTATCCCTATGTGTCCGCTATGGTATTTCCGTGTGTGTGGCAGGGGCTACCTCCAGTGGCAAAACCACTGTTGCCGGGTGGATACTTACAACCATTCCGGACAACAAACGTATCTACACCATTGAAAATGGCTCCCGTGAGCTTGCCTTGGTGAGGGAAAAGGATGGTAAAGTGACAAATTCAGTCATTCATACCCTTACCCGTGATTCCGATAATGAGCGCCAGCGTGTGGATCAAATTGCTCTTTTAGATATGGCTCTTCGTTTTAACCCTGATATTGTGGTAGTCGGTGAGATGCGCGGGGCTGAAGCTAATGCCGCTCAAGAAGCAGCAAGGACAGGTGTAGCTGTGCTTACCACCATCCACTCCAACTCCTGTGAGGCAACCTATCGCCGTATGGTATCCCTATGTAAGCGTGCCGTAGATATGAGCGATGCCACTCTTATGGATTATGTGACAGAAGCATATCCAATCGTAGTATTTTGCAAGCAGCTGGAAAATAAGCAGCGCCGAATGATGGAAATACAGGAATGTGAAATTCTGCCTGACGGAACAAGGCATTTTCGTCCGCTGTTTCAGTATGTTATAGAGGAAAACCGTATGGAGGAAGGTAATTTCATCATTGAAGGACACCATAAACAGGTGAATACTATTTCAGAGAGTCTAGCTAAAAGGCTTCTGGAAAATGGTATGCCCCAGCCAATCATCATTGCTTTAAGGGAGGGGGTAAAAACTGCATGATAACCATTTTGCTTGTTGCCTGTATCGGAATGATTGCAGGTTTTTTTATTTTGTTAAACCTATCACCTATGGAGTTCACAGACTCGGTATTTGCAAAACTTACTGATAAGCCCAGATCCCTCCGTGATGAGATCAATGAAAGTACCCGCCGTAAAAAGAAATCCTATCTTCGCCGGGAGATTGCTGAAGTACAGAGCATTCTCAAAGTAACCGGGAGAACGGCAAAGTTTCCTATGATTTGCGGGGCTGCCTTGCTGTTCTTTTGCATTGGTGCATCTATCGCTATCATGATGGGGAATATCTTTTTAGTCCCTGTTATGGCTGTAGGATGTATGTTTTTGCCCCTTTGGTGGGTAAAGCTTACGGCTGGCCATTTCAAAAAGGATATTGCAGCAGAGCTTGAAACAGCCCTTAGTATTATTACTACTGCCTATCTTAGAAATGAGGATATCCTAACGGCGGTGGAGGAAAATATTCCTTATCTTAATCAGCCGGTACTAAATGTTTTTCGCGGATTTGTATCAAGTGTTAAGCTAATAAATCCTGATGTGACAGCCGTTCTACTCGATCTAAAGGAACAAATAGATAACGCCGTGTTTCAGGAATGGTGCGATGCAATCATTGCCTGCCAGCATGATAGGAGTCTGAAAACAACTCTAACACCCATTGTGACTAAGCTCAGCGATATGCGTGTAGTAAACGGTGAGCTGGAGAATATGGTGTTTGAACCTCGAAAGGAATTTATCATCATGCAGCTTTTGGTAGTGGGAAACATTCCCCTCTTATATTTCCTGAACAAAGACTGGTATCATACCTTGATGCACACTCCCCTGGGACAAATCATTTTGACTATCTGTGCCGCAGTGATTTTTATTTCTATGGCCTTTGTAATTAAACTGACTCAGCCTATTGAATACAGGAGGTAGCCGATGACAATCTATATACTTTTATTCGGAGTTCTCCTTGGATTAGGACTCTTTTTTATTGCTGCCGACCTGCTAAAACTGCCTACCCTTGCTACGGAAAAGGCAATGATGTTGGCAGGAAAACAAGCAAAATCCAAGCCTAAAACCATTGATACTTTGCTGCATTCAGCAGCGGTAAAGCTGTCAAAATATATCCCAATGGATGAGTATAAAAAAAGCCGCATGGCTAATGTGCTGTCAGCTGCAGGTTTTTCGGAAACACCGGAACTCTTTACAGTAATGGCTATTGTTAAATCTGCAGCTGTTGCCTTGGCGGTTATTCCCTGCCTTGTGGTGCTGCCCCTTATAGCTCCTATCGTATTGTTTCTTGCCGTTCTTATCTATTTTAAGGAGATTCGCAAGGCAGATGAGGCACTGTCTGTAAAAAGAAACAAGATTGAGCAGGAACTTCCAAGGTTTGTGGCGACCATCACCCAGGAACTAAAAGCCAGCCGGGATGTACTGTCTATGCTGGAAAGCTTCAAGAAAAATGCAGGAGAGGACTTTGCCGCTGAGCTTGATATTTTAACTGCCGATATGCGTTCGTCTTCTTATGAAGCCGCTCTCACACGCTTTGAAGCAAGGTTTAATTCTCCCATGCTATCAGACATTACCCGCGGTCTTATTGGAGTGCTGCGAGGGGATGACAGTGCCATGTATTTTCAAATGCTCTCCCATGATATGAAACAGCTGGAACTGCAAAGGTTAAAAGCACAGGCTATGAAGATACCGCCTAAAATCCGTGTATTTTCCTTCGTTATGCTCATGTGCTTTCTGATGACATATATGGCAATTATTATCTATGAAATTATCCATTCCCTTGGCGGGATGTTTTAGGAGGGCGGTGTTATGCTTAGAAGAACTAAATACATTCTAAAAAACAGACGAGCCGAAGGGTACATTGATATCTGCATTCTAGTAATCTGTGCCATGCTAATTATAGCCCTTGCAGTGAGGGTCTTTCCTGTCTATATCCAAAAACAGCAGACAGATACCTTCGCAATAGAGCTGATTCGAGAAGCAGAAATAGCAGGCCGTGTAGGTACTGAAACCACCCGCCGTGAGCAGATGCTATCTGAAAAAACCGGGCTTTATCCTACCGTTACATGGTCAAAGACAGGTAAGATACAGTTAAATGAGGAAATAAGGGTAACAGTTACCTATCAGGCAAATATCGGGTTGTTTTCAGGCTTTGGCTCCTTTCCCATTACCCTGCGTTCAGATGCGGCAGGAAAATCAGAAGTCTATTGGAAGTAGGTGGTGACATGGAAAAAATCAAAAGGATTATAAAAGATAAAAGAGCAGCATCCTTTCCCCTTATCATAGCCATCACCTTATCTCTGGTTTTGATTTTCAGTGGTATTTCGGAATATTTCCGTCTGATGATTGTAGCACAAGGTGTTCGGGATGCCGTGCAGGCCGCTGTTATTTCGACAGTTAATGATAATTACGATGATGTATATCATGGTGTCCGTGAAGGATATTCGGGAGCTTATCAGCCAATTGCATCTGACTTTGAAGAAAGTCTTGATTATGGCGATATATATAATAGACTGGATAATATCCTTGGGCTCAGACAAAGCAGCGGATATCATGAAAAGCGTACCTCGGAAGATAAATTGGAATTTCGTATATGGGGACTCTCTGTAAATATTAAAAATGCACCCTTTGCGACAGGGGATCAAAGCTTGGCACGGTTTCAAGCTGACAGCACCATTATGCTGGAAGTGCCGGTATCCTTTGGGGGAAAGCTACTGCCGCCTATGCAAATCAAATTGAAAACCAGCGCCGGTTATACCCCAAGGTTTTAAGTACAGAATCTATGTTAATGGAGTATTCAAAAGCTTTTTATAATATTGATAGACTTTTGAACTATCATGTGGTAGGGTGTGGCTTAACAAAATAGATTAAACTATAGACAAGGAGAATGCCTTTATGAAAAATATAAATAACAAAGTGAAGAAATGGCTGATTATTTCAGGCGGGCTGGTGCTAAGTATGGTACTTTTGGTTGTGATCATGAACCAGTTTAAAGCGCCGCCTATAAATGACTTGGATCTGCCTGACCAAAATAGCGACACACAAAAAGTAGCAGTAGAAAGTCCTGATATAACAGAAAAAGAAGATGATATTAAAGTGCCGCCTATTGAAATCGAAAAGGAAACCAATAATGCTAACGGAGTAGATAAAGGCACTGAGCAGACTATTCAAGCCGATCCTATAAAACCTGAGTATACCGATGAACAGCTTATAAATCCAGACCAAAAGCCAAACGGCGAAAAGGTCACCGAACAGGATAAACCGGTTGAGCATACTAAGGTAGAAAACCCAAGCACATCACCTAAAAGTGATAATCAGCCTCAAGGCGGGGATGTTAATAGCAAAGGCGAAACCTACCTTCCGGGGTTTGGATGGATAAAAAACAGCGGCGAGAATCAAGGAATCGCAGGTGAAAGCGATGGAGATATTAACAAGCAAGTAGGAATTATGGGTGAGTAAATAAATATAGCATAAAAAATGCACTGCACAGGCGGTGCATTTTTTATTGCAGAAAGGAGTCTGAATGAAGAAAATATTAATGATAATTTGCCTGTGCCTTGCCCTTATATGCTGTTCTTCCTTGCTGGCTTTTGCAGTTGGTGATGGGAATATTGACGGCGGCGGAGGCGGTATGGGCGATGGCACAAGCACCAACTCATGGACACCGGGAAACGATGGTGTAAGGGTGACAGTGGTAAGAGCCAGTGATCATGCGATAGTAACTACTCCTATTGATCTCACCAACAAAATTCCCCCTTCAACTATAGTTCATTTTGGCAAGGTTAGTAAGTTAAGTTATAGCAGTGGCAAAAGTCTATCCCCACAACAAGGTTCTTTTCAATATATAAATCCTTCTCAAACAATGCCGCGTATAGTAAGCACTAACGGCAGTAACAATATTGAAGCCATAAAAAGGTATTTTTGCTCGGAATATACGGTGAAATTAATTTCAAATCATACAGGTATGGATTATGATGTGCTGATTAATGGTGATTACAAGCTACTCCTCGAACCCTTTGCCTTCTACAAGTTTGAGGGTGTTATGATTGCTACCACGGCTACTGAAGCAGCCTTATATGATGAACAGGTAAGCGGTCTGCTGAGAAAGAGGATGACATCACTATCTCATAAGAACCTGCCTCTTTCTATGTTTTTGGAGGTTTCAGATCTTGGCTATCCGGCATGGAGCGGAAGTAAAACCACTACCGCATCAAATGCGGACATTAAATCCAGCCTCGGTCTTGGTATTGTTCGTTTTCAGGAAGAACCAGAAGCTCCTGTGGTCTCTGCCTATGATTATGAGTATAGGGTAAATACCGAGGTAATCACATCAGTAAGGGTAAGCGGAGGTCAGTCTGATCCCGATAATCCAACTCAAGTAAGCTTCACCATGAACGGCACAACCTATAACGTAGGCAATGTCTATTATCCAAGTGGAGACAGTCAACTTGCCTGGGTAAAATGGAGAACGCCGGCGACTGAGCAGGACATGGTAATTCATGTATCTGTAAGAGGTCCGGGCGGAACCGATAAGAGCATCATAAACTGCAAGATCATAGATTTGGATAAAAATCCCCCGCCTAACCCTGTTGCTGATGATAGAAATAACAGCTTTCAAAAAAGCCATGTACCGCAGCGAGTAGAAAAAATAAGAGCTGATTGGACAGTTTGGAGTCCATGGTGGAGGGCATATTGGGTGTGGCACGGAGATGATGAGGATGGGTATTGGTGCGATCACGGATGGTGGGAATTTGATTTAAACAGATATTATGCTTCTTTTTCTGCGAATATGAGCATCCTTTGCGACAGTAAAAATCCCACAGCTAGTGGCCGCATAATGAAATCGGGCTATGGAATTAACCAGGTAGTATCTGCATCGGTTAGCAGCAATCAATCTACTGCTATAACAAATCCGCAGAATGCTGTAAGCTATTTTCCTGAGTTTAACTACGGCACTTACTGGAGACTGCTGGAGCGAATGCAAAGCGGCAGCACTACTCGCTTTGAATTTCAGAAAAACAATTACTCAACTTATAAGAACAGAACACACTTCAGCCCTGTTTGGATGCCGGATGGAAGTTATGAGGTAAATACCTGGGTTCTTGATAGCTGGACTCCGGTCGGGATGCTCTCAACAAATCTGACCGATAGCCTGACCATCCGTGGATCACTTTGGGATGATTGGCATGTCGCACCGTTAAAGCCATAAAAAGAAGGAAAGAGAACAATAGAAATCCCTGCAAGTGAGAAACGACAATTCTCATCCGCAGGAATTTTGTCTTGATAATATGAAAAGAAAGAAAGGCGGTCTCTATGACGAAAAATAAAAAAAGAGTCTTGATGCTGACTTGTGCCTTTGTGCTCTCCATGCTTTTTTGTACAACGGCTTTTGCAGCCGGTACCGGGGACGTGGCAGGAGCAATTGAGGGCACATGGCGAGATGCTTCAGGGCAGATAAAAACAGTGGTAAACAATGTGGTATTCCCGGCAATCGATCTTATTTTAGCTGTGTTTTTCTTTGCTAAACTTGGGATGGCATATTTTGATTATCGCAAGCATGGCCAATTCGAGTGGAGTGCCCCGGCAATATTGTTTGCCTGCTTGGTGTTTACCTTAACGGCACCGCTCTATATTTGGACAATTTTGGGGATGTAGGCATAAAGTACAGAGCGGTCAAAAATCCCGCTCTGTACAAGTCAACTATTTAATTGGTAAAAGCTCAATATAACCCCTTGTGCCGATGGGTTCGAGCTGTATGCGAGGGTTTTCTTTATCCCATTCTGACTCAATTATAGCAGGGTCATACTTGGAAATCGCTGTTTGCACTTCCTCAATTGCAGCACAGTAATCCTCTTCTGCAAAAGGCTCACCCCTAAACATCAAATAATTTGCAGCAGGGAGTTCAATCACATCAAAGTCATCGGGGATGATACCATCATAAGTAATAGGCACCTCTACACCCTGCACATACTCAGAGGTGCCTGAAGCAATATATTTCTTTGGCAACCATAGACAAACAGGCTCGCCACTGATTGACTTGATGCTTTGCAACAACCCCCACACATCACAGCCAACCTCTTCGCAATAAGCGAAATAATCGGTAGCTTTTACACCTCTTTTGATAAGTACCTTGCGTTCAGGCTTTGCAATAATTTGAACAAACACGTTTTTAATTTCTTTCATAATCTTCTCCTTTCGCGGTGTTCGATATTTTACTCCGTAAGGAATAAAGAGATGGATTGGAACAGGGTTTTTTGCATAATCTTTTGGATTGCAGCCAAACTCACGAAAAAATGCTCGTTGGTAACCGTCTGTACTGCCAAACCCAAGGTTTAATGCAACATCAATAATTTTGACTGTTTCATCCCGTAATCTCAGAGCCGATTTTGATAAGCGTAACCTACGAATATATTCAGCCGGAGTTGTATTCATCTGCTGTACAAAAATCCGATAGGAGTACCATGGCGAAAACAACGATACCTTTGACAAATCGGCAAGTGTAATTGTATCCGCCAAGTTTTCCGCTATATAGTCCTGCATTCGCTGGACAGCCTCAATATGTTCTATCAACTCTTCACCCCCTCGTACTGTCTATATCTTATCGCAATCAGAAAATTAGTTCTCGACTATTTTTGCTAACTTAGATTAAGTATAACATCCTGCAAGAATATAAACATTATTTTGCAAGAATACTTTCGACGATTTTAGAAATATGAAAAATTAACAGTGGAGGTTAAAACATGAACTTTTTTGAACAAAACTTAAGAAAATGCACCGAAGGGTATGAGGATGCAAAATTTATCGGCAATGCCCTATACATTCCCTTGGGCGAAAACAACAGGCTGAAACTGCAATTTGTCACCTTGGGATATGCAGATCATTATGCGGCCATTCGTCTTACCGCACTGGATAAGAACAACGGAACCATCGATAGCACTACACTAAAATTCATGGATATTTGGGGTAAGAAGAGAGTAAACAATCCCAACTTCAGTGATGGGATTATCCCGTATGCGTGGGCATATAACGGTGTAACGGAATGGTATGTATACCAGCCAACACCAAGGGATTTTGAGCTGCTATCAGAGCAGATTGACAGCTATGCCGAGCTTTTTATGGAGCGAAACTATCAGCAGAAAGAAACAGAAGATGCAGGCCTTAGTATGAAGCAATCCATGTAAACTATATATGGGAGCAAAATTCATACTCGAAATATTTGAAAAAGATGACGAACAGATAAGATCGATAACCGGCTAACTGCTCGTCATTTTTTATGCAAAAATCAGGGGCATATCGTGATAAACGGTATGTCCTTATTCTTTTTACAGGGAGGTGATTCACTTTTGTTTATATGGGATTTTATCCTTGGCGATGTAATGAGCCAGCTTATTGACTGGATATATGGTCAGGTAATCGGATTTCTCGGTGATTTCTTTTCACAGATGGGAAACATGGGTGTGGAATTGTTTGAAATGAACTGGGTAGCCTCAATCGTGTTGTTTTTTTCTTATCTGGCTTGGGCGCTGTATGGAACAGGCTTGGTGGTATCCTGCTTTGAAACCGGCATTGAATACCAACACGGCAGAGGTAGTATCAAGGATGCTGCATTAAATGCCATTAAAGGTTTTATGGCAGTATCCCTATTTACCATCGTACCGGTGGAGCTGTTCAAGCTATCGGTCAACCTGCAAAGCAGCCTTACTGCAGGCATCACAGGTTATGGCCAAAGCTTTGGTGAAGTAGCAAACCAAATTATTACAGGGCTTGGCAGCACTCCAGACCCAGGCAGTGCCATAAGCTCCGGTATCTTTGGGGGATTATCAGTTATTACAAGCCCAATCATGCTGCTCTTTATAATTATCATGATGGGTTATTCTGTAATAAAAGTGTTCCTTGCCAACCTTAAGCGGGGCGGTATTCTTCTCATTCAAATAGCAGTGGGCAGCCTGTATATGTTCTCTGTTCCAAGAGGGTATATAGATGGCTTTATACAGTGGTGCAAGCAGATTATCGGCTTATGCCTTACAACTTTTTTACAGGCAACGATTCTAACAGCCGGGTTAATGGTGCTAAAAGATCACGCTTTGCTTGGACTTGGGCTCATGCTTGCAGCAGGAGAAGTGCCGAGAATTGCAGGTGCTTTTGGTCTTGACACCAGTACTAAGGCAAATATGATGAGCGCCGTCTACACGGCTCAAGCGGCAGTCAGTACTACCCGAACCATCGTGCAGGCAGTTGCCAAATAACAATAGAGAAAGGAAAAAGGTCTATGAAAATTATATATGTAGCATCCCCCTATACCGGGGATGTCCAAAAGAATACAGAGTTTGCCAAACGAGCGTGCCGTCATGTAATGGAACAAGGGCACGCCTTTTTTGCGCCGCACTTGTTATATCCCAACCTGCTCTGTGAATCTGTACCAGCGGAGCGGCAGTTAGCGCTGGATATGGGAATAACCATGCTCTCTGCCTGCGATGAATTATGGTGCTATGGTAATCGAATTTCCCAAGGTATGATGGCAGAAATTACAGAAGCTGAAAGGCTTGGCATTCCTATTCGCAGGGTAATGGAACAGGATAATAACTTTGTCATTGGAAAAGTCAAAGGTAATAAACAGGCCGAGGCTCCCATACCGGCAATGGCAATTGGTATGGTCTAATGATGACCATGGGGAGCCTCTTTGATGGGATTGGAGGCTTCCCTCTTGCGGCGGTTAATAACGGTATAACGCCTGTGTGGGCAAGCGAAATAGAAGCCTTTCCCATCGAAGTAACAAAAATAAGATTCCCTGATATGCTCCATGTGGGGGATATTACAAAGCTAAATGGAGCGGCACTGCCGCCTGTTGATGTTATCTGCGGCGGCTCACCATGTCAGGATCTGTCTGTTGCCGGCCAGCGCCGTGGTTTGGCAGGTGAACGCTCAGGATTATTCATGGAGCAGACACGTATTGCAAAGGAGATGAGAGAAGCCGATGAGCAAAGAGGTATGCCAACTCACCTTATTCGACCTCGATACCTCGTTTGGGAAAATGTACCCGGAGCCTTCAGCTCAGCAGAGGGGGAGGACTTCCGGGCGGTTATCGAGGAGATCATCCGCATTAAGTACGATTCCTGTGATGTGCCTCGACCTGAATCCGGACGCTGGCAATCTGCTGGGGCTGCCCTTTTGGGAAATGAATTCAGCCTGGCTTGGCGAGTGCTGGACGCTCAATACTGGGGAGTCCCCCAGCGCCGCCGTCGTATCTTCCTTGTCGCAGATTTTGGAGGATGCACCGCACCCAAAATATTATTTGAGCAAGACCGCCTGTTTGGGAATTTTGCGGAGAGCCGAGGCACGGGGCAAGGAGCTGCCACAGCAACTGAAGGAAGCCCTGATGATTCAGGCGGAGCTTGTCTGACACCATGGGATGTTCAAAGTCGCCGTATTTTTGAGGAAACAGGAACATGGCCTGCCCTTTATGGCGGTCAAGGCGGCGGGCATGGGTATATTCGGACAGAAGAAAAAGAGGCTGTGGGTTTTGATGGTTACAACGGTGATCTCACCGGAGAGGTATCCTCAACCCTCGGTGTTAATTGCGGCATGTCTACCGGCAGAAACGGTATTATTACACAGACACCAATAGCTTTTGCTGCCAATCAACGTGATGAAGTGCGAGATTTAAATGATATTGCAGGGGCATTGCAGGCACAGCCGGGCATGAAACAGCAGACTTTTGTGACTGATGTAGAAAAAATCAGTGCCTTTCATGTCAATCAGCGTGATGAGGTAATTGATTTACATGGTGTATCCGGTGCATTGCTGGCAACCCGTAATATGCAGATGCAGACCTTTGTCACCCAGGAGCCGCTCTTATGCTTAAATGACCATGGCGGTGACCGGATGGATATCACCGAGGAAGTAACCCCGACTTTAAGAGCGGGCATGGGCGGTCATCCACCGCTTGTCACCCAACCAATCACAGCCGGTGCTGGGATGAGCGGCAATAACCAGCCTGTATTGTTTGAAAATCATCCAAAGGACGGCAGGTACAACGGTCCCCTTGGAGTAGCTCCGACACTCGCTGCCCGTATGGGGACAGGCGGAAACAATGTTCCCTTAGTCGGTAATTCTGTAGTGTTCTCCCTTGATTCCAAGGAATCCAATAGCATGAAATCAGCAAATCCCAATTCAGGGTGCAGGGAAACAGAGATAGCCCGAACCATTGATACTACTAATCCTGACCCCAGTAAAAACCAAGGCGGTATAGCTATCCTGCAGGAAACAATCTGTATTGCAGGAAATACAATTGGTCGCCAGCCTAAAAATGGCGGGAACGGACTTGGATGCCAAGCAGATATTGCCTATACCCTTACATCTACAGACAGACATTCAGTATGTGAGCCATATCAAAAAGTGGTCGGGGCTTTATGTCGTGGTGATGAAAAAGGCATTGGCAACCAGTATGTAAGCCAAGATAAGTGTATTGTGGATGGGTTTGGGATATATGGTCAATCCCAGTTCGGGAACTATTCCGAGGGCTGTACCACCTTGCGTGCGCAGGGCGGCGATAACGGCGGAGGTAGCGAAAACCTTATAGCAACTGCCGGCGGAAAGAATAGAAAACTCATTCGCCGTCTTACTCCTCTTGAATGCGAACGGCTTCAGGGCTTTCCTGATGGCTGGACGAATATCCCTGGTGGCTCAGACAGTGCCAGGTACAAGGCACTTGGAAACAGTGTGGCGATACCCTGTGTGGACTTTGTCCTCCGTGGTATCGCTTATTTTTTACAAAGAATTTATAGTGAACAGGAGGATTGAATCTTGTATATTTACCCCGATAACTTAAAATCCAAGGCCACTTTGTGGCTGTGGGAGCTTAGAGATATAGGAATTATTGGTGTAGGCTGCCTTATATCTGTGTTTGCCCTATCTCAGCTTGGATGGCTTTTGCCCATCGTAGCAACAGCAGTCTATGCCTTTTTATCTATCCGCTTTGAGGATACCAGCATTCTCGATTTTATACGATACGCCGCTGTATTTTTCATGGGCAGACAACAGCTTTATGAATGGAGGGAAAGTGCATGAGCAGAAAAAAGAAAAATGAAGCTAAAGAAAAGGCATCTACAAGGCAGCTTATGGGAATTAAAAATATCAGCAGTCATGCACTGGTGACCGGTCATGGAGAACTGGTATTTTTTATGATTAAGCCCACCAACATCAGTGTGCTTTCCGAAAGCAGCGTAGGCGCAAGAATATATGCTTTGATGAATGTTCTAAAAGGCATCGCCGAAATTGAAATGCTTTGCCTTAACAGCCGGGAGAACTTTGAAGATAATAAAGCGCATCTTAGAAGCCGCATGGAACAGGAAGAAAACCCGGTTATACGAAAACTCCTTCAGCAGGATGCTGTTTCTCTTGACCGCATGCAGGTGCAGATGGCCACAGCCCGTGAGTTTCTCATCATCATCCGCCTGCGTGACGATAAGGAATCAGAAGTTCAACCCTACCTTTCCCGTATAGAAAAATCTCTGAAAGACCAAGGTTTCACTACAAAAAAAGCAGCTGAAACCGATATAAAGCGTCTCTTAGGTGTTTATTATGAGCAGAATGTCACGACAGAAAAATATGAGGATTTTGATGGAGAAAGGTGGGTGATTGTTGGTGAGTAAAGTCAGAAAGAAAAAAACTGTAACACCGGCAGAGGATGCTAAAATTAAGGATTTTCTCGACATGATAGCCCCAGGTATTATTAAATTTAATGTTGACCATTTTATTTGCGGGAACACTTTTCGCTGTGTCTGGGTTCTGCGTGAATATCCAACCTCTACAGATGAGCAGGCAATCCTGCGACATTTAGGCGAAAAGGACGGTGTAACTCTACGCATCTACACAAGGCAGGTTACTCCGGGAGAGGAAAAGAAAATCATCCATAACGCTGCCAATAAAAATCGCATGGATAGAAGCAGCACCAATAACCTGCAGCAAACTGTCACCGCCGAGAGCAATTTACAGGATGTGGTGACATTGGTATCAGCCATGCACAGAAACCGTGAACCTCTTCTTCATTGTGCCGTATATATCGAGCTGACTGCCCATGATCTTGATACGCTAAAGCTATTGCAGACCGATGTTCTTACGGAACTTGTGCGAAGCAAGCTCAATGTGGATAGGCTTATACTCCGCCAGAGGGAGGGCTTTATTGCCGTGGGTCCTGCCGGACATAATGTGTTCGGGAGTCAGTATGAACGGGTCTTGCCTGCCAGCAGCGTAGCAAACCTTTATCCCTTTAATTATTCCGGCAAGACTGATCCGGGCGGTTTTTATCTTGGACGGGATAAATTCGGAAGCAATATTATCGTAGACTTCGATAAACGGGATGATGATAAGACTAATGCCAACATCCTTATTCTTGGTAACAGCGGCCAGGGTAAAAGCTATCTCCTTAAATTAATTCTCTGCAATGTGCTGGAAGCAGGTAAAACTGTTCTCTGTTTAGATCCCGAGCATGAATATGTGGAGCTTGCTGAAAATCTCGGCGGGTGCTTTATAGACCTTATGTCCGGTCAGTATATGATCAACCCATTAGAGCCAAAGGCATGGGATGAAAGCGGCAGTCTTGGTGATGCAGATGCACCACAAGCATTTCGCCAGCGGACAAAACTCAGCCAGCATATATCTTTTCTTAAAGACTTTTTCCGCTGCTACAAAGACTTTGATGACCGTCATATTGACACCATTGAAATTATGTTAGGCAAGCTCTATGAGAAGTTTAACATCAGTGACCGCACCAATTTTGCCAAGCTGACTGCCGAAGATTATCCCATCCTCTCCAATTTGTATGAACTGATTGAGGATGAATATAAAGGCTATGACAAGAGCAAATATCAGCTTTATACGGCGGAGCTGCTGCAGGAAATCCTGTTGGGGCTTCACTCGATGTGCATGGGTGCGGAAAGCAAGTTTTTTAATGGGCATACCAATGTGACTTCTGACCGCTTTATTGTATTTGGTGTTAAAGGCTTGCTGCAAGCCAGCCGAAATGTAAAAAATGCTCTCTTGTTTAATGTTCTGTCCTTCATGAGCGATAAGCTCTTAACTGAAGGTAACACTGTCGCCAGCATCGATGAGCTGTATCTGTTCCTTACCAATCTCACTGCAATTGAATATATCCGTAACTTTATGAAGCGTGTCCGTAAGAAAGAGTCAGCGGTTATTTTAGCATCACAAAACCTTGAGGACTTTAACATTGAAGGAATAAGAGAGCTGGCAAAACCGCTGTTTTCAATTCCTACTCATGCTTTTCTCTTTAATGCAGGCAATATTGATAAGCAGTTTTATATGGATTCCCTCCAGCTTGAGGAATCAGAATACAACCTTATTCGCTTTCCCCAGCGAGGTGTGTGTTTATATAAATGTGGCATAGAGCGGTATAATCTTGCAGTTCATGCCCCTTTATACAAGGAAAAACTGTTTGGTAAAGCAGGCGGAAGATAATATAGAAGGGAGAAAAATAATGGATAGATTAAAAAATCATAAGGAGACTAAAACAGGGCTTCTTGAAGATATGCTGTCTTTTATCCACTACACTCCAGACCGGGAAGCGGATATTTTAGCTTTTATGGAGAAATATCAAAAGACAGAGAATGAAGAACGCCCTGCTATTTTAGAAAACCTACGGCACTGTATGGACGGAAAAGAATATCCTAATCCTTATGCTGGGGGCTATCATTATACACCGGAAGATGTGTCTTTGATGGAGAAAATTTTAGACGAATATATCGATGATCTCATATTGGCGGAAGGTGATCCTGCCGCTATATCTGAATGTGTTAAAGATACGGTCTTAAAAATCAATGCTCTCAATGAAGAATGCGGTCGTCATTTAATTGATACTTGGCGAAGGGAGAGGCTTTGCAGTTTCATAAACTCAGCTGCAGAAACGGCAGGACTTACACATGAAAAAGACCATACGCTCCAGCACAGAATGTGGTAAGGGCGGTGATTAAATGGAGATACAAGGCCAGGATTTTGGAATTGAAATTGAGATGACCGGTATTACAAGAAGCCGTGCCGCAGAGGTAATTGCTGAATATTTAGGCACGACTAAGGAATATGAAGGCACCTATTACGATGTTTATTATGCCCGTGACAGCGAAGGGCGAAAGTGGAAGCTTATGAGTGATGCCAGCATTGACTGCCAAAGAAAAGAAGGACGCAGAAAAGTGAGTGCCGACAGAAGCTATAGCGTTGAGCTGGTAAGCCCCATCTGTCAGTACAAAGATATTGAAAACGTACAGGAGATGATACGAAAACTAAGGGGTGCAGGCGCTTTTGTTAATTCCTCCTGCGGAATTCATATTCACATCAATGCAGCTCCTTTTGAAGCCCCTAAGCTTCGCAATCTTGTCAATATCATGGCTGCAAAAGAAGACATGATCTATAAGGCACTTAAAGTTTCAAGGGGCAGAGAAACCAGCTACTGCCAGAAAATTGATCCAATCTTTTTAGAACAGATTAATCGTAAAAAACCGGCTACTTTAGAAAAACTTAAAAGTATTTGGTATAACGGAGGCGATGGCAGCCGGGAACATTATCATTCCAGCCGCTATCGCTGTCTTAATTTGCATAGTGTATTTCAAAAAGGCACGGTTGAATTCCGTGCCTTTAACGGTGATTTGCATGCCGGTAAAATTAAAGCCTATGTTCAATTCTGCCTTGCAATCACAGCACAGGCTCTTAATCAGCGTTCGACAAGTCCGATTAAAACAGAATCAACCAATGAAAAATATACTTTTCGTGTATGGCTTTTGCGTCTTGGTTTGATAGGTGATGAATTTAAAACAGCCCGAAAACATCTGCTGGATCATCTTGAGGGCTGCATTGCATGGAAAGACCCTGCCCAAGCGGAAAGGCAAAAGGAAAGACTGAGAGAAAAGCGTGAAGCGGAAAGGGTGCAGGCAGAAGAAGCAGAACAACAACCAACTGAAGAAATTGTTTTGGAAGCGGAGGATGAGGAATCCCCCGCTTTTACTATGTCGATGTGAGGGAGTGCTTATGGAAAACAAACTATATATTGCCTACGGCAGCAATCTTAATCTGCCTCAAATGGCAAAAAGGTGTCCTACCGCCAAGGTGGTAGGAACATCTGAAATCAAAGATTATGCCCTTGTTTTTAGAGGCAGCGGTCATGGTGCGGTAGCTACCATTGAACCTTGTGTGGGAAGTTTTGTCCCTGTTTTACTTTGGAAAATCAGGCCGGATGATGAAAAAGCACTTGATATCTACGAAGGGTTTCCAAGGTTTTATGAAAAAGAAACCATGGAGCTTATACTGGACGAAAAAACTATTCCTGCCATGGTTTACATTATGACTCCGGGGCACCGTCTGGGCTATCCGTCTGATTATTATTACAATACCATCCTCGAAGGATATAAAAGTGCAGGGTTTGACCCTGCTATTTTGGAACAGGCAATAGACTATACCGAACAGCTTATGGAAAGTGAACCCGAGCCAGAGCAGCAGAATTTGTTTGGATTCGGCAACCTGAAATGGTGGTGATTTTATGGCAGACCCAGCAACGATAACAATGGCAGCAAAAGCCGCTGCTACAGCCCTAACAGATGAACGAGTTCGTAAAACCATTGGCTGGACAATCGGTTTGATTCTATCGCCAGTAATTTTAATAATTGTTTTAGTCTGCAGCCTGTTATCAGGTACATCAGATCACAACAATACAGCAGTAGGCCTGTGCTTTGACGGCGGTGTTATTTCGGGCAATGTTCCCGAGGATTACCGTGGATATATTGAAGATATGAGAAACAGTTTTACTCTTTTAGACGACACCATTGCCACAGTAAATAGTGACACGGAAGATGGAGAAAGCCTCGACTCGGTAAGGGTTAGGGCTATTTTTTATTCTCTGTTTTTCGGCGCAGATAGCCCCTCAAGACTTGAACACAGGCAATTTGTAGACTCATTTGTCACCTATGAGGAACGAAGCAGAACGGTCACTTCTACCGATGCAGACGGCAATGAAACTACAGAGGAAGAAACCTATACCGTGGCGGTTCCCATTAAGGAACTGCCCGTAGTATATGAAAATATTTTGTCGTCTATGAGGATAGCCATCACTCATGAAAGCCAAATCAATGCAACAGAAATTTATTACCGTGTGCTTTATGGCAGACCGGCGCCAACCTATGGCCATGAATTTGACGAATGGTCAAACAGCTTGCCCCTGTCATCCACACCCTTTATCGGAGTAGATGGCTTCTGCTCACCCCTTGGAGAGAATTGGCGCAGCATGGTCACCTCGGAGTTTGGATACCGTAAAGACCCATTCACCGGCATGGGCTCAGGACATAGCGGAATTGACCTTGGTGCGCCCAAGGGCACATCTATTCGTGCAGCACTGCCCGGTACAGTTTATGTGGTTCGTTATACCACCAGCGGATACGGCTACCATGTGATGGTGGATCATGGCGGTGGCTTTGTCACTCTTTATGCCCATTGTTCCAAAATACTAGTAAGCGAAGGGCAGACCGTAGATGCCGGAAGTATTATTGCTGAAGTGGGGTCTACCGGTAGAAGCACCGGAAACCACCTGCACTTTGAAGTGCGAATCAGTGGAGAAAAGCAAAACCCAAGAAGTTATTTACCTTAAAGGAAGGAGTCAAATCAATGAAGTTACAAGTACCCTTCGAAAGAAAAATACCGACTTTTAATTTAAGCGAGGCTTTTATAGAAGCAGTTGTTATTTTACCGGAGCAAAAGTTCAAAGCTTTTTCAGGCGGGCTTCTTAAAGATGAAGATTTTATTAAAGACCATAAGGAGTCCATGTATGTTGATGAAAAAGGTGTTCGGCATTCTCTGCTTTTGCTAAGTGAACATGCAGATGACGGTTTCCTTGTAGAAAGCCAGGGCTATGATTATGCCAGATATGTTGCATGGCTGCCCCGGATAAAACCCTATTTTAATCAGCAAATGCTAAAGCTTGCAGATGCCCTTATTAAAGAGGGATGCTTAAATACGGGGAGCGGAAATTGGATTACAGACTTTGATGAAATCCAAGAACGCTATGGAATTACTATAAAAAACGGCAATGGAATCGGTGAACAGCTGCTTCACATTTTAAACAGTGCAGATGAAATAGCCGAAGTGGAAATGACTGAGGAAAGCTTCGATATGACATTTTATTTAGATTTCTGCCCAAATAGTGTTCAAGACAAGACGGGAATGTCGATGCAGCATATTTAAGTAAGCAGATTTTTGTGAATATGAACTAGCGAAAAACTATAAATTCAGGAGGAAAGTTTATGAGTAATACGATTAAAGTATTAAAAATCGATGTCGGTCAGCCGCCGGTTATAAAGGACATTCAAAATGATCTTGACGGATTGCAGGCTGAGGTTGGCGGTCTTATTCAGGTGATTGGACTTGAAGATGATTGTCTACTGGTCTGCAATGATGAAGGTAAACTCAATGGTATGAAACCAAATCGATGGTTTTATGATGACATCATTTGCGGTCCCTTTTTTATTTGCGGCGATAGTATGGAGGGCGATTTTATTTCTTTGACAAGTGAGCAGGCAGAAAAATATGCAGAACGATTTGCTGACTCTCCTGCCTTTACTGGCGAAGAACAAGAGTTGGAGCCACGTATTACATTTATCAGTTTTTAACGATAGGAGGATTATTATAATGAAAAAGGCTAATATCACACTTAAAATGGAAGCCCAAAGACTTGAGGCTACCAAAAGATATATGGAGAAAAAGGATGTATCTATTGAGCAGGAGCTGGGCGAAGCTTTGCAAAAGCTTTATGAAAAACATGTACCGGCTGCCGTGCGTGAATACATTGATGAAACCGCTGACAGCATGCCTGCTCCAAAAGCTAAAAAACAGAAAGAGAAAAATAACGCAGCGGCACCCAACCAATCGCAGGGGATAATCTAAAGTAAGGTATGAAACGGCAAATGCAGGAGAACAGCACACTCCCCTCTGTCACCCCCCTGTTTGCCCCTGTGTGGGCTTTTCAGCCCACGGGTAGAGTAGTACACCACTTGGCACATTAGAGGGCAATTTGAAGGAACGTTGCGAACAGGCAGGACCCAAAAGCGAGCAAAACAATCTCGTCATAACCGTGAATCCATAGGTTTAAAATACAGCAGGAGAAAGAGAGGTGCTGTAAACGCACCTCTCGGTCACAGCGGACGGCAGTGCCGACCGCCTTTGTACCAAAAATACAGCCTTTTCCCCATAGGATAAAATCTTGCCAAAGGTGCTGTAAATCCCCATTTATGCTCTCGTAGGTGCTGTAACACTTATCTAACCCAAGCAGTGCCAGCATTTTCAAGGTGCTCCCCATGGTGCTGTGAGAAAAATATAAGGAGATTTGATCAAATGAATGAGAATAAAACTGAGCTGAAACAGCGGGTAGTAGCATGGCTCTATCCGGATATGATTCAAAACATGGAAGATATGATTCAGGCAAAGAATATGAAAAACCATACCGAATTTATTTCACAAGCGGTGGATTTCTATATCGGATATCTAAGTTGTCAAAACAGCACATCTTTTTTATCACAAAATTTACTTGGAGCCATTCAAGGTACTTTGCAAAACACAGAAAATCGTGTGGCAAATAATCTGTTCCGCTTGTCGGTGGAGATTAGTATGATGATGCATCTTTTAGCCGCCACGCTGGAAGTCACCGATAATGAACTGCAAAGTCTCCGGGGTAGGTGTGTTGCAGAAGTAAAAAAGACCAGAGGAAAAATCAAACTGGATGATGCAGTTTTATTCCAGCAAGGTGTTGATATCTAATGGCAAGACTGGTTATTAAAAATGGTTATCTTAAAGGCAGAAAAGCTACATCCCATCTAAATCATCTGGTCAAATACATCGCCACTCGTGATGGTGTAGAAAAAGTTTCTAATGCTAAGGCACTTTGGAATAGCACCAAAAAGCAGCAGTCGCTTATTACTCAAATCATTCGAGAATTTCCCGATAGCAAGGAGTCACTGGAATATGAGGACTACCTTGCCGAGCCAAATCGTGAAAATGCTTCTGAATTTATTTCTATCACATTGGAACAGCACATTGAACAAGTCGGTGACAAAGAAAAATATCTTGACTACATCGCAAACCGTCCCAGAGTAGAAAAGTTTGATACCCATGGTCTGTTTACAGTAGGAGAACAACCGCTTATTCTTTCGCAAGTTGCAAAAGAGATCGCAGAGCATAGCGGTAATGTGTGGACACCGATCATTTCCCTTCGCCGTGAGGATGCTGAAAAATTTGGATTTGATAATGCTCAAAGCTGGAAAGCATTAATTTCTTCCAAAGCCATGGAGCTTACAGAAAGCCTTAAAATTCATCCGGACAATTTGAAATGGTATGCAGCCTTTCATAATGAGAGCCATCATCCCCATGTCCATATGATCTGTTACAGTACAAATCCAAATGAAGGATATCTTACTAAGCCGGGGATTCGCAAAATGAAATCAGCTCTTGCAACGGAAATCTTCCGGCAGGAGCTGATACCTTTATACGGAGAAAAAACTCAAAAGCGGGATGATCTTACTAAAGAAGCGCGCATTGCACTTCGAAAACTGCTGATACAAATGCAAAGCGATACCCTTAGAAGCGAAAAAATTGAAGAGCTTATCACCTATCTTGCGGAGTGTCTGAAACATACCACAGGAAAAAAACAATATGGATATCTAAAGGCAGAACTTAAAAATGTGGTGGATGAAATTGTAGATGAGCTTGCCAAGGATGAAAGAGTGGCCAAAGCCTATACTCTATGGCAAAAAGCAAAGGGGCAGATTGAGAGTATCTATACCGAAACACCATCTCAGCAATTGCCGCTTTCAAAATGCAGTGACTTTAAATCTATTCGTAACATGGTTATAAAAGAAGCAATGGAAATTTCACAAGGAGAATTTATCTTTGATGAATCAGAAACAGCAGATTCTATAATACCCGCCCCCCCTGCCGATAGTAGTATGCTGCCCGGCTATTTTCCTCCAGAGAATGCAGACGACATTCAAGATGAACTTGAACCTCAAAAAGAAGCTGGCAGACACCATGGAAAAAGCCGCACCCCTTCATGGTGGAGTGAGAACTATAAGCAGGCAAAGCAATTTTTCTATGGTAATGAGGATGCCGGAATCAGTCAGGATTTTGAAAAAGCCTATAGCCTGTTGCTATTGGAAGCAGAGCGAAATAATCCCCTTGCTATGTATGACCTTGGCAGAATGAATGCGGATGGTCTTGGATGCAGTGAAGATGCTGATAAATCGCATCAAAGGTATGAAAAGGCACTCACAGTATTCCATGCTGCCGAGTCTGAAAAGCCTTGGAAATATGCCCAGTATCGTATTGGGAAGATGTATGCAGCAGGGCTTGGTACAGAACAGAATTATATGAAGGCCGCTCAGTGGCTTACACAATCGGCAAGTGAAAAATATAAATATGCGGAGTATTCTCTTGCTGGTCTTTATTATATGGGTAATGGTGTGGAGCAAGATTACCAAACCGCATTTGAATTGTATCTACGCTCAGCTAAACAGGGTTTTCCCTATGCCAGCTTTAAAGTAGGCAAAATGTTTCGTGATGGCATTGGCTGTGATAAAAATGAAACGAAAGCAGAAAAATATTTCACTAATGCATTTCATGGATTTACTTCCTTGGAAAAACAAAGCCATGATGATAAGCTTCAATATCGTCTTGGCTGGATGCTTTTAAACGGTATCGGCACAGAAAAAGATATATTGCAGGCACGAAGCTATTTTGAAAAGGCGGCATTGGTGGGAAACTCCTTTGCCGCTTATCAGCTCGGCAAGCTGTACTTGGGCGGTGAAGGTATTTTAAAAGATATCCCTGAAGCCTTGCGTTGGCTTAACCTTTCCGCTAAACAGAAAAATCAGTTTGCAGAATATGCCCTCGGTTGCCTTTATCTAAGAGGTGAAGATGTTACAAAGGATGTAGCAAAGGCAATTTCATATTTAAAAAGTGCAGCTATAAAGGGGAATGAACTTGCCGAATACCGCCTTGGAAAGCTTTATCTTACAGGCGAGGATGTCCCGAAGAATGTGGAAATAGCTTTGCAATATTTGACCGCTTCCGCAAATCAAGGTAATCAATATGCCCAATACACCCTTGGAAAGCTTTATCTGATGGGAAAGAATGTTCTGAAAGATAAAGAAGAAGCCGTAAAGTGGTTCATACTCTCGGCAGCACAGGGCAATATCTATGCTCAGTTTTTTCTTGACCATATAGATGAGTTCAAAGAACCGTCTGTGATGCTGGCAGCCACAAGGTTATTGCATCACATGAGCCGTATTATCGGTGATACTGCACCGGCAAGAATGCCGCCGAACCAGCGTGCTGATCGGAAACTCCTGCAGAAGATAAGGGCTAAGAAGCAGGCGCAGGGTCACAAGCAAGATGATCATGAACAGTCCATGCACACATTATAAAGATTGGAGGATCTGTATGAAGAAACGGAAAGAAGAAAATATTAAGCCGCACCTCAAAAAATTACTCATGCCAAAGCAGCACCGGAGCGTTAATCGCCCGGTGTTTTTTCATCGCATCGGCAATCGCCACAGATAGGAGGTACCAATGGGAAACTATATTCATTTTACAGAGGATCAAAAATATCGTGCTAATAATGTTGATCTTATAGATTTTCTATACCGACAAGGTGAAAAGCTCATTGCCAGCGGCAGAGAAAAGCGGCTTGAATCAGACCGCAGCATCACTGTCCGTGGAAACCAATGGTATGATCACTCGTCAGAGAGCGGCGGCTATGCCATAGATTTCGTTAAGAACTTTTATAACCTGTCATTTCCTGATGCGGTAATTTTATTGTTAGGCGGTGAACAGGGTATAGAATATATTCCTGCGAAGAAAAAGAGGCAGTTTGAAGAGCCAAAGCCCTTCAAACTGCCTGATGCACATTCAGATATGCGCAGAGTTTACGCTTACCTTGTAAAAACGAGAAAAATAGACCGTGATGTAGTCAGCTTTTTTGCAAGAGAAAAATTGCTTTATGAATCCTGCGAAAAATCAAAAGACGGCAATAAAAAATATCACAATGCAGTGTTCGTTGGATTGGATGAAAACGGAGTACCCCGCCATGCACATAAACGAGGACTCTATACAGAGGGCATAAGCTTCAAAGGAAATGTGGATGGCTGCAATCCGGCATATAGTTTTCATTATATCGGCAGCAGTGACCGCCTCTATGTTTTTGAGGCACCTATTGATTTGCTATCTTATATCACACTGCACCCACAAGAGTGGCAAGCTCACAGCTATGTGGCTCTTTGCGGAGTGGGCAGCCAATCCATGATGAAAATGCTTGAGCTAAATCCACACCTCAAAGATGTAGCCCTCTGTCTTGACAATGATGAGGCAGGGCATAAGGCATCGGAACGGCTAAAAAATCAGCTTACGGAAAGTGGATATAGATGCTGCCTGCTTATGTCTCAAGGTAAGGACTGGAATGATGATTTAATAAACAGCCAGCAAGTACAGGACGGTTTTGAAATAAAAATGGCATAAGAAGAAAGGAGTTATCCATGCTATCACAAGTTTATATCCTCATAGCAGCGGCCGCCGTGATGTTTTCTGTCATCGGCGGTCTTTCGCTTTTAGCCCACTATTATACACTCAACGGAATCAAGTCTCGTACAGTAGGTGATGGTCAACATGGTACAGCAAGGTTTGCTACCAACAATGAAATCAAAAGCACCTACAAACACATGCCTTTTAAGCCAAGGGAATGGCGAAGGGGTATAGCACTACCCCAAGTTAATCAGCAGGGGTTAATCCTTGGAAGCATTGGTAAGAAAAATGATCTCACAGCACTGGTGGACACCGATGATGTCCATTGCCTAATGATTGGTGCATCCGGTGTGGGTAAAACTGCCTTTTTTCTTTATCCTAATCTTGAATATGCATGTGCCAGCGGTATGAGCTTTCTTACCACTGATACCAAAGGAGATCTCTATCGAAACTACGGAGCCATTGCCCGTGACTACTATGGCTATCATGTGGCTGTCATTGATTTGCGTAATCCCACCCGATCGGATGGTAACAATATGCTTCACCTTGTTAATAAATATATGGATGCATACCGAGCTGATGAAAAAAATCTTGTAGCTAAAGCTAAGGCAGAAAAATATGCAAAGATTATTGCCAAAACCATAATCAATGCCGGTAGTGAAAATTACGGGCAAAATCAGTTTTTCTATGATGCTGCCGAAGGGCTTCTTACTGCTGTAATTTTGTTAATTGCAGAATATCTTCCTCCAGCAAAAAATGGGGATGGCTCAGTCACCGATTGTCGTCACATTATAAGCGTATTCAAACTGGTACAGGACTTACTTGCTCCAAGCAAAATAAAAGGTAAAAGCCAATTCCAACTCTTAATGGATAAGCTCCCCAGTGATCATAAAGCACGATGGTTTGCAGGGGCGGCACTCAATTCAGCTGAGCAGGCCATGATGTCAGTTCTTTCCACGGTGCTCTCAAGACTAAATTCTTTTCTAGATTCCGAGATGGAGCAGATTTTGTGTTTTGATACAGCCGTAGATGCAGAGAAGTTTGTAAATGAAAAATCGGCATTATTTATTGTGCTGCCGGAAGAAGATTTAACAAAATACTTTATGGTCAGCCTGATGATTCAACAGTTATACCGTGAAATTTTAGCTGTGGCCGATGAAAATGAAGGTAAGCTGAAAAACAGAGTTGTATTTTACTGTGATGAGCTTGGTACACTTCCTGCTATTGATTCGTTGGAGTTAATTTTTTCTGCAAGCCGTTCCCGTCGCCTGACCATGGTACCAATCATTCAAAGTTTTGGCCAGCTTGAAAAAAACTATGGGAAAGAAGGCTCCGAAATTATCGTAGATAACTGCCAGGATACTATCTTCGGTGGCTTCGCTCCTAATAGCCAAACGGCAGAAGTCCTGTCCAAAGCACTTGGCAGCCGCACTGTTATGTCTGGGAGCATTAGCCGTGGCAAGAATGATCCAAGCCAGTCTCTGCAGATGATGGAACGTCCACTCATGACAGCAGATGAATTGAAATCCATACCCAAAGGTAATTTTGTTGTGATGAAAACGGGTACTCATCCGATGAAAACAAAGCTGCGTTTATTTTTAGATTGGGGTATTACCTTTGATAGTGTTTATACGGTAGCAGAACGCGCTCACCGAAAGGTTACCTATGCAGACAAACAAATACTAGGGGAAAATATAATGCGTCGTCATTCGGCATTTATCGCGGTTTATACTGAAAGCGGTGAGCTATTGGAGGAAGTGAGTGGTACCGGTACTTTGCATACCCCTGTTACCGAACCACAAACAGATACATCAAAACGCCGTACCCATGTACGGACATCTTAAAAGGAAGGAGTAGAACATGGGATATTTCGATTATTTGTATAAGGCTTCGCCCGATGAACTTCCACATCGGGCTAGAGTTGTTTATATGTACTTGAAAGACCGTTCAGGTAAGGGGCAGGACTGCTGGCCGGCAGTAAAAACCATTGCCTCTGATTTAGATTTATCACGCAGTACAATTAAGAGGGCGCTCCATGATCTTACCAAAGCCGGATTGGTAGAAAAGGAGACTCGCTATCGGGAGAATGGAAGCCACACCAGCAATAGATTAATTTTGAAATAAGATTAGATTTGTAAGAAAAAAGCACATAGTTTCCGCCAAGGGGTAACTATGTGCTTTAGCTGAACCCAGCCTCGGTTCATGGTGAACTGCCCAGAACCTCTCACTCTAAAAGATATTATTACAGAGAAAGAACAAAGTATATCTTAGATTACTTCTCTGTAATATTATTTATAAAAGTACATTGCTTGAAAATATACGCTTATTTTATTCTCTATAAGCCCAAAGCACTTTATCAATTTTTCTTGGTGTCTATTTATCTGTTTGAAATAATTGATTTAATTCTTCTGCTTTTGCACTGCTCTAGCAGGATACCGGCATCCAACCAATCCTTTTGATTATTAGAGATCCAGAGCTTAGAAATATTTGTAGATGGCATTTCATCAGGCTTCATCTTTGTCCACCACGCTTTTTTGCATCCTTTCTTATTTCATCAAAGTGCTTATCCGATATAGTTGTCTTTTCTCGAAATTCAGAGACGACATCACTCATAACAGAGTAGTTAAGGGCTGTTCCTTCGCTATCTGCAATGTAGTCCATTGCCCGATCTTCGCCTATACCAAACTGTCTGGCGGTATGAACTGCGTCTATGTTTGCTCCAAGAAAAATAAATTCCCAGTTATATTTTGATTTTTGTCTTTCAATCTGTGATTTGACTTTTTCAGCGGAATATTCACGGCTGGAATTTTCTTCGCCGTCTGTGATAATAACGAACATTACCTTTTCTGCACGGTATTCTTCAGCCGTATGTTTTTGGGCATTGCTAATTTTATGAATTGTACTGCCTATTGCATCAAGTAGTGCCGTTGAGCCGCCGACTTGGTATTCTTTTTCGGTGATGGGGCTAACGGCTCTAATATCGATGCGATCATGAAGCAGCTCGTAGTTGTTATCATAAAGCACGGTGGTAATATGGCAATCACCTTGTACATTCTTTTGCTTGGCAAGCATTGAATTATATCCGCCGATTGTATCCTTTTCAAGTCCGCTCATGGAACCACTTTTGTCCAGTATAAATACCAGTTCTGTTAATCCTTTTTTCATTGAATTGTCCTCCTTAAGTTTTATTGTGACTTAAGGATAACCTTTAAAGCAGAACCATAGGTCGTTTGAAAAGCGACAATTATCTTTGTGAGGCAAACCCTTCATACCTGGGTTCGTATTTATAGTGCATAATTCCTTCGATTAAATCAAGAGCAAAAACTCCCAAGTCCGCATCAATAATAATGTCAATTCTTCGGCAGTTAGTTTTAATCCAACCCTTCACATTGGAAGGAGTTATATTAAAACTAATCATCTTATCATCTGCAAGCAAAGATTTTGCAAGTGTTGATGGTGCGCTAAGGCTATAATGATGACTGCAGAATCTCGCATTGCTACGATGGTTAGCCTTTCCGATCTTTAAAAAATCGCTATTAAACAAAAACATATATACTGCCATTTTTCCGAAAGGCAACCGTGTAGGTTGTGTATGAGGCAAACCCCTATCAAGTATTTCATATTTTTCTCTGGGAATCGGCTTGCCAATTGCTAAGGAAACTCCCTGAATTAAAGAATCTATTTCATTTGCATAATTCATTTGCTTATCCCCCTAACAAGGGCTGGTCATATTTGAACAATACCTCGTTAATTTCAAAAATATCATATTTGCCGTTGATGATAAAATATTCTATAATCACATCAAATTTTTGACTGCGAGATAAGGCATAACCGGCCCGTTCCAGGAGATCGTCTGTTTCATCAAGGTTAAGCTCTAAGGCAACGGCCAGGGCAATGGCTGTTCGTTTGCTGGGCATGTAGCCTTTACCGGTTCTCATTTTTGAAAACAGCTTCCTATCAAGGTTGGCACGCTTATAAACCTCCACATCAGTTTTGTCCTTGGCATCAATTAAGCGTAGGAGAGTTGTCGAAAAGGGCTCATCGAGATTATCTATTAAGTCATCAATGCCTGCTGGGGCCTTAAGTACCTCCTCTGAAATTTGCGGCATTGGTGAGCCATATTCTATATGGTCAACATCAGATAAGGCTCTTCGCTCAATATCAAGCAGCTCTCGCCGTGATAGTTTATGCTTTTCAATATAGTTGTCATCAATATAGCTTGCAACTTCTCCCAGTAGCTTCTCGCTAACCATAAATGAGTCTTTATCGAATACGGCCAGATAGATATCCATGTCATGATTGCCAAGAAAATCCTTGATTGCAATAGTCGCTACCTTGAGCGCTTCACTCTTCGGATATCCATAAATGCCGCTTGAAATAAGGGGAAAAGCGATGCTTTTGCACTTATAGTCTTTGGCAAGATTAAGAGAGTTTAGATAAGCTGAGCGAAGAAGTTTCTCGCTTACCTTGGGGCTTGAAGGATCATAGACCGGTCCTGCAACATGAATAATGTAGCTTGCCGGTAAGGCAAAGCCCGGTGTAATTACAGCTTCACCTGTTTTTATAGGTGAAAGCTCATTGCATGCTTCTTGTAGTTCGTTTTTCCCAGCCGCTTTAAATATAGCTCCGCAAACACCGCCGCCCATTTTAAGTTCCGTATTTGCGGCATTAACGATTGCATCGGTTTTTATCTTTGTGATGTCCTGCCGGACGATTGTAAAAGGCATTGGTATTCACCTCGCAGTTATTGCAATTCTTTTTTTAGCTTTTCAATAATCAGAGCTTCTCGAGCTTCAAAAAATTCCGGGAAGTTTGTAAATGAAAAATCAATGTCAGAAGGAATTAAATGCCTTTTACAGTACTCTCGTTTGGCTTCTGCTGTGGGTAAATTTGTTTCAAACCACTCTTTATAATCCTTATCCTTTTTAGAAGTGTTATCAAGTCCTTCGAGAAGTTGAAGATTACCAATATAGTTAAAATTGCTAATAAAATCGGTTATATCAACAATTCCTCTTCGGCGTAATTTCCTTTCCGTAAATTCTGCTTTGGGGAATATATGATCAACATGGAACGAATTGTTCATGTCTGCCCAAGGGTAGAGAATGGACATTACAACCAAAGTATCCCCTTGTCCAAATTTTTGGAACAGCAGGTTTTCAATATCTGCATCCGTAAACTCATGGGTTCTGTTTGTACCCTTAAATCTGTCAACAATTTTCTCAAAAGGAAAGTCAGCTTTGTTATTTTTTTGAATAATTTCCCGAATAGGGCGAAGGACACCATCAGGCTGGGAGCTAAAGACACGCTTCAACATGGCACTGACAAACCATTTCTTAATTTTCCGTACATTCTCCGCATTTTTAGGGGATGCAGCAAAATTTGTGGGTAATCCCATATGTTTTATGTAATAGGCTATAGGGATAAATAAATTATTGGATGTTATATTATCTCTATTGAAGCCCAAGCGGGCAACTAAAGTGACTGCCTCCCTGAGGGCTGTTATGATGTTTTCCCACTCATGCTGAATTTTCATCATATTGGTATGATTAAAATTATCAATCTTAAAAGCGATATCCGGAAAATCGCAGAGTACTAAGCAGGCTTTAAGGATAAAATCTTTATTGACATTAAATCCTCGTCCGATGCGATTCAAGTCATCAACCGCCTGATGGATTTCTTCCCGGGCATCCAGCTGGTCCCATTGTGCTGACGCAATAGACAGCAGTAAATCAGAATAACTAAGCTGTGTTCCTCCGCTATTTACCCGTATGAAAATATTGAGTACCTTATCAAGCTCGTTGCTTTTTTCAAGATAATAGCTAATCGTACCGTCACTATGAACGGCTTTCCATAATTTACTCAATGTATCCGTTGCAAAGGTACCCTTTTCTGTGTCATATTCTTTACCTGAATCCTGTGCTGATTTTAGCAAATATGGAACAACCTTTTGCTGCAAGTAAATAACCACATCGGTTAATTCGTTGAATTTAAGTATATCGCCCACAGCAAACCAATAGTGATCTTCATCATTGGAGCATTCATCATTAGTTAAAAATGAAAAATCATAAAACCAGTCATCATCTTCAGACTTGCTAAGTAAATTCAAATACAACTTTCTAACTGGGTAGGCCTTGGGATTATCATAACGGAAATATGGTTTCTTATAAGCGTATGTTCCCATCAGCCCAACATAGAGAGATGTTAGCCGCTGTTGCCCATCTAAAATAGCTGTGATAGATTCACTACCGGTAATACTTGCTTTGGTGTTGTGACGGCAATCCCTTTCATGATAATTCCTGAGAAATTCATAAAAAACAAATTCATTGCCATTTTGTTTGCCGACTTCCCAAAACAGGAATGAGCCTATGGGATAGCCAAGCATAAGGCTATCAAATAATTGGGTAATCTGGTCTACATCCCATACAAATTCTCTTTGGATAGAAGGTAACAAATACTTTTTACTATGAATGCTGGCAATAGCTTCTTTTATTGTAAGTGCAGTTTGAAATGCCATTATTTCTCCTCCTGTTAATAATATCTGAAATATTATTCTTCCGTTATTGCTTCCTCATCAAAAATTCGATCAAGTTCAGCATTGGATGTTACACTACGAACTCTATTTCGAATGCTAAGCTTACTCATGTCTAAACGGTAGAAATGATCTCGTTTGTCCGCACCTT
Source organism: Sedimentibacter sp. LTW-03 (assembly GCF_052059825.1). Lineage (GTDB taxonomy): Bacteria > Bacillota > Clostridia > Tissierellales > Sedimentibacteraceae > Sedimentibacter. The sequence continues at coordinate 218,168 of NZ_CP197180.1, forward strand.
TTGCTTTGCGAATAAGCTGTATCCGGCCAAAATATTCACCATGTTTTTCGGCAAACTTTGCAAGACCAACGGCCTTTGGATAGTTATCCTTACGGCTGGGATCATGGGGCTCCAGAATATCAAAAACATATCCATTTGCATTAGTACGAACAACAATAAGGTCTGGGAACATGGGGGTTGTTACACCACCTACTTCGTATGGAATTTCAAGGGACCATTTTTTGCGATCAAGATTACGAAGCCATGCTACTGCACCTTTTGATTCTTTCATCTCTTCCTCAATAACACCCTTTTCCCAATCGCCCAAGCTAACTTTGAAGTCTCCGCCCTCGGAAGGGATAAAAAGATGATTTTCTAAGGCAATAGCATCTTCTCCTATAGAAAAATCTATAGACTGGGGCAGCTGCCAATCAAGTGCGATTGGAATAGTGGAGGACTGTGCAAGTTTTCTATATGTATCCTTGCGGTCTTCCTTTAAGTGGCGGAAGGCTGATTGATGGGTATCATATAACTCATTGAATAACCTACCGGCAAATGCTTCAAGCCTATCCATTGCTTCACTGTCACTGGCCAGAACAATCATTTCAGTTTTTACATCTTTGGCTTCACGAGTAGCATGACGAATCCAATACTCTTTGTGTAAGCCTTCGCCGAAGATTTTTCCCGCCCGCTCAAATAGATTATTCATATCAAAATCCGAAAGTGAGATAACTTCATTTGATTCCATAATTTTGTTTGCAACATCACTGCCATAATCGATGGTAAGGGAATAGAGGCCAAAGACTGTAGTTGCTTTGGATATGGTCTCGAATTTGCCCGATTCTCTTAAAGCAGTGATTTCTTTTTCAAATTCATCAAGCAATTTTTTTAACATAGTCTTGCGAGCCCCTGGTGCAATCATATCTTGGGTAAGGGCACGAGCAAGGGCAATCAGCCTGCGTAGAGCTGGTTGCTTTCTTGCCGAATCTATGCGATATGTTATTAAATTCATATCGCTAAACACATCTGCAAAAGCAGGATTTCTTTTTAATGTGATTAATTCCCTGTGTGAGCCTGTTTCAGCAGGGATAGATGCTTCACCATCACGCAGGGCTTGCTCCACCATCTTGACAGTTTCCTCATCGAAGAATGGCAGGTAAAGGCTGACATTATTTAATTCAGCATCGGATTCAACACGGCGGGCAAGAGGGGTACGGATCATCCGCCCCAGCAGCTGAGCAATATGAGTATAATCACTGGCGTGCCTAAATGACATCATTGTCTCGGCACGAGGGCAGTCCCATCCGGTGGAAAGGTTCATCTTAAAGAACACGACCATCGCCTTTTCGTCATGTTCAATTCGGGATGCATCCACTTTGTATATATCTACATCACCTACTTTGATGGTTTCATATTTATCAAATGTATGAATTGCCTCACCGGCACGGAGCTTGCGTCCAAGAGAATTTTCAATAACAGTGATACAATTCTCCAAATCTGTGTGGGTGATCAACCGTTCATTACCATCTTCCACCTGAACTACAAGAATAGGGCGAACAGGATTTTTAATTTCCTCATGGTCAGAGTAAGCAGCCCAACGTTCGCATTTATCTCTCCAATTAGCAACAGCTTCTTTAAACATTGTCATATCTGCATTTATTGCAATTTCAGGGAAATGTATTATAATTCTATCTTTCAATAAGCCGGATTCTCGGACATCCTCCGGGGGAACAGCAACTTTTTGGATAGTAGAAGTAGTATCGGCTACAAGTCGTTGAAAACGCTGTGGTGTTGCAGTTACACCTATAACAAGTGGCATGATAGCCATTCCATCTTCTTTGCTGCCTTTAATAAATTTTTGCATAATGGATTGCGCTCTGTTTTCCGCTTGCGGTGTAGCTGTACCTCGGTGTGCCTCGTCTATAACAATATAAAATGATTTTGGTTGGCGCTTAGCTGTATTTGCAAGTGTTTCCCAAATTGTATATTGGCGCAGGTCCGACTTCTGGGTGAGAAGCTTGTCTGTACCAAGTTTTTGTGTATTTAAAAAATAGATTCCGCCCGGTGCAAAATATTCGGAGTCATAGTTGGAATCAATTATGTGGATGTCTCTTGCGCGGAATTTATCTGATTTGCTTTCGATTTTTAAGCGTGTTTGCTCATTTAGCTCAGGCATATCTGAAAGCCAGACAAAAATAGAGTCAGGCTCAGCTATACCGTAAGCATGACCGAAAATAATATCCTCAAACAGAGCGGTCATAATAATTGTCTTTCCTGCGCCCGTGGGAGCGGTAAAAGAAATAACCTGCGGGTCTTTTTCGCTCCAAAGGGTATGTGCTTTTTGTATCTTCTCATGTAAGTCAGCAAGTGCTACTTCTTGAAAAGGAAATAAGGTTGCTCTCATAGACTATTCCTCCTACTCCCAATTACAAAATTATCAATATAGTCACGATATAACTGGTAGGTATAAGTGGCCTCGATACCATCAGACATCTCCCTAAATGCCTCCTCAGAATTCGTGACAAAATACACTGTTTCAATTTTACCGACATCAAGCAAGGCTTCAGAGAACTTGCCATAACAATCTTCATCAAGCAAAACTGCAAAGGAATTTTGCGGCAGAATCAGCATATCCGGTAATTCTATGCCATCTAATTCTGGACGCTCGCCGACAGCTCCTGCCTTTAACCACAGAAGGGGCAGTATTTCATGAAATTGCTGGCCAAGGGAAACACTGTTCTTATCCAAGAAACCAAGCTTAAAGTATTCTACATTGGCGGCAAAACCTTCACTCATTGGCCGCTTGAATGGTTCAGCTATTGTGATTGTACCGAGTAACTCAACCACTTTTGTTTTTATTTCATTAAAAATACGGTTCTCTTTTGCAACAATATAGAAATCAGTAATATGCTCTTGGTCTTCAAGGGCTTCGAGCCATTCGTCAGCTGCTTCTGGATCAAAAAGAATTGAAGCGGTGTATTTCTCCGATACTACAAAACGGCTGTCGGCTTTAACGAGGGATTGTGGCAGCTTATTCTTGCCCATAAGAGCAACAATTTGTTTTTTTGCAGCAAGCACAAGTCCCGTAGGGTTTTCTACGAATCCCAGTTGATAAAAGGAGCGGTTGGTCTCTTTATCGGTTGTCAGATTAGTAAAGTATTCCCCTGTTAAAATTGTGCCATCAGCTCGTTTGCCAAGGATGCTATATTCCGTACGAGGCCAAGTTACCGAGCGGCATATGCCACGGCTTTCCCATTCAGGGTCACCCGGCTGATGACCAGCAGCTTTCAATTCCCGTACTTCAGCCTCTGATACCTCATTGTTGGTGACAAGGATACAGCGGCGCTTGCCGTCATCCTCCGCATTAAGCAAATTAACTGCATGGAGTGTAGTACCGCTGCCTGCGAAGAAGTCGACAATCAATGCATCTTTTTTTCCTTGCACAGCAAATAACAAAGACTCTTGTACGGCATAAAGTGATTTCGGAAATGGAAATGTGAAGCCACTACCAAGTATAGTCTTCAATATTTCCGTGCCATGGGCTTCAGCGTTGAAAAGTCCATCAACCCATACCGTCTTTGGAGGCTCGCTTTCTCTTCGTAATATAACCTCAATCCTTTCGCCACGTTTCTCAATAAACATACGATCCTTAACCGATTCTACAGTACTTCTACTATATCTCCATTTTTTCTCCGTGCCATTTTTATCGATAGGCCAAACGGAATAAGTTCCGTCATCATTAAGTTCAACCTGATTAGATGGGTGCAAATCATCATCCAATAAGTCTCCGAACCCAATAACATTCGATTTGTCATCGATGAAAATTGGATAAAAGCAAGTGGCTCCTTCATAACGCCCCGATGTGCTGCCCCAGCGACGTAGATTATAGACATCACCGCCAGTGTGCGGTTTACGATAAATTACACTTTCTGCTGAGTACGAATAAATAGCATATTCATTTGTTACTGAAAACTTTTTACCCTGTGTACCGCCGGGGTTATGTTGGATGGTAACACAGTTGTGCGTTAATTCGGGGAAAACATCATTAAGAAGAACCCATAAATGGGCATATTCATTGTCATCTATGGTTGTGATTAGCACACCATCCTTTGACAGTAAACGCTTTGCAATCAATAACCGTTTTTTCATCATTGATAGCCATTTGCTATGTCTCCATGCATCTGCAGAATCAACATAGTCATTATTATATTTCCAATCCCTTGCACCAGTGTTATAGGGCGGGTCAATATATATACAATCCACTTTTCCCTCATAAAGGTATTCTAAAAGTTGAAGGGCGTGGTAGTTGTCAGCTTCAATAATCGTATGCCAAAGGTTGTCATCTGCCGCATTAAGTACTTTATCGATAGGCTCAAGGGAGGGGAAAATAGGTTCCCCAAACTGTGCCACAGATACGATTTCGCTAAGTGGGATGGCTTCAATCTCAAGGGTGATTTTATCCATGCAGGTAGCAGTTTCGCCATCTATTTCCTTTACTATGTATATATTATTCATTTTGCCTGTTTTCCGGGCAACAAATGAACCTCGTTTAATGGGTACGCTATAAAGTGGAGTGCATTCAGGAACATGCTCCTCGAAAACTAAGCCGAATTTTTTATTCTTACTTAACCGATTTACTTCCTGTGCAAGCCGCTCACGGAGCACCGGATCGGTGATTTGCTGTAGTAAGTTTTTAATAACCGCCATATAATCTCATCTCCTTAATTGCTGTCAGTGTGCTATTCTGTTTCTTGCTCATCATTTGATCCAAAAGTGGATATAGGTTTATGTTTAGTTTCTGCAGTTTTGCGGCTCCAAGATTTGCCGAACAGTTCATTTCCTATAGAAAGGCGGAGGACAGTTGCCTCATCAAGCATCCTGTAGGTATCATCTGTATATGTATCTGCCTTATCAAATGCAATAAATACCTGTTTGCCCATATCCCCGCATTCTTGATAAAGGCTTAGTATTTGTTCAAAGTCGGCATCTTCTATGCGCTTAACAATGCTTGAATCATGAATTAATGCAGGAAGGGGGGTCAAAGAAAGCATGCTTAAATCATAGACAACAAGCCCTTTATATGCCGTTCCTTCGCTCTTGTCGTTAGGAGTTTCAAACTCAAAGGATTTATCTGGTTTTAATGTCAATACAGGAGTAGCCCTATCACCGCCGGTAATGATATCATTAATTCTTTTCATTTCAGCGTTTACCTCAGATTCTGCACTTTCAAGCGCTTCCTCCTGTTTTCTACGTAGGTTGGCAAGTATATCCTCAATTTCCTTGCGTTTCTTCGATTGTTCCATTTCATTTTGCATAGCTTCATTTTCATCTTCGAGCCTCTCAATCTCACGGGATACACGTGCATATTGTGTGAGAATAGACTGGGAAAGTGTTTTTGCTACTCCAGTGTCCTCAATCTGTTTTTCATAAGAGGTGATGTCGGCATCTATGTATTCAATTTGCGGTACCAGCTGCGATACCTCTTCCTCAATATCTGCACGGAGGAAGCTATTAATTTTAGCGTGGAAGGCTTCCACATCGTTAAAGGCATCAATATTGGCTTCCGGGAAAAAGCGCAAAAGGGCCGAAAAGTCTTTCCTCAGAACACCATCATTTTCAGGCATATTATTTTGTACAGCGTTAAGCTGCGATGTAAGGAGACTTTTTCTTCTGATAAGCCTGCCCAGCTCTTTTTTTATATTAGCGAGCTTTTCAGCTTGCTTGGAATCAATCCCAAGAGCCTGTAAATTAGCTTCTTCATTTTGTTGGCATAGTTTATCTCTGCGCTTTTCTAAGGCTGTAATTTTTTCCTTATTCTCGCCAATTTTAGCTGTGATGTCTGAAACTGACCGCTCAATTTGTTTGCTTGGTTTAATACCATAGCTTTCTTCGGCAATTTTAAGCTTCTGTATATCCTGAAATTTGTCCAATAATTTCAGTAGATACTCTACAGCCGTAGCCATAGTTTCACGTTCACCTTGTAAAGGCTTATGTTCATTGTGGTTGCCGTGTCCATAAATGCGGAAAAAGCGATCGACAATCTCGCTAAAGCTAATACCTTGAAGATGTATCTTATATTCATCAAAAAGAAAGCCCCGATATTTTTGCAAAGGCATTTCTTCAATAACCCGGAACTTACTATCACACCGATTCACAACAGAAGGACGGCTTGTACTTCTGGAAAAGAAGTAGGGTATACCGTCAAATTCAAAGATAAAGTCAATTGTGTGATGGTCAATATGATTTATAACATCCTTAGCAGCCTTGGTATAACCATCCCCACCAAAAACAAAGTCTAGTATAAGTAGGAAGGTAGTTTTTCCGATAGCATTACTGCCATCAGAGCTGCCAAGGACAACATTAAGCCCAGTGCGGAACGCTTCCGGCTGAGTTTTAAATTTATCGCATATTATTTGTTTTAACATAGCGCAGAACCTCCATACCTTCGGGAATTTCAATCTGTCCAAGTTTATATAAACAATCAAGAGCATCAAGAAAAACACTTATTTCCGACACTTTTGTCCGTGTTGCTTCAAGTAACTCATGGGGAGTCATATCCCGTTCCTCCAGTTTCTCAAGGATAGGTGCGAACAAGGATATTACGCTATCTGAGTAAGAATTAACTTTGCTTGGCATTCTCATTGAATAAATCACACCTCTTTACTAAGTATCCTATTATTATCTCACAAGCATCTTTATGCTTTTGTCCAACCTGCAAAAACAGATTGTCTATTAATAAATTCATTATGTATTCCTGGGGATCTGCAATATCCCCATTACTTTTAACCCCGCCATCAAGCATCAATGAGGCAGATTTCATTAATCCACCAAACATATTAGTATCAAATCCAATTTCCTGCTCAAGACGGCCGCATATTCCATTTACTGTTTTATAAAGACGAGCCATACTTGCGTTAATCTTATCTTTAAGGAATGGCTCATGGATTTTGCGTTCAATTTCTACTAAGTCTTTCATATCAGTGCCTTCTAAACCCTTGGTGTTTTTTATTTTATGTACTTCTCGTAAAACAGACTCAATTTGATTTTGAAATTTAATCCCGGATATCTTGTCGAGAAAGGCCTGAGTTGCAGCACATCTTTTTTTACTCTCCAATAAATCTGTTATTTCATCCGCTGACATTTCTGAGACGATAGGGGCACAATCATCCGAACATAATGCAACAGCATTCTCATATTGGTCTCTTTCATTAGAAGGCTGTTTTAAATATACAATTTCATAATTTCCAACAGGTATTTTCCCACGTTTTGGAATGCCAAGTTTTTTGCCACATTTTAAGCAGTTACCGTTTGCTTCTGATAGCAAAGTAACCAGTAGGGAATCCTCCTGTACAGTTGCAGGTTTTAGCAACTTAATTTTATCTACAACATATCCTGCTACATCCTCAGCAAATTCTGTATCGGCCTTACCATTTTTAATATTAGGTAGGGAAAAGCTCGCTGCTTTATCAGCAATTAAATTAATCCCATCAATGCGGGAATTAAATGAAACAATATAGTCGTAATCAATTGACTCTATTGTTTTCTTGCCATATCTGTTTGTTGTTTTTGTAGCGGTATATAGAAAAATACCTGCTAAGAACGAATGAAATAAGAATTCAGTTTGGACTGCCAATTCCCTTTTGATAATCCCATTGACTAATTCAATTTTTGTATCATCCTCAATGCCATGCATTTTATTTTTAATCATTTCAGGCTTATCATTGGCGATAATATCTTTGAAAGCGAGAATTATTTGCTTTGATAAATTTTCATTTAAAAGTCCGAGGACATGGTCTTTAAAATATAAAGCTACTTCTTGAGGATCAGCGGTACGAGCTGGGTCAGTAACATCTTTAGGCAGGTTTTGCTCGCAACGCAATAGTTTGGAGGTGACATCCTCCCGAACCCTGTCGGGGTTTTCCTGTCCGGCAAAGGTGAATTCATAATTTGGGGCAACAGAATGAAGCAGTGCCTCACACAGCTGCTTATTATCAACATTAACTGCCTTACACGAAACAAGCACAGCCAGGTATGAACCAAAACATAACCTCATGCCGACCCCTCCCTTTCAAGTGAAACGTTGTCTATTTATTGTCCTCGTCGACATAGTCGACAATATCTCCAATATTGCATTTGAGTGCCTTACATATACGCGCCAAAATATCCATGCTGACCGGAAGATCCTTGCCTAACTTCGCCATTGTAGTGCTGGTTATGCCGGTTTCAGCCATCAAATCTTTTTTTATCATCTTTCTATCTATTAATAACTTCCATAGCTTATTGTAGCTAAACGCCATAGTATCGCCTCCAAATGAATGTTGCTCCAAAACAATCTGTCTGGAATATTTTATCATATGACATTGCTAATATCAAGGTAAACTTTATTAACGCTGATATTGGCTTTACAAATTACAATATTGCAATAAAAAACTGAATATTCATTAAAAATTAGCTACTCTCACTCTATGATATAGCTATTCCCGCTCCTCCAAGCTTGTCCCATAAATTAGTAAGCTGTTATTGTGCAAGGCAATAGCAGCTTTTTTATATGCCAAGGTAGCACGAATTTAATCGAAGGGAGGGATATTTGTATGAATGAGATTAGGAACCTTAGCAAAAAGCGTGTTGGAGATGTAAGCGAAGATGAGCGAATGTTCGTGATACAAATTAAAGATTGCATTACTCGAATTAGGGCAAATGCTGACGGAACATTAGAAATTACTCATGAACATGTAAAACCAGCAGTGTAAGTACAATCTCAACATAATGAAATCCGCCAGAACGCAAGACGGCAGTGCGGAATCCTCTGACAAAGGGGGTTCTCCTGCCGTCTTGTTTCATTTTGCGGATTCAGCGGCTCTGGCGGATTTCAAAAATTTGAAATCCAAAGGAGTCGATTTAAATGAAGGAACATAGAAAACTTTCAAAACAACACATAGTAAAAAAGAAGTACCAGATAAGAGTACAAGATGAGCTAGTGCCTGTAACAGAGGAAGTCTATTTGACTTATTACCGTATGAGACGCCGTGAACTTCATCTACAAGAAAAGGATGCAAAACATGGTGTGTTCTTTTATAGTGCCCTGGATACAAGTGAAACTAATGGAGAGGATGCAATCCCTGATTTAATCTCGCCCCGTGTGGAGGATATTGTGGTGGACAAGCTTATGGTTCAGCGTCTTCATGACTGCATAAAGCAGCTTACTGATAAGGAGCAGGAGATAATCGATGGACTGTTCTTTCAAGAAAAGAGCGAATCGATGATGGCTACTGAAATCGGTATATCTCAGCAGCTTGTCAATTACCGAAAGCAGAAAATCCTAATTAAATTAAAAAAACTGCTTAATTTATAATATTTGTAGATCCCCTCACGAAATCAGGTTAATAGTGAGGGGTTTTTTTATTCTCCCAACAGTTCTTTGAAAATTTCATATCTGATGGCATGAATATATTAGCTGATACCTACGAATAAGGTGATGTGGAAATGAAAGGGATTGGCATTGTTACCAGGATTACCATCCTGTTTAGTGCAGGTGGCAGGTATTGATTATGGACAGGTCCAATGTCGTACCCACAGTACATAATCATGTGCAATACTACGCAATATTACATAAAACAACAAATAGTAGCTGCCATTTTGACATTATTGTGCTATAATTATTTAATAACGATCAATTAGGATATTTGTGCGAATTTATCAAAGTGAGGTGGCTTCTATGCCTGGAACAATACATAACGACAGATGGATATCCCTGCAAGAAGTTTGCGACTATCTTGGGGTAAAGCGCCACACGGTCATGCGTTGGATTGATCAGCGCGGTATGCCTGCATCAAAGGTGGGAAAGCTCTGGCGTTTCAAAACTGTTGATATAGACGAATGGATTAAAAAAGGCGGATCCTCCGATGAGCGGGAGGTTATAAAATGAACAGATTTAAGACTTTAAATGCCCGCAGGCTTTCTGTTGCCGGATTTTCATTTCTCTTTGCCTATATTCTGTCATTTCAGTTTGAAGGGCAGGTGTTGTACAGCCTGCTGGATTTGCGTGGAACAGACGCCGACCGTTACATACTGGCTGCAATTATCGCGCATTTTGCAGGGCTTTTTACCTGCGGCCTGTTTGTCAAATCACAGGCGGCCGCCAAAAGCATGATGTTCGGCGGTATGGGCTTATGCTTAGCCTCCACTGTCCCCTTCTTTTTTCCTCTCCCTGCTCTATGGATGGGCGGACTGATTGTCAGCGGATACTTTAGCGGCTGCGCGGTGGCGGCATGGGGATTTTTTCTCAGGGCCTTTACTCCCAAGAACGAGCGCATTAAATCCTGTGCCGACGTTCTGATTTATTCCAATTTGCTGATGATTGCAGTTAACGTGGTGGCCATGAACAGGTCAACCTTTATCGGGCTTGGCTTCTCTGTGCTTTGCCTTGTGATTGGCATGGTCTTCATTTGGATGCTGCCGTTGGAGCGGGATAATGAGCAGAACAAAACATTTAGAAATAAGACGCATGGCGGTATTAAAAACCCGCTAATATTGCTGTGTCTTTTTGTCTTTATCATTACAATTAATTCCGGACTGATGTATCAGGTCATCAACCCCGCTTTTGAGCATCTGACGGGGCTGGTGAGTTGGTATTGGGCAGTGCCTTATATCGTGGCGCTCGCCATTATGCGCAACCTACCTATGAAAGCAAAGCGTTCCAGAATTTTGTATATTGGGATGGCAATGATTATAGGAGCGTTCATCAGCTTTATGCTGTTAGGGCGAAACACTTCCGACTATCTGATTGTGGATACGCTGATGCTCGGTGCTTGCGGTATTTTCGATCTGTTTTGGTGGAGCATCCTTGGAGAAATGCTGGATTATAGCGACAACCCTACACATACCTTTGGCATTGGGCTTTCCGCCAATGTATTCGGCGTGCTTTGCGGAGGCGTCTTGGGAATGACCGTAACATCCATTAGGCTTCCCAGTGCGGAGGTTGCGGTGATTGCCCTTACTGTGGTTTGCGTTACACTGGTTATGCTGCCGCCGCTGAACCATCAGCTTGTTTTACTGCTGAAAAGCCATGCCTACCTTGCCGCTTATGACAATATGAGTCAGTCACAGCAAACGGACATTGTTCGTCAAATTAAAACTCTTGACCCGCTGACCGTCCGGGAGCAAGAGGTATTGCAGCTAATCCTTTCAGGAAAATCCAACCGCGAAATTGCTGGGGCTTTGTTTATCAGTGAGAGTACTGTAAAAACACATGCAAGGAATATTTTTTCAAAATATGATGTAGGTAGTCGAGCAGAACTCATCAGTACCCTGCTGAAGAATCAAAGGGTTGAATGATACATAAAATCACATAAATATAGGGTTTAACTGGCCTCTCATACTAAAGTATGAGGGGCTTTTTTCTGCAAATTCATCCTTTCGAACGATGCTTTTTGAGGCATCCTTCCCTAAAATTTATGATAGAGGAGGTATAGTGCAAATGAAATTAATCCGCAAACGACGCAATGGATATGCCTTATTGTTCGCAGCCAGTATTTGTTTGGCGGTGTGGCTCGGTGTAACTTCTATGTTAGAAGTGGTTTTCGCCTTTGGAGCTATCAGCCTTATCTCTCTCCTGTTATTGGTGAGGCAGAGCCGTCTGCTCTATGACGCAACACTCATTTGGGATAATCGCATCCTTGCGGTGCCATCTGCTCTCATCTCCATGCCAGGCCGCCAAATGAAAAAAGACACTGAGGAAACTGTAGTATCTACCTTTGGTATCCTCATCGGCAGTGAAATTTACCGGTGGGGTCTCGATGGGGTACATGGCGTGCGGCTGCACACCGCCCATATTGATCAGGAACGGATGTACCTGACATTTGGCGACGCGGCCCAGACCATGCGGGTAGAGTTGCTGCACGGAATGACTCAAAAGCAGGCGGTACTGGATGCCGCACAAAAGCTGCTTCGTGAAACCGGCGTAACGGCAGACATCACCGGATGGTAACGCAGCAAAAGCGAGTGATTAATGAAAGAAGGAGTGAGTATTATGGGTAAATTCTGCACAAGCTGCGGCACGGCTCTGAATGAGGGTGCGAAATTCTGTGCAAAGTGCGGAGCCAATGCTTTTCAAAGCAATGAATCTGCACAAATAAGTACGGGGACACCGGAGGCCGCAAAATCCGAGCAAGAAATTCCGAAAACAATGAACAGTACAAAGAAGAATCCGCCGATAAACCGGGCTTCGGATAATGCTCCACAGCACAGTCCGATGGGTGCGGGAAAATTCATCATCACATATATCCGCCAGTCGTTGACGGTGCTGAAAAATCCCAAACAGATGCTCCCTACTGCCTTGTTGGGGCTTGTCTGGCTGGTGCTTGCGCTGCTGGGTTCTTTCGGAATCAATCCGCTTCCGGTACGCATTCTTAGTTTCCTTACCTTCGCACAGGGAGGAATGTTCGGTGGCGTATTCGGCGCTGTTGGCGGAATTTTAGGCAAGGTGGCGGTCGCCGCTTTTCTGAACGCCGCCATTGTGCCGCTGTTGCAGAAAAAAGCGCCGTTTTCGGGGATAGGCGGCGGTATCAAGGGCTTTTTCAGCGGGATTGCAGTTAAGAGCATAACCGCTGTTGCCCCGCTTTTGGGCGGAGTAGGCTCTTCTTTGCTGCTGTATGCCTTTATGAACAGCAATCAATCGCTGCAAAACAGCATGGTGGGCATTATCGCCTTTGTAATGCTGCTGCAAAACCTTGGCAGACAGGGCGGGTTTTTATGGGGGCTTGCTTTTTCGGCTGCAAACAGCCTTTCCAAGGGCAGAACGCCGTCCTACATAGAGGTCACGCGCTGCATAAGCGGCATGACGCTGGGCTTTGCCCTCGGCGTGGCGCTGTCGGCGGTTAGATTGCGGTGGTGCGGGTGGCTCGGTGTGCTGCTGTTGATTGCCGCTTTGATATTCGTCATTGTCTCAAAAGGCAAAAAGGAGGTGGCTGCGGCATGAAAAAGATAGGGAAAAAACTCTCCGCAATTTTATTCGTGGCGCTTTGTTGTGTGCTGCTTTTCCCCATAACAGCCATGGCAGAAGAAATAATCGAAGAGCCTATCGCATTGCCGGAAACTATGACAATAACAAAACAATTGTTCGGTGATTCCGGTGAATTGGAACCGGAAAAGATCACCATAGAATCTCACGAAGACGGGCGGTTTTATTTTGAATATCCTGCCAAGACTGTATCTAATATGCGTGGTTGGGGTGATGATCATTCCATAACGGCATTCCGAGTTGAAGGAACCGCTTATTACAAAATGGATAAGGAAATGGAACGCAAATTCGGCGCAACTGACAGCAGGTGGATTGTGGGAGAGTTTTCGGTACCGGATGAGATTGTATATACCATCCTGAAACCATCAGTCTCGGAAAGCTATACCGATGTCAGCAGGTTCAGTATTACTCCTTACGGGGGTTCTTTTGAGACAATAAGCTATGGCGATGATAACTTGGAGCACCATATTTTTTTCAAGCTACAATTTCATTGTACCCGAACCGATACAATTCACGATGTGGAGGGGGGGAGCACAACAAATGAACTTTCATACGACGACGAATGGACTTTTGATATGGAGACAGTTGGATTTTCCGACCCATATCCAATAGAAGATACCGACTCTACACAAAACGCAGGAGCTAAGGGAGAGTGGGAATTTTACAAACCAGAAGGCGGAGGCTGGGGCTGGCGGAAAACATCTGGTGGCAGTGGAAATTCCGACCCCGCCGGCCCGGTGGCCACCATTACCATCAGCACTCTTGCGATTTTGCTGTCCATCCTGTTTGGGAATACGGGCGGCTTCATCCCGACTGTGCCTGTGGGGACAGTCGGCGCACCCGCTCCCGCGCCTGCGGGCAGCGGTCTGAGCCGATGGCTGCGCTTTGACGGCGACGGCGACATCGAAGCCACCGACCCGGTAAACGGTCAGAGGCGCACCTTTGTCAAAAACGGCGACGGCACCTATACCGACCCTGTCAGCGGCGCGACCTATACCCCCGAGGAGCTTTCCGAACAGATGGAGCACCGCGCGGACAATGCCGGCACTATCCGGCAGGACGAAGCGCAGTTCAGGCAAAATGTCAGCGAGGATTCTCAGCGCAACCAAGAGCGTAGTGATGAGAGCCGTCAGCTTGAGAAGGACTTGCAGCGTGAGCGGCAAGAGCGAAGCCGCAAGGAGAAGGTTGAGCGCGTTGCCACCGACCTTGGCATGAGCGGCGCCAGCGAAAAGCAGGTTATAGATGAGCTTAAACGACGCATGGAAAGAGACGAGGAGTATCGTCAGAAGATGAACGATTATGCCCAGCAGCGAGACACAGCTGTCGATATTCTCGAAGCTACCGTGGATATTGCCGATTACACGATGGCGGCAGGCGAAGCGGTAGTTCCAGGCGGAAAGACTGTGTCCGCCACCTATAAGGGAATCAAAAACACCGTTTCAACCATGGCGGAAAAGGGCGCAAGCTGGGGCTCCTTTACAGAGGGTGTAATTAAGGGCGGCACCGAAGCCGCAACCACCGTTATGGATGCGGGTATCGGCAAGGCGGCTACAGCCTTTGGCGGTACAGTTGCGGGCGAGGTTGCGGAGGCTGTCAATGACGGCGGGGATTTGACCGACGCATTGGTAAAGGGCACAGTGAAGGGGACCTTTAACGCAGCCAGTGGCGCAGTCGGTGATGCCTACGGCGATGCCGTCGGCGGTACCTACGGCGAGATGCTTGGCAAAGACAGCACGATAAAGAAGGTGGCAGAAACCGCCGGGAAGCTTGGCGAAGTCGGCTTTGAAAAAAACGTCACAGGAACCATTGGGGATAACCTGAACGGAGAGAACAAATGATGGAGGTAGTATCATGAAAAAGCTTATGGTTTTATTTCTGATGTTTATAATGATTTTCACTCTCGCCGCCTGCGGTGAGAAAAGAGAAGGAGGATCGCAAGCACAAGGTTCTGCTCCGACTGAAGCAAGCAATGCCCCTTCCGGCGAAGGGGAAAAGGGAAAGGCCGGGCTTTCCCTTGACGATGTCGCCGGGACTTATTCTATGAACACCTATTATGACGGCAAAGAACAGCAGCACACTGTCGTGTTTACAAAGAACGAAAATAAATTGGTGGCATCCAGCGATGCTAAAGGTGAAGAACCTTTTGAATTATCCTATGATCCGGCTTCGGGAATAGCTTCATATGTTCAAAAGATTCCCCATGAAGACAGTGAAATCACAATAGATTCAAAATATACTTTTATCCTTGAGGATGGGAGTACAAAGGTAAACGGTGAAACGACTATATCATTTAAAGACGAAACAAAAGATGGACCCCGGTATGAAGGATACAAGATCGACTGACTGGAAGTTGGCTTGCTATAACAAGAATTTTAGGAGGTAATCTTATGAAAAAGACATTAATTATATTTTTATCATTGGTACTTATGCTCACCTTCGCCGCTTGCGGTGAAAAGAACGGCGGTAAATCACCCTCAGAAAGCTCCACGCCCGCCGAATCGGTAAATCCTCCCTCCAGTAAAGTGGAAGCGGATGAAAACAGGTATTACGGTATCGGAGAAGCAGCCGAGGCAAACGGAATTTCCATCACTATTGACGGGGTGGAGCCTTTCGATTATACAGGTATGCTTTCAAGGCCGAAGGACGGATTTGAATATGTGAAGGTCTGGTTTACTTTCAAAAATGTTTCCGATGCGCCGATAGACTCCCCAAACAAGAAGGATCTCTACATCATCTACGAGGAAGGGCCCACCGGGGACGACAGCGATATGACCTCGGAGGAAAATTCAAAGGTGATGTCGGATGTGGCTGACAGGAACGAGCGGTATATGAAAGACATAGAGCTTGCCCCCGGCGAATCCACCGGCGGCTGGATGGTCTATCAGCGGCAGACCGACAAAAGCGAGGTCACCATGCACTATTACTCGGGCTTTGTCAACGTCGCGCCGGATTTGAGGTTCAGATTTGCGGTTGAGTAAGCCGACAGAAAGGAGCTTTGCGCAATGAAACGAAAAATATTATCGCTTTTGCTTGCAGCCGCTATGCTGATGTCCTTAATGGCGGGACTTTCAGGCTGCGGCTTTGGTAATCAGTCTAAGACTCCTGGCACACAAAAAGCCGAAACTTTTACGGTGGAGGACGGACAGACGGCATTGACCTCAGAGGACGGTGCGGCGATAGACTTTGGCTGTCTGCTGGAGGCTGGCGAGGAACTCACCATACAAAAGGTATCGCCCGCGTCAATAGACAGCGATGTTGAAATCTACGCCTACGATTTCAAGCTGTCCTCCGGACAACCGGAGGGCACTGTCGAGCTGACCATACCCTATGACGATGCGGGGCTTGGTGCCGATGAGGAGCTGTTGTCGGTCTGCGGTAAGTATCTCAACGAACAGAGCGGTCAGTGGGAGGATGTCCTTTATACGGTGGACGCTGAAGCCAACAAGGTGCATATTCTCACTGACCACCTCTCCACCTATAGCGTGTTTAAGGTCACGAACGCAGGAAAGCGCAGCGAATACATTTCCGATGTCAACGTCTACGCCGCTTACATGACGACAAAGCAAGCGGAGCTGCTGCTCAAAACCTACGCCGAGCAGGGCGTGTCGTGGCAAGAGGATGTTATATCAGCGTTTTTAAATGCAAACAGCTCACTGCCGATGTTCGATGAAACAAATATCCCCACTCTCGTATCGCTTGGAGGCGCATACGACGATATGATCACCGAACAGTTCGGCAACGCGTTGACGGTTTTGGGCATCGCGACCTCCTGCACCCAGTTCGCGTATGACGCATACAGCAACGGGCTGACAAGCAAAGAAACGTCGATCAGCGGAATGAAAACCGTGTTGAATCTGGGGCTGAATTTGGCATCGTCACAAAAATATCTGTTGGATTCATTTCAGGTGGCCTATGTGGGCGTTGGAGTAATCGACATCGCGCTTACCGATGTGATGAATTTTGCCATCGACACCAAGTATGAAAGCACAAAGAATATGTACGACGCCTATTACGCAAGACCCGAAAACAAGCGCCGTGTCAAGGATTGGTACGATTTATTCAAGAAGATATACGAAGAAAACAAATCCGCCCCGCAGACAGCTCTCGACAAAATGCAGAGCGAGATTGACAACTATGTAAACAAATACTGGGAGGTCGCAGCAAGCGACTGGGATTCATGGATAGACGCATATGAAAAGAACGGCAAGCTGTCCAAGTATCCGTGGCCGTCGGAGAGCGACCGCAAAAAAATATCAAGCAATTACAAAGCTGAGATCTATGATTACCTTCAGGTTATGTTCCAGTCTCTGAGCCGGGATATGTATTTTGATGCCCTAACTCAGCGAGAAAAGGAGTATAAAGAGCTTGCCGCACTGCTAAATAGGGTATACACCTTGAACTTCAGGGAGGATTATGACACTGAGAAGGCAAAATGGGCCAACGCATATGTCAAACTGGCCCCGCTTTCCGATAAAACCACAGCAAAAGAGTGGACCATCCGCCTTGACGACGAAGCAAACGGACAGATGAAGTTCACTCTGGGTGCCCATGAAACGGCGAGATTCCCTATGAAGGTGGAATTCTATAAAACAGAAAAGGACTTGGAAGAGGGTAAGGTTGCCTTGAGTGCCAAGCTCAAACCCTTTGTAAAAACCGAAATGGAGGTCATTTTAAATACAAAAACCAATAAGGTGGACTATTCCGGAACATATACAGGGGTCATGAATGTTACGGAAACAGGTAAGGATATTGATGTGACAACTGTAGTTACATTTGAAAAGGATTTTGGCGACGGCTCTTACTATAAAATCGTCTGCTCAAATAATGAAACCCAGAGCACCTACATCAACGGCAGCTATTTTGTGCGGTGGTCGACAGGCGAGGCAAATATTGCGGGAGCAAAATTTGTATTCTCCGCTGACGGAACATCTTTTACCGCCTCCATGCGGGATCATAACGATAAAGAGTGGGGCGTGATTACCTGTCAGAGGTAAAAACTCCCCCAAGCACAAGATATGTCGGCCAACATGAGAAAACAGCGCACAATAATCGGATCAAACAAACTGGAGGCATATCCATGAGAGATAATATTCCATCTGCGGGCAGAGGCAATAAAATCTTGCCCGCAATACTGATCGCGGCCAATCTGCTGATGCTTGTGATAGGCATTCTCACTATACCGCCCAATCTGCGGTCAGCAGCAGTAAAGGAATCTCCTGCGCCGAGGACGGAGCAAACAGCGCTCGTTACACCGGCATCGGAGAAAGAAACCCCGCCTGCGGCCACGGAAAGCGGCAGTATTCCCGCGCCGGAGGTAACAGGCGTGAGCTTATCCACGGAGGAACGCCCCGATTTGGAGGACTTTCTCTGGTACACAGAGGACGTGGTTTATGACGGAGTTCCATCCGATGCGAATATCATTGATAATATTGACCCGCTGACCGGGAGCTGGAAAGCGCTGATTATTTACGACCCCAATAACGAATACGACGCGGGCGCTATGGAGTTTCTCAATGTCGCCCTTGCAGGTACGGCGGAGAGCCTGAGCCTCACTCTCGACTGGTATCAGATTTTTTGGGCCAACGAAGGAGAGAGCTTCGATGAAACGGATATGGAAGACAGCGTATTTCTGGGCAAGTGGGAAAAGGGCGGCCTGTGGGCGTCCGGTGCGGGAACCATACACCTGACGCAGTTCTACGAGCTTAATGGGAAGCAATACGCCGTCGGTACGATGGATACGCCCGACGGGACACCGGCGCTTGTTGCGCTGGTGCGGCCATAAGGAGGTGCAGATATGGGGAAATATTGTACGAATTGCGGCAATGAACTTCATACCGCCGCTCGCTTCTGCGCCAAATGCGGCGCAGCGGTGCTTGACGCGCCCGCGAATCCTGTCCCCGCAGCACAGCCGAAACCTGTGCCGCAGACGCAGACTAAAACCGAGGTGCAGCCTCAAGAATATACTCCGCCCGTTGCGGCGCCAAAAAGAAAAAGTGCCGCAGCACCGAAAAGAAACGGCGGGCGCAATACATTGTGCATCGGGCTTTCCGTATTGCTTGTCATACAGATCGCGGCGGTGGCGCTCTACGGCTGGCCGGGGTTTATGGTGAAGGACAGACCGCAAAAACTTGGCAACATCCGCGTCGAAAACGGCGTGGCGGAGCTTTCTGGAATGAGCGTGTATTTCGGCGGCGCATACGGCGGGGCGACGCTTGAAAATGCCAAAACCGCCCCTATCGACTTAGATGAGGGGGCTGTCTCCGTCGGTTATGAGCTGGCGTTTGCGGACATACCCGAGGGCGAAGTGACGCTGTCCGCGCCAATGCCGGATGATCTGACCCTTGCGGAAAATGAGCGTTTGTATCTCGATATCGGTTTTTCCATGCAGGACGAGACGGGCGAGAAGGTCATGGTTTACGACCATATCGTGGCCTCGGAGCAGGACGGAGAGCTGACCGCAAAGATAACCCCCTCAGGCTACGGCGAGCTGTCCGGCAACGTCTACTTGAAGGGCAAGGGCTTCGTTTCCCCGACCTACAGCGACAAAATGCGCTTTGACATCCAGTTCAAGGTCAAGCTCGTAAGCGCCTCGCAAAGCCAACGCTTCAATCTCATTTTTGACCGCTCGCGGTTTATGGCAACCACGGTGGAGCCGGGCGACGTAGAGGCGCTGCTCTCGCGTATGGAGCAGGTCTATGCGAAATACGGGGAGTTCGGCTTCGATATGTCGAGGCGCACCGAATGGCCTATGGATATCCATGTAACAACGCTAAAAAGCGCCGACGCCGCCACACCCACCTACGCGCAATATGTTTCAAGCTGGTGGGGCATTGACAGCGGTTACATGAATTTCAGCCGCCTGCTGTTTACGAATTTCAACCTCGATTCGGTCACGAGCATATTCGCACATGAGCTTATGCACTTTGTGCAGGAGTGCTATGTTACGACCCAGTATAAACGCCTCAATTGGCTGGACGAAGCGACGGCGGTATTTCTCGAAAAATATTTCGGCGGCACAGGCGATCACAGTGCCCGTCAATATGAGCTTTACGACGGCATATATCCTGCCTCCGACTCCGCGAGCGCCGGATACGCCCGCGGCGCGCTGGTCGCTTACTGGGCGAGCCGGGACGGCTGGTATGACGGCGCGGACGCCCTTTCCGGCAACGATAAGATGTCGGGACTAATCGACATCTATTCCACCGGCGGTTATTTGCAGGTGAGCAAATGGCAAAGCTGGATAGACGGCTGTGTGGGAGCACCCTCGGAATATGCAATAGATTTCTTCACAAAGCTCCTGATGGGCGAGGAGAGCGTCTGGGCGGAATATGCGTATAAGCCGTATATCCTCCACCAGACCATCGTAGAAAATGCAGGAAAATCCGCAAAAGACTTTTCCTCAAAGCTTGACCCCAACTATGCCGTATCACTTTTTACATCGGTGCTTTCACTGAAAGCCGATAAGCTCATCAGTGAGGATGGGCAGAAATTTGAGCTTAACGTTCCCGCCTGCGGTGCGAGAGTCGTTGCACTTGATATGACTGAAAAGGAACGGGAAAAGCTGGATAAGGATGCTGCAGTCAGCATTAGCGCCAAAAATGGCGAGGAGCTGGTGCTTTTGAAGTCGCTTTCAAAGGAGACGACGACTCAGCAAGGTACAACTGTTTCCGTCCCGGCATTTTCAAATTCATTGGAAAAGAAATATCGCTATCTGGTGTTAGTGGTAAACACTACGGATCGTGCAAAGACAATGGAACTTGTGATTGCAGCGGAAAAAGAACCGGAATTTGATGTTAAATGGTTTGAAGGTTACTGGTCTACGGACCCAGAATATGACTCGTATCCGGATGTAGGCATCAAGATATTGGACGGGAAAAATTGTGCATATTTTATCGGTATTATGAATAGAAAAATGGAACTTGACGAGGAAGATTACAGAACAAGCAGCTATATATTTGATTCGGCAGCACGAACATTAATCATTGAAAACTCTTACGGACAGCCGGGCGGTATTATGCTAATCGCACGCGACAAGTCTGAAGGCGATTATGGAGCGGATTATATAAAAGCAAGAAAAGGTGAAGGATACCAATATATGGCAATGGAAGATATAATTCGCATGAAATAAGTAAAGGTAAGGTAGTTATGCGCTGCCGCCGCAGTAGCCGGTACTGCCGCCGGTTATCCCGGCGCTATGGGACTCGCCGCCACAAGTCAGGGCTTTTACTCACGGTTTGCACAGTTCAGGGTGGTAAAAGCCGTGAGAAGGCAAAACCTGATACGGGTAAACGGCGGGTTTGTGCAAAACAGGATATACGCCCCGCCCGAGCAGTTCGATTTTATCCGGCAGTATATCATAACCCTCTGCCCGAAAGGAAAAATGTATGAATAGCAAACCGAAACGGATTCTTCTGCGGATTTCATCTGTACTGATGCTGCTTGCCGCCCTGCCCATGCTGCTGTGGTGCTTGAATCTCATTGACAATGCGGCGCTGGATTATACTTACGCCGGAGCTGGGTGCTTCGCGGCCGGAATCGTGTACATCTTCTCTATGGTAACGGCCATCGCGGGTCTGGCCTTTGCAGGGCTGCACCACCGATATCGCTGGTGCCGGACGCTTGGCTATATCCAACTGGCGGCGGGAGTGTTGCTGGTATATTCGCTTCGCTCCTATGCCACGATCACGTTACCGCCGCTTTTCCTATCGACCGTCCTGTATTTGGTCGGCGTGGGCTGGCGCGAGAAGCGGGATTGCGAACAACAATGAAAGGAGCGTTGAGATGACAAAGAAGAAAACGAGCAAAAGCATCCCCCTGCCCATCCTCATCCTGATTTACGCCGTGCTGCTGTTTGCCATGTATTTGAGCCTATCTACGCTGGCTCTGGCGATATGGGGCGACAGCGTAATGGGTACGGTGGACAGCTATGACAGCCGTCTGGACGACACAAAAGCGGAGCAAAACCGCTCCCGCACCGTTTCCAAGGGCTATTGGTTCATGGTAAACAGCAAGGAATACCGGGGTTATGTGATATATAGCAGCGACGAGGCGTGGCCGAGCTTGGATGAAGGTGAAACACGCTCCGAGCGCATCCGCTATCTGTCCTTCTTCCCCTACGTCAACAAACCCGCCATGTTGTGCGAATTCAGGGAGATGGGTGAGGTGGCGATCATTTACCATATCCTCGCCCCCATCGGTTATCTGCTTTTGCTGCTGCTTGTCATACGCACAGCCAGAGGCGGGAAAAAGAAGAAAACAGCGGCGAGGAAACCCGCCGCGCCTCAAATATTCGAAGTAAGGAGTGATACGGATATGTTTTGTCCCAACTGCGGAAACAAGCTGCCGGAGGGCGCGGTTTTCTGTTCGGGCTGCGGCGTAAAAACACAGGCCAGCGCCCCCGACGTGTGTACGGCCTGCGGCGCAAAGCTGCCGGAAGGAGCTGAATTTTGCATTGGGTGCGGCAAGGCGGTGAATTTGAGAACGCCGGAGCCGATGGAGGTAAGCCAAGCGGCATCTTCCGCTCCCTCACAGGGCGACGCGGGACTGGTCGGCTTTTCCGATAGGTGTAATTCGCCGGAGATACTGGCCGCCGCGCAGAAAAACAAAAAATCATCCATCGGCTGTATGTGGATATTGGTTTTCGTACCGCTCATCGGCTTTCCCATCGCTGGTCTGCTGATGGATGATTTCCCTTTTGGAGAATCGGCGGTCATAGGTGTCGGTATTGCCCTTGTGATGCTGATCATCAATGTATTTGCTCTACGAAGAGCCAAACTGCCCATGTGGGAGGGCATCGTCACCAACAAATTCAGCAAAGAGAAGTACGAGCATAAAGACGATGCGTCAAAAACTTATACGGAATACACGGTGGCAATCACTACCGATGCGGGTAAAAAAAAGACTATTGTTGAAAAAGACAGCAGGCGGGATATGTATGACTATCTGGATGTAGGCGACAAGGTGCGTTTTCATCCGAAGTTTGGTACATACGAGAAATACGATAAATCGAAAGACCGCATCATCTACTGCAACGTGTGTTCCATGATGAATCCCATACAGAATGATCGCTGCAAGCGGTGTAATAATCTGCTGTTCAAATAAAGAAGGAGGATCTGTAATGGAACAATTCAACACATTGCTGAAGGCGGCGGAATGCGCCGTAACACGCTGTAATAGCTGGAACTTTGCCACTTCCAATGATAGATACGACGTAAAAGGCTTGCTGGTGCTTGCTGAGACAAGCGACAGTGAAAATCCCATCGACGAGGACAGCTTTTATGTGGTATCGCCTGCCGGAGCCATCGGTTTATGCGAGGATGGCGAGGACATTGACTGGCTGTTTCTGACAGGCTCCAGTACAGATGAGGATTTACCCGCCACGCTTCAGACTGCTTCACAAATCAAATTCTGCTTGAAATGTGGAAACGGGGTTATTCTGGGCGCTCGCTTTTGCGGAGCCTGCGGCGTGAAACTTAATTAGAAACACGGAAGAACCGTTATAGACCAGAATAACGAAATGAATACAGCCAAATGCAAACCCATCAAAAGGTGGGACACAAAGCCTGCCCTCTCTCATGGGGGCGGGCTTTTGCGGTTTTTAAGGGATGATTCAGGCGACATAATACCAGCTTTTGCAACTCTCTGTGAAAAAAGGGTACTCCTATAAGCATTGTTTTCTGTTTTTATTTCTTTGCGAGAAAGACGGTGCAGTCCATATATACCGCCTTCTACCAATACAATTTTATATTGCTCTTATAAAAAAGTCAGTATTTTGCCAGGAGTGAAATACTAACTTTTTTTTCGCGAAGAAAACCTATGGAACGACCGTTTTCCAGAAACAGGGAAAAACAGTGTCAAACAGTAAACCATCAGCTACAGGAATCTTCACACTCGATTGAAACCAAAGATTGAAAAAATAAAAATATTTTTTGTAGACCCCCTCACGAAACCGGATTAGTAGTGAGGGGGTTATTTATACCCCAATTGTTCTTTGAAAACTTCATATCCGATAACCTAAATACTTTAGCTGACGGTGCTTTAAAAGGCAAAGCGACTTCCGAGGATGCGCCAAGACCACCTGTAGGATTTTAATGGGAAAATGAACCTACTATCTATCTTTTTTCTTTTCTGTTTTGTTAATTTCTTCCCATTTATAAACCTATCAAAGACGGCCAAATAAGGTGCTAAGCGGTACCCATCCGACGGTCAAACAGGCTGTAGCAGTCTGTTTCGCAATAATCCCGTCAGCCTATAATGATACTTCTGTCCAGTCACAGCCCCCCTTAAATGGGGGATCACGCAATGAGGGCAGTCGGCGGAGATCCCGGCGAGGGTGAAAGTCCCATGATGCGGTATAGCTAACCGCAGTTTAGGTTATTGCCATTAGTGCTTGGGAAGTAGTGTCGAATTAAGCACATAGAAAAAAACTTAATGTCAGAAGCCATGCAAACCGCTCTGTATACGTAAACAGAGTAATCACAAGCAGAGCGGTTTGTATTTTTGTGCCATTAAGCAGATAAAAGGAGGTGAACATTTTGCAGGAACAAAAAAGAATTATAAGACGTGGAGATGTTTTCTATGCTGATTTAAGTCCAGTTGTGGGCTGTGAGCAGGGTGGTATCCGACCCGTGCTTATTATACAGAATGATATAGGAAACCGTTACAGCCCCACGGTCATTGTCGTAGCTATAACCAGCAAGCTTAAAAAGGAGCTGCCCACTCATGTGGAAATTGGGTGTATGGAGCCGTTACAGAAAAATTCGGTGGTACTGCTGGAGCAGATACGCACTATTGATCGCATCCGGCTTTTGGAATACATAGGAAGCCTAAGTGAGTTGCGGATGAATTCAATTGACCAGGCATTGTCTCTTAGTTTAGGGCTAACAACGGCTAAAGTTATACGGACAAAATAATGCGGTTATGAAAAGGAAAAATCACATTAGATACAGGGAGGATATATTTATGTCAAAGGAACAAACAGCTAATGAAGTAAAATATAAAATCACATTGAAGTACTTGGGAATTCTGCTTCGTAACGGCCTAATAACCAATGAAGAATATGAAGAAATCGATGCTTTGAACCGCCAGACCTTTCTTCCCCAACTTGCAAAAGTATATGTGTAATAACAGTAGCTATTCTAAAACTTGTGTGGTAATGTGTGTTGCTAACAGAGGAAAAATCTGTTAGAAAGGAGGAAACGATCATGGCGGGCAAGCAGAAAAAAGTAAAAAAGATAACAAAAATAAACCCTGTAAAACCTCAGGTAATGATGCAGCTTCAGCCTACAAAACGCGTCTGCGCCTACTGCCGTGTCAGTACGGATTCCAGAGAACAACAGAATTCATTTATTGCACAGACAGCCTATTACGAAGAACTGATTAGCAAAAGAAGTGATTGGCAGTATGTCGGGGTTTATGCGGATGAAGCACGAAGTGGAACGAAGCTGCAAAAAAGAGATGACTTTTTGCGCATGATAAAAGATTGTGAAGCAGGAAAAATAGATATGATCATCACAAAATCGGTAACCCGCTTTGCAAGAAATACCGTTGACAGTATAAAGGCAATCCGTAAGCTAAAACTGCTTGGCATTGCAGTGTTTTTCGAGAAAGAAAATATCAACACCTTATTCGAAAGCAGTGAGATGCTCTTGACCATCTTAAGCTCTCTGGCACAAGGAGAGGCAGAAAGCATTTCAACCAACAATAAATGGGCAGCAATTAAACGGTTTCAAGACGGCAGCTTTAAAATAGGAACACCCGCCCTCGGATATATTAAAGATGGAGGGGGTGAGCTGGTTATTGATGAACAGGAGGCAGAAACCGTCCGCTATATTTTCAAACAGTATTTAAACGGCAAAGGCTCCTATGTTATTGCAAGGGAATTGACTGAGAAAGGAACACAAACCATTCGAGGCGCTGAAAAATGGTCAGATGGAGTGATAAAGGAAATTCTTCTTAACCCAATCTATACAGGAAACTTAATATTGCAAAAGACATTTACTACTGAGGTAATCCCCTTCAAGCGAAAAAGAAATAAGGGTGAGCTACCTCAGTATTTTATTTCTGAGAATCATGAACCCATCATCAGTGCGGAGGAAGCGGAAGCGGTTAAGGAAATTTATGAATACCGTCGTAAGCAGATGAAAACTGATACTACAAAATCGCTGAACAGATATGCTTACAGCAGTAAGATTATATGCGGGGAATGCGGAAAGGTGTTTAGAAGGCAGAAAATTTATATCGGGAAGACTTATGAGAAAGTGCAATGGTCTTGTATCCAGCATATCGAGGATAAAGAAAAATGCAGTATGGTAGCAATTAGGGAGGATATTATACAAGAAGCATTTACCCTGATGTGGAATAAGCTCTCCGGCAATTACCTGGAAATCCTTTCTCCCATGCTGGAATCTTTACGAAAGTTGCGTGCAGATGAACAGCAGGAAAAGGACATCAGAGAGTGTAATGAAAAAATAATGGAACTGTCGAAGCAGAGTCATATCTTAAGCGGTGTAGCTGCAAAGGGATATCTTGACTCTGCTATTTTTATAGAGAAACAGACTGCCCTGCAAATAGAGTTGGATGCCATGCGAAAAAAGAGGAAAGCCCTGCTTGATGACAGTGGGTTTGAAACAGAGATTTTTTATACTGAACAGCTTATAGGACTGTTGGAAAACAATCCGGGGATACAGGATACATACCGTGAGGATTTGTTTTTAGAAACAGTGGATCAGATTATTATAAAGGAAGGAAAGACTGTAACCTTCCGACTAAAGAATATGCTGGAATTTTCAGAAGCCTGTGGAAAGGAGGATAACAAAGATGCAAAGACATACACCGATAGGGTTCCGGATGCGAAACGGAAAGATATATGTTGAAGAAGAAAAAGCAAAGGTAGTAAGAAAGGTTTTTGTTGATTATCTTTCGGGGCTCTCTACCTATGCAATAGCAAAGGAACTTACAGCAAAGGGATTTCCAAATGCAAACAACAAACCATCCTGGAACCATGGCTCTGTCGGCAAGATTTTAGAAAACATAAAGTATTTGGGCGATGAGATGTATCCGCAGATGATAGAAACAGAAATTTTTGAACAGGTACAGAACCGAAGGCAAGAGCAACGTAAAAAACTCGGAAGGGTTATGCAGCCAAATAGCATGAACAATCAAAGCTCATCCAGTGGCAGACTTTGGTGCGGCGAGTGCGGAGAGGTATTCAGAAAATATATAGAGAATAGTGGCAAACCCTCTGAAAAAAGCAAATGGAAGTGCAAGCATTATATTTATAAAAACAGAGTTCGTTGCAACTGTGGGGTAATTACAGATGAACAGATCAAAGAAGTTTTTATTCTTGCGGTAAACAAGGTAATAAGAACTCCTTCTTTGCTGCAGAAAAAACAAAGAGAGATTCCAAAGTGTTATTCACCAGAATTTCGGAAGCTTGATCAAAAGATTAAAGACATGGAAGCAGACGAACAATTTTCCTCCAAAGAGCTGGCGACGATGATTTTCCAAAGGGCAGCACTCCTTTATCAAACTGCACAGGTGCATGACTACGAACATCATACGAAAAACATAATGCAAGCCCTTTCAGGCAGGGAACAGCAAACCGAATTTAATGAAGAATTATTTTTACAGACAGTCAAAAAACTGGTCATCTATAAAGATGGACGAGTTGAAATAGAATTTATTAATGGACTGATTGTCCATGAAACTTATAGAAAGGGGGATAAATATGCAAGCAGTTAAAAAGAAAAATGTATCTATCATACCTTCACAACCAGCATATGACAGGAGCATCAAGGTACAGTTAAAAGCATTAAGGGTTGCAGCTTACTGTAGAGTCAGCACTTTGCTGGAACAGCAGGAAAGCAGTTACGATGCTCAGATATCTTATTATACAGAGAAAATTCAGCAGAATCCAAACTGGAAACTGGCGGGCATTTACGCAGATGACGGGAAGTCTGCAACCAATATGAAAAAAAGAGATGACTTTAACTCCATGATTGATGACTGCATGGCAGGAAAAATCGACTTAATATTGACTAAATCAGTCAGCCGTTTTGCAAGAAATACAGTAGACTCCCTGCAAACCATAAGAAAACTGAAGGAGAAAAATATCGGCATCATTTTTGAAAAGGAAGGCATCAATACACTGGAGGCGACAGGCGAACTTTTAATCACCATCTTAAGCAGCCAAGCACAAGAAGAAAGCCGTAACTTAAGTGAAAACACACGCTGGGGAATCGCAAGAAAATATGAAAATGGTGTAGTGCTAGTCAATCACAAAAAGTTTTTAGGATACACAAAAGATGAGGATGGCGAGCTGGTCATCGTACCGGAACAAGCGAAGCTTGTCAGAAGAATCTATCGTCTTTATCTTGAGGGGCTTAGCACACAGCAGATAGCGAATACCTTTATGGAAGAAGGTATCAAGACAGTGACTGGAAAGGATAAATGGCATGATACTGTCATCGCAAAGATACTCCAGAACGAAAAATACATGGGCGATGTACTGCAACAAAAGACATATACGGTGGATTTTCTTACAAAAAAGAGGGTAAAAAATGACGGCATCGTGCCTCAGTATTATATTGAGGATAACCATGAAGCAATTATCCCAAAGGAGCTTTTTTACCAAGTGCAAGAAGAAAGAGCAAGGCGAGCAAGCCTTCATAAGCCGTCCATTGCCAGGCGAGCTAAAAAAGAAAAAAGTAAGTACAGTTCTAAATATGTACTCTCAGACATTCTTGTCTGCGGAGAATGCTCCCACCCTTATCGAAGGCAGACCTGGTCAAGGAATGGAAATCTTACTCCCGTGTGGCGATGTGAAAGCAGATTATTAAATGGAACAAAAAAATGCAAGCATTCCGCCACCTTGAAAGAAAAACCCCTACAGGAAGCAATTATGAAGGCTGTGGATAGTGTAGTTGAAAATCAAAGGGAGCTTGTAGGAGCATTCAGGGAGAATGTGATCCGGGTGATCGGTAACTACACAACAAAAAACATAAAAACAGAGTTTGATGAGGAAATTAACAAACTGCAAAAGCAGCTCCTTAACTTAATCGAAGAAAATGCAAAGCAAGGAGCCGTCAATGAAGATTTTGATGAGCAGTATAGAAAAATTGCAGAAGAAATACAATCCCTTAAGATGAAAAAATTAAAGCAGGCAAGGGAACAGAAGTTGGCCGATGATTATGAGCAAAGGGTGGATGGAATGGACTCTTGCCTTGGCAGGGTAAGCTGCAGGGTCGGAGAGTTTGATGAGAATTTAATCAGACGCTTGATACTTAGAATCAAGGTAATAAATGAATCCAAAATTGAAATCCACTTTAAATATGGCATCATTATGGAACAAGAAATTTCGTTTTATGAAGATTAATACGATGATGAAGGCCTTAATGGATGCTCCGGTGTGTAGAATTAGGCAGGGGTGGGGTTCCCACTCCTGCTGAAAACTACTAAGACTAAAATCCTCGGTCCGCTGAGGGTTTTACTGTTAGTAGTTTTTTCTTTACAAATAATACATCGAGATATGGTAATTATTGTGTTATAATTAATATGGAAATAGTGTAATAAGATTTATCCGTTATAGATTTCAATAAAGCAATTGCGGACATTATCTTTAGAATATTGATTTAATTTTAGTCAAATAAGTTGCGATAATTGTCATTACAGGTGCAAAACTATGAGGTGGAAAAATGGGATTATTTGATATATTCAAAAAGAAAACCAAAGAAAGGAGTTTAGTACCCACAGCACAGGAAGCGTTATTAAAGCAGACAGCTACTATACCTGATTCAGAGAAGAAATATTATCAGCCGGATTCCTATTATAAGGCAAAATCACACGATGGAACACCTTTTGAAAGTGAAGTAGTATCTTTTGAACAGAGGAAAAATACGTCTATTCCATCTAATAACGGATTGTACGTTCCTGAAATCTTGATGCTTCATTTTTGTAAGAAATATCCTAATCCCAAGGGAGGATACCCCGGGTATTGGTGGTATAAATATGGCATTCGGGATGTAGGTTCTGTTTATGAATCCTTAGTGGATCGTGGTTTCCTAATTATTAATGATAAAACAGGTAAATACGAGCTTACAAATCTCGGTAAAACTGAACTTGAAGAGAATGCATATGTACCGTATATGCACCGTCACAGCAAATATACTACATTTACCGTATGGGATTTGAATCAATTGTTAGGCACTGGCAATAAAAGCAATTATATGGAAATCATAGAGAAAAAACATGCTGATATTGATAACGGAAATGAAGATAGCAATAAGTCTTTCATGAAAGAATTGAAAGTGATTGATCCGGAAGGCTATAGGTTGTTGAAAAGTCAGGACAAGCAGATAAAAGCTGTTCAGGCTACTGATGAGAAGTATGCTGAAGATAAAGATATTGATTGGATTATCAACTTTTGGGAGGAAATATGGAAGGATGGTGGTCCCAAGTTTGAAGGCTCTGGATGGATGTTCAGGCTGCCGGATTTGTACATCAAGGCCAAAAGATATGATGATGCTATAGCCATTGTGCAAAAAATAAAGAAAACCAAGGGGTCTTACTATTCAAATAAGGCTAACAGCTATATTACCAAAATCGAGGAACGCAGAGCAAAGGAAGCTACAAAGAAAATTAAGTAATGTGGTGCAAGAAATAAAGGAGGTGTGCCGACTATGATGATAAGTCCAGAAAACTATTGTGAAGAGTATCTAAGAGAAAAGGATGCTAAGCAAATCTTATCCATTATCCGTGGATTAAAAAACGAAATGGGTCATTTAAAGAATATCATGGAACATCCGGATTATGGCACTGAGTCAAAAGTGTGCCCAAGTGAATCAGTCAGATTATCGTGCACCCGTGAATACCTTGAACGAGCAAAACAGGCACTTGTCGAAGTGGGCGGCACCTACAACCCTTCGCGAACGGAACTTCGCACATTGGATTTTATAAGCAATGTTAACCATATCAGCAAGTTTACATTTTCCATTGGAGGATTCTTCGGTGGATATAATACATACATTGCTGACTTATCTGGCAATGAACTAAAATTTGAATCAAAACAAGGAGAGGCTTCAACACCGATGAAGGTTTTCAATAAAGATGGTGAGCCTCTGACAAAGGAAAGTTTTCTCGAAGGAATTCGAAAGCTGCATATGGGAGAATGGAAGAGAAGCTATTCCCCGGAGCGTTTTGGCCACATGGTTTTAGACGGTACACAATGGGAAATTGAAATTGAATATGACAACGGACACAGGAAGGTTCGTTTTGATGGGGATAATTCTTATCCATACAATTTCTTCGATTTGCAGGCTTTGTTTGGTGTCGAGGAAGATTGTGAGAACTAGTTATTAATTTGAAACAGTGTCATCAATAAAGGTTAATAACGAGTTCGATGATTGTGATGAAATCAACGGAAGGGAGTGTGAGAAAATGCAAATGTGTGGGAACTGCATGAAAGTTTATGATGAATCTGAATATGCAAAATGCCCGTTTTGCTCTAATGACAAAGATGAATATACGCATGTTATAGTTTTTGATAAAGATGCTGGTGTGGCAAAATCAGTACCAAAGAAAGATGCACATCTTTATGAATGAACAATTAGTTGGTTGTATTAAAAACTGCTAAGACTAAAACCTTCAGTGCTCTGAGGGTTTTATTGTTGGCAGCTTTTATCTTTGTTAAATCAAATGTCAAAAACAAGAGTTGCCATGTTATAATTAGCAAAACTATTTTGTAAAAACAAGTGTTTAGCGCTGGAGTTATTGGAAATATACCCTGACGCCAAGGGGGTACCAGGCCCGATGGTCATCAGAATTGCAGCAACAAGGCACGTTGAGGTAGCTGTGTTGATAGAGAAGGAATAGATTGGAATTGCTGGTTTTTTAGAAGATTTTGATAAAAATATAGTGTGTTTTTATTCCCTTAGACTATAGGTTTAAGGGAATTTATCTTTAAAAACTATTGTGTACATAAAAGCAAGATTGCAAGGATGAGGATATTGGTTTTAATTAAGGAATCTCTCCTAGAGAAGTAGTAGAATGGGCTGACTAATGCTTTATACCTAATTTTTATTTTGACAATAATCATGTTAAGTGTTATATTTTAGTTATTGAACATCGTACAATAATTAAATGGTGTTAAACAAGAACAAGGAGTGAAACAATGACTATAGAAAAAAGAAGAGAACGAGAGGTAGAGGAAATGAAGGAGCTTATCCTTTCAGCAGCAAGTGACATCATAGCTTCTGAGGGATTTGATAAACTGTCGATTAGAAAAATTGCTAAAAAAATTGAATATTCTCCTTCTATAATTTATCATTATTTCGATGATAAGGAAGAAATATTGAATGTTGTAATGCAAAGAGGCTATAAAAAAATAGTATCAGCAGTATCTTCTATGAAAATAGAGAGTAGCACACCTGAAGAAAAATTAATAAAAATGACCCAAAATTATATAAAAGTAGCATTAAGTATGCCAGAAGAATTTATGGCAGCCCAGTTAAACCAATCAAAAGTGGCATTAAAACATACTTCTTTATTATTTGAAGGTGCCTCAAAAGAAAAGCCAGCTTTGTCCGCACTATACCAATGCTTAAAAGAAATATATAAGGATAAAGATGTAGATGAAAATACAATTGAATTGATCGCTCAAATGATTGTAGTATCGACCTTAGGTCTTATTTTCAAGATCATAATAGAAAAAGACATTGGTGATGAACAAAGAGATAATTTGATTAGCTTTTATTCAAATGAAATAGTATTAAGAATAGCTAATGGAAATACATTAAATTAGGAAGGGTGGAGAGAATTGAAGGGGATATTCAAAATAATAATTGCAATATTATGTGCATTTATACTGGTTTTTGCAAGTGGAATATTTTATCTATCTCGAGGACTTAGAGAGGGAAGGATTATTGAAGTAAACGGAATAAATATATCAGATCTAAATGATGGGGTATATAGTGGAAAATATAATGCTGGAAGATGGTCAAATCTGCTCAATGTTACAGTAAGGGACCATAAAATAACAAAAATTAATATAGAAGATGATGTTACTTTTGCAAAGTCTGATGTAAGTGTTGAGTTATTCAATAAAGTTATTGAAGCGCAAAATACTAAAGTAGATGCAATATCACAAGCCACAGTGACATCTAAAGCTTATCTTAAGTCAATAGAAAATGCATTAAATAATTAAAATTGGGACAATTAAATGAATGTATTAAGTAAATATAAAGATGAGGAGTGAAAATATATGAATAATATAGCTATAGTATATAAGTCTAAATATGGTAGTACTAAAAGGTATGCTCAGTGGATAGCTGAAGAAGCTAAAGCAGATTGTTTTGAATGCTCAGAAATAGAAGTTAAGAAACTAAAGGAGTATGATACTATTATTTATGGTGGTGGATTGTATGCAAGTGGAATTGCTGGAATTTCCATCATAACTAAAAACTTTGAAATTTTAAAAGATAAAAAAATAATAGTTTTTACTGTCGGGCTGGCTTCAACTGATAAAGAGGAGGTTTTTCTTCCCATTATAGAAAAAAACTTTTCAAAAGAGATGCGTGATAATATAAAGTTTTTTCATTTACGAGGTGGAATTAATTATAAGAAGTTAGGAATAATTCATAAATCCATGATGGCAATGCTGAAAATTATAATTTCTAAGAAGGGTTCTGATGAATTATCTGATGATGATAGAGAACTTTTAGCTACATACGGAAAAAAAGTAGATTTTACTGATAAAAATATGATAAAACCATTATTATCATTTTTGGAAAGTTAAAGATATTAATAAAACCTTAATTAATAACCTATATAAATATAAAACTTTCAGTACATTAGAATCAAAAATTATAAGTGACCAAAATGTGTATTGGTAGATATTGTAATGCAAAAATTATATCCCCCCTTGGCGGAAGGGTATATTTGTGAACTTAACTATGAATAAAACAGTGGCAAGAATTATTTCAAGAAGCTTGTATTACGGTTTTTAATTACATTACCAATGTTACAAATAAAATGAACCGATTGGAGAAGGAGATCATATGATATGTTTGTTTTGCGTAGATTAAAAAATGAAGATGTGGTTATTGTGAAAAAATGGCTTGAGAAAGAGTATGTTGCAAAATGGTTTGGTGATGAGTCTGAGTGGTTGTATGAAATCGAGCACCGGGAGGACGAATTTGATTTCATCAAACATTTTATTGTGGAGGAAGATGGTGTGCCGATTGGTTTCTGTCAGTACTACGATTGGAAGAAGGCGTTTAAGGAAGATTGTGAACCAGCAGGAACCTATGGAATTGACTATATGATTGGTGAAGAGCACCTCTTAGGAAAAGGTCTTGGGAAAAAATTAGTTAGACTGATATGTGATAAGCTAATTGAAGACCAACCTGATGCCATTCAGTTAGTCGCTGATCCAACAATCGAAGAAGAAAGAGTAAATGTAGCTTCAATTAAGGTATTGGAGACAAATGGATTTCGATACGACAAGGAGACAGAGATTTATAAAAAGCTGTTGATTGTTTAGGATTTGGTTTCACTTGATTGAATTTGTCATTACTGAAATGGGAGTATAAAATGACAAGCCCCTTAATTATTCAGCAAGATATTCAGCCTTTAAGGGGATACCAGGTCCTTACGCCATCATTTTTGTCACCTCAAGACACGTTGAGACGTGTGTACTTTTGTCCCACAAAAACCCACAAACATCTCCACCGTCTTTATAAACCGGAAAATTAAATAAAATTGACTTCAAAGGCAACTCTGCCTCGTCACATGGAAAAATCTATATTTCTTTGATTAACGAAGAAATATAGATTTTTTCTCTTCATCGCTGATTTTATCAACTCTTGCCTCGCCGCCGTTTTCATTCAGCTCCAATATTATTTTCAAATAGTTTTCCAAAGCAGGAGTAATTATCATTGTGATTACCCGTACTTTCATTGACTTAAAGCAAATATCACCATATAATTGGAGCCCAAATCAATATAATCTGTTTTTGAAAAACCAAACTTAACAAGGCCTTTTTCAAGCTCATTAGGTGAGATTCTAGCTTGTATAGGAGGGCCAAATGAACTATTTTCTTTCTTGCATTCAATAACAGCAAGTTTACCTCCTGACTTTAATACCCGCTTAACTTCAGCAAATAGGCGGTCAGTTTCTGTTTTAAAATCCATTATATGAAGTACAGTAGCAATCAAACAAACATCCATACTGTCATCAGAGAGGTTAATTTTCTTACGAATATCTGAAACCACGGGATGGATATTATGAATTCCCCGTGTCATAGCATCTTCGCAAATTTTATCTAACATTTCCTGCCATAGATCTACCGCATATATGTTTCCGGTTTCTCCGACTATTCCAGCCGCATGAATGGAATAATCTCCGGCACCACAACCTAAGTCTAAAAGTGTATCGCCTTGTTTTAGGGCTAATTTCTCAAATACAAGATCGCAATCCTGCATATGGAAGCTGCTGGGTCCACGGCGCGATCTGTTATTTCGGCAATGCTGCTCTTGTCTATGCCCGTTGTTGCAATTTTTACTATTCATTGATTTTTCCTCCTAATTAAAGATAGCTTTCTTTAGAGTCGATGATCTGAAATCGCATGCAGCTATCATCCAGCAATATGTGATGTACAAGTCCAAGCTTTTCAAACAGCTGCAGGGTACGGTAAACTGTTGCAAGCCCTATTCCGGGATAAGCTTTTTTTCATCCCGAATAATCTCGAGTATTGCCTTTCTCTGTGCTGTCAGCTTATATCCGTATGTATGAATAATTTTCTTGAATTCTATTGTATTGACGTCCAAAGCATTATCACCTCCAAACTACAATTGCGCATCATTTTACATTACATTTGTATTATAGTATACTAAATCCATATAAAGAGTATCTTGAGATACACTATTTGCAAAATTTATAAAGGAGATTAAAATGAATCATAAATTATTTGCACTTCAAAAATGTACTTTGTTTAAGAATAAGAGTTTTGATGAAATTGAAGCTTTGCTATTAAAAATCAATTTTAGGGAAGAAAATATAGCCGAAAATGAAATCATTTTTTCGCCTGTCCAAAATGCGAATAGAATAGGAATTTTACTTTCAGGAGCAGTGGATGTTCAGAAGATTTTCCCCAATGGCAAGGTGGTTATTATTGAAAGGAAAAGAGATTCTGAAGTGATTGGAGAATCTTCTATTTTTTCAAAATATGAATATTATCCTGATAATATCTGTGCATGTAAACCTACAAAAGTTTTATTTATAACAAAATCTGATTTACTGCGACTTTTTGCGCTTGATAGCCAATTTATGCTTAATTTTCTTGAATCGACTTCAAATTCAACATTGATGTTAAAACATAAAATCGGCATATTGTCATTAGATTCCATCCAGGAGAAGATCGCCGGATATTTGGTTCATTACCTTCAGCACGAAAGCGAGGACAAAAATACAAATATAGTTATACTTCCTTTCTCAAAAAAAGCTTGGGCGGAGTATATGGATGTCTCAAGAACTTCTCTATCAAGAGAACTGCGAAAGCTGGAAGCTCAAGGTATACTATCGTTTCAAAAAAGAACAATAACGGTAATGGATATTAACCGATTAAGTAAAATAATTTCTTTATAAATAGATAAAAAAAATGCAATAGCTTTAGCTCCAAATCCGTCGGTTTTGTTATTAGATGAACCTTTTAGTAATTTAGCTGGGAATTACAGGCTAAAATTAGGGAATAATTAAAAAGTATAATAAAACAAGCGGGTATCACATCTATTTTTGTCACCCATGATAGAGAAAAAGCAATTGCAAATAAAGTTGTTATCCTAAAAGCAGGACAAATAGATATAGTTTCCTGCTTTGAAGAAACAAACGAATTATATTTAAAAACAAATGAAATTTAAGGAGAATGCTAGATGAAATATGAAAATGAAGTTTTTCATAATAAAGTTGTTCAATTATTTTTAGAAAACAATTCTAATAAGTGGAAGAACAGTAGTAATGAATTGATTTTCAAAAAAGGTGAATATATTACTGTACCAGAGAAACTAGAGAATGACGTTTTTATTATCAAGGAAGGAAATGCAAGTAAATTTCATATTCATATAGATGGAAAAGAGTGTATTATTGGATTGTTGTGTGTTGGAGATTTTATAGGCTTAATGGATGTTTTTACTTTAAAGGAAAACAGAGAGTTTGTAAGAGCTTTGACAGATGTAACGGTTGTTGCAGTTTCTAAACAAGAAATTAGAAAGTTTGTTGAGGAAAATCCATCAGTAGCAATGGTTTTGCTGAATTATATCTCGGAAAAATATTTGGATATGGTTGAAATTTTGGAGCAAATCGGTTATGGAACAATTAAAAGCCGAATTGTCTTTTTATTAAAAAGTTTGAGTGATCCGCAGGAAGATGATAACGGGTGGCATCCCATTCCGGTTTCTATTGCGCATAAAGATATAGCTGGTATGATTGCTTCGACTCGAGAGACGGTAACAGCAACGCTTAATAAACTTTCGAAAGAGAAGGTAATCCGTCACCACGATGGTAGACTCTGGATTCAAATGCAGGAAGAAAATTGAAGTGTTATACATTATAATTGAGGTGTCATTGCTAACTGTCTTTATATTTAAGTTTATTCAGTATGATAGTAGCAAAAAAATTTAAATATTTACTTGAAATGTAAGCTGCATTACATACATAGGCAGCATCTAATGTTAAAATTTCAATTGTAAAAAACTTAGCTGTTGGAGGTATATGATAATGAATAACATAAATTTTAAGGCAATGGAACAAGTTGCAACTGGAATAAAAGAAAACCCAGAACTTGGATTGAAGAAATGGACTGCTCACCTTAAATGGAAAGATGGCACAGAAAATACAGTTTTTCTAAGAGATTTTGCGCCATTAGTCATTGATGAGCCAAGTCAACTAGGAGGTACGGATAAAGGGGCTAACCCAGTTGAGCACTTAATTGCAGCGGCCGTAAGTTGCTTTGCGATTACTTTTGAGGTTTTTGCTAGTAAGGCAGATATTAAACTTGAAGAAGTATCTGTAGACATTGAAGCGGATTTAAATGTAGCCGTATTTTTAGGAATAGAAGAAGGTGACCTTGGAATTTTGAATCCTGTTGTCAAATTAAAGGCTAGTACTTCTGCTTCTAAGGAGAAGGTACAAGAAATAGCAAATCTTGCTCTTTCAGCATCACCGGTTATCAAGAGTCTCAATACAGAAGTAGCATTAGTTATTGAATAATTTAACATTGAATTTCGAAAATTAATGCCTTTTTAAAATTCAAAGTTATGAGCATAAAGAGAAACCGAAAAGCTTCCGTAATAAAGGAGGAGAATCATTATTGCTGAATATAAAACTAAAGGGGTAGAACCTATTAATTATGAAGATGTTGCAAAGCATATATATGTGTTAAGCTATTATTTTCATAGAACATTTGGCTTAGTGACTGGTATTACAGCTAACGAATATTAGGAATAGAAGATTATCTATGGCTGGGCAGGAACTATCTAAATCTGATGAAAAGGTAATTGATGTCCAACAGGACCGTCCAACAGGGACGGTTCTTTTTGTCATTAACGAATGTCTAAAAATTATTGAAAAAAATTACCAATTTGATATAATAACAAAGTAGTGAATTATGGTAAATATAAGCATGCATTACATTGGTAAAGCGCTCAATGTCAAAAGTATATGAAAGAAAGGTAAATGAAATGAATGAAGAAGAAAATTAAGATTTCAATCAAAGCTATTTTATTAATGTTTGTAATTACTATAGTTGCTATAGGTATCTATATTTTATATTCATCTCTTCAGTTAACTAAAATCAATCCAGATTCCGATTCAAGTTTTAAATGGCCGTATTATCTATATATAAATAACAATGTTAAGAGACAGGCTTTGTCAGGTGAAAAGGTCAATATATTAGTACTTCCCAATAATAGTATGGGAGTTACGGATGATTTCAAAAAGGATGATTTTATGGCGAAATTTACTGCTATTTTTGGGAAGACAGTGTTTGGAGATTTGAATACAATCATTCTTGTACCCATATTTCCAAGGCCGATGGAGCATAACTTAATTTATACGCATGCTCTGGATAGAGATGTATTTACTACTGACGTTTCAGAATTATATAGATTGGATTTGCAATTATTAGCTATGATAGATGATGTGACAGAAATATATAAAAAAGATGGTTGGAATATTGAAAGTAAAGTGTTGATGTGGGGGTTTTCAGCCAGTGCTATGTATGTAAACAGGTTTTCAATCATTCATCCGGATAGAGTACAGGCTGTATCAATCGGTTCACCGGGGGGCTGGCCAATAGCTCCAAGTAAAACATGGGAAGGAAAAATATTGCGATATCCGGTAGGAATAGCTGATTTGGACATTTTAACTGGTGACAGTATAAATCTGGAAGGATATAAAAGAATACCTCAGTTGTTTTTCTTGGGCGATGAAGATACAAATGATTCTGTACCTTATGATGAAAGCTTTGATCAGGCAGACCAGGAACTGGTAAATGGTTTATTTGGCGATACTCCTGTGGCACGGTGGGGCATAGCGGAGAGTATTTATGAAAGTATTGATGCGAATGTACAATTTAGATTGTATAAAAAAGTTGGTCATAGGCCAACGCTTAAATCAATCATTGAAACAAAGGACTTGTTTAGAAAAGTAATGAATATGGAGTAATTCTTATCTATCTATGTCTTCATAAGCCTATAAATTGATGCTCCGCCAAGGAATCATTAGTTTTAAGAGGCATCATTATCTCCCGCTCAACACATGTAGAGACGGTAGTATTGATAACAAGGTTAGGTAAATAGCGGGGCTGAAAATAATGGTTGTGTTGGTGCTTGCCTCACACATATTCCCTTCAAAGAACAATTTTATCAAAGCGCTCTTAAAAAAACATCCTGAAATTACAACAATAGTAATGAATGTTAACAATAAAAAAACAAGCATGGTATTGGGAGAAAGAGAACAGGTACTGTACGGCAGAGGATTCATAGAGGATACTCTGTGCGGAAAAGTTTTTAGAATTTCCCCAAAATCATTTTACCAGATTAATCCCGTCCAGACAGAAATTCTTTATGGAAAGGCAATCGAGCTTGCGGAGCTTAAGGGAAGTGAAACTGT
Source organism: Sedimentibacter sp. LTW-03 (assembly GCF_052059825.1). Lineage (GTDB taxonomy): Bacteria > Bacillota > Clostridia > Tissierellales > Sedimentibacteraceae > Sedimentibacter. The sequence continues at coordinate 258,327 of NZ_CP197180.1, forward strand.
AATAGAAGCCTATTGCGGAATAGGCACAATCGGAATAATTGCAGGAGACCATGTAAAAAAAGTACTTGGAGTCGAACTTAACAGAGATGCTTTCAAGGAAGCTATAACAAATGCAAAAAGAAATAAATCAAAAAATATATATTTTTCTACAACTGTGACGCCGGCGAATTTATGAATCAGATGGCCAGCGAAAAGCAATCAGCAGACGTTGTATTCCTAGATCCTCCAAGGTCAGGTAGCACGGAGCAGTTTTTAGATTCGATGATTTCAATCAATCCCAAAAAGATAGTCTATATTTCCTGCAACCCCGTCACATTAGAAAGAGATTTAGCCTATTTCACAAAAAGGGGCTATGAAGCAAAGACAGCAGTACCTGTTGATATGTTCCCGGGTACTGGGCATACAGAGGTTGTAGTCCTGTTGCAGCAGAAAGTATAATACAAAAGAGATGAGTATGTGCGATATCAAGAAGTTAAAATGGGAGAAAATATTGAAAAATAGTATACAATGCGAATGCTGCGGTGATATCATTGAATCGAAAACTGTGCATGATTTTGTAACGTGTTCTTGTGGCAGATGCAGTGTAGACGGAGGAATATTTATGCCGATCCGCTGAGAAAGGCAGTTATGTTGATTTATCAATAGTTGAAAATGAATAAAGATTACTTTGAGGCGTAAGAGTTTTTTACTTTTACGCCATTTCTATATTATTAAGTCACTAAAAAGATTTGAATGTGAAGGAGGATATGATTTTGAAAAAGATTACGTTTATTCCCGCAAGAAGCTCTTTAAAGAATATCGGAAAACTAAAGGTTACGGCATATTGCAGGGTCAGTACCGAGCGTGAAAGTCAGCGAAGCAGTATAGACATTCAAATCAGGTATTATACCGATTTGATTCAAAAGAATTCTGAATGGGAACTTTCAGGCGTGTTTTATAATTATGAAAGTGGGCTTAAAAAAGAGAAACGGAATGGTTTGGATACTATGCTTAAGAAGGCATATCGTGGTGAAATTGATTATATCATTACCAAGTCTATCAGCAGATTGTCCAGAAATGTGTTAGATACGTTAACTATTAACCGAAGTTAAAAGCAAAAGGTATAAATATATATTTTGAAAAGGAAGATTTAAATTCACTTGAAGCAGAAAAAGAAATAGATATTGCATTTAATGGAGTTTTAGCACAGGAAGAGAGCAGGAATTTAAGCGAAAAGGTTCAATGGGGATACAAACGCAAATTTGAAAGCGGGGATGACTTTGTAGGCAAAATACCTATGGGCTACAAGCGTGACAATGATGAATGGATGATCGTGCCGGAAGAAGCCTATATGATGAAGAAAATCTATCAGTTGTATTTGGAAGGCAGCACACTGCAACAAATAAAAGAGTATCTGGAAGAACATCAGATTAAAACTGCTACAGGGAAAGAAGCATGGGCAACAGCTGTTATTCAAAAGATACTGAAGAATGAGAAATATAAGGGTGATTCTTTATTACAGAAGACCTATACGGAAGATTTTATAACAGGAAGCAAAAGCAAAAATGCTGGTCAAAGAGAACGTAACTATATAAAGAATAGTCATCCGGCTATTATTACTGCCGAAGTATTTGATAAGGTTCAGGAAGAAATGTCTAGACGCGCAAGGCTAGTCCGTAAAGAAGATGGCACAATGGAATCCAGCACCAGCAAATATAATGGCAAATATCTTTTGGGAAATTTGCTTGTGTGTGGTGATTGCGGGGCATCTTACCGGAGGCGAACGGAAAGAGGTAAGGTAGTTTGGAGATGTTCTACAAGAATTGAGAAAGGGAAAGAAATGTGTGCTGATTCTCCCACATTGAATGAGGAGTGGATTCAGAAAGCTTTAGGCGAAATAGTTTGTGAGAATAGCACATATAATGAAGGGATAGTTAGAAATAATGTCGTAAAGATTTTGATTTTTAATGAGCATTTAGAAATATGTTGCAGGAATGAAAACAAACACAGCATCAAATGTTCTGTAGATATGTGTCTGAAATAATATTTTAATGTTGAAATGAAACAGGAAAAGTTATACAATTAGAATAACAATGTTGTTTATAATGTTATTCTGTTTTGGAGGTACACTTATGCAGAATGCTAATGAGTTGTTAGAAACTGCGAAAGATGAAATAAAGAATCTTAAATCAGGTGAAGTATTTTTGCTTCGTGATCTTTTTAAAGGCTATGAATGGAATCGAATATCACGTAGTAATCGGCTACTGTTAGGCACCTTATTTCTAAATTATATTAAATCGAATGACATATGTGTTGTATCTATTGAAAAGACTTCTTCAGGGCAACAAAAATACAGGAAAGAAAATAGTTTATGAAAGGAAGTATATTTGATGAAGATTTTTTATTTTCAATCGAATTTAGGAGCCTATTATCAATATGGATAAAACATTTTTAAAATGGGCAGGAGGAAAAAATTGGTTTATAAGTCATGAACAACATAGACTTCCAGCACAATATCATAGATACATAGATCCATTTTTGGGCGGAGGTTCGTTATATTTTTTTTTAGAGCCACCTATTGCAATAATAAATGATATAAATCGAGAATTAATTACGACATTTTCTGCGATACGAGATGATTGGCAAAGGGTAGAAAGAGCTTTAGTAGTTCATAGTAGACGTCACAGCCAAGAGTATTATTATCAAATACGTTCTATGCGTCCTAGAACACCAGCTACAATAGCTGCAAGAATGATTTATTTAAATAGGACTTGCTTTAACGGGATATATAGAGTAAATAGGAGCGGGGGATTTAATGTACCAATAGGTACTCATAATAACGTGATACTAAGTACTGATAATTTTGAACAACGATCAGCAATTTTACAAAATGCACAAATATTTTGTCAGGATTTTGAAGAAATCATTGACATGGCAGAGGCAGAGGACTTTTTGTTTTGTGATCCTCCATATTCAGTACAAGATGAAAATAATAGGTTTGTTAATTATACTGCCCAGCTATTTAATTGGAATGATCAAGTTAGATTAGCTCAATCACTTCATAGAGCAAAAGATAGAAATGTAAAGATCATTATGACAAATGTCAATCACCCAGCTGTCCGAGCATTGTATGAAAATGTGGAAGGCTATTATTTGGCAGAGGCTAATAGATATAGTTCAATTTCTGGTTTGGCTAGAGGCCGACAACAATATAACGAATTAATAGTAAGTGCTAATATATGATTTGAAGGAGGAATTATTATGGCAGGGTTACAAAATTTGGTTGACAGTTCAAATGTAGAGAATAATCCTATTACAAAAGTAAAGGAATTTATGGAGAGGCAAGAAAAGTATAAAATCGCGAATGAATATGGTAAATGGCGTTTTGTGGGTTATGTATTAGAATTAGGCTATAATGGAGCTAAAATAATAACTAATGACACATATAAGATGGAAGTTGGAGGGATACCAAGAGGCTCTTATTTGATTTTACTTCCATCAAATTATAAGCAAACTAAATCACATTTTACATTGCTACGGGTAAAAGGTATTGCTCCTACACCATTAACTGCTCAAGTACAACAGACTTATTTTGAAATGCATAAGCGATCTATGCCAGAACTTGATTTATGGACACAGTCTGATTTGCAATGGGGAGCACTTGAATGTGATGTTCTGGGAATGTTTTATGCAGACCCATTTAATGTAGATAAGCTTGCTTTTTCAGGAGATGTAAATAATATAGTAAGTCCACATCGATATGAAGTATATGCACCGGACGAAGAACTACTTAATATCATAGTTAATGGAACTGTTAAAACAGAGTTTAGGGAGAATATAGGAAAATTACGCACAATGGAATGTCAATTTGGGGTTGAAGAACAAGCTTCCGAAAATATTCCTGTAGATATTTCTATGAAAGATTTTATGGGTTGTAGAACGGCAATGTTTGGAAAAACAAGGCTAGGTAAATCTAATGTTGTAAAGCTACTTGCACAGGGTATGTTAGATGCTACAGCAGAAACTAAAAATGTAGGCCAACTCATTTTTGATACTAATGGTGAATACGCAAATGACAATAATCAAGATGGAAACTCTTCAATTTATTCTGCCAATAGGGATAGGTGTGATGTCTATGCGTTGACTCCACGAGCAGAAACACCTTCTAAGCAATTAAAATTGAATTTTTATGAAAATCCAGATACTTGCAAAGATATACTGAGTGGATTCCTAAAAGAGGATAATAAAAATTCAAACTATATAAATAATTTTTCAAGTGTAACCTTACCCTCTTTTGAAGAAATAAAAACTATTTCTGATAATGGTGATAAAACGAGAGCAATTAGAAGAATACAAATATATTGGGCAATATTATTTGAAGCTGGTTTTAAAGCGGATGAAAAAAGACTTAAAGCAAGTGGATTGGTATGTAATTATATAAAGCCTCTTGAGCCTCATTTTAATAAAGACTTTAGAAACAAAGCGTATAAGGGTAATGTTCCTAAACAACCTATTACGTTGCCTGAGCTAGTTCAAGAGCTCCGGATATTTGTTAATTACATAAGAGAAAGTAATGATCAACTTCCCAATAGTGATAAGGAACCTCTTTTTGATAAAGAAGACTGGGCCTTACTTAATTTCTTATTTCCCTCCACAGGCAGTAGTGGGCCAATTGTATTGGCGAAATATAAAGAATACCATTCATCACAAGCAACCGATTTTTTAACCGATATTGTTAAATTATTGAATGCTGGTAAAACCGTTATATTAGATTTGGGAAATGCAACAGATCGTATTAGAAAATATTTCTCAGATATACTTTCTCAGGAAATATTCTCAGCTCAAGAAAGAAAATTTGTTGAAAATAAACTTGGTGATAGTTATATTCAATTATATTTTGAAGAAGCACACAATCTTTTTCCACCTGAATCTAAAGATTTAACAGATGTTTATTCAAGATTTGCAAAAGAAGGAGCAAAATTCCATATTGGAATGGTTTATTCTACTCAATCACCATCTACAATAAATAGAGAACTTTTAGTACAAACAGAAAATTTCTTTGTAGGACATTTATCTTCTCAGGATGAAACAAAGGCATTAACAAGAATGCAGATAGCTTTTTCGGGAATAGAGGAAGATATTTTAAGGTCAAGAACTCCTGGATACATGAGAATGCTCACAATGTCACATAGGTTTGTTATCCCTGTATATGCAAAGTTATATCAACCTAAGAAAGGGGAATAAATCATGGCGTATTCAGCTGGAAATAGGTTGCCTTTTGAATCTGCTTCAAAATTAGGACATCTAAATGTTATCGAAAGCGAATGGGTAAAATCATTAATTGATGATTTTGAAATTGACGATCTAGGTTTGGGTAGTGATATAAATGATAGTATATGGGATACATATGACAGAAATAAAGAAAAAGTGCTTCAGCACATTTGGGTAGTTGATGGTTCATATGTTCCTGTGCAGGAGAACAATAAAGAAGTTGCGTTTGTTAAAACTGCATTGATGACTATCGAGCAATCCAAAATCGCAAAAATAGATAAAGAATTTCCGCACCCATTACAGCTCCAAGATATTATGAAGAATAGTGCACTTTTTCACTCAACTGTCTTTCCTTTAAAAAACATTAAAAGCGGTAAGGGAAACATATATGATACTGTAAGACATTCTATTTTTGACTCAATTAAAATTGAAGAACAAGGATTATATTTTGAGACATTGAAGTGGCTTGTATATGAAAAATGGAATATGGTTCATAAAAACTCGCCAGATTTTCAATGTCCACATTGCGGACTCAAAATAGATGATGGCATAGGCTATGATAAGGATGTAGATAACTGTAAATTCTGCGGTAAAGAAGTTCTTCTCACGGATATGATAGGTTTTCATTTAGATATGAGCGAGGATAGTGCTCCTGTAACTGTTGCATCCTCGTACATGATGATAATGGAAACGTTAATGCTATTCACAGTTATTCGTTTACATTGGGAAAGCAAAGATAAAAATCTTGTGTCGGAAACATTATATATCAAGGATGGTCCGATGACACTTGGTGGACAATATGCTAAATTGGTTCCTTGTATAAGAAATTTTCTTGATCATGCTAAACGGATAGGGCGTCCTATACATATAATGGGGTGTGAAAAATCAGGAAAGTACTTTGATTATTTACATACGATAGAAAGGTTTATACCATTAAATGATGGAGAAATTAAATATGCCGTATTAAGTCATGATTATATTAGAAAAGAAATTCAACGGGCACCTGAACATATAAACCCTTATGGTTCAAGAACTAATTATGGAGAAAAAGTATTTGTCATATTAGATAAAAACACTCAAATGGTCTTAAATATGTCGCCGGGTGAATATATTTCATCCTCAGATTTTCCTAAATCAGAAGATATAATGGGATTAGGTAGAATATTGGCTACATTGCCATCGTTAGTAAGCAGAAAATATGAGGGGGCACTATATCCAATAGAGTTGGTGAACGGAATCGCCTCCATGTCTAATTATCCATCTGCAAAAATACTTCAAGATTTTGTAAGAGACACATTGAAATAAGCTTAACATGCAATCTCATAAAGATATTGAATTTCTGTAGATGGAGTAAACATAAGTCCAAGAGGATAAAACTTGCTATCAAATTTATAGAATATATTAAAGGAGGACGTAAGTGTATAAGAATACTTGGATGAAATTTCAAATGTATTTATCATCATTATGGCTTCTTTTTTTAATGCTAATTGTAGTCAATGTCGATATTCCGATTGACTTTAGCAAAGAAGCTAGTTTTATAGGATTAGTCCCACTTTTAAAAAGAAATATTATTCCTTGTATAAGTATTATAATGTTAGGAATAAGTACAACATTTATAAAAACTTTTAACCATAAGATATCTTCTGGTACACAGGAGTATTTTGAGATAAAGAAGATAAAAAATAAGACTTATGAACATTTAACTTTCTTAACTACATATATCATCCCCTTAATATGTTTTGATTTATCCAAATTTCGCTATACGCTGGTACTCTTATTGCTTCTTATCGTCATTGCAATTATTTATGTAAAGACTGACATATACTACACGAATCCAACATTAGCAATCTTGGGATATCATCTTTATGAAGCAGATGTAGAACTTAGAGACGAAAAAGTACATGAAAGTTGCATTTTAATTACACGAGATAAAATTAAACAGAATAGTAAATTGGAATATTTGCAAATAGATGATGAAATATTTTTTGTGAAGGAGAAGGTACATGAGTGAAAACAGCACTAATAGTCGTACAAAATTATTAAATTTAATACAGAAGATTGAAGTTAACAAGGTAAATGGAGAACTCTTTTTCTTGTTAAAAAAAGATGATCGTTTAGAGATAAGAAAAGGAGATTTGGATGCAGGGACACAAGTAAAATTAACAGAAAATTTTTACAGACATACTGTTAATTATTTATTAAATGATGAGCTAAAGATAATGGGACTCACAGAGGCTGATGATAGAAAAGATGTTCTGTACAAGTACGATTATGAGCAACCTATTCAAGAGTTTGAACTAATCAATTCTGTTCAAACTGAAACTTCAGTACAAGAGTATGATATAAAGAAGGACAAGCTATCTGAAATTAAAGGTTTTATATTTGCATATGTACATAAAAATATTCGAGTTACTTTATACAAAGAAAATTATGAAGTTATGATGGTAAAAAAGAATACAGGTGAAAAGCCTTCAGAGAAAATCAATATATTGCTTACAGGTTCTAATCAGTTAAAGGAATTTGATGATTCAATTTTTAGACTAAACTATGACTTTGACTTTATGGTGGTTGAGGGAGAGTTATTTGTGAAGGACTTGAAAAAGTTAGAATCAAAATTCGGTTTTGTCGAAGTTGTCAAAAAGAAAGCAATCGAGAGTATTCACGAAATTGGTGTGCTTGATTTGGTGCAAGATATTACTAAGCTAGAACAAGGAATAAACGATGTGAGTTTTGCGAGAAAAGTGGTGAAAGTAGCTTCAAGATCTGTGGTATTAAGAAAATGTGATAAAAAAGATATAATTAATTTTATCGATACCTATGATGAAACATTAAAGAAAAAATTTAAATTCGATGAATCAGGACAATATATTAAGCTTGATACTAAAGTGTCAAGAACAGTCTTTTTGCAACTGTTGGATGATTCGTTCTTATATTCTCAACTAACATCAAGTAAATATCTTTCAGGATCAAAAGATGACATAAATAAAATCTAAAAAATAATTATATATATAGTGCCTTATAAAGTTTTTAAAAGGCACTATATTTGAAAGTTTTATTGCGTGCAATTAGAAACTAAGTGAAAATAAAAGCAGCAAGGAAAGTGGAGCAGAATATTGGTGATATTGCTTTTTATTGGTGAAGCAAAATCTTTGAAAAAAAGATTTCAGAGTCAATTATTCATAAAAGATATTACACTGCAAGGAGGCTACCAACTCCCTATGGCATCATTTTGTCTCCTCAAGGTATACAGAATGTATTGTCTAATTATATTGTAAAATTGGACTATAAACCAGTAGAATAAATATTAGGTTTCATCAATAGTTAAGGCTTTACCTATTTGGTGTTTATGAAATATCAAAAATATCTTAGATACAAAATAATAAAAGGCGGGTGAGTAAGTTGAGTAAAGATGTTAAAGCATTAAATAGTTATTTTACAGGTAATATTGGCGAATTGTCTGTAAATTTGATATACCAAAAGAATAATATTGTTTGCACTCCTTTAGGAACTTCTGATTTTGGCGAGGATTTACTATGTGATATTTTTTCTCTATCTAAGGATAATAAAGTAAGTATACGAACACAATTTTCTTTCAGAACACAAGTAAAAACAACTGAAGATATAAAAAAAGAGGGATATATTCGTAGAATAGCCAAAGGACTTTCAATATCTTTGCCGACGGGTCTCTTAAAAATATGGGAGCAAAGCTATTATCCTGTAGTTTTAGTTATGTGGGAAAGTTCAAGCGACACTGGATTCTGGTGCTTTCCAACAGAGCAAATTGAAACCTCTGGTTTAGAAAATGAAACTTTAAGCATTTCAGTAGAATTAAACAATGCCTTTAACAACAGTGGCGTACAAAGGATTAGGGAACAAGTAGAATTATATTATAACAATATGTATAAAATTGATAAAGCTAAATATCAATGTAATATTTATCCTGTTTGGATGCCTGGATATAGACTTTTCACTTCAATGGAAACTTATAAGATTGTTTCAGACAATAATACTAAAGCAAAAGCTGTATATCATATGGCTGATATGCTTCCAGCATTTTTATCTTCATATCATAATTGTAATCTTGGAAGTTTTCATGCTGGTATTGAATACTCTAACAAAGCTCAATCTCTTGAGCAGTTTTGGACAGAAGTTAATGACTTTATAGCTGGAAGTAAATTGACTTTACCTGGTAATGAATGGATATCATATATCATCAGCCCTGTAGAATTAATTTCAGAAATAGATAATAGAAAAATTTCTAATATCACGGATTGGTCGTGTTTTTCTGTAGTTGGAAATAATATTGTTTCAGATTTTGATTATACTTATAATTTAAGCCCCAACTATATTTATAGCGAGAAGGTACGAGCGACATCAGATGATCAAGAATTTTTTGTACATAGCAGCGGCGATTTTGCGGTAGAGGTTTTTTCAACTGGATTTTCATTTTTTACCCGGAAAGCAGATTTTCAACTGATGGATACTTTACACAGCAAATCTTTTTGCATATTAGATATTTCTAAATATAGTCCAGTAGAAGTTGGTGCTATTGCAGGTTGGTGTAATGAAAGCAATTATCGTTTTATAGAACTTGCTGATGATAAAGATAGAATTGTAATTTCTCATATGTTTTTTGAACCAGGTAGTTTCGGAACATTGTTGCCAGGAACCTCAACATGGAAGGAATGGGACGCGCTTAATTTTGATTCTGAAGAATTTTTTAATAAGTTACCACATGGCAATCCAGTAGACATAATAGAAAAGCAAAGAATCTTTAACAAGTATTTTCAGCATAACGAACGAATTTCTGATCTATGCTTATTGCGCTATTCTCAAGCATTGCATTCAGAAGCACTGTGTCATAACGAAAGACTTATTCGATTTATTACATATATCGAGCCTACTAATATAGTTGAATATGATGAAGGCTTTAAGGTAGCTGAGCAAAATCTAAAAGAGATATGCAAACACTTTAATCTGTATTATGATCCATATGAAGATATTACGGATGTAATTTTAGAAGTACAACCTTTAATAACCCAATCCACGCAAGAAGTAATAGCTAAAGTAGAAAATATCTATCATAACCTTATTAAGTCTATATATTTAGATAACAACCAACGAAAAAATATGGCATTCTATGTTAAATATCGGCTAGATAGATGGTTGCCTGAAAGCTTAGTACACCAAGATTAACATAGTAAGAGGACAAGGGAGAACTATCGTCCTGCGGTTTGCTTGCAACCTTTCCGCCAAGGGTATACCAGAGGGATGCGACATCTTTTTTACACACTCAAGGCACGTTGAGAGTATAATTCTGATGACGTATTGTGGCTCAGAGGACAAAAAGTAGAAGTTGGCTCAAACATATAGTGGTTTGAGGATGATTTTGGAGCAAAAATAGGGGTCAAAAAACACCGTTTTTTGACCCCTATTTTTGGCGTGATTTATAGATGACATAGGCTAAATTGAGTGATGACAAGGTTAAAATGGGTAAATGAAGGTTGAATAAGATATAAAATATTTTTCTGATTTGGGGAAAATTAATATAATCTTTGAAAGGAGCGAACTCGTCTTTAGAATACAGCTAATTAATTGCTCGGGGCAGTTAGTATAATCTTATAGCAGATTGCACAGAGGATAAATAAATTTGTTATCAGTTAACTGCACCGTTTATCGGCTTATACTAAATAAAAGGAGTAGTTATAATGAATTTAAAAGAGTTAAGAAGTAAGTGGAAATCTGAAGAAGCACATGCGTTCAAGGGATGGGATTTTTCATATATTATGATAGATGGGATAGTGAGGATTTACATTGGGATTATCATTCAATTGTTTTATCGTTTCTTAAAGATACTGATAAGATTTTGGATGTGGGAACTGGAGGTGGAGAATTTGTGCTAACACTTGAACATCCATATGCCTTGACTTACGTTACTGAGGCATATCCACCAAATGTAAAAATATGCATAGAAAACATTGAGCCACTTGGAATTACTGTCAGACAAGTATATGAAGATGATAAATTGCCCTATGAGAATAATTCCTTTGACATAATAATCAACCGTTATGAATCGTTTGATGCTTATGAAGTAAGTCACTTATTAAAAAAAGATTGCTTTTTTCCAAATCATACATTGGATAACAATGTTAGATAACTGGAAAACAATGGTTTTACAATACTGAAATCTGGAGAAGTATTTACTCCAATGTATTTTTATGATGTAGGTGCATTGGTATATTTCGCAAAAATAATTGAATGGGAATTTCCTGGATTTTCAGTCGATGCTTGTTTTGGAAATTTATGTAAATTACAAAAAGAACTAGATGCAAATGGTTTTATTAAATGTACCGTGCTTTTTTATTGTCAGTTTATATTTTACATCAATCAAAAAGAACCGTCCCGCAAATTGTCAATCCAACTTATTGACCAAGATCACCAATAAAGGCATAGAGGATTCCTTCCTTGTGGTTATGTCACTTAGTTCTAAGGTGTCATGACGTAAATTTAAGCAACATAATGCATAATGATTAATTATTGTAATTTCTTTATTGCTCCCAAGTTTTTTCAATACCAAGCTGTTTTGCTTTTCTTACTATAGTTGGTTGTGTGGTTTTTAATGCTATAGCTGCTTTATAAGTGGTTTTATATTTTTTAAGGGCATTTTTTATTAATTTTCGTTCTAATGACTGCACTGCTGCTTTAAGTGAAATGCCTTCTTCCTCTTGAAAGCTATCTTCAAATTCTAATTTAATTACTTCGTTGGGATTTGTGATAGCAAGAACTTGATTTGCATTTATTACGTCTTTTTCTCCAACTATAACTAATCTTTCGATAGCATTTTTCAACTCTCTTATGTTACCTGGCCAGTCATATTGTTCTAAATAAAACAACGCTTTATCATTAAAAAAATTATTTTTATCATATTTTATGTTGAATTCCTCTAAAAACTTTAAACAAAATAGTTTTATATCTTCTTTTCTTTCTCTTAATGGTGGTATTTTTAATGGTAATACATTTAATCTATAATATAAGTCTTGACGAAAAGCTCCCGATTTAATAGAATTAAATAAATTTTCATTTGTTGCAGATATTACTCTTACATCTAATTTTATTTTTTTTGTTCCTCCTACTCTCATGAATTCATTTTCTTGTAACACTCTCAACAATTTAGGCTGCAAGCTGAGTGGCATTGAGCCGATTTCATCAAGCAAAATAGTACCACCATTGGCAAGTTCGAACAATCCTTCTTTTGATGTAACTGCACCTGTGAATGCACCTTTTTCATATCCAAACATTTCAGATTCAAGGAGATTTTCTGGAATAGCCGCACAATTAACTGTAATAAAAGGTTTGGTATTTCTTGAGCTATTTGTATAAATTTCTTTTGACAACACCTCTTTACCTACACCGCTTTCGCCTAATATTAAAACAGATGCATCTGTTTTTGCAATAGACGGAATTAATGATTTAAGCTCTTTGATTTTTTTAGAGGTGCCAATTATTTTGGAGTTATCTTTGCTTTCCTTAAGAAATTTAATTTTTTCATTTAGGATTTTATTTTTTTCTATTTCAGAATCTAACCTCTCCTTCCAATCTGAAATTTTAGTTAGGTCTTGCACTAATGTAAATACATATTCTATTTCATTTAATCCATTAAATATAGGTGTACTGGTAACCATTAGTTTTCTGTCGTCAGACGAATTTGTTACCATTGACACTTTTTTTCGGTCTTTTAATGCCAATATAGCAGTTGATTGAGAAGAAGTTTCATCAAACAAGTGATAATCTACAAAAAAATCATCATTCATATGATTTTTTTCATTAATAGAAAGAAAATATTTTAATTGAAGACTCATTATATCCTGAATATGTTTTCCGAAGGCTTCTTCCTTTTTCATATTATAAGTTTTACACCAAGCTTTATTAACAAATATTATTTGGCCTTTATTATTTATTATATGTATAGGATGATCAACTAAATCAGAAACCAAAAAAGCATTTAAGTATTTATAACTTTCAGGAAAACTATAATTATATATCAAAATACCAACCTCCTAAGTTATTATAAGTTATTTATTAAAAATAACAATACAATATTATATCAATAATACAAAAATGAATCAACTGAATTATTAAAATAAATTGTCAGATTGCTTTTAGTTTTAACTAATCTATATATTGTGTTCATTTCTTCCGAAAAACACAACATACAGTGCTTTTTGTTTTAAATAACATAATTATACTTTAAATTATAAAATTGGCACACCGATTGCTATATATAATATTGTAAAACATTTTTAAATGAATGGAGAAAAGTATGAAAAGAGATATACTTAAAGGCATTATAGACATACATGTCCATGCAGGACCCTCAGTAGCCAGTCGGTCTGTCGATGCTGCAGAGATGCTTAAGCAAGCTGAGGAAGCAGGATATGCCGGATTTTTGGTTAAAGATCATTATTTTCCAAGTATGCTTGGTACTAAGATGATTGAAAAACACTTAGGTAAAGGAAGTTGTAAAGTATATGGTTCTATAGCTTTAAACAATTCAATAGGTCTTTTCAATCTAAAGGCATTGGATACTGCAAAGCAAATGGATGCGAAAATTATATATTTTCCGACTGTATCAACAAAAAAACATATAGATGATCATAGTAAAGCAGCTTTTGTGGGAGCAGGAAAATCAAAAGTTGATGAAAAACCTGTTGTTTATGTAGATGAAAATGGTAAAATGGATGAATTTGCTGTTGAGTGTTTAAAATACATAGCTGAAAATGATATGGTGCTGGGAACAGGACATGGTACTTTGTGGGAAGTAGATCATTTAGTTCATAAGGCGGTTGAATTAGGAGTAAAAAGGATACTTGTAAATCATCCTCATTATAACGTAGGAGCTTCATATGAAGATATGCTAAGATGGGTGAATTTAGGCGCTTTTATTGAGCTGAATGTATGTGTGTTTGAAAGTGGCTCAAAAATTGGAAACGTAGAAGACATAGTAGCAAAAAAAATGATTGATATTTGCGGTGCCGAACATATAATTTTAGATTCGGATTTAGGACAGTATGGAAACACTATGCCGGTGGAAGGAATGTATAACTTTATTAATTTGTTAATGGACAAGTATGGAGTAACTGAAGAACAAATCAATCTTATGACAAAACACAATCCTGCTATTTTGTTAAATTTATAAATTATAATTAGATTTTATATATTAAATGATATTACATTATTAGGAGGCATATAATGGCAAGAATCGAATCAGGAAATTGGAATAAACTTCCTTGGCAAGAAGTAAGAGAAGGAATTTCAAGAGTTGTATTTGGTACAGGAGTGGATAATATTAGTTGTACAATTAATAAAGTGGATAATGGCAATGAGGTTAGACCTCATAGTCATCCAAATGAACAGATTGCATTAGTTGTGAAAGGCGAATGTGATTACTATGTAGATGGGAAAGCATACAGATTGACACCGGGTTCATGGGTTAGTGTACCGGCAAATATTGAGCATTATATACATGTTTATGACAGTCCGGTTCCATGTATGCAAATGGACATTTTCTTTCCCGTTAGACCTGAATATACGGTGTCATATAGTAATTTTATAGCAGAATTAAAAAATAAAAATGAGGAATGAGAATAAAATGAACAAAATGTTCCAAACGAAATTCTTAGGAATTAAATTTAAGAACCCAATCATTGTTGCATCAACAGATATATCAAGAGAAATGGACAGCTTTAAATTGTTTGCAAAATCCGGAGTAGGGGGTATCATAACAAAATCTGTTACTGATGCTAAAGCTTTACAAACTGCAAAGATAACTATGATGGATATCCGCGACATGAATCAAAATAAAATATACGGAGAAATACCAAAAAGTTATTACTTTTTTTCAAGGGGTGGTTCCATGCTTACCATGGAAGAATATATTCCCAAAGCTATTCAACAATTAAAATTTGCAAAAGAAAATAATGTTGTACTGATTGGAAGCATATCAGCAAGTAAAGTTGAAAATTGGGTGAATTATGCAAAAACTTTTGAAGAATTAGGATTTACCATGATAGAACTGAATTTCGGAAATCCACATGGTGAAGCTGCAGACGGGAAATTAGGTTTTTTAATAGGACAATCAAAGGAATTATGTGTTGAGATAGTTAAAGAAATAATGAAAGAAGTTAAAATTCCTATCATTGTTAAGTTAACTCCTCAAATATCAGATATGACATCTTTGGTAAAAGAATTAAAGGATGCCGGTGTTAAGGCAGTTACTATAATGCATAGATATCAAGGATTGATGATTGATGAAGAAACGGATGAGCCTATTATAGGGGGGTGGGCTGCAATAGGCGGACCCTGGATGAAACCTATTACATTGGCTAATTTATCAAAAGTTTACAAAAACACAGGCATTGAGATTTGCGGAGGAAATGGAGTTGATTCTGCAAGAGACATTATTGATTTTATATTGTGTGGTGCAGGCTTAGTGCAAATAGGTTCAACTTTAATGCTCCGGGGAGCTGAATATGTAAATGTTTTGTTGGATGATTTAAAATGTCAGTTAACAAAAAGAAATGTTAAGAACATACAAGATTTGAAAGGTAAAACTGCAGATAAGATAATTTCATATAAACATCTTTGCGACATACCAAGCAGAAAGGCATTGTTTAATAAAGAAGTATGTGATAGTTGTGATGAAAAACAGTGTATAAGCAGATGCTATTTTGGTGGTTTAAAATTGCAAGATGGGAAAATGCAATATAATGAAGATTTTTGCAGCGGTTGTTGCATATGTGAGCATGTATGCGACAAAAATGCTGTTCAAATAAAAACAATAAACTAAAGAGAGGTAATTTTATGAAAATCAAGAGAATTTTATCAGCTTTATTGTTAGTGATGTTAATATTTACGGTAGTTGGATGTTCTGCACCTTCTGATACAGAAGGTAATAATCAATCAAGTCAATCAACATCAGAAGATATAAAAATTAATATTGTTTCAGCAAGTTCTGGAGGTGCCTGGTATTCAATTGGAGGTGCGCTTGCTGAATTATTTAAAACAAATATTTCTAACTCTGTAACTTCAGTTGGCCCAGGCGGAGGAATTTCAAACATATTTAGTGTTTCTAGTAATGAAGCTCAATTAGGTTTTGGTTTCCCGGATGATGTATTGGATGCAGAAGCAGGTGTAGGGGATTTTGAAGGCAACAAATTAACAAATGTAAAAGGTGTTACTGCATTATATCCTGGAGTATTGCACATTGCCACAGCTGAGGGCTCTGATATTAATTCAATAGAAGATTTAAAAGGCAAGGTTTTATGTACACAACAAAAAGGTAATTCTGCTGAAAAAATGATTCGTAAAGTATTAGAAGTTTATGATATGTCATACGATGACTTAGGTAAAGTTAACTTTGTAGGTTTTACTGATGCAGTAGATTTAGTTAAGGATGGACATGCGGATGCAATTGCCTACATGAGCACTTACCCATATGCCGCAATGCAGGACTTAGCTGAATCTAAAGGAGTTAAACTGTTAAGTTTAGATGATGAACACATAGAAAAATTATTGGAAATAAGTCCAGCTTATGATAAGGTAGTGATTCCGGGAGGTATATACAAGGGTTCAGATGAAAATGTATCAGCTATAGGATGCAAGACTATATTATTTGCAAATACTGAAACATCAGAAGATGTTGTATATAATATGACTAAAATAATGTACGAAAATTATGATCAATTATTGACTGTTAACAAGTCTTTAGAACACATGAAACCTGAATATGGTTGTAGCACAGGAATTGGATTGCACCCTGGAGCAGAAAGATATTATAAGGAAATAGGTGTGATTAAGTAAAACTTGAAAGGATATAGCAATGAAAATTGAAAAACAAAGTTTGAATTTTAAGTCTATAATTAAAAGCGTAGCTATAGTTATGAGTTGCTATCATCTATATACCGGGGCATTCGGGATTCCCGAATCCCAGGTACATAGATATATACACTTGCTTTTTGCTTTAATATTGAGTTATGGATCATTTTCAATAAAAAGAGATAAAGTCAGCAAAGTCAAAATATTTGATATAGTTTTGATTGTATTGTCAGTAGTTACTTTAGGTTATTTAATAGTAACATACAAAGTGCTGCAAAATAGAATTTTATTTGTAACACCATTAACAATTATTCAAAAGGTTACTTTTGTATTAATACTAGTTCTTGTTTTGGAAGCAACTAGAAGATTAACCGGTTGGACTTTACCGATTGTATGTATAGTATTTTTATTATATGCTTTATTTGGAGACAGATTACCAGGTATGCTGTCCCATACCGGATTTTCGTTTACTAAGATATTAGAACAATTAGCACTTACTTCAGAAGGGATTTTTGGAAGTGCATTAGGCATTACCGCAACATATGTAATTATGTTCATTATATTCGCATCATTTTTGGAAGTAACAGGTGCGGGACAATTTTTCATCGACCTTTCAACAGGAGTAACTGGTTCTAAGAGAGGAGGACCTGCAAAAGTTGCAGTAGTAGCAAGTGCACTTTTTGGAAGTATATCCGGTAGTTCTGTAGCAAATGTTGTAAGTACTGGAACATTTACAATACCATTAATAAAAAGCGTGGGTTATTCACCTGTATTTGCAGGTGCTGTTGAGGCAGTTGCTTCTTCAGGGGGACAAATAATGCCACCGATTATGGCGGCTGTAGCTTTTATAATGGCAGATTATTTAGGGGTATCTTATATGGCTATAGTTAAAGCTGCATTGATACCGGCACTGTTGTATTATTTTTGCTTATTTTTTATGGTTGATGCAAGAGCTGTTAAGTTGAATATTAAAGGTCTTTCTAAGGAGTCTTTGCCAAATACCAAGGATGTTTTATCTAATGGTTGGTATATGTTAATTCCTTTTGTAGTTTTGGTTGGTTTAATGATGGCAAAATATACTCCTATGATAGCAGGTTTTTACGCCTTGGTTACTTTAATAGCAGTTTTTTTAGTAAAAAACAGAAAAATTTTAACGTTGCAAAAGATGTTGCTGGGTTTAGAAGGTGGCGCTAAAAGCATATTAAGTGTTTCAGTAACAAGTGCCTGTGCTGGTATTATAGTTGGAGTTATAATGTTAACAGGTTTGGGATTAAAGTTTACTTCTCTGATAGTTGTATATTCTAATGGCAATTTAGTATTAGCTATGTTTTTCTCAGCGATTGTTGCCATAATATTGGGTATGGGTCTGCCAACTGTTCCTGCATATATTGTAATGTCTTCATTAGTAGCTCCTGCTTTAATTCAGATGGGGGCGATTCCAATAGCGGCACATATGTTTGTTTTGTATTTTTCAGTTATATCTTGTATTACCCCGCCAGTTGCCATAGCATCATATGCGGCTGCTGCCATATCTGATGCAGATCCAATGAAGGTTGGTGTTCAATCTGTTAAATTAGGTATTGTTGCTTATATAGTGCCATTTTTGTTTGTCTTAAATCCGATACTATTGTCGCAGGGGAATCTTATAGCTGTATTATGGACTTTTTCCACTGCACTTTTGGGCTGTATGGCTTTAACGTGGGGAATTGAAGGTGTTGTATCAAAACCAATAAGTGTTGTAAATAGAATTATTAATTTTATAGCAGCTTTCTTATTATTATATCCAGAGGGAAATACCGATATAATTGGTTTGCTGTTATTTATATGGATTATTTATTCATGTAAATATAAAGTGTATAAAGAAAATTTAAAATTAAGCGTTACAGAAAATTAAAAAATAATAATGGGGTGAATATATGCCGATAATTCAAGTTAATTTGGTTGAAGGTAGAATTTTAGAACAGAAAGAGAAATTAATTAGAAAAATGACAGATGTTGTTTCCGAAGTGTTAAGTTGTCCCACATCAACTATAAGAATTATGATAAACGAAATGAAATCGGAACATTTAGGTATTGATGGTGAATCAATGCGTATAAGAAGGTTAAAAAATAATTCGTGACATAATATTTTATTCCGGTATTTTTAATAGGTGGTGAAAGTATGAATAAGCAATATTCATTAAGACAAAGGATATTCAATAAAGAAGTAGTAGTTGGGATGTTTGTTAAGTTTAATAGTCAAGCTATTGCTGAAATGATAGGAAATTCAGGATTTGATTTTATTATAATAGATGCTGAACATTCAAATTATTCTAGCTATGATGTTGAGGGTATTATCAGAGCTAGTGAATGTGCAGGAATGAGTACTGTGGTTAGAGTTAGAGAAGCTATACCTGAAGATGTTCTACATGCACTTGATTCAGGTGCTGATGGTATTCAGATTCCAAGTATAACTTCAATAGAAACAGCAAAAGTGGTATGTAAATCGTCAAAATATTATCCTGAAGGGAACAGAGGATTTACAACTACTCAAAGATCAGCAATGTACAGTTCATGGAATAAGGATGAACCTTATATTGAATATGCAAATAAAAATTCATTAGTTGTAGTACATGTTGAAAATAAAGAAATGGCTGATAAAATAGATGACTTATTGGAAATTCCACAATTAGATGTAATTTTTGTAGGTCCGGCTGATCTAAGTCAATCTATGGGTAAACCAGGTAAAGCAAATGATCCTGAGGTGCTGTCAGTTATAGAAGATGTTTTCAAAAAAACTCTGTCAAAGGGAAAAGCTGTTGGTATTAATTGTACATCTCCAATAGAATTAAAGAAATATGTTAGCCTTGGAGCTACATATATAGCTTATGGATCTGATACAGCTGTTGTTGCAAATGCATTTAAGAAATTAAAAGAATTAGCTGATGGGCTTGGGTTACCCCTGTTAAGACTTCGAAAATAGCGGGTAGAGTAATTGATTCTGCTCGGCTTCTTCTAAGCCAATTGAAGGATAATTCTAAAATCTAATGATAAAGGAAAACTCCAAAACTATTTATAGCATCATGCAATCAATTTAAATATTTAGATATTTTAGCTGAAACAGAAAAAAAAGTATTGAAACAGAAAATAAATATAGTACCAAGAATTCTTGGTACCATCAGAATGTAGACAAAGTCGTAAAATTTTTTGCTAAATCTTACGACTTTTTGTATATAAAATAATAAAAACGTTGAAATTATGGACTTTTTGAGAAGTTTATATATAATAAAATCATAAAAATTCGGGCGGTGCTTACCATGATGAGTAAAGATAAAGAAAAGAAAAGAGAACAAGTACAAATAATGTTTTAAAATGGACCCTATGTCAAGGACAATTAAAAAAAGAGTTTAAGCAGCTATCAAGACGAGAGATAATAAGCTACAAAATATCAAAGAGACCAACAGCAGAAAATATAATGGAGGCCTTAAAAGATCTCATCAGCATAATAACATTAAATGGAGGCGCTGACATGGGGATAGTGTGGGTTGCTATCATTATTGGAAGTCTTGTATTATCCTTTAAAAAGCCATTTCATTTTTTGTTTTCCAATAAATATTTTAAGCTATTATTTTTGGGGGTATGCTTAATATTTGTAATCATTGAGGGTGTTATTGTGTTTCAAGGTATAGGATTTAATACAGTTAATAACTGCGATTACCTTATTGTTTTTGGCGCAAGAGTACGGGGAGAAACACCTTCATTAACACTTAAATATTGTTTAGATGTAGCTTATGATTATTTATCTAAAAATCCAGATACTCAAGCTATTTTATCAGGAGGACAAGGAGAAGGTGAAAATATCTCAGAAGCCGAGGCAATGAAGCGCTACCTTGTTAAAAAAGGCATCTCGGTTGACCGGCTTATGTTAGAAAATCAATCAAGAGACACTGTAGAAAATCTCAAATATTCTTTTAGAATGATAGACATATCAGAAAAAGATTTGCAATGGATTATAACTATATGTTTCTAATATGAGTCTTTTTTTGTACCGCCAAGTGATGTGAATTTTGAAGAAATGAGCATGGAAAAAATGATGGAAAATTGGTAAGAAACTTGGAGCCAAGGCAGTAAAACATATGGAGCAAAGTGGAACGGACTAGTATATAAAACACCTGTACTCCACCATATAGGAAGTCAAATATTGATACAATAGAAAGCCCTGATTTCAGGGGCTTTTCGTGATTTTTGGGGAGAATGAGTGTTTAAAAAGCAAGGACTGAGTATAAAGTTTAAAAATGTAATTTTAAAAAATTACATTTTTAACAGTTGCAATAAAATTCCTTTTGTGATATGATTACATTATGGTAAATAAAGTAATTTTAGAAAGGCACGATATTTTATGAAAAAGTTAAGTGAATTAGTTGAGTTAGTAAGTGGATCGCCTCAGTTTAGAATTACTGAAGTGTTTGATGAAAAAACACCGCTTTTTACTTATTATAGTCAGACAGATTTAACAGATGATTTGGTAGGAATTATTTCAAAAACTGTGGACAACAAACAAGTCAGGACCAATGATAAATTAAATACCTTGTGCGATGGTGATGTAGTATTTAGTTTAATCACGGGAGTTTCAACAATAGTAAGAAAAGAGCATGAGGGATATATTTATACGCAAAACTACGTTAAGTTATTACCTAACAATAAAATTGATTCAAAGTTTTTGGTTTATCTTATTAATGAAAATAAAACAATCAAGAAACAGTTTATGCTGGGACTGCAAGGCTCTCAAGTTTTAAAATATACTCTAAAGCAACTTAAAGAGCTTGAAATACCCAAAATACCTTGCATAGATAAGCAAATAATTATAGGACAAGTTTATTTTAATCAGTTAAAGCTACAATCCCTTAGAAATAGAGCAGCAGAACTTGAAACAAAAATCAGATTATCCAAGTTAGAGGAGGTATGCGAAAGATGAATGAAGAGAAATTTGAAACTGAGTTAATACAGTATATTACAAGTGGAACAATAACTAAACCTGAACACTTAGAAGGAATCAGCGATTTTATTGTTGGAGAAAAACCTGCTGATTACTGTATAAAAACAAAACTGTGGAAGTATGAACCAAAAATTAAAACTACAGAAAAGCTTTGGGATAACTTTAAAGAGATTCTTGAGAGGCACAATCAAAATACACTTGATCATCCTTTAAGTACTGTAGAATTTAATCAAGTCAAAAAAATTATATCCAATATTCAAACACCATATGAAGCTGGACAATTTTTATATGGACTTAATGGTGTATCGCAAATCGAAATTGATTTAGATGATGGTCGTCACGTGTTCTTAACAGTTTTTGATCAAAAACAAATTGGTGCTGGAGATACAGTGTATCAAGTAGTTAATCAGATTGAACGTCCTGCAGTTATCACTGGAAAACAAAATCGTCGTTTTGATACGACACTTCTTATCAATGGTCTACCTATAATACAAATTGAAGAAAAACGTGATACACATGATGTCAATGAAGCACTAAATCAAATGCATCAATATTCCAAAGAAAATCAATATCGAGATATTTTTTCTACTCTACAAATATTGGTGGCAATTACACCAAATAACGTTAAATATATGGCTAATACCACATCAGATAAGTTTAATAAGGACTTTGCTTTTAACTGGCAACGTAAAAGTGATAATACGATTGTACGTAATTGGAAAGAGTTTGCTGATTCAATGTTAAGTATTCCAATGGCACATCAAATGGCTACTAATTATATGATTTTGGATGGTACAAAAAACAAACAAATGCTAAAGGTAATGCGTCCATATCAAGTATATGCTACCCAGAATGTAATTGAAAATTTAAAACGAGTTGATTTTGAGCTTAGTATAAATAAAGTAGGGTATATCTGGCATACTACTGGTTCAGGTAAGACAATCACTAGTTTTAAAACAGCTTGGCTTGCAAGTCGTATGCCAAAAGTTGATAAAGTTGTATTCTTAGTAGATAGAATTGCTTTAACAAAACAAACAAATGAAAATTATAGGGCCTATGATCCAGATGCTAATGAAGATATGATAGGTAGTGTTCAGAATACATATAATACTAATGATTTAAGTCGTAAATTAAAGAGCAAAGATAATAATATTGTTGTTACTTCTGTTCAAAAGCTTGATACTTTAGTAAAACGTAAATCTTTTAAATCACCTGATAAAAATATTGTATTTATAGTGGATGAGGCACATCGTTCAACTGGTGGTGAAAGTTTTGAAAAAATACAAAAAGCTTTCAAGAAGTCTGCTTGGGTTGGCTATACGGGAACACCAATGTTTGATGAAACTACTAATGGCTTACGCACTGAAGATATTTTTGGGCCATTGTTACACGCCTATACCATTCGTGAAGCAATAGCAGATAGAAATGTTTTGGGATTTAAAGTAGATTTTGAAACAACGATTGATGAAAAACAAATGAAATTAAAATATCTACCAAGTTTTTATAAAGAACGCTATCCAAAGTGGACAGAAAAACAAATTCAAGAGAAGATTAATAATCTAAGTCAAGAGGATATGGATGATGCGGTTGAACCAAGTTTTTATGATGAAAATTCGGAACACATCAAGTTAGTAGTTAAAGATATTTTCAAGAATTGGCGAAATCGTTCAAACGAAGGAAAATATAATGCACTTTTTACCACTCATGTTGGTGGTGGGAAAGCTAGTACTCCAATGGCAATGATGTATTTTAATGAATTTCAACGAGTAAATGCTGAAAATAGGAAAAACGGTGGACGAACATTAAAAGTAGCAGTTACATTTAGCCAAAATTCATCCAATAATGATAGCATGCTTGCCACTAATCAAAATTTACATGATGCCATTAAAGCCTATAACAAAGAGTTTAGTACAAGCTTTGGTATGGATGATGTAGCAGGATATACACAAGATGTTACTAGTCGTCTGAATAAAACAGCTACAGATAAAAACTTTCTAGATATTGTGATTGTGGTAGATCAACTTTTGACTGGATTTGATGCACCAGAACTTAATACCCTTTATGTTGATAGAACACTTAAAGGAGCTGGACTTATTCAAGCTTATTCAAGAACAAATCGTATTGCTGATATGCAAGAAAAACCTTGGGGGCGTATTGTAAACTATCGTTGGCCTGCTCAAAATGAGAAGTTGATGAATCAAGCTCTTGCAATTTATGCTAATAAAGCTTCTGCAATTTTATCAGAAGATGAGAAGCGTAAATCTAACCAAGAGGATGGAATTATTGCTAAACCTTTTGAAGAGGTATTTAATGAAGTTAAAGATGTTGTTAAGAAATTAGACAGTTTAACTAATAAATTTCAACAGTTACCACCTTCTGAGAAGCAAAAAGAACATATGCTTGATTTATTGCGTGATTATAATGTTGGTGTGGCTAAATTAAAACAATATGCACCTGAAGAAGTTAATGGAAATGCAGTAGGCTTTGATTACGAAAATCCTGATGAGTTAGTTGAAAAATTAGGCATGACAAGTGAAGAGGAAACTATGCTTACTACAGTTTTAACCAATGAGCTTAAACAACATATATCAAAAGAAAAGAAAATTCCTTTTTATCAAATTGAGTTAAAAATGACTCATGTTAAGGATGTGAAAATAGATTATGATTATTTAACTGAATTGGTAGAACAATTATTAAATCAAGTACATGAGGGTAAGAACCAAGAAGCACAAACTACAAAAGAAAAAATTGATCAATTTGCCAATGGTTTAGAAGATAGAAATTATGCTATGAAAATTATGAATGCAGCAATGGCTATTATCAAAGGGTATTATCCGCCGGAGGGTACTAATCTTAAATATCCAGTAAATCTTAACGATAGTGAAGAAATTATTCAAGCGGCTAACAATGTAAGTCTTGATAGACTATTCTTAGATTTTAGAGTAAAGTGGGGAATCACAGATATTATCACAAGTGCTCAGATGCGCGAATTATTTAGTTGTCATCGTTATGGTATGCAAGATTTAGATGATACTGGCCAAATTCGAGATATAATTGCAAAAGCAAGCTTGGATTACAAGACATTAGCACATGACGAAGATATACAGGCTTTATCTAGAATCAAGTACCGCAACGGTTTGCGTGAGGCTATTTATGAATTGGCTGATGATCAGGCTGAAAGTTAAATTATATCTAATTATACTTTTCAAAATTAATTATTAAGCCGTCAACTATGAATTGACAGTTAAGATAGGAGATAAAATGGATAATAATAAAGAGAATGTACCTAAAATAAGGTTCCCAGGATTTACTGACCCTTGGGAACAGCGTAAGTTGAGCGATGAAACCAATTCTATTGATACTGGTAAAAGCAAGTTTTCATCTAAAAATGATGGAAAATATGAAATCTTAGGTTCAACATCTGTTATTGGATATGATAATAACTATGACTATGAGGGAGATTTTTTACTAACCGCCAGAGTTGGAGCAAATGCAGGAGAATTATATAGGCACTCTGGAAAGGTTAAAATAAGCGATAATACCGTATTTATTCAGGGTGAAAACTTGGATTTTACCTATTATATGCTTATGAACTTTGATATCAAAAAATTATCTTTTGGAACCGGACAACCACTAGTTAAAGCTAGTGAACTGAAAGAGCTTAAATTGACGTTACCGGTATCAGAAGAAGAAAAAATTCAAATTGGCAAATTCTTTCATAATTTTGACAACCTTATCACCCTTCATCAGCGTAAGTTAAATCACTTACAAGATAAGAAGAGAGGTTTGTTGCAAAAAATGTTTCCTAAAAATGGTGAAAAATTTCCAGAACTTCGTTTTCCAGGATTTGCTGACCCTTGGGAACAGCGTAAGTTAGGAGATGTTTTTGAGGAATATTCGGAAAAGAACCATGAAGAACTTCCTCCGCTAACAATTATTCAAGGCAAGGGAACAATAAGGAGAGATGAATCAGATAGAAATCTGCAATTTGATAAAAAAAGTTTATTAAATTATAAGATGGTAGAAAAAGATGATTTCATAGTTCATTTAAGATCATTTGAAGGTGGATTAGAAAAATCGAATTTTACTGGAATCATAAGTCCAGCCTATCATACATTACATGGTAATGGTGCAGACTCTCGCTTTTATTATGCATATTTTAGATCTCATAACTTTATAAATGTTAAACTAAAACCACATGTATATGGTATTAGAGATGGGCGAAGTATTGATATGGTAGGAATGAAGACTATAAACATTCCGTTCACTTCCCTAAATGAACAGAAAAAGATTGGTGATTTTATAGAGAGTCTCGACACCCTTATCACCTTTCATCAACGTAAGCTAGAGCATTTACAGCAACAAAAGAAGGGACTTTTGCAACAGATGTTTGTATAAAGCAAATTAATAAAAGAGAGGAAATAAAAATAATGAGCAATAATATACAATCAATTACTAATAAATTATGGGCAATGGCAAATGAATTACGTGGAACAATGGATGCATCAGAGTACAAAAATTATATATTGGCATTTATGTTTTATAGATATTTATCAGAACATCAAGAGGAGTATTTGTTAAATAATAATGTTATTGATGTTATAGAGGGGAAGTCTATTAATGAATCCTATAATTCACAAGTAGATAAGTCGGAGTTAGAAGATTATTTACAAGATATTTCAGCAAGCTTAGGATATGCCATTGCTCCAAAGGATACATGGCAGTCATTGATTGATAAAATTAATGATTCACAAGTTATTCCTAGTGATTATCAAACTATTTTTGATAACTTTAATAAAAATGCAGAATTAAATAAAGAAGCAGTAAAAGATTTCCGTGGAGTATTTAATGATATTAATTTAGGAGATTCTCGTCTTGGAAATTCTACAAACGAACGTGCTAAATCACTTAACAACATAGTAAAATTAGTTGATAGTATTGAATACAAAGGTGATGATGGGAAAGACATTTTAGGTGAAATATATGAATACCTAATTGGTCAATTTGCGGCTAGTGCTGGTAAAAAGGGTGGAGAATTCTATACACCACATCAAGTAAGCAAGATTTTAGCCAAAGTAGTAACAAAAGGTGTAGAAAAATCAGATGAACTATTTAGCGTATATGACCCGACAATGGGATCTGGTTCTTTATTACTTACTGTAGGTCAAGAATTACCAAAAGGAATTCCCATGAAGTACTTTGGTCAAGAATTGAATACAACTACATATAACTTGGCACGTATGAATTTAATGATGCATGGTATATCTTATAACAATATGGTATTAAGTAATGCTGATACTTTGGAAAGTGATTGGCCAGATGGTCCAGATGCAAAAGGTATAGATCATCCACGTAGATTTGATGCAGTAGTTGCAAATCCACCATATTCAGCAAAATGGGATAATGATAAAACTAAATTAAAAGACCCACGTTTTAGTGAATATGGAAAGTTAGCACCAGCTTCAAAGGCAGATTACGCTTTTATATTGCATAGTATTTATCACTTAAATGAGACTGGAACAATGGCTATTGTTTTACCTCATGGAGTTTTATTTAGAGGTGCAGCAGAAGGAAAAATAAGAGAAACTTTAATTGGTAAAAATCGTATTGATACAATAATTGGATTGCCAGCAAATTTATTTTATGGAACAAGTATTCCAACAGTAATTTTAGTGTTAAAGAAGAATCGTGAAAATAAAGATATACTATTTATTGATGCAAGTAATGATTTTGAAAAGAATAAAAATCAAAATAATTTAAGAGATAAAGATATTGATAAAATCATAAAAGCATATAAAGAACGCAAAGATGTAGAAAAGTATGCTCATTTGGCATCGATTGAGGAAATTAGAGAAAATTATTTTAATTTAAACATACCACGTTATGTTGATACTTTTGAGGAAGAAGAACCGATTGACTTAGAAGAAATAAATAAGCTGTTGGAACAAGATAATAAGGAAATTGCAGAACTTGAAGCAAAGATTGATGAACAATTGAAAATTTTAGGTGTAAAAAATTAAATTTATTGATAGAGGGAAAGTGAGGTATTCACTTTCCCTCATTTGCTTGGGAACAGCGTAATTTATTGTGCTAATTTTGATAGCAAGCTTTGTCAAGCTTGTCTCGCAAAGATCTCCGGCGGTTGTTAATAAATTATCAGCAAAAGAATAATATTTTTTTATCATTCTCCTTTTGTAAATTGACTAAAGTTGTCAATTTATATATAATACCGTTAACAATGCTGTTGATATGGTTCTTCAAATCAACAAAAATATACAAAAGTTTGAGGCAAGATGCAAACGTTTATAAATGGCAGGGAAGATATGTAGATTCATAAGCATAGATAGGAGAGTGAATGATTTGCTTGATTTAAGGTAGATACGATACCGGAAAAAGCAGTAATTATTGTTAATCTAGCGTTTAAACTTTACCAGCATAAATATATTATCTAAGGAGTTTATGATGGGTGACGGAAGATATTATACTTTTTATCAATTTTATAGTGTTGTAGTACTTGTTTTTATTGTGATGTTTACATTAGCGGTTATCATCACCGCTTATTATAAACATTTGAATAAAAAAGAGGAATTGACCATCCTTTCTCTCGCTTTTGTAAATTTGATTCTTAGAGTCATAGAGGTAGTTATTCCGAATAAAGGTTTAGCTAGTAGCTTTAAATGTATGGCATCTATATTATTTTTAGTTGCCTATTTTTTGCTAATCAATTATTTGTTTGGCAAAAAAATTCAATTAATAAAAGAGATAAAAAATATTTTCTTTGGAATAGTGGTCATTATTTTTGCTTTGATTAGCATTCTGATACAGAACAAAATGTTGATAGAACATTATGAATTTTTCTCAACGAGTTATAGTTTGTTTTATAAGGTATGTGTTATAATGCTCTTAATAAGAGTTTTATATGTTATTGTGAAATGCCAAAGTGCCAAAGAAAATATACATAGAGTTTATAAGAACAAGGTGATTACTTTATGGACATTTATTGGAATATTTATGCCGTTATGTATCTATTTTGTTGGTGTAATCATTGAATTTTCCTATCTTGATTTCATAGAATATATTTTGATGTTTTTGGTGGGATTGCTATTAAGTCTTGGAAGTGATGATCAAGTGCAAATTGGGGTCACAGGCATATTTTTTGATAAAATTGGAGATATGGTGACAGATTTCATTTATGTAACAGATGTGAATGGAAGTATAATATATAAAAATTATTGTGCTAGTAAGTCTCAATATTTTAAAAAGCTAGATAAAATTAATGTGCAGGATATCGATACTTTGTATGAAGGAAATATTCAAAAACGAAAAAAATATTTTGAAAAAGAATACGTTTATCTGACTATTGGAAGTGAAAAACATTATTTTTCTCATAAGATTTCTTTTTTACAATCCAATGATGAAACGCTGGGACACATTATAACAATAACAGAAATCACGCATCTGATGGAGATGCTGTATCAATTGGAAGAACAAAGAAAAAAATCCAAAGAAGCTAATGACAGTCTGAAAAATTATGCTCAAGTTGTGTATCATTTGGAAAAGGAAAAAAAGATTAATTCTATGTTGCAAGAAATTATTGCAACAAGAGAACAGGATATGGAAAATTTAATTTTTCAGATTGTTAACCTTGAAAAAGATATTGATTCCGAAGATTTAGAAGATAAAATTGATGAAACGATTCAATATAATAGTCAAATATTAGAAGATGTAAGAAGTGCTGTATCAGCGTTTAGAGAACACTATGGAGGTTAAAATGATAAACGTAGTACTTGCGGATGATCAAAATTTATTTAAGGAGTCTATTGCGTACATACTAAATCATGATGATGAAATCAATGTAGTCGGGCAAGCCAGTGATGGAATTCAGGCAATAACATTGTGCGAAAATTTAAATCCGGATGTTATACTTATGGACATAGAAATGCCAGGTTTAGATGGCGTTAGTGCTACCAAAAAGATTAAAGAAAAGAATAGCAATATTAAAATTATTATCCTTACCACGTTTGAGAATCCAGACAATATAATGGAATCTTTCATTGCAAGAGCGGATGGATATATTGTAAAAGATATTAGTTATAAGGACTTAATTTTGACTGTAAAATGTGTTTATAGTGGGCTAACGGTAATACATGAAAGTGTGAAACAGATCATAATTGATAGATTTAAAGGGTTAAGCAACTATAAATCACAATACAAAGATATTTTGACTGAAAAGGAAGTCGAGATTATTAAGCTAATAGCCACAGGTAGCAGCAATAAAGAAATTGCTGTGAATCTAAATTATTCAGAAGGAACTATAAAAAACTATGTAAGCAAAATACTATACAAATTAAATATGTCGGATAGAATGCAAATTGCAATATTTGCAATGGAAAATGGGATTGTATAGATATGGAATATAGCGTAGGTGTTAAGGTTGCAACAATTACGCTGTGGAATTTTGCAGCAATAATAGTAAATATCATAGCGTTCATGATACTTTATATGAAAGCAAATAGAAATATTTCTTTAAAGGCTTTTTTTCTTGTACAATTTTCTATGATCATATGGTTGATTGGAAAAGTGTTTAAAACAGTTTCACCAACGGTAGAACTGCGATGGGGGTTTATTGTTTTGTATTACTTTGGTATCTGTTTGTTAGGAGCAAGTTTCTTGGATTTTGCTTATATTTATAACAAAGGAAAACCATTGAAAAAAGGAATTAGGGTAGGAATTTATATTGTTGCACTCGTACAATTTATTATAGTATTAACAAACCCATATCATTATTTATTTTATCGAGTATACCATTTTTGGGGCGATGATTTTGGAAAGCTTTTTTATTTTTTTATAGGGATTACTTATTCGTTTACTTTCATAGGTATGATATTGTGTGGAAATAAATTTAAAAAGCAAATTAAAGATAAATCAAGGATAGAAAAGAGTATTATATATATTGCCATACTGCTACCACTAGTGTTTAATTTTATTTATATTACCCGAATACTAGGATCGCTGTTTGATATTATAGGGATACAGATATTTGATATTACACCAATTGTATACACCTGGTCTATTTTAATATTTATATATGCTACGTTTAAATATGAGTTTTTTGACCTTACACCGTTAATGAAGCATGAGGTAACCAAAAGGTTGGATACACCTATTGTGATTATGAATCAGGACAGTGTTATAATTTATGCTAATGAGAAAGCAAAAGAAATTTTTTTGGATTTGCAAGTGGTGGTAAAATATTTTACAAAAAACATTGCATCTCAAGGAGAAAAAATATTACAATACGAAAATAAATATTATCGATATGCTATCAGCAATTATCAAAGTATTGGCGGTACCAAATTTATTATATCTTTTCATGATATTACTAGTTTGCATATGATTAGTGCGGAAATGGAAAAGGAGAATTATGAACTTACCAATGCCAATAAAAAACTGAAAGAGCAAATAGAAAATCTTAAACAAACCTCACATATTAGTGCAAGAAACTATGTTGCTAGGGAATTACATGATATTATAGGGCATTCGCTTGTTATAACAATGAAACTTCTCGAGGTGGCAAAAATTTCTCTAGAAAAAAATAGAGATAAAACCATTGAAAGTTTTGAAAAAGCTAAATTTTCTGTTAAAAATGGATTTGATGAAATGAAACAACTTAAAAGTAAGCCGACAATAATTATATGCACATCTGCTATTTTAGAAAGAGAAATAAAAAGCATGTTAAAAACTGTTGAAATTAGTGGGGTTAAGACAAATTTCTATTTTAGAGGCAAACAGGATAATATCGATGAAATAGTGTTTGATATTATTAAAAAGATATCTACAGAGCTTGTTACCAATACATTAAAACATGCCAATGCCACCAGTATATTGTTATCTATTACTTTTGACGGTGAAAAAGTTATGATACAGTTAATGGATAATGGAACAGGATTCAAAAATTTGATGAAAGGGAATGGACTAACAGGGATTGATAGCAGGTTAGCTCTTGTGGGTGGAAAAGCGAGATATAGTAGTGAGTTAGGAGAAGGGTTTACTGCAAATATTACCATACCACTTCCCTAATAAATTATATTTATTTCAGACTCAGCTTATGGCGGGGTCTTTTTTTAATTAGAAAAAAGACATTCGGCTAATTGTTTAGTAAAAGAGATTACAATCGTCACTTTTAAAGTGACTACTAGTATATTACACTTTTTACCAATTTCAAGTAAACTTAATAGAGAAAGGTATTTTATATTATTTAGGAGGGGATTTCATGGCAAAATCACACGAAATTGATTTTAATCTTTATGGAGATGATATGCAGTTTGTAGAAATCGAATTGGATGGTGGAGAAAGCGTAGTGGCAGAAGCGGGCGCAATGATGTATATGGATGAAAAGATAAGTATGGAAACTATCTTTGGAGATGGAAGTTCTAACAGTCATGGCAAGGGACTTATGGGGAAGTTAATGGGTGCAGGTAAAAGAGTCATAACGGGGGAAGGCCTTTTTATGACAGTGTTTACGAATACTGTGGGGGAAAAGGCACATGTATCTTTTGCAGCACCATATCCAGGAAAGATAATACCAGTTGTACTAACAGAATTTGGAGGAAATCTTATTTGTCAGAAAGATGCCTTTTTGTGTGCAGCTAAAGGAGTTTCTATTGATATACATATACAAAAGAAAATTGGTGCAGGTTTCTTTGGTGGTGAAGGATTTATTATGCAAAAATTAGAAGGGGATGGTATGGCATTTTTACATGCGGGTGGAACTATTATTCGTAAAGATTTGCAGGAAAACCAAGTTCTAAAATTGGATACAGGTTGTCTTGTTGCTATGACGTCTGATGTGGAGTATGATGTCCAATTTGCAGGAAGTATTAAATCTGGATTATTTGGTGGAGAGGGGCTGTTCCTTGCGACTCTAAAAGGCCCGGGAACTGTTTGGTTGCAGTCTTTACCATTTAGTAGAATGGCTGATAAAGTATATTCTGCGGCAGGCCGAGGTGGTAAAGGTGAATCCAAAGGATTTAATAATCCAATTGAGGAACTATCCGGACTTACAAATTTATTTGGCAGAGATTAAAGGGATAAAAGGAATAGGTAATTATGATGTTTTATTGCAAAAGGAGTGTTTTATGAAACGTAAATTTTTGTTGATTTTAGTGATTTTGGTACTAGGAATGACTATGGTTGGATGTTCTAGTCAAAAAGATGCTATATCGGAAGAAGCTGAAGAAGCGGGAAAAATTGAAGAAGCGGAAGAAGTTGAAGAACAAGAAGATGCACAACCTAATGAAGGAGAAAGTCAAATATTTGGATTAAAAAAATGCGGAGAAGTCTATAAAGGAGCGCAATTAAGTTACAATATTATTGGTGTTAGAACAAAAGAGTATAGTGATGGCGTAAAAAATCTTATTTTAAAACTTGAAGTGTTTAATCATAGTAGCGAGGATATTAACTTCTCTGCTTTTGATAGACTCACGGTATTTGATAAAAACGATGTTGAATATGGCCTTAATATCTTGGCAGATGTGGAAACAGATTTGATTGGAACTATCACCCCAGAAAATAAGATTATGGGTGAAACAGCATTTGAAATTACAGATAGTAATGAAGAAGATTTCGTTTTGAATATAGGTAATAATTTTGAATATAAACCAGCCATTGAGATAACAAAAAATGATATCGATAAAACTTTTTTAGAACAATTTGCTGGAAGTGGCACAAAAAGTGAATATACCATAGGAGTGCCATTAGAGTCAAAACAACTTACTATTTTATTGAAAAGTGCTAATGTAAAATCCAGTGATAAAGAGGGAAAAGAAATTCTTTTGTGTGAGCTTGACATTACAAATAAGACAAAAGAAACGCAAAATTTTATGCTGGGTTTAAATTTTAATGGCGTATATACTGCTGATGGAGTTCGATTAAATGAAGCGGTGAATGATTATACGTTACAAAATACAATTGAGGAAAACCAAACAATAAATGGAATTGCTTCATTCTATATTGAAGAAGGCCGAAAGGATTTCTATATGACAGTAACGCCGGATTTAAATGATTTTGGGAACAAAAAAAATATTGTATTTAGTGTTGAGTAGGAGGAAGTAAATTATGAAAAAAAAGTTCTTAGCAATATTTATAATTGCTATGGTTTCACTGAGTTGTGTAGCATGTTCAAACGATAATAAACAGGCAGAAGAACCAGCAGAGCAAAAAATTGAGGAGAATATTTCCAATAGCAATGAAACAGAAGTTTCTAAAACTGAAGAAAAAGAGGATGTTAACGAAAATTTAGAGGGTATTGATTTAATTAATTCCATAGATAACAAAAGGCCAGAAAAGTTAATGATAAAATCTGAAATGACATCTTATGGGACTACGACCAAAATGGCTACTTATTACAATGGAGATATGACAAGGACAGAAATGGATGTTCCAGGAATGTCAAAAAGTATTTTAATCTTTTTGCCGAATGAGAGTGTAATGTATAGTTATGTTTATGGAGAAACAGAGGGTGTAAAAATGATTGGTGCTAATACTACGTATGCTGAAGAAATGGGGCTAATGGTAGATAATAGCGATTTTTTGACAGAAGTAGTTGAGGAATCTTCAAAAGATGTCATTGCAAGGGTAGAAAAATTGGAAGGAGAAGAAGTTATTTATATAGAGGCAACAGAAACTGATGAAGAGATAGGCGATGTGCTTGTTAAAATGTGGTATTCCAAAAAATATGGAACACCTCTAAAATATGAAGTTGCTATTGGTGAAAAAACCATGATGCAATTAAATGTTACGGAAATCAGCGATAATGTAAACATTGATGAGTCTCTTTTTGTACCGCCAAGTGATGTGAATTTTGAAGAAATGAGTATGGAAAAAATGATGGAAAATTGGTGAGAAACTCGTTGTCAAGACAGTAAAAATCATACTCAAAAAGATACTCCTTCGCCAAGGAACCACAAATTCACACAACATTATTATTGTCCACACAAGGCATGTGGAGCGTGTAGTTCAGATGCAGGATTGCAGTTCTGAGGGAAAAATCGGTATTGATTATAACATGTTGTCTAAAGAACTGATAAAAGAGTTTGGAAGAGGGTTTTCCAGATCAAATATGAAAAATATGAGGGTACTTTATTTAAAATATGACATTTGCCAGACAGACACTGTCTGGCAAATTGAATTGGTCTCATTATTGCTAGTTATTAAGCGTTTGAGCATTGTAAAATTTTGGTGTATAATGTTTTTATACGATTGTATAGGGGGCGTGTATCTTCTTTTTCCTTGCTCAAGCATGTAGAAGCAAAAGCTGTCGTAAATTGGATATATCAAGCGTAAGAAGAATTTTTTAAAGTTGAATACTGTATGTGATCATCTAAGAGTTGCTATATAGATAAATTTTACTAGTAATGTTAATCTCCACATATCCTTAAAAACAGTACAAAATATCAAGTATTTCTTTAAAAATATAGTTATAATTATATAAATTAAGAAAAAAAGGGTGAGGAGCTACAAATGAAGATAATAAAGTTTTTATTAATGTTTTTATTATTACTAAATTTAAGTGGGTGTAATAATAGTACGGTGACCCAAAATTTTATAGATGATAATAATATAGATGCAACAATTGTTGTTTCTTCTCTAATTGCCGGAAAAGAATTCATTATTAATGAAGAAAGATCAGAACAAAGGTTTTTGCCAGCATCAACATTTAAAATTCCAAACACGTTAATAGTTTTACAAGAAGGTATCATCAATGATGAAAATGAAATTATCAAATGGGATGGTAAAGATAAGGGACTTCCTGAATGGAATAAAGACCAGAACTTGAAAACGGCTTTACCCTCAAGCTGTATATGGTTCTATCAGGAGTTAGCTAAAAAGGTTGGCATTGAAAAGTATTCAGAGTACTTAAATCAAATAGATTACGGTAATAAAAAGGTAGGAATAAGAGCTGATAATTTTTGGCTTGAAGGTGATATTAGAATATCCGCAAAAGAACAGATAGATTTTTTAAAAAAAGTTTATACTGAAGAGTATAATTTCAAAGAGGATTATTACAAGATTCTAAAAGATCTTATGATTGAAGAAAAGAATGCTGAGTATACTCTTAGAGGGAAAACAGGATGGGTACAGCGGATTAACCCTCAGATTGGATGGTATGTTGGATATGTAGAAACAGCAAATGACACTTGGTTTTTTGCATGTAATTTAGATATTCACCAAAACTCAGATGCTGACTATAGAAAAGAACTAGTTCTTGGGTATTTAAGAGATCTAAAAATTATTAAATAACTTGAAGTGGTGTATAAAAAGTACAAGTCAAAATGAGAAAATCCTAAATAAAAACATTAAGTATGATACAATGAAAGTATCGTAGAGAAGAAGGAACTCATTATGGCAATAATGCCTGCATTGAATCGTTTTATGCCATAATTAAACGAGAATGGCTAAATAGATTTAAAATTCAGGGTTACCAACAGGCTTACAAGTTTGTATTTGAATACATAAAGATTTGGAATTGCACAAGAAGATGTATATAAATTCTCATTACTATTAAAGAATAATGCTGAACTTTATGAACAATATAAATGAGTTACTAAGTATTGAGTATTAAGTAAGTATAAGCCAACCCTTGTCGGTCGGCTTATTATCTAATGGAGGAATGTACAATGAGCAAAACTATGTTTTCTATTATAATATTGGTATCATTGCTTTTAGGTTGTAGTGCTGATGTGGATGAAAAGATGCCTCAAACTGAAACTTATCAAATGAATTTAAGTTCAAATGCTGCAAATCTAAGTATGTTCACTTCTGATGGTCAGTTTGTGTACTATATTAATTATAATGATGGATGTAAGTTGTATAAAATTAATGAAAATGGAAGTGGTAACCAAATTATTGCCAACAACAGTTTTATAAAAATATTTTATTATAACGGAGTAATATACTTTACTGAACGTTTGAATAATAATTCAAGTTCTGCCTTTTCTTGCATAAATACTGATGGCACAGGCTACAAAGTACTCATAGACGAAGAAGTTGACAATATTAGTATATGGAATTTTATTATATATGAAGATAATATCTATGCAATAGGCGATAAAGGCGATGTTGAGCCTGATGCTGGATTCTCACTAGGATACTTAATGAGTATAAACATCGATAGCATGGAGATCACCATACTTGACAACGAAAATTCTGGATATATAATGGGGGATTTTGTTATATGTGAAGATAAAATATATTATAGAATGAATTACACTAAGTTTATGTATGACATAAGTTCCAAAGAAATAAAAGAAGTACCAATAATTGGTTCACAACTACAAGAAATTGATGGTAATGTTTATAGTGTTGATATGAATAAAATATATAAATTTGATGTAAATAACTTTCAAAATAACATAATTTATCTAGATGATAAAGGATTAGAAATAAGGAGTTTATATGTTACTAATAATGGAATTATCTTTTCAACTAAAGAATCTAATAACTTGAACGTTTTTAAAATGAATCATGATGGAAGTGATTTACTTGAGATATGCAGCATACCTTATTTAAATTTTCGTCAAGAAAAACAAGATATATTATATGTTATAAATGACAAAATTTTTATAGTTAATATATTTGTTGTAGAAAACAAATCATTTTTAATAGTTGTAGACCTAAAGGGAAATAAATTGTGGAGCTTGTAAACTACAAACTAAACCTTATACTATAATTCTTCGAAAGAAAAAAGAGTACCTGATGCAAAAGCATAAAAGTACTCTTTTTAATTACTCCTTATTACTTGGTTCATAGTCTTACTCCTTGTTTCTCGTTTTACAACGAAGCCGATTGTTAAAAAACAATCCTTGGTGTTAGAATATAAAAAGTACAAGTCAAAATGAGAAAATCCTAAATAAAAACATTAAGTATGATACAATGAAAGTATCGTAGAGAAGGAGGAACTCATTATGGCAAAACAATATGATAAGCAGTTTAAAATTGCCGTATGGTGCAGTGATATTACATATATTTGGACAACAATAAAGGGATCTCCACCATCTTTAGGCCACCCTCCTTTGTAAGCGACTGATTATCATTGCGACAAATAGTACCACAAGCTCTGCCACAATCATACCTGCCCAAATTGTGTTTACTCCAAAGAGTGCAGGAATGAGGAAAATGAAAGCAATGTTTGCCACAAAACTTCTCAGCACTGAAATAATAAGGGCTTGCCTTGTCCTTTTGGTTGCAAGGTAATAAACCGTATAAACAATATTGCATGCTGCAAACAAGAAGCAAATGCCGTATACCTTAATACAATCATAGCCTAAAGAAATAAGCTGACTGTCACTATTAAAGATAGAGATAATTCCCTTGCCGAATAAAAGCATGATTCCGTAGATAACTGTTGCGAGGAATATGTTCAGTCTTAACCCCTTACAGAAAAAGAACTTTTCGCTTTCGCTGTCTTTCTCACCAAAGCTACGGCTTAAAAGAGGTTGGATACCCTGTGCAAGACCTGTAAATACACCGATGACCACAACCAAAATATAGGAAATCACAGAAAATGCAGAAACTCCTATTTCACCAAATATATCTAACACAATAAAGTTATAGCACAATATAATGACAGGTTGGCTCATTTGTGTGATAAATTCGGGCGTTCCCGTTTTTATGATTTGACCAATGATTTGCATAGAAAATTGGGGCATTCCAATGGTAAGGTTGTTTTTTTTGTGTATAAAATGTGTGGACAATACAAGACAGGCAAGCACTTGACCAAGTCCCGAGGCAATGGCAGCTCCCACAAGTCCCATTTTCAGTGGGAAGATAAAGAGCCAATCTAAAAATACATTGCTGACAGCACCGATAATCATACCCCAAAAAGCAAGACGAGGATTGCTGTCATTTCTTACAAAAGCCGACAAGGTATTGGAACTACAAAAGAAAATGCCAAATAGTACAAAATACTTAATATAATTGGCAGCCCCCTCCAAAAGCAAATCACTTGCACCAAGCAATCTTGCAAGATTTTTAGAAAAGAAAAAGCTAACAATGGTCATAATAAGAGAGAAAATTAAGACCATCACAAGGCTTAAACGAAAGCTCCTGTTAGCTTCTTCATTTTCCCCTCTGCCAAAATGAATGGAAGTGATGGTTGCTCCGCCCATGGTAATCATCATACTGACAGATGTTAAAATTGAGATAAACGGAACAGCGATGTTAATAGCGGCAAGTGCCTCGGTTCCAACTCCTCTGCCCACAAAGATACCATCCACCACGAAATACAAGCCCGTGACAAGCATTGCGCCGATGGACGGTATGACAAACTGATAAAACTGTTTATTTTTCAAATGCAAAAACCTCCTATGGAATAAAAAATAATCTTATGTTATACTGCAAAGTATAAACTGTACCATAATGGCAGAGTCAATAGGAGGTGTACGCTTTTATGAAAAAATATTTATCGATCGGAGAAGTCAGTAAAATCAAGGATGTCAGTGTGAAATCCTTGCGATACTATGGCAAGCTTGGAATACTTCCTCCCATCTACATCAACGAGGAAACAGGCTATCGCTACTACAGTGTGGAGCAGCTTGTGATTGTGGATTTGATTATGGTGTGCCTGGATTTAGGGATACCACTTAAAAACTTTAGAGAATATTTAACCGAAGATGGCTGTGTGGATATTGGAAAACTATTTGCTGACGGGGAAAAGATTGTGAAAGAGAAAGTTGAAAAATTAAAAAATTCGGTTGCATTTTTAGATAACATGTCAAAGCATATTGATAGAACAAACAAAGTGAAAAATTACAAAGAGGAATTTACACAGCATATCCCCAAACGATATTTTTTAACTGTAGATTGGAATGGTGATATTACCGATTATAGAGAAATCAGTGGTAAGTATTCTAAAATATTTAAGCAATGCAGTGAGCTTTGTATCCCCGACACCTTCAATCAAGGTGTGTTATTCTTAATGCAGGAGCAAGAAATTATTAAAAAGGTTTTTGTCGAAATCCCATATTTTATAGAGAGTGTGGAAAACCTTGTGATAATTAACGAGGGGGAATTTTTATGCAAAGTGATGAAGGATACCGACTTAACCTCTATTTTGGAGCAAGAAATCACAGACACTCTCATTATCAAGGAACTGTTTGACTTAAAATTGGAACCTCAGTCGGGATTGGTTGAGGTGCAGAAACGCACCTTACTACTTGACTCTGCCATTATGGCATAGTATATAATGCCTTAGTGGAGGTGAAATGATGAAAAAGGAAATTATAAAAGTATGTCATGGCGATACATCATATATCGACACTATTACAAATTGGATTTATAACTGGTGGGGTACGATAGAAGGATATTCGAAGGAGGAAATATATTCTTTTTGTAGAAACGCCATATCAAAAGATCAAATTCCTCAAACTTTTCTTGCGTTGGTTGACGGTGAACCGGCCGGAATGTACCAGATTCTAATGAGCGATTGCAAATCACGACCTGATATTTACCCTTGGCTTACTGATGTATTTGTTGATGAAAAATTCCGAGGACAAGGAATTGGTAGTTATCTTTTGAAATCCGTACCTGAAAAAATACAAGAATTACATTTGAAAGAAATATATCTCTATACCCATATTGATAATTTTTATGAACACTTCTCTTGGGAATTTATAGAATATTTCAATCCGTACACTACCCCGACAGGCATTCAAAAGTTGTATAGACTGAAAACAAAA
Organism: Sedimentibacter sp. LTW-03; assembly: GCF_052059825.1. Lineage (GTDB taxonomy): Bacteria > Bacillota > Clostridia > Tissierellales > Sedimentibacteraceae > Sedimentibacter. Next base: position 299,163 of record NZ_CP197180.1, read on the forward strand.
GAAACTACCCGAACATTGTAAACTACAATATATATATCAGCCACTTGACATCAGTTTAAAAATCAAGAGGCTGATTTTGTTTTGTGCGTTATATAATAAAAATCTTTTTATAATGCTCAAACAGATCTATATTTCTACATGTGCGTATGATGGTGAGTAAGCTGCCAAGGAAATATTCAAGCAAGGCATTTGCTTGGAGGAATACCTTGAATAAAAATGGTAAAACAAAATTAGAAAAAACAGATATCACAAATAATAAAATCATTGTAAATATCTTGACAAAGATGTTTTATTTTGATATTATATGGCAAATATAAAATGAATAGATTTCATGGTATTGTTCTCGCCGGGGAATAATACCTCTTTAAAGAGATAAAACAAAATTGCATCGGTAGGCCTGAGGTTGCATCAGGTCTACCTTTTTTTATATGCATTTTAAGATGTGGAGGAAGTATGAAAAATAATGAAGCTGCAATTAAGAATCAATCAAAAAATTTGTTTAGGAAATTATTGTCCTATATTGTTCCCGGAATAGCAGGTCTTATATTTAACTCGCTATATATTGTAGTTGACGGACTTTTCGTGGCAAGAATGCTTGGGAGAGAGTCACTTGCTGCGGTAACCGTAGGTGTACCTGTTGTAGAAATATTGCTTGCTTTAAGTATGCTTATATCAGTAGGAGCAGGTGTGCTGATTTCTAACAAAAATGGCAGAGGAGAACATAAAGAAGCAAGAGATATTTTTAATATATCTGTTAGACTATTAGCTGTAGTGACTGCACTAATAGCAATGGTAAGCTTGATATTTATACATCCTATTGCAAAAATGCTGGGGGCAACTTCGGATATAATGACTTTGGTAGTTGAATATTTGACTTGTTTCTTTACATTTAGCCCTTTTTTTATGTTTAGCTACGCTATGTGCACATGGCTGAGAAATGATTCACAGCCGAAACTTGTAATGATTGCTCAGATTGTTGGATCATTATTAAATGTATTTTTAGATTGGTATTTTATGGGGCCTTTAAAAATGGGAATTAGTGGAGCGGCATTAGCTACTGGCATAGGCCCTGTATTTAGCATAATAATGATGCTACCGCATTTTATATCCAAAAAAGGCAACTTATATCTTAAAAAAGTAAAAATTGATTTAAAAATCATATCAGAGATGTTATTAAAAGGAATACCATCATTTGCTATGGAGTTTGCATTGGGTATAACGACTTTATGCGTTAATATTGCAATTGGAATGCACATGGGATCTTTACAATTTGCAGCGTTTGGTATAGTTGGATATATAGCTTTAATAATTTTGTCAGTATTTTTAGGTATGGCGGAAGGTTTACAGCCCTTAATAAGTTTTTATCATGGAGCCAATGAAAAAAACAACATGAGAACAATTCTAAAAATTAGTTTGTGTATATCCGTAGCAACTGGAATAATAGCATACGTATTATTGACCAAATACAAAGAAATTTTAGTGAATGTATTTGCTGATAATGATGTTGAGCTTGTTAAGACTGCTGCGACTGCAACTATTTACTATTTCCCTGCTTTATTTGCATCAGGTATAAACATTCTTTTAGCATCGTATATGCAGTCTATAGGACATTGGAAGGAATCCGTAGCTATATCATTATGTAGGTCTTTAATTGTATTACTTCCATTGTTGTTAGTATTACCTAAGTTTTTAGGAGACAATGGTATATGGATGTCAGTGCCATGTGCAGAAGTGTTTACACTGCCTATAGTTTATTTATTATGGAAAGCAAAGAATTAGCATGCTTAAATTAAGCATTATATCCTTTAGTTTACTGTTGACAATCCAGATATGATTTTAATGAGAGTGAGAATATATCCTTCCGGCATATTACCACCATCAAATTCCATATATGGTCTTCTATATAATCAATCGCCATTGCGACTATTTCCACTGCCTATTCCTTCTGCTGAATGTTTATCATATCCTAAATGTTCATCCATCTCTGATTCAAGCATTCCTTCAATTGTTCCTTTAAAAAGTTCTTTTAAAAGACTTTGTACATCGCTTAAGCTTTCGCAATTCTTTGCTAAAAGTTTTGCCAATTCCTGTGTTTTTTCTTCGCGTAAAAAAGTTTCGTGTTTCATGATAATATATCCTCCCTTTTATGGTTAGTATTACCATTTACACGAAACTTTATACAGTCTCTATTGCCACCTATTTGCCACCGCTTTTTTTACTGGGTGGCAAAATTAAAAAATATCCCTTGCATTCGTTATGGACACAAGGGATATTTTTACTTTTCTTGATTAACTGTTTTTGGTTCAATGGTTAGTCCTTGTAACAGCCATCTAAGCTGTTCTAATGTTATATCTTTACTTCTTCTTCGTTCTTCGACCATTGAAATTTCATTTCGCCTGCGTCTATTAATTTTTTATGTGCAAGTATAAAACTGTTGTCTTCAAATCGCAATACCTTGATTGCGTTTCTCTTTTTATTGCAAAATATGAATACACTGTTTCCTGTATACGGATCTAAGCTAAATTTATTTACTACCATATGTACTAAGCGTTTCCATTTGTTTTCTAAAAGCTGTTTTTCCACAGGCTATGTATATGTGTGCTGCTTCCTTTATGAACGCTTCCATCATAGTTGCTTTACCACTTCCAATATGTTCTTTAGTGTCAATTGATTGAATTCATCTCCTATTTGCAAGACGCATCCGTTCATTCCCAATACTATTAAAGTATTCTTCGGTTGTTCCTTTTGGCTTGTTAATATTTTTTCTATTTTAACTTCTACTTTTTTTTCTACATCATTAGCTGTGGTATTTTTAGCTTTTTTTGCCTTTACCCATTTTAATAGTGTTATCCTATGTACTCCGATTTCTTTACCAAATTCTGTTGCTGTCTTCCCTGATTCTTCGAATTTCCTCAGTATTTCTTCTTTCTATTCTTCTTTGTATCTTCTCATTTTACACCTCCTCGTTTGCTACTTTAGCACACTTAGATGTGTCTTTCTATTCGGCTTCTTTTTTGGCGCTTACCTATTAAATATTAAGTTACATTTGATACTTTTGTTCTCAATTTTCTATATTACATTTTTATTACAAAACAACAAAAAAGTGATTTACATTTACGGTAATGTGTAAGAACACCTTACAATTACACATTCATTGACTATTGTATTTGTTATACAAAAAAGCTAAATTTAATACACGGTGAACGCTAGAGTCCTTGCTCTTAATCACTAAACTTAAATTATTTTTATAGGAGGATAAGATGAAAAGAGTTTTATCATTAGTTTTAGCAATGGCTATGATTCTTTCAAGTTTCAGTTTTGCCTTTGCTTTACCATCTGATGTTGAAGGAACTGACTACGCAGACGCAGTAGCAAGACTTACAGCATTAGACATAATTGTTGGTTACGAAGACGGAACATTCAAACCGGACAATTCAATTACAAGAGCTGAATTTGCAGCAATTGTAATTCGTGCATTAGGTATGGAGGATATTGCAGTAGATTCAGTAGATAACACAAAATTTGCTGATATGAGAGGAACTCACTGGGCAAGCGGATATGTTAACTTAGCAACTGCACAAGGAATAATAGTTGGATATCCTGACGGAACATTTAAACCTGAAGCTCAAGTAACATATTCGGAAGCAGTGGCAATGTTGGTACGTTTATTAGGTTATGAACCTGCTTTAAACAGCAATGTATGGCCTTCAAACTATTTAACAAAAGCTTCTGAAGTCGGATTAACACTAGGTGTTAAATTCAATTATAATGATCCAGCAAAAAGAGGCGTTGTTTCAAATTTAGTTAATAAGGCATTAGATATTGATTTAATGGACTTAACTGAAGTAACATCTGGAGATCAAACTTGGAAGATTACAGATGATACGCTTCTTACAAAGTACTTGAATGTATTTGAATTAGAAGAAGCGTATGTAGCTGAAACAGCATCACATTCATTAACTAAGTTAGATGCAGACGAAGTTAAAATTAAAACTGAAGCAGGCAAGACATACACATTCAAAAAGATAGATTCTATTGATGCTGATGCAGTTCTTGGACATGAAGTTACTGTATTTGTAAGAGATACAGACACTGATGGGAAAATTGAAGATGATGAATTAGTAATATCAATTCAAGATACTACTGATGCAAGAGATGTAATTGCATGGGACTGGATTGTTGACATTACTGAGAGTGATGAGGATAATTACAAAATCAAAGATGGTGGAATAGAAATTGCATTAGATGAAATAGATGATGAATTTGAAATAGCTGAAGATGCTATTGTATTCTACAATTATGAAAGAGTTACTGATCTTGAAGATATGGCTTCATCAAAAGTTGGAGTAGGCTATGCAGAATTAGGTGAAGTAGCAGGTAAAGTAATATTAAATGATGATGATGATATCATATTTATGGATATGGTTAACTATGATTCTCCTGTAGTTATTACAGATGTTAATTTAAAAGACGAAAAAGTTAAATACTTTATGTATAGCGACAGTGAAAGCACATTGAAACTTGATGGCGAAGATTATGTTGTAATGAAAAATGGCGAAGTTGCAGATTTAGAAGCTTTAGCAGCTGATGATGTACTTTATTTCTGGGAAGTATCAGGAGCATATGTACTTGAAGCTTATGACTATAAGATTGAAGGTATATTGGATTCTGTAGATTCTGATAACAATATGTACTGGGATTATACACTTGTAGTTGACGGCAAGAGCATATCAGTAGGTCCTGCATTTACAATGAGTACTGATGAAAATGATACTATAGATTCATTGGCAACTAACCCAGGAGCTTATGAGTGGGTTGCAGATGATGACAGATTATCTGATTTGGAAGATATGGTTGGCGAAAATGTAGTAGTCTATATTGGTAAATACTATGAAGAAACTGAAGGATGGAATTACGGACGTCACGTCACAACTGCTGTTAACACAGGAGATGATGATTATTACGTAGTAACTGTAGAACCATGGGCATCAAGAACAGCAGGCTATAAATATTATGTTGAACTTATCAATCAGTTTGGTGATGATATAACATATGAATTTACTGAAGATGAAACTGAATTTAATGGAGCAGAAGAAGATTTATCTGTGAGTGCAACTATGAATAATGTTACTGCTATGTTACCGCAAGGTACTTTGGTAGATGTTGAATTCAACAGTGATGGAACAATCTCAGCTATCGATGTAGTTGAAGAAATTGATAATTCAGAAACTTTTGACTACAAAGATATCGATGACGATTACGACAGAATAAAAATTGGTGGAAAAATATACTATGTAAGCGATGAAACAGTATTTTATGGTGTTGCTGTAAATGATTTAGATACTATGAAATTTGTTGATGCAGATGCTTATACTTGGGCAGATATAGCTGATATTAATTCAGGATCATTTAAAGCTGTTTCAAGCAGTGATGATAATGAATTAGAAGCCATGGTATTCTACTATGAAGATTCAGAAGATTTTGCTTTAGGCAAAAATGACTATGGTTATGTATTAAAACGTGAAATTAGAAAAGAAGGATTGTATGTATTCATGGCTGTAGAAGATGAAATTGTTGAATACTATGCAGGTGATTTAAGTAAATCAACTCAAAACAGCTTACAAGAAAAAGTTCTTGTTAACTTTACTGCAAGCGGAAATGATTTAGATAAGGCAAATAAAGTAGATAGAACAATATTCTATGCTGATGCTGATGAAATGACAAACAACATGTTTAAAGTAGTTGCAGGGGTTGAAGTAACAACAGGTTCAAGCATTAAGGCTGCAACAGTTGATAAAAATGACATTAAATTAGATGATGTAGTAATTGCAAAATGGAATACAACTGATGGAAAACTTGATAATATAGCAGAAGGATACAAAGCTTCAGACTTTAGTTTTGAATTTGACAAGTTTGAAATAGTAAGTGGTGGAGTTGACACTAAGAACGGAATTATCGAAGTTATGGCAGTGGGAACTGATGAAGACGAAGATATGACTTGGTTCGTAGATGTTGACAAATATGGCAACGAATCATTCTACTACGATGTTGATATATCACACAGAAATCTTGAAAACAAGATATTATCTCTTGGAGATTTAACTGATGGAGATATGCTTCACATCTATGATGTACCTGAAGAAACAGTTACTGAATATATCTCAGTATACGACAGATAAAATTATTAAAAAACCTGCCGATGAAAGTCGGCAGATTTTTTTAAAATATATGTAAGTTAGTACTTACAAAGCTTAAAATGAGGTGATTACATTGATTAAAAATATAATAGTATTACTGACAGCAATGCTTATATTAACATTTAGCATCACTTATGCTGAGGAGCAGTCTCAAAATAAGATATACAATCTTTCTATGGAGGAAGCTGTAGAGCTTGGGTTAAAAAACAATGAAGCCTTAAAAATTGCTCAGCTTGATATTGAAAAAAATCAAGTCATTTCCAAAAAAGCTTCATTATTATGGTCAAAAGCTCCCGAAAATTCCATGATTGAAACTAAACTGTTGTCAAAGGGATATTACAAAAGACAATCTGAGATGGCTGTTAAACTGTCGAGAAAAAGCAAAGAATTAATAGAGCAAAAAATAGAGCTTGGAATTAAGAACGGCTATTATGAAATTAGCAGAAGTATAAAAGACATTGAAGTAAAAGAAGAAAATGTCTTACGTTTTCAGGAGCAACAAAGAATTGCAGAGGTAAAATTTAAGATTGGCACAGGCATAAAACAGGAAGTTTTAACAGCACAGGCAGCAGTTGAGGAAGCTAAATTAGCATTATCAAATGCTAAGGATGATTTAACATACAAAAAAATGGAATTTAACAAGCTATTAGGACTTCCATTTGATATAAAAGTAAATTTAACTGACGATGTTATAAATAAAATGAGCTTGAAGATGTCATATAACATCGATTTAACAGATAAAGTTTCAGAAGCACAAAAAAACAGAATTGAAGTAATTCAAGCTCAGGAAAACACTGAAGTTTCAAGATTGTATTTTGATATAGTTTCAAATTACAGCGCAGAAAACACATATGATTACAGAGCAGCAAATTTTGAAAAAGAAAAAGCTATTAATGAATTAAGTGATGCAATGCAAAGTGTTGAGCTAAGTGTCAATAATGCTTATTTAAATATGCAAAAAGCTTCTAGGGCTGTAGGTGTTTATGAAAAAAATATAGCAAGTCTTGAAGAAGCATACAGATTGTCACAACTTTCCTACGAAGCAGGAGTTGGAATTCAAATGGATGTGTTAAATGCTCAAAATATGCTTTATAATGCAGAATTGTCATATGTTCAGTCTCTCCACAACTATAATCTGGCTAAGCTAAGTTTTGAAGCATCATATGGAATCGGTTATTAGAAATGATGGTCCAGCTATGAAAGAAGAAGATACAAGAGAAAGAATTTTAAATGCAGCTAGAGAGGTGTTTTCTAAAAAAGGATATGCCGGTTCTACTACAAAAGAAATTTCTTCTTTTGCAGAAGTGGCAGAAATAACATTGTTCAGGCACTTTGAAACAAAGAATAACCTGTTTTGTGAGACTATATCTAAATTCATTGTCAAACCAATGTTAAACTTCAACTCATCAAAAACTAAGCTAAATTCAGAGCAGGTTATTGAGAAAATCATAGAAGAAAGAACAAGCACATTGAGAAAAAACAGAGATTTATTTATTTGTACCATATATGAAGCTCAATTTAATGATGAAATAAAAAATATGCTAAAAAGCATATTTTCAAAAGTTTTTGATGAACTTATGCATTATATGAGAGACGGGTATATGAAGTCTGGCGAAAAAACAATTGAGTATATGGCACAAATTATATTGTCAACTATTGTGGGTTTAATTATTTTTGAATCTCTAACAGGCAGCGATACCTTCAAAGATACAATTAAGTTATATGAAACAATTAAAACATTAGTATAGTAAGATTGGAGATCATCTATGAATAAAAAAAAGCTTATATTGATTGTTATATTTTCATTAGTAATTTTAGCTGCAGTTGTTAAAAACATCAACTCAGCTTCAGGCAGCAAAGAAAGCGCCGCAAAAAATTCAGATCTTGGTATTCCCATAAAACTTGAAACTGTTGTCAAAGGCAATCTGACAGAAACAATAAACTATGTAGGTACAATTGAACCTAAAAGCTCTACAACCATATCACCTTCCATAGCAGGGCAGATCGTTCAAGTCTATGTTGAAGAAGGAAGTATTGTCAAATATGGAGATTTATTGATAAAAATTGATGACAGCCAACTAAAAGCAAGTCTTGAAACAGTACAAAAGAAACTTGAAACATTAAAAACAAATTATAATTATCTAGTCAATGAAATAAATGATTTTTATGAAACAAATCCGCTTCTTAAACAACTTGAAACAGCTCAGTCAAATTATGAATATTTGAAAAGCGAAAAAAGTAATTATGAAGGTTTGTATGAAGAAGGAGCAATTCCTAAAACAACATTTGACAAATTAGTGCAAGAAACAAACAATGCTTATCTTAAATTAGAGGAACTAAAAGCAACAACCCAAAATTCTTATGAAAACTTAGTTCATGAAAAAGACATGGCATTAAAGCAAATGGAAGAATTAAATTCATCAATAAATGAACTTAATGTAAAAATTGAAGACACAGTTATTAAGGCGCCAATAAGCGGTGTGGTTAAAATGATTGAAGGAGACGTGGGGGATTTGGCTGTAGTTGGAAAACCCTTAGTTGCCATTGATGACAATAAAGAATTGATAGTTAAGGTTAATGTATCTGAACGTGACATTAACAGAATATTTGTTGGCAGCAAAGGTGACTTAAAAATAAACGGTTTAGAAGGTGAAATAACTACAGCAGTAAGTAAAATTGTTCCTAATGTAAATCCCAACACGAGGATCGGACTAATAGAATTAGGTCCTATTCAAAATGAAAAATCATACATGCTGTTTTCAGGTAACAGCGCAGAGGTTAAAATTATTGCAAACGAAGCGAAAGATAAATTAATTATACCAAAAAATTCTATAAAAAATTTAAACAACAAGAATATAGTCTATTTGTATATGGACGGCATAGTTAAAGAAACTGAAATAACAACAGGCATTACTATGGGGGAGAGTACTGAAGTAACTAAGGGGCTTAAAGGAGGAGATAAAATAGCAATCACAAATTTATCCAAACTTTATGAAAATGCAGTTGTTTATGTTTTTAAAGGAGAAGAATAATGAATATAGGCAGATTTTCAATTAAAAACAAATATTTCATATTATCTGTTGCTATAGCAATAGTGATTTTTGGAATATATTCAAGGATTTCATTAAAGACACAATTGTCTCCAGATACTAACGCCCCTACAGTAACCGTAATTACTCAGTATCCAGGCGCTTCTTCTCAAGATGTTGTCAAAGATGTTGTTGAGCCAATGGAAGATGAATTTGGAAAGCTGGAGGGTATTTCCAATATAAAATCCACAAGTCAGGATAACATTGCAGTTATAACGCTGGAGTTCAGCTATGCAACAAATATTGACGAGGCAGCAATTGACATACAAAATGCTATCAGTAGAATAAGAAACAAATTGCCTTCAAATATGGGTGAGCCGAAGGTATTAAAATTCAGTACTTCAGATAAGCCGGTTTTAACATTGAGCTTAAACAGTAATTCAGTTGACTTAAGAACAGTAAGACAAATAGCTGAAGATGAAATAGGTTTTAGTTTGCAACTTTTAGATGGAATTGCTTCAGTTGATATTTTTGGCGGATACAAATCCTTGGTTAAGGTTAATGTGGATAAAAACAGACTTAATTCTTACGGACTTACTTTAGAACAAGTATCTTCCTTACTTGCCCAAAATAATATTAAGGCACCTGGAGGAAAATTAACAGATGCCAATAAGGAAGTATTAATAAGAATTGAAGAAGATTTAAAAACCACTAATGATATTGAAAACATAAGAATTCCGTTGAAGGATGGAAATGCAATTTATTTAAAAGATATAGCAGAAGTAGAATTTACTACAGAAGATTTGGAAAGCAATTACAGATACAACGGAAATGAAGGTATTGCGCTATTAGTATTAAAAAGAAGTGATGCCAATACAGTGGAAGTTGTTGAGGACATCATAAAAGAAGTTGAAGTATTAAAAGATAAATATCCTTTTATTCAATTTGAAATCGCACAAGATGACTCGATTTTTACTAATCAGATGGTTGACAATATGTCATCTAGTGTATTAATGTCAATGGTTTTTACAATAATACTTATAATGCTTTTTATATCCAATGTCAGCCAGTCGTTGGTAGTCTCCATGTCAATGCCGCTGGTATTTTTAACTACGTTGGCCCTTATGAAGTTTTTCGATATGAAGTTAGATATGGTTACTTTGTCAGCGTTAATTCTCAGCATAGGATTTGTTGTTGATGCATCCATAGTAGTTGTTGAAAATATCGTATCTCATAGGAATCAAAATAAAGATATAATTGCTGCTGCCATTGATGGAACTAATGAAATAGCGATGGCTAATATAGCAGGTGCAACAACAACATTGGTTGTTTTAATACCTCTTTTGTTCATAGAAGGTTTTGTAGGGGAAATTTTTAGACCTCTTTCTTTAACAGTAATATTTGCAATAGGTTCCTCTATATTGATTTCATTATTAATTATACCGTTGTTTACGGTAATGCTCAGTAAATTTGAATTTGCAAAAGCTGAAAAATTAATTGATAAGATTTCATTACCGTGGAACAAATTGATGGCTAAATTAAGTGAATTTTATATAAGTGTATTGAAATTAGCTTTGAAAAACAAAGTAAAAACCATATTAATTGCCTTGGTTCTTCTTGTTTTAAGCGGTAGATTTTTAGCTAATAACGGAATGGAAATGCTTCCTCAATTTGACAGCGGAAAAACATTTGTATCTGTTGAAATGGAGCCAGGAACAAGAATAGAAGAAACAAGCAGGGCTGTAGAATATATTGAAAATTTTTTAGCAAAAGAAGAAATCGTTATAAATTATGATGCACAAATAGGCTATGAAAGAGATAGTAACATGCTCAGTGATTTTGGAGTAATGAGTACTAATCAAGCATTACTTACCATCAATTTGACAACTAGGATTGAAAGAGATGAAACTATATGGGAATTTCAAGAAAGGTTGAGAGATGAAATTAAAAAAATTCCAGGCATAAAAAGATATTCCGTTAAAGAACAAGGAGGAACTGCTTCATCCAGTGCTGCTGCTCCTATAGACATAAAAATAAGCGGTGCTGATCAAGAGATACTTTATAACATTGCTGACAAGCTGCAGCAAGAAATTGCTAAGGTTGAAGGAACAACTAATTTATACAAAAGCTTCAACGTGGATAACTTACAAATGAATATTATAATGAATGAATCCCGTATTCAGGAACTTGGGTTGACAAATGCTCAAGTTGCTAATCAAATATATAACTCAATGGAAGGAATTGTAGGAACTGATTTGGATATTGACGAATCTGATAATGTGGGAATTTCAGTTGAATATATGGATGAGTACAAAGAGTCAGCAGACAGTCTTTTAGACACATATATTAATGCTCCTTTGGGTGTGAAAGTTCCTTTAAGAGAATTGGCAGATATTGAGTTAAATGAAAGAGCAAATTTAATTACAAGAGAAGATTTGGAATACACAATAGACATATTGGGATACACTCATTCAAGAGCATTCAGCCATATAACAAAAGATATTAACAAGATAATAAAAAACTATCCTGTTCCAAGCGGTTACGCAATAGAACTGACGGGAGAACAGCAAAGTATGTCTGATTCAGCAAAAGACATGATGTTTCTTTTATCGTTGTCTGTAATATTGGTTTATTTGATACTTGTACCACAGTTTAAATCATTTATGCAACCTGTTACTGTTATGGCATCGATACCCTTGGTAGTAATCGGTATAGCCCCAGCCTTAGGTTTGACGGGAAAGTATATTTCTATGCCGGTTCTTTTGGGATTTATACTTCTGGTAGGTACAGTTGTAAATAATGCAATATTGCTGGTTGAGTTTATAAATGAAAGGAAAAAAGAAGGAATTGAACTTAATGAAGCCATAACCCAAGCAGTTAAATCAAGATTCAGACCAATTATGATGACTGCTCTGTCAGATATAACAGGTATGATTCCTTTGGCTGCGCAATTGGCACTGGGTTCGGAGAGGTTTTCACCTCTGGCTATTGCAGTTATAGGAGGTATGACTGCCTCAACATTCTTGACAATGGTTATTATTCCAGTTATCTATGCATCATTTGAAGGAACAATAAATAAATTTAACAAAGCTTTAGTAAATTAATTAAAACCCCCTAGATATAATATACTAGGGGATTTATATATCTAGAGGGTTTGAATTACTTCTAGAGGGGGACTCTAGTTAGCAGCTTCATATTCTTTTAAAACATTCAGCGTAGCTGAATTTAATGTCTTGCCCAACATTTTTACAATTTCTTCAGGGTTTTCTTTCATGCCATTGTTTGCCCATTGGACTATGACTGATGTTAATGTAATTGTCTGCAAATTAGCTAAAAAATTAATTTTTTCTTCAGGGATATCTGATTTGGAAGATACTTTAGATATTTTACTTTTACAGAATTCATATAAATCTAGATAAAGGGCTTGTTCGAAATGTTCTCTGCCAACAGATTGAATTGTATAGGAAAACATAGATTTATTCTCACGAATATAGCTTAAAATATTATTGATAACTTTTTCCCAACTGTTATTTTTAGAATCATTTAAAAAGTGACCTATTTCATTTTTATATGTCCAATCTAATAATTCATAAATATCCTGGAAGTGGTAATAAAAAGTCTGTCTGGTTAATTTGCAATCATTGACAATGTCTTTTACGGTTATTTTATTTAGAGGTCTTTTACTTAGTAATTTTTTTAAAGAATTGCTAAGCAATATCTTAGTCATTTCCGTCATAATAGAATGTGCCATATTATCCTCCTCATATAGTCAAGCTTTTTTCCTTGAAAAATCAAGGTTTTTTGTTTCTTTATCTCAGATAAATGGCCATAGTCATGGATATTTCTTGTATCGAGTACTAAAATAGTGGTATTAGGGTACACGAAGTAAAACGTCTTTGTTTTTCGCTTTACATGGCCTTGTGTATACCCATCCCTCTATGGCAGCTAACCTCCTGTATCCACCAGGATCTCCATCCGTTTCCGCATGCGTCCTAACTACCTTCGTCCTGCCTATCCATAACCAGGGTGTCAGCTTAGCTCCTTAACAGGGTCTATGCCCTATGGAAAATATTCCTGCCGACTACTGGCTCATTCTTTGTTTTGATTACTGATTTTGCTCCTACAACAGCGTTGTTTCCAACGGACGTTTTCCTGTTGCTTTCTGTTTATTGTATAGCCACATTTGTGGCAGTTTCCAGCTTAACCTCTTGTTTACTATTTATCGTGGCTGGATTTAATTGTCAAGGGCTTGCCGCTTTAGCGGTACTAACGTACCCTTGATAATTAAATTCAACCGCGATATCTTTCAACAGAGGTTTAAGCTTATTGCTTTACTTTTTATGCTGCCTGTGCTGATATCGGTGGTCTCTTGATGTCTCCAAGCATTTTTACAGGATCATAGCTGACTCCTGTTGTTAGAATCTTGTAAATCACCCTAAGCAACTTACAGGCAACTGCAATCAGCGACTGCATCTTCTTCAATGGATTATTCTGTCTGGTCGTATAATAATGGTGCAGTTCCCTGAACTCTTTATTTTTTCCAACTAATGACATTGCAACCTCAAACAGCAGATATCTCAGTCTCTTGCGACCACGTCTGCTTATCGTTGTCTCGCCCTTATGTTTTCCAGAACTGTTCTCCACCAGTGCATATCCTGCTAGCTTCTGTATCTGTTTTGGGTTATCAAAACGTCTTATGTCACCCACTTCAGCTATAAATCCAGATACGGTCTTACTTCCAATACCTTTAATTTCCAGCAACTTATCTGTGTATGAAATTCCACTCATCAAGTCTTCTATTAGAGCCATTAGTTCATTGACTCTTTTACTATAAACCTCATAATCACTGAGCAGATTTTTTATTTCCATACGTGCTGCTGTCAAACCTTCCTGACTGCCAATGCTATGCTCTGCAGCTGCTACCAAGGTCTTTGCCCTCTTTCGTCCAGCGCCTCTCAGCTTTGCGTCCCGCCAGATTTTGTTCACTCCTTCCACACCTAACGCTGCAATGTCTGCTGGCAATGGTGCCTGTGCTAAAATCATCAATCCGCTTTTTGCATCTTTCTTCCCATAAACGTCTTTATACTCTGGAAAGTAAATGCTGAACCATCTTGCAATCCTATTAAGAACTCTTGTAAGTTCCTCCTGCGCCTGAAATCTCAGGTTTGAAGCCGTCCTAAGCTCTGCATAGACACCTTCCGGAAGGTAAGGGTAAGAGAATCGCCCCTCATTGATTAGTCCTGCGATTACTTTCGGATCCTTGCGATCAGTCTTTGTTGGATTGTTATCATCTAGTTCTTTGGATTTCTTTACGTGATGAGGATTGACAAGCACCGGTCTCATGCCGTTGTCCTGTAGGAACTTTCCTAGTGCAAACCAGTAGTGTCCTGTTGGCTCCATCCCTGGAAGTACAGCCTGTTTCTCATGCTTTTCTCCCAGTTCATGCATCCATGCCAAAAAACTGTTAAATCCAGCTTCTGTATTACTGAATGAGAAGGCCTTCTTTGAGTACTCATAACCTCTCCAGTCAAAAGCTCTGGCATAGTGTAGTTCACTTCCGACATCAATACCAACCACTAAAGTTTTTTCTGTAATAGTTCCTAATTTTGCGTTCTGTGTGTTATAATTCATTTCTAGATACCTCTCTGTTTAATAAGATTTTTTACTAACCGGCAAAGTCAGTAATCTTATTGTACACTGAGGTATTTTTTTCTCAACCTTCTTTCTTGGAATTCCTTATATTTGAATTATACAGGAAGCTCCTTAACTTTTGTATTTTTACATATCTATAAGTATGTATCCCTTGCCTCTAATTGTTTTTAAATATTCGTTGTCAGGATCAATTTTATTTCGCAGTCTTTTGATTGCTACTCTAAGCATTCCGGCATTAGCATATGCTATGCCCCAAACACAGTTTATAATTTGTTCATTTGTTAAAATTTTTCCTTTATTATCTATGAAAAGCTTAAGCATTTTATATTCTCTGGGAGATAAATCAATTTTCATTCCATCTTTATATACTTCCGTACTGTCAATATTTATTGCCAAAGAGGCATAATTTATAATATTTAACTTTTTTCTTATCTTTATTTCATTGTTTTTTAATTTTTCTATAAATTCTTCAATGGAAATTTGCTTATAAGTATTATCCTTGTGGGATATTTCGAATATTACAATATTATCTTTTATTTTATTTAAATTTTCAGGTGCTGCACTTTCCACATAAATCCCCTCATTAAACTTTTAAATTATGTTCTTTAAAATCATAATAGCGAGACTATGTTTAAGTACTAGCTTATTCATAGCATCGCTATTAAGTCCCCTTAAACATTTTCATAGGAGTTTTGGGGAATTAAAGAATGTTATACTTTATAAGTATTATCTGTCTAAAGTATATATTTTTAGTCAAAATTCTACAATAGACAATGATTTAGAAATGTAAGTGATTCTTACAAAAGTGAATATTTGTAAACTTAATTTTCTATATGAAGCTTACTAAGCAAATCTATATCTTTAATGAAGATGAATTTTGCATTGAAGTCTATTAAGCCGTCTTTTCTCATTTTATTTAACTCGCGGGAGAGAGATGAACGCTGGACACCAATTTTTTCGGCTAAATCCTTCTTAGTCATGTTTAATTTGATTTTTGTGCTGTCTTGAGCGTAGTATTCAAACAATAAATATTCAATAATACACTGTCTTAAGGTTTTCATTGTTAAAGATTTTATTTTGTCAGACAATATTAGTGCTTTACTAGATAGGGAATGTAGAAAAGAAATTAAAAAACATTCATTACTTTGACATAGTTTTAAGATAAGTTCTTTTTTTATGTTTAATATTGTCACATCATTTTTTGCAAATACCGTCATAGGATATTTGTTATCTATGGAGAAAACTAGGCTTTCACCTATGACGTCACCACTCATAAAATCGTTTATGGTCAGAACGTTCCCCTCTGAATTTATTTTTTGTACAGAAACGATTCCTTCCAAAATAATATCTAGGCTTTTACATTTTTCATTTTGCATATATATTATGGAATTTTTATTATAATTTTTTATATTATAATTGTTATTACTAAGGACACTTTCTAATTCATCTTCAGACAAACACTTAAATAAATCCATATTTTTAATTAATTTTATATAGTTTTTCATTATTTCACCTTTCCTATGGTTAGAATCACAATATTATAATTATAGTTTAATAATAATTTTAAAAAAGTTACCGTGGTAACTGTTTTTATTATTAACATATATTATATTTTTAAAATAACAACTAATCAATATAAGCGGAGGAAAAAATGATAAAAATATTAAATCATATTAAAGGAAAAGGAAAATTAATAATTATGCCTGCTGTTATAATTCTTGTGCTTATTTCAATTTATATTTTTAATGGCTTGCAAAAAAACGACTCAGCAATTGTATATGCCGATGGAGGCACATATATTGAATCTTCAGGTGTTGTAAAGAATGGTTCCATATCCTTAAGCAGTGAAATTACTGGTACAGTAATAGAAAACAAGGTAAAAGAAGGCGACAATATAAAAAAAGGTGCTGTAATAGCAGTTATAGATAATACAGCCTTAAAAAATCAATATGATCAAGCTTTAACAAATTTCCAAATAACAGAAAAAAACATAGAGGCGCTTGAAAATAGCATAAGCAGCTTGTCTTTGCAAAATACTGACGTTATTCAACAAGCTCATAATGCTTATTTAGTATCAGAGGCAGAATATCAAAAAGTGATGGATGGAGCTAGCGCAGATGAAATAAAACAAGCAGAAGAGGTTGTTAATCAAGCGAAAACAAATTTCGACTTTATGAAGACAAATTTAGAGAGAAGTACTGAACTATTTGAGCAGCAGATAATTTCTCAAAGTAAGTACGATGAGGCATTAAAAAGCTATAATGTCAGTGAAGCACAATACAATGCTGCAGTTTCACAGCTGAATTTAATAAAATCCGGACCGACAAAAAATACTATTAATGCCGCTGAAAACAAAATGCTGCAGGCAAAAGCAGGATACGAACTAGCAATTTCCAATGGTAATACCCAGCTCAGTCAGTTACAAGGTCAACTAGAAATAGCTAAGGTACAACTAGAACAATCAAAAAATATTGTAGAACAAACTAAAAGAGAATTAGATAAATTAACAATAAAATCACCAATTGACGGAATTGTTAATTCGCTGTTAATAAAAAATGGTGAATTTGTTTCCATGGGTAAGCTAATAGCTGAAATATATAATCCTGAAAATGTTGAAATAAAGGCATATGTATCTGAAGCAAATATAGGACATATCATAGTTGGTCAAGATGCTAACATATTTATTGATTCTCATAATGAGAAGGCTTACCATGGGAAGGTAACAAGAATAAATAATACAGCAGAATTTACGCCTAAGAATATTCAAACTAAAGAAGAAAGAGTAAATACAGTGTTTGAAGTTACAGTTGAGGCTTTAGATTCCAAAGGGGCGATAAAGCCAGGCATGCCAGTGGATGTAAACATAAAGATAGATTAATAAAGGAGCAAATAATGGAATATGATATTCAAATATTTTCTCTCACAAAAAAATTTGAGAATATTACTGCCGTAGATGATTTAAATATACAGGTTAAAAAAAACACGATTTTTGGGTTAGTGGGACCAGATGGAGCAGGCAAGACAACTACAATGAGGATGTTGTGCTCTTTATTAACTCCAGACAGCGGAACAGCTCAAATAGGCAAATATGATATTTTAAAAGAAAGTGAAGTAATAAAACAACACATTGGATATATGCCTCAAAAGTTCAGTTTATACGGGGACCTTACTGTTCTAGAAAACCTTGAATTTTATGCAGAAGTATATCAAATACCAAAGAAGGAAAGAAAAGAGAAAATTGAATTTTTATTGTCATTCAGTAATCTTACAAAGCACTCATATAAATTAGCAGACCAACTTTCAGGAGGAATGAAACAGAAATTGGCATTGTCATGCAATTTGATTCATACTCCCAAATACCTGCTGCTTGATGAGCCTACTATTGGTGTTGATCCAGTGGCAAGAAGAGAATTTTGGAAAATACTTTTCGAACTGAGAGAACAAGGCACAACTATATTTGTCAGTACACCTTACATGGATGAAGCTGAAAGATGTGATGAGGTGGGGCTTATGGATAAAGGCAGAATAATAAAGACGGATACTCCTTCCAACATTATCAACAATTTTGATAAACACATTGTAAGTGTTTGTTCTGATGAAAATCACGTTGCTAGAAACTTAGCTCAAAAAGAAGAATACGTCTTGGATGCATATATGTTGGGCGAAGAACTTCATATTGCAGTGGAAGATTTTGATTATGCTTCTAAGAAATTAAAAGAAAAGTTCAAAAACAAAATTGTAGTAAATTCTATAAAGGAAGTAGCTCCATCTTTGGAAGATGTTTTTGTCAATATTATTAAAAGTGAAAAGAATTGAGGACGTTATGGAAAATGTTATAGTAATAAATAATTTAACTAAAAAATTTGGTGACTTTACAGCTGTTAACAATGTGAGCTTTAATGTAAAAAAGGGAGATGTGTATGGATTTTTAGGTCCAAATGGCTCCGGCAAAACAACTGTAATAAGAATGATTATGGGATTATTAACTCCCACTTTGGGAACAGGAAAGGTTTTAGGATTTGATGTTTCAACTGAAAATGAAAAAATCAGGTCACACATTGGTTATATGTCCCAAAAATTTAGCCTTTATGAAGACTTAACCGTAGAAGAAAATCTTGATTTTTATGCCGGTGTTTACAATGTACCAAAAAATAAAATAAAAGATAAGAAAAAAGAAATATTGGAAATGGCTGATTTGGTAGGAAAAGAACATATGATTACATCGAATTTGTCAGGGGGATGGAAGCAAAGACTTGCGCTTGGATGTTCTATTATCCATGAGCCTGAAATATTATTGTTAGATGAACCAACAGGTGGGGTTGATCCCATAGCCAGAAGACAATTTTGGGACGTAATATATGATTTATCTAAAAAAGGTGTAACCATATTAGTTACTACGCATTACATGGACGAAGCAGAACACTGTAATTTTATAGGGTTCTTGTATTATGGAAACATATTGTCATTAGATACGCCAAATGCCATGAAAGAAAAAGTAATCCATGGTGACATAGTAGAAATTAAAGTTAATAATACATTAAAATCAATAGAATTATTGAAAACTAAAGAAAATGTCAAAGATGCCTCTGTCTATGGCGCAGGAATTCATGTCTTGACAGAGCCAAATTTGGATTTAAATGAATTGAAAGTATTTTTAATAAAAAATAACGTGGATGTTTACGGAATAAAAAAGGTAAAACCTACATTAGAAGATGTCTTTGTTTTTCTTGTAGAAAAGGAAAACAGCAAAATAAATTAACATGGAAGTGAGTATATGAATTATAAAAGAGTTCTGTCCATAATAAGAAAAGAATTTTTTCAAATAAAAAGAGACAAAAGAACTATAGCAATAATAATTTTAATGCCTATCATGGAATTATTGCTATTTGGTTATGCAGCATCTACAAGCGTTGACCACATTCCAACAGTTGTATATAACAATGATATAGGAGGTGAAAGCAGTGAGCTATTAGACAGCTTTGTAAATTCACAGTATTTCGATCTGGATTACAATGCAAATAGTATACAAGAAATTGAAGAATATATTGACAACGGAGATGCAAAAGCTGGAATTGTTATTCCACCTGAATATTCTCAAGATTTAAAAAATGGAAAGACTGCGCAAATTCAGCTCATAGTTGATGGTTCCGACCCTACAACGGCTCAAACCATATTATCAAGCGCTGGAGGAGTAGTTCAAGCAATGTCTGTTGAGATTATACAAGAAACAAGAGGGATTTCCATGCCCCAGGTTTTAGACTTAAGAAGCAGGGTTTGGTATAATCCTGATATGAGCAGCATTAACTTTAACATTCCTGGGCTGATTGGAGTAATATTGCAAACTGTAACTTTAATGCTTACATCTTTTTCAATAGTAAGAGAAAGAGAAAGAGGAACTATGGAACAGCTTATTGTTACACCTATAACTAAAATGGAGTTAATGGTAGGAAAAATTGTGCCCTATGTAATAATAGGATTTGTGGATATAGTTCTTGCACTGGCTTTAAGTGTGTTTTGGTTTAAGGTAACTATTGCAGGGAGTATTACATTGCTTTTATTATTTTCTGTTATATTTTTGTTTGGTTCTCTTGGCGTGGGACTTGTTATATCAACAGTATCAAAAAGTCAGCTTCAAGCAATGCAGCTTTCAATGTTTATGATAATGCCAAACATATTGCTTTCTGGATATATGTTTCCAATTGAGGCAATGCCTGAATTTATCGGTAAAATAAGCACAGTGTTGCCATTGACATATTTTATAGAGGTGCTAAGAGGTATAATATTAAAAGGAAATGGATTTGCACAGTTGTTTGATGAATTTATTATCTTGACCCTATTTGGTTTAGGATTTTTGATGCTTGCAACTGTAAAGTTTAAAAAGAAAATTGAATAATAGGAGGATTTTATGGCGTCAACAATAGCATTATACGTAATAGCCACAATAGCTTTAACCATATCTTTTATGAAAGATAAGAAGAATACAAAAATTGCACTGAAAAAAGCATGGAAGTCATTTGAAAATATCTTGCCTCAATTCCTTTCCATATTAATATTAATTGGAATAATATTGGCGATAATGACTCCGGAACAAATCTCTCATATTATCGGAAAAGAGTCAGGATGGATGGGTGTAATTCTTGCATCCATAGTAGGAGCAATAACGCTTGTACCTGGTTTTATAGCATTTCCATTAGCAGCAGCTTTGATAAAAAGCGGTGCCGGATATATGCAGATTGCAGCATTTATCTCAACTTTAATGATGGTTGGAGTTGTGACCATTCCTCTGGAAATGAAATTTTTAGGAAAAAAAGCAGCAATAATCAGAAATATAGAGGCGTATATTTTTTCTTTGATAGTAGCTTTGATAATGGGGGTGTTTTTATAATGGATAAATTAATTAATGTAATCAAAAGATATAAAATATTTATTTTACTCATGTTAGCAAATGCATTAATAGTTGTTTTGTATCCCGAAACAGGAATGCGTTCAGTTGAAATTACAATTAACAGCACCATGGAAATGCTATCTATCTTACCTCCCATATTTATTTTGCTGGGGCTTTTAGATGTGTGGGTTGAAAGGGAAACAATGATGAAATATATGGGTGAAAAATCGGGGATTATAGGAGTACTTATTGCATTTTTATTAGGCTCAGCTGCTGCTGGTCCTTTATATGCAGCTTTTCCTGTAGCAATGGTTCTTCTTAAAAAAGGAAGTAAGTTTTCTTATGTATTGATTATGATTGGTGCCTGGTCCACAACCAAAATACCTCTTTTGTTGT
Organism: Sedimentibacter sp. LTW-03; assembly: GCF_052059825.1. Classification (GTDB taxonomy): domain Bacteria; phylum Bacillota; class Clostridia; order Tissierellales; family Sedimentibacteraceae; genus Sedimentibacter. The sequence continues at coordinate 320,822 of NZ_CP197180.1, forward strand.
TTGAAGCTTCATCAATGGGATTAAAATTTACAGTTTTAAGATTTGCTTTAAACTTTATAGGAATTGGAGTAATTGCTTATACAACTGAAAAATTGTTGTCTAAAGAAGAAAAAGATAAAATATATGATAAGGCTTCCTTAATGGAGTAAATATTACAATCATGTAAGAAATAGGGGGAGAATAAATTGGAAGAAAATAAAAATAAGTATAATTTAGCAAAAATAATGTTAAGGATTGTGCTTGTGTCAATAGAGTAGACACAAAAAGTTTAACTTTTTTGACACCGATCAGGCCGCATCATGAGCAGCCTGTGGAGTCATATAATTTATAGAACCATGAATCCTTTTACGATTGTACCAGGATTCAATGTATTCAAATATTACTTTGCGAGCAACATTGAAATCAAAATATTAGTGATGGTTTACTTCTTCCTTTTTAAGTATGTAATGGAAGGATTCAATACACGCATTATCATAGGGGTTATCTTTCCTACTAAAGGAATGAGTGATTTCTTTTGAGGATAAATAATCCTCAAATAAACGGGCTTGTGTACTGTGTACCTAAGTCGCTGTGCATATGTATTTATCAACCGAAAATTATCTTTATCTTTAAGCACAAACCTATAAAGCGAATATTTATTATAGCAAAAAAAATGAGTTTTGTTGTATTTGCAACATATTTTTGCAAAAGTTAACAGTATAATAAATGTACGATTTGTAGTATTAAATTCTAAATTTTGAAACAATAATTGAGTTGGAGGTGTTAAATATTGATTGAACAGATATTTGAACTGGCTAGAGGCAATGAAGAAGCTGTTGAGAAAGTTGTATTTGACGAAAATATACATTATCTTCACATGATTTTTAATAAAGATGAAGGGCTTCCTGAACATTTTTCTAATTCAAACGTTTATATGACAGTTATTAGAGGAAAACTTTCAATAGGACTTAATGATCAGGATATCCATGAGTATGAGGCAGGTACTTTATTAAAAATACCGTTTCAAACGAAGATGAATGTGAAAAATTTGCATCATGAAACATTGGAGCTTATTGTTGTAAAAGCACCAGCTCCCAAAATGTAAAAATATGAAAGGGTGAATGAGATGAAAGCAGAAATTGATAGAGAAGGTTGTATTTCCTGTGGTCTTTGTGTGTCTATGTGTCCAGAAGTATTTCGTATGGGTGATGATGGTCCGGCTGAAGTTTATGTTGATCCTATACCATCAGATGCAGAGAATTCAGCATTAGAAGCAAGAGACGGTTGTCCTGTATCTGTAATAACAGTTGAATAACAATGTAATAATTAATATGTATTGCCTCATCATAAAATTCATTGATGAGGTTATATTTATAATGAGAGTAAATAATATTTAGGTGTATTAGAGGTGTACAGGATTAAAAACAATTCGGAAATTTTTATATGAAAAAAGATTATTATCCTAATAAAAACTGAACTCCGCAGCATTTTTGCGGGGTTTTGATATTTTATAATATATTTTATTCATTCTGGAAATAATATAACTATCCCAAAATATTAGGAGGTTTAATTATGGAAAATTCAATGTTTTGTTATCAGTGTGAGCAAACATTAGGTGGAAAAGGTTGTGTGAAGTCAGGAGTATGTGGAAAAAATCCAATTGTTGCCAATTTGCAGGATGTATTGATTCACGAATTAAAAGGTATCGGATTCTATGGTCAAAAAAATTTAGAAAAAGGGCTAAAGATTAGGAGATGCAGTTAAAAATGGTGGAATTAAACATTTCTTCTTAATTGGAGGTTGTGATGGGGCAAGACCAGGCAGAAATTACTACACAGAATTTGCAGAAAAAACTCCAAAAGATACTATTATTTTAACTTTAGCCTGTGGTAAATTTCGTTTCAATAAACTTGATTTAGGAACGGTAGCAGGTTTCCCAAGAATACTTGATTGTGGTCAATGTAGTGATTCATATTCAGCTATTAAGGTTGCAGTTGCATTAGCAGAAGCATTTAACTGTGGAGTAAATGAATTACCACTTTCCTTAGTTCTTTCTTGGTATGAACAAAAAGCAGTTGGAATACTTCTTGCTTTATTATCCTTAGGAATTAAGGACATCCGTCTTGGACCAACACTACCAGCATTTATTACACCCAATATACTGCAAGTATTAGTTGACAAATTTGATTTAAAACCTATTTCAACACCGGAACAAGAGAAGAAATTTTAGGACAATAACAATAATTAATATTATGGTTTGAAATTGTCGTATAAAGGGAAATAATAACAATAAATTATTAGTTAACTAGGGAGCTTTAAAAAGTCATTAGTTTATTTTATAGGCTAATGATTTTCTGAGGCTTTTTTGATTCTGTATTTATATTATATGCTAAATTGATTCGACAGCCCATATTTTTATAAAAATTTGTAGATTAGTTCTATATTGTTGCTTTTGCAACATACTTATGCAAAATTTAGCAGTATAATGGATATGAATAAATTTGTAATTCTAATTTCTAAAATTTTAATAATAAAAGGAGGATTTCAAATGAGTATGTTTTGTTATCAATGTCAAGAAACAGCAAAAAACACAGGTTGTACAGTGAAAGGTGTTTGCGGAAAGAATGAAGAGGTTGCAAAGCTTCAGGACCTTCTGATATACACACTTAAAGGCATTTCGGATATTGTTGTAAAAGGAAAGGTTGATGTACATAATTTGGACAAGACTAATTATGAGGTTCTAAGCAGCTTGTTTATGACTATTACCAACGCAAACTTTGATGATGATCATATTGATGCACAAATCAGTAAAATGATTAAGCTAAGAGATGAACTAAAAAATTCTGTTAACCTTAACGATTTCCACGATGCATCAACATTCACGGTGGATTCAAGAGGAGCTATGCTTGAAAAAGCAACATCCGTGGGTGTTCTTTCAACAGAGAATGAAGACATTCGTTCCTTGCATGAAATGATTATTTATGGACTTAAAGGTATGGCGGCTTACGGCGAACACGCAAAGAATATTGGAAAAGAGGATTTAGACATTAATGCTTTTATTTACGAAGCATTGGCAGCAACACTAGACGATTCTCTTACAGCTGAGGATCTTGTGGCATTAACACTGAAGACGGGAGAATATGGTGTTAAGGTTATGGCTTTGTTGGATGAGGCACATACAACGAGATTTGGGAATCCTGAGATTACCGAGGTTAATATCGGGGTGCGAAATAATCCTGCCATTCTTATTTCAGGTCATGATTTAACTGATTTAGAGCAACTTCTTGAGCAGACTAAGGGTACTGGTGTTGACGTATATACCCATAGTGAGATGCTTCCTGCACATTATTACCCTGCTTTCAAAAAATATGACAACTTTGCTGGGAACTACGGAAACGCATGGTGGAAACAGCTTGACGAATTTGTATCCTTCCGTGGTCCTATTCTTTTTACAACGAACTGTATTGTTCCGCCTAGGAGCGAAGAAGTAAGGGGCAGAATCTTTACTACTGGAGCTACCGGATATCCTGGCTGCACGCATATTAAAGCCGATGAAAATGGCAAAAAAGACTTTTCAGAAATAATAGCACTTGCTAAGACACTGCCTTCGCCAGAAGAAATTGAGACAGGAAGCATTGTAGGCGGCTTTGCTCATAATCAGGTGATTGCACTTGCGGACAAAGTAGTTGAGGCCGTGAAGTCTGGCGCAATTAAAAAGTTCTTTGTTATGGCAGGGTGCGACGGAAGAATGAAGTCAAGAGAGTATTATACAGAATTTGCCAAAAATCTTCCAAAGGATACTATAATACTTACTGCGGGTTGTGCTAAATATCGCTATAACAAGTTGAATTTAGGTGATATTGGTGGAATTCCAAGAGTACTTGATGCAGGTCAGTGCAATGACTCTTATTCACTAGCAGTTATAGCACTAAAACTTAAGGAAGTTTTCGGTCTGGACGATATCAATAAGTTACCTATTGCCTTTAATATTGCTTGGTATGAACAGAAAGCAGTAATTGTCCTTTTGGCATTACTGTATTTAGGTGTGAAAAACATACATCTAGGACCAACACTACCTGGCTTCTTGTCTCCTAATGTGGCAAAGGTTTTGGTTGAGAAATTCGGTATTGCAGGTATTGGTACAGTTGAGGATGATATTAAGTTATTCATGGCATAAAATAGTAAATAAACAATATATAACTCCTGACAATCAATAGTCTTTGTCAGGAGTTGTTTTTTAAACGGAGGGATATAGCATGGATAAAAAATCTGTTTTAATAAATTAAATGACTAAATATTATGCAAGTGATGTGAAAAGAATTAATCATTTTATGAAAGTATATAGCTTTGCAAAAACAATTGGAGAGATGGAGAAGGTAGATTGCTTAAACCAAGAAGTTTTAGAAATTACAGCAATTGTTCATGATATTGGAATTAAATTAAGTGAGCAGAAATATAATTCGAGTTGAGGAAAGTATCAACAAATTGAAGGCCCTGCTTAGCAAAGGAATTACTTGAAAAGCTTGATTATGAAGACACTATAATTTCAAGAGTGTGTTTTATTGTAGGACATCATCATACATATACAGATTGATGTCATAGATTTTCAAATTTTTGTTGAAGCAGATATTTTAATCAATATATATGAGGATGAAATTTCGAAGGAAGCAATTTGCAAAATAAGTGACAATTATTTTAAAACGGATGCAGGGCAAACTTTTTGAAACAAATGTATTTGCCATAGCCTAAACTAAGAATTAAGACTACTTTTTGATATAGAAAAAATTAGAACACCCGCAAGATTTAGGTGTCCTAGCATTTGCAGGTGTAAAAATAAATGGTTTATGAATTATGCTTTAAGAATTTTGCCATCAGTTGAAATTGTTATGACTTGCCAAGGAATGAGTTTCCCACTATTTTGAAGGGCTGTTTTAACAGCATTTTCAATACCACCACAGCATGGAACTTCCATTCTTACTACTGTCAAAGACTTTATATTATGCATTTTTAGTATGGCAGTGAACTTTTCGCTGTAATCACCTTCATCCAGCTTTGGACAGCCTATAAGGGTTATTTTGTTTTTCATAAACTCATTATGGAAATTGCCATATGCATATGCCGTACAGTCGGCTGCAATTAGCAGGTGAGCATTATTAAAGTAGGGTGCGTTTGGTGGAGCTAGTTTAATTTGTACTGGCCACTGGTTCAATTGGGTTTGTATTGTTGCAGGTGTTTCTACCTTGGCTTCATTAATAACATTACGCATGAACGTTTTTGATTGAGTACCAGGACAACCACAAGCCAAATTTTCAGGCTGCTTATTTTCCATATTCATCTTTACCGCCGTCTCATCATATGCTGCTGCTTCTCTTTCTTCAAAACTGATAGCATTGGTTGGGCAAGCCGGTAAACAGTCACCAAGTCCGTCACAATAATCATCACGAAGAAGCTTTGCTTTTCCGTTTACCATACCAATGGCTCCTTCGTGACAGGCAGTAACACATAATCCGCAACCATTGCATTTATCTTCATCTATTTTTATTATTTTCCTAATCATTTTAAAGTCCTCCTTGTTTTTTATAATCTTAGTATAGTATAATGAACATAAGACGTCGGTTGCATTTGCAACACATAAGAGGTGAATTATGAAGAAGTATCTTAAGCAATTACAAAATAATGAATTGTTCAATAATTTTAATTTAAATGATTTGGAAAGAATTTTAAATTGCCTATCTGCAAAGGTTAATTATTATAAAAAAAAGGATGTGATAATACAGCAAGGAGCCCAAGTTCACTATGTTGGGATAGTTTTGTCAGGAGGTATTCAAATAATAAAAGAAGATATAGAAGGTAATATAAATATTATTTCTCATTTAGGTATCAATGATATTTTTGCAGAAGCATTTGCATATGCTGATATTTATGAATGCCCTATCACAGTGCAAGCCACTGAGAATTGTGAAATAATGTTTATTGATTGTAAACGAATCATCAAAACTTGTAATAATGCCTGTGCATTTCATTGGAATATGATAGAAAATATGCTTTCAATGATTGCAAGAAAAAATATAATGCTGAATCAAAAAATGGAGATATTATCAAAACGTACTACAAGGGAAAAGTTATTAGAATTTTTCAATACACAAATTCAAATAAATCATTCTAAAAGATTTTCAATACCTTATAACCGAGAAGGACTTGCATTTTATCTTTGTGTAGATAGAAGTGCACTGTCACGTGAGTTATCTAATATGCGGGATGAGGGGTTATTAAAATTTAATAAGAATGAATTTGAAATTCTTTAAACGAAAACAAATATGTTAATGTTTATTTGTCAAATACATTTGTACATGACATTACACATATCCCCACAACCTTTCGGCTGTCAACGATATGTCTTAGTTAGTTAGGCTGTTTAGATAAGATATGATTTTAATGAGAGTGAGAATATTGATTCGCATTTTTGTTAGAAAGAATTTAAGCTTTTATGGTAAAGTTGTTGTGAAATATGACGAAGTAAAGGTTATTAATATTTAAATAGACAAATCAAAGCAATCTAGGATAGGAAATAATAGGTATGCTTTAGTACAATTTATATATGGAGGTGAGAAAAATGGATTTTATTCAAAACTTGCAAAAGGCGATTGATTATATAGAAGACCATATATTAGAACCTATTAATTATGAAGATGTTGCAAAGCATATATATGTGTCAAGCTATTATTTTCATAGAACATTTAGCTTAGTGACTGGTATTACAGCTAACGAATATATTAGGAATAGAAGATTATCTATGGCCGGGCAGGAACTATCTATATCTGATGAAAAGGTAATTGATATTGCTTTAAAATATGGTTATGAGTCACCTGAGAGTTTTACAAAAGCATTTACCAGATTTCACGGCATTACACCTAATGTAGCAAGGCGTGCAGGTATTAAGCTAAAATCCTTTAATCGACTTCTTATTAAAATAAAATTGGAAGGTGGTACTATTATGGATTATAGGATTGAAAAAAGAGAACCATTTAAATTACTTGCTAAGGTTGAAAAGTTTAGAAATGAATCAATTTCAGAAGAAGGAAACACCGAAATTCCAGACTTTTGGAAAGAATGCGGCGTCAATGGCACATTTGAAATACTAAAACAAAACACTAGTAAACATAGTATTTATGGAGCTTGTGCACCTATTTCAAAAGAAAGCTCATATTTTGATTATGGGATTGGTATGGAATTTGATGGTGGTAATATGCCGGAAGGATATACAATATGGGAGGTAAATCCTACTTTATGGGCTGTATTTAAATGTATTGGTGAAAATGGAGATTGCATAGGCGAAACATGGGGGAAAATTTTTTCAGAGTTCCTTCCAAGTTCAGAATATAATATGATTGATGATACCGATTTTGAATTGTACTCCCAAGAGCCTAATGCAGACTGTTTCTGTGAAATATGGATTCCCGTTGAGAAGAAGATATATGTATAATTGATAATATTAGTTATGAGTATAATTTTTACTTAATAATATAAATGCAAAACTACATAAAGAAATCCAAGAGGTGAAGTCTTCGATCAGCTTATATCGATAGGCTTCGCCTCTTTTTTGCTTCCTATCCGGACAAGAAGGCAAGAACTGGACAAGATTATTGATAATGTGAATGGCATCAAATTGCAGTTATTACTTAAACGAGTTAATAATGAGTACATCAGTAGTCAAAGACGTGGCAACCGGTGAAAAGGTATAAAATTCAGCTTAAAAAATCGTTAACATATTCTTGCTTGAGTAGTAGAAATAATATATAATTTAATGATAAACATATCGAATACTTCAAATACTGTTTACTTAATCTAAGGTGGCGTCTATGGGGTTACTGCAAAACATATTGTTAATATCCTCTTGCTTGTTGCTTATGGCTTTGGCAATACACACAGGAGCAAAATTTAATATCATGGGCATGCCAGCATTGTTTGCCATGGTTGTATTTTTTATGGTATGGGTGATAGGAAATTTAATTGAGGTCAATGCATCAACATTTGAATGGATGCTGTGGGGAAGAAATATTCAACAAATTGGTGTTTTTTTTACTCCGCTGTGTACATTTTATTTCAGTATTGAATACACGGCAAATAGAAAATTGAGGGTGCTTGCATACATAATAAGTGTTGTCCAAGTAGTTTCTGTTCTTCTTATTTTTACAGATCAATACCACCATATCATGCGTATAAGTGTTGAACTGCAAACAGATACTGTGTTCGGGCATGCAATTGTTGTTCAATCAACAACAATTGGGTCAATCTTAGTTGCTTTCAATTTCTGTATTCCTTTGATAGCTGTTGTAATTCTTATACTTTTTGTGAGGTCTGTATCAAATAATCTGCGGCGTCCGTTGTGGCTGATTATCATAAGTATATTTGCAACTTTTGTCATTGCAACTGTACAATCTACAGTATTAAGTGATATAGGTATCATTATACCGATATCGGTTTTAAACCTTCCGTGTGTTGTGCTGCTGTTCTACGCGGTTCTCAGTGGCGGATTCCTTGGAATCACGCCGATAGCTCTCAATAAAGTGTTTGAAGTTATTGATCAGGGGATTATTGTTATTGATTACAATGGTAATGTTATCGAATATAACAGACGTGCCTCAGAACTGATGAATGATTTGGACTATTACGACTCTCTTGAAATTGGTTCTAATATTTTGGAACGCATACTTGGTGAACCAAAGCACCCCGGAAAATTATATATTTCGGTTGATGATTTGCCTGCCGAACTTCCAAAATCACAAAGCGGAAGATATATTTCATTAGCCCGTCATACGCTGGAGAGGTCTGGAGGAAGATTTTTCGGGTACGTTCTTGTTTTGACCGACATAACATTATTGAAAGAACGTGCGGAGCTTGATCCTCTGACTGGCATTTATAACCGCGAAGGTATGACAACAGCTTATTCGCAATTGCAAAAATATTCCCAAAGCAATCCTAATGTATCTGCAATAATTATCGACTTGGATAATTTTAAAAATATTAATGATACATATGGTCATTTTGGGGGAGACATGATTCTTAGGGACTTGGTCAATACAGTACAAGCCTTTTTGGAAGGAAAGTATGTTTTTGGGCGTCACGGTGGTGATGAATTTGTTGTGCTTTTGCCCGTGGAGATTGAGGAAGCTTTTGATTTTGCTGAAAATTTACGAAAGAGCGTTTCTGAAAGAATTGTTCAATACTTAAATCATAAAATTTATTATACCATCAGTGTCGGAATTGCAGGTTGTAATTTTCAAGAGAACTCTTTAAGTGATCTTCTTCATAAAGCTGATCTAGCTTTATATAAATCTAAGCAGCTTGGGAAAAACACGATAAGCATATAAGTTTTAGTTGCATCACGAAAAATGGGTTGAAATCAATAGTTTATAGAGATTTCAAATTAATTTAATAGGAATATTATATGTTCCCTCAGACAATTGTTTGAGGGACTTTTCTCTGCTTTTATTTTTCCTTCAGTGTTTTGATAAAATTAATCACATAATATGCATTGACTTTATCAGATATATCTGTTAGTATTTACTTAAATTGAATACAATGTGTTACAGAGGCTGCGACTTGTAAAGAGTACTAATTAAGGAAAGGTACAGTCGCCGAAATGTATATTATTTATATACATTGGGGTCATGTAAAAAATACATGGCACTGTCTTTAGCAGTTTACCCGACTGTTCGAGGAGTGCTGGAATACATTTGGGTAAGCAATATGTGGAATAAATGCCATGAGTCTTACTCATGGCATTTTTTTGATTTTTGCAATGAGTAAGATTTACTAATAAGAAAAATGAAGTTGCTTAACGCATTATATTTGATGGAATGAATATTAGGAGGGGAAAATAAGTATTACGGTCCTAGGATACAGCTTAGGACACATGATTTATCAAAATTAGCAGAAATACTTTGTCAGGGTGACTCAATTTTTTTGCATATAAATGTATTGGTGTAAAAAAATAACCCTGCTCATCAGAAAAGGAGAATTTTAAAATGAATTTTAATAAGAGACACATTTTTATTGTAATTACATTAGTTATGATAATAAGTATGCTGTTCACTGTTGTAGCATTTGCAGATGAAGCAGAAGAAACACTTCCAGCTGTATATTCAACAGCTTGGGCATTGCTGCCGCCGATTATTGCTATTGCCTTAGCATTAATTACAAAAGAGGTTTATAGTTCATTGTTTATAGGTATAGCAGTAGGTGCTTTACTTGTAGCAAACGGAAATCCGGTTAATGCGCTTGATACAATGATTATTAATGGATTTATTGCCAGTTTAGCTGATTCTTGGAACGTAGGTATTCTTATATTTCTTGTAGTACTTGGAATTATTGTAGCAATTATGAACAAAGCCGGAGGTTCAAAAGCTTACGGTGAATGGGCTAAGAAAAAAATTAAAACTAGAAGAGGTGCAATGGGGGCTACTTTTGGTCTTGGTTGCTTAATATTCATTGATGATTATTTTAACTGCCTGACAGTTGGTAGTGTTATGAAGCCAGTGACAGATGGGCATAACATTTCAAGAGCTAAGTTAGCGTACCTGATAGATGCTACTGCTGCTCCAATATGTATGATTGCTCCAATATCATCATGGGCTGCTGCAGTATCAGGCGTTTTAGAAGGTTACAATGGTTTAGAATTATTCATAAGAGCTATTCCTTATAACTTCTATTCACTACTTACTATAGTAATGATTTTGTTCATTATATTTACTGATATGGATTTCGGTCCAATGCTTAAGCATGAAAAAAACGCCAAAGAAAAGGGAGATTTGTTTACAACTGCTGATAGGCCATTTGAAAATGCAGTTCCGGATGCAAGCTCAGACAAAGGTGGAGTTATAGACTTGGTTCTTCCTGTAATTATACTTATTGTATGTAGTATAATCGGTATGATTTATACAGGAGGATTCTTTTCAGGAACATCATTTGTAGAAGCTTTTGCAAAATCCGATGCTTCAGTTGGTCTTCCAATGGGATCTTTGGTATCATTGATTTTGATATTTATATGGATTGTTGCAAGAAAAGTTTTATCATTCAGTGATTTTATGGAGTGCATTACCTTAGGATTTAATGCAATGGTTCCGCCAATTCTTATTTTAACTTTTGCATGGACGTTATCTTCAATGACAGGTGCCCTAGGAGCAGCTCCTTATGTGGCTGGTCTTGTAGAAGGAAGTGCGGCTGCGCTTAAACTTCTTTTGCCTGCAATTATCTTTGTAGTTGCTTGTTTCCTCGCATTTGCTACAGGTACGTCATGGGGAACTTTCGGAATTCTTATTCCTATTGTTGTAAATTTGAGTGGAACTATATCTGCAGATATGCTTATTATAGGAATTTCGGCTTGTCTTGCAGGCGCTGTGTGTGGTGATCACTGTTCACCTATTTCAGACACTACGATTATGGCTTCATCAGGAGCTCAGTGCAACCACATTAATCACGTATCTACTCAGCTTCCTTATGCTTTAACAGTTGCAGGTGTTTCCTTTGTAACATACATTATCGCAGGTTTTGTACAAAGTGTAATGGCATTACCAATAGGCATTGTTCTAATGATTGGAACATTAGTGGTAGTTCAGAAAATATACAGGGCAAAAGTCGAAGCATAAAAAACCCCGATAAAAGATAAACCAGGTGGTTAATACCAGTGCATAAAGTGTGTACACTAAAGCTATATGTACAAATAATTTAAAAGTAAAGAGGTTACCTATTAGATTACGGTAACCTTCTTTTTACGTTTTTCATTCTTAAAGGAGGCTGAAAAACTTTTTGTTTTATAAATAGAAGAATATGCTAAGCTTTAGATAATTAACCCCTACACATTGCAATAAATTTTTCCTTGGATACATTTTCAAGGCCAAGGTTTTTCAGAGTTCTACCTTCTTCAATACCATCAATCATAGCTCTTGCAATTACAATTATCGCGTCCGTACAAGGAGTAGGCACTCCAGCAATTTTGCCCATTGTTTGAATTGCAACTAAAGAGCATGGAATGTCTTCCATAACGTATCGAGTATTCAAAGATGTTTGACCTTTGATTCCATGGTAACCTTCACAATTAATAATAACTTCGTGGAGAGTATCACCATGAGTTTCATAAATATCTGAATATTCTTCTTTTAGAGTTATGCAGTTTACTCCGAAAGCTTTAGCGATTGCCATCCTTTCTTCATCCAACTTTTCTACAAACTTTGCCTGACTTGGAGTCATATCCAGATAGTATTCAAAAGGTGTTTTAGATTCAATTCTACCTGTATTTAAGATTGTAGGGCCAGGATGCATAAATGCATTTAAGTTATCTAAACTTACACGTATAATATCTTCACAAAAATCGAATTGAGGCAATATACCTGCAAAGAGCTTTTTTGCTTCTTCATTTCTGCTGGAAGGATATGTAGATGCAGTAAAACTTGTTTTTTGACCTGCTATTACAACATGTCCAACTTCTACAGCACGGCAAGCGAACAATAAAGTCGCAGTACAAGCTAACATAATGTTTGCGGTACAATTTAAATCATCCAGCTGCTTCTTGAATTCAACAGTACCCAATGATGCGTTGGGATTTAATACAACACATTGGCCATCTTTTAAATAAGGCATCATTTTCTTTGCCATATCTTTGTGGTAAAGAGACGGCAATACTACTAAAATTATTTTTGCGCCTTCCATTACTTCGCCAATATCTGTACTAGCCAAAGCAATTTTTCCAAAGCCGGTTATATTGCTGTTGCCTTCGATTAAAACGCCGCCTTTTTCATTCAATATATCAACAGTTTCTTTTACAATATCAAATATTTTTACTTCGTGACCGTGCAAAGATAGGTAGCCTGCAAATGCTTGACCGCCGTTTCCCGCTCCAATAATTGCAATATGTTCTTTCATTTTTATCACCCTTTTTCTATAAATTTTAATAATTAGTTGTTAAGGTTTAAATTTTTTACTTTATTTGATACCTTACTTGTCATTGCACTTACAACGATTAATGTTATAAATGATAAACAAACACCGATTGCAGCATAATTTATGGTTGTTTTAAGAATCAAACCGGTTGTTGCACCAATTGCCCCTGCTATCATGCTTGCGCCAATTCCTTTAGAGGTAATGAAATTTTTATTGCGAAACGCATAGCCTACATAAATAGGACAAAGCAAGGTTGCTGCAGAGAAACCGTAGGTTACGGTTAGCCATCCTAATGTATCTGTAAAAACAAGACACATTAAAAGTGCTACTACCATTGTTACGCCTGAAAGCATTCTTGAAATTTGCAACATCTTTTCAGGAGGAATATTTTTTTTAAATGAGGGGATAATGTCTCGTGTAATATTAACTACAGCAGATTGTACACCACTACTTACAGTAGACATTAATGTTGCAAAAACCAGCGCGGCAAACGCTGCCAGTAAAGGCAGAGGTAATTGAGACATGAACCAGCCTGTCTGACCGTTGTCTGCAATATTAGGGTTAACAGAGTTGATGGAAATGCCCATATAAACTGCCCATGTGAAACCGATTAAAGATACAACAAAAGAAATAAATAGGCTGCGATTTACTTTCGATTCATCTTCCATTGCACATACACGTTGGAAGTATAATTGATTTGTAACACCACCGGGAAGAATAGCAAATATCCACAGGAAGATTGTGCTCCAACCTATTTTTTGTAAAGAGCCGCCGATTGATACTAAATGAGGTTCTGCATTGTTAACAATTCCTGTTGTTCCACCTGCCATATTTGTAGCATAAAGTAAACTTGCAATCATAAATACTACAATAAAGCAAGAAAAAATGAAGTCTGTCCAAGCGACGGTTTTTAAACCGGCAGGCATTATAAATAGCAAGCTAACTATAGCAAAAATTATGCAAATAGTATTATAATTTAGGCCTGTTAGTTCTGAGTAAATGCTACCAAAGGCTGTAATTTGTGATGTTACCCAACCAAATGGAACAATAATGGTCATAACCGCTGCAATTACTTTAATAATTTTATTTTCACCGCAAAAATTATCAAAAATTTCAGGGATCGTTGTAAAGTTGTTATGTCTCAACCATCTAGCGATTAACATAATAACTAAGAGGGGGGAGCAAACTAAAACGCCATAAACCATGTGACCAACACCATTGCGGTAAGCGCTTGCAACATGTCCTACTAATACACCTCCACCCATGATACTGGCAAATTGTGTACCAATAACGACAAACATTGGAAGGCTTCTACTTGCTACCGCCCAATCTTCTTCAGAAGTTTTTTTCTTTCGGTTCATGATGAATGTAGGCAATAGGGTTGCTATAATAACAAAAAGTGTCGCAATGATAATTGCAATTGTTGTAATATTCATTTTACATACCTCCTATATAACTATATATTGTGCTACTTTGTACTTTTGAATTGCTGTATAGTTCAATTCGATACCTAATCCCGGTGATTCAGGAACTTCAACAGTACCATTTGGACGGATTAGTCTGTTAAAATTTGTAATGTCTTCAGCCATTCTTTGAACTGAGAAATACGCATGTCCCATGGGTACCAATGCTGAGGCAGTTGCACCAACAGCTAAGCTGGCCGCTTGTGTTATGCCTTCTTCAATCATAGAGTTAAAAAAGAGTCTGATGCCATTTGCCTTTGAAAATTCGCATAATTCAGAAGCAGGTAAAATACCGCCATTTTTTGTAACTTTTATACTGAAAATATCTACAGCCTCAGCCTGAATTAATCTTCTTGCATCCGCCATACTTACAATTCCTTCATCAGCAGATATAGGCATAGAAACAGCACGACGAACCTTAGCAAGACCGTCTACGTCCCAATATTTAACGGGCTGCTCAAAGAACATTAAGTCACAATTTTTAACCAGTTTTCCATAACGAATCGCTGTATCTACATCCCAACCTTGGTTTGCATCAGCGTTTAGCATAAAATCAGGGCCTGCTGCTTCTCTTGCTGCAATAGTACGAGCGGCGTCTAATTTATAATCTTCACCGCCAACTTTAATCATACAACCACGATAACCCATTTCTTTTATTCTTAAAATGTCTGCAACGCTTTCCTCTGGGGTTTCACCACCGAGAGACCACATAACGTCTATTTCTGATCTTAATTTACCGCCAAGTAGCTTATGGACAGGCATATTTGTTGCTTTTCCCGTGATATCATACATCGCCATATCAACTGCAGATTTTGCAATGTGATTGTTCAAGATGAGCGCATCCATTAATCTATGGATTTCTCTAATATTTGTAGGATCCTTACCAATTAAATAAGGACAAATTATGTTTCTTAGCAATAATGTGCATGTATCAGATGTATCCCCTGTAAAAAGTGGCCAAGGATCACATTCTCCATAACCGATGAAACCTTCATCAGTATGTACTTCTAAAACAATTATAGAAGAATCAAACAATGTGCCGTATTCTTTAGATAATTTATAGGGCTTTTTTAATGGTATTTTTAATTGATTAATTATGATTTTGCTAATTTTCATTCGAAACCTCCAGTCTTGTACTTTTTGAAAGTTACTTTTGCTTGGATGTTATTTTGATAGTTGTTTTTTCCATGGAATGTTATAGTCAAATAGAAGCAAAAATTTTAGTAAATTAAATAAAATTTTATTATAATTTATATAATCAGATTAGCACAACTCTTTGTTTTTGTATAATATAAATATGTATATATATTTTATAGATGCTTATTTATATATTTTACATAGTTTTCGATAATAGATTGATCTGTTATAATTAAGTTGTATCACTAGCGTAAGTTTGATAAAATAAAATTATTAAAAAAAGATGCTACATTATGATATTATTCAAAAAAAGATTTGAAATAAAAAGGAGGTTTTTTTTTGTTTTCTGCAAAAGAATATATATTAGAAGTTTATAAAACGCATAATTTCTCTAAGGCAGCACAAAATCTTTACATATCGCAGCCTTCTTTAAGCGCAACAATAAAACGTTTGGAAGAAAAAATTGGAGAACCTATTTTTGATAGAAGTACATATCCAATAAAATTAACAGAATGTGGATTGAAATATATTGAAGTAGCGCAATCTATTTCTTCTGCGGAGTCGGATTTTAAAGCCTATTTAGAAGATGTTCATAATTGTAATACAGGAAATCTTTCTATTGGGGGAAGCAATTTTATGATTTCGTATGTGTTACCAAAGGAGATTAGAAAGTTTAGATCGCAATATTCAAATATAAAATTGAATATTGTAGAAGGAGATATTTCTCCAATGCTGGAAAAACTATATTGTGGGGAAATCGATTTACTGATCGATGCTTGTGAAATAAATTCTAAGAAATATGTTGAATTTAAATACACACCGGAAACTCTTTTGTTGGCTATACCGGAATCGTTTTCTTGCAATGAGCAATTAAAATCGTATGGTTTGACGAAAAATGATATATTGAAAAATATTCATTTATTAGAAAAAACACCAATATTACCTTTACACCTTGTCAAAAATGAACCCTTTATATTTATGAAACCTGATACAGATACATATAAAAAATCAGTTAAATTATTTGAAAATGAAAATATAAAACCTAATATTATTTTATCCTTTAGCCAGCAGGTTACAACCTTTAATATGGCATGTAATGAAGTAGGATTGGCGCTGATTAGTGATACTTTGATAAAAAATATTGCTTTTTATCCATCTCTTGTTTTTTACAAAATAGGTGATTCAGACATTAGGCGGGATATTTGTTTTTATAAAAAGCGGGGCAAAAGATTGACTTGTGCTATGAGAGCTTTTTTGATGAGCTTACAGATTACCTTTGAAGAATAAGATTTAGAATTATGATATATAAACTAAAGTTTTGAATTATAGTTTATAATATTAAACAATTTGGTAAGAAAAATATATCAGTAATATTTACCGGGGGTATTGCATGTGCTTGCAGGTTTGTTTTGTAGTTTAATTTTAAAATAAAAATTGGTGACAAAATATGTAATGTAAATAAATTTTATTAATTTTCTATACTTACTATACCATAAAATGAGCAAAATTTCAAGTCTTGTAGTTTTTGAATTTTAGGTGTATTAAGTATAAGAGGTGATTTAAAATGGAACAAAAAAGTATGACGGCACTTGTTAGTGCATTCTCAAGAGCGTACCATGTTGAAAATAATAAAGTTAAAATTTTTGATGACAGCATTGCCAAGATGCTTTTGAAGGATGAAGAATATCTTCAAATTTCAAAAAGTATGGCAGACGGTATTGGTTTTTTCAATCCTAATTTTACAGGAACAAAAGATGCTGCTCTAAGATGGGTAGTAGACAACCAATTGTCCCCTTCACCGCTTGGTAGAGCAGCTTTTGCAGAAAAAGCACTTCAAACAGCTGTATCGATGGGAACAAGGCAATATTTAATTTTTGGTGCAGGTTATGACACATTTGCTTATCGTCAACCTTCTTGGGCGGATAAAATACAGATTTTTGAGATTGATCATCCTTCTACTGCAAATGATAAGAAAATGCGTCTTGAAGAAGCTAAGATTGAAATACCAAATAATGTTCATTTTATTGCAGCAGATTTTACAACTGAACAGTGGATGACAGCGTTGACTCAAAATACTGCATTTGATGAAAATTATATTAGCTTTTGCAGTATTCTCGGGGTTGCATATTATCTTTCTAAGCAAACATTTGAGGAATTGATTACTGTGCTCAGCTCAATTTTACCAAGTGGGAGTTCTATTGTATTTGATTATCCTGATGATAATAGTTATACTGAGAAAGCAGGAGAGCGTGCGAAAAAACAGGTTTTGTTGGCAGGTTCTGCAAATGAAAAGATGCTTGCAAGCTATTCGTACGAAGATATGGGTAAAACTCTTTTAAAACAAGGATTTTTAATTTATGAGCATTTAACACCATTGGAAATTACACAACAATTTTTTGAGGCCTACAATCATGTTAATCCTACACATCTTATGACGGCGTTTGATAATGTAAATTATTGTCTTGCAGTAAAAAAATAGTTAACACCTATGCAGATAATTAAAGAACTGACTACAACTGTGTGAACCCAGTTTCTGACGGCGGTACACTTACCTATCAATGGTACCGCAATGATGAAAACAGCACCGAAGGAGGAACCAAGATTGACGGTGCTTCTGGTACATTGACAGGTGAAAATATGTCAGGCGGCTATACTCATCCTGTAACAGAGGAAGGAATGAAAAACAAATAAATTTCTCGGACGTAAAAGAGGGTCTATATAATTATGCAAAGTATAAAGGATATAATGTAGATAAACTGCAAGCATTGATAATTATAGCGATGCCGATGATATCAGCAGTTGGGCTAAAACCTCATTTGACTGGGCTTGTGAGGCAGAATTAGTAAAGGGCACTACCAATACTACTCTTGAACCTCAAGGCAGTGCTACTCGTGCTCAGGTTGCAACGATATTGATGAGATTCTGTGAAAATATAATATAAATACGATATAAAATGAGGACAGATGCGTTAAAGCGTCTGTCCTCATTTAAAAATTGTGCCAGGATGACATTCAATATTTAAATAGAAAAAGTGAGTTTAATGTTAGTAAAATTTTTTTATATCCTAATTGATTCTATTCGCTATTGCGTATATAATGAAGATGATTAAAATTATTGAAAGTTGGTGAAGTGGGTTATGGAAAATGTGGGATATATCACTGCCAAGGAAGTGGCAGAAAAATGGAATATATCATTGCGCAGAGTGCAGAAACTTTGTGAGCAGGGGCGAATTCCCGGTACCAAGAAGTTTGGCAGAGCCTGGATGATTGCTGCCGATGCAGAAAAACCTGTAGACCCACGCAGAAAGAAAAAACGTATTCAAGATGGTATGTCTTCTGAACCCTCTGATCTGGAACGTTTAATCGATGCCACTTGTGTACCGATGCCCATTCATAATCCCGATGCGATTTTAAATATTGTAAAAGAGGAGCAACATCAGCTGCAATATGAAAGCGAGCTTGCCTATCTGCGCGGTGATTTTGAGCAAACTATACGCTGCTGTCAAAGAGCCGAAGGGAATGAAGCAGCAAAGCTTCGATCATCCTTGATTGCAGTTGCAGCATTCATTAGTTTGGGAAATTACCATGCTTACACGGAAATTGAAAGCTATCTCAAGAGATGCATAAAAACTAATCGAGGTAGCGACATAGTCGCCATTGCAGAGTTAGCTCTTGCCAGTGTCGCTGTAAGTGCAACACTACCCAATATGGTTCCTGATTGGTTGAAAGAAGGGGATTTTAGCGATCGATCGGTGTTGAAAAAGCCTTACACATCCTATTTGCAGGCTAGATATTTTTTTTGCGTAGGCAGGTATGAAGCCATGCTAAACGTGGCGCAAACTGCATTGACCTTAAGTGCGTCGGAGCAAGAAATCACATTTGCCGATATCTATTTACGAGTAACTTGCGCCATCGCCTGTTACCATCTCGAACGTGAAGAGGAGGCTAGACGTTGGCTCCTGGAGGTTATGCGTATTTGTCTACCTCACGGGTTTATTACACCCTTTGCAGAGGTTATTACCCAATTGGGCGGACTGATTGAGCAGTGCCTGAAGCAGGAATTTCCTGACTATTACGACGCTATAATCAGCCAATATAATCGCACTGCTAAGAACTGGATTACCTTTCATAATAAGTTCGCACAGGATAACATCACGCTTGTTTTATCTCTGCGAGAATACCATATTGCTATGCTTGTGGCGCGACACGTTCCATACGCAAAAATAGCTGAGAAGCATTATATTTCCGTGGGAAGACTCAAAAATATTATGATGGAGATTTACGATAAGTTAAATATATCTGGTCGTGACGAGCTTGCTGCATACATCATGGAAATAAAAAGGTGACTTTTTATGAGATAAAGGTCACTACCAAAAAAAGGAATTTTGCCCTATAATAGTATTGAAAACTATAATAGGGGTTTTTTTATGCCCTTTCACGAAAGGAGCAAATAAGATGAAACGAAAATTTATGTTTAGGAGGATAATAGCAACAGTTCTGACTATAGTTATGGTTGCGGCCTTGTTACCTGTTTCTGCATTTGCCTATGTGGGAGCGATGGACCGGGATGTAGGTGGAATTACAGCGGGAAACAAGGACGGTTACTATTATCTTCAAAACTCTTACATCGGATTTTATATTAGACAGCAGGACGGCAATTTAATTACTGTGCCGTCTCAGAAAACATTGAATGACGTTAAGGGAATGGGTGCAACGGAAAGCTACGCATTTTATGCCCAGACAATTAGGGAAGTAGAAATTGATCCCATAAGTACGGATATGAGCCGTGAGATATTTCCACTCAGTAGAAGTATGACTATTAAGTCTGACACGGAAAATCCCAAGTTAGTGCAGAACTTATATTTTGAAAACGGAACAATAATTAAGATTACGTACGAGCTGGTGCAGATTGACAAAGGAGCACCAAATGGAACTAGTGGAAACATAACAGGCCATGATGATTATGATTCGGGAAAAACCTGGGGAGTACTTTCCGAAGCGAAAATCATCAATGTTCCCGAAGGCTCAAGCATACGCGTAATGACTCGCCATAATAGTTTTGGAAGTGCCGGTCACAGTGTTGCGGGCAATATTCGTCTGGGCCGCAGTACATATGCCTATGACTATATTGATCGTACCGGAGGCTATACTCATTATTCGGCTCCGCTATATTCAACTACGGATAATATGGATCCATCGTATGATGGCTATTATATCACCGAAGTATTTACTGATTCCTTTTCCTATGCAAACCAGTTTATAGCTCTTGATGGATATGCGACGGCTGTTGCGTGGGCCAGTGACGGTCAAGGGGGTTGGATACCCACTCTGCTTTCCGGTGTGAGTGGACACTTAAACAGATATGCTGATTCGCTAAGTTATTCGCAGAATAATTCTTCGGTAAGTGTCAATCATGATTTTTATTTTAACGAATCAACATGGGCACTGTGGGGATTCCGCGATTTGTATGAGCTTGGAGCTTCGAATATTCCCGCTGATCCTGTGTCTATTCCGGCAGATGCGGCTTGCTTGGGTATTGTTAGTAGCGGAAGCACATTTTCGGCTCAGCCCGGGAAAAATGAGACTGAATTGAAATCCAGTTACGGCGATAATTTGGTTGCGGTTTTCCGCGGTACTTTTGAGCAGGTTTCCGGCAAATTTATCTTTAAAAATAATGCGGTTCAGCTTTCGCCTTCGCTAACTGCCACGTGGACGGAAGGCGGAGGGTTTTCTGTAGCATCCAACGGAACGGTAACTGTACAGAATGTCCATCTGTCTGCACCTACCTTTAAATTCTATAAGCCCAAATCCATTTCTGATGACAGCCTGAGATTTTCGTATATCGACGGAAAGCTAAAAATTGATATTGACCCGGACAAAAACGGTGCGATTCTTCATATCGACATACCAGGAGCCAAGTGCAGGTTAGAGACTGTCACGGCAACTACGGGTGGCAACTTAATTTTCACTGGCGAAATGGGTATTTCCACACCTTTTATTGATGCGGCTAGTATAGATATGAAACGATTGGGTATGGGAACTAAAAACAATACCTTTGGTATTACTGGAGTGGAGGCATCCGGTAATGTTGATATGGAAAAACTTTTAGGGCTTGGAATAGGCAGTGCTTCAGCAGAAATTAATACATTTCCCGGAGAGGAACGCTATGCCTTCGAGCTTGAAGTTAACGTGTTCGACATGTTAGAGGCAGAAGGAGAGCTGGAGCTGAAGCGTATTTATACAGGTGCACTTATTCCTAATACATTGGAACTTAGTGTGGCATCTGAAGTTGGTGTCCCAATGGTGCCTCCGGTTGTGGTTGCCGAGCTCAACGGATTGAGCGGCGGTTTCAGCAATCTGGCAGAAACTATCAACGGCGATTATTCTGCAATTCCACCTATTAAGCTTACAATTGGTGCAAAAGGAAGCGTGCTGGAGGTAATTGAAGGTTGGTATAAAGTAACCCTTGGAGCTGGCTATTACGAGGCAACACTTTCGGACGGAACAATTCTGGAAATTCCTATTATTGATAAGTATAGCTGGTATATGGGGCTTTCCGGAGATGTGCGCAATTACAAGGGCATAAATTATACCGGCCTCATGGTTAATGGTGGCATGAAGCTGGATATTGTAGTTACAAAGAATAAGCCTTTCATTAAAGCCGGGGGTGAGTTCAATGCTTCGGCATTTGCCGGAGTAGGCAATTCTTCAGGGGGCAAGAGGATGTACGTAGTGCTTGGTGCAGACGGCAAGATTTATGGACTGGTGCAAATTCCGAAGGAGGCATGGGCATTTGGTGATCTTAAGCTGCTCAGTGCGGAGATTGCACTTGCCATGGGCGGACAGACTGATTTTGCCATTACAAATACCTCGGTGAGCGATGCAGCCAGAAGCGCCTTTCACAATATTTCTGGCTATGGCGGCGTGGCTTATACAGGAAGTATTATAGGCCTTCCTTTCCGTGTTTATTATATCTTCCAGGATAAGGATGTGGGAATTAGGGTTGGAGCCTGGTGGGATGAATTTGAACCCTTTGATCCCAGCCCTTACAAACAAGCTCTGCTAGATGAAGACACCGGGGAACAGGTTGGAATTCTTGTAACTAATGATAATATTATTCTGCTTGCTTCAAGCACATGGGACGGAGAGCTGGGTATGATTGCTGAAAAATCCGGCAGTACAACTCCAACTGGCATAGCAGGCAGAGGTATATATGATTCTGGAGTTACAGGTGTTACTATAACTCAAACAGACGACACAGAAAAAAGATATGAGGTTGAATTTGCAGATGGCATTCTTGACTCTGATCATCTTGCATTATCTTTGATACTGAAGCAGGGTTCAAGTGCAACTCCTCAGCAGCTGTTAAGCGGCATGAGCATTAGGAGTTCAGGAAGCACAACATTTTCAGCCATACTTGCCGAGTATAACGAAGATGGTGAGATAACCAACCCGGACGAGGTAAACACAGTCTTGGGGGATGATTATGTGACGCTGAAGCTGCCAAACAGAGGAACATGGAATTTTGATTCATCTGAAGAACCGTTTGATATTGTTTGCTATTATGCAAGCCCTTATGCCTCTATTACGAGCATGAATATTAATCTTGCAGGGGAGCTATCAGGTACTGTACAGGATATGGACATTAGTACATCATACGTTCTGCGAATCTATCTCGGAGATGAAAAGGGTGGTACAGATTATCTTATTTCGCAGAGCGAAGTCCCGGATAACGGCGAAATCAGAGAAGTTATTTCACTTTCCGGCGGTGCAGTTCCTTCAGGAAGCTATTATGCAACCACAGTGCTGCTGGAGCAAATTAATGAGGATTTTGACGGTGACGGAAATGTAGAAGATGATGAAATTGCTTTCATAAAAACAGATGATTATGAACTTGGTGATAGTCAGAAAGTTATTTATACTAACACCCTCCAACCGCACATGGCTGAGGATGTTGAGCTTAAATCCGTAGGTAGCGAGACTATGCGCGCAATCTGGAAAGAGCCTTCAAGCGGACCTGAAGCGGATGGTTATTACGTCAGGCTGTATCAGAAAGACGGTAGCGATTGGATTACCACAGGAGCGAATTATTTATTGAAGTCAGAGGAACTGATTAAGGATGCAGATGGTGCATATAGTCTCGATATGGCTGTCACGGCGGGAAATAACAATGACATGATTTCTCCGTTGGATGCAAATAAAGACTATAAAATCGGCGTAACAGCCTTCAGATATCTCATGGACGAGGATGAGGACGGCAAGAACGAAAGCTTTCCTGCTGAAAGTGCGGAAGTGCAGAGCAGCGAACAATATTTACCTAAGGCGAGCTTCCCGCAGCTTACTTATATACCGCAGCCTGTCAATGATGGCGAAAACACTATGAAGCTTCTTTACATTAAGGATAAGACTGAAGTCATCATCGAATCTGATGTAAATGCAAAAATCGTTGTATCACGTATGGATATTGACGAGGATTCGGCCGGAGCTGTGCTGGCACAGTCGAATGATATGAGCAGCTCCACACTTATCTTTGAAACCCCTGAGGACTTTGAAGGTGCACTCAATCTGAAAGTTACGGTGACAGACGCAGAGGGGGACGTTGCGGTGGATTATCTGGGGCTGAGGCTTGATAATGTGCCACCGTTGATTACGTTGGACAGCGATTCATTCCGGGCGAATTATAATACCGGTACATTTAGTGTTACCGGCGTTACAGAGTCCAATGCGAAGGTAATGCTGGCAGGACCGATTATCACGGCGGATGAAACAAACGGTGCTGAGCTTAACAACCTCGATGAAAACAATCAGGTGATAGCAGACGAAAATGGAGAGTTTACCTTGAATGGGCAATTAATCCCGGCGGATTTATGGCGTACCGCAGCAGAAAGTGCTACCATTCTGCTTCAGTCAAAGGATTCTGCAGACAATATATCTACCACTGCCTTTGCGCAGATAATACGAGAACAGCAATCGACAGGGACAAATTCCGCGGGAACATCTGCCGTGCCGGTTGTATCAAGCATTTTGATTGCGCCGGAGGAAAATCCGGGACAGCCGGTAACAGCAGTTATTTCTGTTACAGAAAATGAAAACATACCAGATAATGTTATTGCGGATGCCATTGCCAAGGCACAGGCATATGCAAAGGATTATGGTAAGACATCAAACGGTATTTCAGTTGCATTGGATTTCACTATGCTTCAGCAAGACTCATTGGGGATAACATTAAGCAGAGCTGCTTTGAACAGCCTTATGAGTGCCGGAGTAACTGAGCTTGAAATAAACGGCACAACAGTTTCTCTTGGCCTTGATCTTAAAGCCCTGAAGGAAATTCTGAACCAAAGCTCGGGGGATGTAACTATAACCATTGATCCGGCGACAGGACTTTCTGAACAGGCGCAGACACTTATAGACAGCCGGTATGTGTACGATGTAAATATAAGCTATATCAATGATGGAAAAATTGTCAGTGTAAGTGATCTTGGCAGTGGAACAGCAACTCTTTCAATCTCTTATATGCCATATGAAAATGAGGCGGCAGGATATCTGTTTGGTGTATACGTTGATGCGGAGGGAAATGTAAAACGAATACCTGGGTCTGCTTATGATACCGGTAGCAGCAGCTTGATTATTACTACTGATCACTTATCGCTATACGGTATAGGCTATACAGAACCAGGTGCAAAATTTACCGATATTGTCAGTCACTGGGGGAGGGAATACATTGATTATGCAGTCGGGCGTGGACTTCTCTCCGGAACTTCGGATACCACTTTCGACCCAGATGCTGCAATGACCCGTGGAATGCTGGTTACTGTGCTAGGAAGGATGGCTGGCGCAGATGTTAAGGATTACACTGCGAGCAACTTCGACGATGTGCCAAAGGATAAATATTATCAGCCATATGTGGAGTGGGCATATAAAAATGGTATTGTTAAAGGAATTGGAAATCAGCAGTTTGCACCTGACCGGTCTGTTACCCGTGAGGAAATAGCGGTAATTTGCGCAAACTATGCCAAAGCTATCGGTTATGAGCTGCCTGTAATACGCGAAAAAACTACCTATGTGGATGGCAGCGACATCGGTGACGTTTATAAGGATGCTGTTACAGCAATACAGCAGTCGGGTATCATGACGGGTGATAACGGAAATAAGTTTAATCCTAAGTTAAGTGCAACACGTGCCGAAGTTTCTGCCATGCTTTACCGCTACATCAAGTTAACCATTAATCCTGCCACCGCCAATGGATGGGCAATGAATGATGCCGGACAGTACTTCTATTACAAGGACGGGAAAGTTTTATCCGGTTGGCAGAACATTGGTGGTGTGAAGTATTTCTTCAACATTGATGACACTTTAAAAACCGGCTGGGTTAAAGACGAAGAAAACTGGAGATATTATTCCGACAATCAGATGATCACAGGCTGGTGGGATATCGGAGGTAAATGGTATTATTTCTATGATGACGGTTCACTTGCAAGAAGTGCTACCATAGATGGTTACGAGCTAGATGAAAACGGCATGAGAAAAACAAAATAAGCTTCTATCACTTGTTTCAATTTTGGATTTGGTTTTAGACTTTTTAAATCTAAAAATAATTAATAATGTTTAGGAAATAAGCAAGGATATCAACTAACTAATAAAATTTATTTTTATTAAATAATGTCCTTTTATAAACTATTTAAACGTTAAATATGAACATCTTAAGCAAACTATTAAACAACAAATCATCTACAAATTAAATTACATTTATTAAAATATAGCAAAAATATAGATTATGTGAGATAATTTTAATGAAAACATATAAAGAAATAAATTGTACTTCTAAATAGAATATATCAGGAGAATTTGTAATGTCTGCTAAGGAAGAAAGCTCTTAATTCTCTTGCTGGATTCTGGGGAATATTCTGTAAATTTGCAACTGGGTAAATAAATCATAGGCATATTAATCACTCCTTAGTTCACATTTATTTCCATACAATATTTAGTGCATTACTATTTTATGATTAAAATTGTATGCAATCAAGGGCAAAAATGTATTCAATACATTTTACCTATGATTTTATTACGAACGGGATTACACAGGCAAAGGAATTCTTTCTTCAATTCCAAGGGGGAGGGACACCTCTGCGTGGAAGCCATTTTCATCGGTATACAGATTGATTACGCCTCCATATCGATCTACGGTTTCCAAAACGGAGGAAATTCCAAGGCCGAAGCCGTTCCTCTTGGAGGATAAATATTTTTTGCCTATGGTTTTAATTTTTCCGTCAAAGCTGTTATCTACAACAAATTCAAGCTGTCCGTTCTGTGTGCGTCCGGCAATAAAGATAGCATTATCCTTATTTTCCTGGCGCTGGCAAGCTTCCACTGCATTTTCCAGCAAGTTTCCAAGAAGACCGCATAAATCAACAATGGGAAAATGCAGCTTTGCGGGAATCTGCAGCCTTGCTCGGAACTGGATGCCGCTTGACTGTGCAAGGTTGCTGTAATACTGCACCACCGCATCCAACTCGATATTGTCAGTGAGACGGCCAATCCGGGTGCCATCGTTGATGGCTGTAATGCTACGAATATAGTTTTCAAGTTCATCCCGGCGTCCCTCCTCGGAAAGCGTCATTAGGGTGCGTAGATGATGACGAAAGTCGTGGCGCAGTTTGGTGCTTTCTTCCACTTTCTGGTTCGTTTGTCGCAGATGTTCCACTTGCATTGTAAGCTGACGCTTCATCTGCCGCTGTTCCTCAGCATAGACGAGACTGTGCCGATATCCCATGGCTATGTCGTACCAAAGAACCATACCTGTTGCGAACACCAGGATTAAACTGCCCCATTCCTGAAACCAGCCACTAAAGACAGGCTCGTAATTTGGCAGGAGGCGGTCCCATACAAAGGCGCAGGCATATACAATATCAGCGTAGAGCAGTATCGAAGCTTTTTCTATATTTCGGTGTGCAGCTATCGCGGCAGTAAACAAAAGATACACGGCTGTCAGCAGCTTGAAGCAAAAAACCAGATTGGAAAAAGCTAGCATCATTGACATCGTCAGATGTGCGGCAAACAATCCATAAAGCAGCGCCAGTATACAGACCACTCCTGCTAAAGTGCTACTGATAATTTGCGCATATATTTTTGTATCGCAAATTCGGTTGTGAAGAATAATGACGAGCAGTGTTACCAGATACCCGCTGACAAATTCAATGGAATACCATGGTTGAATGGACAGCGTCAGGATACCATGTACCACGGAATAGGATTTGAACACTGCGGTTGCCATGCATAAAAGGAAAAAAAACCATATATTATTCATGCGCCGGTTACGAATGGCAAGATAAAAGCTAAAAATGGCAAGCATCAGTGTCACAGTGACTAAAATAAGGCAAAGACCAATTCGAATTCCACGAGTGGTGTTTAGATTCAGCGGTTCACCAAAGGCCGGAGGATAAACAAGACCGCTATATATCCAAGAATGGTTGCTGACTGCCAGCAGAAGTGTTATCTTGCCGGAGGCTTCAAAGGTAATCATACGGCATTGGGTCTGATCGTGATATTCTATTATGTCCGGCTCGCCTATCTGAAGCTTCAGCTTATCATCAATGTAAAACCGGTAGGCGGAATAGATTTCCGGAAGCTCAATGGTATAGGTGTGCACTTCCTCCGGCAGATACAGTGTTAAGGCGTAGCTTGCGCTTCCATGAGGGGAGCGTCGGCGTTCACCCATAGAAAAGTTGGAATTATTTCCTATGGATAGGTACTGATAATTGTCACCCTGTTGCTGTAGAGTTTCTGGTGTCAGCAGGCGATCCGCATAGTAACGCCAACCGTCCATAAGATAGCGTATGGGCGTATTTGTCCAGTCCGTCTCTAATACATAAAGCGCGCCGTTAATAGCTTGGGGTGCGTTTTTTGTGTACTTGTTGTCAAAGTGATATAAGGCAAGAAACATAGTGGAGGAAAGGACAATCGTCAGAAACAGCGCAAAAGACCGCCGTAATAAAAATGTTTTTTTATCCATGGCGTTTCCTCCTGAAAAATATAATTCCTCCTGCAGCCAAAATCAATCCGCCTGACATGGGAAGTAGAGGCGACATATCTTTCTGCGCCTCCTGTGTATTTGATGGTTCTATAATTGTATAAGTTCCTGTCACATCTGCTGCAAAGCGCAGAAGCTCGCCGTCATAGAAAACATTTGTAATCTGTTCTCCCGTTTCATTCTGGACGGTTATATCTGCGTTTTCCGACTGTGGTATATATTGAAGCCGCAATACCGTTCCCGTTAGGTTTGTAACCAATTTGCCGGAAGTCTCTACTGAAAGCATAATTTGATTGCTTTCCGGCTGGGTTAGTTTAACGGATATAGTATCCGAATCCGACAGGTTCAGAGCTATAAGCAAATCGCTTGGAATACTTACAGTTAAATTGCCGGCACCAAATACGACACTTTCTCCATCGGCGCAAAGATCTCGCAGACGAAGACCGGAAATGACAGTTTTGTTTGGAGAATATGATTCTGCAACAGTGGCGAATACTTGAGCTTTGGAATGATTCTCCGGCGGCATATTGTTATCATTAGGAACCTGCTTTATAACTGCTTTGTCGCTGCCATTTGATTGTGACACTGAATAGTTAAACAGCTCGGGTGAAGAAGCACCCTCTGCTTCATGTGAAAGAGAGGTGTCAGAATATATTGATACTGCCGATCCGGATGGAGTACCAGGAGCTTCGGCTTCCGATTTTTTTACTACAGCAGACTGAACCAATGAAGTATTATTACTGTTATAATTTTCGTTATTTTGCGAGCTGTCTGGTGTCTTGGGAGCGGTTAAAGAAGGCTGGGATTCACCGAATGAATAACCATGTTCCTCCTGCAAATGGGAGTCTGAATTCGGCAGTGTTTCCTTTTCTTTGGATGACGAATTATCCTTCACAGATCCTTTATTGCTGTTGTCAGAATTATCATCCTCGGGAGAATCGACCGGCATCTGCGGAATGGTTGGAGCCGGTTGTGTGCCTGTACCGGAATCGCTGCCTTTTACGTCGCCGCCATCCCGGTCACCTCCTGAATAATCAAGGATACTAAGCTCTCCTTCATATTGAAAGGACAAAACGCTGGTCTGACCGCCTGGATAGGTTACCTTAAGCTCATAAGTGCTTCCGTATGTAAGGATTCGTTGAGAAAGCTGAAAATCTCCGGAAGTAAACGAGAAGCCATCGCCTAAACTTGTCCATTCTCCTTCATTTTGCCGAAGCCATACAACAAACTCATCTAACTGTTCATCCTGTTCTAATGAAAGCACCCACGGAAAGTGTAGAAAGCCGCGTCCTACTACGCAGCAGTTGATATCTGGTTCGCCGGGCGCTTGGATGGAAACAGCACATAGCTGCCGTGGCAGAGAAACACCGTCAGTCAGAATATATTCTGCTCCAAGGTCGGGTGCCGTCGAAGCATAGTACACACCGACTGTGTCGGTATCAACTGCATCCAAATACCATTCGCCTGATATCAAATCATAGGGGTTTCCGTCTGCATCATAGCCGGTAAAGCCTGTAACAGAATCAGAGAACCAGTCTGACAGCTCATTCTGTGAGGTTCCGACGGCAAATGCCACTGCATCAGTTCGGTCAGGTTCATCAAAGCCGGTTAGGGTAATTGCCGCAGGTGTTACGGTAAGCACCGGAGCGGTTACCTGTACGGAAATGTGTATGGTATCATCCAGATCATCTGAGAGTATCGCTCCCAGTGCGTAAGGAGCGGGCATGACCAAAAGCAGCATGGCAGTTAAAATCAATGAAAGTATCTGCTTCATACCATATCACCTCTCAGCGAACCGGCGGAAAGACTCAGACGCTTTTGCTGTACCTGCCTATGCAAACGCCGGCTGACTGGCAGCTGCTCTCCGTTTTTCAGGATCAGATAATTACTGCCAAGTCCCTGCACCTCATTTAAGTTGACCACAATGCCCTTGAAGCATGAGATGAACTGCGGATAATCGCTTAGCTGTTCGGAAAGCTCAGAGAAGCTTCCTGATACCGAAATAAGGCAGTACTTTAAATGTATACAGGTGGAGCGGTTCTGGTAATCGGCATAAAGAATACGGTTCAGGGCAATTTCCAACGGTTGATGTTTTGCGGTAACTGTGATGGAGGTTTCGCTTTGTGATTCTGCAATTTTGCAGTAATGCAGCGCCCGAGAGATCTTTTCAATCGTGGCTGGTTTTACAATGTAATCTGCTGCCCGGACATCATAGCTTTTTACGCCGAATTCCGAGCTGGTGGTAAGAAAAACAAGGTTGACATTATCGTCAAGCTGTCGTAGCTTTAGTGCGCAGTCTACGCCGTTCTCATTGTTCATAAAAATATCCATAAAAACAACATCGTAGCTGCCAGGTATGTAATCATGAAGCAGTTCCCTGCCGCTGTAAAATTCTTTGATTTGTATCGTTTGCTGCTGTTCAATTTCGTATTGCTTCAAAAGGCTGCGGAGCACTTCACACTCGTCCGCCATATCATCTATGATTGCTGCGATTATTTGAAATCCCTCCTTTGCATATAATAATCCATTCAACATTATACCACAAATTCTAAAAAAAGTATGACCACTTGTGCAAATTTTCTACCGCTTGATCATAACATCTTGAAAATACCTTGACAAAATGCTACCTTAATACACAAGGTTATTTTAAGAGGTAAACAGGAGGAAAAATAATGAATCAAACACTAAAAGGTTTGCTTTGCTTTAGCATTAGTCTAATTCTTTTGCTGGGCTCAGCGCTATACGCAAATGCTGCGGAACTGAACACAAATTTATTAGCTAATCCGGGAGGAGAGGGTACAAACGACAATGGCAAGCTAACCAGCAATTACTGGAGCGGTAGTGATCTAGGATATTCTAATAAAAGTGTTAATGATTTTTCAACATTTATTGAGATAGAAAAAAAGTATAATGGTAATGATATTACTTCGGTGTTAAGTATTGTGCCGCATAGTGGAGAATATTACATGGGGTTTGCCACAACAGTATCAGCATCCGTGGGAGAAGGCACTCATAGCTGTTTTCAAGATATTGACATTAGTGGAAATGCAGCTGATATTGATAATAATGCGATGGTTTTTAACTTGAGCGGATGGCTTAGTGCCACAGGCGGAAACATAGCAAAAATAAGTGTCGAAGAGCTTGATGAGAACAAAAATGTTGTAAGTACACCTGTATATGAAAAATCCACTACAGAAGAAACATGGACACAGGTAACACTTTCCGGTGCAGTTGCATCAAATGTTAGATATTTGAGGGTGATTATTACTGGTACTTATTCTGCTTGCGGACTTGCTGCGTTTGACGACCTTTCTTTAACAATTTCACCCAACATATCATCTCTGCCAGTTATTTCTTCCATACCTGACCAAAGGATGGTATCAGGTGAAACACTTGGACCCATTCGCTTTTCTGTAAGTGATGATGATACGAATTTTGCAGATCTTTTAATATCTGTGGCTTCTTCAAATACGTCGCTTATTCCAAACTCTAATATTTCAGCAAGCCTTTCTGACGGGCATGGAGAATTAAGTCTTACTGCAGTCAGCGGCAAGGAAGGGCAGTCTACGGTGACGGTTTCAATATCAGACGGTACAAAAACTGCGGTTACACGCTTTTCTGTTACGGTGAATAGTGACGTGCAAATGGATACAAATCTTATTGTTAACGGTGTGGGGAACTCTCTGAATGGCTGGACTGATCCTAGCGGTCGTTTTTATATTAGCGGAGGAGCATTTACACACGTTTATAATTCGCCTTATTTTATGTACCAGACCACTAATGTAAGCAAGTTTAGTGAAATGATTGATGCTGGCTTTCTTACTTATACGACATCGTGCAATCTTACAAATGGTGGAGCCATAAATGTAATTTTTACGGATTCTTTCGGTAATAAAATTTCATCAGGCAGTGTAGGCAGTGGTTTAATTCCTACCGGCACACGTATAATTCGTGTGGAAGTGGGCGGAACATCTGGATGTAAAATTAGCAATGTAAATCTTATGATTAACAGCGCCGGATTGCCTAAAATGACACCAATCGGAGATCAGACAATTAATGACAGCACGGGAGACATTCCTTTTACGATAGGTTATGCTGGGGAAAGTGTTACTCTTTCAGCAACCTCATCTGACACTACTTTTGTTCCAGATTCCCAAATAATCTTTCACGGAAGCGGATATCAGCGCACAGTTTGTGTAACCCCTGCAGATGTAGAGCCGGGCAGCTCAAGAATAACCATTTTCGCCAATGGTACGGAAGTAACCAGCTTTATAGTAAAAAAAATTCCTTCTGTAGAGAACATATCTGTATCTGCTGAAGATAATGCTACCAGCGTTTTAAAAGGAGGAACACTGCAAATGGCTGCGGCTGTGACTCCATCGAGCGCAACGGAAAAAGGTGTCACATGGAGCGTAATGAACGGAACAGGAAGTGCGACTATAAATGATACAGGTCTTTTAACTGCTGTTGGAGCAGGTACTGTAACCGTTAAGGCAGTAGCAAATGATGGAAGTGGAGTATATGGAACCATTTTAATTACGATTAACGCTATACCAGTTAGTGATATATCTGTATCCAGTGAGAATACAAGCATATTCAATGAAGAAACATTACAGATGATTGCTACTGTGGAACCAGCAAATGCAACAGAAAAAAATGTCATTTGGAGCACAGAGAATGGAACAGGAAGTGCTACTATAAGCGATACAGGTCTTTTGACTGCTACTGGAGTAGGTACCGTGACTGTAAAAGCAGCTGCAGCTGACGAAAGCGGGATATATGGGACTCTGTTAATAACTATAAAGGCTATACCAGTCAGTGGGATAACTGTATCTGGTGCTGAAAATGCAAAAGATGTTCTGGATGGTGGATTGCTTCGGATGATTGCTGCTGTGGAACCATCAAATGCAACAGAAAAAAATGTCATTTGGAGCGCAGAGAATGGAACAGGAAGTGCTACTATAAGCGATACAGGTCTTTTGACTGCTACGGGAGTAGGTACTGTAACTGTAAAAGCAGCTGCAATTGATGGAAGCGGAGTATATGGAACGCAGATAATAAATATTAATTATGCTCCAATAAAGATTGTAGAGCAGCCTAAAAGTATAGCTTTGACATATGGTTATACTAATTTTCCTACACTTGGCGTGAAGGTCCAAACTCAACCCGTTGATTCAGGAAAAACAGTTACCTACCAATGGTATAAGGACGGTATATCTATTGATAATGCAATAAATTCAAATTATGCTATTTCGCCAGATCTTGATGCGGGCATATATTCATATTTTTGTGCCGTAACTTGTGACGGTTATACCGTTAATAGCGATGCTGCTATGGTAACGGTAAATAAGCTCACAGGTAGTATTGTAAATAAGGATTATGAAACTCTATATACATACAGCGGTAACTGCATTGCTATACCGGCAAAAAACAACTTTTTAACTAACAGTAATGGTGTTGTGACATTTTTATGGTATAAAGGAGATTCTACACAAGACATTGACAAAATGAATAAAGTTCCTGTTAATGCAGGTATTTACACCTTGAAAATCGATTTGGGGGAAACGGATAGTGTTACTTCTGCCAGCACTACTTTTAGGGTAAATATATCCAAAGCAGAGCAAGTTCCGCTAATTATTTCTGAAGTGACAGATAAAAAATATGGTTATGGGGAGTTTTCGCTTTCCACTACGGGGGGCAGCGGAACTGGTGAAGTGGTATATATTGTTTCGGAAGGTAACGGTATACTATCTATAAGCGGTAATACTGCAACTATTATGGGAGCGGGTAAAGTTTCTGTTACAGCCACCAAGGCGGAAGATGATAACTATAATGCCTCGAGTGCAACTCGTGAAATTACCATTGCTAAGGCGGAGGCACCAAGTATAGTCTTTCCTACAGCAACAGATATTACCTATGGACAGAAGCTGTCCACAAGCATACTGAAAGGCGGCAGCACTGAATACGGGCACTTTGATTGGGAAGATAGCGATGAAGTTCCTGAGGTAAATGGAGGCACCAATACATCTAGCGCAATTTTTACGCCAAGTGTTGAAACCATTAAGAATTATGAGCCTATTGATGATTATTATAAAAGAAATACAGTAACTTTTTCTGTAAGTAAGGCAACACCGGAGGTAATAGTGACCGCTGCCATCTCAGAAGATGATGGAATCCGCAAGGCGGTACTTACGGCTACAATGTCTAAGGTTGATAATGGACATATACCAACTGGTTCGATAAAATTTGTAGACAGCACCAGCGGAACGGCTATAAAGATTTTGGGAGCAGAAGCTGTCCCAATCAATTATGATACAGCAATATATATGTATACAGGTATTGGAGATCAAATATATAAGATAAAAGCTATATACAGCGGAGATAACAATTATGAAACCGCGATAAGCAGTGAATTAAGCTTTGATAGTCGTAAGCAGGACCAAAAAAGCTTTAACCTAAATCAGATAGGAAGTAAAACCTATGGTGACAACAGCTTTACACTTTCTACTACTGGTGGAGACGGTAAAGGAATTGTGAGCTTTGAAAGCTCAGATTCTAGTATTATCAGCATAGAGGGCAGTACAGCTACTATTCATAAAGCTGGCACGGTAAACATAACTGCGATAAAAGCTCAAGACTTAGATTACAACGAAGCAAAGCATACCGCTTCTATAACAGTAGCTAAAAAAGCCGTTATTGTTAAGGCGGATGACAAAGAGGTAGTGAAGGGTTGTAAATTTCCTAAGTTCACCTTTACTGCAAAAGGACTTGTAAATCAGGACAGCTTTACTTTATTACCCGAAATTTCTACAATAGCAATCGATACTGGTACTTTAGGTGAATATACAATCAATATCAGTGGCGGTGTGCTTAAAAATGCTGAAAATTATACTGTAAGTTACGTAAATGGCAAACTTAGCATAGTAAATTCATCCACTAATAATGAGAAAGCTCCATCTGAAGCGAATGAGTCTAGAAGCAAAATTGAAGCATCAACTGTATCTGCTGGAAAAGACGGCAATCTTTCAAAAGAACTTATAGATAAGCTTGTAAAAGAAGAAGTAAAGGAGTTTAGCATTGATAGCGAAGCAGGGACAATTATCCTTGATCTTGAAACGCTTAAAATTATCCAGAAGCAAATAAATGGAGATATAGTTGTGTCTGCTAAAAATGCAGATAAAACTACCCTTTCAGCCGAAGCAAAGAAGATAGTTGGTGACCGTCCTGTATTTGAGTTTTCCATTATAGGTACAAACGGTACTAAGGTAACAAACTTTGGCAAAGGTAAAATTGCAGTCTCAATTCCGTATGTTTTGGGTGAAAATGAAAAAGCTGAAAATATAGCTGCCTACTACATCAATGCAGATGGCGATATTCAGGAAATGCCAAACTCTGCTTATGATGAAAGAATCAAAGCTGTAAATTTTGTGACAGACCATTTTTCAAAATTTGCAGTGGGATATAAATCGGATATAACAATTGTTTTTACAGATATTGAAGGTCATTGGGCAAAGGATGCTATTGATTTTGTAACTTCAAGGGGAATTTTTGATGGGACAGCCCAAGACAAATTCTCTCCAAATATGTCTATGACAAGAGGAATGTTTGTTACTGTGCTTGGAAGACTTGCAGAGGCTGATGTAAGCAGTTATAAAGATAGTCACTTTACAGATGTAAGTTCAAATGCTTACTATATGCCGTTTATAGAATGGGCAAGCAAAAATGGAATTGTAAGAGGTACATCAGATACTTACTTTGAACCAGAGCAAGCTATTACCAGAGAACAAATGGCAGTGATTATGGCAAACTACGCAAAGGCAATAGGCTTGGAGCTTCCACAATTACAAGCAGAAAACAGCTTTGCAGATAATGAAGAAATAAGCTATTATGCCAAAAATGCAGTTAAACAGATGCAGATGGCAGGACTGTTCTCAGGAAGGGAAGACAACAGGTTTGACTCAAAAGGTACAGCGACAAGAGCTGAGGTTAGTGCAGTAATAAAGCGTTTTGTTGAGATATCTGAAAATAAATAGAAATATTTCAACTATGTGAGTCCTTGTAAATGATTAACTATTGGAATATATGACGTGAGTATATTTTAAAAAATGCAACTTTAAAGAAGTAAAGTTTGAAGATAGAAAAATGTGCTAAGTTCACCTAGCATTTTTCTATCTTTTTTATTGCATTTATGGTAAAATAATGTAAAAATTCACCTGATATATAACATATAATTTGGAGGTAAAATTGAATATAAATATTAAATTTGAAACAAAAGGTATAGACTGGAATACAGTGAGCTCTCTGCTGGGAGCTGCGGGGTTAAGCGGTACAGATTCGGAAATTTGCAAAAGAGCTTTTTTAGGAAGCCAGGCCGCTGTATTTGTATTTGATAATGATAAATTAATTGGAGTTTCAAGAGCAATTTCTGATTGTGTAAAGCAGGCGGCTATTTATGATGTTGCGGTACTGCCAGAATACCAGGGAAAGGGAATAGGAAGAATTTTAATTGAAAATATAACAAATAAGTTTCCAGGCTGCAATTTTATTCTTTATTCAAATCCAGGCAAAGAAGATTTTTACAGAAAATTTGGTTTTAGGATTATGAAGACAGGTATGGCTAAGTTTGTCAAAGCAGACCGCATGGAGGAAAGAGGATTTACAGAATAGAAATAAAAAAGTTGACTGTATGAAGTTGTAATACTTAAATGTTTTGGGGTAAAATAAAGCTAATATAAGGAGGAAGAACAATGCTTGAGGTCGTATTTAGTGATAGCACAAAAGGTTCTATGAAAATAGCAAAAAACTATGATGAAAAAAGCATGATTGTTGGCGGAGCTGTCGGATATATTGGGAAAAAGCCACCCAAAGCTGAATTAAAGAAACACTTTGAAGGTCAGGCTGTCGGCGGAGATTCAAAAGATGTTGTTTATATAGGATTTGCATTGGATATAGGGGATATATCCGGCGAATTTGATGGGATTGAGCGTCAAACTGTTTTCAGAAAAATATGGAAACAGTTTGAGTTTGGAGATGATGAGATGAAACAGTTTTTTCAAAATCAACGCGAAGATATGAAAAAACTTTTGTCTGCTGCAAGCAACGGCGTTCCAGTACGAGTTTGGAAGAGTAACACCCCTTATTCGACTTGCGGATTTTACTTCATTTGCAATGTGTTAAGAAATATTGATTGCCAATTAAGCGTTGTTTCATTACCGGAATATAAGCAAGTATCTGAGAATGAAATTGTTAGTTATAGCGACTGGGGGCAAATAGAGCCAGGGAAATTTTATCAATTCCTGCCTTTGGAAAGACAATTATCTCAATCTGAAAAAATAATGTTTAGTACCCGTTGGTTCGGCTTGGTAAGGGAAAACGCCCCATTAAGAGCTGTTGTAAACGGAAAGTTGATTTCTGTTCCCGAAGATTATTATGATCACATTATTACAAAAAATATTCCTGACGATGATTTTCTTATGGCTCGTTTAATTGGTAAGATTATGGGAAATTACGAGTTGGGTGTTAGTGATAGTTGGTATGGTTTGCGTATAGATAAGATGATTGAGGAGAACAAACTGGCTATTGTTGAAAATAAGAATATATCTCATCCTTATAGAAAAATTTTAAAGAAAGTAATTGTGTGAACAAATAACAATTAAGTCGAGATCAGAAAAGTCAGCAGATTGTGTCTATAATGAAAATATTCTAAGCCTTAAGTAGATTACAATCTACAGGCTTAGAATATTTTTATTCAAAAAAACAGTTCTCAATTTCTTTTGCAATAGCAGTCGCCGATTTTA
Source organism: Sedimentibacter sp. LTW-03 (assembly GCF_052059825.1). Lineage (GTDB taxonomy): Bacteria > Bacillota > Clostridia > Tissierellales > Sedimentibacteraceae > Sedimentibacter. Next base: position 359,166 of record NZ_CP197180.1, read on the forward strand.
CGGCTTACATTACACTAAGGTGTTGAATATCATCAATTATCTGTTGCAAGGTCTCAACTGCATATTTAGATTGCTTAGCAGTTGAATCACACCATGGAAAAATATATTTACCAAAGCAATGAGCTAAAGATGATTCGCAGAATTTATCAAACTGAGCTTTTATTAACTCTGTATTTTGCTCTTCCGGACCCTGACAAGATACAATTAATCCAACTGGTTTGTCACTGATAAAAGAACGTATTTCCATTTCATTTACAGCTTTATCGCTGCCTGATACAAATTTGAAGAGTGCAACATGCCTGTCCATAAAGAGCTTTAATTGACCTGAATAGGAATGGCCATATAGTGGTGTTCCATATAAAATGATATCTGAATCTATTAGTCGGTACAGTAGCTTTTCTGCATCATCTTTCTGTATGCATCCCGGTTTATCAAAAACCTCTTGACAATGTGAACAACCCAAACAGCCGTTGACTTGGTAATCCGCTAAATAGCATATTTGGACATCAAATTTATCCTTTATTTTGTTGCTTACCAGTTCTAAAATCTTTGCGGTATTACCTCGCTTTCTTGGACTTCCTGAAACTAATAAAATTTTCAATTTTATTTCTCCCTTAAATTTTAATATGGTTAAATACAAGTATTTATCATTGTGAAATGATAACAGATTTAGTATAATCTATAGGGTAACCCTACGGTCAAGAGAGGTTTTTATATGAAAAATAAAAAAATGCATTTATCTACAGGAGAGTTTGCGAAGCTTTGCAATGTAAGCAAGCATACACTATTTCACTACAATGACATTGGTGTCTTTGTGCCACAATATATAGATGAAAACGGGTATCGTTACTATCATGTACTTCAATATGATACTTTTTGCACTATAACTCAACTTCGTACAATTGGTATGCCTTTATCAGAAATTAAGTCATATTTGAGTCATCGTTCACCATCAAAACTGATTTCCTTATGTTCAGAACAAGAATCTTTAATTGATATACAGATAAGACAGCTTCGACAAATAAAAGCTAGCTTGTGTGCCACGCGTAAGGGTGTGGAACAAGCTATTGCATCACAAAGCAAATTCTTTATTCGAAAAGAATTGCAAGAACATCTGCGGTTATCCGAAATTCTTGAGAATGCGGATGACGCTAAAATGACATTTGCATTTGGTAATTTAATGCGTTCTGTAAGAGATACAATGTTTCGACCAGTTTCTGGCATGATTCATCGTACTTGTGACATAAAGCAGGAAAATTATAACCAGCAATGTATATTTTATTTGCGCACACCTTGTAATAAGAAAAATTGTGATTGTACTTTAAAACCTTCTGGAGATTACCTTGTTACATATCATTGTGGAGGATACGAAGATTTGGTCAACACTTACAAAGAAATTCTTACATATGCCGGTAATAACAATCTAATCTTAGGTGAATGGTTTTATGAAGAAATGGTAATTGGGGATTGGGCAGTAAATAATAGTGAGGATTATGTGATTAAGGTGTCAGTACAAATCATATTAAAATAGAGAAAACAACATTTACTCACATTCTAAATGATGATTTATTTTGGATAAAATTGATTTTGATGAAAAAGAATAATCTTTGGACAAGGAACCAGTCGATTTTTACACACTATTTTTGTCTAATCAAATCACGTTAATGAGTTGCGGAACTACAAAAATCAAACAAAGAGCAAGGATCTGTCATATAGAGATAGAATATTGGATAATACAAAAGAAACCTACAGTTGGTTTCTTTATTATGATGTGAATTTTTAAAATACTAAACAACGATATTTTGAGTGTTCGCTATTTAGCGTTTTCCTCTTGAGAAATTACAAAAATTTGATATTATTATATATAACATTGTCACAATTGTGTTAAGACGACAGAAAGTGATAACATCAATCCTCTGCCAGTGGGTGAAGATTTATTGTTATATGGGCATCAAATATCTGAAAGCTACAAAAAGTTTTTAAATTGCTCATTGCTAAGATTTTAAAGAAAAAAAGATGTGACATTCTGCTTCAAATACTCAAATGGGAAAGTAGGATATGTGCTACCAATTTTAAGAAAAAAATTTGCAAAATTTTGGACTGTAAAATAGAGGAGGATAAAAGATGAGTACTAAAGTTTACAACAAATTAGTTCGTGATAAAATCCCCAAGATAATAAAAGCTGACGGCAAGGCTTATAACACGGAAATTTTATCTGATGAACAATACATAAAGATGCTTGATGAAAAGCTAAACGAGGAACTCGCCGAATATCAAGAAAGCAAGGACATCGAAGAACTTGCCGATATGCTTGAGGTAATGCGTGCAATCATAAAAGCAAGGGGTTTTTCCATAGAGCAGCTGGAAACAATCCGCCAAGAAAAGGCGGATAAGCGTGGGGGATTCAAGGAGAAAATACTATTGAAAGAGGTATATGAAGAAAAAGACTACTCATTTCTTCTCACAATGCGTAAATATCTTTTGCGAAATAATCTTTTGCATTCGAATTCATTCCCAAACTATGTGGCTGAGCGAAGAAATGGAAGAGTTTTTACTTTTCAAGAACATTTGCGTGGGCTTATTTACTCTCAACTAAGCGCGCAAGTTCAATGGCAACGAGTGGAGCAACATCTAAAAGAAATAGATAATTTGTTTTTTGACTATGATTGTGATGAAATTCTGAAACATAATTCCGATTATTTTATAAAAGGAATTAAAATGCTAAAATGCGGAAGCCGATGTACTGCCAATCAAATGAACAATCTTGCAAAAAATATTTGCATGTTACAGCAAATAGAAAAGGAATACCACTCTTTAGACGCTTATGTTACCTCAAAGCCCGCCATTAAAATCGTAGCTGATTTATCTTCCGGGATATATAAGCTAGCCTATATCGGTACCGCTTTAGCTTGGGAATATTTACGCAATGTTGGGATTGATGGAGCAAAACCTGATATCCACATTTGCCGCTTTCTTGGTTCGAACAGAATGGGGATTTGCCAATCTCCCATTGCTACAAAGCAAGAGGTTGCAGATATTATGGAGGAAATAAGTAATGTCCTTCATATAACCATGGCAGAAATTGATTCTATTATCTGGAGTTACTGTGCTACCGGATTTGGCGAAATTTGCACAGCTACTCCAAAATGTCAGCGCTGTATTGTTTCAGACTATTGTAAAAAGAGGTGACCAAAATGCCCATCTACCTCAGTGCCTCGGCGAGCGTTGCCGAGACTTGATAATAATCTAACCCATTAGAATTTTTGCTTTTAGAAGAAAAGATTGATAAAATCATATGTGAGAAAAAATATATATGCATAGCAAGAAATATGAAAAAATAAGTAGCTTGTGCTGGTATTCTATAAATGGGGAGGTGATACTCATGGATAATAATAAACAGGTGATCAAATTTTTAATTGACTATATAGAAGAACATATTACCGAAGGAATAAACTTGGAAAGTCTTGCGTATGCAGTGGGATATTCGCAATATCATTTGCATCGTATGTTTACAGGGTTAGTTGGTATAACACTACACCAATATATTAAACGCAGACAATTAACAGAAGCAGCAAAAAAATTGATTTTTACAGATAAACAGATAATTCAAATTGCCTTGGATGCTGGGTATGAATCGCAACAGGCATTTACGCTTGCATTCAAAAGTATGTATAAACAGACTCCGCAAAAATATCGTCGCAAAAACCAGTTTAATCCGATTCAGTTGAAATTTGAAGTGAGTGGAAACCTTAAAAATTTAAAGGGAGACCGAATTATGGATATTGAAATGATTACAAAAGAAGAAACTTATCTTGTGGGATTTAAGGCAAATACAAAAAAAGGCTTTTTTGTGATTCCGAGACTATGGAACAAGTTGCACAAAGAAAAGAGTAGGATTAAAAATAGGATAGATTTAGATTTTGTTGTGGGGGTCAACGACTATTCTAACAATTCCATGTTTAAAGAGGAGAATCTAGCTTTTGATTATTACGCTGCAGTGGAGGTAAGTGAGCCCGAAGGAGTAGCTTTGGATATGAGTGTGTTGGAAATACCGGCAGGCAAATATGTTGTTTTTATCTATAAGGGAAAAGTAAAGGATTCTATGCAGTCAGTCATGGACTACATTTATAAGGAATGGATTCCACAGTCGAATTGCCAACTCAATGATAAAGCGCGAGTGGATTTCATTCGATATGGTGAAAAAATGGATGAGAAAGGGAATAGTAGAATTGAGGTATGGGTTCCAATCATTTCGTAGATATTTCCTTTAATTTAATATATTCATGAATCAAGAATCAGAAATCATAAAAACGAGGAAATATCTTTATTTATTGCTGCAGCTTTTTCAAGTGAGATATTAGATGAAAAATCCAAAAAAGAAATTATGAAATTAATTACGGCAAAGCTTTAGGTCTATTTAATGGGCTGCAAGCTTTGCCGCTTTTTATTAAAAAATTAGAACCACTGTATTGTAAAGATATATTGAAATTTACTTTTTGCGGTATGTAATCTGTATTTATATATGCTTTTTTATATAAATAACTGTCTTTGTTTCAATTATAGAAGTTTAATTCTCTTCAGAAAGATTTTCAACATTCAAATATTCCATTGGATTCTTTATTTTATTATCCATAACAATACTGAAATGAACATGAGGCCCTGTAGATTGGCCTGTAGATCCTGACTTAGCTATTTCTTGTCCCTTAGTTATAACTTCGCCCTCTTTTACTAGTAATTTATTGCAATGAGCATATATAGAGTAGTTTTCTTCTTCATGGTTTATAATTATCGTTTTGCCGTATTCGTTATCAAATCCGCTGTATAAAATCGTCCCGTTTTCAGATGCAACAATTTTTTCATCAATTGGTGCTTGTATGTCGATCCCATTGTGAAAAGCAACTCTGTTATCTAATGTATCTTGTTCTATTTTAGGTGCCAATATTTTTATATTACCAATTTCACATTCTTCATATACAATATTTTCTTTCCCATCGATTTCTTCTGTACAATAAACCGAGCGGGATCTTAATCCATAATTTGATGTAATTGTTTTATAGCTCGGAACAGGCCATGTAAAAGTCATTTCCTGGGTGCTTTTATCAGCATTGCTCTCATTAGTTATATTGCTTTCAACTGCATCTTCAAAATTATTTTCAGCATTATTAAAAGCATATATTGTTGTGATACTCACGCCGGCTATTAAAAAAGCTACTAGACAACTGGCAAATCTCTTTAATTTTGTTGGATTTTTAAAATCATAGATCATGTTAATTCTCCTTTCTATTCTCTTTCTTCCATTAATAATTGACACTGTTGTTAATACATATCTAGTTTTTAACGCTGAATCTAACAAATCTATTATTGTCATTGCATATTTTTGATGTTCATTATAATTAATATATGATAATGTTAGAGCATCACAGACTAATTCACAGTCTTCTTTCATTCTATTAATTGCATATCCGATAATTGGATTAAACCAATATACTATTCTCAGAGCAATTAACAGCCAATTAGTCAAATTATCCTTTCTTAAATAATGTGACAGCTCATGTATACAGATATATTCTTTTTGACTAAGAGATAATTTTACCAGACATTTATTCGATAATAAAACAACAGGTTTGAAAAAGCCGTAAATACATGGCTGCTCAATAGCTTCAATAGACGCAATAGTGATTTCCTTTTTTATTCCCATCTTATGTTTGCATTTATTAAATACATTTAAAGTATCAGAATCTAAATCTTGTTTAGATTCTGCAATCATTTTTCTTATTTTATAATTAACAGCACACATATAAATAAGATATACCATCACGCCGCATAGCCATATTGAAGCATAAACGTTAATATCAAAGTTGGTTTTATCCCCTAGCACTATTTCTTTATCATAAGCATTCTTGTTAATATTATCTTTAGCTAATTGAACAATTTCAATTGCATTAATGTTCTTCACAATATTGTCAACAGGTGCTTCTGCAGCTTTAGGGGTGTTATATTTTATAAAATCTGGTGCATTAACGGGTATAAAGGGTATCAGAAGACACAGTATCATTAAAAACCAAAGTCTATAAGAACTGGTAACGTCTAATAGCTTTTTTAAAAGCTGTTTCATACAAGAAATAAAGGCAAATAATATACTCCCTATAATAGAAGCAAGAAATATTTCTTTAAATAATATATTAATCATTTTTCTTGCTCCTATTTAGTTCTTTTTCTTCAATTAATTTTTTTAAGTACTCTATATCATCTTGTGATAAATTATCCTGATTAATATAGCTTGATAAAAACATCTTAATTGACCCGTCGTATACTTTTTTTATAAAAGATTTTGTTTCTATAATCTGGCATTCTTCTCTGGACACAAGGGGATAGTATTCCTTAAATCTCGATTTTTTTTCTACCCCTATGATCTTTTTGTTCTCCAATCTGCTTAGAAGCGTATGAATTGTGTTAGGTTTCCAATTATTCGCTTCTAGTCTTTGAATTATTTGGCTGGACATCAGTGGATGTTTCTCCCAAAGCACACACATAACCTTCCATTCTGAATCAGATATATTTATTTGCTTATTCATTCTACCACCTCCAACACTACAAGTGTAGTGTGGAAATTGTCAAGTATAAATTTCTTTTTATTACCAGTAATGTTACTTGTAAGGAAATTATTATGTCATTGGTAGGTTAATTAATACCGCTTGTAGAGAAATAATGCTCATGGTCAATTAAATTAACTACGTTTTTGGTTATAGTGCTATACTTATGTAAATTAATTGAAGATTTTAGGAGGAGTAATATGAAAAGGTTTATTTCAATTTTATTAGTTTTGATGCTTACGTTGTTTGTTGTTGGCTGCGGAGCAAACGATGGAGGTGCAGATGTTGAAACTTCTGGCGATGCTGAAGGCACTGTTGAGGAGGGCTACCCAAACAAGCCGATTAACGTTATTGTATCTTTCTCGGCGGGAGGTAATACAGATATAGCTGCAAGAATTTTATTGCCATATGTTGAAGCTGAACTTGGAGTGCCATTGAATGTTATCAATAAGCCTGGTGGCGGAGGCTGGACAGGATGGACAGAGTTTTTAAATGCTGAAAAAGATGGATATACTATCGGGTATATAAACACTCCAAACCTGATGACTGGTTATTTGAACCCTGAATTTGGAAGAGATAACAGCCTTGATGATTTTGAACTTATTTCTAATCATGTATTGGATTATGGAGCAATTGCAGTTAGAGCTGATGATGAAAGATTTGAAACTATTGAGGATTTAATTGCTTATGCAAAAGAAAATGATGTAACTGCAACTACGACAGGTTATGCAGGGGATGACCACATTGCACAACTTAGAATTAACGATGCAGTTGGAACGAACTTTGTACCGGTTCATCAAGGTGGGACAAGCGAGATGCTTGCGGCAGTTATAGGCGGTCACGTGGATGTATATTTTGATAATGTAGGAAGTGTAGCAACAGCTGTCAAGAACGGTGAACTTCGCGCGTTGGCTGTAATGGCGCCTGACAGAAGTCAATTTTTGCCTGATGTTCCAACTTTAAATGAGGCAGGATTGCCTGAGATTGTAACATTTTCTGCTAGAGGATTATCTTTTGCAAAGGGTGTAGATGAAGAAAAAGTTAAAATTGTAATAGATGCTTTTGAAAAAGCTTTAAACAATCCTGAACAAATTAAGAAAATTGAAGAATTGGGATATATGGTATATCCGATTTCAGGAGATGAGTATCGAGAGTTTTTAGAGGAAGACGAGAAAAATATCATCGAAATAAAAGATGTACTTGAGTGGTAAGAGTGTTAAACAAACTTGGGGTTTTTCAATATGAAGAACCCCATAACAAATAGGAGATTTTTATGAAGAATAGGATAGATTTTTTTTCAGGGCTTGCAATTATAGCATTTTCCATTTTGCTTTTCAGTATGACGGGAAATTTGCCAGCTCAAAGTTCATTATTTCCTAAAGCATTATCAGTTTTGTTCGGAGTGCTAGGATTGATGCTAGTATTTAATGGAAGGAAGATTAATAATAGCGAGGAAAAAAATCCTTCGTTTGGCAATAAAGAAATGTGGATAGGCTTAGGGTTGATAATTACTTATATAGTTTTAATGAATGTTACTGGTTTTTTTACGGCTACGGCGTTATTCATAATAGCATTCATGCTTGTAAACAAAGTGCGGTCTGTAATTAAAATTGGAGTTACTGTAGTAGCCTTAAACATTTTTATATATTTCATTTTTGTTGCTCAGCTCAATGTGCCTTTGCCGCAAGGATTGCTATTTTAAGAAAGGAAGATTAATATGACGTCTAATATAATTATGGATGTAATGATACAACTATTAGAACCAACTACAATTATAGGATTGATCACAGGAGTTGTTGCAGGTATGATTGTAGGAGCACTGCCCGGACTAAGTGCTACTATGGCTGTAGCTCTGCTGATTCCTCTGACTTTTAGCATGGGAGCCGTTCCGGGACTTGTTATGCTGACAGCCATATATACTTCGGCAATATACGGCGGATCTATATCAGCTATTTTGCTTCATACACCGGGAACACCTTCTTCGGCTGCCACGGCACTTGACGGCTATCAACTGACAAAGCAGGGAAGAGGATTGGAAGCTATAGGTGTTTCTACTGTTTCTTCTATGATAGGAGGTGTTGTAAGTGGATTTGCATTATTGTTTTTAGCTCCTCCGTTGTCTTTGGTTTCATTAAAATTCAGTAATCCCGAATATTTCCTTATAGCTGTCTTTGGGCTGACAATCATTGCCAGTCTGGCTACAGATTCAATAGTGAAAGGGCTTTTATCAGGTGTTTTTGGACTCATAATAGGTTTGATAGGAACGGATATGCTGACCGGATTTCCCCGTTTTACATTTGGATTAACAAATCTTGAGTCAGGCATAGCTCTTGTTCCGGCAATGATAGGTCTCTTTTCCCTTTCACAGGTGTTGACACAGCTTGAAGTAATCAAAGATAAGAAAAAGGTGAAGATAGGTGAAATAGAGGGAAAGGTACTTCCTTCGTGGAAAACTCTCAAACAGATACTTCCAACAATAGGTATTTCCTCACTGATTGGATTATTCGTAGGAATGTTGCCTGGAGCAGGTGGAGATATTGCATCATGGGTCGGATACAATGAAGCAAAAAGACTGTCAAAGAATCCGGAAAAGTTTGGTAAGGGGTGCATTGAAGGTGTTGCGGCTCCAGAAGCTGCAAACAATGCAGTTACCGGTGGAGCACTTATTCCTCTGCTTGTTTTGGGAATACCGGGAAGTGCTGTTGCGGCAGTTCTTCTTGGCGGCCTGATGATTCAAGGCCTCGTGCCTGGCAGAGAACTCTTCACGACGCATGCCACTATAACTTACTCAGTAATTATTGGATTAATATTTGCAAACATCCTAATGGGAATTCTGGGACTTTTATCAGCTAAGCATATAGTTAAGGTTACAAATGTACCTTTGGTAATACTGCTTCCAAGTATAGTTATTTTCTCCATTGTTGGTTCATACGCAATCAATAACCGCATGTTTGATGTATACGTAATGTTGGTGTTTGGTCTAATAGGTTATGCTATGAAGAAAACAGGATTTCATCCTGCACCTGTAGTGTTGGCTATGATTTTAGGCCCATTGGCTGAAAGCAGTTTGAGAAGAAGCATGGTTATGGCAAAGGGATCCCTAATACCTTATTTGCTGGGAAGACCAATTTGTGTTGTACTAATGTTGATGATCGTGTTGGCTGTAGTTTCGCCAGTCATTGCAAATCATAGAAAAAGGGAAAAAATAAAAAATGGCTTTATTACCGGTGAAGCGGAAGAGGATAATTATCAAGGAGCCGAAAATGAATAATGTAGGGAATCAAATAATTATGGAGTTTCAGCGCCCGCCAAAAGAGTTGGTAGAAGCATTTCGAGGAATTCCTGTGGCTAATATTGGAGATTGTATGAATCGACTTTCTGCCATTGACGCTGACATTAATTCAATGAATGGATTAAGCCTTTGCGGTACGGCTTATACGATACGTGTGCCGGCAGGTGACAATTTGTACTTTCACAAAGCGATGGACCTTGCCAAACCAGGTGATATTATCGTTATTGATGCCGGCGGTGGCAAAGAGCGCGCAATTCTAGGTGAATTGATGGCATCATATTGCCGAAGCAGAGGTATTGCGGGGATTGTGGTGGATGGTTGCGTCAGAGATGCAGATGCTATTGGAAAGATGGATTTCCCTGTTTTTTCAAGAGGCTGTACGCCTAATGGACCTTATAAAAATGGCCCGGGGGAGATTAATGTTCCGGTAGTAGTAGGCGGGAAAATTATTAATCCAGGGGACATAGTTGTTGGAGATAGAGACGGGGTGATTGCAATAAACCCTTCAGAAGCGCCGGCTATTCTAAAAGCGGTAAAACAACTGGAGGAAAAAGAAGCGAAATTGCTGGAATTGATACAAAATGACGGTATTTACGACCGTCCTTGGGTAGATGAAAAGCTTAAAGAAATAGGCTGCAATTATAAATAGACAGGAGAGTCATTGCAGCCCGACTCCAAATATTGATTTATAATAATACCTGTGATATAGTTAAACCAATGAATGCAGATATTTCACTTCAAGAAAGGTGGCAGTCGTGGAAAGAATTATTGAAAACTTAATGATAGTAGCATTGATTTCATTAGCTGCATATCCAATAATCAAGTTGAAAAGTTTTAAGCGTACAATTCTGAAAATAGCTGCCACAAAAGAAAAGGCATTAATAGGTGTTTTCTTCGGTGGGTTAACCATGCTTGGAACGGTAACTGCAATGGAAGTCTTTAGCGGTATTAAAATTCATAGCAGCTTCATAGGGCCTTTGGCAGGTGGAATGATTGGCGGCGTAATGGTAGGGGCTATTTCCGGTATCATCGGAGCTTTGTTTCGCCTGACCGTTGAGAATGCTACTATTGCACCTGATGCTTTGACAATTCTGTTGGCTGGGTTGGCAGGAGGACTTTTCTTTGAAGTGCATAAAAAAAGGAAAGTAAAACTATATATGGTTTATTTATGGGCCTTGTCAATAGAATTGATAAATCTTTTTATGATTCTTTTTTCTTTGCAGCCCAGAATACTATCTGGTGTGTATTTTTCAATGGTAGGTATAAATTTGATTATCATTAACCCAATCGGTGCTGTGATGTTGATATCATTAATCAAGGACATTCAGTACAACCAGAACCTAACAGGTGCCAACTATGCTGAAAAATCCTTGGAAATAGCAAAGCGTACTTTGATATTTTTGAAGGAAGGATGCACAAAAGAAAGCATGGAGAAGATTGCTCAGATTATATATGACTATGTTGGCATACCAGCTGTAGCTCTTGTAAGTGTCAGCGGTGAAGTTACATATACAGGACATAAGTTTTCTACCGATAGTCATATTGTTTCAAGTCAATGGGACAAGGGGTCGGAAATCAATCATTACCAGGATTTTTCAATTATTAGGGCTCCTTTGTGGCTCAATGACGAAATAACAGGAGAATTACATTTTTATAAGCCTACTAATGAAATCGTACCGACAGATATTAAAATGATAGAAGGTATCGCTGGGTTGCTGAGCCTTCAGATTCAGAACTCAATAATATACGATCAGGAAAAGCTTTTGATTAAGTCAGAGTACAATGCATTGAAAGCTCAAGTAAATCCTCATTTTCTATACAATACTCTTAATGTTATTAAAACCATGGTGCGAATGAACCCGAAAAAAGCCCAAGATCTTATAATCGATCTGGCTGATTTTTATCGAAGAAGTCTTAGTGAGCGAGGGGATATGATTCCTTTTATTGAAGAACTGAAGCTTATTAAATCATATATGGATTTACAGGAAGCTAGATTTGGAGATAGAATTAATTTATCTATAAATGTACAGGAAGAAGTATATGATGTTTTATTCCCTACTTTTGCAATACAGCCTCTTGTGGAAAATTCAATAATTCATGGTATGATGGAGAGCGAGAATCATATGCTTGAGATTAAAATCTCAGCAAAAATTGCAGCAGAACGTCTTATTGTAAACGTTACGGACAATGGACGGGGATTTAACAGTGAAATTATAGGGAATTTTAGAGAACATATGATAACAAAAGATGCAAGAATTGGATTGAACAATATTAATTCGAGATTGAAAAGTATATATGGTAATGGCTATATATTTGATATTTCAAATAATAACGGTGCAAATGTCGTTATTGAAATTCCTATTCATACAGTAGGGGAGGAGGCCAAAAATGATTAATATCTTGATAGCTGATGACGAAGAGCATGTACGTGAAGAACTAACTTACATTGTCTCAAAAATTCAAGACTTTAACGTTATGCCGCCTGTTAACAATGGAACTCAGGTGTTGAAAATGCTCACTAATAACAAACCAGATGTTCTTTTGTTGGATATAGAGATGCCAGGTATGGACGGTATTGAAATTGGAAAGATTATTAAGGAGATGCAAGACCCGCCATACATAGTTTATGTTACAGCATATGACAATTATGCATTAGATGCTTTCAAGGTTAATGCGGTTGGCTACATCCTCAAACCAATTTCAGAAAAAGATGTAAGAAAAAAACTTGACCTTGTAAAAAGGATGATTCAAACGGTGGAAGCCAAGGAGCATGAATCTAATACAGAATCCGCAAATAATAACAGGATTGCATATAAAATTGATGAAAAATATATTTTTTTCGAACAGTCGGATTTGATGTTTGCATACGCAAAAGATAGAGAGGTATTTTTGCGTATAAAGGAAAAGGATTACCTGTATAATCAATCTCTTACAAAGTTAGAGAGCAAGCTTGACCCTTCAAAATTTTTCAGATGCCATAGAAATTATATTGTTAATATAAATGAAATTACGGAAGTGACGGCATGGTTTAATGGTGCATATCTAATAAAGATACAAGATATGAATATTACTGTAAGCCGGAATAGGGTTAAAGAATTAAAAAGAATACTTGATTTTTAACAGGCATAGAAACCGAACCTTCTATGCCTGTTTTCATACAAATACCCTGCAAAATTTGCACTGTGCAAATTTTGCAGGGTATTTTTTGCCTGAAATTAAGCGAATTATATTTTCTAAATATTTAAACTAACTGAAAAATAGAGGTTTTTCAGAACACAAAAAAGTTGGCCTGTATTTTGCTAATTATTATAGAGAAAGTATGGGTGAAAGAAGTGACGAATGAAATCGTTAGCCCGAATCTATATGATAACTAAAAGGAGGATATTATGAAGTTTGAATTAATTGAAGGACTTATATCAATTAGCGTTGATTCAACAGTTACTTTGGCATTTGCTGCGGCATTATTACTTTTGGGATATTTTGTCAAGAATAAAGTTAAATTATTAGACAAATACTGTATCCCGGCACCTGTAATCGGTGGATTCATATTTATGTTTATTACGTGGCTTGGACATTTGACCGGAACTTTTGCTTTTAGCTTTGACAACATGTTCCAAAATGCATTTATGTTAGCTTTCTTTACAACAGTAGGTCTTGGAGCAAGCTATAAGCTGCTTGTTAAGGGCGGTAAATTACTTGTTGTGTACTGGCTTATTGCAGGTGTGGTTTCAATATTGCAAAATACAATGGGCATTGCTATATCCAAGGTAATTGGTTTGGAAGCTCCGTATGCTTTGTTATCCAGTGCTATTTCTATGATCGGGGGACACGGAGCAGCGCTTTCTTACGGAAATACATTTTCTGAAATGGGATATGAAGCTGCGCCGCTGGTAGGAGCTGCAGCAGCAACTTTCGGTCTGATATCAGCAGTCCTTATAGGTGGGCCGCTGGGTAGAAGACTTATTGTTAAGTATAACCTTAAGCCTGAGGATGATTCAAGTTTCGATACCTCTGTTACAGATATAAATGCAAGTTCTGGGAATAAACTTAGTTCACTTGATATAATTAAAAATGTGGCAGCTATTTTAGTCTGCATGGCATTTGGTTCTATTATTGCCGGTTGGATAAGTAAATTGATAAACATGGGATTCCCAACATATGTAGGTGCAATGTTTGTAGCCGTAATTCTTAGAAATATTAACGAAAAAGCAAATTTATATAGATTCGACTTTACTCTGGTTGATGAAATTGGAAATGTAATGCTTAACTTATACTTATCACTGGCATTAATGACTTTAAAGCTCTGGGAGCTATCAGGATTGATAGGCGGAGTATTTGTAGTTGTATTCTCACAAGTACTGCTTGTATCGCTGTTTGGATATTTCGTAGTATTCAGAATCCTTGGGAAGAACTACGATGCTGCAGTTATGGTATCAGGTCTTGCTGGACACGGATTAGGAGCTACTCCTTCAGCAATAGTTAATATGACAGCTGTTAATGAGAAATACGGTATGAGCAGAAAGGCAATGATGATTGTTCCAATAGTCGGAGCATTCTTAGTAGATATAATTTATCAGCCACAAACAATTTGGTTTATTAAAACCTTTGTGGAAAATTTAATGTAAAATCAAAGAGAGGTTATTATGAGAAAATTAATGGAATGTGTGCCAAACTTTAGTGAAGGAAGAGATGAAGCTTTAGTTGAAAAAATTGTTGATGAGGCAAGAAAAATTGAAGGTATTACAATTTTAGATTACTCATCTGACAAAGATCACAACAGAACAGTTTTAACAATGATTGGATCACCGGAAAAGATTAAGGAGGCTGCAATTAATACAGCGAGAAAAGCAGCGGAACTTATTGATATGACAAAGCATGAAGGCGCTCATCCAAGAATGGGAGCTACAGATGTTATTCCTTTTACTCCGGTTTCTAATGTGACTATTGGTGATTGTATTGAAACAGCTAAAGAGGTAGGAGCTGAGCTTGGAAGCTGGGGGATACCTGTGTACCTGTATGAGGATGCATGCACAAAGGAAGATAGAAGAAATCTTGCATCTGTAAGAAAAGGACAATATGAAGGTTTCTTTGAAAAAATTAAAGAAGATAAATGGAAGCCGGACTTCGGGCCTCAAGAAATGAATTCAAAAAGCGGTGCTACTGCCGTAGGAGCGAGAGTTCCTCTCGTGGCATTCAATGTAAACTTGGATACACCAAATGTTGAAGTCGCAGATAAAATTGCAAAAAAAGTAAGACATTTAGGTGGCGGACTTAGATATGTAAAGGCTATAGGACTTAAGCTTGAAGAAAGAAATCAAACACAGGTTTCAATGAACCTTGTAAACTATGAAAAGTCAGCTGTATATCAAGCCTTTGAAATGATAAAGATGGAAGCGAGAAGATATGGTGTGAATGTAGTTGGCAGCGAAGTAATCGGAACTATACCTATGAAATCTCTTCTTGATGTTGCTGAGTATTACTTGCAGATAGAAAACTTTAGCATTGATCAAATATTGGAAAAGAGATTGCTGGACGAGCAATAAATAATTTGCATATTTTATAAAATTATAAAACTTTTGGGCTTGCATTTTGCGAGCCCTTATAGTATTAATTTAGTAGAAAGAAAAGAGGAGAAAAGCATGGACTATAAAAGTGTATTAGAGCTGATTTTAGATACAGATGACGTTACAGTTGGAGGAGGCAGTGCCTCAGCCTTATCTGGAGCTTTAGCCTGTGGACTTATAGGGATGGTTTGCAAGCTGTCCACAAAGAAGGATTTTGGAATATCTTCTGAAAGCCAATTGGAGTATGCGAAGGAGCTTGAAGAATTAAGAGAAAAGCTGTTGGCCGGGATAGTGGATGATGCCAATGCGTATGGTGTTATAATCAATGCGTACAAGCTTCCTAAAGGAACTGAAGAAGAAAAAGAAATAAGGAAAAAAGCAATCGCTGATGCAGGAGTAGTTGGAGCTACTGCTCCAATGGAAAATGCAAAACTTTGCCGAAGGATTTACGATATTGGAGCAGAGCTGGAAGGCAAGACTAATCCAAACTGTAATTCCGACATAGTAATCGGACGTGAGATGGCGAAGATAGGAACCAATGGATGCTTAATAAACATTGAGGCTAACCTTCCGCTGGTTAAGGACGAAGAGAAACTAGAAGAGTTCAATAGAGTGATAAAGGAACTTAAAATATATTAGGCTTTCGATGAGTATTAAATTAACTTTTGAGAGGGTGAAGGAATGAAAGAAAAAATTATTAAAAAGGAAAACTTTGTGACCACAAAATGGGCCGGCGGAGAAACTACACAGCTGGCAATTTATCCGTATGATTCTGTGTTTTCTAATAAGGATTTTTTGTGGAGAATTTCATCTGCAACCTTTACTTCAACAGAATCTACATTTTCGGATTTTACCGGATACCAGAGATATATTCTGCCCTTAAATGGAGAGCTTAGCTTGAAGCACAGCAGACTTTATGACAGAAGCCTCAGAAAATACGATGTTGAATACTTCGACGGATCATGGAACACTTTTTCAAAGAATACTCTGGACTGCAGAGATTATAATTTCATTGTAAAAAGCGGATTTCTTTCTAAAATGCAAATACTTAACGAGAAGGAAGAATATCTTCTTAAAAAATCAGAAGTTGTAACATTCTTCTCTGTAAATGAGTTTACTTTAGAGCTGCCAGAGCATGGTGGCAAAAGGAAAGTAGATGGATTTTCATTATACATTATAGAAACTGATAATGAAGACAAAGTAAAAATTTTAAACGCTAAGTTACCTGTAATTATTACTGAATTTGCAACAGGTAAGTAAAGAGATAGAAGATACCTCTGTTAAATTGACAGAGGTATTATTTTCTTGTTGGAAAACATTTTTTGTAGAATTGATTAACTTCGTGTGGTAATATAGAAACTACTGGTACACATGTTTAGAAGGGTAGATAAAATGATTAAAAAAGCTACTGTTTTACTTATATTGATACTTTTTATGAATACAGCCATTGCCTACGGCTTCTCAGATACAGATACTTTTAGAGTAGCCGGAGATATCCAATTTCCCCCTTATGAGTTTTTGGACAGCGACGGTATTTACAAAGGATTTAACGTAGATTTGCTTAAAGCGATAAGTCTTGTAACAGGCATGGAGTTTGAATTTATGCCGATGAAATGGGAGGATGCCTTTTATTCCATAGAAAGAAACCAGGCAGATATTATCCAGGGTATGAAAGAATCTGACGATAGGAGGGCCAGGTTTAATTTTACAGACTCTCTACTCCTTAATTCCCAATCAGTTTTTGTAAGGAATAATAATTACTCGATTAATGATAATTCTAACCTTGTAAACAAAGTTGTGTCTGTACTGAGGGAGGATATTGTATATCTTGAATTGAGCATGATTAAAGATATAACAATAATTCAGTATGATACCATGGAGGAGGCAACTGAGGCCCTAATTAACGGTGAGGTAGAAGCCATGGTTGGAAATACCCTTACTGTTAATTATATTTGCAAGGAAAACAACTGGATTGACCAGATTAAAATTGTTGGGCAGAAGCTTAATGAGCAAAAGTATTCTATGGCGGTTTCAAAGGACAATCCACAATTATTAAGAAAGCTGAATGAAGGATTAGATGAAATACAAAATAATGGTATGTATGATGTATTACACAGGAAGTGGTTCGGGACACCTATAAAAAATACAAGTAAAGAAACTGAAATGAAAATTAAAATGCTTTTATTTTTTTTATTTATACTTTCATTAATAGTTCTCAGCGTTCAATTGATTAACAGGAAGCTAAACAGAATAATAGAAGAAAAAACCAGAGAGGAAAAACTCCTTATAAATGAGCTGAGAAATTATGACAAGCTTCAATTTATGGATAAAATAATATCCTCTCTTGCGCATGAAATTAGAAACCCTTTAACATCAATAAAAATTTATACAACTCAAATGAAGAATAAAATGGATAATAAGGAATTTATGCTTGCAGCTGCAGAAGATATTCCTGAAGAAATAGACAGAATAGATGATCTGATTAAAGAGTTTATGGAGTACACTTCTCCGAGAAAACCGCAAATTAAAGTATTGAATCTTAAAAACGAATTAGAAAATGCTATTAAATTTATTAAATTGCAAATTAGAGATATTAATATAGATTTGAAAATCCCTGAGGATATTTATATTGAGTTTGATTTAAGTCACTTTAAGCAAACTATTATAAATATTATTCTAAACAGTAAGGATGCACTTATTGGTACTGAGAATCCAACTATAAAAATAAATGGATATGTTGATGGCAAAAATGTAAATATTGAGATTGTAGACAATGGATGTGGGATGGATGATGAGTCCTTAGACTATATATTTGAACCGTTTTATACCACAAAAGATAATGGAAATGGTGTAGGTATGTTTATTGTTAAAAAACTTGTGGAAGAAAACGGAGGAAAAATTGTAGCTGGAAATAATAAGAAGACCAGCGGGTTATTTGTATTTTTAACAGTAAGGATGGGAGTAAAAAATGAAGACTAAAATATTGATAGTTGACGATGAAAATAATATATTGCGAGCTCTAAAATTTCTCCTTGAAGACAGCTACCATGTATACACAAGCGACAACGTCAGTGATGCAAAGAGGATATTCATAGAGGAAAAAATCAGCTTAGTATTGCTGGATTTAAGACTGTCAGAAGGCAGCGGTCTCATTCTTATGGACGAGTTGCTTGCTGTGGATCCAAACGCTGTAGTAATTATCATGACGGCCTATTCAACAATTGAGAACTCAATTAAAGCTATAAAATCCGGGGCATATTACTTTATTACAAAGCCAATAGACAACGATCAGCTTTTAATTTTGCTCAATACAGCAGCTGAAAAACTGAACCTAAAAAAAGAACTGGACTTATTGCAAGGACACTTGCGGAAAACACCTATCGGAGAATCAAAAGCAATTCTGGATATTAAAAGCATAGTGGATAAAATAAAAGATACTGACGCAACAGTCCTGATAACAGGTGAAAGCGGAACCGGCAAAGAATTAATAGCTCAGACAATACATAGTAGCAGCAACAGGGCAGGCAAACCTTTTATAGCAATAAACTGTGCTGCGATGCCAAATGAGCTTTTGGAGAGTGAATTGTTTGGATATAAAAAAGGATCATTTACAGGAGCTACTAAGGATGATATCGGTTTAATCAGGAAAGCTGAAAAAGGCACACTGTTTTTAGATGAAATAGGAGAAATGAATATTAAGCTGCAATCTAAACTCCTTAGGTTTATTCAAGAAAAGGAAATAAGACATATAGGTGATGAGAAGAATTACCCTGTAGATGTCAGAATTATATGTTCAACTAATCGTAATCTAGAAGAAGAGATAAAGTCAGGGAACTTCAGAGAAGATTTGTATTACAGAATTAATGTAATAAATATTGTTGCTCCTCCTCTTAGGGAAAGGATTGAAGACCTTGATTTATTGGTTCCTCACTTCATTGATAAGTACAGAATTTCATATAACAAAGAGATCAAAGGCATAACAGATGATGCTATGAATCAACTTAAGAACTATGAATACTTAGGGAATGTAAGAGAACTTGAAAATATTATTCAAAGGGCAGTCTTACTATGCGGAGATGAATACATTGGCGTTGATTCTTTGAATTTTAATAATCATAAGATGATAAGAATAAATGATAATGTAAGTGATAATTATATAAAAATATACGAAGGGGAGACGTTGGAGGACATAGAGAAAAAGGCGATAGAATTTGCCTTGAAAAATAACAGGCAGAATAGAAAATGGACTGCTAACAGTCTTGGAATAAGTGAAAGATCTATAAGATATAAGATTAAAGAATATAAATTATAGCTATGAAGCTTACGAAATTACATAAAAGAACCTGAATATGAAAAAGGTGATTAATACATGAAAATTAAAGTGTTACAAGGAGACTTGTATTTATATAGATATCAATTTTTGAAAGGAGATGTTCATTATGAAGATAATTTATATAGTGATTGATATATTGAGATGGAGGGTTAACTCTATCTAACCCTCTTAATTAAGAACGGAGGAATTATGAATAACATTACATTGAAAAGAATTGATGAATCAAATTTTATAGAGTGCTTTAATTTAAAATTAGGTAAAGGACAGGAAGATTACGTTTCTCATCCTATTCGCAGCCTGGCTCAAGCTTATGTTTACTATGCTCAATGTATTCCATTCGGCATATACAATGCTGAAAAAATGGTTGGATATGTTATGCTCATATATGACTATGATGAAGAAACATATAATATATGGCACATGATGATTGACGAATCAGAGCAGGGAAAAGGATACGGAGAAAATGCCATGAGGTGCTTGTTAGAGCTTATTCGAGAAAAACCATTTGGCAAGTCGGATATTGTGCTGTTAACATGCAAGCCTCGTAATTTACAGGCGTATAATCTATACAAGAAACTAGGTTTTAAGGAGACAGGCAGGTCTGATGAAGATGAGGTCGAATTAAAAATATTCTGTGTTAATTAGTAATTAAGGAGTCCGTATTGTGAGCTTCACTTTAAAAAAATAAATGACCAATTTAAAGAAAATTAGTAAGAGTTGGAGGATGAGTTATGATTGACGAAATGTTGCAGTTTAATAGGGCTTTCGTAGAAAATAAAGAGTATGAAAAGTATGTAACAAGCAAATATCCAGACAAAAAAGTTGCCATAGTTTCCTGTATGGATACGAGATTAACTAAATTACTGCCTTCGGCCCTGGGACTTAAAAATGGTGATGCAAAAATAATTCAAAATGCAGGAGGAGTCGTTTCACATCCTTTTGGAAGTGCAATGAGAAGTCTTCTCATAGGTATTTATGAATTAAATGTGAGGGAAATTTTGATAATTGGCCACACGGATTGCGGTGCTAGATATACAGATAGCAAAAAAATGATAGAAAAAATGAGAGAGCGTGGCATAACAAATGAAAATATTGATATGATTAAATATTTTGGTGTTGATTTTGATTCATGGCTGGGTGGTTTTATGGACTTGGATTTTTCTATTAAGAAATCTGTGGATATGATTCGCAATCACCCTCTTATACCGAAGGATATAAAGCTGTATGGACTTGTAATTAACTCTGTAACAGGAGAACTGAGAAGAGTAGTTTAATATTATTTTTTATATTAGACAAAAGATAACACAAAAAGTCGGGCATAGCCATTTAAAAAGAGTTAATCTATATTAGTAAGCAGGAGTGATGATATGGGTTGGATTGAAGAAATAAGTGAAGTTGTAAGCTATATTGAGGAGAATATTACAGAAGAAATAACTGTGGAGGATGTTGCGAAAAAAGCGTTTATGTCTCTCTTCTATTTTCAAAAGGGATTTGCAATGCTCTGCGGCTTTACAGTTGGAGAGTATATAAGAAAGCGCAGGCTTACACTTGCCGGCAGTGAGCTTGTTTCCACTGACAATAAAATAATTGATATTGCAATGAAATACGGATATGATTCACCGGACAGCTTCACAAAAGCATTTACCAGATTTCATGGTGTCACACCTACTTCTGTTCGTAAAGACGGAGCAATGATTAAATCATTTGCTCCTCTAAAAATCAAATTTTCATTGGAAGGCGGTTATGTTATGGATTACAAAATTGTTGAAAAAGATTCTTTTGTTGTTAGGGGTGTATCAAAGATGTTTAAGTATGAAGGTGCAGTTGCAGAAATTCCTAAGTTTTGGGCAGAGTATTATCAAGAGGGAAAGAAAAATCAAGTATGTGGAATGTACGGTATATGCATAGATGAGAGCATGGGCTCAGATGAATTTGAATATATGATTGCAGACAGTTTTAATGAAGCTGAAGAA
This sequence comes from Sedimentibacter sp. LTW-03, assembly GCF_052059825.1. GTDB lineage: Bacteria > Bacillota > Clostridia > Tissierellales > Sedimentibacteraceae > Sedimentibacter. Next base: position 380,921 of record NZ_CP197180.1, read on the forward strand.
TTGCCAGAGGGGGTTATAACAAAAACTATTCCAAAGTACACTTGGGCTGTTTTTCCATGCACAGGTGCAATGCCAAAATCCTTACAGGATGTGAACAATAAAATTTATTCGGAATGGCTACCTAACTGTAGAGATTATGAAATTGCAGCAGGCCTCGACGTTGAAATGTATACAAATTCTGAGGATTATCTAAATGGAGTTAAGGATGAAAATTACTACAGTGAAATTTGGATTCCTGTTAAGAAAAAATAGATTGCGAGAGATAGAGTTTATAAATTAGCATAAAAATGAGACGTTCATGCACCGAACGTCTCATTTTTGCCAGTTAATTTATTAATCGATTTAATTTTTGATTTGATAAAGGCAATAGTATAAAATATGCTGAAATAGGGTCATTACTATGAAGCACATACTTACAATATAATAGGCACGATGAATCACCGTATTGTAAAACAGCAAGTAGTATACTGTCCATAAACTTATGGCTGTAGTTATTATGGCTGCTACTTTCACAGTTATGGAATTCTTCCTTTGTTTTTTATAAAGAATGCATGCAAAGATTATGAGAATAACTACGATTACCAATGCAATCCATTTCATTGCAGGAATATTTACTAGTCTTTCCCATTTTCCATTTAGATAAACAACGTGGCGCAGCATACCCATGCGAGTTTTGGTGTAGTAATGAGCTGCGTATGCTCCAATAACTGCAGCAATTTCTAATGCGCCGAACAAAAATATTAATATATAATAAATTTTATTTCGCTGCTTTATCATTAGGAAGTTCACCTACCGTTGTGTAGACTACTTCACCGGCATTTGGATCATTAAGTTGTACTGGAAGTTCATCATTCATTTGCCATTGATACCATCCGCCATCAAATACACTAATATTTGTATATCCGTTTTCATACATAATCAAGAACGGAATTGATGCTCGCCAGCCTGTTCCGCAGTAAAAAGCAAGGTGGTTATCTAAAGTAAAATCTAGGCCTTCCCATAGTTCTTTCATTTCATCCATTGTTATGCAAGTTCCGTCTTCATGGGTGTAATCTTCCATGTGATAAGGATCGCTTCCTGCTTTTCCCCAAACGGCGCCTTTTGGTTCGCCGGCTTTGTCAATGTATGAATAGCCACTTGTTTCCCCTTTGAATTCTTCATATGAACGAATGCTTACCAAACGGAAATTAGGATCTTCACTTACTTTTTTTGCGGCATCTTCAATTGATGTCCAGTATTCCGGATGTACCGGAACGGTTGCTCCAAAGTCTGTTGCGGGTGTTGCAGTGTTTGCAAATGTTTCTAATTCATATCCGGCATTTGTCCACGCATCCAGACCGCCGTCTAAAACTTTAACGTTTTCTACTCCTGCCCAAAGGTAAGCATACGCAACTCTTGCAGTTCCAGAAACATCAGCACCGTAAAGAATTACTGTCCTATCTTTTGTAATTCCAAGGTCAAGCATTGCCTGCGCAACTTCTTCGGGAGTTTTAATATTCCAATATGGTTCACCTTCGATACTTGATATGTCTACATGTACAGCGCCGGGTATATGGCCTGTATTGTAATCAGGGCTGTCATCAACAGTTCCCCAACTAGCTTCCAAAATAATATAATTATCTGATTCATTTTGATTTCCACCTATTACACTTTGCAACCATTGTGGTGTAACGAAAACTTTTTCTACATCAACAGCTTCTACTTCTTCTAATTGTTCCTCTTCAGCAGGTTTGTCAGTTGTAGGTTCATCGGTTGAGTCCTTCTGTTCTTGGCTGCATCCTGAAAATACACTTACCACTAGTATAAGAGCAAGAAACAGAGATATATACCTTTTATTCATTTTTAGCCTCCAAATAGTTTTTTTATAGCGTTAAAATACTAACAGTTAATAAATGTTAAGTCAAGCGAAGTAACCATGAATAAAAGTTATAAAAAAATAAAAAATATTTCCAAACTTTTATATGGTTCCAATTTTATCTAAATAATTAAAATTATTGTAATGGTATTTATAGTATTAATATAAAAAAAACTTCTATACTGCCTATTTCATATGAATTTATATTATTAGAATTAACTGTCTAATTGTGTTAATATAAGTGATAGACTTTGATAATTTATTAATTAAAGGTATGATAATGAAGAAAAAAATTTTTATAATACTTACTTTTTTAGTATTAATAATTGTAATTAAGCAATATAAAATATATGATTTTTTCAGTTTTGATAACATTAATGAGCTTAAGCTGTACATTAAATCATTTGGTATTATGGCACCTTGTGTGTTTATTGTAATGTTTGCTTTAGCCACTGTTTTATTTGTTCCCGGACTTCCAATAACAGTGTTGGCGGGAATAATATTTGGGGCATTTTGGGGTACTGTCTATGTGGTTATTGGATCAACAATAGGAGTTTCTTTGTCTTTTTTAATAGGCAGATACATAGGCAGGGATTCTGTAAAGAAAATGTCTGAGAAAAACGAACGTATGTCAAAACTTGATAGTTACATTAAGGAACACGGCAACACAATATTAATTATAAGCAGATTGATTCCATTGTTTCCGTTTAATTTGCAAAATTACGTCTACGGGATTACGGACATAAGGTTTAACACATATTTTTGGTATTCATTGATTTTTATGGTGCCAGGCACATTTATATACACTTGCTTTGGAGCGTTGGCTTACAGTTCGATGGCAATGGATAAAATAGTATTATATTCTAGTTTTTTATTAGTTGCCTTATGTGCACTTATTATACTTCCAAAGAAAATTTTCAACTTAAAATCTGAAATTGTGAACAATAATGAGTAATTAACATGAGAAATGTTAATATAAAAAACAATAGGAGAGAATGAAAATGAAAATTTCAAGGATTCTAGTATTAATTTTAGTGTTAAGTATGGTTGTAGCCGGATGTGCTGCTAATGAGCAGCCTGAAGTCACAGAACCTGTTGATTCAAATGAAGGCTCAGCTTTTGAAGGAAAATATCTGGTTAACGCTGAATATGTTAAATCAGCTTCAGGCAAAGATAATGTATTGTTAATTGATGCAAGAGGTGCAGATGCTGCAAAAGAAGGTACTGTTGAAGGTGCAATTGCAGTTGTTTGGCAAACGCTAGCTGATGTGGAAGGAAAACCGGGAGACCCAATGTGGGGGACAATTCTTGAACCTGCTACATTAAGCGAAACACTGAGCAATCTTGGAATAAGCAAGGATAAAGAAATAATTATATTTGGAGCAGCGCAGAAAGGCTGGGGAGATGAAGGAAGAATAGCTTGGGAATTAATAGCTGCGGGTTTCGAAAATGTAAAAATGGTTGACGGCGGATTTGCTTCTTTAAGTGATGCGGAATTAAATATAGTAAAAGGGGCAGCAGAACCTGTTCCTGCGGAAGTTGTTGTTTCTGAAATCAATAATGCACACAATATAAATACAGATGCATTAGCCGCTGATTATGACAGTTATAAGGTTGTTGATGTTCGTGCAGATGAAGAATACGAAGGGGAGGTTCTTTACGGAGAAGCAAATGGCGGATATTTACCGGGAGCTATCCATATTAAATATACAGACTTATTTAAGGAAGACGGCACTTTAAAATCCAACGAGGATATTACAAAAATATTTGCAGATGCAGGATTAAGCAAAGATGATAAAATTGTTACATACTGTACAGCTGGAATTAGATCTGCATATATGCAGCTTGTTCTGGAAATGGCCGGTTTTGAAAACTCATACAACTATGATGAATCTTTTTACAGATGGAGTGCAGTTAACGAATTAGAAAAATAATTAGGTGGAATATGAACAGTAATACATCGTTAAAAAACAAAAGAATAATTAAATATATACTTATTGCAATATTGGCATTAGTTGTGATATCTTATTTATTGATACCAGAGGTTAAATCTAAAATTAACTGGCTTTTCATGCTTTTCAGCTCTATGAGCGTTGACATGATAATTGGATATGTAAGGTCCTTTGGTGTCTATGCTGCTGTTGTATCATTTTTTCTGATGATGTTTCAATCATTGGCAGCGCCGTTGCCTGCGTTTTTGATAACATTTGCCAATGCAGCAGTATTCGGATGGTGGCAGGGTGCAATTTTATCTTGGACCAGTTCAATGGCAGGAGCAGCGCTGTGCTTTTATATAGCAAGAATATTGGGACGAGATGCAGTTGAAAAAATTACGAGTAAGTTTGCTCTTGAAAGTGTGGATGGATTTTTTGATAAGTACGGGAAACACACCATAATAATTTGTAGGTTGCTTCCTTTTATATCCTTTGACTACATAAGTTATGCAGCAGGACTTACATCAATAGGTTTCATACCGTTTTTTGTAGCGACAGGTATAGGACAGCTGCCTGCAACAATAATTTATTCCTACGTTGGTGGAATGCTTACAGGTGGGGCGCAAATGTTTGTAACTGCCCTGTTAATATTGTTTGCACTGAGTATTTTAGTTATTTTAGTGAAACATTTATACAATGACAGACAAAATAAAACGAAAGAACTATAAACTATGAACTACAGAGAATTAATTGTTAAAAATCATCAATTGATGAGCTATAGTAAAATATTTGCTAATATACAACCGGGCCGGGATATTTTTTGGCCCGGCTGTGCTGTTTTATCTCTTGGAAAAGAAATAACCGAGAAATCGTATAACCTTCTTAAAAAGAAAGTGCCCGGACTTGCTTACAGCACATATTGCTGCGGTAAGCCGTCAAAGCATATATATAATGGCGATGGCTATAAAAAAATAGAAGATAATCTGCACAAATTGTTTGAAGAAAACAAAGTAAAAAACATATACACACTGTGCCCAAACTGTTTTGTAACACTGTCAGAATACAAAGAAGTCAATGTGCATTCAGCATGGGCAATAATAGATGAAATTTTCCCACAGGAAAAATACAATATTTTGAAAGGCGAAGCTTATTCACTTCATGATCCCTGTCCAATAGTCAATGACATAGAGGCAGCGGAGCATGTTAGAAATATTTTAAATAAACTTGGAGTTGAAGTGCTGGAATTTAAAAACAACAGGGAAAATACAGTTTGCTGCGGCAAGAAAAATATGCTTATGGCACTGTATCCTGAAAAGGGCAAAAAGCTTTTTGAACTTCGCGCATCACAAGCACCTTCAAAAAAGATAGTTACTTATTGCGCTTCATGCAGGGATACTTTTAAACAAAACTCCTACGATTCTAAACACGTACTTGAGCTGTTGTTTGAAACGGAATCCTCATCGTCTTGGGTGAATAGATTTAATGCGGTAAGTTTTATTAAGAAGGAGCAAGGCAATGCTTGACACATATGGCAGAAAATATTTAGATAAATATTTTGACATAACATCGAAGTTTTTTATTAATTCAAAGTTTAAACCCACACAAGTCACATGCATTGCTTTGGTTGTGGGAATCTTAGCAAGCATAATGTATTATTTTAATAACATTCTTGCAGCAATAATACTGTTGTGGTTTTCAGGATTTTTAGATGCTGTAGACGGGGCAATGGCAAGAAAAATGAATTTAATTACTAAATCCGGAACGTTGTTGGATATTTGTTTTGACAGAGTGGTTGAACTAACTTTTATAGTTGTGTTTGCACTTAAGCACCAAGAATCTACCTTTGCATTTCTCTGTCTGACTTGTGCAATAGTTCTTTCAATGTCAGTATTTTTAACTTCAGGCATGTTGATGACGAACAATGGGAAGAAAAGCTTTCGCTATCAGGCAGGCCTCATGGAAAGAACTGAAGGATTTATAATGTTTACTGTTATGATGATATTAAATTCCTTTATGAAAGAAATAGCATTTATATATGCCGGATTGGTATTGTTTACTGCAATACAAAGACTTATAGAAGCTATAAAAGCGTTGGAGGAAATTCATGAGAAATAAAATAATAATAATTGGATTAATAGTGTTTATTATTTTAGGAGCAATATTTGCTAATAGGCCCAAAGAAGATAATACAGTAACCATATACGGTTGGGGCGGTGATCAGAGAGTCAATGAATGGATTGACAGCAAACTGGCGCCATATGCATTGGAGAACTACGGTGTTGAAGTCGTTCGTGTTCCAATGAATATTGATGAAATTTTAATGAAGCTTACTAATGAGAAAAATTACAGCAACAATGGCTCTATTGATGTTATATGGATTAACGGAGAAAATTTTTATTATGCTAAACAGTATGATTTATTGTACGGGCCATTTTTGGATAAAATAGAAAACGCGCAAAAATATGTGGATTTAAAAGGACCTGAGGCAACTGTGGATTTCGGATATCCAACAGAAGGATACGAAGCGCCTTGGGGAAAAGCTCAGTTTGTTTTTGTTCATGACAAGGAACTGTTGCCTGAACCACCAGAAAATTCTCAAGAGCTAAAAGAGATGCTTATAAATAATCCGGGTGCATTCACGTATCCTGAAGCTACTGATTTTGTGGGTTCTGCTTTTGTACGAACTGTTATATACGATATTGTAGGCTATGAAAATGTTAAGGATCTTCCAGCAGATTATGAAACAGTTAAAGAAGCTGTAATGCCTGCAATGAACTATTTGAATGAAATAAAACCATATCTTTGGAAGGAAGGAAAAACATATCCAAAGGATTCTGCTCAGCTTGACGGCTTATATCAGGATAAGGAAATTTATATAGCAATGGATTACAATGCAAACAAAGCATTGAGTAAAGTGATGGACAAGAGCTGGAGCGAAAGCACAGAAACATTTGTGTGGGAAAATGGAACACCTTTCAATACTCATTATCTGGCAATAGCAGCTAATGCACCACATGTTGAAAATTCCATGAAGCTAATTGAAGCTGCGCTTTCTCCGGAAATGCAAATATCAAAAGCAGATTTGAGCGGATGGGGAGACCTTCCGGTTTTAGAATATGATAACTTAAGTGAAGATGAACAAAAAAGTCTTGATGAATCATTAACACCTTCAGAGCAATATAAAAATAGTATTTTAGCCTATGATGAACTGTCCGATCACAAGCAACCTGAATTAAAAGCTGATTTGGTAAACATTATAGAAAAAGTTTGGGAGGATGTGGTTCTTTTTGGAGAACAATAAAATAAGTAACACAATTTTAGTAATGCCTTCATTTTTAATTGTGTTTTCCATTACAGCATATGTTCTAATAAATACTTTAAAGGAAAGCTTAGGTTTAATTCCTGAGCTTTTTTTAAATGAATTAACCTTTAAATACTATGCAAATCTTTTTACGGACAAGATATTTGTGAGTAGTTTTTTGTACAGTATTTTTGTTGCTTTAACATCAGCTTTGTTGTCGGCTGTGTTTGGCACATATTTAGGATATGTTGTTGCTAAATCAAAAAATTCATTTGTAAATGTTTCATACAGGTTTCCGATTTTTTTGTCTTATGTTGCTGCAGCGGTTTTAATTTACAATACATACAGCGATAAAGGACTTTTGTTTCACATGTTTCAATTTTTGGGGTTTGAAATAAAAAATTTAAATATTATTTATAATTCAAAGGGATTGGCCGTTATTTTGCTCAATGTGTTTAAAGGAGTTCCATTTATTGCACTTTCTGTTTATCCCATATTGTTAAAAACCGATGATGCATATAAGGAAGCTGCAAGAAACCTTGGCTGTACAAATATTATGTATGTAAGAAAAATTTTACTGCCCCTTTGCAAAAGAGCAATACTTTCTTCTGCTTTAGTTGTATTTAATTATAATTTATTTGCATACGAAGGTTTTTATTTTTTAGGACCATCAAATCCTCCTTCAATGGGAGTGCTTGTATATAATAATTATATAAATCCGGATATGACATACCGTGCCTACGGCATGACAATGAACATGGTTATGATAGCAATTTCTTTATTGCTTTGTGTTTTATACTACAGGCTTTTAAAAAGTGAGAATGAAGGTGCAATATGAAAATATTAAATAAAATTATATTTATTGTTATTATGATATTTCTTTTGTTACCTCTTGTATCAATGATTTTATGGTCGTTTTTTTCAAGTTGGGGAGCTGAAAATCTGCTTCCGCAAAATTTTACAATAAGAGGTTTTGCATATTTTTTTAATTCTCAAGACTGTATAATTGCATTAAAGTCAGTGGTGTATTCATTGCAGGTAGCATTTATTTCTTTGATTTTAAGCATAATGCTTTCTAGATTTTTTATAACAACGGATTTTAAATATAAAATTCAGCTTGAAAGCTTGTTTTACCTTCCAATGCTTCTACCTGTTGTCAGCGTATGCATTGGAAGCCATAAAATGTTTCTTAGCTTATTTTCCGGATGCAGTGGACTCATAGTAATATTGCTTCACATATATTTTTCTCTGCCTTATTCCTTTAAAATAGTTTATTCATGCTATGAAGTTTGGGGAATTGAGCAGGAGCACATAGCCAGAGGTCTGGGTGCTTCAAGGTGGAAGTCTTTTTATTTAATCAATGTGCCAATTTATTTAAAGGGTTATGTTACAAGCTTTATTATGGCATTTATAATTTCGTATTCACAGTACTTTATAAATTTCTTCATAGGAGATTCAAGGTTTGTAAATTTCTCCATGATAATGACACCTTACATTACAGGTTCTGACAGAAACATTTCATCAGTGTATACTTTAATGTACATATTGTATGGTATAATAGTAATGGCACTATGTTCGCTAATTGAAAAATCATTTAACAAAGGAAAAATACTATGAGCTTTTTAGCTTTAGAAAATATAAATTATTCTATAGGAAAAAATAAACTTTTAAAAAATATCAACTTAAATATTGAAAAAGGACAGTTGTTTTCCATATTAGGGCCCAGCGGAGCAGGCAAGACAACTGCACTGAGGGTAATCACAGGAGCTATTGCCCCTGACAGCGGCAGGGTTATATTGGACAATAACGCTATAAATCATGTGCCCATGGAAAAAAGGCAGATTGTTATGGTTCATCAATCAAATAAACTGTTTCCTCACTTAAGTGTGCAGGATAATATTCAGTTTGGAATGAAGATGAAGAAATTAAGCCAAAGCCGTATTGATAAAAAGACAGATGAATTAATGGACTTTTTTAATATGAATGGACATTTAAACAAATATCCTTCACAGCTTTCAGGCGGTCAGCAGCAAATGGTGGCTTTAATGAGGGCAGTGGCTGTTGAACCAAAGGTACTGCTCTTAGATGAACCCTTCACAGGTCTTGACAATAATCTGAAAATTTATATTCGTGATTTTATTTTAAAAATACATAAGAAATTTAATACAACCATTGTTATGATCACCCACGACAAAGAAGATGCATTTTTAATGAGCGACAAAATAGCTTTTATGTTTGATGGTGAAATAGTGTTAACAGAATCGCCTGAGAATTTGTGCAAAAAAACAAATGTAAGTGCGGTGAACAATTTTCTTGGGGACATAATATTGCTAGATGACGGAAAAATTGTGTTTTCTGATAAAATAGTTAGCATAACGTAAGATTTATAATTTAATCGCCTTGTACTAACATAAAAAAGACTGTCTAAATAAAGAAGGACAGTCTTTTTGTTCAACTATTTAGCTTAGAACAACCCTTCAATTGAGAGGTTGTTTTTTATATTTAGGAAACCTGAATTATTTAAACAAGAATTTCACTCTTAATGATATCATCTGCGGTAAAACGGAAAGGGCAATTGCCACAAACACATTTAAATTTATATAGAATATAATGTACTAATTTTGAATAAGCATATAAGGAGATTATACATGAAAAATAGTGAAATTTTGATAAATTTAATAAACGATAATTTAAATGAAATAAATGACATAATCGATTGTTTATATATAACCCCAAATTCTTGCGCTAAAAATAAGCTTTTAAATCGCCTGCGCAAAAATATATCCAATATTACCACTCTGGTTCAAGGTCTGGAGGATAGTGATAGTACTAATATTTTACAACCAGATACAACCAGAATATTTACGGAAGCTGAACTATCAACATATAACGGCAGGAACGGAAATCCGGCGTATGTGGCAGTAAATGGCGTTGTATATGATATAACGAATAATGCGGCTTGGGGAGGAGCGACTCATTTTGGACTTTCGGCCGGTACTGACGTAACCAATCAGTTTGCTTCATGTCACGCAGGTCAGCCGGTTCTAAATAAATTGAAGGTGGTTGGGAAGATGGTAGAATGAATGAAAAAATTAGTATTTGTCCGAATTTTTACACTAGGTTAGAGACGACATCTTTGCTTGTTCATAAAGTAATAGATTCTGTTAAACAAAATAAAATAAAAAAAAGAAATTTAATATGGTTTGAGCTTACAGGATGTTCAGGAAATATTATTTCCCTTCTGGATGGGGCAAACCCGGATTTTAAAAGTCTGGCCACTCAAATGGTAAATTTTATTTATGACAATAGTCTAATGGCAGCTGAAGGTGAAGACGCCATGGAAAAATTGTTTAGTGTTATCGATGACGACTACATATTAGCTGTTGAGGGCGCTGTTTCGACGAAGAATAACGGATTGTACAATATTATCGGAAGGTGGAGAGGCCAGCCTGTAACTGCATATGACGCAATTAAAAAATTTGGGGAAAAGGCTGCTTATGTTATAGCTGTGGGTACATGTGCTTCCGACGGAGGTATTTCTGCGGCAAGGCCAAATCCGGCTCAATGTGTGGGCATTCAAAGCTTACTAAACAAAAAGGTTATAAAGCTTCCGGGTTGTCCATGTCACCCTGACTGGTTTATGGGAACACTTGCTTACATAATGCTTTTTGGAGAACCGGAATTGGATAGCAGGCAACGTCCGATTATGCTTTATAGCACGTTAATTCATGATATATGTCCAAGGAGAAAATATTTTGACAGCGGGATTTTTGCATCGAAACTTGGAGAAAAAACCTGCATGTTTAAGATTGGATGCAGAGGTCCGGTCACAAGAGTTGACTGCCCCGTCAGAAAGTGGAATGAGGGTGTAAACTGGCCTATTGAGGATGATAGTCCTTGCATTGGCTGTGCCATGTTTGGGTTTCCTGATAAAATGGAACCATTTATTAGTTACGATACTACATAGGAGAGCTGAAAAAATGAAGAGAGTAAAAATTAGTCCTGTTACCCGAATTAGCGGGTTTATGGAAATCGATGCGATCATTGGCAATAATACTGTAACAGATGCAAAAACAGAAGGTTTGCTTTTCAGGGGCTTTGAAAAAATGCTGGAGGGGAGAAGCCCCTTTGATGCCGTATATTTTACTCAAAGAATATGCGGTATTTGTTCAGCTGCTCATTCAATGGCATCAACTCTGGCGCTGGAGGATGCTTTTGGTATTATTCCTTCTCAACAGGGCAGATATTTGAGAGATATAATTCATGGATGCGAATTTCTTCAAAACCACATAAGACATTTTTATCAGTACACGGCACCTGATTTTATAAAGCTGCCTGAAGGCAATACGCTTTTTGAAACTAACCACAATGACTTTAGGTTGCCAAAACAAAAAAATGATTTAATTGTACAGCATTATTTTGATTCTCTCGTGTATAGCAGAAATGCGCATGAAATGCTGGCTGTTTTAGGAGGAAAAGCTCCGCATAACCATGGAGTTTTTATCGGCGGAATTACATCGCAGGCAACGCAGGAGAAAATATTGCAGTTACGATCTCTTCTGCAAAATATTAGAGAATTTATCTGCAATAAAATGATACCCGATGCTTATACCATTGCTGAATACTATGAAGAGTATTTTAGAATTGGACGAGGTTACGGAAATCTTCTCAGTTTTGGCTGTTTTAATGAATATGAAAAGCTTGGAACTCTTTATGTTAATCCTTTAGCGTACAGCGGAGGCAAGATTGTGGAACTTAATCCGGCAGAAATTACTGAAAATATTTACTCATCATGGTACATAGCAAACGAAGATACTTATACGCCATATCAAACAATTCCTGAACCTGATATGGATAAAATTGATGCATACTCGTGGGTGAAAGCTCCAAGGTATAGAGGACTTCCTTATGAGGTTGGGCCGTTGGCAAGAATGTGGCTTTGCGGCGAATACAGAAACGGAATATCTACAATGGACAGAACTTTGGCCAGAGTTCTTGAAGCCGCAAAAATAGCAGATATTATTCTTACGCTTCTTAATAACGTTATTCCAGGAATTTCTGTTCAAAAAGAATATGAAGTCCCTGAGAATGCTAAAGGTGCAGGTTTGATTGACACTACGCGAGGGGCTTTGGGTCATTGGATGAAAATTGAAAACAGCGTAATATCGCTTTATCAGATTATCACTCCATCTGCATGGAATCTTTCAACGAGAAGTGAAGATAATTTACCTGGCCCTGGAGAAAAGGCGTTGATTGGTACAATAATACAGAACACAGACTCTCCGGTAGAGATTGGAAGAATTATACGCTCCTTTGACCCATGTGTTTCTTGTGCTACTCACGTTTATACAAATGGTAGTTTAATTAAAACTATGAAGGTAGTGCCATGAAACGGATGTTTGTGATAGGTATTGGAAGCTGTGTTATGCGTGACGATGGAATAGGATCAAAGGTTGTTGGTGCTATTCAAGATAATCTCAGCACGCGTGGTATTGATTCATTAGTTGGAGAAACAGATTTTCAATGTTGTTTTGATGAAATTAAGCCTGAGGATTTTTTAATTATAATTGATGCTATGACACAGGAAAAAGAACCTGGCAGTGTTGATATAATGCTTCTCAGTTACGCATTAAAAAATCGCCGAAGGTTACGTACACAACACGAATTCAGCCTTTTTGACTTAATTGACTTGTATCATCCGAAATCACAAGGTTATTTAATTGGTATTGAAGCAGCTGAAATAGGCTTTGGATTTGAGCTAAGCGAACCGCTTCAAAAATCATTTGATAAGATTTGCAATATTGTTTTAACAACAATTTTAAATATAAAGGAGGAAATTGACAATGCATGATACACACTTGATAGAAAAAATATATCAATCTATTATTACTCTTTGCGAACAAAATGGAATTGTTAAAATAAATGAAATAAATATTGAAGTTGATGAAGGCAGCCATATTGAAGGACCACATCTTTTATCTCATTTGAAAGATCGTGACAGTGTTATGTTTGGTGAATGGACAGTCATAAATGTTGAGCATAAACCTTATGAAAAACTTACGGCTATTATTAAAAATATTGATGGGGATGTCTTTGAATAATATAAAAAGGTACGTTATAACTCTGGCAGGAATTGTACAAGGGGTTGGATTTCGCCCTTTTGTATACAGAACTGCAGAAGGGCTTCAGCTCAAAGGATGGGTTGAAAACCATGGCTCAAAAGTTATAGTAGACGTTGAGGGAAATGAAGGAAGTATCAAAGAGTTTATTCGAATACTTCAAAATGAGTATCCTAGTAATGCTGTAATTGCAGATTTTCAGATGAGATTACAACAAGTTTGTGGATACACTGACTTTTCAATTAAAACCAGCAGGGCTGATGACAATACAGCAAATTTTTTGTCTGCTGATATAGCTGTGTGTGAAAGCTGTTTAAAAGAATTTAACGCATTAGGCAACAAACGGTTTAAGTATCCTTTTATAAGCTGTACAGATTGCGGGCCAAGATACTCTATTATAAACAGCCTTCCCTATGACAGAGAAACCATTTCTATGTCTAAGTTTAAAATGTGTTCACAATGCCAAGGTGAATACAGCGCTAAAGATAACCGACGGTTTCACGCACAAACAAATTGCTGCTCTGACTGCGGGCCAATGCTGGAGCTGCTAGATGATCAAGGTAACAGGGTGGATTCGCTTGATTGCATAAGTCTTGCCAGGGAATTGATTCATAAAGGTAAAATTCTTGCTGTGAAAGGAATAGGAGGATATCACCTATGCTGCAACGCAGAAGATTCAGAGGTAGTGCAAAAACTTCGAAAACTTAAACACAGACCACATAAACCGCTGGCAATAATGGCTCGCAATATGGAATCAATTCATAGAATTTGTGAGGTATCAAAAAAAGAAAAAGAAATCTTAACAGGAAGCAAGAAACCAATCTTATTGCTGCGCAAGAAATCACCGGAGTATTTACCTCAAGATATTGCACCGAATCAAAAAAGTCTTGGAGTTATGTTGCCTTATACACCCCTCCATTTTCTTCTTTTTCAAGATGAAATTGACTATCTTGTTATGACTAGCGGAAATATCAGCGGCTCTCCCATATGCTACCAAGATGATATTGCTGTAAAAACTCTTAGTGCTGTTGCAGAATACTTTTTGGTGCATAATCGTGAGATAATTGTGCCGGTGGATGATGCGGTAGTAAAAGTTGCAGATGAGCATGAGGTGCTTGTTCGATGTGGGCGCGGGTACGCCCCTTTGACAATACATATAGAAATAAAGAACAGGATATTGGCAGTGGGACCTGAGCAAAAATGTTCTGTATGCATTACTGAAAATGGTTTTGCTACAGCAAGCCAGTACATAGGGGATCTAAACGAGTATAAAACGTATAAAGTTTTTAGCAGGCAAATTGAGCATTTTAAAAGTTTGTTTAATTATCATCCAGATATTTACGCTTGCGATTTAAATCCGGATTATATTTCTACACGTTATGCAAAGGAACAAGTAGGCGAAAAAATAGCAGTTCAGCATCATCATGCGCACATGGCTGGCTGCATGGCTGAAAATAAATTGTCGCATAAGGTGATTGGCGTAATATACGATGGAACAGGCTTGGGTACAGATGGTTCGGTATGGGGAGGAGAATTCCTTGTAGGTTCATTATCTGAATATAAAAGGGCAGGCCATTTAAATTATGTAACGCTTCAAGGAGGCGACAGTGCAGTAAAAGAACCGTGGAGGTGCGCCGCATCCTATCTATTATCTATTGGTGTTGATTCTCATGAATTTTTACGCAAAATAGATCCCTTTGTTTTGGATGCGGTTAATTCTGCAATTAAAAATAAAATTAAATGCTTTGAATCCTCCAGCATGGGAAGATTTTTTGACTGTGTTGCAGCACTATGCGGGTTTCAAGCACAAATAACTTATGATGCACAAGCTGCTATTGAATTAGAAAGCATAGCTGATAAAGAAGTTTGTAACTTTTATAAATATTCAATTAATGATACCGAAGATGGTTTTGTGCTGGAATATGAAGATATTCTAAAAGATATTATAAGAGACATTAGAAATAAAGAACCAAAGTTCATTATATCATCAAAATTTCATAACACCTTAGTTGAAGCCACAGCTGAATGTGTATGCAAAATTTACGAAAAAACAGCAATAAAAGATATTGTGCTGAGCGGAGGAGTTTTTGAAAATACATACTTACTTGAAAAACTTATATTTAAGCTTAGAAATTTGAAATTTAACGTTTATTATAATCGGCTTACACCATCAAATGACGGAGGAATTTCTTTCGGACAGGCGGTGGCGGCTGGTGCTATTTTGAAGGAGAATAATTATGTGCCTTGCGATTCCGGCAAAAGTAATCAATATTAATGAACCCCATGCGGAGGTAGATATAATGGGGGTTAGAAAAGAAGTAAATATTTTGTTAATCGACAAGCCAAGAGTTGGTGATAAAGTCATGGTGCATGCAGGATTTGCTATAAATAGAATTGACGACGAGTATTTTAATTTTCTTAAAAATGCTCTTCAAGATATGTTGAGGGGTATGCAATGATAGAAGAAGATAAACTGTTAATTGGAAAAACTGTTGAAAAAATTAACAAAACTATTACCGAAGATATTCGCATAATGGAAATTTGCGGCACACATACACATCAAATTGCCAGATTTGGAATCAAAAAAATTCTTTCTCCAAAAATCCGCCTTGTTTCAGGGCCCGGCTGCCCGGTATGTGTAACTGAAGCAGGTTATATTGATGCGCTAATAAAGCTATTAAACTATGAAAATGTTGTAGTAGCTTCATTTGGAGATCTTTTGAGAGTCAGCGGTTCATGCGGCAACTTGGAAGAACAGATCACTTTAGGGAAAAAGGTGGTAACAGTCTATTCACCTGAAGATGTGCTTAATCTTGCACAAAGGCGAAAAGGTGAAAATATTGTATTTGCAGCGGTTGGCTTTGAAACTACAGCACCTTTGTACGCAGCATTAATTAAAATGGCGCGGAAACAAAAAATTAATAATTTATTTCTGCTAACGTCACTTAAGCGAATGGAGCCTGTAATAAGATTTATTTTGGAAAAAGGCAGCGTTAATTTTGATGCAATGCTTTGTCCCGGCCATGTTGCTGCCATAACTGGCACAGCTCCTTTTTTGCCAATAACCACTGTTTATAATATGCCCGCAGTCATATGCGGCTTTGAGGCAATGGATATTATTGCATCCATAAGCATTTTATGCAGGCAGCTTACAGGAGAAGTGCCTGTTCAACTCATGAACACATATAAAAGATGCGTATGTGATGCAGGAAATACGCTGGCTCTCCATCTTATAAACGAAGTGTTTCAAATATCTGATGCAAATTGGAGAGGTATTGGAATAATAATAGATTCTGCTTTTACAATAAACAGTGACTTTGAAGAATATGACGCTTTAAAAAAATTTAATATTGAAATACAATCAAGTCCTAATGTTTTCCTCAATCAATGTGATTGTGGGAAAGTACTAATAGGAGAAAAAACGCCGGATATGTGTGTGAACTTTGGACGCAAATGTTCTCCTGAGCATCCTATAGGACCATGTATGGTTTCTTCAGAAGGGGCATGCGCAGCGTACTACAGATATGGAGGTAATAAAGTTTGAATCAACGAATTATGCTTCGACACGGCGACGGAGGCCTATTAACAAATAATCTAATCAGGGATATTTTTTATAAGTATTTTGACAATGAAATTCTTACAGGATATCAAGATTCTGCTATTTTTCAAATGAAGGCAGGACGGCTTGCGTTTACCACAGACAGCTTTGTGGTAAAGCCAATTTTTTTCCCGGGCGGAGATATCGGAAAGCTCGCCGTATGCGGGACAGTCAATGATCTGACATCGGCAGGAGCGGTTCCTCTGTATCTCAGTGCGGGTTTTGTCATAGAAGAAGGGTTTGAAATTGAAAAACTGGATTTGATTGCTTCATCTATGAGCAGTATTTGTAAAAAAGCCGGAGTCAAAATTGTGGCTGGGGATACTAAAGTGGTGGAAAAAGGGTCGGCAGACGGAATCTATATCAATACCTCTGGTATTGGAAAAGTACATAAATTTTTTAACCCAAGAAAAATAACATCAGGTGATGAGATTATACTTACGGGAACTGTAGGCGAACATGGGACCGCAATTTTACTTAAAAGATATGAGCTTGGTTTAAAGGGAGACTTTACAAGTGACTGCAATCCTCTTTCAGAGATTGTTTCTGTTCTTGGCGATGGTATTAAGCATGTGAAGCTTATGCGAGACCCTACCCGTGGAGGTGTTGCAAATGCGCTTTGCGAAATATCCGACAGTTATAATATTGGAGCTATAATAGAAGAGGAGAAGTTACAAATAAGACCGGCTGTTAAATCTGTCCATGAACTTCTGGGTACAGATCCCCTATACTTTGCCTGTGAGGGCAGGATGATACTCGTTGTTGAAAAAGGGTTTGGTACAAAAATCCTTAATTGTATTAATATGTTAGATGATTGCCAAAACTCACAAATAATTGGAAAATTTGATGATTTATACAGTAAGGTATGTGTAAGGACGTGGCTCGGAGGGGAACGGATACTTGCTATACTTGAGAATCAAATGATATCGAGAATTTGCTGATTATTAATTTATCTTAAAGGGAGGGATATTATGGCGTGTTTTTTAGTGCCGGCAGCTGAAGCTGTTGTCATAACTGTTATAAAAAAGAGTGTAAAAAAGAAAGAGATTTCAAAAATTAATTTAAAATCTGATGATGGAGTTCCTGACATCAAGACTGAAACAGGGTTATCATGGAGCCGTAAATTAAATTGGTTGACGAATCTTTTATGGGGAGGAGTTTTTCTTCTAGCCATTGAACATATTTGGCACGGAGAAGTAGTTCTCAGACCACCATTTTTGACTGCAATGAACAACCCTGAAAATATTGCACCTATGCTTCATGAAATTGCTACGGTAGGTGTTTCTATGGCGATTTTTGTTACTGCAATATGGAGTGTTATGGTGCTTGTATCAGATTACTTATATAAAACAACAGCTGCTTTTAAGCATGCTATGGGGGAGGAGTAAAAATGTATCTATTAATTACATTTTTTGCTGCAATTATTGCTACTATTGTTTGGTATGTACAAATGCCAAAGGACCCTTACAAAGTCAGTACGCTTAGCTTTATGTACTGGGGAGCTTCACTTATGTGGTTAGTGGATGGATTTTTCTGCATTGCTGAAGGAGAGCCTTTTTTAGAAATGAGTTTTAAGGATGCTTTATTAGGTTTTACCGCAGTTATCTGCGGGTTAATAGCGTGGATGACTATTCTTTTGGTTAAAGGTGATAAAATAAATTTTTTTTATAAGTAAATATTACATTTAATTATATTTAATAATATATAATTAGCTTTGAGTTAAACTGCCAAAAATAAAGACATTAGGATGTTAATGGCTTTATTTTTGGCAGTACTATTTTTGCTTGGAATTATACTGGTGTCTATTATGACGTTCCGGTGTTGTAAAATATGAGGAAAAGATATACAATTATAATAACGATATCCTGTACAATTGCCGAGATTATTTCAGGGGACATTTTCTCGCCGGCAGTGCTTGAAGCCTAATATTTATTTTGATTTTAGAATGATGTTTCATACTTTTAACATAATAAGCTCTCTTTTAAATGCATTAAAAGAGAGGAACTAAAGAGTAAAATAAACTACTATATTAACTATAAGGAGCAAATTATATGGAATGGATAGAGCGTCTAAACAAAGCAATAAACTACATCGAAGATAATATTTCAGAAGAAATCAGTTATGAGCAAGCGGCGAAGATAGCTTGTTGTTCTACATATCATTTTCAAAGAATGTTTTCGTATATGGCTGGTGTTCCTCTTTCAGAGTACATTAGGCGCAGGCGTATGTCGTTAGCTGCTGTTGATTTACAAGGTAAAGATGAAAAGATTATTGATGTTGCACTTAAATATGGTTATTCTTCGCCAACGGCATTTAATCGTGCATTTAAAGCCATACATGGAATAGCTCCATCATCATTAAAAAAGGATGGTGTAACAATGAAATCATATCCGCCTATAAGCTTCAAAATTACCGTTAAAGGAGTAGAGGAATTGAACTATCGAATTGAAGAAAAAGAATCATTTAGAATTGTGGGAGTTTCTCATCCGCTAAATAAAGAAATTGAGAAAAATTTTGCAATTGTTCCGCAAATGTGGCATACAGCAGCAATGGATGGTACCATCTCTAAATTGGCTGCCATGATGAATAATCAACCTATGGGACTTTTGGGAGTAAGTTTATGCAATGATTGTGAAGAGTGGAAATATTTTATTGCAGTTTCAAGCACGACTGAGATTGATGAAACTTTAGAAGAATACATAGTGCCTGAATCTACTTGGGCAATATTTGTTGGTAGCGGAACAAATATATCAATTCAAGAGTTAGAGCAGCGTATTATAACAGAATGGCTTCCTACTTCAGGATATGAGTATGCAAATGCCCCGGATATTGAAGTTTATCTAAATCCTGACCCTAATAATGCTCAATATGAAGTGTGGATACCTGTTACAAAAAAATAAGGAGGTGACAATAATGCCAGAGGTTTCATTTGAGGATTTTCTTGAAAATGTAGATAATAATAACAAAGATTTTGCATCTGAGGTAAATAGCTTCCTTTTAGAAAGTGGATGTAAGTGCAATATCAAAAGTGCTAAAAGTGGATTTACGGTTTCTTATCTATTTAACAAAAAAACGTTAGCGACTTTTTTATGTAGGAAATCAGGCGTGAAATTGCGCATATATCCACAGCATTTAGAGGAATATGAAAGTTTTTTAGGTACCCTTCCCGAAAAAATGAAGAAGGAAATTAAAAAAGCGTCTGTATGTAAAAGATTACTAGATCCAAATGATTGTAATCCGAAATGTGTAATGGGGTATGACTTTTGTTTAGATGATGAGCGCTACAAGAAATGCCGTTATGCGGCATTCCAACCTACACTTAACCAGGAGAACAACGTGTTTATTAAATCATTTTTAGTGCATGAATTGTCATTTTTTAAATAGCATAGCTGCTAAAAAAACTACATATGTATTTTCAGAATTTATACCTATGAGATAGAAGGAGAGTAAATGAAATCGAAACAGGAACGTTCTAGTTTATTTAAAACTTTTCAATCACAAATAAAGTGTAAAGATAAATTTGAGGAGGGTAAGATAAATTTACTTCAGCTCCGCAAAGAATTAAAAGAAATTGATGATTATATATTTGCAAACTGTGAAAAAAAAGACTACTGCATAATGCCGCTGAAATCGGATAAAACAATTGCATATTATTTATATCATCTAACCAGGATTGAAGATATTACATCTAACACTCTTATTTTAGGTAAGAAACAAGTATTTTTTGAAAATAAATATGATAGTTTATTAAGCAGCCCTATTAAAACTACAGGCAACGAGCTAAAAAGAGACCAGCTTGTTCAATTTAGTCTTTCCTTAGACATTAATCAGTTAAAACATTATGTAGATGATGTTTATGCAAACACAAATCAGTTAATTAACCAAATGAATTTTAAAGAGTCAAGGTTAAAGGTTAAAGATGTCAGGAAAAATGATTTAATAAAATTAAATGTTGTTTCTACAGATGAAAATGCTTTTTGGCTCGTTGATTATTGGTGTAAAAAAACATATGCAGGACTGTTTTTAATGCCGTTTTCAAGGCATCAAATGTTACACCTAGATGGCTGCTTAAGAATTATGCATAAAATAAAAAAGTAATTATTGAATTGATTTAGCAACACATAAATTCTTATTAATTCGGGTCTTTCTGTTGAAGAAATAGCTGTTCGCATGGATGTACCGATTGAATATATCAAAGAATCATTATGAAAAAGAATGCTTGAAGCTTATCAATCGGTATGAATGACGTTGCTTATTCTTACCTGTTAAAATAATTTTAGAAATTATTTGTCTACAATAATAGTATTTCATGATATAATGCATTTACTTACAATATGTGACAGAGGTGTATTATGATGAAAATTCTATTAACCAACGATGACGGAATATTTTCAGAAGGAATAAAAGTATTGGCTGATATTGTGAAGGACTTCGGAGAAGTTTATGTGGCGGCGCCAGACAGACAAAGAAGTGCTGTGTCTCACGGTATAACCATACATGGACCGATAATCGTCAAGAAATATGATTTCCCGGTTAAGGTAAAAGGTGCATGGAGCATAGGAAGCACCCCTGCCGACTGCGTACGTTTAGCACTTAACAATTTGCTTGACGAAAAACCAGATCTTATACTCTCCGGCATTAATAACGGTACAAATTACGGTGGTGACGTACTATATTCAGGAACTGTAGCCGGAGCCATAGAGGGCTACCAGTACAAGATACCGTCACTGGCTCTTTCATTGGACGGCAATAATTTTGATGTGTGCCGCATGTACCTTGGTGCTTTTTTAGAGAAGTATATTAAAACTTCGATGAATAGAAATTATATACTGAATGTGAACATTCCTTCCTGTAAACCGGATGAATTTAAGGGAGAGGTTTATGCAAGGCTATCTGCGCCGGGACAATATCCTTTCTATTTTAAAGAAGAAAAATTAAATGAGGAAACAAGTAGTTTCGCGCTTTGTATGAAAGATGCATCTAATGTTGAGGAGGACTCGGACATAGATTATGTAAAACAAGGATATATGTCAGTTACGCCTATAGCTCCCAACTACGAAAGTTCTAATTATGTGGAGCATTTGATAAGTACAGGTTTGGTGCAGAGGGCTACAGCGCTTGAAGCTGAATAGACCTTCGCATAGAGTTTTTAGTAAAAACAAAATCAGAATACCGGCATGTTAAAAAAGAACACAAGGTATTCTGATTTTGTATTATTAATTAAATTTTTAAAAATTATGCCGATATACTATATTAAGTTCTAAGAGAAGGGAAGGAAAATTATGCTTTGGAAAGACAAATATGAACTTGGTGTTCCTTTGATTGATAATCAGCACAAGGAGCTGTTCAGGCGTGTGGAGCTATTCATTCAGACAGTGAAATCATCTGCAGATTGGAATGAGAAAGTTAGCAAAGTAAATGAGACACTAGAATTCATGAAAGGATATGTGGTAGAGCATTTCAATGCTGAAGAAGGATACCAGAGAAGCATCGAGTACCCTGGATATGATATGCATAAAAAAATACATGACGACATGGTTAGTTATGTACTTAGTGTTTCTGAAGAATATGAAAAGAGCGGGTGCGATGAAAAATTAATGTTGCAGTTTGCAGGAAAGCTCTTGGCATGGCTCATAAACCATGTTGCAGCAGATGACCAAAATATTGCTTCTTACGCAAAGGAAAAGGGGGTGGACGGCAATGAGCGCTAATCTTTACAACTCATTTGTTAAAGCAACCCGTGATGTGTTTAAACTTATGCTTGATCTTTCGGACATAGAGGATAATCCTGCAGATGATTTTGTATGTGATGATTCCTTGGATATATCCATCGGAGTAACAGGAGACCTTGAGGGTGAAGTTATTTACAGGTTCCCTCCATCAACCTCACTAAGTATGGTTAATATTATGGTTGGAATGGATTTGGATTCAGTTGATGAGTTTGTTACATCAGCGATTTCTGAAATTGCAAATATTATAAGCGGAAATGTTCTTACGATGCTTTCTGATAATAAACTTAAATGTGACATATTGCCGCCAAAGCAAGGTTCATCTGATGAAGGCAAAGAGTATGATATACACCAGACAAGTTGCCTAACTACCTCTGTTGGCGGAGTTTGCCTTGATATAAAGTTAAATCAGGCTAACTGATAGTACTGGTATATTATACAATTATAAGATATAAAAGAAGGACTTGTTTATATATATTAACAAAAGCTTAATACTTTATAATCGGTTTCTGAAATATTGAGATTAAATCTGCATGCCAGTTCGCGTATGCAGATTTTTCTTATTATTTACAAAATATATATGCAATAATCTTCTTTATTTGTTGAAAAGTAAGCTGTATATGGTATTATGGAAATATAATTATTATATCTAAATAAAGAGGTGAGGGACATTATTTCTTCTAAAAGTAAATTAACATCGCTGGAAAAGCATTGGATCATGTATGATGTGGGAAATTCCGCATTTATATTGCTCGTATCGACTATTATACCTATTTATTTCAAGAATATTGCTACTGGCAGCGGCATATCGGCTTCAAATTCAACGGCTTATTGGGGATATGCAGTATCAATTTCAACGCTTATTGTTGCAATAATAGGGCCTATACTGGGAACGCTTGCTGACACGAAAGGATATAAAAAACCTTTGTTTACAGCATTCCTTTTGATTGGTGCAATAGGATGTGCCGCGTTGTCCATAAGTGCGTCGTGGTTTGTATTTCTTTTTATATTTGTAATTGCAAAGATAGGTATATCAGGAAGTTTGATATTTTATGATTCCATGCTGCCGGATGTAACGGCTGAAGATAAAATGGACTTGCTCTCTTCCCTTGGGTATGCATGGGGGTATATAGGAAGTTGTGTTCCCTTTACATTGAGTTTGGTTATTATACTTTTTTCAGATAAACTTTATATTACTGCTTCAAATGCAACAAAATTTGCTTTCATATTGACTGCAGCGTGGTGGGTTGCTGCTTCTTTTCCTTTGCTTAAAAATTATAGACAAATTTATTATGTGGAAACAAAAAAGAATGCTATACGGGAAGCACTTGTTAGACTGAAAAATACATTTATGGATATAAAAAACCAAAAAGAAATTTTTATATTTCTTATGGCGTTTTTTTTCTATATTGACGGAGTATATACAATAATTGAAATGGCAACATCCTATGGAAAAGATGTGGGCATAAGTGACAACAATTTACTGTTTGCTCTTTTGCTGACACAGGTTGTTGCATTTCCATTTGCACTAATGTTCGGAAAACTTTCTAAAAAATATAAGACAAAAGATTTAATAAATGTCAGCATAATAGGCTACTTTTTAATAACTATATTTGCGCTTCAGTTGGATAAGGCGTGGGAATTTTGGTTCCTGGCCGTGTGTGTGGCAATGTTTCAGGGAGCAATACAAGCTCTTTCCAGGTCGTATTTTGCTAAAATTATTCCTAAAGAAAAATCAAGTGAGTACTTTGGTTTCTTTGATATCTTTGGAAAAGGAGCATCATTTACCGGAGCGTTTATAATGGGATTAACCACACAAATCAGCGGAAATTCAAAGACTGGGGTTGCATCTATCGCAATAATGTTCATAATAGGTTATTTTATGTTTAATCGTGCTGTTAAAATGAATAGATAATATTTTAGAAATAGTAATTCAAAGCAAAATAACATTTGTATTTTTAAAGACAAAGATTTGGATAATATGAAAGGGGAGAAAAAGAGTATGTGGTATCTACTATTATCAGGATTATTTGTGATTGTATTATTAATATTATTTCTTTACATGCCGTATTCAAAGACAAAAAAAGAGTTTAATAATGTGATTGAAAACAGAGTTAAATCAATGAGCAAGACATTAGAAGTATTTACTGAAAATGATATGATAAATCTTCCGGAGCCTGTACAAAAATATTTTAAGAAATGCGGGTATATTGGTAAGCCTAAAATGAGTTATATGAAGGCATATTATAAAAATGTAAATTTTAAGATGTCACCATCTAAGACAATAAAGATTGATCATACTCAGTGCAATTTTGTAAAACGCCCTGAGCGCTTTGCGTTTATAAATTCTAATTTGTATGGTATTCCATTTGAGGGGCTTGATTCCTATGATTGCGGAATAGGAAGAATGAAAGGAGTTATTGCAAAGATTATAACACTATTCGATCAGAGAGGAGCTGAAATGGATAGGGCATGCTTAGTGACATATTTGTCTGAAAGTCTGATTTTCCCAAATGCAGCGTTGCAAGATTTCATTACGTGGAAGGAAATCGACAGCACGCATGCCGAAGCAGAGATAAGTTGCTACGGAATATCAGCTTCAGGTGTATTTACATTTGATGAGGACGGGTTATGGCGCAGTTTCAGAACAAATGATAGAATATCGGTCTCTATGGACGGCAGCGAGAGGAAGGCGCCATGGTCGGCAATAGTTGAAGACTATCATCAGAGCAATGAAATATGGGTGCCAAGAGTTGTTAGCTCTGTCTGGCATTATCCTGAAGGAGATTTTATATATTTTAATGAAAATGGTTCGAAAATATTAATTGAGCACTATTAAAAATTTTTTGTATTTATACTTTAAATAAATTGCAAAGATATAAAAACAAATTTTTGGGAAACCTCTAAAATGTTATTGACATATGTCAAATAAGGAGTATAATTAAAACATAAATGACATATGTCGATAACAACGATTATTTTATGCTGTAAAAGTTCAATAAGTACTTTGAATTAACATTTGACATGATGTACAAATGTGCGGTAAAGAAAAAATGGAGGCTTTTATGAAAATAGCAATACCCGTAGATAAAAAAGACATTAAAACAGAGGAGTGCGTGTCATTTGGCCGAGCACCTTACTTTATGATTTATGATACCGAAGCAAATGAAGCTGTGTTTCTTGACAACAGTGCGGCAGCTATGACAGGAGGAGCTGGAATTAAAGCGGCTCAGGCAATAGTAGACAGCGGGGCTGAATCGGTACTTGCGCGTCGATGCGGAGAAAATGCAGCTGAAGTACTTAAGGCTGCTGATATTAAAATATTTAAAACAAGGAGTTCTTCTGCAAAGGAGAACATTGATGCATTTATTGCGGGAGAGCTTTCTCAACTTGATGAAATACATGCCGGATTCCACGGACATCACGGAGGCAATTAATATGAAGATTGCTGTTCTGAGCGGTAAGGGCGGAACGGGAAAAACTTTAGTTTCGGTTAATTTGGCAGCCGTATCAGGTAATTCAGAATATATAGATTGCGATGTAGAGGAGCCAAATGGTCATCTCTTTTTGAAACCGGATAACGTTCAGGAAAAAGGAATTTATGTGAAAGTTCCTCAGGTTAATTATGATTTGTGTAACGGATGCCGTAAGTGTGTTGATTTTTGCAAGTACAATGCGCTCGCCCATATAAGAGACAGATTGATTGTATTTGAAGAGGTATGCCATTCATGCGGTGGATGTGCAATGTTATGCCCGGAAAATGCGTTGACGGAAAAAAACAAGTCAGTAGGTAAAGTGCTTGAAGGAAATTCCGATCAGATAACCGTGCGTACAGGGATGTTGAACACAGGAGAAGTTTCAGGTATTCCTATTATAAAAGATCTTCTTGATGAGAGCAATTTCGGTTCATGTAAGAATGTTTTTATTGACTGCCCGCCCGGAAGCGCATGCAGTGTAATGGAGAGCATCAAAGATGCGGATTATTGCATATTAGTTGCAGAACCTACCTTGTTTGGTGTGCACAATCTCAACATGGTTTATGAATTGGTTAAAATTTTTAAAAAGCCTTTTGGCGCAGTTTTAAATAAATGTACAGATGGAGAAAATCCCGCGGAAAGATTTTGTCATGAAAATAACATTAAAATTTTAAGCAAGATTCCATTTGACAGTGAGCTTGGAATGCTGAACTCAAATGCGGAAATTGCCGTATTTAAAAGTAAGAAATATAAAGAATTATTTTTAACTTTGCTCGATAAAGTGACACAGGAGGTGCAAAATGAAGCAGCTATTAATTCTCAGCGGTAAAGGCGGCACCGGAAAGACTACGATAGCAAGTGCATTTATAAAGCTTTCCGATGCTAAATCATATGCTGACTGCGATGTTGATGCGCCTAATTTACACCTTATAGCCGGACAAAACACCAATCCGGAAATAACGGATTATTATGGCCTCCCAAAAGCGGAAATAGACCCGGAAATATGCATTGATTGTGGCAAATGTGCCAGAAGTTGCAGATTTAGTGCCATATCTAAAACAGAAATGTATAAAGTCGATCCTTTTGCTTGTGAGGGTTGCGGTGTTTGCGAACTTGTTTGCCCTGTCAATGCGGTAAGCTTGAGACCATCTGTTGCCGGAGAGCTTATGTTGTATTCCGAAAATGAAAAAGTTTTTTCAACAGCACAGCTAAAAATGGGAAATGGTACTTCTGGGATGCTGGTAAGTGAAGTGAAAAAACAAATGAGATCAGCAGCTCCTAGTGCTGAATTATCAATAATAGACGGCTCTCCTGGAATAGGGTGCCCTGTTATTGCATCACTGAGCGGTGTTCACATGGTACTGATAGTTGCAGAGCCTTCTGTTTCAGGTATCAGTGATATGGAAAGGATAATAAATACCGCAGCTAAGTTCGGTGCAAGGGTTGCAGTCTGCATAAATAAATATGATATTAATTATGAAAATTCTGAAAAAATAGAAAAGTTTTGTAAGGAGAACAAAATTCCGTTTGTAGGTAGAATACCTTATGATTCAGAAGCTGTTAAGGCTGTTAATAATGGCCAAACCATTGTCGATGTAGAATGCAAATCCGGCACGGTTGTAAAACATTTATACAGCAAGACTATGGAATTGCTGTACAGCGAATGAAGTAGGAATAAAATAAGTTTAGGAAATGGTTGAGGCTAAATACCTTTTACCAGATAATATATATAAAGGAGATAAAAATGATAAAAATAGCAGTTGCCAGCGAAAATGAAAGAGTAACAGAACACTTTGGACATTGTATAAATTTCAATATTTTTGAAACTGAAAATGATGTTATTACAAAAGAAGAGTCAATTCCAAATCCGGGACACAGGCCGGGATTTTTGCCAAACTTTTTAAATGATATGGGAATTAATGTAATCATATCAGGCGGAATGGGAGGCGGAGCCATAGATATTTTTAATGAAAAAGGGATAGAAGTAATTGTTGGTGCCAGCGGTGATGCCAAGGCAGCAACGGAAGCATATCTTAAAGGTTCATTAAAATCAACAGGTTCAGTCTGCCATGAGCATCAACATCATGATGAATGCGGCGAATAATACGCCTACAATAAAGAAGTATTGATTACAGCGCACGGCATAGTCGGTTTCGGCTATGCCGTGTGTTTGTTCATTTTATGCTCTGCAGTATTTTGGCTGCCATTAATAACAAAAAATTAAAAAGCTGTTTATAAACAAGTTTATATTAGGATATTTCGGTGTATAATTAATTGTATGGAAATGACATTGAAAGGAGTATTATATGGAGCTATCTAATGTTATGTTTGCCTTTTTACTGACGCTTTTTGCCGGGCTTTCCACAGGGATAGGAAGTGTACTTTCGTTGCTTACAAAAAGGACTAACACTAAATTTTTATCTGTTGCATTAGGTTTTTCAGCAGGTGTAATGATTTATGTTTCATTTGTTGAAATCTTTGTTAAAGCAAAAGATTCTTTAATTGCAGTAATGGGAGTAAAAATGGGTGCTTGGGCAACTGTGGGAGGATTTTTTTTCGGTATTCTTATTATAGCTGTTATTGATAATTTGATTCCATCAACGGAAAATCCTCATGAAGTACATACGGTGGAAGAAATGGACGGAGAAAGTGAAGAACATAAATCCAGTTTGATGAGGATGGGTATGTTTACTGCACTTGCCATAGGTATACATAACTTTCCGGAAGGGCTTGCGACATTTACAGCTGCACTGAATGATCCAAGTCTTGGAGTGCCTATTGCATTTGCGATTGCAATACACAACATACCTGAAGGAATTGCGGTTGCTGTTCCTATATTTTATGCTACGGGCAGCAGGAAAAAGGCATTTAAGCTATCATTTTTATCAGGATTATCGGAGCCGATTGGGGCAATTATAGGGTATTTGATTTTATTCAGATTTTTTAATGATGCTATGTTTGGATTTATATTTGCATCAGTTGCAGGAATCATGGTATATATAAGTCTTGATGAACTTCTACCTTCAGCAAGAGAATATGGAGAGCATCATCTAGCAATATACGGGCTTGTTGGGGGAATGGCTGTGATGGCTGTAAGCCTCTTGTTGTTTATCTAAGAAATTTGTGGTAATAATGCAGTTAAAAACTCTTCCTGGCTAGGGGAAGAGTTTTTTATGGGTGAGTTTTTATATTTAAATTAGTTATTTTTATATTTCCGTTTTTAAAGCTTTCATTAGAGAAACCATTGCAAAAAGCATTACAAAAATAAATGGGAATGCTGCTGCGACTGAAGCTGTCTGTAACGCTTGCAATCCTCCTGAAAGCAGTAATGCAGTTGCAAGGAATGACTGAATTAATCCCCACAGAACTTTTCTATTTCTATTTGGATTCAAATTTCCTTCAGACGTTAACATGCCAAGTACAAATGTTGCAGAGTTAGCAGATGTTATAAAGAATGTACATAACAATGCAACTGTAACTAGTGACAATATGTTTCCAAGAGGATAGTATTTTAATACTTGAAACAAAGCTGTTTCAGGAGCTTCGGTCATAACTGCAATACCTTCAACCCCAACCTTATCAATTAAATTCAGTCCAAGGCTTCCAAAGGCTGAAAACCATACTATTGATGCAAGTGCCGGAGCTACTATAACCCCGCCTACAAATTCTTTTATAGTTCTTCCTTTTGATATTCTGGCGATAAAGCTTCCTACAAAAGGAGCCCATGCAATCCACCATGCCCAGTAGAATATTCTCCACCCTTCAAGCCATGAATTGTCGCCGAATGCACTTATTCCAAGGCTGTCTTTCAGGAAATCATTTAAGTATAATCCCAGGCCGTTAGTCATGTTGTTTATTATTCCCAGCGTTGGCCCAACAATTATAAC
This sequence comes from Sedimentibacter sp. LTW-03, assembly GCF_052059825.1. Classification (GTDB taxonomy): domain Bacteria; phylum Bacillota; class Clostridia; order Tissierellales; family Sedimentibacteraceae; genus Sedimentibacter. The sequence continues at coordinate 410,820 of NZ_CP197180.1, forward strand.
CAATGAAAGCAACCCAAACGCAAGGTATAAATTTATATCTCCCAATGTCTTAATTCCTTTATCAATACCTGTTACAGCAGTCCAGATAAACAATACAGTGATAACTGATATTATTATTATTTGAACTACTGGTGTTTCTGGAATGTTAAAAAGATAGTTTAATCCACTGTTTATCTGTAAGGTTCCTAGCCCCAAAGACGTTGCAACACCTGATACTGTAGCAAAAACTGCTAAAATATCTATAAGGTTTCCTATTGGACCTTGAACCCTTTTTTCTCCTAGAAGTGGAATAAATATGCTACTGATAAGTCCCGGCTTATTTTTCCTGAACTGAAAATAAGCGAGAGCTAGACCTATGATGCTGTAATTAGCCCATGGATGAAAACCCCAATGCATAAAAGAGGTTTTTATTGCAAAGTCAGATGCCTCTAAACTTCCGGGGGCTATATCTCCCAGAGGCTTCACAAAATGAGATATTGGTTCTGCTGTACCCCAGAATACCAATCCAATACCCATTCCAGCTCCAAACAGCATGGCAAACCATGACGCTGTACTATACTCGGGTTTTGAGTCATCAGCACCAAGTTTTATATTTCCATACTTGCTGAATGCCAGAGCAACAGCAAAAATTACGAATATCAACATTGACAATAAGTATGACCACCCGAAGTATTTTGAAAGGAAGTGCAGCAAAGAATTTGCAGCACTGGCAAAGCTCGTTTGTCCTATAATTCCCCATAATACTATTGATGTTGAAAAAATGAGAGATATGTAAAACACTTTATTATTTTTTTTATTTATATCATTCATATTTCCTCCGCACCTTTAGAGTGGGGATGATTTTAATACATCCCCATATTAAATTAATTATATTTGAACCTTGAATACAGTTTGATCTGCAACATCAGTTGTCAAAGCATCTAAAGCAACGCCAACTCTATGATAGCTCATTTTCCATTGCTCTTCCTTACTTCTAGAAGGGTCTCCAAGCGGGTAAGGGATAGAGAATGTAGGAACTATTTTGTTCGCTCCCACTGTTTTAGCAACAGGAACAAGATTGCACATCTGAACAACAGGAAATCCTGCTCGTTCTATTTCTTTTACCATCGTTGCACCGCAACGTGTACAGGTGCCTCAGGTTGATACCATTATAACTCCGTCAACGTGTTCTTTTTGCAGATAAACAATCATTTCTTTTGCCATTCTTGCAGCCTCTCCCTGAGTAGTTCCGGTACCGACTGTTGAATAGAAATAATCATGAAGTTTTCCTATTTTTCCTTCTTTTTCATAAACTCTCAATACATCAAGAGGTACTATAACGTTTGGATTTCCGTTTGCAACTTCAGGGTCAAATCCAGCATGTATAGTTTTAAATTCGCCGCTTTCCAATTTATCCATACCTGCAATATTGTATCTTCCCCATCTTGTAGCTGAAGCAGACTGTATTCTGTCAGGATTATCAACAGGCACAATTCCACCAGAAGTAACTATTGCTATTGTTGCTTTTGATAAATCTTTAATAGGAGGAGCAATTTCAACAGTGTCCTTCGGTGGGATTGGAAGTTCTGTTGCAAATGGTTCGCCGTTTACTTTTTTAATAAGCATGTCAACAGCTCTGTCAGCTGCATATACAGGAGGGGTGGTCCATGTTACACTTCTTACACCTCTTCCGTAATATCCTTCTTTTTCTGCTGGAAAGAGCTCTTCGCCGTCTAGTATTTTCTTGCCGAAAGCTGCCATTTTCGCAACATCTTTTCTCATTGCAGCTGCACTAGCGCCGCCCTTGAAAATATATATATCCTTACGGAACATTTCAACTCCAGGGTTTTCTTCGTTCATTGAAGAAATAACAGGCACTTTGAACTCATTTAAAACTGCTTTTCCTATATGACCGCATGCACTACCGTACCTTCCTGCTCTAAATGCTGGTCCTGCAAAGAATATGTCAAACTCTTTGTCTTTTAAGAAACCTAAGATAGTTTTAACAGCTTCCTCTGTGTTAGATCCCATGAAATTATCGCCGCAAATTATTGTGTGGGTTACTTTTACATCATCTCCCAATTTTTTCTGCAGCTCTAAAGCCGGACCTACAAGTCCCTCTCTTATTTCAGGAGCGAAATCTGCCTTGTCTTCTCCGCCTATCTGACCAAAAAACTGATTTATATAAAGAATTGCCTTTTTCATTGTACACCTCCCTAAAATTCTTTTACTGTCTTAGGTGACCATCCGACTACCTGGTCTCCGCAGAACATAGAATTGTTTTCCATTATTATAGAACCGTCTTCTCTAACTGATGGTCCAAGAATTTCATCTACAGCCCATCCTCCGGCAAGTCCGTCCCTCTTCAGTGCATCCAGTTCTCCAAGAACTGTTTCCATAGGAGGAAGTTCAATCAACTGAGAAACATCTCCTGCTGATACGATTGCATCAGCTTTTTCATCCAGAGTAACCAACGGCTGTGATTTTCCGTCTCTTCCTGTGCATTCAGGTGTAAGGCCGACTGTCTTAACACCAGCATCTTCAAGCGCAACTATGCATGCAATGAAGTCAGCATCAGGATTTCCGTATCCTTCCTCTGCAACGATAGCGCTTTCAGCACCGATTGTTTTTGCAATTTGAGCTACAAACAGAGCTGATCTTTCTTTTTGCTCCATTGCAACATTTAAGTTTGATGTGATGATTCCAAGGAAATTAATTGTTTTGCCATGTTCCTTGTATAATCTTCTTATTACAGGGAAATTTTGAATATCATACGTAGACCATTTAGATGAACAAGGCATAAAGCTTCCAGAAATAACTGCTCCGTCCAAAATTTCATTTGGGTGCATTAAAGTAGGCAGCATTCTGTTGGCGTCCCATCCATATACCAAATCATTGTAGCCTAATGCTTCCATCTGTGATTGAAGTTGAAGAACCAAAACAACAGAAGGCAAATCGTTTACATTGCCTGTTCTTTTTGTCATAGAATCAAGCTCAAATACTTCTGTTTCTTCAGGAACTAAATCTTTAACGCATGAGCCTACATACTCAGCAAGTCTCATACCTGCCCATCTGAGCGCTTTGTTTTTCTTTTGCTGCTCATTTTTTTCGAAGTCTTCATCAGTATCAGCAACTAAAACAATGTTGTTCAATTGAGAATAGTAGGTGTACTTGGCGCCTTCACCGCTCATATCAATAAGTCCGTCCTGGAATCCTCCCCAGTGCTTGCCTACAGCTAGCACACTGCAGTTTTTTAATGCCAATGTTTTTCCGTTCCCTGCTTGCATTAAATCCCCTGTAACTCCAGGGAAAACAGGACCGCCACCTATTCTTGTCCTTGGTTCGATTGCTTCCTTAACAGGTACTATTCTGATTTTATCGCCTGGTTTTGCTATGTACAATTCTGCTTCTGTTATGTGTGCGTCCTCTTTAACAACCTTCAATGCTTCTTCTTTACTGATTGTTAAAAGGCCGTCTTTAAAGGATGTTTCACTTCCAAAGACGATGTCTTTGACATAAAAATTACCTAATTCGAGTTTCATCAATTACACTCCCTTCAATTTTTTGTTTTTAGGCAAACCTTTTTATTACTAGTTTTGCAACTATTGATTAAATCTAATTAATCACTCCTTCCTAGAATAAAATAAGTTGCAATTATAATGGATAGTTATATTGCCTTTACTAACTATTAATTTATATTATAACATAATCATGATTATATTTCAATCATGATTTGTTAAAATATTATCTATTTTTTGATTTTTTTATTTTACTAAAGTTAATAATAACCAAAATCGCATAATAATATCCAAAAACTCAGTAATTATAAAATTACAAATTATGTTGTTTATGAACATAAATTAATATATAATTGACATAAGTTAAATGGCAAAGGAAAGGTACATAATGGACAAAAATATTAAGAAAAAAAGGATGATGACGTATTTTATAGATGCGACAGATGAAATAATTAAGAATGAAGGAATTGAATATGTTACCATAAGAAAGGTTGCAAGCAATGCAGGATACAACAGTGCTACAATTTACAATTACTTTAAGAATTTGGATCATTTGATTTTGTTTTCTTCTCTGAAATATTTAAATGATTATACAGCGGCTCTTCCAAAATATTTGATGAATGCCCACAATTCTGCAGAAAGGTTTCTAAAGGTATGGGAGTGTTTTTGCTATTTTTCTTTTAAGAATCCGGAAATATATCATTCAATATTTTTTGCAAGGTTAAACGATGATCATAAAGAAGTGGTAAAGGAATACTATAATTTATTTCCTGACGATCTCGGAATACATTCCGAAGATGCTACAACTGAGATGCTCTTAAAATATAATATTTATGAAAGAGATATGATTCTGGTTAGTGAGTGCGTCAAAGAAGGGTTGATAAGAGCTGAAGATATGGAATCGATGAATGAAATGGCAACTATGATATATGAAGGAATACTGTTGAAGGTTTTAAACGGAAAAATTGATCCTGAGTATGCTTTGGAAAAAACTATGAAATACATTGTACATATTACGGATTCATTTTTAATAAAGTAAGTTATGTTTATGGTGTGCATGAGCAGGCGGAAGCCGGTAATATTCCGCCTGCATTTTATTTATAATAGCAGCACAACTAATTCTCTTTGCATTTTTTAGGTTAAGCTTACTGTAGGCTCTGTTATAATCAGTGTGTTTTCGAAAGTATTTAAATTGGCGTGAGCACCTATAGGAATTGTCATTTTATAATATCCGTGGCCTGAAGCGAGATTAGTCATCAATGGTTTTCCAAGCGGAACCAGTACGTCGTTTATGAGATCTTCATATGTTTTGCCGTAAGCATCCGGGCAGTTTGTGCACTCACCAACAATTATTCCTGCACAATCACGGAATTTGCCTGCATGAATTAAATGGGTTACGAGCCTGTAAACACGGCTTATTGATTCGTGAGTTTCTTCGATGAACACAATCCTGCCTTTAGTATCTACCTCGTAAGGAGTTCCAAGGGTATCCACAAATGATTGAAGATTTCCTCCTACTATGGTACCGCTTACGTTTCCGGGGACTCTGCTTACCAGTGGAATACCAGGCGGATTTTCCATTAATCTTGGAGATGTGAGTGTTGAAGTTGCGGTAAAAAATTGATTAAAATTATAAGCAGGAGTTGTGCTTCTGAAATCAATCAAAAGCAAACTGTGGAAAGTAATTAGATTTGACCATATATATAACACATTCAGCAAAACCGTTATATCACTGTATCCAGTAAATATTTTAGGATTTCTATTAATAAGGTTGTAGTCTAAGTAAGGAATAACATCCTTAACTCCAGTTCCGCCTCTTACAGGAATTATAGCTCTTATATTTGGATTTTCAAACATGCTCATTAAATCAGAAGCCCGTTGCTGTGGTGTTGCAGCCAAGTAACCCTCTGATGAGTATACATAATCTCCAACTAGCACACTAAAACCAAGATTTTCAAGAAATTGTATTCTTTCATTAATGGTAGCTTCATCTCGGGGACTACCAAGTGTCACAACACCGATGGTATCCCCGGCACGCAAGATTGGTGGTCGTATTGCCATTTTTCTGCCTCCGGAGAATTAATAAATTAGTATCACATATCAGTATATGAAAATAATTTATTTTTGTTAACCGCTGGTTTAAATATATGATTATATCATACTCCTTCGCAATTAAATTCCGGAATAAAGCTTTCGGATTGCGTTTCTCCTTCTTGTAAAAAACCATTTTCAATACCTATACTGATAGCATAATTTATCAAATCTTTATATTCTTCATCGGTTATTTTTCTGTCAATCTCAGGATGTTTTTTGACATTGTTCAGCGGAGTGTATTGATTCATAATACTTATATAAATTTTGCTGCCAAAAGTTTCATGTAAGTATCTTATTATATTCTTAGAATCTTCTAGATATCCTGGTAGCATCATATGGCGTACAATTACGCCTTTTAGCAGCATGCCTTCAGAGTCAAATTCGCATTCGCCAACTTGTCTTACCATCTCAGAAATCGACTTGGATGCAAAATTGAAATAGTCTTTGCAGTTTGAATATCTTTCAGAAATATTTGAATCCATGTATTTCAAATCCGGCAGATAGATATCAGCAATTCCGTCCAACAGTCCTAACACATCAGGTTTTTCATAACTTCCGGTATTATATACAATAGGAATATTCAGACCGTTTTTACGGCTGGAATTGACAGCTTCTATAATGTGGGGGACAAAATGGCTTGGAGTTACCAGGTTAATATTGTGTGCTTTTTTGTTCTGGAGCTCTAAAAATATCTCTGAAAGTCTTTCTGTTGTAATAATTTTACCTGCAGTACCATCAGCAATATTATGATTCTGACAGTAAACACATCCTACAGAACAGCCGCTGAAAAATACTGTTCCCGAACCTCTTGAACCGGAAATACATGGTTCCTCCCACATGTGAAGAGCAGCTCTGGCTACTACCAACCTGCTGTTTTCTCTACAATATCCTTTTTGCCCGTTGGTTCTGCGGGCATGACATTCCCTGGGGCAAAGCGTACAATCATCATATAGTTTTTTATAGTCTGTTAATTTAGCGTTCATGGCATACCTCTGATAAATAATAGAAATTATACCATTGAGCCGCTAATCCAGCAATAAGTATTTATTTATGACTAATAAACTGTTAAATCAATTTCAACAACGTTTGTCGTGTTGTAAATACCGTTTAAAAGCGGGAATAAATTTTTTAGAAATTGATAGCGGAAATGTTTGACTGAAATATTGAATAAGAAAGAAAATTGTATTAATATAATATTGACAAGTTAAGTAGGAGAAAACCATAATTTGAAAGAGAAACTACTTGCTTGAAAATATGAAAGTGATATAAGGGTGAAGAAAAATGCCTACTACATATGCTCATTACACATTTGGACAGGAAGTCTTAAAATTGATAGATGAAGACATTAATAAGATTATAAATAAAAATAAGGATTTGTTTAACATCGGACTCCATGGACCTGATATTTTGTTTTATTATAAGCCGCTGAAATCAAACCGCATAAGCAAGGTAGGACACAATTTACATGAAAGAATCGCCGCAGATTTTTTCGGAAATGCAAAGGATGTTATAAACGCTTCGTCTGATTATGAAGCTTCATTATCATATATATTCGGATTTATATGTCATTTTGTGCTTGACAGCCATTGCCATCCGTACATAATAAAAAATGAAGGGCGGATAATTACTCACAGCCACATAGAAACGGAATTTGACAGGGTGCTCATGCTTAAAGATAATTTAAATCCTGTTTTATTTAGACCAACCTCTCATATTAAATGTGATTGCGAATATTCGGAGGTAATATCATCGTTTTACAAAGAAATATCTAAGGGAGAAATAAAAGATGCGTTGAAGTCTATGAAACAGTGCCTGAATTTTCTTGTTGCACCTGGCAGGGTAAAGAGAAATCTTCTAATGCTGGGGTTGAAGATTTCAGGTAACTACGAAAATATGGTCGGATTGTTGATGAGCTATAGCCCCATTGAAGAATGCAATGAAATGAATGAAAAATTATATGAGATCTACAATGAGTCTACCAACTTAGCTGCAGAGATGGTTGACTATTATTATAGAAATCTAAAAGCCGATGGAAAGCTCGATCAGCGCTTTAACAGAAATTTTTTATAATGCTCCTCAGTGATATTTACTTAGTTCTCACACCTTATAATATTTTCTACATAAGATAGTGTATACTTATTTAAGGATGTGAACATATGGTTAATGATTTTATTAACAGCCAGACATATAAAAATCTACTAAATGCATATAACCTAGAATCGATTGAAAGCACACGTTATAGAATAGACGGTGAAATGGCCAGAAGGGAAGGATATCAACAAATTGCAGATATTTTTGATTTGACTGCAAGAAATGAACAGCAGCATGCACATATATGGATGCGTTTTATGTTTCAGGGAGTTATGCCTACAGTGTTGCAAAGCCTGTTTGAGGCGGCAGAAACAGAAGGATACGAAGGAACAGATTTATTTATGCAATACGCTGAAGTTGCCCAATCAGAAGGATATACAGATATAGCTAATATGTTTGAAGGAATAGCTGTAATAGAAAGGCACCAGCAGTATAGATTTAATCAATTGGCGCAAAATATGGCGAACAATCAGGTGTTCTGCAAGGAGAGCAACACTGTTTGGGTGTGCCTGATTTGCGGAAATCTGGTATGGGGAGACTGTGCTCCCGAGAGGTGCCCTATATGCGGATATCCTCAAGGATATTATGAGATTAACTGCGAGAATTACTAAAGAACATAAATAAAAGGGCAGATTTTTAACTGGAGGCAGTTTTAATATCTGTCCTTTTTTTTATGAGATTTTGCACCGTTTGTAAAAATAATGTTGATATAATGATGGAGTTTCTATATAATTAAAAAAAAGATGAAGAAGCTGGGGGAATTTATGGACTTTATATATGGGTTTTTGAAGGGTATGGCCCTAGGGGCAGGAGCAATTGCTCCGGGCGTGAGCGGAGGAGCTTTAGCTGTTATTTTTGGGCTTTACGATAAAATAACTAATTTTATTGCTCATTTGAACATAAATTTTAAACGCAATTTAATTTTTTTTATTCCCATTGGAATCGGAGCTGTAGTCGGTGTCTTAGCATTTAGCAGAATAATAGAATTTTTGTTTGCTAATTATGAAGTTGAGGCAAGATATGCATTTGTAGGCTTAATGCTTGGCACGTTTCCTATTGCTGTGAAAGAAGCAAATAAAAAAGGATTTAAAAAAGCATACATGATTCCGTTTATAGCATCATTTTTATTAACAATTGTTCTTACATATATAGGAAATAACTCCGTTAATGCTGTAATGAATGCTGGTAATGAGCCTGTTCATTTAATCCTATATGGATTAATAATTGGCTTTGGAACTATAATCCCTGGCGTCAGTGCATCTGTTATTTTAATGTATATAGGAGCATATGAACTTGTGATAGGAGCCATATCTAACTTTAAGATAATGTTTCTTTTCTTTTTAGGTATTGGATTTATCCTTAGCGTATTATTATTTGCAAAGTTGATTTCAATGCTTTTTGCCAAAATGTATGGCATGATGTACTATACGATACTCGGGCTTGTTTTAGGTTCAATTATTTCAATATTCCCGGGATTTGAAATGACATTTTTCTATATGATTAACATAATAATTCTGATTTCATGCTTTATTTTATCATACTCATTGGGCAGATATGCCGGTAACAGGTAAAACAATGAATCAAAAAACACCGCAGGGCTATTCTCACCGAATACCTCAATGACAAGAGGAATGTTTGTAACGGCTCTTGGCAGACTTGCCGAAGCAGATGTAAGCAAGTATACAAAAAGTAGTTTCACCGATGTAAAATCTGATGTCTATTATATGCCTATGTGGAATGGGCAAGTAAAAATCGCATTGTAAACGGAACTTCTACCATCAGCTTTGCACCAGACAGTGCTATTACCCGTGAGCAGATGGCGTTGATTATGGCAAACTATGCAAAAGTAATTGGCTTTAAGTTGCCAAAGGTACACGCTGAAAATACCTTTGCAGATGGTGCAAATATCAACACATGGGCAAAGAACGCTGTGAAGCAAATGCAAATGGCTGGTGTCATCAGTGGTAAAAATAATAATAAGTTTGACCCACAAGGGAAAGCAACACGTGCAGAAGTTTCCGCAGTATTAAAGAGGTTTGTACAAGTTGCCGACACTGCCGTTTTCTTTAAAACATTTTCATAATTTCCATGTACTCAAAATCAGAAAGCTCACCCCGTTGATTACTCAATATATTACACAAATTTTATCACGAGAAAGAAAGTACCTGCGGCATTTTTTTAAAAGTCACATTTGTCAAATCTATCTGCAATAATTTTTATGTTATCTGATTTTATATCCTCCTGCTGAAGAGGAAGCTTTAGTATGGCCTTGTCTTTAAAAGTTTCTTCAATAACATGTAAATATTTTTTTTCCTGTTCTTTTTTGTTTTTCCAGAACTCGTCTGCCATGTCTTCAGGAAGTATTTTATTAACTATGATGCCTCCCACGGGTATATTATATTTTTCCAAAATTTTCACAGCTTTTTCAGTCTCATCAATAGGAAGTTTTTCTGCATTTATTACAAATATAAATGTCAGCATTTTGTTATCTACCATTATTTTTTTTGCTTTTGCTACTTTGTCATATCTCTTTTTCAGAACTTTAATAACCTCGTCATTTTCCAAGTCATTTTTGGAAGCTTTCTTGCCTTTTAATGCCATTGACATAAGGTTTACTGATTTGCTTCTTTTAGCAATCAAGCTGTCAATCCAAGAGCCTAAAAGTTCTGGAAGAGACAAGAGTCTTAATGTATGGCCGGTTGGAGCCGTATCAAATATAATTCTGTCGTATTCTTCAGACTTTTCGGTAATAATTTCAATCATCTTATCGAACAAAGCAGCTTCTTCGGTTCCAGGAGATATGGAAGCAGCGTCTATTTGCTTGTTTATTTCCTTAACAATAACAGGGCTGACAACTCGCTTAAGGTTAAGTCTTACACTGTCCATGTAAGCCTTGCTTTCTTTTTCTCCGCTTATCTCCAGTGCATCTAAATTTGGCATAATGTTGGTTATTTCATCATTTATCTTCTTTTCAAAAATATCTGAAGTTGAGTGAGCAGGATCTGTTGAAACAATCAGTGTTTTCAATCCGCTGCCTGCTTCGTGTACTGCATATGAAGCACTGCAAGTAGTTTTTCCTACTCCTCCCTTTCCGCCGAAAAAAATAATTTTATTCATAACTCCTCCTAAGCATCAAAGCCATAATCAGACCATTTTTCCTGCCAAACGTATAGTCTGCTGATCATTCGGTTTTGCCAACCATCTAAATCTTCTGAAATTAAGGGCAGGAGTTCCAGAGAATAATAAGTTGTGGGAATAGGTATTCCCAACAAGTCTCCAAAGCAAAGAAGAATGAAATCGTCCATTTCATTATGAGATTCCTTTATTAAAAGTGCTTTGGATTTACTGCTGACGTCTGTGGCGGCATGGAGGAAAAGCTTAATATTGTTAAATAATTCTTTAAGGTTATTATTTTTCAATTTTACGCCCCCTTATACGTGTTTTTTACAAATTGTAATATACTATTTACTAAATTATATTTTAGTTTACAATAAATGTCAATAATAGAAAAAATGGCGTTGACTAAAGTTGCTAACAGTGATAAAATACAGGTGTAAGGCAATTAATGCAACGCTAAATCACTTGAAAAAGAGGCACAAATGGAGACTTTTCAATATTTAGATGCTATCGAGACAAAGTTGCAAAACAGTTTTGACATTTGTAGAAATTATAAAATAAATGACTTAAAATATGATTTATTTGCAGAATACCATTTGAGAAGTGAAAGGTATATAGCTGTAAAGAAAGCGATAGTGTACGCCTTTGAAAACAATGAGTACTGTTTAATTAAATGTTATAAGGAATTAAATTCAGATATCTGCAATACATTCGTAAATTCTTTGAAAGATTCAATCGAATCAATAGTAAACCCATCTAATGAGCACATGTCAAGTGCCATAACTGGAGTTATGGTAACGGAAAAAATTCATGAAGAAAATTTAGAGCACATAAGAAAAAAAATTGAGCAATTCAAATATAATAAAGGTTTCGCATTTGGATTTAAGGGTTGGGCTGATATAAGATTAATATTGGTCTCTCTTAATGAAGGTTTAATAATAACAAATAAAAAAGGAAAGGAGGTTATGGAGGTTTATAGCTTCTAATTCCATATGCAAACAATCTGCAATCGTTTTATTTAATTAAAAGGAGGTTATTATATGAACGCATTGCTTTTAGTTTTACTTGGTATTATTGTTTTTGTAATAGCTTATGTGACTTATGGAGCCTGGCTGGCTAAACAATGGGGGGTTGATCCAACAAGAAAAACACCGGCACACGAAATAAATGACGGGGTAGATTACGTTCCGGCAAAACCGGCTGTATTGTTAGGACATCATTTTGCTTCAATAGCAGGCGCTGGGCCTATAAATGGTCCTATTCAGGCAGCTATATTTGGATGGGTACCTGTACTTCTTTGGATAGTTATTGGAAGCATATTTGTAGGAGGAGTTCATGATTTTGGCTCACTGTATGCTTCTGTTCGTCACAAAGGAAAATCTATAGGTGAAGTAATACACACAAATATGGGAAAAAGAGGAATGCAATTATTTTCTATATTTGCCTGGCTTACATTGATATTGGTGGTTGCGGCTTTCACTAATATAGTTGCGGCAACATTTTCTTCTGTTCCTGCTGCAGCTTCTTCTTCCTTAATGTTTATAATTTTAGCATTAGTATTTGGTTATGCTGTATACCGAAAGGGACTTTCATTGAAAATTGGTACTGTTGTTGGAGTTATTCTACTTTTCACATGTGTATATTTAGGTCAATTGTTCCCTTTGCAGTTAAGTGTTAATACTTGGATATTAATTTTAATGGTTTATATTTTTGCTGCTTCAGTGGCACCTGTATGGATTCTACTGCAACCGAGAGATTATCTTAATTCATTCCTGTTATATGCTATGATAGCCGGTGCTGTAGTAGGGCTTATTGTATACAGACCTGGTATTCAACTGCCGGCAGTTACCGGATTTTACGTAGGCAACCAGTATATGTTCCCTATGTTGTTCGTAATAGTTGCCTGCGGTGCTATTTCCGGATTCCACTCACTTGTTGGTTCTGGTACTACGTCCAAGCAGGTAAATAATGAAAATGACACCAAGCTCATTGGATATGGTTCGATGCTGATAGAAGGCCTTTTAGCTATAATAGCCCTCATTACAGCTGCATATATTTCCAGTGGAGAATTAACCGAACTGCTGAAGGGCGGGCCTGTAAATGTATTTTCAAGTGGTGTAGGAACATTTATGTCTAAGTTTGGCATTCCTTTTGAAGTAGGAAAATCATTCGTTGCATTGGCGGTATCTGCATTTGCATTAACAAGTCTTGACACTGCTACGAGATTGGCGAGATTTATATTCCAAGAGTTCTTCGATAACCCTGAAAGCGAAAAACAATCAGTCTTGTCAAATATGTATGTTTCAACAGCTATAACTGTCTTGATAGGCGGATACCTTGCTGCTGGCGGATATTCTAAGATTTGGCCTATATTCGGATCAGCTAACCAGCTTTTAGCAGCTTTGTCATTGCTTGCTATAGCAGTTTGGCTCAAAAAAACAGGCAAGAATTATCATATGCTGACTATTCCTATGATATTTATGCTGTTCGTTACACTTACTGCACTAATTCTGTTGATTAAGTCAAATTTGGCTGCGGGAAATTATATATTGGTAATATTCCCTGTTCTGCTGTTTGTACTTGCGGTTGTTCTTGCTAAAGAGGGATACTCAATTGTATTTAAAAAAGATGAGTTAAAAAATACATCTGAATAAAAATAGGAACTATCTTTAATAATTCTAATAGATAATATTATTATGCATAGGGTGTTGCAGAGATCATAGCTGCAGCACCCTATTATAGTGCTTTAAATTACACTGCTTAGGCAGTATTTAGCGCAGGAAAATGTTTTACATAATTTTGAATAAATAGCAATTTAAATTATTGACGAAATTTGTCATGTGTGTTAGTATTAGATACAAATCAGCCTTTTCATTTTTTTGAAATTTTCTTCATTATACTAAAGGTTGAAATGTAATACACATATTTAGGAGGAAGTATGACAACATTTTTAATCGGAATTATTATTCTTGTTGTTGGTGGTTATTTTTACGGTTCATACTGTGAAAAAGTATTTGGACCTGATGATAGAGAAACACCAGCAATTACTAAAGCTGACGGAGTGGACTTCGTTGTAATGAAAAAATGGAAGAACTCATTAATCGAATTATTGAATATTGCTGGAACAGGCCCTATATTCGGACCTATTCAGGGTATTCTGTTCGGACCTGTGGCATTTATTACAATACCTATCGGTTGTGTTATTGCCGGTTCTATGCATGACTATTTTTCAGGCATGATTTCCATGAGAAACGGCGGAGCACAAATGCCTAAGTTAATCAAAAAATATTTGGGAAACAACGTTATAAAATTTTACAATTTCTTCTTGTGGATTTTGATGTTCCTTGTTGGTGTTGTTTTTGTATACACACCGGGAGACTTAATTGTAACTCAGGTTTTCAGTCAGGAAGCAGCAGTAAGCAATCCTACAGTGTGGATAGTTTACGGAGCTATATTTGCTTATTACCTGATTGCTACACTGTTCCCAATTGATGCAATTATCGGAAGGGTATATCCTATATTCGGAGGATTCCTTATAGTTTCAGCAATAGGTATTTTTATAGGAATCTTGCTTGACGGAGGTGCAAACCTAACAAACCTTTCACTTGCAGGAATGTTCAGTCAGCATCCACAAGGTCTTCCGTTTATACCGGTGTTCTTTATAACGGTTGCCTGCGGAATAATGTCAGGATTTCATGCTACCCAGGCTACATTAATTTCCAGAACAGTTAAATCCGAAAAAGAAGGAAGAATGACATTCTTCAATATGATGCTGGTAGAAGGCTTTATAGCTATGTGTTGGGCAGCAGGAACAATGGTATTGTTTGGAAGAGGAACAGACGTTGGTACAGCGTCTACACTTATAGTTGGTATGGTGTCAAAAGAATTCTTGGGTTCAATCGGAGGTATGATAGCAATTGTAGGAGTTATAGTACTGCCTATTACATCCGGAGATACAGCATTCAGATCACTGAGACTTATGGTTTCTGAACAGTTTAACATTAATCAGCAGAGTCCCAAAAACAGAATTTTAACATCTGCTGCATTGTTCGTACCTGCTGCAGTGGTGTTATATATTTCAAAATTAAGCCCTCAGGGATTTAATATTTTGTGGAGATACTTTGCGTTCACAAACCAATTTGTTGCTACATTTGCATTAGGAACAATTGCAGTGTACCTTTATATTACAGGAAAGAACTATTTTGTCGCATTATTGCCAGGCATGTTTTACTTTTTTATAACATTAAGCTTTATATTCCACGCTCCTATAGGATTAAGGCTGGATGAGCTGGTAGGACTTGATCCTTCAAGCTACACTGCTTCATTTATACTTGCTGCGGTTATGTGCATAGGATATGCATGGTTTATTAAAAGACGTGCGGAAACAAATAAAGAGCAAATTTTAAAGAATGTCGTGTCATAAGACATTGAAGGGCTGCGTAGGCAGCCTTTTTTAATCTCAATTTTAGAATTAAGACAAACTTTACAAACAAATAAAAATTTGGTACAATCAAGCAGATACAGTATTTGAAATGATAATAAGCATTTGGTTGGTGAGAGTATGCAGAGAATTAGAAATATGTTGTTTAGCAGAGTTGTGCTTGTTGCTTTATCGATTTTGCTGCAGCTTTTGACATTTGTTATAATGATCAGAAAATTCAGCGATTATTTTGTTGTATTTGATGTAATATTTACTATTATAAGTATTCTGGCCGTATTACATATACTGAACAGTAGGAGTGATCCGGCTTATAAAGTTGCATGGATTATTCCAATTATGCTGTTTCCCATATTCGGGGGGCTTTTTTATTTGACGCTGGGTGGAACAGGATTATCTGGAAGAATGAAAAGAAAGATGTCACGTATTTCTGATAAAATGAAAGAGTGCATGAATCAGAATCAGGAAACTCTGAAACTTTTGAAGCAAGATAGCAATGTTGCATTTAATCAGGCTAAGTATATTGAAAAATATACTATGTGTCCAGTCTACAATAATTCATATACAAAATTTCTACCGTCAGGAGAGGAATTTTTTGAACATTTGATAGATGAATTAAAAAATGCGAAAAGATTTATCTTTCTTGAATTTTTTATTATTGACGAGGGCGAGATGTGGAACACTATTCTTGACATATTGAAGGATAAAGCTAAAAATGGTGTTGACGTTCGTGTCATTTATGATGATGTGGGATGCATGTTCAAACTTCCTTTCAGATATAACAGGCGATTGGAGGAATATGGAATTAAATGCTGTGTTTTCAATCCATTTATTCCTGTTTTGTCCCTAAGGCTAAATAACAGGGATCATAGAAAGATTGCTGTTATTGATGGAAAGACAGCTTTTACGGGAGGAGTTAACATTGCTGATGAATATATCAATGCAGTGGAAAAATTCGGACATTGGAGAGACTGTGCCATAAAAATAAAGGGAGATGCAGTCTGGAGCCTTACAGTGATGTTTTTATCTATATGGACTTTTCTCAAGGATACGGAAGAAGATTATAAAAAGTTTATGCCGGACTCGTTGGACGAAAACCTTGGGTGCTGTGGTTATGTTCAGCCGTTTGACGACAGTCCGCTGGATGATGAGCACGTAAGTGAAGCGGTATATTTGAATTTAATTAATCAGGCGGAAAAATATATTTATATCGAGACTCCTTATCTTATTGCAGACAATAAAATGATGATTGCATTAAGTCTTGCAGCAAAAAGAGGTGTGGATGTAAAAATTCTTACTCCAGGTATCCCTGATAAAAGGTATGCATTTGCCGTTACCCAATCAAGCTATGAAGAGCTTTTAGATTCAGGAGTGTCCATTTACCGGTATACACCGGGATTCAATCATGGAAAGACTTTCGTTATTGATGACAGATATGCTGTTGTAGGAACAATAAATCTCGATTACAGAAGTTTGTATCTGCATTTTGAATGTGGAGTATGGATGTTTGATACAGATAGTATAAAGCAGGTTAAAGAAAGTACATTGGATGCTCTTGAGAAGAGCAGAAAAATAACTCTGTATGAGGTTAAGAAAATATCAAGAGTAAAGAAAGTTATAAGAACCATTCTAAAAATATTTGCACCTTTGATGTAAATATTTATCATATTGAAAGTAAATCAAAAAAAGGAAGAGAAATGGAAAGAAATTATAAATTTTACTTGAAGCTTTTCTGGTCAACATTCTCATTGAGCGCTTTTACTGTAGGAGGAGGATATGTAATAGTTCCTCTTATGAGAAAAAAGTTTGTTGAGGAACTTGAATGGATAGATGAAGAAGAAATGCTAAATCTTGTGGCTATTTCTCAATCAGCTCCCGGACCGATTGCAGTCAATACTTCAATAATGGTAGGATACAGAATTGCAGGGATCGTTGGAGCATTTGTAACCATACTAGGGACAATACTTCCTCCTCTGATTATAATTACTGTGATTGCTCATTTTTATTCATTTATTAAGGAAAATAGAATTGTTAATTATATGCTTCTTGGAATGAGAGCCGGAGTTGCAGCAGTTATTTTGGATGTAATTATTAGAATGGCTATGGATATTTTTAAAACTAAAAATATAGTGTCAATAATGATTATGGCAGTAACCTTTTTAGCAGCGGTAGTTTTTAATATTAATGCTGCATTGATAATTATATTCAGTGGTGTATTTGGGGGTTTTTATTATAATCTCTTTAAGAAGGAAGGTATTAACAAATGATTTTGATTGAAATATTTTGGAGCTTCTTTCAAATTGGCCTTTTTGCCATAGGCGGTGGTTACGCCGCTCTTCCTCTTATAGAATACCAAGTGATTGAAGTGCATAACTGGCTTACCCTTTCTGAGTATGCGGATTTGCTTACAATTTCTCAAATGACACCGGGGCCTATTGCGTTGAACGCTTCAACATTTGTTGGAATTAGAACAGCAGGGATTCCAGGAGCAATAGTTGCGACTATAGGTTGTATAACACCTTCTTGTATTATAGTGCTGACTTTGGCATATTTTTATTTTAAATATAAAAATCTTTCAGGTATTCAAGGTGTACTAAAAGGACTAAGGCCTGCGGTTGTATCATTGATAGGGTCAGCCGGATTATCTATCCTGCTTTTAGCAGCTTTTAAATCTGAAGGTGTTACTTTGATGACTATGAATGCAGGTGACATTAATTATATTTCCTTGCTGCTGGTTGCAATAGGTTTGTTTGTTTTAAGAAAGTACGGTGCAGATCCAATAAAGGTAATGATAGCAACAGGTGTTATTGGAATGGTAGTATATTCGATAGTATAGTTTGATGTACATATGCTGGATTTTTAATTATTAAACTGATATTTCCAAACCTGTGCTTATGTTTTGCACAGGTTTTAATAAAATGATTAAATTACGAAACCGCCGTTTGGGCTGATTACCTGACCTGTCACAAAATTAGAGTACAAAGATGCTAAATAAAGTGCACATCCGGCTATATCATTTGGATTTCCAAGCCTCATTAATGGAGTATGCTCTTTTAGCTCACCTAATTCATTTTCATTATACGAAGAGAGCATTTCTGTTTGTATTACTCCAGGAGCTATGCAATTCACCTGAATATTTGAAGGCCCAAGCTCTTTTGCCAACGCTTTAGTAAATCCAATTATTGCTGCTTTTGTTGCTGAATAGTGCACTTCACATGATGCTCCTACAATTCCCCATATAGAAGAAATATTAATAATTTTTCCCTGTTTATTGGGAAGCATATGCTTTAATGCACTCTGAGAGCAATAAAATGCACTTTTAAAATTAGTATTCAACATGTGATCCAGATCCTCATCTGTAATATCAGTAAACAGTTTTTCCTGACAAATTCCCGCATTGTTTATAAGAATATCAAGACCGCCGAATTCTTCTATACAAAACTTTGTCATTAAATCAACTTCATATCTGTTTGATACATCCGCTTTGTAAGTTTTAACAAATAATCCTTCACTCTTAAGCTTATCATATAAATGCATGGCACTTTCTTTGGAATGGTTATAATTAATTAAAACATTATATTCTTTATGGGCAAATAATTCTGCAATTGAATGACCAATACCTCTTGATGCTCCGGTTACAATAACAGTCTTAGAACTTAACATTGAAATCTCCTTTTTATTCAGGTTCTTTTTATATTTTATGAATTCAACATGCAGAAGGCATGATTTTAATCAAACTTATTGTACTATTAAATTAATTGAATTGCTATTTAAATAATAAAAATATTTTATGAGGTGAAGATAAAGAAGCAGTTTCCATGGCTTGAGAATATTGGAATTGTACTGTGTTGTTTGTTATTTATAAATTTATTAAATAAATTGAATATGCATATGAAAAGTGTTAAAATACCGCTAAGGAGTATTATATGAACAATAATTTTACACATTTACATGTACATACTGAATACAGCCTGCTGGACGGAGCGTGCAGGATTAAAGAGCTAGTAAATAAAGCGAAGGAGCTCAACATGTCTTCATTGGCAATTACGGATCATGGAGTCATGTACGGAGTTGTGGAGTTTTTTAAGCAGGCAAAAAAAGCGGGAATTAAACCTATACTTGGATTTGAAGCATATGTTTCACCAAGAAGGCTTACTGACAAGGATCCTCAAAGGGATAAAAATCAGTTCCATTTAGTGTTGCTTGCAGAGAATGAAGAAGGATGGAAAAATATTATAAAGCTTTGTTCAATAGGATTTGTAGACGGTTATTACTACAAACCCAGAATTGATCATGATACAATCAGAAAATATAGCAGTGGTGTAATTGCACTGAGTGCATGCCTTGCTGGAGAGGTGCAATCGCATATTCTTGACAACAATTATGCTGAGGCATTAAATACAGCACTGATGTACGAGGACATTTTTGGAAAAGATAACTTCTTTCTTGAAATGCAGGATCATGGAATGAAAGAGCAGCAAACCGTGAACAAGGAGCTTGTCAGGATCAGTCGTGAAACTGGTATCAAACTTGTGGCTACAAATGATGTTCATTATGTAAACAAGGAAGATGCATATTTCCATGATGTACTCTTGTGCATACAAATGCAAAAAACAGTTATGGATGATGACAGAATGCAGTTTCCTTCGGATGAATTTTATCTTAAATCTTATGAAGAAATGCTGGAGTTGTTTCCGGAGGATGCGCTTAAGAATACGATGGATATAGCTGAGCGGTGCAATGTTGAACTGGATTTTGACACTGTACATCTTCCGGAATTTGAGATTCCAGAAGGACATACAAAATCAGAATATTTCAGGGAAATATGTCAAAATGGTTTAATAGACCGATATAACAAAATTGATAGCGAACTTCAAAAAAGGCTTGATTACGAAATAAGCGTAATTGAGCAAATGGGTTATGTTGATTACTTCCTTATTGTATGGGATTTCATAAAATATGCCAAGGACAATAAAATAATGGTGGGGCCTGGAAGAGGTTCGGCTGCCGGAAGTTTAGTGGCATATTCAATGAAAATTACAAATATTGATCCAATGAAACATAATTTGATTTTCGAAAGGTTTCTTAACCCGGATCGTGTTAGCATGCCGGATATTGATGTTGATTTTTGCTATGAAAGACGTGAAGAAGTAATAGAGTATGTCAGAAATAAATACGGTGAGGAAAGGGTAGCACAAATTATAACATTCGGAACAATGGCAGCCAGAGGATCAATCAGAGATGTTGGAAGGGCTCTGGATATGTCTTATGGTGAAGTTGATTTTGTCGCAAAGAAAATACCAATGAGCCTTGGAATGACTATTTCAAAAGCTCTTGAAGTAAATAAGGAATTGAATGACTTATATGAAGGAGATTCGAAGGTTAAGAAACTTATTGACCTTGCTCTTAAGGTAGAAGGACTTCCCAGACATGCTTCAACCCATGCTGCAGGAGTTTTGATATCTAAGGAGGATGTTACCGAATATGTACCTCTTTCAAGAAACAAAGATGTAATAACAACTCAATTTAACATGATAGAACTGGAGGAGCTTGGACTTTTAAAGATGGACTTTTTGGGTTTGAGGACTCTGACTGTAATACGTGATGCGATTGAGCTTATTGAAAGTAACCATCATGTAAAGGTGGATTTCAGTAATTGCAAGTATGATGACAGCAAGGTTTACAAAATGTTTGCTAATGCGGAAACATTGGGAATATTTCAGTTTGAAAGCTCAGGAATGAGGGCGTTTTTAGGCGAGTTGAAACCAACAGAATTTGAAAACCTGTCAGCAGCAAATGCTCTGTACCGGCCTGGGCCTATGGGGCAGATTCCCGTATACATAAAGAACAAGCTTAATCCTGAAAATGTAACTTATCTTCATCCAAAACTTGAACCCATATTAAATGTTACATACGGCTGCATGGTTTATCAAGAACAAGTAATGCAGATAGTGAGAGACATAGGCGGTTTTACAATGGGACGTTCCGACTTGTTGAGACGTGCCATGGGTAAAAAGAAAATGAGTGTTATGCTTGAAGAAAGAAAAAACTTTATATATGGAAAAGAAGCTGAAAATGGTGAGGCGGCGATTCTTGGTGCTGTTAACAACGGGGTGGACGAGAAAACAGCCAATGACATTTATGATTTGATGGTTGAATTTGCAAAATATGCGTTTCCAAAGGCACATTCTGTTGCGTATGCAGCATTGGCATATGAAACTGCTTACTTGAAGTATTATTATCCCGTTGAATTTATGGCAGCACTTATTTCAAGCATTATGGGCAGCTCGGGAACAGTATCGTTGTATATAAGAGAATGTAAGAGACTGGGAATACAAATCTTGCCTCCTGATGTAAATGAAAGTAGGGACAAATTTACTGTTGAAGGAGGAAAAATACGTTTTGGCCTTTCTGCTGTCAAAAATGTAGGAACAAATGTAATTGCCGAAGTTATTAAAGTAAGAGAGTCAAAGGGGAAATTTAAGAGTTTTACTGATTTCTGCAAAAAGGTTGATCAGAGTGTATTGAATAAAAGACAGATTGAATCATTGATTAAATGTGGCGCATTTGATTTTTTGGGAATTAAGCGTGCCCAGCTTATGGCGGTTTATGAAAGGATAATTGATGATGTAGTTAACCAAAAGAAGAAAAATATAGAGGGCCAATTCTCATTGTTTGATGAAATTTCGCCGGGAAGTATGGAAATGGACAGAGATGATATACCTGATATGCAGGAATATAATGAAAAAGTGCTTCTTGCCATGGAAAAGGAAATGCTTGGCATATACTTAAGCGGTAACCCGCTGTCGGAATATGAAAAGGAGCTTGAAAAATCAGCTACAACTAATACCAATGAAATATCAGAAATAAGAGAATCCGGTGAAAATAGCAGACTCTCAGATGGAAGTAGGATTTCAATAGGCGGAATAATTATAAAAAAACAAAATAAAATAACTAAAAACAATAACATGATGGCATTTATAACTTTAGAGGATTTATACGGAACAGTGGAGGGCATAATTTTTCCTAAGATTTACGAAAGCTGCAAGGATATTTTATACGAGGACAATATTGTAATGGTAGAAGGAACAATAGATGCATCGGAAGAAGAAGCTCCAAAGCTTATATGCAATAAGGTCTACGAAATCAGAAAAATTGATACAGGTAAAACTTCATCAAAGAAGCTGTATTTGAAGGTTGAAAACAAGGAGCACTATAAGAAAATAAAAAAAGATCTTTTTAGCAGTATATGCAAATATCCGGGAAGCGACTGCGTTATAATATATAATCACCAGGAAAGAGCCAATATGGTTATGCCTGTAAAGAATTGGGTGGATGCTAACAACAGAGAACTAATTGCTTTTCTCAAGGTAATGTTTGGTGAAGGCAATATTGTAATAAAGTAAGAAATGGTATATTCAGTAATAGAAAATTCATTATATTATAGTCGGACATTATGACGTCAAATTTGATTGAGGAGGTAGATTGTAATGAGAAAAATTGGAGTGCTTACCAGTGGTGGAGATGCACCGGGGATGAACGCCGCAATAAGATCCGTTGTAAGGTATGCAATTTATAATAATATTAATGTGGTAGGTATAAAAAGTGGATACAGAGGGCTTGTGGAAGGTGAAAGCGTTGAAATGAGTTTATCATCTGTGGCGGACATAATTCATAGGGGAGGCACCGTTCTTGGAAGTGCTAGAAGTAAGGAGTTCCAACAAAAAGAAGGATTTGAAAAAGCACTTAAAAATATTAAGTACCTAGGAATAGATGGAATTGTTACAATTGGAGGAAACGGAACGTTTAAAGGAGCACTGGAGCTTGGAAAAGCTGGTGTACCGGTTATAGGAATTCCGGGAACTATAGACAATGACCTTCCATATACTCAGTACACTCTTGGATTTTTCACGGCTCTTACAACAGTGCTGGAATCTGTTGAAAAGATACGCGACACATCTTCATCTCATTCAAGGACAAATGTCATTCAGGTAATGGGGAGAGATTGCGGAGACCTTGCTCTTTATGCGGGGCTGGCAGGCGGAGCCGAAATGGTTATTATCCCTGAAGTTGAGAATAATATGGATGAAGTGTGTGACAAAATAATGCAAGGAAGGGCAAGAGGAAAGAGACATAGCATAATCATACTTGCAGAGGGAGCTGGAGACGCAAAAGATATTAGTGAAATAATAGAAAAAAAGACAGGTGTAACTACGAGATATTCCGTTTTGGGATATACACAAAGAGGAGGCACTCCGTCAGCGTTTGACAGACTCATAGGTAGCCAGATGGGCGCAAAAGCAGTTGAGCTTTTATTTAATTCAAATAAAAATCGGGCACTTGGAGTGCGAGGCAATGAAATATTTGATATGGATATGGAAGAAGCACTTTTGGTTGAGAAAAGATTTGATGAAACAACTTATGATTTGACTAAGATATTATCAATATAAAAAACAAAGTTTTATTTACTAATAATTGACTGTTTGAAAGGGAGATGAAAAAGATGCGCAAAACTAAAATTGTATGCACAATAGGGCCGGCTTCAGAAAATGAAAAAACATTTAAAGAATTAGTTCTAAGTGGATTAAATGTGGCCAGACTGAATTTTTCTCATGGTACACATGAAGAGCATAAAGAAAAAATAGAAGTAATTAAAAAAGTAAGAGATGATTTAGGGGCTTGCACTGCAATTATGCTTGATACAAAAGGTCCGGAAATAAGGACTAAAGATTTTGAAAATGGCGGAGTTGAACTTGTAAAAGATCAGGAATTCATTATTACTACAAGAGATGTTCTTGGAACAAATAAAATAGCCAGCGTTACATATGAGGATTTTGCTAAAGATGTAAATGAAAATGATATGGTTCTTATAGATGACGGGCTTATAAGACTGGAAGTAGTAGAAAAAATAAATGATACGGATTTAAGATGTATTGTTAAAAACGGAGGAACGGTCAAGAATAAAAAAGGTGTCAATGTTCCAAATGTAAAAATAAATCTTCCGGCGCTTACTGAGAGAGACATTGATGATATAATGTTCGGTATTGAAAATGACGTGGATTACATAGCAGCATCCTTTATTAGAAAGGCTGAGGATGTTATTTCAATCAGAAGGATACTTGAAGACAAAAATGCAGACAATATTATGATTATTTCTAAGATTGAAAATAGACAGGGTGTAGAAAATATCGATGAAATAATTGAAGTGTCGGACGGAGTCATGGTTGCCAGAGGTGATTTGGGGGTGGAGATCCCTGCTGAAGAAGTGCCACTTGTTCAGAAGATGCTTATAAAGAAATGCAACGATGCAGGGAAACCTGTAATTACTGCAACGCAGATGCTTGACTCCATGATACGAAATCCGAGACCTACAAGAGCGGAAGTTTCAGACGTTGCAACAGCTATTTTTGAAGGTTCAGATGCTATAATGCTTTCAGGAGAGACAGCATCTGGAAGTTATCCTGTTGAATCTGTACAAACAATGGCAAGAGTTGCACAGATGATAGAAAATTCGCTGGATTATGAGGAAATACTAAAAACAAAAAATATGGGCTTTAACAACAGTATAACAGATTCCATAAGCTATGCTACATGCAGGACTTGTCTTGATTTAAAGGCTTCTGCAATTATATCTGCAACATCTTCAGGTTATACGGCGGCTGCAGTATCCAAGTACAGACCGCTGGCTCCAATAATAGCTGCAACTGAAAACGAACATGTAATGAGAAAAATGTCTATTTACTGGGGAGTTTATCCTGTTAAAATAAGCAAGATGCATTCAACAGACGAAATTATAGAAAAATCTGTTGAAGGAGCTTTGGAACTTGGATACATTGAAAACGGAGATCTTATAGTTATAACAGCCGGTGTTCCCGTTGGAATATCAGGAAGCACTAACCTTCTTAAGGTTCATATAGTAAGCGAACTATTGTATAAGACTGTGGGAGTAGGGAAAGAAACAGTTATAGGAAGAGCAATAATTGCAAAAAATGCTGCCGAACTTAGGGATAAATTTGAAGATGGGGATATAATAGTAATGTCGGCAACTGGAAAAGACGTAATTGAATATATGGCACGAGCATCAGCCATCATTGTAGAAGAGGGCGGTTTAACATCTCACGCATTTATTGCTGGATTAAATCTCGGCAAAGAAGTTGTAGTTGGAGCCGAAAATTGTATAAGAGAAATTAAGGATGGAGAAATATTAACGGTAAACGGAAAACAAGGAGTTGTATACAGGGGGCAGGCAAAAGTAATGTAGAGGGGTGGTAGCATAGGAAAATATAAAAGCATATTAAGGTTGTTGTTGCCGATATTATTTGTAATTTGGATAATTTTAATGTTTGTTTTCAGCCTGGACACAGTTAATTGGCTGAAAAATTCATTTAAGCCTGTGCTTTATGCACTGATTATGGCGTATCTCTTGGATTCTGTCGTTACCCTCCTTATGGGAAAATTGAAGGTAAGACGGTGCCAGGGCATATTGCTGGCGTGTATAATTTTAATTGGCATGATAGGTTTGCTCATATACAAGCTGGTTCCTCAGATAGTAGAAAATATAAACAATATAGTATATTTTATAATGGAAGGCAATGTTGATATAACTAAAATTGTGATGGATTTAAAAAATAAGTCTGACAGTGAGTATATCCATCATATAGCTGATTATATCCTTCATGCTAGCGAATTGGTCAGGAATCTTATAAATAATGCTTTTACTGAAATATCCGTTGTGCTGATGCGTATGGTTGGAAACTTTGGTGCAAGTGCCGTGACAATAATAACAAGCTTTATAATCAATATTTACATGCTTATTGAAAAGGAAGATATATTAGCCAGAGGGAAAAGATTTATATATGCATTTTTTGAGCAAAGTAGAGCTAAAAAGATGCTTCGTACCTTCACTGAGGCGAATAGAATTTTTAAGAGCTTTTTAAACGGCAAGCTTCTTGATTCTACAATAGTAGGAATTGTATGCGTGATTTTATTTTTTATATTCCGTGTTCCATATGCGCCACTTATGGGGACAATTATTGGGACGTTTAACATAATTCCTTACTTTGGACCCATTATAGGATCTGTTCCTGTGATTGTAGTGTCTTTTTTCGTGGACCCATCCAAAGCAATAACGGCGCTAATTATAATTGTTATAGTGCAACAGCTGGATGCTAATTTTCTTGACCCGCGCATTGTGGGGAAAAATGTGGGAGTAAGTCCGCTATGGATTATTACATCAGTAACGGTAGGAGGAAATATGTTCGGAGTTCTTGGAATGATTCTTGGAGTTCCGATTGTGGTACTTATTAAAACTGTTATTGAAGAATCCGTAGATGTATTGTTAATAGAAAAAGGAATAGGGGACATAGAGAAAGAAAAGCTGAGAACAGATGTAAAAAGACGTAGATTTAGACACTGAATATATGTAAAAAAACCTGCCTTATAAGCAGGTTTTTGAATATTATTCTTCAGCTGATTGGCACCTTGGTCTGCATCCGGAGCCGCCGCCTGCTCCTCCCACAGAGTTTTCATCAATCTGTCTCGGGAATAAGCGAGGGAATGTAGGACAAATGCTTGCTTGTTCAGGAGAGAGCTGCACAAATCCTGTTGACAGAACACATAGTTGTACGGGAACAACTATTTTCTTTTCGCAGGAGATGCAAAGTGAAATTATTAAGTTAACGGATAATTCACCTGTCCTCGGATCGAGAGTGAAATCTCTTTGAATGCTATTTGTTGCAAGTCTTACCACACAGTCTAAATTGCAGAATTCAGTAAATCTTGGCAGGAATGCTGTGTCATATACTGAAGGTACGCAAATTTCAAAGAAGTTCGTTAGTACTAAAGGATTACATGTAGGAGCAATTTCAACTACAGCTGTCAATGTAATAATGCTTTCACTGTTTGAATCACATGGTGTTACAACTAAATCCATTTCTACTTCAACACATCCGGAAACTTCAATGTTTTGTGTTCCGAATACAGGTGTTCCCTGCTCTTCATCATCACAGAACTGAGTGTCTGCCCAAATTAATTTTTGACTTAATGTACCATCAGGACCTATAACCTTATAATCGCAGCCATCTTCTTTCTTAACAAATTGACCACCTGATAAAGTTGTAATAGGATTAATTTTCATATTGCATTCGTCATTAATGTTTTCGGGATTGAAGAATTTTCTGCATCTTATTTCTGATATTCTTATTACATTTGTTCCGCATCCTAATCTTGGCTCAAAGCAAGTATCGGGAGCAGTTTTAAGCCCTTGTAAATTAAATAGTACTGCATCGTATACTTTTTGAACATATATTGGCTCTGTTACTACGTTTCTCAGGGTTCCGTCCCAATCACAACCTGACTGGCCGGTGCAGCATCTTTCAGCTACTCCGCCGGTACCTAGAACGTTGTTTCTATCTGAGCATTTCATGCTTATATAACCTCCTCATATTTACTATAACTTTACTTTAATATATTCCGGTGTATAGATGTTGTTACAACCTTAAAATTAAAATATTCAGAAAGAATATGCAAATTTTATTATTTTATCAACATCATTGCAGCAATTACGTCTTGAATAATTCTGCATGATAGTGTAAAGTATAGTAAATAATAACATAATAAATGGAGGATATATGAAATTACCGGTAGTAACATTTGAATTTGAAAACGGCGATACAGTAAAGGCAGAGCTTTATCCCGAAATTGCTCCTAATACTGTGAAGAACTTTATATCATTGATCAATAAAAATTTTTATGACGGCTTAACATTTCACAGAGTAATTAAAGGGTTTATGATTCAAGGAGGATGCCCAACAGGAAATGGTACAGGAGGTCCTGGATATTCAATCAAAGGTGAATTTACATCCAATGGTTTTAAGAATGATTTAAAACACACTGAAGGTGTTTTATCAATGGCAAGAGCTATGGCTCCCAACTCTGCAGGTTCTCAGTTTTTTATTATGCATAAAAAATCACCACATCTAGACGGACAATATGCTGGATTTGGCAAAGTTACGGAAGGAATGGACATAGTAGATAAACTTGCAAATTCAAAGACTGATTACAGAGATAAACCTATGGAAGATGTGAGATTAAAAAAAGTAACGATAGAAACCTTCGGAGAAACCTACGAAGAACCGGAAAAAGCGTAAACACATTATGAAAAAGCACCAATGCAATGACTAAATATTATTGACAAAGTGTTTCTTATGGTGCTATACTGATTTAAATTGAATATAGGAATCAGGTTATGGAAGTTGGGTGCAAATCCCACGCAAGACCGTTGCTGTAATTCACTGATGCTTTGACTAATACCACTGGAAATTATTCCGGGAAGGTGTCAAAGATAGCGTTCTATGTAAACGCAGGGTGATAAGCCAGAATACTTGCCGGTTTCCTTGCTGCACTTACAGTGCAGTGCGTACAGCCCTGCGGACTACCATGGCTATGGATGCAATACAAACATATTTCATTTTGTATGAATATGTTATAGTCTCACGTTTTATTTACGTCTGCGAGTTAATCGCAGACGTTTTTTAGTTTCGGTCTTATTAACGCCGGCGGATTTTTCTAAAATCCACCGGATATGACATAAAGCAATATATAAAAACAATTAAAAAGGAGTATTAATAATGAAGAAACAAATTAAAAAATTATTTACGCTTATACTGGCACTGTCGTTATTGCTAATAATGGCAACAGGATGTTCAAATTCAACAAATGCTGCAGACGAAAATCCTCTGGCTGAAAACCCTCCAGTTGAAAATCTATCAGAAGATTCCCCGTCCAAAGTTATACTGGCAGTAAGTTTTGGTACAAGCTACAATGACAACCGTGACTTATCCATTGGAGGCGTTGAGAAAGCGTTGCAAGAAGCTTATCCTGAATATGAGGTTCGACGTGCATTTACAAGTCAGATTATCATTGACAAGCTTAAAGATCGCGACGGTTTAGAAATTGACAATGTAACAGAAGCAATGGATCGTTTGGTAGCAGATGGTGTAAAAGAGGTTGTAATACAGCCTACACATGTTATGAACGGTTTTGAGTATGATGATATTATCAACGAAGTATCAGCATATAAGGACAAATTTGAAAGCTTTAAGGTTGGCAAACAATTGCTTGCCTCAGATGAAGATTTTAAAGAAATTGTCTCAGTTATAACTGAAGAGACAAAATCATATGACACAGAGGGAACTGCAATTGTGTTCATGGGTCACGGAACAGAACATGAGTCAAATGCTGTATATTCAAAGGTTCAACAATACATTACCGATGCAGGTCATGATAATTATTTTATGGGCACAGTGGAAGCAACTCCATCTTTAGATGATGTTATTGCTCTTGTTAAAGAATCTGGAGCAAACAAGGTTGTCTTGCTACCATTTATGATTGTTGCAGGAGATCATGCTAACAATGATATGGCAGGTGATGAAGAAGATTCATGGAAAAGCGCATTTGAAGCAGAAGGATATGAGGTTGAGACTGTGCTTAAAGGTATGGGTGAGTACACAGGTGTTCAGAATATGATTGTTAAGCATTTGGGTGAAGCCATAGATCAAAGTACTAATGAGGAAAATGTGCCTGCTGAAGATACGGATGACTTAGAAGAAGCCGAAAAAGCTCAAACATTACAGGGTGACCAGATTAAGGACGGCACGTATCAGATTGAAGTTTCTTCCAGTTCCAGTATGTTTCGCATAATTGATGCACAACTAACTGTAGCAAAGGGTGAAATGTCAGCAGTAATTACTCTCAGTGGAACGGGTTATGAGAAATTATACATGGGTACCGGTGAAGAGGCACTTGCCGATACTGATGATAAATGTATTTATTATGTAGAGGACAGTGAAGGTAAGTACACATATGAAGTACCGGTGGTAGCACTTAACCAGGATATTAACTGCGCTGCATGGAGTATAAATAAAGAAGCATGGTATGATAGGGTTCTGGTATTTCAATCCTCAATGATACCAGAAGAAGCTGTGACAGTGGAATAATGTATGCAAAAAATGCACTAGGTTTTGTTTATAGTAAAATGAAATATGAGATGAAAAAAATTATAGCTTTGGTTATTCTTTTATTAATAGCAATATTGCCGGTTAAAGCAATTGCTGCGGATTTTCCGGCAGACGGCAGGTACACTGTGGAAGCAACTCTCTCTGGAGGGTCGGGCAGAGTGAAGATCGAATCTCCGGCAGAGTTGACAGTTGCAAGCGGTACTATGACTGCTTCTGTAATTTGGAGCAGTCCGTATTACGAGTATATGCTGGTAGATGGAAATTACTATTATCCCGTCAATACTGACGGGAATTCCACATTCGAGATTCCTGTTTCACTGGACAAGGATATGGCTGTAAGTGCACAAACTGTGGCAATGAGCGTACCCCACGAAATTGACTACACGATTCGTTTTAATTCCGATACACTTAAGCCCTTTAACGGTGGTGGGGCAGCTGAAATCCTGTTTGACATCAGCATCGCAGCTGTAATCATAGTTTTGATAATAGGGCTCTTTTCATATGTTACTGTTAAATCAAAACAAAAAAACTAGATAAAAAAAATAAGGATTAAAAAATGATAAAAAAGCAAAATATACTCATTACGATATGTGTGATGATTATTTTTCTGGTTACAGGATGCACCGGTAGCAAGCATGTAAGCAAGAAAGGGCTTGGAAACGGATGGGAGCCAGAAAGTAGTTTAGAGCTTAAGTATGCAGAAAATTTTAGTGTAGACTATTACAACGGCGGGTATGCCCTGATAACCATATCAGATGGTGGCAGATATCTGGTTGTACCGGAGTCCATTGATATACCAGAAGGCATAGATTCAGACATTGCGGTTCTGAGGCGGCCCATTGAGGATATCTATCTCGTTGCCACTTCTTCCATGTGTCTGTTTGATGCCCTGAATTCCTTAGATAGTATCAGCCTATCAGGAACAAAATCGAAAGACTGGTATATTAAAAATGCAAGGGAAGCAATGGAAGCCGGCGATATTATATATGCGGGGAAATATAATGCGCCGGACTATGAGCTAATTATGTCAAATGGCTGCAGCCTTGCAGTTGAGTCCACAATGATAAACCATAATCCAGAGGTTAAAGAAAAACTGGAAGAGCTGGGTATTCCGGTGCTTACAGACCAGTCAAGCTATGAAGTTCATCCTCTTGGACGTACTGAGTGGATAAAACTTTACGGAGTCCTAACAGGAAAAGAATCAGTTGCAAAACAGGTTTTTAACGAACAGGCAAGTTATTTGGAGGAAATTTCAAATAAGGAAAACACAGGTAAAACAGTAGCGTTTTTTTATATAAGCTCTTCAGGCAATGCCATCGCCAGAAAATCAGGTGACTATGTAACAAGAATGATTAAGCTTGCCGGAGGTGATTATATATATGATGACCTTGGAGATCCAGAAAGCGCCACCAGCACAGTTACACTTGAGATGGAGAAATTTTATTCCACAGCAAAAGATGCAGATTTTATCATATATAACAGCACTATAGACGGTGAGCTTTCTTCCGTAGAAGAATTGATAAATAAAAACAGCTTGATGGAAGATTTTAAGGCGGTTCAAAACGGAAATGTATGGTGTACAAGCAAAAATCTGTTTCAAGAAACCACACAGTTTGGCCTGATGATTTCAGATATACGCCAGATGCTAACTGATGACGACAAAAATCTGACAGAATTAAATTTTATGTACAAGCTGCATTAATAACTCAGCGGGGAAAGATGAATGGAAATAGAAAACAAAAGCGCAAGATATTTAAGGTACTTTATCACACTGACGATATTAATTGTTCTCTTTGTGGTTTTGTTATTATTGAATATTAAGTTAGGAAGTGTAGACGTTTCGGTGAAAGATATTATCAAAATATTGTTTAACCGTGGCGGAAATGAGGCTGATTACAGCATAATATGGAAAGTTCGACTACCAAGAATAGCAGCAGGTATTATACTGGGAGGGGCATTGACTCTGTCAGGATTCTTGCTCCAGACGTTTTTCAATAATCCTATTGCGGGACCATATGTGCTGGGGATTTCATCCGGTTCAAAAATGATGGTTGCCATAGTGATGATAACAGTACTCAGTAAGTACAATGCTGTCAGCTCCGGAGTCCTTATAACTGCAGCATTTGCAGGAGCTATGATTTCCATGGGTTTTGTCCTTATCATATCAAGAAAGGTTAAGAAGGCGTCAATGCTTATTGTCTGCGGCGTTATGATTGGCTATATATGCTCTGCGGCCACAGACATAATGATTACATTTGCCAATGATGCAAACATTGTAAATCTTCATAATTGGTCTCTTGGCAGCTTTTCGGGAACTTCATGGAGGGACGTACGTGTAATGGCTATGGTGGTAATGACTGCCTCGGCAATAGTGTTTCTTATGTCTAAATCTATAGGTGCTTATCAGATGGGCGAAAGCTATGCGCAGAATATGGGTGTAAACATCAAATTGTTTCGCATCATGCTTATATTGCTTTCCAGCTTTCTGTGCGCTTGCGTTACTGCTTTTGCCGGACCTATATCATTCGTAGGTATAGCAGTGCCACATTTGGTAAAATCATTTTTGAAAACATCAAAGCCGCTTATTGTCACTCCGATGTGCTTCTTAGGCGGTTCTGTTTTCTGTTTAGGCTGTGATCTTATAGCAAGGGTTTTATTTGCTCCTGTGGAACTAAGCGTAAGTTCAGTGAGCTCAGTATTTGGGGTTCCTATTGTAATTTACATTATGTTAAGAAAGAGAGTACAATGATGACTACGGAATACTTTTTCAGCACAAAGCAGCTGACGGTAGGCTATAACGGTAAGCCTATGATAAAAGATATTGCAATACGTTTAAAAAAGGGGCAGGTACTGACTTTGATCGGTCCTAACGGCTCAGGCAAATCCACCATTCTAAAAAGCATAACAAAACATCTAAACAGTATATACGGAACAGTCTATATTGACAATAAATCAATAGATACTATGAGTAACAAAGAAATGTCCTATCTATTAGCTGTCGTGTTGACAGAAAAGCTTAAAACGGAGCTTATGACCTGCAAAGACGTGGTCGCAACAGGGCGGTACCCATATACTGGAATGCTTGGCATACTCTCGGAACAGGATAATATCGAAATTCGAAAGGCTATGGATCTTGTGAATGCATGGGAATTGCGAGATAGAGATTTCAATGAAATCAGTGATGGACAGCGTCAGAGAATACTGATTGCAAGAGCAATTTGCCAGGAACCTGAAATAATAGTTTTGGATGAGCCAACTTCTTTTTTAGACATACATTATGAGCTTGAGCTTCTTAACATTTTAAGAACCTTAGCAGAAGAACGCAATATAACAGTCATCATGTCCCTCCACGAGCTGGATATGGCTCAAAAGGTATCAGATTTAGTGATGTGTGTAAAGGGAGAGTATATTACCCACTTAGGCACTCCCCGAGAAATATTCCAAAAGGACCTTATAAGTGAACTTTACGAATTGACTAACGGAAGCTATAATCCTTTGTTTGGCAGTTTCGAGATGGAGAGGTCAAAGGGGGAGCCAAAAATATTTGTAATAGCAGGGGGCGGAACAGGGATTGGGGAATACCGCGCACTGCAAAAAAAGAGAATACCTTTTATAACAGGTATACTTCACGAAAACGATATTGATTATCAACTGGCGTGTGATTTGGCAAGCGAAGTATTTTTTGAAAAAAGCTTTGAGCCTATCGGAGATGATGTCTTCCATAGTGCCCTGCGCCGTATGAAATCCTGTGACACGGTAATCAACTGTTTGAAAAAATATGGTGAAATAAATAAAAAAAATAAAGCTCTGTACGAAATTGCTGTGTCCGAAGGCATAAAAGTTGTGGAAAGCACTGATGCACTTGAAAATATTAACACTAATCAGATATATTAGTGCTTTTTTATAAATATTTATGTCATTTATGTAAAGACATTGAAATTTAAGTTTTGGTTTAGTATACTATTTATAATAAAGGATAAGGAGATGAAGCATGTATAGTATACGTTTGGCTAAATATGAAGATTTAGATAAAATTATGGGGGTATATGCAATCGCCAGAAGGTACATGGAGGATAACGGCAATCCTACACAGTGGGGTGATTCATACCCAGCACTTGAAATGCTGAAGGATGACATAGAAAAAAAGCATTTGTTTGTATATATTGAAAACAATGAAATACACGGAGCTTTTGCATTTATCATTGGATCGGATGAGTCATACGTCTACATAGAAAATGGTTCATGGAAAAATGACGATCCTTACGGTACAATACACCGCATCGCCAGTGATGGTAAAGTTAAAGGTATTTTTTCCCGATGCTTGGATTATTGTAAGGAACTTATACATAACTTGCGCATAGATACCCACGAAAATAATAGTACTATGAGGCACTTGATAGAAAAAAACGGTTTTGAAAAATGCGGTATTATATATGTAAAGGATGGCAGCCCCAGAATAGCTTATCAATATACCAGGAATTAGTAGTATTGGATATTCTGTGCTGGCTGCCTAATGGTACTGTTGTTTCTTATTGGTCTTAACCGTTAACTCTCAGTGTGCTACCTTTTCGGCTCTTTTCAACTGATATGGATGATTCAATTGTCTCCTTAAGCATTTGTACGTGAGATATTATTCCTACAAGCCTTTTGGAGCCTTTGACAGAGCTTAATATGTTCATGGCATCTCCTATTGATGAGCTGTCCAGGCTGCCGAAGCCTTCGTCAATAAACATAGTATCAATCCTTATTCCTCCGGACTGTGCTTGTACTACTGCAGAAAGTCCAAGAGAGAGTGCCAGGGACACAAGGAATTTTTCTCCGCCGGATAAGCCTGTAACACTTCTTTTTTCACCTGAATAGGCATCATAAACCTCTAACTCCAGACCTGCTTTTCTTGTCCTGCCGCTTCCTTCAAGAGTTCTGCATAGCTGATATCGTCCATCGTGAACATTTTTCAAAAGACGATTTGCCTCTGACGTTACTGATGAGAGCATGACTCCTAAAACATATCGCCTAAGGCTTACGCCTCTGTCACCTCGCAGTGTTGTTCCAAAATTGTAATACATGTCGTATTTTCTCATCATTTCTTGGAGGATTTTTTGGATCTTTTCAGCTTGCTTGATTGTTTTATTGATTCTTTCTTTTTTATCTGCTTTCAGCGCAATTTGTTTGTCATATTCTTTAATAGTATTTTCAAGTGCAGCAATTGAACTTTTTATTAGCTCAATGTCAGGTTTTTCTTTACCCGTTGTAAGTTTGATAAGGCGCTCAAGGTTTTTGGCAACGGAGCCTTTTTCAATTATATATGCCTGTACTTTTTTATCCCATTCGTCAATTTGCTCCTGTGGTACTAAGAACTTCTTAAATTCAGAAGTGTCCGCAAATCCATTTTCTTTTAACAATAAATAGTACTCATTTTTTTCTTTTTCATATTCAATGTTTTTATTTTCAAAATCCTCTTTTAAGAAAGCAAGGCTTGTATTTGACGAGCTTAGTAGCTTGTCTGCTGATGCCTTCTTGTTTGTCAGAGCGTCTAATTCATTTACATACCTGTCTATTGAGAGTTTGTACGAATTTATTTTCTTGAGCAATTCAGTTTCGGTTTCTATTCCGCTTATTTTTTGAGAGTTCATTGAGCTGTATATTGCAGCTGACTCTTCTTTTAATCTGCTCTGCTCGTTCAGTTTTAAGCTTAATTGGTTTAATTCTGTTTCCGTATTGTTGATTTTTTCAGACAAGTCTGATTCCAAACGGATAATATCATTTAATCTGCTTGATTCTTTTTCAGCTTTTCTCAATTGAGCAAGTACATCTTCTTTGCTGTCTTCGCCGAGAGTTTTCTTTATTTCATTTTTTTCCTGCTGAAGCTTTTCAAGGCTTTCAACAGACGACAGTTTTATGGCATCCTGTTTTGTTATTGCATTGATTGTTGCATTGAACTTTTCATTTAGTTCATCCAGTTCTGTACTGAGCATTTTGACTGTTGCAGCATCTATGTTCGAATTAGTATTTATAGCCTTTTTGGGATGATGCACGCTTCCGCATACAGGGCATTCATTTCCTTCTTTCAGGCTTTCGCTTAACAGGTATGCGGTTCCTTTTATATAACTGCTGTAAACAGATTCGTATTCTTGTTTCTTAAGTGTTATCAATTCTTTAAATTTTCCAAGTTGTTTATTCAGCATAATGAGCTGTCTGTCTGTTGTATTAATATTTTTATCAAGCAAGCTAAGTTCATGACTTTTCTTTTCAAGCATTGCGAATTTTTCTGATTTTTCCTTTAGCTCAGGCAGCTTCATACTGTATGTGTTAAATATGTGATCTTTAAGCTCCTTTTGTTGCTTGAGTTTTTCCCTAAGGGAATTATAAATCTCTTGTTTGCTCGTATTTTCTTTTTTTAATGCTTCAAGTTTTTTATTTTCTCTTTCAGAACTTGTTTGAGCTTTTGTAATTTCCTTGTATACAGTAACCAGAGCTTCGGATTTAATTTTATTTTCCTTTGATTTTTCAATGGCTTGTTCATTTTTTTTAAGTTCACAAAGTTCGTTGTCGTTTTTTTCCGCAGTAGATTTATATATAGAATTGTTTTCTTTTTCTTTTGTAAGTTTTAAATTTGCAGCTTGCATAAGTTTGTATAAATTCATAACTGTTGAATATTTTTGTGAAACATTTAGTGCTTTTCTGCCATTTTCGATCTTTGCCATCAGTTCATTTATTTCTTTTTCCTGTTCCTTTATTTTTGCCAGTTCTTTTTCTGTCCTTAACCTTTCTTCAAAAAAATTAAAAATTTCTGATTGAAGTGAGAATTTGTCCTTTTCTGCAGACAGCTGACTTGATTTCTTATTTATTATTTCAGTAGCGCTATTGACTGATTTTGTAATTTCATTTATTTGTACATTTAAGTCATCAATGTTCTCAGCATTTTCTGATTTAAGCAGTGTATTTATATTATCTCTTTTTGCGGCTATGTCTCTAGCCGTTTCTTTTGCCTGATCACATATCCATTCAGCAACTTCTTGCCACTTTCCGGCATTAAAAAGGGTAACAAGTATTTCTTCCTTTTCATCTGATTTTGCCATGAGGAACTTTTCAAATTTACCTTGGGGAAGCATTATTACTTGTACGAACTGTTCGTGGCTAAGTCCTATAAGTTCACATGCTTTTTGTTCAGTTTCCCTGATTTTAGGGTTTTCAAAAAATGGTACAAATATTTCTTCGCTATTTAAAAATAGAGCGTTTTGTGTAACATTGTAATGTTTGGAGCCGTTCCGTCTAGTTTTCACGGCTATGCTTCTGGTAAATTTATATGTTTTATCAGCAATCTTAAAAACGAATTCAACTTCAGTAGGTATATGCTCGCTTGCGGTTTGGCATCGCATAGAAGTAATGTCACCTCTTTGACCGCCGCTTGATTTTCCGTACAGCG
This sequence comes from Sedimentibacter sp. LTW-03, assembly GCF_052059825.1. Classification (GTDB taxonomy): domain Bacteria; phylum Bacillota; class Clostridia; order Tissierellales; family Sedimentibacteraceae; genus Sedimentibacter. Next base: position 448,500 of record NZ_CP197180.1, read on the forward strand.
CGTATGATATTGCATCAAGTATGGTAGTTTTTCCTGAGCCTGTGGCTCCATGAATTAAAAATATGCCAGAGTCCGCAAATTTTTTGAAATCTACTTCCTGTTTATTTACATAGGGACCGAATGCTTGGAATTTTAAAGTTATAGGTATCATTGCGCTGCGTCCTCCTTACCTTCAACAGAAAACAAAGCCTGATTAAACAAATCATTTTGCTCGTCAGTCAGGTCATTTCCTGTAGCTTCTTTGTAAAATTTCTCCAAAATATCATTAGGAGAAAGTGTGTATAATTCATTGACTGTTAGCTCATTTTCTTCGGCCTCATTAACTTTGCCTGTAATATTCAGAAGGTTTTCGTAGTAACTTCTGAATACTTCAACAGCCTCCATGCCTGCATATTTATCAGTCATTTCTATTTTTATATAGTCATCCTTTTTTAAGTCGTTTTCTGCAATTTTAAGGATTTCTTCATAGGTTCCCCGAATAACTCTAATATCTCTTGAAGGAACAACTTCCAGTTCTTGAATGGTTATTTCATCTTCTATGTTCAATATAGTAACGGATTTCTGATGATCTGCTTCGCTGAATGAGTATTTTAGGGGAGAGCCGCTGTATCTGGCATTAAAGCCTCTATTTTGCGGCTTGTGAAGATGGCCGAGAGCAACATAATCAAAGCCTTCAAAAATCTCCGAAGGCACTACGGAAGCGCCGCCTACCATTGCGGAACGGTCGCTTTCTGAAAGAACAGATCCGCTTACGAAGCAGTGACTCATAAGAATATTTTTTCTGCCGCTACGAAACTTAAGATTCATATTATCCAAGACACACTTCATTGCATCTAAATAGCTGTTTATTTTTTCGTTGGGGAAGATTGCTCTCGTTTCATCAATGTTGAAATAAGGAAGGACATAAACATCTGCATTTTTTAATTCCACTACTGCCACTTCATTTGTCAGTTTCCCAAATACATAAAGTCCGGTTTTTTTCAGCAGCTCGCTGCAAGAAGCAAGACGTACTGCTCCATCATGATTTCCTGCAGATATAATTACAGGAATTCCTATTTCATTGCATAATTCTGTTACAGCGTAATTATATAAAGAAATAGCTTCAGCGCTTGATACCGAATGGTCAAAAATATCTCCCGCAATCATTACTGCATCTATGCCGTTTTTCTTTACTGCTTCTATTAAAAATTCTATAAAGTTTTTTTGCTCTTCAATTAAACTTGCATTGTGCAGGCTTATTCCTAAGTGCCAGTCTGATGTATGAATTATTTTCATTATATACTCCCTCCAATAATACTGGACTGTCAATTAAATGGGCAGGCAAAAATTCTGCCTGCCACACATTAACTGTAAAGTAAAGTCCGATACAGTGTCATTCAGTTGAATTTAAACTAAAATCCTAAATGTTCCCCAACAAGTATTACTTTAATTCGGTTCTGCGGTTTGCAGAATCTTGTAATCAATATTTGGCTGCATAAAGTGTCCTTGGTTGTACATTCTGAACATTTTCCTGTAAATCTGCACGGTGTCTGAGCATTGAATCTTACTGCATTTGGAACCGTTGCATCTGTCCTTAATTTTGCCAAAGCATAGTCCAGCTTCGGGACTACTTTGTTCATTCCGGCTACAACAATTACTGAGTCGGGGCCGTAGCAGTAGGCGGCAACTCTGTTTCCGTTTCCATCAACATTCATTAATTCGCCGTCCATTGTTATTGCGTTTGTACTTGTTAAAAAAACATTCGCAGTTAAAGCCTGCTTCATGAATTTAACTCTTTCTTCGGGAGATTTTGCCTTTTCACGGTCAATAACAGAGATACCTTTTTTTTCAAGAAGCTTCTTAACTCCCAATTCATCAATAGTTAAAGAGCCCCCCCATGATACAATATCATCATGACCAATTAATGACATTACCAGTTTTACAGCTTCTTCCTTTGTATCAGCATAGTAACCATCCATAAATCTTTTTTTTAGATTTTTAATTATGGTCTCGCTTTTTACCTTATATGCTTCTTTTACAAAATCCATTTTATACCTCCGCATTCATTTAATCATTTACCCAATTATATTATATTTTATTTTTAAATTCAATTGTTAAATAAAGCTGAAAGTAATGACATGCTTATAATGGTACAATTAAGGGCTTTTAAAAATAAATTGATATGGCAATTTAGCAGTGATATGATATAATTATTAATAAACAAGCAAACAAATGTAGAAAGGATACGGAACTATGAAAATAGAAGATAGATTTTTAAATTATGTTAAAATTGATACTCAATCAGTTCCTGATTTGGAAATTGTTCCAAGCAGTGAAAAGCAAAAAGATCTTGGCAGATACTTGGTTGAGGAAATGAAATCACTGGGAATAAAAGACGCTTTTATGGATGATCACGGTTATGTATACGGCAATGTTCCTTCTAATACAGGTAAAAAGGTTCCTGCCATTGGTTTTATTGCCCATATAGATACAGCTCCTGATATGCCGGGCAATGATATTAAGCCTAAAATAGTCAGAAATTATGACGGAAGAGATATTGTTTTAAATGATGAAAAGAAAATTGTAATGAAAACAGATATGTTTGAGCATTTATTGGATTATGTCGGCGATGATCTTATAGTGACTGACGGAACAACATTGCTTGGTGCTGATGACAAAGCAGGCATAGCTGAGATAATGTCAATGGCTGAATATTTTATAAATAATCCTGATGTAAAGCATGGAGACATAAAAATAGCATTTACGACAGATGAAGAAGTGGGCAACGGAGCAAAAATGTTTGACATAGATGGATTTAAAGCTGATTTTGCGTATACTGTCGACGGAGGAGAGCTTGGAGAAATAGAGTATGAAAATTTTAATGCCGCAAGTGCAAAAGTTGAGGTAAGTGGAGTGAACATTCATCCTGGCTCAGCAAAAAACAAAATGAAAAATTCAATATTGATAGCTATGGAGTTTCAGGCTATGCTGCCTTCTAGAGAAACACCGGAAAATACGGAAAATTACGAAGGGTTCAATCATTTGGATGATATTAGCGGAAACGTTGAAAAAACGTATTTGAATTACATAATAAGAGATCACAATCTTGATAAATTTAATGTCAAAAAGGATAGATTCAATAAAATATCTGAATATTTAAATGAAAAATATGGAGAAGGAACCGTCAAGGTTGAATTGAAAGATTCGTATTATAATATGAAAGAAAAAATTCTTCCGCATATGCACATTATTGAAACTGCTGAAAAAGCTATGAAAAACATAGGAGTTGAGCCTGCGGTAATTCCAATAAGAGGGGGAACTGACGGTGCAAGCTTGTCGTACAGAGGGCTTCCTTGTCCGAATTTGTGTACAGGCGGGCATAACTACCATGGTAGATATGAGTATATACCTGTACAGTCTATGGAAAAAGTTGTTCAGATACTAATTGAAATAATTAAGCTGTATGCATAATACATAAAAAACAAACCTCAATGGAGAAGAAACCATTGAGGTTTTTGTTTATTCTTTTACTTTTTTCAAAATTCCGGTGTAGGTATCATCAATAACTAATTTGTTTGTTTCATAGATTTCAAATGTTTTGATAATTTCATAATCATTGATTCCTTCTACAAAGGCTCTTTCCTTTTCGCCTATGAAGTTTAAAACATATAATCGGTTCAAGGAATATTTGCTGAAAATGCTTTCGTAGTTTGTCAAGCTTTCAGTAGAAGGTTTGACAGACTTCTCAATCATAAGCAGATTAACAAGTTCAACAATTTTCGAGCTGCTGCTGACAGGCATTACCGGGCTAAGTGTATACCTGTAAAGCGTGGTATCTTTATAAAGAGAAAAACTATAACTACCGAATGTATAATTTCTAAAATCAGTTTTTTCCGATCCAGCTGCTAAACCCCAGTTGATGTTCAGGAGAGAAGGTATGTTATTTGCTTTTTTTAGATCATCATAAACTAAGGTTTTAAGCATTTCTTCGTTATTATTTTTAATGTAAAAAGCATACCTAAAAAATAATATATTTGCTTTTGCGTTGTTGCTTGAAGTAAGACTATCCCATTTCTCCAGTGCGCTCATGTACAAATCTTCCTGAACAGCATACTTGCTGGCCATAGCAAATATTTGCATCAGTTCTGAATCTTTCAGATCATTTCGTTCAATAACATTTGCAAGCATGTCATTGGCAAACTGTGATTTTTCATCATCTGAATAATTACCGAAAGTAATAAGGTAAAAATTCGTTCCGGTTATATTGGAGTATCCTTCTGAACGCAATGCCTCCATTGTTTCTACAGCATTCAAGTCGTATAAATGCTTATCTTCAGGAAAAATATACCCTCCGAAAGAAACATACTCCAGAGTATCTTTAGCCTTTATATACCTTTTATCATTATTGTTTGCGGTATTCCAATTATAACTGCCAAAATATGAATATATTTCTTCTCCTTTTATGGGGAGAAATTCAAGTTTGGTTAAATAATTGCTTTGATCACTGGTTTTAATATCATAATAAACTCTTTTAATTAATGCAGCAGATTCTGCTCTTGTAATATTATTATTGCCTTTAAATGTACGGTCTTCATATCCTGAAACTATTCCTGCGTTATAAAGTCTTTTTATTTCATTATAATATTTGCTATTGTTGCGAATATCATTAAAATTTAAAGGATTATCATATATTGCATCTTTGCAGAAGGCAGCAATTAATGCAACGGATTCTTCCCTTGTAATCGCTTTGTCAGGGTAAAAATTCGATCCCGGGAATATGTCTTCAAATGTATAATCCTGGTTTGGTTTCAGGTGCTCATACATTGATATAATAAATGTATAAGACCAGTGCTGATTTGTCATATCGCTGTATGGCATATCGCTTGTGTAAATTTCATTCATTTTGTTTTGTCGATAAGCTGTTTTTGCAAGGATAGTTATAAATTCAGCCCTGGTAATATTATTTTCCGGTCTGAACGTGAAGTCTCCATAGCCCTTGAAGACTTTCAATGTGTTGGACGTAAAATCAATATCACTTGATGCCCAATGATTATAAGTATCGTAATATACAGTTTTCGCCATTGCAGGCTGAACGGATAACACAATAAAAACAGTAATTAATAATAATAGCTTAATAAATTTTTTCAATTTGCATTATCACCCTTCATGAACGTATTTATAAATTATATTTACCTCCTCTTCGGATATATTAAACACCTTTTTTAGTAAAATATCAATACTAATTTTTCCTAAATCAGATATATTTTGTTGAGCTTTTTCAAGGGGTAAATATATTTTAGCTTCACTTAATTTATTGGGATAATATTCATAAATATTTGTCCCTACTTTTTTTGCCAGACACTTAAAGTAAAATTCAAAAACATCCGAATTCAAGTATGACAAAAGATAATTTACTGGAATATGTGTGTTGAAATTATTCATAATATATACATCTGCACTGCAGTAATATTTATTTGTGTCAAAATAAAAATTGCTGCCTGTGGATTTGAACGGAAATATTATTTTTGGATTATCAAAATCAGATTGAATACGTCCCCATTGAAGTTCATACCATTTTCTATATCCCTTCAGACATTCTCTTCTATTTTGTAATTTATCCTTATAGAAGGAAAGGTACTTAATAGCATTGGGATAATTTTTTTCTTCATTAATTATATTGGAATATATCAAGTATAAGTTATTATATTGCACTTCTGATTTTGATATGTTGCTGTTTTTTATCCATTTTTTGAGTAAATCACTTTCAATGTTATATTTTTCGATTGTTTTTTTATCAACAATAAAAGCTTTATCCAGCCCGGTTATAATTCCCTGCTTAATCTTACATGCATCCTGAATTTTTATGTTTGATTTTTCTTCTATCTTATTGAAAAGCTGTTCGTCAGCATGCTTAAGTATAGTCCATCCGGTATCTTTAAGCTTGTCCTGACTATATGAGAATTTTTCTTCAATACTATCACTATTAATTATGACGTATGAAAAATCGCTTTTGTTCCATCCATTATTTTCCAATGTTATTAAGGCCGGACTTACCATAGCCCCTTTAAATATATTGTTTCCGCTGAAATCAACAAGAGATATTATGTTGAAATTATTTTTTATATATGCTCTTATTCTGTCTGCATATAGGGCTTCCATAAAGTATCTTGAAGTTATAAATGATATTACTCCACCCGGTTTAAGAATTTCCCTGCTTTTTTTAAAAAAGCAATATGATATGTCAGCCTTGTTGTAAAACACCTCAGAGTACTTCTCATACAGAGCTTTCTTGTACTCACAGGTAGAATTTTTGTGACCAACATAAGGAGGGTTTCCGACTATTATGTCAAAATTATTCATTTCAAAAGAATCAGTTAAATAATCTAACCTGAAAACATTAAAATCAGCTTCTATTGAGAATCCTGCAAACATTAAGCCGGCCTTAGTCATAAATATAGAAAAATCGTCTATATCAATACCGAACAGCATGCTTTCAATAATATGTTTATCGTCAATTTCATCTCCAAAGTTAGATTTGATTTTTTTGAACGCTTCTATTAGAAAATATCCGCCTCCGCATGAAGGGTCAAGTAATTTGGTATTTTTGCCTATTAAATTTAAATCAAATAATTGATCCAGCATTCTATTGATAATGCTAATAGGTGTATAAACCTGCCCCAAAACTTTCTTTTCACCAGCGGTAAGCATGGATTCATATAACTCTGCAGGTTTAAAATTATTGAAATCAATATTATCTTTGTTGGCTTTGATTAAATTAAATATTGATCTCTCTACACCGGAAATGTTGAGATTAAAGATTTCATATTCATTAAATATATTCTTATTGTTGTGCAAAAAATTCGGGGTATGATTTAAAAGAAATAATTCTTTTGAAACATTTGATTCCGATGCCCTGCATTGGTATATAATTTTTGAAAAAATATAGATTACGTACTTTACCTTTGTTATATAATCGTGCAAATCTATCTTTTTTATTAAGGAAATTAACTCTTTCAGCAGTGTTTTATGCATAATTACCTCTTGAGTTGATATATTTAGTTCATATTAACATGAGGCGGAAATTAAATCAATATAATCGGCGCTTAAATGCTATATAGAGGTAGAATCATTTGGAGGTGATATTATGGCAATAGCTGTAAACCAAGCAAATTCAAAGCTAAAGATGGTTTTCAATGTTGGTCTTGATGAAAATAATAAAAATATTACTAAAAGTAAGACTCTTGCAAGCATCAAGCCAACGGCAACTAATGAAGATTTATATGATTTAGGAACTGCAGTAAGTGATATGCAGTCATTTTCACTTGAGAGTCTTGTAAGATACGAAGAATATGAACTTGTAAATGAAATAGAATAATAATTAAAATGAATATTTAATTTAGGGAGCAGAAAGCTTCCATCATAACAATAAATTTCTGTAAGGGGTGATATAATGTCAAAAAAACTATTAATGAAATTTAAAACTGCCGGCGGATCAACATTATCATTGACAGTTGATGAACCTAAGAGCGAGTTGACCGACATTGATGTAAGAACTGTTATGGATAATATTATAGATAAAAATTTATTTAATACAAACAGCGGAGATTTAGTGGAAGTAAAATCTGCCGAAATCATAACCACAACTGAGCAGATTTTGATATAAATGATAATAATTCTAATATAAAAAATGGTAATAATATGATATAATAACCATTGAATGGGCGGAGAAGTAAAGCTCCGCCCCTATATAGAAAATATACGCCTATTGTGAAGCTGTGACAAATAAGTAAGGCGCATGATGATTCGCGAATTTTAAGGAGGGTTTCATGATAAACAAAGATGAAATAATAAATAATAATTTGACATTGAAAAAGGCAGCTCAATTGAAGGAAGTATTTTGGCTTAATCCAGAATTAAGCACATATAGAGAAGCTGCAAAAAATACACCAGTTGATATATCGGCAATAGACGATGCAGAAATGCGCCTTGCCAAATTTGCACCTCTAATAGAAATTCTTTTCCCTGAAACAGAGGCATCTCATGGTATTATCGAATCTCCGCTTAAAGAAATAAAGAATATGAAAAGCCAACTCGTACAAGATTGTGGTACAAAAATCCAGGGAAGACTGCTTTTGAAAATGGACAGCCACCTTGCAATTGCCGGAAGTGTTAAAGCTCGGGGAGGAATATATGAGGTGCTGAAATATGCCGAATATTTGGCTCTAAAGAATAACATGATTTCTGAAGATGATGACTATTCTATAATGGCTCAGCAGAAATACAGAGATTTTTTTAATCAGTATAAAATACAAGTTGGTTCTACAGGAAATCTTGGATTGAGTATCGGCATTACATCTGCCGCAATGGGTTTTAACGTTATAGTACATATGTCATCAGATGCAAAACAGTGGAAAAAGGATTTATTGAGATCAAAAGGTGCGCAGGTGGTTGAATATGACAGCGATTTTTCTAAAGCTGTTGAAGAAGGAAGAAAGATGTCAGACCAGGATACCATGAGTTATTTTGTTGATGATGAGAATTCTATGAATTTATTTTTAGGATATTCAGTAGCTGCAAGAAGATTAAAGAAGCAGCTGGATGAAATGAATATAGTAATAGATGAAGACCACCCTTTGTTCGTATATCTGCCATGTGGGGTAGGAGGTGCGCCGGGTGGAATCACCTACGGGTTGAAATCGGTTTATCAAGACAATGTTCATTGCTTTTTTGTTGAGCCTACACATGCACCGTCAATGCTGGCAGGTATGGCTACAGGGCTTCATAATGACATATGTGTGCAGGATCTTGGAATAGATGGCAGAACTCACGCAGACGGGCTTGCGGTGGGAAGGCCTTCAAAGCTTGTGGGCAAAATGATGGACAATTTGCTTAGCGGAATTTTTACTATTGAAGATTACAAACTATATGACTATATGAGAATGCTTCATAATACGGAAAGTATTAACATTGAACCGTCAGCATGTGCAGCATTTGAGGGAATAGTAAAAATAGAAACAACTGATGAAGGAAAAGAATATATAAGGAAGCATGATTTGGTAAGCAATATTAAAAATGCAGTGCATATATCTTGGGCCACAGGAGGGTGTCTGGTGCCTGAAGAAATAAATAAGGAATTTTTAAAAACACATTTAAATTAAAGGTTGATAATCAATAATTTATTTGTTAACATTAATAAAAATACAAATGGAAAAAATACGGGAGGAAAAATGAAAGTTAATACAAACCCTGCAAAGGGGATGCGAGATATAACACCTCAGGAAAAAGAAATAAGAGATTATGTTGAAGGCGTTATAGTGAGTACATATAAACAAAGCGGATTTGAACTTATAGAAACGCCTGTTGTTGAAAATATAGAAAATTTAATCGGAAGCAAGGGCGGAGAGAATTTAAAGCTTATATTTAAAATATTAAAAAGAGGAGAAAAGCTTGACTTTACAAAAGCAGATTTAAACGAAGATGATTTGGCCGATTTAGGGTTGAGATATGACCTGACAGTTCCATTAAGTCGTTTTTACTGCAATAACAGATCGAACCTTCCTTCAGTTTTTAAAGCAATGCAGGTGGGCAATGTGTTCAGGGCGGAAAGAGCACAAAAAGGAAGGTATAGGAGCTTTAAGCAATGCGACATAGATATTATAGGGGATAGCACCAACGCTGCAGAACTTGAATTGATAGCCACAACTGCCAAGGCGCTGAATGCCCTTGGAGTTAAGAATTTTGCAGTTAGGTTTAATGACAGAAGAGTTTTAAAAGCGGTAATAATGAATTGTGGATTCTCAGAAGAAGAGTTTGACAGTGTGTGCATTGCAGTAGACAAACTGGACAAAATCGGATTTGATGGAGTTGAAAAAGAGCTTAAGGGTAAAGAGTATAAAGAAAATTCAATCTTAAACATAATGGAGGCTCTTAGGAACATAAATGATAAGGGAACCGAATGCCTATTGGAATACGGTGTTTCTCAGGATGTCGTAAATGAAGTTAAAGATGTTTTAGACAGCTCAAGAGAATATGCGAACGGAAAGTATGATATTGAGTTTGATTTTACTTTAATAAGAGGAATGGGATATTACACAGGTTCGATTTTTGAAATTGCATACAAGGACCTTGGATATTCAATAGCAGGAGGTGGAAGGTACGATGAAATGGTGGGTAATTTTATAGGAGAAAAAGTTCCTGCCATAGGTTTTTCAATAGGGTTTGAAAGGCTTGTTAATCAGCTGATGGATGAAAAATTCAAGGTGCCTGCAAAAGAAAAAGTAGTGCTGCTTTATGAAAGATCGAGCAAATATATTGATGTTATGAAGAAAGCTGATGAATTCAGAGAAGAGGGATATTCAGTATCAGTATATGAAAAGGCTAAGAAACTTGGAAAACAGCTGAATCAGTTTGCTGGATTTGGATTTAATAAATTTGCGGTTTATAGTGGGAACGAAGAAATAGAATTGAAAGATTTATCTTCCAACTAGAAAAATAGGGACGGTTTGTATTGATTTTAGTCAATCAATACGAGCCGTCTTTTTGAATATCATTTAAAGGAATATCTTTTTTAACGAATCGGGAAAGAATAAAAGTAACGAATATGGCAGATAAAATTCTTGCTGCTAACACAGCAAATGGGTTTGCTCCTGCTGCCCCCATAATCATAGAGTCTTCAAATACTGCATGACACATTGAAAGAAACATTGTTACCAGAAATACGCTTCTTTTGTCAATATTATAATCCTTAACACTTTGAATAACTGCGCCTGCTCCTATTGTCAGGCCGAATATCAGCCCAAAGACAAGTGAAATTCCTGAATCTTCGCTTATGGTGAAAAAATTGGTGACAGGCTTTATCATGTGTGATATTTTATCTATCATCTTTGTATCCTTAAATATTTCAATTATTATCATCAAAGGTATCAGAACTTTTGCTATGCTCCATATGAATAAAGTTAAATTTAATAATATTTCTAAAACCGTTTCCATTAAAATCCCCCAAACATCCTATAAAATAAGAATCCCAGTATAAGAGACATTATTATTCTTAGTGAAATACTGGTAAACATACTTACTCCTAATTTTTTGACAACAGCCCCTTCGGTTATAAGATTATGTGCAGTTGATATCATAATAGCAATAGTTGTTATTTGAATTCCTGTAAGATTTATGGCAGCAAGTGCGCCTAGCGCTGCATACGTACCGGAAGCCCATCCTAAGATTAATACAAGGGATGTTTCTCCCGGAAGGCCGAAAACAGACATTACAGGTGAAAAAAATTGTGCCATTACATTTAAAATTCCTGAAACCGAAAGAATCTGCACACCAACATAAACGGGCGCTAAAATTTTTGTAAGATCAAGCAGAGTTTTGACTCCATTTACGAATCCTCTTTTAAGTGTACCTATAGAAAGCATTATTTCCCTCCAATATAATGAATGAATTATATCATAGCGGTCATTTTTAAACAATGTGCATTTTATTTCCACGTATAATATATGAGAATGTATTTATAATGGTTTTGAAATTGCTTTTAAGGCTGTTTGAAATTATTGACATACATTACCACATTTGATAGAATTGCATATTGGCATTTTTTATTAATACTGCTTATAACGATTTGAATGTTTTTTAAAATAACATCAGGAGAGTAAATATGAATTTCAAAAAAATATTGATTTTAATTTCAGTTCTTATAGTGATGACTGCTGGCAATGCATTTGCAGAAGAGCTTTCGGAAAGCACTGTTTTAGTTCCGTACTCTGATAATTACTATAAATATGTAAACAATGCCTATGGATATGAAATAGTGCTTTTGAACAATCTGAAGCTAAGCGAAGATATTGTAAGCGTAAAAAGCAGGTTTGAATCAGATGATATTGTTGTGGATGTTTTATATGACAGCTTCTATAATGACTTGAACAACAACATTACAACTTATATCGACTACGGAAATAGAGGAATAGGGAATAACCCGGAATTTAAAATAATCGATGAATACAATTATAATTTTAATGGATTGAACGGCCATATAATTCTTTATGAGAGGGCCAAAATAGAAGGCAAAGGGCATGATCGAAATTATTATGCGATGATTACATTTGCCAGATCCTACAAGGAGCTTATAACAGTATTTATGAAGTCTTCGCAGCAGATATACATAGAATACATAATGCCATCTTTTAAGTTAATTGATAAAACATCTGAAATAAAAGAAGATGCCGTGTTCGAGCCTGTTGAAAAGAAGTTTGATGAAAAAACTCAGGAGTTTTATGATAAATATTTTATAAACAATGACAAAATGCATTTTGGGATTTTTGAGCCAACGTATCCTACATACGCATACAGATTGAAGCAGCTGGAGAATATGTTTAATTATGAATTTCCCGTGGTGTTGCTTTACAACTCTTTTCAGCTTCCATTTAAAACTGAGCATATGAACAGAGCAAAGCAGGAAGGGAAGGTAGTGGAATACGGATTGTATACTACGGACTTAATTGACGGAGAAGAAAAAGACATTACTCTTGAAATACTTAAGGGCAATTATGATAATTATCTTGATGAACTGGCAAAAAGCTTTAATGAGTATGATTACCCAGTGCTTTTTAGATTAAATAATGAGATGAATGGAGAATGGGTTTGGTATTCAGCTCACAAGGTTGGCAAGGACACGGATTTGTTTATTGAATGCTGGAGATACATATATGACAGATTTGAAAAAAATGAAGTAGATAATGTTATTTTTGTGTGGAATCCTAACGAAAAATCATTTCCGAATTTTGCATATAATCACTATTTAAATTATTACCCGGGAAACGAATATGTGGATATAGTAGGATTGACTTCTTATAATACAGGTAATTATTATCAAGGAGAGACGTGGAGAAGCTTTTCTCAGGCTTATGATCATTTTTATTACGATTATGTACGCCATTTTAAGCATCCTATGATGATAACAGAATTCAGCGGTGCTTCCTTAGGAGGTAACAAAGCTGAATGGTTTAAGGATATGTTTGAGAGAATATCCGGCTACGATAGAATTAAGCTTGCTGTTCTATGGAACGGACAGGACTATGATATGACAAAGCCGGGAAAAACAATTTCTAGAAATTACAGGCTGGATTTAGAAAATGATGTTATTGAAGCAGTCAAAGAAGGGCTGCAGAGTTATAAATAGGAAATGGGCTTGCATCAATCGGTGCAAGCCCATTTCCGTCTGCACCACTCAAAGTCATGTCAAATGGCAGAGATGAAATATTTGTGCATACATCTTGAGGCATACCGTTCGATTCAAGATGCAAGTATGGATCGTAGCAGTCTAAATATATCGTACCGTCATCATAGTAATTACCGTTCTCGTCTTTCAGGCGTATATAATATGTGTCAATTTTGTTGACGTATGTTGTCATATGGAGTACAATATTACTGAGGTGATGATAATGTTTTCCTACAAGCTTAATTTCCTGATGAATATAACAAATACGTCAAACAGCACTATTGCGCATAACGTATCTCTTGATGCATCACATGTCAGCCGGCTTAGAAGAGGGGAGAGAAAGCTTCCCAAAAAACAGAACTATTTATTGCCAATGTCAGAATATTTCGCACGACAAATTAAAGAAGAATATCAAAAAAATATGATACTTGAGGCAATTAATTCGTATGATTATTTTCCGAATGATTATAATATGGCTGCACGGATGATTTGCGAATGGTTGATGGAGGAGAAGGAAATAAGCGAGCCGTCTGTGGAGAAAATTCTTAACAGTTTTACTGCGGGAACAACCAGAAATGATGCAATGGTACACGGAGAAGGTGCAGACAGTGAAAATTATATTGACAAGGAATATTATTACGGCTTGGAGGGAAAAAGAGAGGCTGTAGTACGCTTCCTTTCTATGGTTGCAGATGCCGAAAAACCTCAGACTTTGCTGCTTTTTAGCGACGAAGAGTTGTCATGGCTTTACGGAGACAGAAAATTTTCAATTATGTGGGCAGAAATGCTGAAAAGAGTTCTGTCAAAGGGAAATAGAATTAAGATAATTCATACTATAAACAGAGATATAAACGAAATGCTTGAGGCATTGGCTAAATGGCTTCCAGTATATATAGGAGGGGCTATTGAACCTTATTATTATCCAAGAATCAGAGACGGGGTCTTCAAGCGTACGCTTTTTATAGCTCCTAAAACCGCAGCTGTTGTTTCAACATCAGTTCAGGATAAGTTTCAGGACATGGTGAATTTTTTCGTTACCGATAAAGTTGCAGTAAATTCACTTACAATAGAATATAACAATTATTACACATTGTGCAGACCTCTAATGAAAATTTTTAATACGGTTAACTACAATAAATTTTGGAATTTATTTGAAGAAATAGAAAAAGAGAAATGCACGTGTATTATTACAGGGCAGGTGCCTTTCATTATGACAATGCCATGTAGCATGGCGGAAGAAATTATGAATTTGACAAAAAATAATTTATTTGTAAAAATTTATAACAAAAGTAAAGAAAGTTTCGAAAATATCATCAATGATGCAAATATAACTGAAATACTTTCTATACCTTCAATTGAAAAGATATTTGAAGGAACGGTTACTCTTCCTTATTCAGATATGATTTTCGGAAGAGAACTATATTATACAAAGGAACAATTTTCAGAACATATTGAAAGTCTCATATACAATCTAAAAAAATATAAGAATTATAATGTTTTGCTGAATAGAGGCAGAAAAGATGATATTTTTCTTTACGGGAAAGAGGACAGGGGCATAATCGTCTCAAAGTCGGGTCCGCCAAGTTCAGCATTTGCAATAAATGAACCTAATATGTCCGCCGCGTTTTGGGACTATCTGAGCAGACTCTCGGATGATGCCCAGATAAAAGATAAGAAAGAAGTAATTCTTTATCTGGAAAAACTGGCCGACAAATTATTTATGGTAGCAGAATCGGTATAATGAACTTTTTAAAATATATTACGTCTGATATAAAAGGAGGTAATTATATGAATAAGAAGTTAATTATTATAATAACGGTTCTGCTTTTGGCATTAATTGCTGTAATAATTGTAAACAATTTAAAGGGCAGAGAAGTTGCTGATGTAGAGAACTATTTTACGGCAACAGTCCTGGAAAATAAAAGGACATCAATCATGGTTCAACCTGATGAAGGACAAAGTGAATTAAACTCAAGTGATAAAATAGTTGTAAGGGTAGCTATAGATGGTGCTGTGCTAGATGATTTATCCGAATTTGTCGTAGGAAGCAAGGTAAAAATAACCTATGGCGGTGAAATTATGGAAAGTTATCCGGCTCAGATAAATGCTTATAGAGTGGAATTTGCTGAATAAAACAGGTGTTTACTACTTAAGAACAACGCAAGGCTGCTTTTTCAGCAGCCTTAATGGTTTTTTTGACACAGTACATTTTTTTGTTGATTTATTATAAATAATGTTATAATGTATTATCAACCAAGGAGGACATTATGAACATATTAGTATGCGATGATGATAAAGAAATTGTTGAGGCCATAGAAATATATTTAAAAAATGAAGGTTATAATATATTGAAGTGCTATTCTGGTCTTCAGGCAATAAAGACAGTTGAAGACAATGACATTCACTTAATAATAATGGATATAATGATGCCTGAAATGGACGGAATAAAGGCAACTACCAAAATCAGGGAAATAAAAAACATTCCCGTAATAATGCTGTCTGCAAAATCTGAAGAAACAGACATTATTCTCGGTCTGAATATGGGAGCGGATGATTATATAACTAAGCCGTTTAATCCTTTGGAGCTGATTGCAAGAGTTAAGTCGCAGCTTAGAAGGTACACCGCGCTGGGCGGAGCTATAGACAGTGAGAAAAGTAACTTTTATAAAACCGGAAACCTTGTTATAGATGACGAAAGAAAAGAAGTTATAATCGATGGAGAATTAGTTAAACTGACGCCGGTTGAATACAAAATTCTTCTGTTCTTAACCAAGAACAAAGGAAGGGTTTTTTCTATTGACGATATTTATGAAGCGGTATGGAACGAACCGTCATTTAATCCCGAAAATACAGTAGCTGTTCACATAAGAAGAATAAGGGAAAAAATTGAAATTGATCCTAAGAATCCAAAATACCTGAAGGTGGTGTGGGGTGTTGGTTACAAAGTGGAAGACATATAGCAGAAAAGCTTTAAGCAAAATTTTGGCCTTCATACTGCTTGTCGTATTCTTGTTGATTGGAGCAGCATCAGCTTTGACAGTATATGAGAATGTGAAAAATTATGAAAGTATTACAGTCAAAAACTATATGAAAAGCAACACCTTAAGCAATGAACTTCGCTATGTGGCAAATCGACTAGAATATGTGCTCAGAGTTTATAAAAGCAAGGATTATATACTGAGCGGAGGTACAGTAAATAAACTTGATATTGAAGATAGCTGGCAGCTTAAAAATCTTTACAATAATTTTATTGCTGAGAAGGGTTTGGATGACAGCGGTGAGGCAAGAGATATTTTCTGGGCTGAAAAAAGAGAAGCCATAGAAGATATTAAAACTTCCATAATGAAATCTGATTTAACTACTTATGAGCAAATTATGGAAAATCTCGATGAGTATGGAGGGTTAATTTATTATGCTGCTGACGGAAAAAGAGAAGTAACAAATACAAATAACCCGGGCAGAGATTACTATAAACTACAAAATGTATATATTCTTGTAGACGAAAAAGGAGTAGTTCTCTACCCGGAAAACGGATACAGCAGCTATTCAGCTTCGCTGATTGATACGCTGGAAGATATAGAGGACGGTACAAATAAAATTTCAATTTATGCCGCTATTACTGAGGAAGGACTTTTGAAAAGGGTTGAGCAGTGGAATAAAGATAGAATTATTCTTATAAAAAATTCTTTTGTTATAGCTTTATCGGTAATCATAGTCCTGATGTGCTTTGTTTATTTGACGGTGGTTGCAGGCAGAGTAACAGGTGACGAAGAAGTTCATATGCAATTTATTGACCGGATTTATTCAGATATAAGTCTTATTTTAATTGTGGGAATAGTCACACTTGGATTTACTCAGTTTTATGCCGTATTAGATTTGAGGTATACAAGTGAAAATATCATGAAATTTGTCATGCTGCTGTCTACGGCTGTATTATCATCGTTGTTTTTAATGATGTTTTATTCAATTGTAAGGCACATTAAGAGTGGAACAGTGGTTAAACATTCTTTCATATACTTGGTGTTTTTATATACAGCAAGAATGTTTGTAAAGATTGCATCAGGCGGACCGCTTATGATTAAATCAATGGCTGCAGTTATTATTTTAATTGGTACTTCATATTACTCTTCAAAAGCACCGGTATTACTAATTCCTTTATCAGCAGGCACAGTTTACTATGTGTATACAAAGGTAAGAAAGTTCCAGACTGTACAAGAAGGACTTAAGGTAGCGAAGACCGGAAATTATGATTATAAAATAAAGCTGGACGGACCTGGTGAGTTTGGATTGATGGCGAAAGATGTTAATGATATGACGAGCGGACTGAAAGCAGCCGTTCAAAATGAGGTTAAAAGTGAGAGACTTAAAACTGAATTGATTACAAACGTGTCCCACGACATTAAAACGCCGCTTACATCAATTATATCATACGTAGATCTTTTGAAAAGAGAAGGCCTTACATCTGCTAATGCACCTAAATACCTTGATGTGTTGGATCGAAAGTCAAACAGACTTAAAACATTGACAGAGGATTTATTTGAGGCGGCTAAGGCAACAAGCGGAAGTATTGAACCGAATTTTTCACGAGTGAACGTTAATGCTTTAATTTCTCAAATATTAGGTGAATTAGATGAAAAGGTTCAAGAATCAGGGCTCATGCTAAAAGTCAGTACTGAGAATGACAGAATTTATGCCAGAGCTGACGGAAGGCTGTTGAGCCGTGTAACAGAAAACCTTCTGTCAAACATATTTAAGTATGCTTTAAAAAATTCCAGAGTATATATAGATATTTTTGAAAAGTATAAAGAAGTTATTGTCAGTTTTAAGAATATTTCTGCACATGAGTTGAATATACCTGCAGATGAGCTATTAGAGAGATTTAAAAGAGGAGATGAATCACGAAGCTCTGAGGGCAGCGGGCTTGGTCTTGCCATAGCAAAAAGTCTTATGGAAATTCAGAATGGAGTTTTGAATATAATTATTGATGGAGATTTATTTAAAGCGGAAATAAGACTTTCAAAATTCGAATGAATTTGTAATGATACTTATGTTTATAATACTTAAAATTAATGAAGAAAAATTTAAAAATTAAGTGAATAATAAAATGAATACTGCCAATAATAAAACAAAAGAAAAGAGCGTGTAACTTTTAAATATAACGTCCCCCTTTATTTTAATCATACGCTTTTTTCTTTTTTTATTGAAAAAAATCAAACGATAAGCCATTTTTTACATTTGAGTCTCGATGTAATTGAGTTTATATTGAAAAATTTGCAAAAAGTGCTATAATAATGTAATAAATAAATCTACTGGTTTTTATGGAATTAATTTATCTGCTTTTGAACTGTTAACTGCAGTTGCTGTAACAAATATAATGTTTGGATAATTTAAGCATATAATAAAATAATCATAAAAAAATTAGGAGTTAAATATGATATTTCCAGAAAAATTAAAAAAAGGAGACAAAGTTGCAATCGTTGCCCCGTCTTCTCCTGTCACACAACAAGAGGCGGATCACAGTAGAAAATTCTTGGAGAATATGGGATACAAGGTAAGAATGGGCAGGTCCACATATAAAAGCCTTCACGGTTATAAGGCAGGAACAGGAGAGGAAAGAGCTCGTGATATAAACGAAATGTTCTCGGACAAGGAAGTAAAGGCCATATTTTGTATCAGAGGTGGAGATACCAGCAGCCATGTTATTGATAAGATTGATTTAAATATAGTGAAGAACAATCCAAAAATATTCGTAGGATACAGCGACGTTACCAATTTAAATGTATATTTCAACCAAAAGGCAGATATGGTGACATTTCATGGCCCAATGGTAAAGTCAAATATGATTAACGATTTTGACGACTTTTCAAGGGAAAGCTTCAAAAATGCAATTAATATGGGAGATGAGCTTTATTTGAAGAATCCGGAAGGTCAGGATTTCAGAGTTATATGTGACGGGACGGCTGAAGGAACTATTGTTGGAGGAAATCTTTCTTTATTAACATCTATGATCGGAACCCCATATGAGATAGACACAAAAGATAAAGTTCTGTTTTTTGAAGATATACATGAAAATATCACAAAGGTTGACAGAATGCTGTATCAATTAAAATTTTCAAATAAAATAAACGATGCTGCTGCAATTATTATAGGTGATTTTTTAGAGTGTAAAAATCATCGTGATCCTTCCTATGGAATCGATGATTTGATGAAAGAATTCTTTGAAGGACTTAGCAAACCTGTTATGTACAACATAAAATGCGGGCATTGCATTCCTACGTCTACGATACCATTAGGTACAATGTGTGAGGTAGATAGTCTTAATAAAACAATTAAATTTAAAAAATAAATTAGCATACGCTGCTATTTGTTTTAATGTTTTGCTCTGTTAATAAATATGAAGTTATTTTTAAAATAAAGTTAAATATTTTTCAATTGAAATATTTTTGAATTAATGATATTATGAACAAGTCAATTTGATTACTTTATTAATTATTGAAAAATAATTGATTTTCATTATATAATTCAGGTTTTAAGGAGAAAAATGGAACGAATATTGGTAAAAAAAAGCCTTGGGCTTAATGGTAATATAAGAGTGGATGGTTCAAAAAATTCGATTTTGCCGATTTTGGCGGCAACGTTATTATCACAGGAAGATTGTATAATTCATGACATTCCTAACCTTGAGGATGTTAAAATAATGTGTATGCTCCTCGAGGAACTGGGAGCTAAAATAGAAGAGCTCGGAGAAAGTACGCTGAAGGTTTCGGCAGAAAATATAAAGACGTGTGAAGCGCCCTATGAACTGATTACTAAAATGAGGGCTTCTTTTCTTGTTATGGGTCCGCTTTTGGCAAGATGCCAGAACGCAAAGGTATACATGCCCGGAGGATGCGCAATAGGAACAAGACCGATTGATTTGCATCTAAAGGGATTTAAACACATTGGTGCTGAAGTTAGATCAGAAAGCGGATATGTGCATGCAACAGCAGAAAAATTGGTTGGAAATGATATATATTTAGATTTTCCAAGTGTAGGGGCTACTGAGAATATTATAATGGCTGCAACACTGGCAGAAGGTGAAACTGTGCTTGAGAATGCTGCTGAAGAACCAGAAATAGTAGATTTAGCAAATTTTATAAACAGTATGGGCGGCAATATAATTGGTGCAGGAACAAAGACAATACGAATTAAGGGTGTGAAGAAGTTACATAAGACGGAGCATACCGTTATTCCTGACAGAATCGAAGCCGGAACATATATGCTTGCGGCTGCATCAGCAGGAGGGGATGTAACAGTAGAAAATGTTGTCCCAAGCCATCTGCAACCGGTTATTGCAAAGCTTAGGGAAGCTGGCGTGAAGGTTGTGGAATTTGATGACAAAATAAGAGTGATTTCTGATAGAAACATTAAGCCTGTTGATATAAAAACCCTTCCTTATCCGGGATTTCCGACTGATATGCAGGCTCAGTTCATGGTTATGCTCTCAATGGCTGATGGTACAAGCATAGTGCATGAAACAATCTTTGAAAATAGGTTTATGCATGCCAATGAACTTTCAAGGATGGGTATGGATGTTAAAATAGAGGGGAGCAGCGCAATACTAAAAGGCAGAAGCATGCTTAGCGGAGCAAAGGTCAAAGCTACGGATTTGAGGGCTGGAGCCGCACTTATAATAGCAGGGCTTATTGCTGATGGAGAAACTGAAATTACAGAAATATATCATATCAAAAGAGGATATTCAAATATAGTGGAAAAACTTCAAAACATTGGAGCAGCTATTAGATATGAGAAATAGGAGTGAGGAAATGTATTCAATGCCTTTATTCAGACCGCCAAGTGAGGCGAGGAGTCTTATAATACAAATTACGGAAGGATGTTCGCATAATAAGTGCAGGTTTTGCTATATGTATAAGCACAAGCAGTTTAGATTGAAGTCGTGGCAAGAGATTACAGAGCATATTGCTGCTCTCAAATCTTATTACCATGAACCTGAAAGAATATTTCTTGCTGACGGAAATGTGCTGTGTTTAAAAACTGAGGAACTTATTAAACTTTTAGAATATATAAAAAGAGAATTCCCGTATGCTCAAAGGATAAGCTCGTATTCTGGACCGCTTGATTTAATACGTAAAACAGACGAAGAGCTAAAGCTGATACGCGAAGCAGGCTTGGAGCTCCTATATATGGGTGTTGAAAGCGGATCTGACAGAGTTTTAACAATAATGCAAAAGGGTGTAAGTCAGAAGCAGATGATAGAAGCGGGACAAAAAGCAATGAAGGCAGGATTTAAATTTTCATGCATGATTATTTCAGGGCTTGGAGGAACAGAACATATGAAAGAGCATGCGTTGGATTCCGCTAAGGTAATATCGGCAATTAACCCTAATTATTTCTCGCTTTTGAGGCTTGTTGTTGAAGAAGACTCAGATCTGGCTGAAGACATACGGCAGGGGAAATTCCATCTGCTTACACCGTTGCAGATACTGGATGAAAATATTATGATGCTTGAAAATATGGAACTGGATAACTGTATATTCAGAGCAAATCATGTTTCAAACTATGTCAATCAGGCTGGAGTTCTTAATAAAGATAAGGATGCACTGATTGAGAGGTTAAAGAAATTTAGAAACAGCAGCAACTTTATACCCATGGGAAACGATCGGCTTTAAATTATATGGTATGATATTTGTTAATTGAAACAAATATCATACCATTTTTGATATCTAGGTATATGTAATAATTTTGAAGCCATATGTGCGTTCTTGCATATGTATTGATACTAAATTATTATTGACATTGACACTGTTTTTTAGCATGTTATAATACTATAAAAGGAAAACAAGAGGTGTGTATGAAGCTTCGAATAGATAAAATGCTTTCTAACATGGGATTGGGATCAAGAAAACAAATTAAGCAGGATGCAAGAAATGGTTATATTAAAATAAATGGCAAAACAGAAAAGGACAGTTCCAGAATTATTGATTCTGACAAAGATTTAGTTAATTACAAGGGTCAGACGGTTAAATATGTGCAGTACATATATTTAATGATGAATAAGCCCGGTGGAGTTGTTTCAGCAACAGAGGATAATTATGACAGTACTGTTTTGGATTTGCTTGACGATGAAGATAAGGTTTATAATCCATTTCCCGTGGGAAGACTCGATAAGGATACTGAGGGCCTGCTTCTTTTGACAAATGACGGGCAGCTTGCCCATAACCTTCTCTCACCTAAGAAGCATGTGGATAAAACATATTATGCCGAAGTTGAGGAAGAATTGACAGAAAAGGATGTTAAAACATTTGAGGAGGGAGTAATCCTTACAAATGAAAATTATAAAACATTGCCTGCCAAACTTGAAATAATTGAGTCCGGGTACCCATCAACATGCTATGTCACAATCAAAGAAGGGAAGTTTCATCAGGTCAAAAGGATGTTTAATGCAATAAAAAATGAAGTGATCTATCTAAAAAGAATTTCAATGGGCCCTATCAAGCTTGATGAAAGCCTAAGTCTGGGGGAATACAGACATTTAACAGCATATGAATTAAGTTCACTTCTACACTAAAAACAGGAGTGGGAAAAATGAAAATTGGAATGCCGGCATTAGTAGAATATAATACTTTAAGTGAGCTTGTGGATTTGTGCTTAAAGCTTGGATTGAATTTCATAGAGCTGAACATGAATTTGCCATATAATTTTATAGAAAGAATAGCTCCTGAAGAATTAAGAAAAATTAAAAGAGAGACAAAAATTGAATTTACCATGCATATGCCTGACGATGCAGATTTAGGAACATTTTATGAGAGTGTCAGGAAAGGATACGTATCGTTGTTCAGTGATACAATTGACTGGGCTGAAGAAGCAGGGGTTGAATTATTAAATATGCACATAATAGAAGGTGCGAAAATGACTTTACCGGACAGGAAGGTATATATTTATGAACAATATTCGGAGGAATTTCAAAATAATTTTGTTAAATCTATTAAAACCCTTTCTGAAAGAGCAAGAGGAAAGAATGTTCTCCTTGCAATAGAAAACAGCAGTAATTTTGGCAAGAGTCATATTCAGAAAGCATTGGATAAATCAATACTTTATCCTAATGTTAAACTGACGTGGGATATAGGGCATGATGCTGTAAGCAATTTTACCGACAAACAGTATCTTATGAATTATAAAAATGAAATATGTCACATGCATATGCATGATGTTATAGGCAAAAAGGATCATCAGTCTTTATTCGAGGGAGACTTAAACATATGTGGATTTTTAGAATTTGCGCAGACAAGAAATATAAGGGCTCTTGTTGAGGTTAAAACTTCTGAATCTCTAAAGAAATCCATTAATTCATTATTGGAAAGAAAAATTATATAGTTAGCAATGCAGTTGAAATTAGTGCAGAGATAGTAGGGCATACTGATAGAAATAATGTTGATGAAATGAAAGGAATATAAGCATGAAGATTGTATGTTTGGGTGACAGTCTGACATATGGCTACGGAGTAAGAAGGTCAAGGTCTTGGACTAAATTATCACAGGAAAAGCTTGGAATTGAAGTAATGAATGAGGGAATTAACGGAGATACAACAAGCGGTATGCTGAGCAGATTTCATAGTGCGGTATATGCTAAAAAGCCTGATGCAGTTCTGATAATGGGCGGAGTAAATGATATGATTGTTGGAGCAGATTCGGGAAATGTTAAGTCAAATATAATGGCGATGGCTCACCAGTCTATTTCAAAGTACATAGATCCCATCGTAGGAATTCCCACAAGAATTTATCCTGAAAATGTGAGAGAGGACTGGGCTGGATTTTCGGATTTCGAGAAAGTTGCCAATGAAATGAATACACTTCGGTCTTGGACTAAAGAGTTTTGCAGGACGTTTAATATTAAATATATAGATTTTTACAGCGAATTTGAAAATGAGGCCGGCGGCAACACAAAAGAATTATATCTAGACGGACTTCACTTTAACGAAAAGGGAAATGAAATAATGGCAGAAATATTTTGCCGCTCGATAAGTTCATTTAAAAAATAAGGAGTGCAATTTTGCACTCCTTATAAAATTATTTAAAGTTTTCAACCAGCATTATGCTTGCAATTTTGGTTACACAATCGTAATTGCTAATTTCTTCAAGTGCAGCATCTATATTTTTTCGTTCAGTTTTATGAGTAATAAATATAAGTGGTGCAGTAGAGTCACCGTTTTTTTGTCTCTGAACTACCGATGCAAGGCTGATGCCGTTTTTTCCAAATATTTCGGCGATTCTCCCTAACACACCCGGCTTATCTATAACTTCAAAACGTATATAGTATGGCTTGCACGCTCTGTTAACAACTATATTTGATGATAATTTCTTTGGTGACCGTCTTTCAGTATTATTACGTTTTATTATACTCATTATATCGCCAAGTACAGCGCTCCCTGTTGGCAATGACCCTGCACCTTTGCCATAAAGCATAAGCTCCCCTATTGCGTTGCCTTTTAAAAATACGGCATTAAATTCATTTTTAACTGTTGAGAGAGGATGATCATGCGGTATAAATGCAGGATGAACTCTAAGCTCTACTTCGTTGCCATTTTTCACGGCAGAAGCAAGTAGCTTAATTTCATATCCCAATTCTTTCGCGTAGCTGATATCTTCCTTAGAAATTCTTTTGATTCCCTCTTTAGGTATATCGTTAATATTGACTCTTTGTCCAAAGGCAATAGTTGACATGATTGCTATCTTATAAGCAGCGTCATCACCGTCCACATCGGAAGAAGGATCTGCTTCTGCAAAGCCAAGATCTTGGGCTTGCTTTACAGCTTGTTCGTATTCAAGGCCATTTTCAGACATTTGAGTAAGAATATAGTTTGTGGTTCCGTTTATGATTCCGACTATCTGGTTTATTTCATTTGAAGAGAGATAATCGGACATAGTATTAATTATTGGGATGCCGCCGCCGACACTGGCTTCATACATTAATTCAACATCATTATCATCAGCCAGCTTTTCAAGTTCATCACCATATGTAGCTAAAAGAGCTTTATTAGCTGTAACAACATTTTTTTTATTTTTCAGAGCAGCTTTTATATATTCATAGGCAGGATTTATTCCTCCAATAAGCTCAACAATTATCTGAACATCTGGATTTTCAATTACTTCATAAGCATCTGTAGTGTATATATCTGCAGAAAGATTTGAGTTTCTTGATTTATTCTTATTCTTAACCAATACCTTTTCTACGGTTATTTTTTTATTCAAATTTCCTGTAATTTTTGAGCCGTTCATATCAAGTATGTTTATTAGTCCTGTTGCAACAGTGCCCATTCCTAAAATTCCTAATTTTATTTCTTCCATTGCGTTCCTCCTAGCTGTTTTCAAATTAAAAACAATTGTGTCTTGTTTAAATACTACACCAATATATCACAGCTTTTAATCAAGTTCAATAAAATAATTATAATTTTTCAAATTTTTTTGAAATATGACAATTATTTTATTGAACAAGTTTCGATTGGGAACAGAAAATATAAATAGCACCCGATTTTCTTTTTTATTCAAAAATCGAGCGCTATTTATTAGGATTTTCTAGTTCGAAGCCTGTTGGAATCACCCCTTTCATACTTCCCTATTTAACTGTTTAGCTGCCACATACAAGTCTATATATTTCATTTGCCGATATTTTTTAACTGCTGTTTGAGCTTTCATATAGAAATGCTCCCATCTTCAATATTGTTACAGTATATCACTATCAAATTACTAATAGATTTTGTGTTTTTGTATATTTCAGCTAACTTAAGTTGTATTAATAATATACCCATAAGTATTTACCTTAAACACTAAACAATATAATTTATTCTACTCTGCCGAATTTCATTTCGATTCCGTTCTTATCAAACTTCTTTCTTTTACCTGTGATAGTATCTATATCAATTCTAATAACATTTGTTATATCAATACTCTTACTTACATATGCTTCAAAATACGGCATGTCCAAAGGGGTGTATTTTTCACTTATAAGCCTGAGCCCCAACATCTTTTCGTCCTTATCATTAATTTCGCATGCTGTTCCGAATACAACGGCAGATTCAAATTCCGTTGTAAATCTTGTTTTAATAAGTTTGTCCGAGTCCTCAACAGATGACTTGTCATTAAATTCTACTGGAACATGCACATCTCCCACGAATGACATGCATACCTTTGAATTATGCTTTATATTGATAACTTTTGTTCCTGTTTTTGCACAATGAATATATATTGTATCACCTTTTCTTGCCGCGGAAACGGGGATGCAATAAGGGGTCCCGTCTTCGTTTACGGTTGCCAGCGTAGCATACTCTGATTTATCTATTATTCCAAGTGCAAATTCCTTTTTCATTTCTCGGTCTTTTCTTCTCATTTGATTCATAGTTTCCTCCTGTATTGTCTGGATTAAATTATACTTCAAACTTATATCCCATGCTTCTGCCAGTTGAAATTAGGCATCTGAAAGTGTTTCCTATGTAAGCATGATATTTCTTTTGTATATGTTAATTATATTATAACATGCTTTTATAGTATATAAATAATAAAAATTATTTATCATAGAATTGTAATGAAGAGGGCCAAAACATAAGAACCATATCATTTATGGTACAAATACAAGATGGAAAATATAAAGTTGTTTGGCCTTTAGATATTCAAGAAAAAGAGCCTCAGATTTTAGGGGGAAATCTGAATTAACAAACTAGAAATTTACACTAAATATATAATTTTGTGTTTTGTTTTGTAAAATTTTGTTATATAATAAAAATAATATATTTTATGAAAATTTATGGTGGGGACATGCGAAACAGAAAGAGTATATTGTTAGTTGAGGACAGTCATTTTATTGCAATGGTTGTGGGAGGTTTTCTCAAAAAATATGGGTTTGATATTTATAATACTGTTTCAGGTGAAGAAGCAGTAGAAAAAGCGTGCGGGGAACTGCACCCGGATTTAATTCTTATGGATATTGAACTGGCAGGTAGAATGAACGGAATAGAGGCTGCGCGTGCAATCATCAAATGTAAGGAAATACCGATTATTTTTCTTACTGCTAATGCAACAGACGAAATTATTGAACAGATAAGAAATGTTAATGCATATGGTTTTATAGAAAAAGGCATGGACAATGCTGCCCTTTTGGCAACAATAGAAATGGCACTAAAGCTTCATTCTGTTAAAGAAGAAATAAAAGAAAAAGAAACTATTTTGAATGCTGTAATTAATTCGGTGCGCGATGCGATAGTCATGGTTGACAGGAATGGCGCTGTAACTTTGTGGAACCCTGCTGCGAACCAACTTTTCGGATATACAAAAGAAGAGATGATCGGAAAGGACCTTCATAAGGTTATGGGCTTAAGTGAATTAAGTTACAACAGATATAAAGTTAATTTTGAAAAGCATATAGTTCTTGATGATTATGAAGTGACTAAAGAGCTTAAGGCTTTTCACAAGGATGGTCACGAGTTTGAGGTCGAAATTTCCATATCCAGCCTTAAAATAAAAGATGAAAATTATTTTGTAGGAATTGTACGTGATATAAGCGAGAGGATTCGTGCAAGGGAAGAGCTTGAAAAGTTATGTGTTACTGATTTTCTTACAAATACATACAATAGAAGATATTTTATCGAAAAGCTTGAAGATGAGATTGAGAGAGCAAAAAGAACGGGAAGAGAATTTTCTCTTGCAATGCTTGATATAGACAGATTCAAAAGCGTAAATGATCGTTTTGGTCATAGCGTTGGAGATTTGGTTTTAAAAAGTATTGCCGATCTTATAAAAAAAAGAATACGAAGTGTAGACTGTCTGGCACGCTGGGGAGGAGAAGAATTTGTCATACTGCTCGTTGATACACCAATTGAAAAGGCGTATGGTATTTTGGAGGAACTTCGACTAGGAATAAGTAAAATAAAAATTACGGGAGTAGACAGCTTTACAGGAAGTTTCGGTGTTGCCGGATACATTGAAGGAGATACATCTAATTCAATTATTATGCGGGCAGATAAAATGATGTATCAGGCAAAGGCTGACGGGCGTAATTGTGTTCGCTGATATGCCTTTTAAACTTTCCCTCGAAACTTTATTGCAATAAGACACAATAACAGCATAATTCCAACATATCCGATTAAAGGATATAAAAACTTCACAAGGTTTGAAAATCCGAACTGGCTTGCAAGTAATGCAGCTATGGTAATTATTAAGATAATTATAATATTGCCGGATGAAAATTCCTTTATGTCGGTTATTCGGGATACAAATCCATATAGTGAGCCGACTGCGGTAGTATAAATTTCGGCTATTAATACTATTGCATAGCACGTTTGAGCTATATTACCCATTTTACCTGAAATGTAAACCATGGGTACTTCGAGGGAAGATGCTTCTGCAATATTTCCTATCAAAGACAAATATATCATGGCAGCTCCTATGCCGAGCCCTAGACCGCCAAGAACAGCCCCTTTTTTCACAGCCTTTTCATCTATAGCTGCATGCCCTAGAGAGCCTAGGACGGCTACAGATAGAATTATGTTATATGAAACATACAACACAGATGATAAAGCCCAATTGCTTATAAGGTTGTTATCTGCAAATAAAGGGACTGAAGCTGCCAAGTCGGGAGGAGATTCTAAGATAGAAAATATACTTGTGCCGATGACAGCTGCAAGCAAAAACGGCACAACAAAACTTATTGAATTAATAACACCGTTTATTCCTGTTAACACTGTTGCAGCAGTAAGTACTGACATCAAAATATTTCCCCACAAAGCAGGCATATTAAACTGTTGTGCAAATAAAGCTCCGGTGCCGGCTATCATTGCAGAAAATGATCCAAAAAGAAAGAATGTAATTATGAAGTCCATAATGGTTCCTAATTTTCCCCCACCTATGTGCCTTACTATTTCCAGATGAGATTGTGCATTAAGTTTTCTTCCCAGACTCATTATGATATATCCGAATATAATGAACATTATTGTGGCAGATGCAAGTCCGAAGATTCCCAATGCTCCAAATCTAGTAAAGAATTGAAGTATTTCCTGGCCGGTTGCAAAGCCGGCGCCAACAACAGTTCCGATATATGTGGCTGCAACCTTTGATGGGGATACACCTTTTCTGTTCACCGCAACACATCCTTTCAATCTATATAGATATTGTATTAGAGAACATGTATTATATTACATTCATTTTAATAAGATATTTCCTATGCATTATTGTCGGTTCACCACGTTAATAGGATTTCCGTCAATAAATTTGCTCAAGTTTTTTACAGCTAAGTCCATCAGCCTTCTTCTTGATTCGATTGGTGCCCATGCAATGTGAGGTGTTAAGATAATATTTTTAGCCGTCAGCAGCGGATTATCGTTTTTTATTGGTTCAGCAGAAACGACATCGCATGCTGCAGCAGCTACTTTTCCGCTGTTTAAGGCATCTCTTAGATCTTCTTCAACAATCAGAGGACCTCTTGACGTATTAATTATAATTACGCCATCCTTCATTTTTGCAATAGTATCCTTGTTTATGATTCCATGTGTAGAAGGGGTAAGCGGGCAGTGAAGTGCCACAACATCAGATTCTCTTACCAATGTTTTAAAGTCAACATATTTACAATTTTCATTTTCCAACGAAGGATCAGGGTGATTGGCATTTGCCAGTATTTTCATACCGAGCGCCTGTGCGATCTGACCTGTTTTTTGGCCTATTCGTCCGTATCCTATAATTCCCATTACTTTACCTTCCAGTTCTGTAAGGCGATAGTTCCAGAAGCTCCAGTCATTGCTTGCTGTCCAGTCTCCGTTCATGACTGCTCTGTTATGCTCGCCTATATGGTGGCATATTTCAAGCAATAACGCAATAGTAAATTGTGCTACTGCCGCTGTTCCGTAAGAAGGTATGTTTGTAACAACAATATTATTTTCTGTAGCAGCATCTACATCTACAATATTATAGCCCGTTGCAAGAACACCAATATATTTAATGTTTCCGCATTTTTCTATAGTTTCTCTTGAAACAGGAGATTTGTTTGTAAGAACAATTTCAGCCGATCCTATTCTTTCGGCTGTGAGATCCACAGGTGTCCTGTCATATATGTCTGCATCACCAATTCTTTTTATTTCATCCCAGGACAAGTCTCCCGGGTTTGTGGTATATCCATCTAAAACAACTATTTTCATAAGTACCTCCTATGTACTATTTTAAACATTATATTAAATATTGCTGGGCTTTGCAAGATAACCAGATACTTGTCATGTAGAATGCCAATATTATAAAAAAATTGTCAGATAAACAGACTAATTTTTTCAGATGGTGGTAATTATTTTTATAACTTACATATTTAGTGTTTTGACTTTCAATGTTGAACGTGCGAAAATAAGAATAAATTAGATAGATTGTTTGTAAGGGGACATAAATGATTAATAGAAAATTTATGATGTTAATAGGAACAGCCATGATTGTATTATTAATGTTAACAGCTCCTGCTTTTGGATTTGATTATACTGATCATTGGGCTGGAGAAACTATACAAAAATGGTTTAATGAAAAAAGAATATCAGGGTATGAAGATGGTTCTTTCAAACCGAATAATTCTATAACTAGAGCTGAATTCATTACCATGGTAAACAAAGCATATGGTTTTGAAGAAACTGCAGAAGTAGAATTTAATGATATTGACGGGAGTGAATGGTATTACTTAGAAATACAAAAGGCTGTTAAGGCTGGATATATTGTGGGAGATGATAATGGAGAAGTAAGACCTTCAGATGAAGTATCAAGACAGGAAGTTGCGGCTGTTATCTGCAGAATAAATAACATTTCAGGCAGTAGAGATGTATCTGTGTTTTCAGACAAGAATTATATTGCTGAATGGGCGATTGATTACGTTGGTGCAGTTGCAAGTAATGGATACATGATCGGAGATAACGATAGTAACTTTAATCCTAATAATTACATAACGAGAGCAGAAGTGTTGGTAACATTAGACAGATCGATAAATAGGGATGTTGAATATGCCGTAATATCTGAATTATCAATAGAAGGTGCAGAAATGAACCAGGCTTTTGATGAAGAAAAAACTGTATATAATGCAAATGCATCACAAGATACTTCAAAGATTGTATTTGTAGCTGACACGGTGAAAGGAACGGTAATTAATTTTGATTCGGATACAGAAGGTTCAGAAATAATTGTGAGTACAGCATCAGATATAGAAGGTGGTATTGTTTGTACGGCAGAAGTCAAGCTGGCTGAATTGGAAAGTACGGTTGTTAAAATAACAGTGTCCAAGGAAGGAATTCAAGACAGAACATACTCAATAACAATAAACAAATAAAAACAATAATTAAGAATTTTTTGTAAATGCGGAAAATTCTTTTTTGATTATATTAGAGGATAATAGAAAAAAACATGAACAAAATAATCATAAATTAACATATGGAAGGCAGTTATGGGAGCTATTGAAAAATCATACGGATATTTGTACAAAAAGGTAGTTAAGGCAGTCAATCCTTTAAAAAAGAAAGTTGTAAAAACAGAATGCATAGTACATAAATTTATAAACAATCAGGCATTAGAAATATTAAAAAAAGACGGGCATGAAAATATTTACAGGATGCTGAGCAAGTATGCTGTAAATATAAATGAAGGGGTTGTATGGGCTGATCAGGATTTTAAAAGCAGTAATCATTTTTTTAACCCTAATACTAAAAGAGGGTTGTATGGAAACAGCAATGCAAAAATAGAATGCCTGTCATATTATAACAGAGCAATAAGGGAATATATGGCTGGGGATGTGAAAACTGCAATGTTTTTTCTTGGAGCATCATGTCACCTTATACAGGATTTGACTATTCCTCAGCATGCTAATGTGGAACTTTTGCACAGCCATCGATCTTACGAAAACTGGGTTATAAAAATGTACAATAAGCATCAGAAATTTAAAGTTGAAAAAGGGGGAATATATCTAAATACGGTTGAGGGGTATATATTTTTTAACACTAAAAAAGCGCTGGAGACATATCGTAAATATTCCTGCATTAATAATGAACATATAAGATTCAATAAAATTACTTCCATAGTGCTGGTTGTAGCTCAAAAGACAACAGCAGGTTTAATGCATAATTTCTTTTATGACATACAGAGGTTGACCGCACTTAATATGCGGAGAAGCTTTATCAAATAAATTTGCCAAAATATTGAGAAAATTACATTAAAATGTTATAATAAGCTACATTAAAATCATAAGGGGTGGACGATGAAACCAAAGGTATATATTGCAAAAAAAATACCACATTTTGTGGAAGAGTACATAGGACAGCACTGTGATTACGAAAAGTATGAGGGAAACGGCATAGAAAGCTACGACGAACTTATTGTTAAGCTTAAAGACAAGGAAGGGCTGCTTACGGTAGGTACAAGGGTAGATGAAAATTTTCTTGAACATGCACCTAAGCTGAAGGTAGTCAGTAATATTTCTGTAGGTTACAATAATTTTGATATACAAGCCATGAAAAAAAGAAATATTATTGGTACTAATACTCCTGGCGTTCTTAATGATACTGTTGCTGATTTGGTTTTTGCACTTATTCTTTCAACTGCCAGAAAAGTTGTACAGATGGATAGATATGTAAGAGAAGGAATGTGGAACTCGGCTGAATCTGAAGAAATGTTTGGAAAAGATGTTCACCATGCGACCCTGGGCATCATAGGAATGGGAAGAATAGGAGAAGATGTGGCCAAAAGAGCACGTTACGGATTTAATATGGATGTATTGTATTACAACAGGTCAAGAAAGATTGAAGCTGAAAAAACAATGGGCGTAAAGTATGCAGATCTTAACATGCTTCTCCAAAAAAGTGATTTTATTTTGATAATGACAGCCTTGACAGATGAAACTTATCACATGATTGATAAAGAGCAATTTAACATGATGAAGGACGATGCTATATTTATTAATGCGTCGAGAGGATCAACCGTAAATGAAAAAGCATTAATAGAGGCACTGAAAAATAAGAAAATATTGGGAGCAGGTCTCGACGTATATGAACAGGAACCAATTGATAAATGCAATCCTCTGCTTAATATGGACAATGTTGTTTTACTTCCTCATATAGGGTCTGCCACAAAAAAAACTAGGGATGATATGGCAATGCTCGCAGCTCAAAATCTGGTTAAAGCGCTATTTAAAGAAGTTCCGCCAAATGTAGTGCCTGAGCTGAAGTAAAAAAGGATTTTTATGGCAGAAATATACGCGTATTTTATCTTTTTTTCGTAGAATACTACGTAAAAAGGAGTGATTATATGAAAAAAATATTTCCACCTACAACAAAAAGAATAGCATTAAATACAAATTCAGCCACAAATGCAAATATAAAAAATAATACATTAAGAAGGATAAACATATATAAAAACAGCAGTGACAAGATATTGTCTGACAACATTGATAAGTTAAATAGCGAATGGGACATAGACAGGATTATCGAAGTACGTGCAGCAAGTATAGTTCTTGCAAGCACTATTATAGGACTAACAACAAATAAAAAATATTGGTTTATGCTTTCGGGAACAGCAGGTTTATTTTTGATGCAGCATGCTTTGCAAGGATGGTGCCCTTCTGTTCCTATAATAAGGAAATTGGGAATCAGAACTTCTGAAGAAATAAATAATGAAAAAATCGTATACAAGATGTTGAGAGATGACTTTTCTGTAAAATCAGCAAATGTTGAAGAATTGCACAGCGTTGCTGAAAAATAATAAATTTATTTAATCGCCGGTATCGATATATGACTTTTACATAAAAACCCACAGGGAACCTGCAAGACTGGAGAAAATTAAAATGTCAGCTTGCGGGTTCTTTTTAAATTAATTTTAATAATAATAAAAAAACATATTGACAAACAAAAGCAAATGAATTATTATTACAAATATCAAAAAAATATTATATGCGTTGAAGCAGAGAAAGATATTTTAGTCGTTTACAGAGAGTCGGTGATGGTGTGAACCGGTAGCGGAAGAAATATGTAATATTCACTGTTGAGCATGTCTGTTCAAAGGGGAACCGAGTAGACGGATGCGTGAACTCACGTTACAGAGTTAGAAGTTGTTAGACTTTGAAGTGATGATATTTATATCATAATAAGGGTGGTACCGCGGAATCTTTCGTCCCTATAAGCACAGTTGAATTCAAATGTGTTTATAGGAATGAAAGATTTTTTTTATTCAATATATAGACTTTGGCCAAAGTTATTATATAAATTTATAAATTTAAATTAGAGGAGCAATAAATGGATATCAATTTGGGAGACAAGGAAAACATCACACAAAAAAAGCGAAAGTCTATAGTACCGACATTCATAGGTATTGCTGCTGTGTGGTTCGGAACACATGTGGGTCCTGGTGTGGCATCAGGAAAACAGGTGGTA
Organism: Sedimentibacter sp. LTW-03; assembly: GCF_052059825.1. GTDB lineage: Bacteria > Bacillota > Clostridia > Tissierellales > Sedimentibacteraceae > Sedimentibacter. The sequence goes on from NZ_CP197180.1 coordinate 483,116, forward strand.
TCATATTATGCAGCTTATGGTAAACTGGGCATATTTACACCTATAATAGCAATGTCATTGCTGGCATTGGCAATATATTTTGCATTGGAATATTCAAGAGTGAACAAGATACATGATTTTAAAACTTTTACAAATAAGTTTTTTCATCCCTACGAAAAATTATTCAGTACTTTTTTTGAAATCTGCTTTCTCGTGACATGTCTTTTGGCGCCTGGGCTTTGTATTGCAACAAGTGCCAAGCTGCTTGAGCAGTTTTTCGGACTGAGTATGTGGACAGGTACAATAATATTGGTTATAGTTTCGGTTGCGCTTGTTATTTATGGTGCAGAGCTGGTTAAAGCAGCATCTACAGGACTTACACTTGGAATTCTTGTTATACTTGCAATCATAGTTACACTTGGGATAAAGCTAAGCAGCGGAACTATCGCATCTAATTGGGCATCTACATCTTTTTCAGACTTCCACATTGTAGGAGGCATTTGGATTGCAATTTCTTATGCGGGGTTTCAGTCAACTGGCATAATAGGGAACTGCATATCGGTATCTGAAGGTTTGGATTCAAGAAAAGATTCCATGAAGGCGGCGGTGCTTGGAACGGTTTTGAATGGATTAATGCTGGCTTTTATAGCGCTTGTTAACTACGGATTTCAGCCGGAATCAATTAATAGTCTTCTTCCTAATTTCTATATAGTACAGCAGCTGGGAATGCCCGTTCTTGAGAGTGTATATGTATTGTTTGTTGTTATGGCTTCAGTGTCAACGATAATTACTTTTGCTTTTTCACTTGTAGTAAGGTTTGGAGGAAAGCAGATCCTTGTAAGAAATATAAAATCCGAAAGGAGCAGAAATTTGTTTATAGTTCTGGTAATGTTGATTTTGGATGTCATTGTTGCCAGCTTTGGAATAGCTCAGATAATTAATGTGGGATATAAGTACCTTGGATATTTTTCAATATTTGTAGTAATGTTTCCGTTCATTGTTGTTGGAATAAAAAGAAATAAAGAGATGAAATTATTAAACAAGTAAATCAGTTTCAGGAGGAATTTTTTGATAGTTTAGAGATTCCTTCCTGATAACTATACATCGGGAGGTTCAAATGAAAATAATAGTACTAGTAAAACAAGTACCTGATATGGAAAAGGTCAGATTTGACAGAGAAAAAGGAAGAATTGACAGATCTTCGGCGGGCACAGAAATTAATCCCTTTGATCTTAATGCGCTGGAGGCTGCGCTTCAAATTAAGGAAAATATAAATGCCAGCATTACAGCACTGACAATGGGACCTCCTCAAGCTGAAGAAGCATTGAGAGAAGCAATTGCACGAGGCGCAGATGAGGGAATTCTTCTTACAGACATGAAATTTGGCGGATCAGATGTAAAGGCCACATCGTGTATACTGTCTTCTGGTATTAAAAAAATAGGGGAATATGATTTAATAATTGCTGGCATACAGACTGTTGACGGAGATACCGGTCAGGTAGGACCTGAGATTGCAGGTTATCTAGGAATACCCCATATAAGCAATGTTGAGTTAATAGAAAGGTGCTCCGAAAAAAGCATAGAAGCTGTAAGTGCAGTTTGGGAAAGTCGGTATTTAAAAAGAGGAGCTTATCCCATATTGCTGACTGTAACAAAAGACGTAAACAGTCCCAGACTTCCGTCATTTAAAAACAAAATGAAAGCACGCAAGGCTGAAATAGTCAAATGGAGCTATGAAGATATAAGTGAGTTTATTAATAAAGACAAAATAGGAGCTAAAGGTTCACCCACAAAGGTGAAGAAAATAGAAATGCCTCCTGAATCAACCAGAGAAGGCAGATTATATTCCGAATGTGATGAAAAGGTAGTAACGGATATATTAAACGTTTTAAAAGAAAGAAAGATTCTTAAGGAGGCATAACATGACAGAAAAGCAATATAGCGGAGTATTAATTTTTGCCGAACAGAAAAACAAAAAAATTCATAAGATTTCATATGAGCTTCTTGGGAAAGGAAGATTATTGGCTGATGAGCTCAAATGCAATCTAATTGCATTGATAATGGGACCGGGGGAAATAGATGTTCAAGAGCTCATATACAGAGGAGCCGACAAGGTATACCACATATCAGATGAAGAAATTTTCAGCATACCTGACGAGGTGTTGTATGCAGAAAATGCAGTCCACCTAATAGATGAAATAAAACCTGAAATTTGTCTGTTCGGTGCAACGGCATTTGGCAGAAGCCTGGCTCCTAGAATCGCAGCGTTGACAGGTACAGGTTTGACCGCAGATTGCACAGATTTAAGAATAGATGATGATAAAAAATTAATACAGATCAGGCCGGCATTCAGCGAAAATATTCTGGCTCACATAAAATCTGATGCATATCCTCAGATGTCGACGGTAAGATACAGAGAATTCAATGAAGCAATACGTGATGAGAATAGGAAAGGCGATGTAGTTGTTGCTGAACCGGTTAAATCGGTTCAAAATGCAGTTGAAATATTAGAAGAAATTGAGAAGGACAGTATAAATATAGCTGATGCAAATGTTGTGGTTGCCGCAGGAGCATCTGTAAAAAACTCAGAGGATCTTAACATGATTAAAGAGCTTGCAGAACTGCTGGGAGGAGAGGTAGGAGCATCAAGAGCATTAGTTGAATCAGGAATAATATCAAAAGAGCACCAGGTAGGATACAGCGGAAACCGAGTGAAACCTGCGGTTTACATTGCTTGTGGAATATTAGGCGCGCCGCAGCACATTGCAGGAATGAAGGAATCAGGAATTATAATTGCAATAAATAATGACCCATCAGCGCCAATATTCAATATTGCTGATTATTCGATTGTAGGAGATATGTATAAAATAGTGCCGGAAATTATAAATGCGCTAAGAGATAAAGGAATTCATACCAGCCTTTCAGGCTCGGAATAATATAAATAAACGTGGCAAGTAAACTTTTAATTAATACGATGGATATTACTGGAGGAAAAAAATGGATCAAAAAATCATAGAAAAAATGCATGAAATTGTGGGAGAAACTTGGGTTGTAACTGATACGGAAAAAGTTACTGTTTATTGTGAAGATCAAACTGAAAAGGCTGTTATGCCAAAGGTATGTACAGACTGTGTGGTTGCAAAGCCTTCGTCTTCAGAAGAAGTATCTGAAATACTAAAATATGCCAACGAAAATAAAATCCCAGTTATAGCGCGTGGAGGAGGAACTTCACTTTCAGGAGCTGCAGTTGCAATTATGCCTAGTATAATTATCTCAACAGAAAGAATGAATAAGATAATAGAAGTTGATGAAACTGCCTTGACTGTTGAATGTGAAGCAGGAGTGACGCTGCTTCAGCTGGTTGAGCTGTTCAGCAAGCATGAAAGTTTATATTTTCCTATACATCCTGGTGATGAGGGAGCTCAAGTAGGAGGACTTGTTGCAATGAATGCTGGTGGCGTAAGGGCCGTAAGGTACGGGGTAATGAGAGACCAGGTAAAAGAAATTGAGGTTGTGCTTCCAACTGGTGAAATTATTCATTTCGGTGGAAAGCTCATAAAAAACAATGCTGGGTTGGATTTGAAAAACCTAATTATAGGAAGTGAGGGAATATTGGGGATAGTTACAAAAGCAACATTATCTCTTAAACCTAAAGATAAATATACCGGAAGCCTTTTAGTGTCATTTAATGATGAAAGTGATGCGGTTAAATCTGTAACTGAAATTTTTAAAAGAGGAATCAGACCTTTGGCGGTGGAATATATGGAGAAATCATCTATTTTGAGAGCAGCAAAGGATATTGGAATGACATGGCCTTCAAAGGAAGGTAAAGTTGACTTGTACTTTATTGTTTCAGAGAGAAAAGAGGACGACCTTTATGACATGTATGAAACGATAGTAGGTATATGCGAAGAAAATAATGCAGCTGATAGTTTTGTAGCTGAAAGCACAAGAGATCAAAAAACCATATTGGATATAAGAAGCCATGTTTATCCCAGCATGCATGATGAGATGGTGGATGCTATAGATGCTGCGGTTCCAATCAGCGAATTGGTGAAGTATGTAAATGGAATTGCATTTATAGCGGAAAAGTACAATGTAGAAATTTCAACCATAGGACACATTGGTGACGGTAATATGCACAACAGCATTCTTAATAAGGGAGCAGTTAAGCCTAGTAATTATGATGAATTGGTAGATGAAATTTTTTCTCTTATTATTGAGTGCAATGGAGCGCTAACAGGAGAACATGGCATAGGAAAAGTTAGAAATAGCAAACTAAAATTTCAGTTCTCTGATGTGGAGCTAAGATTAATGAATGATATTAAAAAGATTTTTGATCCGAACGGAATTTTAAATCCGGGAACGGCTCTATAATGTTTTAATTAAAAAATTGCTTTAATTTCCAAAGTTTTAAAAATTTTAAATTTATAAATGGTGTCAAAAAGGTCATAATAATTGAAGAAAGTTTTATAAAACTTTTAAATAAAAAAAGGAGAACATTATGGAATTTAAAGCACAAAAAATGGATCACCACAACCCGGGCGTGAAATGTGTTGTTAACACATGTCATTATTATGCACAGGGAGATTATTGTAATGCTGACAGAATTGAGGTTCATCACCGCAATGCAAAAAACTCTCAGGAAACAGACTGTGCAACATTCTCTCCTAAATGAGTATAAAATGAGTATAAAAAAAGCGACGGGTAAATCCGTCGCATTACTTTTAACATCTTCTGCAGCAGCATGGACAACAGCAATGGCAGTTATTATTTCCGTTATCTCCGGCATCTTCAAGCAATTCTTCAAGACATTCATAAACGAAGTCACATCTTCTTCTTCCATTGTTATCCGATGCTTCCTCTAATAACTCCAGCAAACACTCATATACAAATTCGCAGTTTCTTCTTCTGCCTGTTCCAGCTACATTATTATTGTTTAAACCCATAAAAACACCTTTTTCTATTTAATTTAGGGGCAAGCCTAATTATATCTTATTCCTTTATGTTCAATGTGTGACTACATGTCCGTTTTTATAAATAAGAGGCGAATTTAATCAAAATGCGTCAAAAAGAAGCTGGTTACTTTTATATTAAAGGAGTATAAATTTTAACAATTAAGTTTATACTGAATATTCTGATACATAAGGATGTGTGTCAGATGAGATATTTAAAGCGGTTAACAAAGGTCTATAAAAATTCTCCGAAAATAAATTATGACGAAGATTCAAAATTTATTATTATGAGTGATGTACATAGGGGAGATGGAGGTTGGGCAGATTCTTTCTCTAAGAATCAAAACACTTTTTTTGCTGCGTTAACATATTACTTCAATGAAAATTACACTTACATAGAGCTTGGGGATGGAGATGAACTGTGGGAAAACCGAAATATAAATGACATAATAAATGCACACAGCGATGCCTTTTGGGTCTTAAAGAAATTTCATGAAAAAAAAAGGTTACATATGATATATGGCAACCATGATATTGTCAAAAAATATCCATTTTATGTTGAAAAAAACTTGTTTCAATATTTTAATCAGAGAGACAATGAATATTGTGACCTGTTAAGAGATATTAAGATACATGAAGGATTAATTTTGCAGAATAAGAAAAATCATAATGAAATTATGTTGCTGCATGGTCATCAGGTAGATTTTTTAAATAGTGATATCTGGAGGGTTGCAAGGTTTCTGGTAAGATATTTTTGGAAACCTCTCGAAAATTTTTGCCTTCATGACGTAACAAGGACGGCAAAAAACTACAAAAAGAAAAACGATGTAGCGATGAAGCTTAGTCGGTGGGCGTCTAAAGAAAATAAAATAATGGTAGCTGGACACACCCATAGGCCTATGTTCCCAAAACCGGGGAAACCGCCATATTTTAATGATGGGAGCTGTGTACATCCAAGATGCATAACAGGAATAGAGATAAGTGGGGGAGAGATTACGCTGATAAAATGGGCTATAAAATCAAATAGCGAAAAAATGTTGAAGGTAGAAAGAGAGATATTAGCAGGCCCAAACAAGATAAATGACTATTTTGAAAAAGCAAGATAATAATATATGAGCGAATTAATTATCAGTGTATGACCTTCATGAGTCATACACCGATTCTACAATATGGTAGGCTTGTGGAAATAGTATCCCTGCAAATAGTCTATTTCGATATCCCTACAGATATCTGCAATTTCTTTCGTTTCTACACCTTCACCAACTGTTGTAAAATTGTGAATTTTGCAGAAATTAATTATTGATTTAACAACAGATTTGGAAATGTTGCTCACTGCGATTTTTTCTATAAGAGACTTGTCAATTTTTACAACATCTATTGGAAGCTCGCTTATATACTGGTATGATGAATATCCTGTCCCGAAGTCATCAATAGCAATAACTATTCCTATGCTGTTCAGCTTAATAAGATAATTGTATATAGTTTTTTTATCGATAAAGTGACTTTCTGTTATTTCAATCTGTAAACGCTCTTTAGGAATATTGTTTTTTCGGACTGCAGAGATAATGTATTCCATAACATTGTCATTAAAGTCTACGGCAGAAAAATTAATTGATACGATATTTTGAAATTTACCTTTGGATATTCCATCTACAGCGTAATCAATAAGGTGCTTTGTAAGTTCACTCATCAATTCGGTTTTTTCGATTACCGGAATAAATTCATTTGCATATATTCTGGAGCCATCTTTAGTTACCCATCTTGCAAGAAGTTCAACGCTGTGAACGTTACCGGTTTTAGATGAATAAATATTCTGAGAAGCTATTTTAATATCATTATTTACTAGAGCATGTCTGAAGCTGCTGGCAATCATCTGTATTTTTTTGTAATGGTTTTCAAGAGATTTATCATATATCAGGTGTTTAATATTTTTGGCCTTAGCATGTTCCAAAGCCATCAGAGAGTGCCTGACCCCTTCCGAAATCATCTCATCTTTTCTTAAATTAGCAATACCTGTAGCTATTTCAATATATATTGGAATTTGCTCGACAATCAGTGACTCACTGCTTATTTTTTCAACCACTTCAAATATTTTTTCGGTTACATTGCTGTTTTCAGGATACATGTCCTCGGTTAATATAAAAATAAAATCCATCCCTTCATGTTTATACAATTCTATGCCGTCGTAATCTAGAAAAGCGGATTTAAGAATTTTGGAAAATTCAGATACGATTTTACCTGTAAAATCGCAGCCAAATACACTGACCATTTCGCTATAGCCTTTTACAGAAATTGAAACAATAACTTTATCTCCGAATTTAATATCGTTTTGTTTTAGAGCCTGCATATTTTTAAGTTTTGTTACGGGGTCATGAGTGAGTATATCAGTTATATATACTTCATATTTTTGATTATAATCATAAATGAGACCAAGTATAAAGGATATAGTAACATATATAAGCATTCTTATTATCCAATTTTGAGGTTCTTGGGCTTCTCCTGACGATACATCCAGAGGCATAAGAGGCCCGACCAGCAATGAGCTGAACAAAGCATGAACAATACCTCTTTTTCTTCCATTAGTCGAGGATGCTGTGGATATGGTAATATACATTAAGTTTGCGTATACCTTGGCTGTGCCTCCGGTATAATAAACGAGTGCTGCTATTATAGCAGACAATAGGTAAGAGAAAATAAGAAAAAACTTTTGAAAATTTTTTAGTTTTTTTATTTTTAGAAACATGATTTCCCCCGATGATATATTATAAACTGCGGCATGCTTGTGATAATACAGTGTGTGCAATAATTGATAATTTTTGTCATTATAGATAATTTCGTCAAGAATACGAATAATATTATACTAAATCTATATTTTATTATATAATTATTTTACATATGTTATAATAATATAAATTTTAATAAGGAAGTAGCGATGCTGGTAAGTAGAAAAAAATTAATAGGTTGGATTCCCAGTTTAATATGGATGGGAATAATATTCATGTTTTCATCGCAGCCTGCATCTCAGTCAAATGATTTGAGTACGGGTTTTACAAAGTTTGTTTTTGAAATGCTTGGAAAAGTGTTGCCTTTCAATGTAGAAATAAGTACGATAAATGATTTTGCTGTGCGGTTCAATCACATTGCGAGAAAGTCTGCACATTTTTGTATTTACCTTATTTTAGGGTTGTTGGTCTCAGGTGCACTTACTAAAAATAAATATAAAGGTAAATTAATGCTAGTTTCACTAATTATATGTGCGCTGTATGCTGCGGGAGATGAGTTTCACCAGAGTTTTGTACCAGGTAGAGGATGTCAGCTTAAGGATGTATTTATTGACAGTGCTGGAGCTTATACAGGTATCTTATTCAATAAGGTGCTGCGAAGTGTGATAAAGAGCACATGATAAGATACTGAATGTTACAACATTATTGTATAGATGGCGTAAAAAAAGGACAGTGTTGATTTTAGCGCTGTCCTTCTTATTTGAATTTATTTAGCGGTATCCTTGTGAATATCCGGGGTTTTCCTTATGTTCTCGTATTGAGTTATAAGCATTCCCAAAAGCATTAGAGCGCAGCCCATGTATCCTCTTGCGGGAAGTACTTCATTAAGCAGCAAAGCGCCTCCGATTGCAGCAAACACTGCTTCCATACTTAGTGCTATGGCTGCGTGTGACGGTTTTGCCGACTTTTGTCCTATGGCCTGAAGAGTATATGCAACTCCGGCGGACATTACACCTCCGTATAAAATAGGTATCAATGCATCAGATAAACCTAAAAGACTTACGTCTTCATATAAGAAAGCAACTATAAAGCTTAATACAGAACATGTTGCAAATTGAAAGCTTGAAAGCTTAATTACATCAACTTTTTTTGCAAACCTATCTATCAGCTGTATATGTGCTGCCCAGAAGAACGCACCAATAATTTCCAATAAATCTCCGAACTCTATTTCAAAGCTCTCGTTTATACTTAGAAGATAAAGTCCTACGACGGCTGTAAAAGCGCCTATCCAAGTTGTATAATGAGTTTTTTGTTTTAGAAATATTCCATAGATAGGAACAATTACTATGTAAAGACTTGTTATAAATCCTGCTTTTCCCACAGTTGTGTAAATTAGTCCCACTTGCTGAAGTGAAGCACCCATAAACAAAACACTTCCTGCAATCATGCCGGCAATTATTGTCAATTTTAAATCCGATTCTTTAGGTATTGATTTATTGTCGGATTTATCGCTATCTTTTGATTTTTTTCCAAAAAAATAAATCACTGGCAGTAGCGATAAACTTCCCAAGGCAAACCTGGCTCCATTAAATGTAAATGCTCCAACATGCTGCATTCCAACTCTTTGGGCAACAAATGCAAATCCCCATATTGCGGCTGTCAGCAGCAATATAAGCACTGATCTTACTTCTCGAGTTTTCATTAAAATTCTCCCTGCTAATATATTTCTGTGAGATACTTATGTCTTCACATGCTATATATTATCATAAATGCAGAAATTTTCAAAGAGAATTTAATGGTATAATAAAACCTGCCATACCAGCTATGTTTTTTGCATCATGCAGGTATGACAGCGAATTATTGGGGATTCTATTTTATTTCTGATATCTTGCAAGGTTATATAGTTTTTTTATTGCCGATTTTTTTCTGCCTGAACAAGTGCTGAGCGGCATTTCGAGTCTTTCAGATACTTCCCGTATAGTAAGCTGCTCATAGTAATACAAACGAAGAATTTCTCTATCTATTGCTGAAAGGGTTTTTATATTCTCATACAGTTCGTTCGAATTCTCTTTTTCCAATAAATTGTCTAAACAGGATGGAAATTCACCGCAAATCAAATCATCTGAATAACTTTTATTATTATCTTTTCTTGTTTTTCGAAAATAGTTTTTATAAAAATAATATATTTTTATTTTTACATACTGAAGAAAGTGAACATTTCTTTTTTGGTTATAGGCTTTTAGAGATTCTAAGATTAATACATAACCTTCCTGTTCAAGATCTTCTGCTATGGGGTCCATAGGATCCCAATACATATAAATGTTTTTAAAAATAAGCGGTTTTAACCTGTCTAATAAAATTTCGTGATAATTCTTGTCCCCATTTAAACTCATTTGAATAATATAATTAATGTCAGAGCCCATGACTACCCCTCTTTCTTTAAGGCTAATATGATTATATATATAGATTTGTTAGCTGTAAAAAGCGGAACTTGGTTGAAATGACTGGGCTGTTTGGCATAAAACATGAAAAAGCATAACATTAGAATTTCAATGCAAACTTTAATTAAAGGATTTGTGTAATATGAAAAATAAGTTGGAATTTAACCAAATCGACGCTATGCTGCCAGTTTATGTAAAAGATAAAGGGAATTGTACTGAAGTCATAACGACAGAGGCTTCTTATATAAAAAGTACAACAGTTGAAACATGCATAAAGCAATTAGCGGATTATTATAATATAAGCCTGTATCATAACAGGATAAATTACGGTAGAGAGCTTGGCATTTCTAATAAGGTGCCGGTTGTTGTAAATGAAAATTCAGTATATATATATGTTAATGTGAGAGAACCTATGTTTAAGCATGATGCGGCGTACGGATATGTAGACTTAAATGCTGTTGATCAGGTTGAGCAGGAAAACGGACTTGCTGTAATACTAATGAATTCAGGCAAAACTATAAAAACGAGGCAAAGCATAAAGTCGCTAAAAAGGAGCATGTTGAACGGCAGATTGGCGAGAGACATATATAAGGAAAAGCATAAGAAAAATAATTAGCAGAGGAGGGCGAAGTCCCTCCTTGTATTTATTTTAGGCAGGCATTTATTCATAATTACAAATGAAATACATATAATTAATAATAAAAATCGAATGTCTCAATTTCGGGGGGAATGCAAATGGATGAGAAAGCCGTACAAAGCTTAACGCTTGAAAACAAGGAAATATTAAGCGTAACTGGAGTAGAAAATGTAGACAACTTTAACGATGAAGTGGTTGTACTTATTACTAACAAAGGAAAGTTGACCATAAAGGGTGAAAAGCTCAATATAAATAAATTGAACGTTGATGAAGGCAAGCTTATTGTAAAAGGAGTTATAAATTCCCTAGTATATTCCGAATATGAAGGTCAAAGAGAAAAAGTAAGCTTGGTTAAAAAATTATTTAAGTAGGATTATATGGATTACTTACCTTACTCTCAAGAATATATGCTTGCAGTTTCTGTAATGGGGGGAATGCTTCTCGGATTCATTTGGGACATATACAGACTCGTAAGGCATTATACTAAACTAAGTGCGTTTGCTACTGCTATAGGAGATATTTTATATTGGCTGATAAGTATATATATTGGAATACAGCTTATTTTTGATATAAGCTTCGGCAATGTCAGGTTTTTTATTCTTATTGGATTTATTTCAGGCGCTCTATTATATTTTTACGGAATCAGTCGATATATTTTAAAAGCAGCTATTTTTATTGTGGATGCAATTTTAAAATTTATAAAGAAGATAATAAGCTTGTTGATTGACCCCATTAAATATGTTGCAAATATGTTGATTAACAAATTTAAAATATTGTTGTACCCTATAAAACTTAAATACGAAAAAACAAGAAATACAGCAAAAAAACGATATAAATTCTTTAAGTTCAGGGTAAAAAAACTTTCAAAAAACAAAAAAATGATATATAATAAAAAAAGGCATCTACGCAAGATGAAAAAGAGAAAAAGGGGGAAAAGAACAATTGAACGAAGATCAAAAAATTATAGAACTAAAGAAAAAAATCAATAATGAAGACTTCCGTATGCAAGAAAAAGAAATAAAAAATCAGCATAGGATGCAAAAGCTAATAAAATCTGCCCCCAAAAAGAAAAAAAGAAAATTTAATATATTAAATTTTGCTTTTATGGTATTCATATTTTATTTTGGATATACTGCATTTAATCAGTACCAGATGATAAACGAACTAAACAAGGAAATAGATGAAAAAAATCATAGCAAAGCTAAAGTCGAAAAGGAAGTTCAGGATCTTAAAAAAGATGTTGAAAAAATTAATGATGAGGAAGCATTGCTGGAGCTTGTTGAAAAAATAGCCAGAGAACAGTACAAAATGGTTAAACCGAATGAGACTATATATATAGATAAGAATAAAAATGACAATAAATTAATTCAAGGAATAGGGCTTGAAGAAGAATTGGAAAACTGAATAGATATCGCATAGTTTGACAGCATTTTACATTCTGTTTCTGCTACCATTATAAAGTGAAGGGGTGGAAATCATGATTGGTCAAACAAACGATAAAAGATACATTACAGGTATTATTGGAGAGTTTCTAAAAAATGAAATTAAGCACATCAAAGAAAACTGGATTGTTTTTATGATGTGTTTTTTTATTGCAAGGCAAAATATCATTGATGAAATATTTCCATTTGCAGTAGTGGTATTGAGTTCGTATTGCTATGCGCAGGGAAGCTCTGTATCTATGCTGCTTACTGCAATATTTGCCGTACTTTTTGCACAGTCAAGCTTTGTGTATGTTATTATTTTGATTGCCGTCTATGCATACTTTTTAAATTTTAAGGATGAAAGGCATTCCATTCTTATTGCAGCAGGATATTCTTCAATTGTGCTGCTTGTTTCAAAGACAACAATATTATTAGCAGATGGATTCAGTGTAAATGGACTGATGTTAAATACTTTTGAAACGATTTTTGTTTTTAGTGCAATAATTATTACCAATGAAATCATAAAAGTAATAAAAAATATAAAATACGGCTTTAAAAAAGAAAATGTTCATAGGATAAAAAATAAAAAAGCAAAAAAAATAAAGAAATCTGAAGAAAAATCATATGACAAGGTTATTAAATTTGCAAATAAAGAAAGTGAAAGGAATGTGGATGCAAAAGAAGAAGCGGCTTCAACAGCTTCTGCGGAAAATAACACTGAGTATCAAAGAGAAGCCGGAACTATAAAAAACATTGCTGAATTTAGAAAACCCAGAAATGTGAGTATATTTACGGATAAGGCAAAAACGAAAATAAAAGAACAGCTGTTATGGCAGAATATAAATGTTAAATTTTTTGAAGTCGTTTCCTCTAATAAAAACACAATTTCTTTAAGCGTTACTGTAAAGACAGAAAAATCATGTGAGGAGGCTGAAAGCGCAATCGAGCTTATAGTAAGAAATGTTTGCGGTGTAAAGCTTAAATGTACTGAAAGAGTAGTCGCATCTAAAGATTACTATGTCTTGAAGTTTAAAAATATAAAAAGAATAAAAATAAGGACATACAGCGCTTCTGCAGTTAAAGAGGGAAGTGAAGTGTCTGGAGATAATTTTGCCTATGCAGGAAGGGCTGATAGATATTATACTGTGTTGTGTGACGGGATCGGTTCAGGAGAAGAGGCATATAACGAAAGCAATGGAGCGGTTGACTTGCTTTCGAAATTTCTATACACTGATTTTTCAGAAGCACAGATATTGAGAACACTTAATTCTATCTTAATGATAAAGCTCGGAGAAGAAAGATTTGTAACGTTTGATTTTAATATAATTGATTATAGTTCCAGAGAAATACGAATATATAAAGCAGGAGCCGCGCCTTCTTACCTTATAAGTGGAAAAACCGTGGATAAAATATCCGGTAAAAGTCTTCCGCTGGGTATACTGGATAACTTTGAATACAGTTCATTTAAAAAAAAGGTGGAAATTGGAGACCTTATTATTATGGTATCGGATGGTATAATAGATTCAATAGGTATGGATACAAAAAAATCTCTGGATAAATATATTGAATACTTAGTTAATAAGGATCCTCAAACAATCGCTAATTCTATATTAAGCTATGCTTTAAGAGGGCAGGACAAAATTATCGATGACATGACGGTGCTGGTTACAAAAATAGGTTAAAAACAAAACTCTTCTGTCTGTTTGTCTATTGCTAATGTGTTTTCATTGCAAGAAGAAGCTAACTTGTAAATAGCATTTCTCATTTTATTCAGCATGTATAAATTTTGAAATTTAATAGGATTGAGATGAGCTGAAATTGATAATTTTATTATTGAGTTCAGCTCATTATTTTAATTATTCAATTTATATGTTAATTATATATATTAGAGGCATATGCCGGTATACGCAATGGAAGATTTTTTTGTATATTTTACGAAAAAATTAAAAAATATTTTTAAATTGATAAAACCGTGGTATAATCTATAACATGTAATAAAATGAGGGAAGATATGTATAATTTAGTAAAGCAGAATGTATTGCAAAAAAAATTGATATTTAAAGGAGAAACCATCCTTGTAGCGCTATCCGGAGGACCGGATTCCGTATTCCTGTTTCACAATTTGAGAAAACTAAAGGAAATTTTAGGCTTTAATTTGTATGCTTCTCATATAAATCATATGTACAGAGGCGAAGATGCGATGCATGACGAAGAATTCGCAAGAAATCTGTGCAGAAAATATGGTATAAGACTTTTTGTCAAGAGAAAGCATGCCGGCGAATATGCTCGAGAGCTTAAAGTCACTGAAGAAGAAGCAGGACGAATACTAAGATATGGTTTTTTTAATGAAAATCTTGATGAACTTGGCGGCGGGAAAATCGCAGTTGCGCACAATTTAAACGATCAGGCGGAAACTGTGCTTCAAAGGCTCATAAGGGGTACAGGAGTTGACGGATTAAGTGCGATGAGCTTTGAAAATAATAATATAATAAGGCCAATTCTAAATGTTCCGAAGTCAGAGATTTTAAAATACCTGCATGATAACAGTTATGAATATTGCATAGATAAAACAAACCTTCATGATATATACGGAAGAAATAAAATAAGATTAAATCTGATTCCTTATTTAGAAGAAAGTTTCAATCCGAATATCCAGAATGCGTTGTACAGAATGTCTGAAGCAATGCAAAGGGACAAAAAAATAATTGAAAAATATACAGAACTTAAATTTCAGGAACTTCTGGTGGAGAAAGATGCTAAAAGAGTTGTGTTAAATCTTCCTAAGCTAAAGTCTCTGGAACCAGGTGAATCTGGAAGGATAGTAAAGAGGGCAATAGAGGAGCTTAAGGGAAATACAATAAATATTGAAATGAAGCATATTAATTATATGCTTGGATTTATGCAAGCTGCTGATACCGGAAAAAAAATTAATTTGACGGAGGGCTTTACAACAGAAATCAGTTATGATAATTTTATAATCAATAAAAATGTTGAAAACATTCCGAATTTTGAATATAATATTATACTAAACGATTCTTTGTATATTCCTGAGGTTGGAAAGACACTTACTGTAAAGATTTTGAATATTACGGAATTTGACAGAAAAAATAGGAACAGCATAAGCTTGGACTATGGTTTACTAAAAGGGAACCCGATTGTCAGGAACAGACGTCCCGGTGATTCGATGATTCCTTGCGGCATGTCAGGAAAAAAGAAAATAAAGGATGTTTTTATTGATTTGAAAATACCTGCCGCTGAACGAGATAAAAAAC
This sequence comes from Sedimentibacter sp. LTW-03, assembly GCF_052059825.1. Classification (GTDB taxonomy): domain Bacteria; phylum Bacillota; class Clostridia; order Tissierellales; family Sedimentibacteraceae; genus Sedimentibacter. Next base: position 498,547 of record NZ_CP197180.1, read on the forward strand.
TCATTATTGAAGCAGGCGGTGATATATTGTGGTTGGAAGGCTTCAGAATCAATAACAGCTACAAGGTGTCGGATTCAACAAAAAAAATACTAAACATTACAATGGAGGAACAGCACTGATGAACGGAGATATCAAAGAAATATTGATTACGGAGGATGTATTGCAGTCCAAGGTAAAGGAGCTTGGAGCAAAAATTACTGATGATTACAAGGATAAAGACTTGCTTTTAGTTTGTGTTCTTAAAGGTGCGGTAATATTTGTAAGCGATTTAATGAGAAATATAAATTTACCATTAGGTATTGATTTTATGGCCATTTCAAGTTACGGATCAAATACTCAGTCATCTGGAGTCGTACGTATCCTTAAGGATTTGAATACATCAATCGAGGGTAGACATGTACTTATAGTCGAAGACATAATAGATTCGGGATTGACGCTGTCTTATCTGGTTGACAATTTAAAATCAAGAAGGCCTGCGTCGGTAGAAATATGCACAATACTCGATAAACCCGACAGAAGGGAAGCCAATCTTGAAATCAAATATACAGGATTTCGGGTTCCTGATGAATTCGTAGTTGGGTACGGTCTGGACTATGATGAAAAATATAGGAATCTGCCGTATATAGCAATTTTGAAAGAAGAAATTTACCAATAAATAATTGTAAAGTATTTCAATATATGCTACAATTTTATCATTACAGTGGTCTTTTTAGACAAAGAGGAGGCTTTAATTGAAAGGATTTATGAGAAGCATCGCAATGTATGTTCTTATATTTGTCGTAATTATCATGCTGGTTCAAAGCATGGTTGAACCTGCGAAGGATGAACAAAGTATAAGTTACAGCGAGCTTATAGTTCAATTACAAAATAATAACATAAAATCACTATCCTTTACTGAAAGTGAGGTAAAGGGTGTTTACAAAGACGATACGAAATTTACTTCATATGTACCAACTGTCTTTTTATTTAATTCAAGTTTTTATGACAAATATGTTGCCGACAAAATTGAATCAGGGGAAATAGAAATAGTGGGCGAACCTGTACCTGCCACTCCTATATGGGTAAGCGCACTGCCTACAATCGGAATGCTTGTCCTTTTGGCAGTTTTGTGGTATGTATTCATGAAACAGTCTCAGGGGGGAGGAACAGGAAAAGCAATGTCCTTTGGCAAGAGCAGGGCAAAAATGGTTAAAGATGATGACCCGAGCAAAAAAATTACTTTTGCGGATGTAGCTGGACTTGATGAAGAAAAAGAGGAGTTAAGCGAAATTGTTGATTTCCTTAAAAATCCAGCAAAGTTTGCAAGGCTGGGAGCCAGAATACCAAAGGGAGTCTTGCTGGTTGGCCCTCCGGGAACAGGAAAAACGTATCTGTCAAAATCCGTGTCTGGAGAGGCAGGGGTTCCGTTTTTCAGCATAAGTGGTTCCGACTTTGTTGAAATGTTTGTGGGGGTTGGTGCTTCACGTGTAAGAGATTTATTTGACCAGGCAAAGAAAAACGCACCATGTATTATTTTTATAGATGAAATTGATGCTGTCGGAAGACGGAGAGGAGCCGGCCTCGGCGGAGGAAACGATGAAAGAGAGCAGACATTGAACCAACTTCTGGTTGAGATGGACGGGTTTTCAGGAAACGAAGGTATTATAATAATTTCAGCTACAAATAGACCTGACATATTAGATCCAGCGTTGATGAGACCGGGACGCTTTGACAGACAGGTTCATGTAGGACTTCCGGACGTAAAGGCGAGAGAGGCAATATTAAAAATTCATATAAGAAAAAAACCTCTTGCAGATGATGTAGATCTGGAAATTGTAGCAAAAAGGACTCCAGGATTTACTCCTGCAGATTTGGAAAACGCAATGAATGAAGCTGCTCTTTTGACTGCAAGACAGAACAAGACATTAATAACTATGGACATAATTGAGGAAGCGATAACTAAGGTTATTGCAGGGCCTGAAAAGCGCAGTAAGGTTATCAGCGAAAATGAAAAAAAGCTTACTGCATATCATGAAGCCGGGCATGCAGTTGTTGCAAGGTTATCTTCAAATAAGGATCCTGTGCACATGATTACAATAATACCAAGAGGCGGTGCCGGAGGATTTACGATGTATCTGCCTGAAGAAGACAGGTCATACAGATCAAAGACAGAAATGGAAGAAAGTATTGTAAGACTTTTGGGAGGCAGAGTTGCTGAAAAACTTGCTCTTGATGATATTTCAACTGGAGCATCTAATGATATTGAAAGAGCAACAAAAATTGCGAGAGCTATGGTTACAACATACGGAATGAGCGATGAGCTGGGCCCGATGACTTATGGAACAAACGAAGAAGAGGTATTTTTAGGAAGAGATTTTAACAAGATAAGAAACTACTCAGAAGAGGTTGCTGCCAGAATAGACAATGAAATGCGAAGGATTATTGATAGCGCATATCATAAAACAGAAACACTTTTAAGTGAAAACATGGAAAAATTGGACCGTGTAGCTCAGGCCCTTTTAGAAAAAGAAACAATTTCAGGCAAGGAATTTGAAATGCTGTTTGAGGAAGTTTAAACTAATAGTGATGAGATTCTTCACATAACAAATGAAATGATTACTTTCGTTGGTGGAGGATCTCTTTTTTTATTCTAATGAATCTCGTAATATTTCCAATGAAATGCATGACAGAAAATAATTAATATCTTTATTTTGATTTTTTTTGAAAATAACAATATGAAATGCAAATGATTGAAAAATCAATGCTTTATTTCTTTTTAATATTGTCACCATATAAATTTTGCAACTTTTGCTGCAAGTTTGAAAAATATACAGTCTTTTTGGGTAAACGTCTTGCAAAATTAAGGTTTTTGGATTATATTTAATGATTGTAAATACTTGTTAATCAAAATGGAGGATTTTATGTTTGAAAAAGAAAAACTCGACCAATTAAGATCGGCTCGCCAGAATTGGGAAGATAAAGTGTTAAGCAAGTCTTTAAGTAAAGCGCCTGAAAATAAAACAGAATTTAAATCAGGTTCCGGTGTGAATGTGGAAAGGCTGTATACTCCGGAGGATGTTGCAGATATTGATTATGAGACAGAAATAGGATATCCGGGACAGTATCCTTTTACAAGAGGGTATCAGCCGACAATGTACAGGGGCAAGACATGGACAATGAGAATGTATGCTGGCTTTGCAACGGCGGAAGAATCTAATGAAAGGTATAAATATCTTGTAGGGCAGGGGTCTACAGGGTTATCTGTTGCTTTTGACCTTCCTACGCAGATAGGGTATGATTCAGACCATTCTCTAGCACAGGGTGAAGTCGGTAAGGTCGGCGTAGCCATAGATTCTCTAAAGGATATGGAAATTCTTTTTGACGGCATCCCTTTGGATAAGGTTAGCACATCAATGACAATAAATGCTCCGGCTTCTGTATTGCTTGCAATGTATATAGCTGTTGCAGAAAAACAGGGTGTATCATCAGATAAATTAAGAGGAACAATACAAAATGACATATTGAAGGAATACATAGCAAGAGGAACATACATTTTTCCTACAGAACCGTCAATGCGTCTTATAACAAATATATTTGAGTATTGCTCAAAAGAGGTTCCAAAATGGAATACAATCAGTATTTCAGGATACCACATCAGAGAAGCTGGATCTACGGCAGCTCAGGAAGTTGGATTTACTCTGGCTGATGGTATTGCGTATGTTGATGCGGCAATTAAAGCCGGGCTGGATGTTGACACATTTGCACCGAGACTTTCATTCTTCTTTAATGCACATAATGATTTGCTTGAAGAAGTTTCAAAGTTTAGAGCTGCAAGGAGACTCTGGGCTAAAATAATGAAGGAAAGATTTAAAGCAAAAAATGAAAAATCAATGATGCTTAAATTCCATACTCAGACTGCAGGATGCACATTGACTGCACAGCAGCCGGATAATAACATTATAAGAGTTGCAATGCAGGCATTAGCTGCAGTGCTGGGAGGAACTCAATCTTTGCATACAAATTCAAGAGACGAAGCTTTGGCTCTGCCTACTACGGATTCTGTTACAATAGCATTAAGGACTCAGCAAATTTTGGCTAACGAAACTGGGGTTACAAATACAGTAGATCCATTGGCAGGTTCGTACTACATTGAAGCTAAAACAAAAGAAATTGAAGAAAAAGCCATGGAATACATCAGCAAGATAGATGAATTGGGTGGAGCTCCTAGAGCTATTGATATAGGATATATTCAAAAAGAAATTTCTGATTCTGCGTACAAGTATCAGATGGAAATCGAATCGCTTGACAGAATAGTTGTAGGAGTTAACAAGTACCAAGTTAATGAAGAACCTCCAAAAGGATTGTTGCGGGTTGATCCTATAGTTGGTGAAATGCAGAAGAAGAAAATTGAAGATGTAAAAACTGCAAGGAATAATGAAGTAGTTAAAGAGAAGCTTGATTTGTTAAAAAAGGCCTGCCAGGGAACAGAAAATGTGATGCCGTTTATTTTAGATGCAGTTAGAGAATATGCTACACTGGGAGAAATATGCGGAGTTATGAGAGAAGTTTTTGGCGAATATGAACAAGCAGTATTGCTTTAAATTAGGAGGAATATTATGAGACCAATTAGAGTTTTAGTTGCAAAGCCTGGGCTTGACGGGCATGACAGAGGTGCTAAGGTTATAGCAAGAGCATTGAGAGACGCAGGCATGGAAGTTATATATACCGGATTAAGGCAAACTCCTGAGCAAATAGTTGCCGCGGCAATTCAAGAGGATGTAGATGTTGTGGGAATGAGCATATTGTCCGGAGCACACAATTATCTGTTCCCAAGGGTTGTTGAGCTACTTAAAGAGCAAGGTGTTGACGATGTATTGATAGTAGGCGGAGGTGTTATTCCGGACGAAGACATTCCCGGACTTAAGAAGGCTGGTGTTTCTGAAATATTTACACCTGGAACCACTACATCAAATATGATAGAATTTATTAAATCAAATTTAAAAAGAGAGTTATAGAAAATATTTTGCATCATAGTTGCAGTAAAGTAAAAGAGGTGATTTAGTGGAATTAATTCAGCGGATGCTTGCAGGGGACAAAAGAGCGTGTGCAAGGTTGATAACAACAGTGGAAAGTAACCCTGAAGAGGCTGAAAAAATATTGAGAGAAATTCATCCTTACACTGGCAGGGCAAATATTTTAGGTATTACAGGTCCGCCTGGTGCTGGAAAAAGTACGCTCACCGATAAAATAGTAAAAAAATTCGTAGATGAAGGTAAAAAGGTTGGGATTATAGCAGTTGATCCAACCAGTCCGTATTCCGGCGGGTCAATCCTTGGAGACAGGATACGAATGCAGGATTTGGCTCTGCATCCCAATGTATTTATAAGGAGTATGGGTACAAGAGGATATCTCGGAGGACTTTCAAAGCATACTAAAAATGCATTAAAAATTTTGGATGCTGCTGGTTATGATTACATAATAATTGAGACAGTAGGAGTGGGGCAGTCTGAAGTGGACATTGTCAAGACTGCAGATTCTATACTGATGGTTATGGTGCCGGGGCTTGGAGATGACATACAGTCCATTAAAGCTGGTATTATGGAGATAGGTGATATATTTGTCATAAACAAAAGTGACTTGTTTGGTGCGGACAGGACTGCAACAGAAGTAAACATGATGCTTGATTTAAGTTCAAATATGGATAGAAGGCCTCCGGTTGTAAAAGTTACCGCATCGAAAAATGAAGGCATTGATATTTTGAAATCTGAAATAATAAACCATTTAGTGTACTTAAATGAGAGTGGTAAACTAAATGAGAGAAGAAAGAATAATATGAGGACGGAGATAGTTGAGCTTATTGAAGCAGAACTGAGAAAGATTGTAATTTCCAGCGCAGCAAGTGAAAATAAGCTTGAATCTGAAGTCGGTAAAATCATAACTAAAGAAAAAAATATTTATGAAGTAAGAGATGAGTTTCTAAAAGCAATAAGAGAAGAATAACGTAATTTCACCTATGATAAATGCGGTAACGGTGAATTAAAAATATAACTATTTTGAGTGGGAGGCGACACATGGTTAATAAAATAGATCATATAGGAATAGCAGTAAAAAGTATAGAAGAAGCATTGAAATTCTATGAAGGTGTTCTTGGATTGAAATCAACAGGAACTGAAGTGGTTGCTGAGCAAAAGGTTAGGGTAGCTTTTTTGCCCACAGGGGATTCTGAAGTTGAGTTGCTGGAAGCTACATCAGAAGACAGCCCTGTTGCAAAATTCATAGAGAAAAACGGCGAAGGAATTCAACATATGGCTTACAGAGTCGATAACGTAGAAGCTGCAATATCTGAGATGAAGGCAAAGGGAGTTAGAATGATAGATGAAACGCCTAGATATGGTGCAGGCGGAGCCAAGATTGCTTTCTGCCACCCGAAAAGCACGGGAGGAGTTCTCGTAGAGCTTTGCCAAAGAGGTTAATTTAGAAACGGCCGCCTTACATTAAGTACAGGCGGCCGTTGTTATTTTTGCGTAATTATTAGCATATATTTCTTAAAGACCGGACATCCGGATATTACAAAAGGTTATAAATTCCCAATGTTTTTAAATGATCAAGCTTTGATGACATTATCTCATCTAAATCCAGATTGAGTGCGGAGCACATTGATGCAAGATAAAACAGCAGCTCGCCCATTTCTTCTTCAATTTTTTCTTTGCATTTCGGACAAAGCTTGCCTTCTACATGATTATCTACATCAGTCTGATTTTCTTCAAGTGTTTTGTTGTGAGAAAATAATTGCTTAGTCGCATGTATTTCGATGCATCCGCAATGAGTTGCAGATTTGAAAACTGCTCTGTTGAGTACGGATGTTTGTACATCAAGCTTTGTTACAATATCTAAAACGCTTTTATTCAAAAGCTGCAAATCGCTGGTTATATTTTGAAATTCACTGCAATTACATGACATGTGTTTCCAACTCCTTTCTGAAACAAGGTTATTAAAATACTTTTGGTAAGATTTTTTATATAATTTTTACCGCCAGCAGTTTCTTGTTATAATAAAATTATACTTAAAGACAAGCTCAAATGTCAAACACTTTATTAATACATTTTGTAAACAAACTCTTTACTATTTAGCATAATTTTGGAACGAAAGAATAAAATATAAAGAAGTACATATATAGGGGGATTTTTATGAAAAGAATTGTAACCATAGTTGCGATTGTTGTATTTATAGCCGCACTTCTGTTTTTCTTCAGATATTTTAAGGGAAAAGGAGCTGAAAATGTTTCGTTTGATACAGTAGATCCTGAAAATATGCCTAGACAGATTGCAGAGGTATTGCCGAACTACAGGATGAAAGAAAAAGCTTTAGTTGCAAAAATTAATGATGAGATTTACGTTGTAGTAACAAGAGGGGAAAAGAATACAGCAGGATATGAGGTGGAAATTGACAAGCTGACGCTGGATGATGAAGACGGTGAAAAAGTATTGACTGTTTTTGCTAAATATACTGATCCTAAGCCCGGAGATGTAACAGCTCAGATCCTAACATATCCTTTTGCCGTAGTAAAGACTGACATGACAGAACTGCCTCAGAAAGTTGTTTTAGAGAAGGAATATAAAAATTAAGAAATGATTAATTAAATTACGGTGAGTAGTATAGCATTAGTACTAATACCTTTTAAGCATAAAAAAGAAAAATGAAAATAAAAATTCATTTTTCTTTTTTTGTTTAATATGTTGCTTTTGCTGTTTTGAATGCTTTACAATATTTTAAGATATAGGCAAAAATAAACATTTATTTTTATTATAAAATAAAGTAAAATAAGATAATAATGGTTGTAATTTTGTCAAAATGTGTTATATAATAGTAATCGGTAAGAGGTGAGGCAGTGATAATATTTAATAACGTATCTAAAATTTATAAAAAAGAATTTACAGCAGTTAAGAATATTAACTTAAAGATAAATGACGGCGAATTTTTATTTATAGTCGGTAAAAGCGGAGCTGGCAAAAGCACTTTGATTAAGCTTTTATTGAGAGAGATTACTCCCAGCGAAGGAATAATTACATATAATGATCAGGACATTACAAAGATTAGGAAAAGAAATGTAGCCCAATACAGAAGAAATATCGGCTTTGTTTTCCAAGATTACAGGCTTCTGCCTAAGATGACGGTCTACGAAAACGTGGCATTTGCAATGGAAATGATTTGTTGCTCTTCTAAAACAATCAGAAGGGAAGTGCCTCTTGTTCTCAGCATGGTGGGACTTAGCGACAAGGCAAAATATTATCCTGATGAGTTGTCAGGCGGTGAGCAGCAGAGAGTTGCGATTGCGCGCGCGGTAATAAATAAGCCGGAAACCATAATAGCGGACGAGCCTACTGGAAACCTGGACCCTGAAACGTCAAAAGAGATTATGAAAATCCTAAAGGAGATAAACAAAAGAGGAACTACAGTAATAATGGCTACGCATGATATGAACATAGTTCAAAATTATCAGAAAAGAATTGTTGAGCTGAAGCGCGGTGTTGTTATCAGAGATATGAAAGCAGGGGGAAATGACAATGAACCTAAAAAAGCTTAACTATATTTTTAGACAAGCCTTCAAAAGTATGTGGAGAAATCGAATGATGGGGCTTGCATCAATTGGTTCTGTAACCGCTGTGTTAATGATATTAGGATTTGTATTAATAATAGTGCTCAATGTAAATAATGTTGCAATGGTTACAAAAGAAAGTTTTGATGAAATAGCAGTTTATTTGCTGGACGATGTGGAAGAAGAGCAAATAGATGAGATGGGTAAATCGTTCCGGGAAATAAACGGTGTTATTGGCGTCGCTTTCCAGACGAAGGAATATGCTCTTGAACAGTTGAAAGAAGACTGGGGTGAAAATGCTTTTTTGTTGGAAGGGCTTAGAAAAAATCCTCTTCCAAACACATATGTAGTTCAGCTTGATGATGTAAGTAAGTCAGAAAGTGTTATTAAGAAGATACAAACCTTTGAAGGTGTCGAAGATGTTATGTATTATAAGGATGCGGTAAACAGTCTTATAAAAATTGCTGATTTTATTAAGAGAACCGGCGCCGGCATCATAATAATATTGTTGTTTATAAGCGTGTTTATTATTTCTAATACAATTAAAATAACTGTATTGAACAGACAGAAGGAAATAGAGTTGATGCAGTATATAGGAGCGACGAACGGATATGTACGAGGTCCCTTTATGATTGAAGGAATTATGCTTGGGCTGATAGGGGCATTTGTTTCAATAATATTGATTTTTGTGGGATATAACTACATTGTAAATTATTTGGCAGGTCGTTACGTTGCCTTGTTGTCCGGAATGTCCGGATACTTGGTAGGAGTCGAAATGATACTAAACGACTTGATTATAATATTTTTAACTATAGGGATAGGCATAGGAATTCTTGGCAGCTTGATTTCCTTGAAAAAATTCTTAAGTGTGTAGGAGTGGTGTATGTTTAAAAAAAGTGTTATTTATACTCTGATTGCAATAACTGTCTTAAGTATTTTCCCTGTGACTGCCGGGGGGAGTATAGCTGATTTGCAATACAAACAAAAGCAGGTGGAAAATCAAATTAAGGAATTGCGCAATCAGGCTGATGAACTTAAAAATGAGAAACGCAGTATAGAATCGGAAATCAAAATACTTGACAATGAGCTGAGGGCTTTAACTTTAGAAACTGAACAATATGAAATGCAAAAGCAGGAAATCAGCATGAAAATAGCTGAATCTGAGCAAAAAATCCTTGAACTTACAGATGAAATTGACAAAAATAATAAAACTCTGGAAGATCGTTTGAGAGTTATGTATAAAAACGGTACAGCCGGATATATGGAAGTCATTTTGAATTCTGAGAATCTAATCGACGCCTTAACCAGAATAGATATGATTCAGCTGATAGTTGAAAGCGACGTTGATCTGCTAAAAAGCATAGGCGAGCAAAAGGTTCAGGTGGAACAAATAAAAGAGGATCAAGAAATAAAAAGGATGGAATTGACTGCTGTAATCAATAATTTAAATGTAAAGCAGAATGAAGTTGTGATTGCTTCCAGGTCCAAGGAAAATTATATGACCAGTTTACAAGGCAATATAGAAGAAATTCAAAGACAGGAAGCAGCAATGGAAGAGCAGTCAAAACAAATTGAAAGAGATATACTGGCTGCGCAGCGTGCGGTTGAATACGCAGGCGGAGAACTGGCTTGGCCTGTTCCCGGGCACACAAGAATTACTTCCGAGTTCGGAGGAAGGCCTCATCCCATCACAGGAGTTTGGTCAACCCACGGAGGCACCGATATTGCTGCGCCTTACGGGACTCCAATTGTTTCAGCCAACGATGGTGTTGTAATTTATGCCGGGTATCATTATTCATACGGAAACTACATCATAGTTGACCACGGCGGAGGAATTGCTACGTTGTACGGGCACTGCTCAAAATTGTTGGCGAGTAAGGGACAAGCGGTATCCAGAGGAGAAAGTATTGCGCTTATAGGTTCTACTGGAGAATCTACAGGCAATCACTTACACTATGAAGTCAGAGTGAATGGCGTCAGAAAAAATCCGATGTCCTACTACGAATAAAATTAAGGACAGTTTTTTGAGGTGTATGGCCTCAAAAAACTGTCCTTTTAGATTTTTGGAATTTCATATCAGCACCTTTTTCTTACATTCACGCATTATCTCATCAAGCTGATCTGAATTCATGGTTTCGTTTTTGATTAAGTATTCGGCTATTCTTTTTACGGTTTCTTCGTTTTCTCTTATAATGGATATAGCTCGTTCATATGCTTCCTTAGCCATATCGGATGCTTCGTTTTTTATATTGTCAAGATAATATTTGAACAGTTTTTCATCAATACATGTGTTTTGTGTATTTTTTCCCATACCGTAGCTGCATATTATTTCATATATAATGTTTGTGGATTCTTTCAAATCATTTGAGGCTCCTGTGGACACTTCTCCAATAAATACTTCTTCAGAAGCCCTACCTGCCAGAAGTACAGTAACTTTGTTGCAAAGCTCCTTTTTTGTATAAAGATATTTATCTTCTGTAGGAAATTTCAGTACATATCCTAATGCTTTGTCTCTAGGTATAATGGATATTTTCTGAACTTTATCAATATTAAGTATTTTAGCAACTGCTGCATGACCTGCTTCATGATATGCTACAATTCTTTTTTCCTTGTCAGAAACTGTTGAATGTTTTATTTCCAGACCGGCTGCTATTTTTTCTATGGCAAATTCAAAATTATCTAAATTTATTTTTTTGGATTTTTCCTTTATTGCCCTCAAAGCTGCTTCATTGGCAATGTTAGCAAGCTGAGCACCAGAAAAGCCATGCGTCTTTGTTGCTATATCCTTCAGCTGGACCTTTTTATCCAATGGCTTATTTTTTGTATGAACTTCTAATATCTTTAATCTTGAATGATAGTTTGGGTTCCCTACATAAATTTTTCTGTCAAATCTTCCGGGCCTTAAGAGAGCTTCATCAAGAAGGTCAATTCTATTAGTGGCAGCTATTACTATTACATTGCTCGTATTGTTAAATCCGTCCAGTTCAATTAACAGCTGGTTAAGAGTCTGATCTTTTTCGTTATTACTTTCGCTGTTTCTTTTTGCTCCAAGTGCATCAATTTCATCAATAAAAATAATGCTGGGCGATTCTTTACGTGCTCTTTCAAAAATCATTCTTACTCGTTTTGCTCCGACGCCAACATATTTTTCAACAAATTCCGAACCACTGGAATAAATGAAGGTTGCTCTAGCCTCACCGGCAATTGCTTTTGCTATAAGAGTTTTACCTGTTCCAGGTGGACCATAGAGCAATATTCCTTTTGGAACCTTTGCATCCATGGAATGGTATTTTTCTTCGTTATTTAAAAAATCAATTATATCAACCAAGTCTTCCTTAATCTCTTCCAAGCCTGCGACATCATCAAAGCCTATTTGAATTTTTGGTTCTTCTGATTTTCTTTTTTCAAAATATGCCGTCGAACCTACGGCTTCTTTAGATTCTTCGGTAAATGTGCTGGTTCCTCCGCTTTCGTTTTTTTTATTTGATGAAGCGAACATTTTTACCATGAGTATCGCATAAAAAAGAAGCGGTAAAAAAAACAATATTGACAAAGAATATTTATCTGATATTATTAAAATAATAATATTATACGCAATAAAGGAAATTGCCAACAACAAATATTTATTTTTCATGTTACCTCCTGAGCTAGTAAATTTTTTTTTGATACAATTATCTTTACCATAACAAAAAAAGTTATGACAGTATAAAAAAAATAATTGTTGACATTTATTGTTAGGTTGTATATACTGTAATAAGTTCAAGAAGAAGTGACCGCTTCTCACCTTACGGCGTTTAATTGCTGTTAGACTGTTAGTAGGGTTAATAAATTAATGCAATAATTTTGTATTGTTTAAAGATAGCGGTAATTTGGCTGTCTTTTTTATTTTGCATATACATTATAAGGAAGACAAGAGAAATCATTGGAGGTGTAAATTATAAAAGAACTTCAAATCAACGAGCAAATTCGTGAAAAGGAAGTAAGAGTCATTGACTCTGATGGAAGTCAGCTGGGCATTATCAGCACTAAAGAGGCTTTGAAAATTGCTGAAAGCAAAAAATTGGATTTGGTTAATGTATCGCCTACCGCGAAACCGCCGGTATGCAGAATTATGAATTACGGAAAGTATAAGTACGCTCAGGCTAAAAAAGAAAAAGAATCTAAAAAGAAACAAAAGATTATAAACGTCAAAGAGATAAGAATGACTCCGAATATTGAGGAGCATGATTTGGGCGTTAAAGCAAAAAATGCATGCAAATTCCTTGAAGATGGAGACAGGGTAAAGGTTGTTATTCGTTTCCGAGGAAGAGAGCTCGGTCATATGGATGCGGGCAGGGAAGTGCTTATGCAGTTTGCAGAGATTACAAAAGAACATTCTATTATAGATAAGCAACCATTAGTTGAGGGCAGAAACATGATTATGTTTTTGTCACCCAAAAAATAACGTTAAGGAGGAACTGTTATGCCAAAATTAAAAACTAACAGATCAGCAGCGAAAAGATTTACTAAAACTGGAAGCGGCCAGATAAAAAGATCAAAATCAGGAAAAAATCATTTTACAGGCAAAAAAGCTTCCAAATCAATTAGAAATTTAAGAAAGAGCACATTGGTATCTAGTGCTGACGCAGATAGAATAAACAAATTATTACCATATTAATTAATAATATATACAGGAGGACAAGAAAATGGCAAGAGTTAAAAGAGCTGTAAATGCTAAGAAAAACCATAGAAAAGTATTGAAACTTGCTAAAGGATATTACGGAGCAAAGAGTAAATTATATAAAACAGCTAACCAAGCTGTAATGAAGTCACTTTCATATGCTTACGTAGGAAGAAAGTTAAGAAAGAGAGAGTTCAGACAGCTTTGGATTGCTAGAATAAATGCAGCTGCAAGACAAAACGGTTTGTCATACAGCAAATTCATAAATCTTTTAAAGCAAAACAACATAGAAATAAACAGAAAAATGCTGTCAGAAATGGCGATTTACGATCCGGCAGGATTCACAAGCCTTGTAGAACAAGTAAAAGTAAACTAATATTTAATAAGACTGTAACTTTTACAGTCTTTTTTATATTAAGTTCTCTTTCTAGTATATAATCTGCTGTATTGATTTTGTACCACAAAGTGTTATAATCAACTAACAGCGGACAATGCATAAATTGATATAATTTGTGCATTATTTATGTTAAGAGGTTAATTATGAAATATATTGTAACAAAGATAAATCAAATCAAGAAAAATCCTTACATGGTATTTTTTATTTCCTTTGCATCTATTATATTTTTTGGAGCGCTTCTTTTGGTTCTCCCTCTTGCGTCACAGAATGGTAAAAGTGTAGGATTTGTAAATGCACTTTTCACTTCCGCATCAGCTACGTGTGTAACAGGTCTTACAGTTGTCAATACAGCTTCTCATTGGACAGTGTTTGGTAAAATTGTCATTATAACATTGATTCAGATAGGAGGACTTGGTGTTATGACAATGACAGCCATGATATCATTCTTTATTGGTAAAAGAATATCACTGAAGACAAGGATACTAATAATGGAAGAGAGAAATGTCAATGAACTTCAGGGGGTTGTCAGGCTTACAAAGAACATACTTCTCTTTACTTTTGCTTCTGAATTGATAGGAGCAATGCTGTTATCTACTGTATTTATCAAAGATTACGGTGTTTCAAAAGGGATAGGTTTTTCTATATTTCATGCTATATCTTCTTTTTGTAATGCGGGGTTTGATATTACAGGAAACAGTATGGTAAGGTATGTGGATAACTTTATAATAACATGGTCTGTTTGTACTCTTGTAGTAGTAGGAGGAATAGGGTACTTTGTACTTTGGGACATACATGCAAGCAAGAACTTTCATAAGCTGACTTTGCATTCAAAGCTGGTTTTGGTTACAACCTCTGTGTTGGTTGTTTTTGGAGTAGTTATAATCTTTATTTTAGAACGAAACAATCCTGGAACTATGGGAAGCCTTGATATATCAGGCAAAATAAATGCTTCTCTGTTTCAGGCAATAAATCCAAGGACGTCCGGTTATAATTCAGTGCCTTTGGAAAATCTAAGAATGGCTACAGTGGCGATAATAATTGTATTTATGTTTATAGGAGGTTCTCCTGCTTCTACTGCAGGCGGCATTAAAACAACAACGATGGCTGTTCTGATAGTATCTTTTTACAATTTATTCAGGGGTAAGAGGGATTTTGAGGTGTTCGAAAGAAGAATAATGCCGGAAACAACTATAAGAGCTGCTGCGGTATTGATGGTTTCGCTTATGTTGGTGATAATATGTTCAATTGTGCTTTCAATAACTGAAGAGTCGGCAGGCTTTAATTATACGGATATACTGTTTGAAACAGTATCCGCATTTGCAACTGTCGGATTGTCAAGAGGATTAACACCGTATTTAAGTGATGTGGGGAAAATCATGCTGACAATAGTTATGCTTATAGGACGAGTGGGGCCAATGACAGTGGCGTATGCATTTTTAAAGCAAAACAGAAATATAGGAAATTATACCTATCCTGAAGGAAAGGTAATAATAGGATAAGGAGGACAACATATGAAACAGATAATAGTAATCGGATGCGGCAGATTTGGTGCTTCTGCTGCAAAGACACTTACAAAACTTGGACATGATGTTATGGTGGTTGACCAGAATGCAGACATTATAAAAGAAATATCGGAGTTTGTTGCGCATGCTGTTCAAATGGATGCCATTGATGAAGCATCGTTTCGAACCATAGGGCTTAGAAATTTCGATGTTGCAATAGTAGCAATAGGCTCCGACACTCAGGCTTCAGTTATGGGAACTCTGATAGCAAAGGAAGCGGGAGTACCGATTGTAATAGCAAAAGCAGCAAATGAAACTCATGGAAGAGTGCTGAAAAAAATCGGGGCAGATAAAATTATTTATCCGGAGAGAGATATGGGTATGCGGGTTGCATATGGACTGGTTACTCCCAACATATTGGATGTAATAGAATTTTCGCCTGACTACAGCATAGTTGAAACGGTAGCTCTTGCAGAATGGGAAGGTAAGTCTCTTAAAGAATTAAACCTTTCAAGAAAGTACGGGATGACTGTAATTGCATTAAAAACATATGATGAAATAAATATTGTTCCTTCTTCTGAAACAGTAATAAATCATAATGACATTGTTGTTATACTTGGAAGCAACGATAATCTGAAAGTTATTGGAGATATTAAGTAATTGTGTTATAATTTATCTAACTTCAGATAAAAAACTTAATGTTTATAAATTGGCTTTTCGTAAATGGAAGGTATATATGGATATAATAAAAAGCAGAGAAAACAGTAAAATTAAATATATCCGCTCACTTGGATCTAAAAAGAGCCGTGACGAAGAAAATGCGTTCATCGTTGAAGGAATTAAATTTGTAAATGAAGCATTTATAGAAAGTGCTCATATAATATATTTATTATTTAAAGAAAGCGCATTGAATAAGCCAGAAGTTCAAAAGCTATACAATTTGTCAAGTAGCATAGGCACCGATATATTAATATGTGAAGAGAATGTATTTAACTCGGTATCAGATACGATTAATTCTCAGGGTATTTTGGCAGTGATACAAAAGGATGAAAATCTAAATAAAATTGATAGCTATAAATTTGCTGTGATGTGCGATAAAATACAGGACCCGGGTAATCTTGGAACGATAATAAGGACTGCTGATGCATTCGGCCCTGCAGTTGTAATACTCAATAAAGGCTGTGTGGATGTGTATAATCCAAAAGTGGTCAGAGCTTCAGCAGGAGCTATATTTAGAGTTCCTTTTAAGTACGCGGATTCCGATTTGAAAATATTAGATTTGTTGAAAATTTCAGGCTTTAAAATTATTTCTGCTGTTGTTGATTCTAAACAATCATTTGACGATATAGAGCAATCAGATAAGATATGTGTCGTAATAGGCAATGAAGGGAATGGAGTTTCCCGGGAAATACAAAGTTGTTCACACATGAATATAACAATAAAAATGTCCGGCAATGCGGAATCGTTGAATGCATCTATTGCAGCAGGAATCAGTATTTATGAAATTAGAAAAAAATTGTTGTAATAAAAAAGAGCTTTTGATATAATCAAATGTAATGCAATGTATGGTGTACTTAATAATTTAATACTATAGCAATGAAGAAGTCCAGTAGGCATAAATAGGTGCTGTTAAAGAGAAAAATCATCATGGCTGAAAATGATTTTAGGCATTTGTGCTGAACCTTCACTTTGGAGCTTGCAGAATGAAGCTAGTAGTTCTGCACGGTATTTACCGTTAAAATAAATGAGGCCCTGAACTTGTTTAGGGTGAAAAAGAGTGGTATCGCGAAACTTCGCCTCTTAATGAGGCGGAGTTTTTATATTTATTTGATATTATAAAAATATTTATTAGTGAAAGGAGCATGTATGAAAGAGCAGCTTTTAAAGTTAAAAACAGAAGCGGTGAACAGACTTAAAGAATGCAAAGACAATGCAGATATTGAAAAAATACGAGTTAAGTATCTCGGTAAAAAGGGAGACCTGACATTAATATTGAGATCAATGGGAAACTTGTCAAAAGAGGAAAGACCTGAAATGGGAAAACTGGCAAATGAGGTCCGTTCAATTATAGAAGAGGAAATAAAAACGATTAAGGAATATGTAAGTGAAAAGGATCAGCAAAAAAAGATTAAATCAGAAATGCTGGATATTACATTTCCGGGCAAGGTTCCTGAGATTGGCCGAAGACATCCTTTAATTCAAGTTAAGGAAGAATTGGAGAGTGTATTTATGCGCATGGGATACGACGTTATAAGCGGCCCTGAAATTGAAACAGTAGGGCATAATTTTGACGATTTGAATGCTCCATATGACCATCCATCAAGAGACAAATCAGATACATTTTATATCTCGGATGATCTTGTCCTGAGAACACAAACATCTCCTGTTCAAATCAGAGTGATGAAAGAGGGGAAACTGCCTATAAGAATGGTGTGCACCGGAAGAACATTTAGATTTGATGATGTTGATGATACACATTCTCCAATGTTCCATCAGATGGAATGCCTTGTGGTTGATAAAGGCGTAACCCTTGCAAATTTAAAAGATTCAATTGATCAGTTTGTTAAGGAGTTATTCGGTAGCAAAGTGGAAACTCGTTTTCGTCCGCATAATTTTCCGTTTACTGAACCAAGCGCAGAAGTTGACGTATCGTGTCACTTGTGCATGGGCAAGGGATGCCCTGCTTGCCATGGAACAGGATGGAGTATGGAACTTTTAGGATGCGGTATGGTTCACCCTAATGTTCTCAGAAACTGCGGAATTGATCCGGAGGTATATTCAGGTTATGCATTCGGCATGGGAATAGACCGTGTTACAATGGTTAAGTATGGAATCCCGAACATAAGGTTATTGTTCGAAAATGATGTTAGATTCTTAAAACAATTTTAGGAGGTTAAAATGTTAGTACCTATAAAATGGATGAAAAAATATGTCGATATTAACACTGATGACAAGACATTATCAGATAAGTTAACACTTACGGGTTCACACGTTGATGCTGTAATTGATTATACAAAGGAAGTTGTAAATGTAGTAACAGGCAAAATAGTTGAGCTTGTAAAGCATCCTAATGCCGATAAGCTGGTGGTTACTCAAATTGATATTAACAAGGAAGAGCCGGTACAGATAATTACGGGAGCAAAAAATGTCAAGGTTGGAGATATAGTTCCAGTTTGTCTGGAAGGAGCAGTTCTTCCCAACGGACTTAAAATTAAAAAAACAAATTTTAGAGGCCTTCCTTCATACGGCATGATGTGCTCTTATGAAGAACTTGGGTTTGACGATAAAGTAATTCCAAAGGAAGCAAGAGATGGCATAGCTATTCTTCCAGCTGAAACTGAATTAGGAAAAGATATTAAAGAAGTACTTGAGCTGGACGGAAGTGCTTTAGAGGTTGAAATAACCTTTAACAGGCCAGACTGCCTGAACATAGTTGGTATGGCTAGAGAAGCAGCGGCAACTTTGGGAACAAAATTTAAATTCCCGAAAATAGAAATCAAAAATGAATCAGGAAACATTGAGGATTATTTAAACGCTGTTGAAATAGATGATGAAAATTTATGCTCGCGTTTTTACGCAAAAGTAATTAAGGATATAAAAATAGGGCCTTCCCCTCTTTGGATGCAAAGAACTCTTATGGATGCAGGCATGAGGCCTATAAACAATATTGTTGACGTAACTAATTTTGTGATGTTGGAGCTTGGGCAGCCTTTACACGCATATAACCTTGAAGCGCTTGAGGGAAGAAAGCTTGTGGCTAGGAGAGCTAAAAAGGATGAAAAAATAGTTACGATAGATCAGAACGAAAGAAAATTAGATGAAAATATGCTTGTAATTGCCGACGGAGTAAAACCTGCATGCATAGCCGGTGTTATGGGAGGTTATCATTCTGAAATAGGCGATGATACAAAAATAATGGTTTTGGAAAGTGCAAATTTTAATCCTAAATCAATAAGAGAAACTTCCAAAAAATTAGGCATGCGTTCTGAAGCATCCGCACGAAATGAAAAGCCTATGGGATATGTTATGGTGGAACTGGCAGCAAAAAGAGCATGTCAGCTTATTGAAATGATAGGTGCTGGAACTGTTGTTGGAGGATACCTTGAAGCGGGGAAAAATAAATATGTGCCTCCGGTAGTTACACTGAGACCGCATCGTGTCAAATGGCTGCTGGGAATAGATATACCTGTGGAAAATATGCTTAGCTATTTAAATAAGCTTGAAATTGAATCGGAATTTGACGGTGAAAAAATTGTAAGTAAAATCCCTTACTTCAGAACTGATATTGAGCAGGAAGCTGATTTGATTGAAGAAATAGGAAGACTTTACGGATTTGAAAACATTGCTTCGGAACCACTGAGAGGAAGTACAAGGGTAGGCAGAAAATCTGATATACGCATGCTGGAAGACCAGATAAAAGAAATATTGTGTGGAATGGGACTGTATGAGATTACTACATATTCGTTCATAAGTCCTAAATCATATGACAATATAAATGCTTCACCTGACAGCGAATTGAGAAATTATGTGAGAATATTAAATCCTTTAGGAGAGGATTTTAGCTCTATGAGGACTACATTGATTCCAAATATGCTGGAAGTTGTACAAAGAAATTCAAACAGAGGCGTTGAAAGTGCTAAGCTATATGAAGTAGGGAGCATATTTATACCAAGAGAGCAGCCTGTTGTACAGGAACCTTATGAAAAATTGAAAGTCTGCATAGGAATGTACGGAAATTATGATTTCTATGATATGAAAGGCATAATAGAAGGAGTCCTTTCAAGAATGGGAATAGCCGTAGGTTTGAAATCTGTATCTGATAATCCCATATTTCATCCGGGCAGGACTGCGGCAATGTATGTAGACGATGAATATATTGGAATTTACGGCGAGGCATCTCCTAAAGTTCTTGAAAATTACGGATTGGAAGGAAAGATATATATTGCTGAAGTAGATGTCGAAATGCTTCTTAAACATAAAAATACAGGCTGGAAATATGCGCCTCTTCCGAAATATCCTGCTATGGTAAGAGATATTGCGGTAGTAGTGGATGATAATGTCTTGGTAGGCGATATGATAACAGATATTGAAAAAATAAATCCTCACTTGATAGAAAGTGTTAAGTTATTTGACGTATATAAGGGCGATCATATAGAAGAAGGATACAAGAGCTGCGCATTCTCAGTTACCTATAGAAACAAGGAACGCACATTAAAAGAAAAAGAAGTTGAAAATATTCACAAAAAGATACTAGAAGAGCTTGCAAGCAAATATGAGGCAAAATTAAGATAAGTGAAAAATAGAGATTCTTCGGGTAACCGAAGAATCTATTATTTTATTTCTTTTTTCTTTTTTAAATACGTGAGAAGTAAAAAGCCGGCTATGATGGAAGCAAGGCTTACCAACTGTGCTATTCTCATTCCCATGAACATAAGGCTGTCTGTTCTTAGCCCTTCCACAAAGAACCTTCCTGCGGAATATAAAACTAAGTAAATAGCTAAAACCTGTCCGTCTGTTGTTTTCTTGTTTTTTCTGTACCAAAACAGAAAAACAAATATGCAAAAATCGATTATTGACTCATATAGAAATGTGGGATGCACTTTTTGACCATTTACCACTATTCCCCACGGAAGATCTGTAGGGCCTCCATGAGCTTCCTGATTAATGAAATTGCCCCATCTCCCTATTGCCTGACCTAGAGCCACGCTTGGTATAACAATGTCAAGAAGTTCAAATACATTAATTTTTCTTTTCTTGCAGAATAATATGCCTGCTATTATACCGGCAATCAATGCACCGTGTATTGCCAGCCCGCCGTTTCGTATGTTTATTATTTCCGATGGGTTTAGGCTGTAGTAATCCCATGAAAATGCTACATAGTACAATCTTGCTCCTACAATCGCTGAAGGAATTGCGATTAAAAGAAAATCAAGAAGATTATCTTCCTTGAAACCAATCCTTCGGCATTCTTTCAAAGCAAAAAATATTCCCAACAATACTCCAAGGGATATTAATACACCGTACCACATTATATCAACACCAAAAACTCTAAATGCTACCGGATCCATAAATCCTCCTACCTGTTTTACTTTGCAGTTAACTTCCTATGCTGCTTTTACAATTATATAGTTATATTACCGCCAAGTCAAATAAAAGATGGTGGAACGATAAACGTGATGATTATCGAGAAACTAACTTCAAATAATAAGCTTTTTCTACAAAAATAATTCGTATTTTATACGAATTATCTCATTTTTTGTTGGTTCAGGAAGTAGGTAATGTGGATTATTTATTGCATATTGGTTGTTGGGCATTGAAATTACACACAAAATTATGGACAAAAATATATTTTTTTAAATTTAAAAAATAATAGTGGAACATTTAGCCCACAATGTGGTATAATATGCCCAGTAGGTGGTAGAAAATGTTTACTGGTGAATACATACATTCATTTGATGAAAAAGGAAGAGTTATAATACCTTCAAAATTTAGAAATGAACTAGGGGAAACATTCTATATCGGAAAAGGACTGGATAAATGTTTATTTGTTTATCCTATTGAAACATGGACAGAATTTGTTGGTAAACTAAAAAACCTCTCAACATTCAATAAACAAGAAAGATTCTTTCTCAGAAGATTTGTTTCGGGTTTTAGTGAATGTTCTTTTGATAAACAGGGAAGAATATTGATACCGCCTAATTTAAGAGAATTCTGTGAATTGAGTAACGAAGCTACTATTATAGGGGTTATAGACAGAATAGAAATTTGGAGCAAAGACAGTTGGAATGATTACTCCAACAATGACGAATTTGATTTTGACAGCATTGCGGAAAAAATGTCAGATTTGGGGATAGGACTATAAGGAGGAGTCACATGGATTACAAGCATACATCGGTTTTATTGGATGAATCGATAGAAGGATTAAACATTAAGACTGACGGAATTTATGTTGATGCAACACTGGGAGGGGGAGGTCACACAGAGGAGATACTTAAAAGAACCACAAAAGGAAGGGTAATAGGTATTGACCAGGATGACTATGCAATTAAAAGAGCAAATGAAAAACTAAAAGAATATAAAAATTTTACAGCGGTGAGAAATAATTTTAGCAATATTGAAGAAATTTTAGATGATTTAAATATAGATAAAATTGACGGAATTTTATTTGATTTGGGAGTTTCGTCTTTTCAATTAGATATACCTGAAAGAGGATTCAGTTATAACAATGATATGCCCCTTGATATGAGAATGGATAATAGTCAGACGACTACTGCAAGACATATTGTTAACGGATATGAAGAGCATGAGTTGTCAAGAATATTGTGGGAATACGGCGAAGAAAAATGGGCTGCGAGAATTGCTAAGTTCATTGTTCAGGAAAGAGAGCATGAATTTATAGAAACAACCGGACAGCTTGTAAGTATTATTAAAAAGGCGATTCCGAAGCAAGTTCGTCAGGATGGAGCTCATCCGGCTAAAAGAACATTTCAGGCTATTAGAATTGAAGTGAACAGGGAACTTGAAATTCTTGAGAACACATTTAAACATGCTGTTGACAGGTTGAATCCCGGAGGAAGAATTTGTGTTATAACATTTCATTCCCTTGAGGATAGAATTGTTAAGAATACATTTCAAAACTTAAACAAGGATTGCATATGTCCTCCAGAGTTTCCAACATGTGTATGTGATCACAGACGAAAATTAAAAATTATAACCAGGAAACCTATTGTTCCTACGCAAGATGAAGTGGAAACAAATAACAGAGCACACAGTGCTAAGCTAAGAATAGGAGAAAGGGTGTAAGAAATGTCAGCTTTAAGAAAAGAAGCCATTGATTTAGATTATGGACAAGGATCGGTAAAATATTCTCCAAAGAAAAAGCGAATAAAAAAAGCTAAGAAAAATATTAATGTTATAGAAAGCTTTAAGAATACTGCTATGCTTGCAGTAACATTTATACTTGGAATATTAATAGTCTATAATTATGCTGTCATAACGGATAAACAAATGGAGATTCACAATTTAAACCAGGAAATTGCCACGCTTAAAAATGACGCAGACGCTTACAACATAACATTGGAGAGTATAAAAAACACTAATTCAATAGAAGAAATGGCAAAAACGTATCTAGGGATGAATTATCCTACAAGAAAACAAACCGTATTTGTCGACTTTACATACGGAAGTACAGAAACTTCGGAGGATGAAACTAAATCAGCAGAAGAAAAAAGCAATAACATACTGGTAGGTTTAATTGACAAGGTTGTCAGTTTCATTCAGTAAGGGGGTTTCGTATGAAAAGACGGGTGAAAAGCATTACTAACCTTCAAAATAAAAGAAGAATGTTGGTATTTTTGCTTTGCTTTTTTTTAGCTACGATTGCACTGGTAGTAAGATTAGGGTTTATTCAGATCATTCATGGTGAAGAGTATAAAAAGCAGGCCATGGAAAATTGGTCCAGGGATATTACAATAAGTGCAAAAAGAGGAACAATATATGATGCGAGAGGGAAAAAACTTGCAGTAAGTGTAAATTCAAGCACTGTGACTTGTATACCAGCGGATGTGAAGAAAGGCATGCAGTCGAGTGAAAAAGAAAAGGAATCAGAAGAAGATGAAGCAGGAGGGTTCATAACATCGATTCTCAAAAAAATGAACAAATCAATGTTTGGGTCGGGTAAATCCACTGCAGCGGAGTCAATTCCGATAAATACTAAATCACCTGAAGAAACAGCTAAGATTTTATCGGAAATTTTAGAAATGGATTATGAAGATGTTCTAAAAAAAATAACAGCTGATTATTCATCCGTTATTTTAAAAAGGTGGATAACAGACGAACAGGCGCAAAAAATAAGAGAAGCTGAATTGAGCGGAATAACTGTAATTGAAGATAATAAACGAGTATATCCATACGGAAATTTTGCTCCGTATGTGCTTGGATTTACAAATACCGATCAGGATGGTCAATACGGTGTGGAAGCTACATTCAATGAATATTTGACGGGCATCCCCGGAAGGACAGTTGTAAACACAGACGCATCCGGCAGAGAACTGCCATTCGGGTATAATGAATACTATGAACCCAAGGACGGACTTGGAGTCGTGGTTACAATAGATGAAGTAATTCAACACTATGCGGAATCAGCGGCGCAAAAAGTACTGAAGGATTATAATGCCAAGAGGGCTACTATAATAGCGATGGACCCAAATAACGGAGATATCCTTGCAATGAGTTCAAAACCGGATTATGACCCAAATAATCCTAAAGAGCCTCTTGATGAAATGATCAAACAAGAGTGGGATCAGCTTTCTAGTGAAGATTTGATGAAAGCTTGGTATGACATGTGGAGAAATCCTGCTGTTAATGATATATATGAGCCCGGGTCCACATTCAAGCTTTTGACTACAGCAATAGCGCTTGAAGAAAATGCTGCAACTCTTCAGTCAACATACTTCTGCGACGGATTTGTCAGACAGATTCCGGGAGAAAACATTAAATGCTGGAGATATTACCGCCCTCACGGGCAGCAGACACTATCCGAGGCAATACAAAACTCTTGTAATGATGCCTTGGCAGAGATAGGTCTGGATATTGGAAAGGATGCATTTTTTAAGTATCTTAAAGCTTTTGGTCTTGAAGAAAAATCAGGAATTAAATTAAACGGAGAAGCTCTTGGTTTACTCAAAAAACCCTCATATATGAAAGATGTAGATGTAGTAACGCAATCATTCGGGCAGGGGGTCGCGGTTTCTCCCATACAGCTAGTTACGGCAGTTGCGGCAATTGCAAACGGCGGAAACCTTATGGAACCCAGGATAGTTAAACAAATCATTGATGAAGACGGCAATGTAGTTGAGAACTTTGATCCTGTATTAAGAAGAAAAGTTATTTCAGAGGAAACTTCAAAGACTATGCTTTCGATTATGAAAGATTCAGCAGAGGCTGGTACAAAGCAGGCATATAGAGCAGGTTACCGAATAGGTGGGAAATCAGGTACAGCGCAAAAAGTTATCGATGGCAAGTATGTAGACGGCAAATTTATATCCTCATTTATAGGGGTGGCACCTGTTGACAATCCAAAAGCGGTAGTATTGGTAATGGTTGATGAGCCGGACAGAAGTATAGGATATTACGGAAGTATTGTAGCAGGTCCTGTTGCAGCGGACTTGATTGAAAATATCATGAAATATTATGATGTTGAACCTATTTATACTGAAGAGGAATTAGGAAAGGTTGAAGCTCAGACTGTTGAAGTGCCAAGTCTTCTTGGACTTACAATTGCCGAGGCAACAGATAAGCTTATACATGCTGGGCTTGAAAGTAATATAACAATCGAAGTAGAGGCTGACAGAATTGTAAAATCTCAATTCCCTAAGGCTGGCGAAAAGGTAGCTAAGCATTCTATGATAACATTAATTTTAAATTAAAAAATTATTTGGCTTCGCCTGGCAAAATAAAATACATCTTAATAGCGGCGGAACGCATTATTATTGCGTTCCTTTTTTCAAATTTTATGGCAATGCAGTCTATATGTTAAATACTTCACATTCTATTAGTTGAAATATATGGAAAAGTACCAATTATTATAACAATTCTGTTTATTGTATTTGAATTTTAATTATGATAAAATTGCATATAATAACATACAATTAAATAAAGGGAGCAAACAAATGGATATTAAAAGCCTTCTTCAGCAAATAGATTATGAAAGCTTTTCGGGAGATGAAAATACTACAATAAGAGGAATTACAAATGATTCAAGAAAAGTTTCCGGCGGTGATGTCTTCGTTGCAATTAAAGGCTATACTTCAGACGGTCACAAGTATATACCTGATGCGCTAAAAAACGGAGCATCAACAGTAATATGCGCCGAAGTTCCTGACAACAGCCTCACATTAGGTAATTTTATATGTGTTAATGATCCCAGAAGAACTCTGGCGTCAGCGGCTAACATTATATACGGGAATCCTTCGGAAAAACTTAACATTTCTGCAGTTACCGGAACTAATGGGAAAACAAGTACCACATACCTATTAAAGGGAATCTATGACTACCTGGGAGATAAATCCGGAATAATAGGAACCATTGGAGTATTGGTAGAGAATGAAAAGGTAAAGGTTGACAATACGACTCCGGAAGCTTCAGACTTACAAAAATACTTTGCAAAAATGGTACAAAAAAATGTTGATCATTGTTTTATCGAGGTGTCTTCTCATGCTCTTGAGTTGAACAGAATTGATGATATTAATATTGATGTTGGAATTTTCACTAACCTTACCCGAGATCACCTTGATTTTCATAAGACAATGGAGAATTATTACCAAGCTAAGAAGAAGCTCTTTTACATAACTAAAATTAATAATATTATAAATGTGGATGATCCCTACGGACTGAGACTTTACAAGGAGCTTAAAGAAGATGGAATCAATGCAGTTTCTGTAGGTATAGAAAATGATGCAGATATAAAAGCGTCAAATTTAAAAACAACCATGAAAGGCACTTCGTTTGATTTGAATATCTGCGGAACTGTTAAGAAAGTTCATGTCAATACACCCGGAAAATTCAGTGTGCTGAATTCCATAGGAGCATTAGGAGCAGCTTATGCATTGGGAGCAGATATTGATAAAATAATTGAAGGCCTAGCTAATATAAAGGGAGTAACGGGAAGATTTGAAATGATTGAAAATAATCTTGACTGTATAATTGTACTAGATTTCGCCCATACACCTGATGGACTGCAAAAAGTTATGGAAACAATAAATGAATTTGCAGAAGGAAGGAAAATTGTGATGTTCGGAGCGGGAGGAGAAAGAGATTCCGCGAGGCGTGCACCAATGGGAGAAATAGCGGGAAAGTATTGTGACCTAAGCATCCTGACGTCAGATAATCCGCGCTTTGAAGATCCTTATGAAATATGTTCGGAAATTGCAACTGGGGTGAAAAAATATAACGGTAAGTATGAAATAATAATAGAAAGAGATAAAGCAATTTATTACGCTATTGACAATTCAAAGAGCAAGGATGTAATATTGTTAGCGGGCAAATCAACTGAGCCTTATCAGGATATGGGAGTAGAAAAAGTTCCGTACGACGAGGGCACAATTGCAAAAAATGCAATTATTCAGGTTGAACGAAAAAGAGGACTGAGATAACAAAACAAGGAGTTAAAAATGCACGAAGCAGGACAAATAATCAGAGTAATAATTGTATCTTTTCTCATTGCACTGTTCTTGGGACCGGTTGTAATACCGATATTAAGGCGTCTTAAAGTGGGACAAAGCATCCGGGAGGAGGGGCCTAAATCCCATTACACAAAAGCAGGCACGCCAACAATGGGAGGCATTATAATTATTTTAGCAGTAATAATTGCGACATTTACCAGTGGATATTATACAAAAGAAGTGTGGGCAGGACTGTTTTTTATGGTTAGTTTTGGACTTATAGGATTTATAGATGATTACATAAAGGTTGTTCTTAAGAGAAATTTAGGTCTCAAAGCCTATCAAAAGATCATATGTCAGTTTATTTTTGCATTAATGCTTGCAATGTACGGTTCGAGATACAGCGCATACGGAACAAAACTCATAATACCATTTGCAAATGCATATATTGATTTAGGTGTTTTATATATACCGTTTGTATTATTTGTAGTCGTAGGCATAGTGAATTCGGTAAATTTGACAGATGGATTAGATGGGCTTAATACAGGTGTTACTCTTATAGTAATGGCCACATTCAGCCTCATAACAAACAGCATGAAGGATATAAGTTTGGTGTTTGAAGGAGTTTCAATAATAAGTGCTGCTGTCGCGGGAGCTTGCCTTGGTTTTTTAAAGCACAATGCAAATCCAGCGAAAGTTTTTATGGGAGATACAGGTTCATTGGCTTTAGGAGGGGCGGTTTCCGCAGTTGCCGTGTTGTCCAATACTATATTGCTTATTCCCATAATAGGTGGAATTTACTTTGCTGAAGCACTGTCGGTAATTATTCAGGTGCTTCACTACAAAAGAACAAAAAAAAGAATATTTAAAATGGCGCCCCTTCACCATCATTATGAAATGAGCGGATGGAAAGAAACGAAAGTTGTGGGCGTATTCTGGATTGCAACAGTGATACTGGCATTTATAGGAATTTATTCAATATAGGCGACATAAAATAATAATGGGCTGGGAGAGGCTAACATGAAAAATAAAAACATACTTGTTGTAGGGCTTGGGGTTTCAGGAATTGCATGCGTAAAGAGTTTAAGCAGGCTTGGAGCTAACATATATGCTTATGACGAATCATTTGAAAAGGCATCCGAAAAAATGAATGAACTGAAAGGCATAAAAGCAGAATATTTTTTCGGAGAAGATAATATAGAAAATATAAAAATGGATATGTTGGATCTGGCGATAAAAAGTCCCGGAATTAAATACGAAGTACCTATCATACAAAGGCTGCTGCACAAAAAAATTAAAATAATCAGTGATATTGAAGCAGCATACAAGGTTGCAGAATCTAAAATAGTTTCAATAACGGGAACAAACGGAAAAACAACTACAACTACACTGATTGGGGAAATAGTTAAAGCGGCTGGTAAGGAGTGCAAAGTTACTGGCAACATAGGATCGGGAATGCTTTTTGATTCTGTAAATTCAGATAGAGATAGTATTTTAGTTGCCGAAGTCAGCAGTTTTCAACTTGCAGGAACATATGAATATAAGCCTTCTGTTAGTGTTATTACAAATATTACTCCAGATCATTTAGATTATCACAAAACAATGGAAAACTATATGGAGGCAAAATTTAAAAATGTTATAAACCAGGATGAGAATGATTGTGCTGTTTTAAACTATGAAGATAAATATATAAGAGAATTTTCAGATAAGATAAAAGCACGAAAAATATTTTTTAGCTCAGAGAGAGTATTGGATGAAGGTATTTATTCTGATAATGAAAAAATGTTTTTCAAACATAACGGAATAACTGATTTTATAATTGATATAAAAGATATCTTTATACCTGGCAAACACAACTTGGAGAATGCTATGGCAGCTGCAGGAGCAGCATTATGCTTAGGCATAGGTAAATCAGAAATTGCTTATGTGCTTAAGGAATTTAAGGGAGTTGAGCACAGGCTTGAATTTTGCGGAGACTTTAATGGTGTTAAGTTTTATAATGACTCAAAAGGAACTAATCCTGATGCATCTATAAAAGCAATTCAAGGAATAGAAAAGCCTATTATATTGATAGCAGGAGGGTATGATAAAAAATCACCCTACGATGAATTTATAAAGTCGTTTGATAATAAAATAAAAGCTTTGGTTTTATTGGGGCAGACGGCTGCAGATATAGACTCATGCGCAAGAAAATACGGATTTGAAAATATATACCACGTAAAAAATATGGATGAGGCAGTTCGTAAGTGCTTTGATTTAAGCAGAACAGGCGATAATGTAGTTTTATCTCCTGCATGCGCAAGCTGGGGAATGTATCCTAACTACGAAGTTAGGGGAAGAGATTTTAAGGAGAGGGTAAATTATTATGGAGGAAGCAGTTAAGAATGCCGGTAAGAAGACTATTGACTGGGTATTAGTTTTTATAGTTATAGTATTGATACTCTTTGGTTTCCTTATGGTTTACAGTTCCAGTTATCCTGATGGATATTACAAATTTGATGGTGATCCATTTTATTTTTTAAAGAAGCAGGTTATAGCCGCGGTTATCGGTCTTGTGGGAATGATTTTTTTTGCAAGTATTCCGTATAAAATATATGCAAGATTTAATAAAATGATTTTAATTGCATGTGTAGGGTTTGCTCTTCTGACAGTTGTGCTGGGAATTGCTTCAAACGGTGCACAGAGGTGGATAAGCGTAGGAGGTATAACATTTCAGCCTTCAGAAATAATTAAAATAGGCGGTGTTTTGTACATGGCTGACTATTTTAATAAAAACAGAAAAAACATGGGATCACTTAACAAGGGATTTTTTCCTTCGCTAATATTAATTGGTTTGTTTTGCCTTTTGATAGCCATGCAAGATGATTTGAGTACTGCTATAATATTGGGTGGTACACTTATGGTTATGTTTTTTTGTGCAGGTGCAAGGTTAAGTCATCTTATTGTATTATTTCTGCTCGCTGTGGCAGGGGTTGCTGTATTAATAGCAATGCAGCCGTACAGAATCACAAGAGTAATTGTTTTTTTTGATCCATTTGAGTATAGTCAGAATGAGGGGTGGCAGATTATTCAGTCACTATACGCTTTGGGAACTGGCGGCTTGTTTGGAATGGGTATAGGAAAGAGCAGGCAGAAGTTTTTTTATCTTCCTGAGGCATATAATGATTTTATATTTTCAATAATAGGAGAAGAACTTGGGTTTATAGGTTGTGTGTTTTTAATATTGGCGTTTGTTGTTTTTGCATGGAGAGGGCTGAGAATATCCATGAATACTGAGGATTTTTACGGCAGTCAAGTAGCTTTAGGGTTAACAACACTTGTGCTGGTTCAGTTTTTAATTCACGTGGCAGTTGCTACTTCGTCAATGCCTCCTACAGGAAGAGCTCTTCCGTTTATAAGTGCCGGCGGGTCATCATTGATGTTCTTGCTGTGTTCAATGGGTATTTTACTAAATATATCGAAATTTTCAAATACATATAGAAATTGAAAATGATAATAAGTCATTTTCAATGAGTTCCAGAATTGTATGGGCGAAAGCCAATTGCAAACATGTGAACATAATTGCACCTATGGTGTAAAAAAATATATACAAATTATAAGGATTGGTTAATTTTATGAGAGTTCTTATTACGGGCGGCGGAACAGGAGGTCATATAAATCCTGCACTTGCAATAGCTCAAAAGATAAAAAACGAGAATCCATCCAATGAAATATTGTATGTTGGAACAAAAAATAGCCTTGAAAGCGAATTGGTTCCAAAAGCAGGATTTGAGTTTGGATATGTATCCGCAAAATATTTAAGAAGAAAGATTAGCTTAGAAAATATTAAAACATTGTTTGCTTCTGCTAAAGGGGTAGTAGATTCATTAAAAATAATAAATCAGTTTAAGCCTGATATTGTAGTAGGTACTGGAGGATATGTCTGTGGACCGGTTGTTCTTGCGGCAAGCTTGAAGAAAATTCCAACTATGATTCATGAGCAGAATGTATTTCCTGGAATTACAAATAAAATTTTATCAAAAATAGTAGATGTTGTTGCAATTAGCTTTGATGAAGCTGAAAAATATTTTCCTGAGGATGCAGTTAAGAAGCTTGTGCTTGTTGGTAATCCTGTGCGCAAGGATATTTTAACAGCAGACAGAAAAAAGTCAAGAATAAAGTTAAATCTTTCAACGGATACAATATTGATCTATTCTTTCGGAGGAAGCGGTGGACAGCCGAGTTTGAATAAAGCTATAATAGATGTAATAAAGAAATATAATAAAAAAAGGGGCATAAGGATTATCCATGTTACCGGCAAAAATCATTACAGTGACTTTATGGATCAAATTAATGAAGACAACATAGATATTGGTGATAATATAGAGATATTAGATTACATGTACGATGCTGCGACGGCATTATCGGCATCTGATATTGTGATAGGGAGTGCAGGGGCTATTACTATTGCGGAAATTACTGTTACAGGAGTTCCGGCTGTTCTTATACCTAAGATGTATACTGCTGAAAATCACCAGGAGTATAACGCCAGAGCACTAGAAAAAGTTGGTGCAGCAAAGGTAATTCTAGAGAAGAATTTAAATGGCAGTGAGCTAATAAAAGCTATTGAAGAAATTATTGAAAATAAAAGTGTATTGAGAACAATGTCACTTAATTCAAAAAAAATGGGAAATACAGATGTTGAAAATAAAATATATGAATCCATGCTTAAACTAATCAACTTAAAATCCAAAAAGTAACAAGTAAGTGAACGCTGCATAACATATATTATGATTACCACATGTAATACTTGTTGCGGAGGGATAAAGATGGGGAGTTTTATTATTCAAGGAAGTAGCAGCCTGGAAGGAATCGTTGATATCGGCGGATCAAAAAATGCTGCTCTTCCTATTTTAGCCAGCACGGTAATAAACGGGAGAGAGTATCTTCTTGAAAATATACCTGACATTGAGGATGTCAGAGACATGTTTGATATCCTAAGAACAATGGGGTGTAAAGTTCAATATGACAAGGGCGTCGCATTAATAGATACCAGAGAGCTTAACACACACAAAGTTCCTGATAAAATTGTAAGAAAAATTAGATCATCTATAATTTTAATGGGAGCGGTGCTTCAAAGAACGGGTAATGTAGAAATTGCATATCCGGGAGGTTGTGAAATTGGGCTTAGACCCATTGATCTTCATTTGAAGGGATTAAGGAAGCTGGGAGTTGAAATATTTGAGAAAAGCGGGCTGCTGGTAGGAACAGTGAAAAAAGCTGAAGGCTGTGAAATTTCATTAGACTATCCAAGTGTTGGAGCTACGGAAAACATAATGCTTTTTGCTGTTGGCTCTCCAGGAAATACGGTTATTTATAATCCAGCCAAAGAGCCCGAGATTGTGGATTTGCAAAATTTTTTGAATACCTGCGGTTATTCGGTGTATGGAGCCGGAACCGGTACAATAATTATAGAAGGAAAAGATATTAAAAATACTGACACTGTTGAATATAAGATAATATCCGACCGAATTGAGGCTGGAACTTATTTAAGCGCAGCCGCATCGATGAAGAGCAAAATATACATAAGAAATATTGAAAAGTCGCATTTTAAATCAATTACCTCAATTTATGAAGATGCCGGATGTGAGATAAGAGAAACTCACGGCACTATTGTTATTTCAAATAACGGTAGAATAAAGGCCATAGAAAAGGTGACTACACAGCCGTATCCGGGATTTCCGACAGACATGCAGGCTCAGTTTATGTCATCCATGTCGGTTGCTGACGGAATTTCAATAATAGAAGAAACTGTTTTCGATAGCAGATTCAAGCATGTGCCTGAGCTTCAAAAGATGGGAGCAAACATTACAATTATAGGAAGAGCAGCTGTGGTTGAAGGAGTTGAGAAGCTGTACGGAGCAGAAGTTGAAGCGAAGGATTTAAGAGGAGGAGCAGCACTGGTTGTAGCAGGATTAGGAGCTGAAGGAACTACAAAGATTAATAACATACATCACATAAGCAGAGGATATGAAAAGCTTACAGATAAATTGCAAAATTTAGGTGTAATAATTACACAAATTGAACCATAAATAAAAGATGAAAAATAACGGCGTGTGAGCGTTGTTGTATAAATATAATATAGGTACTGTAATGGCAAATGAAAAAATAACTAAAAAACGAAAGAAAAAAAGAAGAAAATTTAGAAAGCTATTTGTCAGTACAGCAGCTTTTATAACGGCTGCTGTAGTTGTTATTTTTTGTGTTTATTACGTGTACTTTGAAACTGATTACTTTAATGTTGCAGAAATAAGCGTATCTGGTAATTCGAGTTATGACAGTGATTATATAGTGGACAAGTCACAGATAAAAAAAGGGCAGAAGATTTTCAGCGTTGAAAGAAGCGAGATACGTGAGATTATCAGCAGAGAAACCTATGTGAAAAGTGTAAGAGTTATTTATGAGCTACCAGACAAAATACTTATTAAGGTTTCTGAGAGGCAGGAGAAGTATCAGGTGCATTTTAATAACGAGTACATAGTAATTGACGATGAGGGAATAGTACTTAGAAACGGACCGGAAAAAAACGAATTAATAACTATTGAAAGTTTGACAGATGTATTATACAATATAGGGGAAACTATTCAATTCGCAGGAGTTTATGACGCAAGTGAAATACTCCGTGCGGCTGATTATATAAATGAAGAATTCGGAACCGACGCAGTAAAAGGATTATCTGTTGATTCAGATGACAGTTTTTTGCTAAAAACGGAATACGGAACATGTGTAAAAATAAAGCTGAATGAAGACATTAAATATCAAGTTGTATTTGCAATGAAAATAATAAATGAGAGATTAAACAACAACCTTGTTGTATCAAACGGGTTGATTGATTTTACAAAGGGGGATAGTCCGGTTTATATAGAGGACTTTAAAGCGGAGGAAAATAATGAGTAAATTGTGGCAAAAAATAATGTTATTTGTAATCAGTATAGTGTTGGGAATTATTTTAATGACGCAGATCCAAACAACAAACAGTGTATTGGGTGGTGACACTCTTCAAGAGAAAGCGTCAAACCTTAATAACGAGCTTGCAAGACTCTCTGTTGAGAAGAATCAACTTAGAGAGGAATTGGATGAACTTAAAAGAACGTCTGAAGAAAATAAGGAGCTTTTTGAATCAAGAGAAGCTGAAATACAAAGACTAAATGAGGAACTTGAAACTCAGAAAATACTGTCAGGCTATTATGATGTAAAAGGAGAAGGAACTATTATAACCATAGATTCAAATCCAGACTCACCATACAGCATTGCAATGAGCCATCAGTACATACTTGCACTCATAAGCTACTTAAACAATGCAGGAGTGGAAGCAATATCAATAAACGGGCAAAGATATACAAACTACACAGAAATAGTTCCGGTTCTTGACCATATAAATGTCAACGGTGTTGCCATGGTTTTGCCTCTTGAAATAAAAGCGATAGGTTTTTCGAACACAATAGAGGCTTCATTGAATTTTGTCGGAGGAATAGTGAGTCAGTTGAACAATATAGGATATACTGTTGAAATAGAGAGCTCTCCTGAAATATTTATTAATGGATTTGATGGAGAAAAAGAATTTAAGTATGCAGAACCTGTGACAGGCGAAGAAGATACTATGAACGGAGGAGATTGATATTAAAGTCAATACCTATATTATTGCATTATTATCTTTTGTTGCAGCTTTTTTTATCGCTTCAGGGGTAGATGCAAATGTAAATGAAAACACAATATATTTAGTTAGGGATTTAAATGAATACGAAAATAATATTAATGATGTAAGAAACGTAGTTGAAGGCCTCAAAGAAGAAATAATTAATGAAAAAAAATTCATCTACGGATATGAAAATAAAAGCTATTTAGACGATATAATAAGTATAAGCTCACAAATTGAAGAATTGAAATTTTATAATGGATTTACTGACGTTAGAGGACCGGGAATATATTTTAAGATCTCAGACAGTACAATTGAAGACGATAGTTTGGATATAATGCAAAAGATTGTTCATGATGTAGATATTACAGTTTTGCTGAACGACTTAAAAGCTGCCGGTGCTGAGGCTATAGCTGTAAATAGCAAAAGGATTATTAACATATCGGAAGTAGTGTGTGCTGGACCACTTATAAAAGTTAACGGAGAAGGAGTATCAGCCCCATTCTTTATAAGTGCCGTTGGAGATATGGAAGACTTGTATACGGCCGTAACAGAAGAGGGAACATATGCTTATGATCTGAAAAACACATATGGAATGGCGGTGGATGTTATAATGAGCTACAACGTTCCGATTCCAAAATATAAAAGAAACAATGAAACAAATTATGAAGTTAAATATGCGGTTAGTGCTGAATGATAAGGGGTTGATTAAATGATTTATGTAGTTACAGGAGTTATTCTTGGCCTGCTGGTTGGATTGAATTTAAATTTAGTATACAGTCCTGAGTATGCAGTTTATATTTCAATAACTGTCTTGGCAATTTTGAATACAATTTTTAATTTGCTAAATCTAAACACAAAGGGCGAGTTAACAATCGTTAAAAGTTTAACGCATTTATTGGCGGATCTAGTGTTTGGTTTGCTGCTTGCATATGTGGGAGAACAGTTAGGGCTTCCTATTTATTTAGCCGCAGTATTTGCATTTGGCAACAATATTTACCAAAATATGAGAGCATTAGTTAATTTTATACTAGAAAAGTATAATAAAAATGAGTAAACTATTTAAAAATATATATGAAATTCAACATGTATATGCTATAATAGAAGCATTACGAATATGAAAAATTTTCTCTTGTTTAGGAGGTCAATATATGTTTCAGTTTGAAGAACCAACAGAAAGACTCGCGAATATTAAAGTTATAGGTGTAGGCGGCGGCGGAAACAATGCTGTAAATAGAATGATAGATGCCGGTGTGAGGGGTGTTACTTTTATAAGTGTAAATACGGACAAGCAGGCATTATATACATCAAAGGCAGAAATAAAATTTCAGATAGGCGAAAAATTAACCAGTGGTTTGGGGGCAGGTTCCAAGCCGGAAATTGGTGAAAAAGCTGCAGAGGAAAATAAACAGGACATTGCCGAGCTTGTGGAAGGCGCGGACATGGTTTTTATAACTGCAGGAATGGGAGGCGGAACAGGAACCGGAGCTGCACCTTACATAGCCGGAATTGCAAAGCAAATGGGAATACTGACAGTTGCTGTTGTTACAAAGCCTTTCATATTTGAAGGTAGAAACAGAATGAAAAACGCCGAAATGGGACTTAAGAAATTAAAAGACAGCATAGATACATTGGTTGTTATTCCCAATGATAAACTTCTAGAAATATCGGATAAAAAAACAACTATGCTTGAAGCATTTTCGCTGGCTGATGATGTTTTGAGACAAGGTATTCAAGGTATTTCAGATTTGATTGCCATACCTGCAATTATGAACCTGGATTTTGCTGATGTTGAAACCATAATGTCGGGCCAGGGCCTTGCACATATGGGAATAGGAATGGCAACAGGTGAAAACAGAGCACTTAACGCAGTTAAACAGGCAATACAAAGTCCGTTGCTTGAAACTTCTATAAATGGTGCAAGAGGAGTGCTGCTAAACATTACAGGCGGAGTTAATATGGGTATACATGAGGTTAACGAAGCAGCGAAGCTTATTGAGGAAGCTGCAGATCCTGAAGCAAACATCATATTCGGAGCGAATATAGATGAAACTGTAGGAGATGCTGTTAAGATAACTGTCATTGCAACCGGTTTTGGTGGAACAGAAAAAGAAAGCGAAACAGTCAAAATTTCTAGGAGTGATAACAAAAATAGTAATAACGGCGGGGATGCTGCGCAGAAAGAAAATCCGTTTGATTTCCAGATTCCTTCATTCCTAAACAAGAGAAATAATTAATTTACCAGGAAAGTCTTGAAAGACCCGAACGGTCTTTCTTTTTTCTTGCATTATTTATATATATATGATATTCTTTTAAAGGTTTAATTTGAATATAAGCATAATAATATACAGTAAGGATGATTAAATGATTACAGTAACAAATTTAAGTCTCCAATTTGGCGGGAGCAAGCTTTTTAATGATGTTAATTTAAAATTTGTTCCGGGTAACTGTTATGGTGTTATCGGAGCCAACGGGGCAGGTAAATCTACTTTTCTAAAGATTTTGTCGGGAGAAATCGACTGCACAACAGGAGAAATAGCAATACCGAACAATGTGAGGATGTCTGTTTTGAAACAGGACCATTTTATGTACGATGATTTTTCAGTAATGGAAACCGTAATAATGGGCAATAAAAGACTCTACGAGATAATGAAAGAAAAAGATGCCCTCTATGCAAAAGAAGATTTTACTGACGAAGATGGTGTCAGAGCTTCGGTGCTTGAAGGCGAATTTGCAGAGATGAATGGATGGGATGCTGAAACAGAAGTTGCACAGATACTTCAGGGGCTTGGCGTCGGATCGGAGCTGCATTATTCATACATGAGAGATTTAAACGGAGGCGATAAGGTTAAAGTTATGCTTGCACAAGCATTATTTGGACGTCCCGGAATAATTCTACTTGATGAGCCTACAAACAATCTGGACATCGATTCGATAAATTGGCTGGAAGATTTTTTGCTGGATTTTGAAGGCCTTGTAATCGTAGTATCTCATGATAGACATTTTTTAAACACTGTATGTACTCATATAGTTGATATTGACTATAAGAAAATTAAGATGTATGTTGGTAATTATGATTTTTGGTATGAATCAAGTCAACTCATGCAGCAATTGATGAGAGATCAGAACAGGAAAAGAGAAGATAAAATAAAAGATTTGCAAAACTTTATTCAGAGGTTCTCTGCTAACAAATCTAAATCAAAACAAGCGACGTCAAGAAGAAAGCTTCTTGAAAAACTGGAAGTCGAAGAAATGCCGGCTTCGTCGAGAAGGTATCCGTTTGTAAAGTTTACGCCTGACAGAGAAGTTGGAAATGAGATTCTCACAGTGGAAGGTTTGTCAAAAAATATAGACGGCATAGATGTGCTTAAAGACATTTCCTTTAGGGTAAACAGGGGAGATAAAATTGCATTTGTAGGGGAAAATGAACTGGCTCAAACAACACTTTTTAAGATACTTGTAGGTGAAGAAGAGCCGGATAAAGGTACTATCAAGTGGGGGCAAACAATCACTAAATCTTATTTCCCAAAAGACAATTCGGAGTTTTTTGATGGGGTTAATTTGAACTTGGTTGACTGGATGAGACAATTTTCAGAAGACCAGTCAGAAAGCTTTTTAAGGGGATTCCTTGGAAGAATGCTTTTTTCTGGAGATGATGCATTGAAGCCTGCTAATGTATTGTCCGGAGGAGAAAGAGTGAGATGTATGCTCTCGAGAATGATGCTTTCAGGATCAAATGTGCTGGTTCTTGATCAGCCTACAAACCATTTGGATCTTGAATCCATAACCGCACTTAATAACGGACTAATAGACTTTAAGGAAATTGTACTGTTTTCTTCCCATGACCATCAATTTATACAGACAATTGCAAGCAGAATAATTGAGCTTACAGAAGATGGGATGATAGACAGAGCGATGACATATGATGAGTATTTAGAAAGAAAAGAAAAGAAGTCGAGGGTGAGTTAATGAATAAGAAGTGTGCTCAGGAAATGAGCTTTGAGGATTTTTGTGGTGCTATCAACCATGAGATGCTCAATGAACTGACTAAGATGAATATTTCTTACAACAGGGCATACAGCATCTTTAAAGATATAATTAAGGAATCTCAATTGACTGAAAATGAAGACATGGGTACCATGGACAGCATTGTCAGGAACATTATTTTGGATTATACCGATGAAGTATTGGCAAATGAATTTTCTAAGTATGAGCCTAGGGAAGATCAATAGCACGGAAAGTTATTTTGAGTTAAGGCGAGGAACATAATTGGTGATAGATTGTGATTCCTCGTTTTATATAGCAATTTTAACTAAAAAATTTGAACTGCAGAATTCGACAAAATGTGTCATGCTGTTTGTGATTTTTATTTTAATCTTATTATTATTTTCCATAAAAAGTGTTGACAAATACATAAGTGTGTGCTATTCTTAAATAGTATTACAGAGTATTTATAGATTTCACATGTTTTTAGATATTATATGTGTTGCTGTATATAATATGTAAAAATATGTGAATTTTTTTATATACAATGTCAATATAAATTTTAATATTTTAGGAGGTACTCATGGTTAAGGGTACAGTTAAATGGTTTAACTCAGAAAAAGGATTTGGATTTATTACAAAGGAAGATGGAAATGATGTATTCGTACATTTTTCAGCTATTCAAGGAGATGGATTCAAAACTTTAGAGGAAGGTCAAAAAGTTTCTTTTGACGTTACTCAAGGTGCTAGAGGAGACCAGGCAGCTAACGTAGTTAGATTATAATTATTAGCGGCTAAACAAGAAACCGGGAATTACTTCCTGGTTTCTTTTTTTAATTATATTGAATTATATAATTATAATAGTTTAAGTTTATTTATAGATCCTTGTTTACAATTCCCAACATACTGTGTTATAATGTTCAGAAAAATTACAAGGAGAAATAATGTTTATAAAGGACATATTTAATAAAAAAAAATTTGTATTTTCATTTGAAATATTTCCGCCTAAGGCGACATCACCTATAGATACCGTATATAAAACCATGGAGGCACTGAGTGACCTGAGACCGGATTATATAAGCGTAA
This sequence comes from Sedimentibacter sp. LTW-03, assembly GCF_052059825.1. Lineage (GTDB taxonomy): Bacteria > Bacillota > Clostridia > Tissierellales > Sedimentibacteraceae > Sedimentibacter. The sequence continues at coordinate 538,587 of NZ_CP197180.1, forward strand.
CATATGGAGCTGGTGGAGGAAGCAACCAGAATAAAACAAGTGAAATTTCATCTATGATAAAAAACAGGTATGGAATTGAGGCTTTAGCTCATCTTACATGCATCAGCTCAACTGAAGATGATATAAAAGAGGTTTTGAAGGAGCTAAAAAAGGAGAATATTGATAACATACTTGCACTTAGAGGAGACATACCGTTAGAACAGGATATAAAGGGAGATTTCAAGCATTCATCAGATTTGGCAAAATTTATAACAGAGAATGAGTGTTTTGATCTCGGAGGTACATGTTACCCAGAAGGACATTACGACAGCAAGAATATCGAGGAAGATGTGATTAATCTTAAGAAGAAAATTGAGGCTGGCGTTACACATCTTACTTCTCAGCTTTTTTATGACAACAATGCCTTTTATGAATTCATGAATTTAACGGTAAAACATCACATTAATGTACCTATTCAGGCAGGAATAATGCCCGTCACGAACAAAAAGCAAATTGAGCGTATTGTAGAATTAAGCGGCACCAAAATGCCGGAAAGATATATAAAAATTATGGATAAATTTGAGTATGACAAAGATGCAATGGCAGATGCAGGGATTGCATATGCCACCGATCAAATTATAGACTTAATGTCAAACGGTGTTGCCGGAGTCCATCTTTATACTATGAACAATCCATATATAGCAAGAAAGACTCATGACAATATAATTTCTTTAGTACACTCTATTAATAGGAAATAGTAAAAGGGTCAATACATATTACATCATGCAGAGGTTATTATGAATTTTAAGGATTATATAAGAGAAAAGATAGTTGTTTTAGATGGTGCAATGGGAACTCAGCTTCAAAAGAAAGGGCTTGAGGTTGGTGAGGTTCCCGAAGCAATTAATATAACAAACAAGGAAAACATAGTTGAGATACACAAAGAATATATAGAAGCAGGTTCTAACGTAATAACTACAAATACCTTCGGAGCAAATGAACTGAAGCTTCAAAGAACCGGGTATGAAGTTGAGGAAATTATTGAAGCCGCAGTTTCAGCAGCAAAGGAGGCTGTGGGTTCAAAAGAAGTATATATTGCTCTGGATATAGGGCCTATTGGAGAACTAATAGAGCCTCTGGGCCATTTGTCTTTTGATAAAGCCTATGAAATATTTAAAAGGCAGGTATTGCAAGGTGTTAAATCTGGCGCAGACATTATATTAATTGAAACTATGACGGATCTTTACGAAGCAAAAGCGGCAGTGCTGGCAGCAAAGGAGAATTCGGAACTTCCTGTGCTGGTGAGCATGTCGTTTGAAAAGGACCATAGAACGTTTACTGGGTGCCTTCCTGGAAGCATGGCTTTGACTTTGGGAGGGCTGGGCGTAGATGCAATTGGCATTAATTGTTCTTTGGGCCCTAAGGAAATTAATCCAATAGTTAAGGAGATTCTCAAATGGACGGATGCTCCAGTGCTTGTACAGGCAAATGCTGGGCTGCCGGTTATGAAGGAAGGGCATATGTTTTATGATGTTCGCCCATCAGAATTTGCAGATGAAGTTATTGAATTTATTAAAATGGGCGTCTCTCTTGTGGGAGGATGCTGCGGAACTACACCTGAATATATAAAACAAATTGCTGATAAGATAAAAGGTGAGAACAAGGTACGCAGGCAGTTTGAACATTTTTCAGCTCTTTGCACTCCTACAAATACCGTATTGATAGATGAAATCAGGGTGATAGGGGAAAGGATAAATCCAACAGGAAAGAAGCTTCTAAAGGAAGCTTTGAAGTCCGGCGATGTGGACTATATAATTCAGCAAGGTGTTTCACAGGTTGAAGCAGGTGCCGAATTATTGGATGTAAATGTAGGGTTAAGGGAGATTGACCAGAAGAAAATGATTATTGAAGTGGTAAAGGCCCTGCAGACTGTTATAAATGCTCCTCTTCAAATTGACTCATCACAGGCTGAAGTTATTGAAGCGGGATTGAGATACTATAACGGAAAGGCTATAGTTAATTCTGTCAACGGTGAAGAAAAAGTTCTTGACAGAATTCTTCCAATAGTAAAAAAATATGGCGCTGCTGTTGTGGGGCTTACTTTGGATGAAAAAGGAATTCCGGATAATGCTGCTGATAGATATAAAATTGCGGAAAAGATAGTGAAAAAAGCAGAGAGTTATGGTATAAATAAAGAGGATGTTTACATAGATGCCTTAACATTGACTTGCTCGGCGCAGCAGGAAGAAGTTGTTGAAACAATTAAAACACTTGAAATGGTAAAGAAAGGATTAGGAGTAAAAACAGTTCTTGGAGTTTCAAATATTTCATTTGGCATGCCAAACAGAGGCCTTATTAATGAAACTTTTCTGACGATTGCTATGGCCGCAGGGCTGGATTTACCTATTATTAATCCAAACGACAGCGCTATGATGGACAAAATTTTTGCATTCAATGTATTGTTTAATCATGACAAAGCTTCAAAAAAATATATTAAAAGATACGGAGAAGAAAAGAAATTAAAACCATCTGACGGAAAAATTGAGCATGTGAAGAACGAGGCTAGTCTTACTGAACTTGTTATCAAAGGACTTAAAGATAATGCTGCAGTTGCAACGGATTTACTTTTGAAAACAAAGGATGAACTTGAAATAGTCAACGAATACCTGATTCCAGCTCTTGATAAAGTGGGAGATGACTTTGAAAAAGGTATAATATTTCTTCCGCAGCTTATTCAGTCGGCCGAAACGGTGAAGGTTTCGTTTGATGTCCTTAAAAAGAGTTTAAAATTAAAAGACAACTCTAAAATAAGCAATGGAAAAATAATTCTAGCTACAGTAAAAGGCGATGTTCATGACATAGGTAAAAATATTGTCAAGGTCATACTTGAAAATTATAATTATGAAATAATAGACCTAGGTAAAGATGTTACTGCTGAAAAGATCGTAGATGAAGCAAGAAAGCTGTGCAGTGAGCCACTAATGGTAGGATTGAGTGCATTGATGACAACAACCATGAAAAGTATGGAAGATACGATAAAAGAGTTAAGAGACAACAATGTAGATTGCACAATAGTAGTGGGTGGTGCAGTTCTGACTCCTGAATATGCGGAGAATATGGGTGCCGATTATTATGCAAAAGACGCCAAGGAGGCGGTGAAAATTGCAAAAGAAGTTTTTAAAGAAAAATAGAAACGCGCAAGCCATATGCTGTTATGGAGTAGTGACAAAAAAAGGATTGCGCTATGGGGGAGTAAATGGATCATATAACATGGATGAATGAAAAAATAGAAAGTGTTGAAAAATATCTTAAAGATATTGTTGAGGAAAAAGAAAATCCTCAGAAGTTGATTTATGAAGCTATGAATTACAGCTTATTATCCGGAGGAAAAAGGCTGCGCCCTGTGCTTTTGCTTGCAGCCTATGAGTTGTTCAAGGATGAGGAAGAAAAGGCATTGCCTTTTGCTTGTGCAATGGAAATGATTCATACATACTCTCTGATACATGATGATCTTCCCGCTATGGACAATGATGATTATAGAAGAGGGAAGCTTTCAAATCACAAAAAGTACGGAGAGGCTGCGGCAATTTTAGCGGGAGACGGTCTTCTGAACAGAGCTTTTGAAACGGGTCTTGAAGCGGCAATGAAATTTGAAGATAAGAATAAAGCAATAAGAGCCTTGCTCTATATATCCAAGTCTTCAGGTCCAGAGGGCATGATAGGTGGTCAGGTTGTAGATATATTTGGTCATGATAAAATTTCAACGCTTGACGATCTTAAGTACATGTATTCGCTGAAAACCGGCGCAATAATAAAAAGCAGCTTGGTGGCAGGAGCTATTCTCGGAGGAGCTGATGAAGCTGAATTAAAAGCTTTGGAGAGTTATGCAGAAAAAATAGGGCTGGCATTTCAGATAGAGGATGATATATTGGATGTAACGGGCACTGTTGAAAAGCTTGGAAAAATGACGGGAAGTGACGAAGCAAATGATAAAGTCACATATTTGGTATTTGTTACTTTGGAAGAAGCAAAAAAACAGGTTCATAATCTTACCAATGAAGCTGTAAAAAGCCTTGGTATTTTTGGGGATAAAGCGGTATACTTAATCGAACTGGCTAAGTTTCTTACCGACAGAGATCACTAAAATAAACTTAGCACCAACTTTTACAGCAAAGATATCTTGTAATTTGCAAATTGTGTTTTGTATGGGGTAAGAACTTTCCTAATATATAAGAAGATGAGATTTTTCATTCGGCAGTTATACTGAATATGAAAAATCTCATTTTTATTTATTTTATATATTCAATAACATCATTCACATTACCTGCACCCATTGCTATTATTGTGTCTCCTTTACAGGCTAAAGATTTAATTATTTCTGCAGCTGATTGAAATGAATCTGCATAATGCCCGGATTTATTGAGCGAGTTCATTTTAACAAGGATATCTTTTGAGTGGATTTCACCTGTATCTTTTTCTCTTGCCGGATATATATCTAAAAGTATTGCTTCATCTGTATGTGTTAAAGCCTCTGCAAATTCGTTCAGAAGTTTTTTAGTACGGGTAAATGTGTGAGGCTGAAATACTACTATTACCTTTCCGTAGGTGTAAGCTTTTGCAGTCTTTAATGTCGCTTTCATCTCCGACGGATGATGTGCGTAGTCGTCAATTATTGAAGCTCCATTATACTCACCTTTATACTCATATCTCCTATGAGTGCCTTTAAAATTTAAAAGACCGTTTTGAACGGTTTTGCTGTCAATGCCTAGGCAAAGGGCTGCGGCAGCCGTTGCAGCGGAATTTAAAATATTATGTTCTCCTAATACTTTAAGCCTTATATCTTCAACTTTTTGCCCATTATGCATCAACGTGTATGAAGGGAATGGCTTTAAATTTATATTTTCAGGATAGTAATCGGCGTTGCTGCCAGCTCCGAATGTTACTATATTACAGTCTATATTTTTAAATAGTTTTTTGTGTTTCTCGTTGACTATCAGATATCCTGTTTCAGGAATTTTTTGTGCGTATTCTACAAATGCATTTTCGATATCTTCTAAGTCCTTGTAATAATCAAGATGATCTTCTTCAATGTTTAAAATAATTTCCATAGTTGGATTGAATTTCAAGAAATTCCTTTTATACTCGCATGCTTCCGTAAGCATTATATCATATGAGCCGCGAAGCAGATTTCCTCCTAGTGAATCCATTTCACCGCCTAAGAATATAGTTGGTTTTATATCTGTTCCTATCAATACGGAAGAAAGCATTCCTGTAGTAGTTGTTTTTCCGTGAGTGCCTGATATACAGACAGAATTTTTGTAGTTTTTCATTATCAAGCCTAAAAATTCGGCTCTGTCCATTATATTAAGGCTCAATTCCTGCGCTTTCAAAAGCTCAGGATTGTCATCAGAAATAGCAGATGTGTACACTACTAAATCAATATTTTCGGTTACATTTTTGCTTTCATGGCCTTTGTATATTTTTGCTCCCAATGATTCCAGTTTTTTTGTTATATGTGAGCAGCTTCTGTCAGAGCCTGAAACCTTAACTCCTTCGTCAATCATTAATTCAGCCAGTGCACTCATGCTGATTCCGCCTATGCCTATAAAATATATATGATTAAATTTTTGCATACCATTCTCCCTAAATGTTTCTTTGTTATGTAATAATATTATTCATAAAAAAAGCAATTAACACTTATTTAAAAGCAATAAAGAAAATAATTCATAGTCCAAGCCTTTAAATAATCATAACATTATAACATGTCTCCAAACATTGTTCAACGTTTTTTACTTTTGCTTTTAGATTACACGTAAAACAGCCTTGCGATATACTAAGTAGTTTTAGGCGAAGAAAGTATGCTTTTTATTTAGGTTTTTAATATCATGGAATGAAAATTATTTTTCCCGAAGACACAAACTAAACATTCCTTGATTTTTTAAACCTGCAAATGTATAATGAAACGGTAAATAAATATCTGCGATTTTATTTAATAGCAGCCATAGGTGAAAGCGCAGGGATAAAACTAATCTAAGGAAGCATTATGAAATTAACGGTAAACAATTTAAAAGATACTGAGGTTGTAGGCAGAATTATAGGACGCAGTTTGGAAAAGGGAAGCGTGCTATGCCTTGACGGTGACCTGGGCGTTGGAAAGACGGCACTTACGCAGTTTATAGCATCGGAACTTGGTGTTAAAGAATACATAACTAGTCCAACATTTACAATTATTAAAGAATACGAAGGAAGACTGAAGCTGAACCATATGGATGTATACAGGATAGACTCGGAGGAGGCTATGTATGATTTAGGATATGATGAATATATTTATTCAGAGGGGGCAACAATCATTGAGTGGTCACATAAAATAAAAGGTATACTTCCAAAGGAGAGAATTGATATTAAAATAGAACGGCTTTCCGATACTTGTCGCATAATGAATATAAGCGGTAATGGGAAAAACTATGAAAAAATAGCAGAGGAACTGAATAAATATGAAAGTACTGGCAATTGAATCGGCATCTATAGCTGCATCATGTGCAGTATCTGAAGACGGTAGTTTGTTGGGTGAATATACTTTAAATCACAAAAAAACACATTCAGAAAAGCTTATGCCTTTAATAGAAGAGTTATTGAACGAACTGAATATTAAAATACAGGATATTGATGTAATTGCAATATCAGAGGGCCCCGGATCATATACGGGATTGAGAATAGGAGCTGCTATTGCAAAAAGCCTTGCATTTGCTGTTGATATTCCCATAGCCAATATCCCGACGACAAAGTCGCTTGCAGCAAATGTTTTTGACGTAAGTAAGCTTATTGTTCCTGTAATGGATGCGAAAGCAGGCAGAATTTATACAGGAGTTTACAGATGGAACGAAGGAAAGATCTCAACCGTCAAGGAGCAGTATCCTTGTAATATTGACGATATGCTGGAAATGATGAATGAATATGAAGAACCCATTATATTTAACGGAGATGGAGCAGTTAATTACAGAGATATAATTGAAAAAAAATTAAGGCAAAGGGCGTATTTTGCACCTGGAAGGTATAATTTTTTGAATGCTTCCACCTTGGCGTCCATAGGCTACGACATGGCATTGATGGGGGAATTTGTTCAGGCGTCTGATTTTAGACCTCAGTATTTAAGGATGTCTCAGGCGGAACGAAATAAGAAATAAGGGGGATTTATGGTAGTAATCAGAGGTATGCGCAGCGATGATTTGAATCAAATAACTCAAATCGAAAAGATGTGCTTTTCCCTACCCTGGTCAAGAGCTTCTCTTGAAAAGGAATTAGTAAATGAACTGGCATATTATCAGTGCGCAGAGGAAGATGATAAAATTGTGGGTTACATGGGAATGTGGAGAATTTTGGATGAATGCCATATAACCAATGTTGCAATATTACCGGAGTATAGAAATAGAGGCATAGCCGGAATGCTGATAAGCAAAATGGTGGAAATATGCAGATGCTCGGAGATCAGTTCTATGACTCTGGAGGTTCGCGAGACAAATATACCGGCAATAAACCTCTATGAAAAATTTGGATTTGTATCAGTAGGAAAGAGACCTCGTTACTATTCAAAGCCGATTGAAGATGCAATTATAATGTGGAAAAAACTTTAGAAATTATAGAAGGAAAGAAAATGAAACATAAAAAGAGAATTAGAGTGGATAGAGTTTTAATTTTAGTTATAGCATTGTTACTGATTTTATTTGGATCTATAATGATTATAAAAAAGATATCAGCAGATAATAATACACCAGGTAGTAATAATATTCCCAACGAACCTGTGAATGAGGAACCGTCAGATAATGGTATCGAAGAACAGGAAGGGATTCCTGTTGAACAGCCTGATCCTGTGGAAGAACCGGAAGAAATCCCTTCAGAGTCTGAGGAGAATCCAGATGCCGAAGAGTCATTAGAGATTGAAGAAGTAGTAACAGTAGGAAATCCCGGAGCAATAGATGTGCTGGTAAATAGGGTCAATAATCTACCCAGCGATTATGTGCCGGAAGATTTGACGGAAATAACAGAGCTTCCTACGGTGCTTTTAAATCCTGAGGTGAATCAGCTTAGAGAGGCTGCATATGAGGCTTTGAAGAATCTTTTTGCTGCTGCAAAGGAAGAAGGATACGATCTATATGCACGCTCGGGCTATAGGTCCTACAATACACAATCATCGCTGTATTCTTCTTATGTTGCTAATCACGGTCAGGCGGCTGCGGACACATTTAGTGCAAAACCAGGGCAAAGCGAACATCAGACGGGGCTGTCTATGGATATAACTTGCGAGGCAATGAATTTTGCTTTAGATGATACTTTCGGAGAAACGGCCGAAGGCAAATGGGTATCAGAAAATGCACATAATTATGGATTTATAGTTCGTTATCCGAAAGGAAAGGAAGATATTACCGGATATATGTATGAGCCGTGGCATATAAGATATTTGGGAGTGGAGATGGCTACGGATGTATATGAATCAGGGCTAACTCTTGAAGAATTTTTTGAACAATAAAAATATACAGTTTATTAAAGAAAAGCAATTTTGAGCAATTTACGCTTAAAATTGCTTTTCAGTTTGCTTGATTTTTTACCGTAGAAAAATTTAATAGCTTTTTATGTATGCATGTATATTATTAACAGCCTTGAATTATGCACTGAACAAATTACGGAAGCTTATTGATTGGTGCTAATAAGTGTTTTTCGAAGAACTTATCGTTTGCATTACAATTAAACCGTATCTTGCGGGGCAATTATTCCCGAATATCTTTGTTCTCTGTAGACTCGGCTCAATTCATTCCAAGTGGCTTCATTGACTGTTCCGGTTGGTTCAAGACCAAAAAGATTCTGAAAAGCTATAACTGCTTTTTCTGTTTCTTCGCCAAATATTCCGTTTTCCGGTACAGGAGGTATCGATGGTATCGTCAATGATATATAAGACAGCATTTGCTGTATAAATGAAACACCTGGCTGTTCCAGTCCCATTCCTTTAACAAATTCAATGCTTGGGTATCTGAAATATGGCAAGTAAACTTCTTCAGGAGGAAGTGTATTAAATACGCCGCGGATTGCTTCGTACAGTTTATTCCATGTTTCTGTATCTACAATACCTGTGGCAGGAAGGCCTACTATTTTTTGAAATTCTATTACTCCCAGTCTTGTCGGTTCATCAAATATGCCGGTAAGATTAATTGACGGAATGCTATTATAATACAAAGATAAAACATACAAAAAATATTGCAAATATGTTGCCCTTGGGCGTATATCGCCCTGAAGCAAAGTTCCGATTGTTATGCCGTAAATTTCTTCATAAATTGATCCTGCCGCAGTTAATTCGGCTAATTCAGTAACAGCTACATAAATCTCCCGTATTTTATAAAATGTTGCCTGGTCAATGATACCTGTAACCGGCAAATTAAATATTCTCTGGAATTCTTTGACTGATGTTTCGGTATACTCATCAAAGTATCCGCTGGTGACGGGGATTTTTGGAATAGCAGGGAAATTATCAGATATTCTGTTTAATGCTAATTGATCTCTTAGTACGATAATACTTGAATCACCTAACATAAGAGGTTTTCCTGGGAAAGTCAATCCTATGCCTCCTATAGGAGTGTCTGTTTTGATTGAAATATCTTCGCCATAAAAATATTTTAAAATATCTAATGCGGAATAACCGTTGTTTGCCAGGTCAACCGTAGCCCACTGAGATAGTCCGTCGCACTGTGAGATTCTGCCATCACAATATTTAGTTGAAAATGGTATAACTTGTTCGCCCTTTACTACATAATGATTGAATATCTCATCGGTAATGTTGCTTATGTTGTCATAGATGCCTCTGTTTTCAACATATGCCTGGTCATGCTGGGTTGAATTTGTAATGTCAAAATCATACCCTCTTGAACGATACCATTCAAGACCCACTTTGTTAAGAGTAAAAGATATTATGGCGTAAATATTAGCTCTCAATGCCTCCTCAGGCCATGTTGGATAAAGCTCAGAGGATGCAACATTTTTGATATAATTAATATAAGGAACAATTATATTTTCTGCCTCTTCATCAGGATTGCCAAGATGAACTGTTATATATTCTGGAATTATAACAAAATTAACAGGAGGTCCGCCTGGTATGAAATTTTGATATTTTACATCTATATTACTGATTTCAGAATTTCTGTATATCATTGTTTACCTCTAAAATTTATTTTACTCTATTAATATATGTTATGAATAAAATATTGAGATTATTTTGGTATAATAATCCATAAAAAATAAGATATTTAATAATTGCTCAGCAGGAGAAAAAAAGAGCATTTACATCATTAATAAAATAATGATGTCTTGCAAACGGTAAAAGATTGAAATTTAAAAGAACCTAGGTCAGCTTCAACCTAAGTTCTTAATTTATAATGTAAGATTATTATTTTTCAATAAGCTCATATACGTTATTTGCATATTGTACAGGGTCTTCAATTGCTAATCCTTCAATAAGAAGTGCCTGGTCATACAATACATTAGACAGTACTTTCAGCTTTTCTTTGTCATCTTGGTAATACTGTTTGATTTTTTCAAACATTTGATGGTCTGTGTTTATTTCCAGTATTTTTTCCGCGTGAACATCACCGGCCATATTGTCTGGCATGGCGTTTAGCACCTTCTCCATCTCAATCGACAGTTCGCCTTCGGTGGCCAGGCACACGGGATGAGTTTTTAATCTCTTGGAGGCTCTTACTTCTTTAACCTTATCTGACAGAGCTTCCTTCATATAATTAAATATATCCGTATTTTCTTCTGAACTCTTCTTATCATCATCTGATTTTAAATCTAAATCTGCATTTGATACATTTTTGAATTCTTTTTCTTTATACTTTGCGAGTACCTTAATTGAGAATTCATCAATTTCATCTGTGAAGAAAAGTATTTCATATCCTTTGTCTGTTGCAAGCTCTATTTGAGGAAGTTTTGCAATGAGGTTTACATTTTCTCCGGAAGCATAATAAATGTATTTTTGGTCTTCTTTCATTCTGGACACATATTCATCTAATGTTACCAGTGCTTTCTCTGTTGAAGAATAGAACATAACCAGATCTTGCAGAGTTTCCTTGTTTGCTCCCCATTCACTATACAACCCGTATTTTAAGGATCTTCCGAAGTTTTCAAAAAACTTCAGATAGTTTTCTCTATCGTCCTTTAGCATTGCCAGAAGCTCACTTTTTATTTTTTCTTTTATTTTCTTGGCAATGAATTGAAGCTGCCTATCGTGCTGCAAAGTTTCTCTTGAAATATTAAGAGACAAATCAGCCGAATCCACCAGTCCTTGAACAAATCCGAAATAATCTGGAAGAAGGTCGCTGCATTTATTCATTATAAGCACTCCGTTTGAGTAGAGCTCCAGACCCTTTTCAAATTCTTTTGTATAGAAGTCAAAGGGGGCTCTTGACGGAATATACAGTAATGCATTGTAGCTGGTGATTCCTTCAACGCTTACGTGAGTGTATTTTAAAGGTTTTTCAAATCCAAAATGTTTGTCCATATAGAAATTTTCATAGTCTTCAGGTTTTAGCTCACTTTTGTTTTTTCTCCATATAGGAACCATGCTGTTTAATATTTCATCTTCAAAATAATCCTTATATTCGTTCTCGGTTCCTTCTTCCAATTTTCTTTTCTTCATCATCATTTTTATAGGGTATTTAATGAAGTTGGAATATTTTTTTACAAGCGATTTTATATTGTACGGATCAAGAAATTCATCATAATTTTCATCATCTGTATTTTTCTTTATTGTAATTATTATGTCTGTTCCTGTTGTTTCTTTTTCGCATGAAGTTATCGTATAGCCGTCTGTACCGTTAGACTGCCATTTATACGCTTCCTCTGAACCTAGTGCCTTGCTTATTACGGTTACTTTTTCAGCAACCATAAAAGCAGAATAGAATCCTACTCCAAATTGCCCTATGATGTCAACGCCTTCTTTTGCTTCACTGTTTGACTTGAAATCAAAAGATCCGCTTTTTGCAATTGTTCCAAGGTTTGAATCCAATTCTTCTTTTGTCATGCCTATTCCTGAATCAGATATTTTTAGAGTCCGGTCATCTTCATTTAGAGAAATTCTTATGTAAAAATCATCCTTATTAAATTCTATACTGCTATCTGTCAAAGATTTATAGTAGCTTTTATCAATTGCATCGCTTGCATTTGAAATAAGCTCTCTCAAAAAAATTTCCTTGTGTGTGTAAATTGAATTAATCATAAGATCAAGAAGCCTTTTAGATTCAGATCTAAATTGTTTTTTTGCCATAATACATCCCTTCCTTTATCTATAGCTTGTTTGTAATTAAATCGTGCATTTGTTAGCACTCGATATAAATGAGTGCCAGCTACACTATTATTTTAGCAAATGATTTATATTTGTCAATAGCTTCAATATAAAAAAGTTTACGTCATGGAACTTTGTATTTTGATTCCGCATGCCATATAGGGGGGCTTTTCTAATAAAAAAAGAGCGCTTAGCACTCTTGTTACTGAAAAATATTAAGTTTCAGCATATCTGAAATTTCTGTATATATTCATTATCATGTTCCATGTTTGGGCATCTACAACCCCTGTGGGTTCTAAACCATACAGCTCTTGAAATACTCTTACAGAAGCAGCTTTATCTTCACTAAAATTTCCATCTATTTTGACGGCAGGTATTTCCGGTATTTTAGTAGACAGATAATTCAACATTATGTCTAATATAAGAATTCCCGGATATATTTTATTCATGCCTTCTCTATATTCCATTCCCATAAAATTGATGAGAGGAAGGTAGATATCTTCTACAGGAACACTTGTCAAAATTGCATAAACAGCCTTGTAGATCTCAGCCCATGTTCTGAGATCTACTATACCGGAAGGAGGCAAACCCATTATTTCTTGAAAAACTTTAACAGCATCAGTAGTTTCGGGGCCATAATAAGAGTCAATTGTTACAGCAGGAATTGCAGGATAAACAGAGGAAAGTACATTTAAAAAATATTGGAGCAGTCCGACAACAGGACGATTTCCTTCCTCTAAAATAACATTCGCATACAAATCCAACAGTTCTTGTTGCGATAAACCCTCTGTATTTAATTCATACAGCCTTTCGACAGCTACATAGATTCTTCTGATAAAGTACCACGTTTCCATGTCAACAATTCCTGTAACGGGAAGACCAAAAACTTCTTGGAATACCTTTACTGCTTCTTCTGTTTTTTCATCAAAGTAACCGGTAATATCCACGGTGGGAATAGCAGGATAGTTTTCGGAAATTTTATTTAACGAATGCTGCATTCGGAATACTGATATTCCAGAATCGCCAAGCTTCAATTGTGAACCGGGATATGTTTCTGTTGTAGTTGTAGGAATATTGCTTTCAACAAGAAGAATATCATTACCATAATAGTACTTTAAAATATCTAAAGCATCGTAGCCTTGATTTGCTAAGTCTACGGTTCCCCATTGAAGAAGGCCATTACATTGGACCTGTCGTCCATCACAAAATACGGCAAATAAAGGCTCCACGTGTCCGGACCTTGTAATATATTGGTCGAATATTTCATTAGTTAAGTCTGAAATATTGCTGAATATACCTCTGTTTGGAACGTATGCTTGATCATATTGAGGAGAACTGGTAATGTCAAAATCGTAGCCTCTTGATCTGTACCATTCAGTAAAAACCCTATTCATAGTAGTTGATATTATAGCATAAATGTTTGCTCTGAGCGCTTCTTCCGGCCAGGTAGGATACAACTCGCTGGAAGCAACGTTTTTTATATAATCTATATACGGCACTGTAACATTTAACGCACTTTTATCATCAGGTGAACCCAGATGTACAGTTATTTCCAGTGGAAAAGGAACAATCACATGAGGAAGAGTTTGTGCAGGTATTATTATATTAGATTCAGGTGTGCTCATAAATTACCTCGTTTCATTCAGTTTGTTCAAGAACAGTGTCTGTAAATTGACTTGTCGGTCTATTGTCTGAAAATCTAAGCTGCCTGTATACATCCACAATTTTATTCCAAGTTTGCTGTTCTATTATACCGGTAGGTGTTATCCCGTACAAAGTTTGAAAAGCAATTACAGATTCAGTTGTGATATAATCAAATATACCAGTAGGATCTATAGAAGGAATGTCAGGAATAGCATTTGAAATAAATTCTAAGTACTGTTGCATAATATAAACTTCGGAGCCTTCTGAACCCTCGCTGTATGTTTCACCCGGATATAAGAGCGCGGGAAGCGAAATAGCAGTAGGCGGCAAAGTGTTAAGTATCCCCTGCATGCTGTAATACATATTGTTCCAGGTTTCACAGTCGATTTCTCCGGTTGCTGGAATATTAAATGTTTTTTGAAATTCTGTTATCGAATTTATAGTCATGGTATTCAACATGCCATTTATATCTACGGCAGGTATGGATGAATGATAAGCTGAAAATACATTTAAGAAATACTGCACAAGCTGAACTTTTGGAATAACTTCAAGAGATTCATTGCCATTCCCTAAGTTTGGCAGTATCTCAGCAGCCAGAGAGTTGTCTGCAGTTGTTTGAGCAAGTTTCTTTACAGCAGAAAATACTTTTCTTATTTCATACCATGTTATTTTGTCTATTATTCCTGTTACAGGTAGATTAAATATGTGCTGAAACTGTTTGACGGCAATCTCCATTGACTCATCAAATGTAGGCGTTATGGGAGATATTTTAGGAATAGAAGGAAAATTAACAGATATAGCATTCAAAGCATTTTTTGTATTTAGGACGGCTGGGCCACTATCTCCAAGAACTAATGGACTGCCCGGAAAAGCTTCTTCATTTATTGATTTATCGACGAACCCGGGTACTTGAAGTTCCATTATATCACCTTCCGTTCTTTTCTTTTAAGGTTATTATGAGTGCCATATTTTCTAAAAATCATATTTATATTCCTAGATGGTTTTGTTTTGGTATATTGATTTTTCTTAATAATCACAGGAACACACCTTTCTATTATAATCCTTGTATTATCAATATATGCAGTACAACGGAAATTGATTTATTGTATATAGTATTAAAGAAATAAACATTCTATGAGTATAAAGATATTGACAAGAATTTTATAATATAATATACTTTGAAAGTCAAAGTAATAAATTTAATGTTTGACTTTATCGTTGAAATTTATTATTTTATATATTGGCAACCATATATGTAAAGAAAGGCAGGAGAAAAAAATTGCCAAACGAAAAAATAGCGGAACTCAGAGAAAAAACAAAAAAAATAATGCTTGGCGGCGGTCAGATGGCTGTGGATAAACAGCACAAAAACGGAAAACTTACAGCTAGGGAAAGAATAATAAAGCTGCTTGATGAAAATAGTTTTGTGGAACTAGATGCGTTTGTTGAGCATAGGTGCGCAAACTTTGGAATGGAAAAGAAATCTGCACCGGGTGAAGGTGTCGTTTCGGGTTATGGAACGATAGACGGTAGATTAGTATACATATATGCACAGGATTTTACTGTCATAGGCGGCTCATTGGGAGAAATGCATGCAGCAAAAATAGTAAAAGCTCAGGAAATGGCAATAAAAGTAGGAGCTCCATTGATCGGTATAAATGATTCCGGCGGAGCCAGAATTCAAGAAGGAGTGGATGCTCTGTCAGGATACGGAAAAATATTTTATAACAATACACTTGCTTCTGGGGTTATTCCTCAAATATCTGTCATATTAGGTCCGTGTGCTGGAGGGGCGGTTTATTCTCCTGCATTGACTGACTTTATATTTATGGTTCAAAATGTAAGTAAAATGTTTATTACCGGACCGAATGTAATAAAGACTGTTACAGGTGAAGTTGTTTCCGGTGAAAAATTGGGAGGCGCAATGACTCACAATTCAATAAGCGGTGTTGCTCATTTTGTTGATGATTCAGAGGAAGAATGTATGAGACATATAAGAAAGTTATTGAGCTTTTTACCGCAAAATAATTTGGAAACAGCACCTGCTAAGGAAGTTAACGATGATTTAAACAGAATAGATGAATCCTTGAATGATATAATACCTGAAAATCCAAATAAAGCATATGATATGAAGGATGTAATTTATTCTATTGCTGATGATAAAGAATTTATGGAATATCAACCTTGCTACGCTTTGAACATAGTAACGGGTTTTATGAGATTAAACGGAAGAAGTATAGGAGTAATTGCAAGCCAGCCAAAAGCATTGGCAGGATGTCTTGATATTAACGCATCTGACAAGGCGGCAAGATTTATAAGAACCTGTGATGCTTTCAATATTCCTCTTCTTACATTAATGGATGTTCCTGGATTTTTACCAGGCACTCACCAAGAGTACGGAGGGATTATCCGACACGGGGCAAAGATGCTGTATGCATATTCAGAAGCAACAGTTCCCAAAGTTACCATAATTACAAGGAAAGCATACGGCGGTTCTTATATAGCAATGTGCAATAAAGAATTAGGTGCAGATATGGTATTGGCGTGGCCGACAGCGGAGATAGCAGTAATGGGACCTGAAGGTGCTGCAAACATAATATTTAAAAAGGATATAGAAATTTCAGAAGATAAAGATGAAACGCGCAGAAATAAAATAGAGGAATATAGAAATACCGTTGCAAATCCTTATATTGCTGCAGCAAGAGGATATGTTGATGCAGTCATTGAACCCTCACAGACAAGGAAAAGAATAATAAGTTCATTTGACATGTTAACAGGTAAAAGAGTTTTAAAGCCAGAAAAGAAGCATGGCAATATTCCCCTGTAGAGAGGTAAAATAGATGAGTTTTTTAAATAAATTATTTAAAAATAAAAATGACGAAAAGTTTGAAATTAATGACCATACTGCTGCAGAAGAAGATGAAATAACAGCAGCAATAGCTGCAGCATTATCATTAATGGACGAAGAAGAAGAGGTTGTTGCTGCCATAACTGCTGCCATTGCATGTATGTTAGGTAAGAGCACTGATGATTTTATTGTAAAAAATATAAAGAGAACTTCTGAAATTGACTCTATATGGGCATTAAGCGGAAGAATTAAGTTAATGAGATAACGGAGGATAAAATGAAAAAATTTAATGTAACTGTAAACGGAAAAGCATATGCAGTAGAAGTTGAGGAGGTTGGTGCAAATCAAGGGGCATTTACATATCAACCTGTACAGCAGCCTGTACAGGTTGAGAAAGAACCTGCCAGCAGGGTTGAACCTGCGCCGCAGGTAGCACCTGTAAAAAAAGTACAATCTGATAGTACAGAAGGTGAAACGATATCAGCTCCAATGCCGGGCACTATACTAGATGTTAAAGTGTCAGAAGGCCAAAGCGTTAAATCCGGAGATATTTTATTTATACTTGAGGCAATGAAAATGGAAAATGAGATAGTATCTCCTAAGGACGGAGTAATAAATAAAATTTATATTTCTAAATCAGCAACGGTTAGCACAGGAGATTCACTGGTAACAATAGGATAAATAATTAAATTTTCTTAACTCTTCTTTTAAAAAGAAGAGTTTTTTTTTGAAGTAATATGTGATAAAATGTAGAAACATGACTATGCTAGGGATTAGGGATAGACCTTACATTATTGAAATAAGGGGAATGAGATGGTAAGCAACGAAGATATAATCAGATTACAGCTGGTTAATGGTTTAGGAAGAAAAACAATAACTAAAATTTTAAGATACATTGAAAACAAGAAAATAAAGTTAAATAACTTTCACGATATAGTAAAGCTGTTGAAGGATATGGGAGTTAAGAGGCTTAAAATTGACCTGGAAAAAATAGAAAGAGATGCATTGGAAATTTTTGAATGCTGTAAAAAAAATAAGATTAAAATTATAGGCATATATGATGAAAGATATCCGAAGAGGCTTAAGACTATAGAAGATAAACCATTAATTCTTTATGTAGATGGTGATCAGAATTTACTTAATCAGGAAAACATCATCGCTATAGTAGGATCAAGGAATCCTTCACAGGAGGGATACGAAGTCAGTTCAATCTTTGCAGAGAGACTTACAGAGGAGCAGTGCTGCATAGTAAGTGGTTTTGCATCAGGTTGTGACGAGTCTGCTCATAATGGATGTCTACAAGCCAGAGGAAAAACAATAGCAGTTATACCTTCAGGGCATCTTCATGTAATTAAGAATAACAAAGTTTTGTATAATATGATAATTATAAACGGCGGCGCAATAGTATCAGAGCTGCCTCCAAACGCAAAGACAGAAAAACATGCCTTTATAGATAGAAATAGGATTGTTGCTGCTCTCTCTGACGGAATAATTGTGATAGAAGGAGGACAGAGAGGAGGAACTTCGCATACTGTTAAATTTGCGAACGCTTATAACAAGCCTGTTGCGTATACAACGAGCTTTTCATTTGCAAAACAAACATCAATATTCAGCAATAATATTGAGATAATAGATAGCTTTGAAAAACTTGTAAATTTTAAAAAAAAATCGTGTAAAAAAAATCTTGACAAAGTAGCAGCGCAGTAGTATAATCAATTTTGTTGCTGACGAAAGCGACTTCGCGGATGTGGCGGAATTGGCAGACGCACTAGACTTAGGATCTAGCGGGATACCGTGGGGGTTCGAGTCCCTTCATCCGCACTAACAGATGAACCTATCAAATTATGGTAGGTTTATTTTTTTACTCTAAATCGTACAAAAACCTCACAAAATTATTTGAATATTAAGTCATAAAAAACAGCCATTCAAAAGAATAACACAATCAACTCCTGTTAACATAATATATTACAAGAAATAAATTATGGAGTGAGGTAAGAAATGAATATTGTTGTGGAAACTGACAGGTTAATTATAAAAGAATTTGAGGAAGCAGATGTTCCAAGCCTTTATAAAATAGAAAGTGATAAGAAAATTATTGAATTTTTACCGTGGGTTAAATTAAGTAATGAAAAAGAATGCCGAAGGCAGATAAAGAAATATATAAATGAATATAAAAAAAACAAATTGAACAGCTGGGCGGTAGCAATAAAAGAAACAGGTGAAATAATTGGTATAACACGTTTAATATATTCAAATAAAATAAAAGGAGTCGAACTGGGAACAAAAATTCTACCAGAATACTGGAATAAGGGATATGCATCTGAATTAAGCAGAGCAATTGTTGATTATGGATTATATGAATTGGGAATTGATGAAATTACGGCGGTAACGGATATAAATAATGTAGGAGCCATAAAATCACTGATAAATATGGGCATGCAACTTAAGAAGTACGGCTATTATAATGGAACAGAGGCTGCGTTTTATAGCATAAAAAGAGAATAGTAAATATAACGTCATATATTCAACTATTTTGTTGACAAACATATGAGGGTATGATACTATTAACTTAATTAAATAGGCAAAATTTTCTAAAGGAAATGGCGCAAAGCTATAGGGTCTAACCCATGAAAATGGTATGACAGCCAGTTGCTGTACGTTGGTACATTTATGATTGTTAGCTTTGCTGTCTCCAGCAAAGCTTTTTCTATGCCATTGAATATGAAAAGGCCTACATACAGGAGTTGACGAGCTATGAAAATATTAAGAATATTGATTATTTCATTGATTATGATAATTGCTTTTTCATCTGCTGCATATGGTGAAGATTTGTACAAAGGATCAAAATCGGAAATTGATGTATCGGATTCTGCTGATGGCTATATAAAAGTAAGATATTTAGATGAAACTACAAAAAAGCTTAAGGTAATAATTGAAAAAGAATCTGAGCAATATACATATGACTTAAACAATAAAGGAGAATATGATACATTTCCACTTCAGATGGGAGACGGAAAGTATAAGATCAAAGTGTTTGAAAACATTAGTTCAAACAAATATGCTACGAAACAGACCATAAGTATTGATGTTAAGTTAACTGATCCAAATGCTCCATATTTAGTATCAAATCAAATGGTGAATTATTCAGACGAATCTGACACTGCAAAAAAAGCAGAGGAGCTTACTGAAGGGAAAGCAACAGATATAGAAAAAGTAGATGTTATATATGATTATGTAATTTCAAACATTGTATACGACAACGATAAGGCAAAGACAGTAAAGAGCGGGTATCTTCCTGTTCCGGATGAGATACTTAAAAGTAATAAGGGTATATGCTTTGATTATTCGTCTGTAATGGCAGCCATGCTTCGATCACAATCAATTCCTACAAAGCTTGTAACTGGGTATTCGTCAAATTTAAGCGCATACCACGCTTGGAATGAAGTTTATACAGAAGAAACAGGGTGGATAACCTTAAATGAGATGTATTTTGACGGAGAACATTGGAAGCTTATGGATTCGACAATTGCTTCGACAGCGAAACAATCCAATAGTCCTAGGGTTATAGAACAGACGAACAAACTAATAGATTCAAAATATTACACAAAAAAATATGAATATTAAATGCATGGGAGGGCGTAAGCCCTCCCTGAATTTTTATATTAATTTTCTTGCCATTGCATCTGGATCCATGGCATAGAGCAAGGCATTCTCCTTTGTTATCATTCCGCTTCTATATAACTCTAAAATACTTGTATCCATAGATTTCATTCCTTTTCCGTCCAAAGAATAAATGACACTGTTTAGTTGATGCACTTTAGAGTCTCTAATTAAATTTGAAACAGCATTATTAACTACCATAACTTCAAATGCAGCAGCTCTGCCTAAAACAGGAGAAGGAATCAAGTGCTGGGATATTACAGCTCTTAGCTGCATTGACAGTTGTATTCGTATTTGCTGCTGTTGGTTAGAAGGGAATACGTCTATTATTCTATCCATAGTATTTGCGGCTCCTGTTGTGTGAAGGGTTGAAAGAACAAGGTGCCCTGTTTCAGCTGCTGTAAGAGCAATTTCTATAGTCTGCAGATCTCGCATTTCACCGATAAGCATTACATCAGGGGCTTGCCGAAGTGCAGAGCGAAGGGCGGATACATAGTCTTTAGAGTCTGTAGTTATTTCCCTTTGACTTACTATAGATTTTTTGTGCTTATGTATAAATTCAATTGGATCTTCAAATGTCATTATGTGGCAGTTGCGTTCACTGTTTATTTTGTCGATTATGCATGCAAGAGTAGTAGATTTACCGCTGCCTGCCGGCCCTGTTATTAAAATCAGTCCTTTGGTCTTTGTGTATAAGTTCATTACATCATCAGGTATACCTAATTTTTTTGGATCAGGAAGATCAAAAAAAACAGACCGTATAACAGCTGCATATGAATTTCTCTGCATGTATGCACTTACTCTGAATCTTCCGAGCTTTGGTACAGAAAATGAAAAATCAGCATCTCCGATATTATATAATTCATCAATGTTATCTTTTTTTGCTATTTTAAAGACTTCATAAATAATTACATAAGTATCTTCTGCAGTCAGAGGAATATCATCAGCCGAAACAATTTCTCCCATTATTTTATAAGAAAGAGGTATTCCTGCTATAATAAAAATATCCGAAGCTTTTTTTTCAATAGCATATTTAAAAATATCTATAATTTTCTTCATGTTTATTCAAATCCTTCCCATAGGTTGTAGTTTTCTTCTTCGTAAGCCGGCAGCTCAATTGATGATAATTTCCATTTTTCAATATAATAATTTGGCTGCTGAGTGCTTTCATCGAAGCTAATGACTAATGTTACACAGATTTTTTGATTTTTTTCACCAATTGATTCATAATAAATTCTCGCTGAATCATTAGTTTGATCAACTATTGAGATGTTATTAACTTGATCAAGTAAAAGTACAGCATCAGATATATTCTCTATGTCTTTATCTGAAATAAGCGTATCATATATTTCAGCCAGCTTTTCCTCAGCATTTCCGTGAACCTTATAGTAATCAAAGTTCATTTCAGCTGTTTTTTTTGACAATTTTAAATCAGAATAAGCAGTTGTAAATGATAATACGGAAAAAATTGTAAGGCATAAAGAGACAAATATAATTACTATGAGAGATCCTCCCATACCAATTGATACACTGGAAGATTTATGTTTTCTGTTTTCCACAGCTACCTCCTTACATCGTTAAGCGGGAAGAATTTCTTGGTTTCGATTTTATATACGACTGTACTATTGTGCTCCCTGTCAATAAATGGATATGGTTTTGATTTTAGAGCGGTTATTACAATATCTTTTAGAATTCCCGAGCTTCTGTGTGAACTGCTGATTTCAATCATTATGCTGTATTCACTGTCATGCTCTGAACATGCAGTCCAGGTATTACTTAAATAGTTTATATAACTTATGTTATTGCCATTTGATTTAATTGCATTGAAGTTACTATCCATATAATCGTTCATTTCATCTATGTTATTAGAAGACTTAATAATTTCTGCAGTTGATTGTATTATATTACCGGCTGTAACCATATCATTTGCTTTTAATTGGGTAAATTTTGCTGCTGCAAAGCAGTTTAAGATTATTACTCCGGATACGGCGAATATTAATATGGATATAATTATTTCAACCAGAGATAATTCTAAGTTTATAGAGACCTTGTTTTTCATTTTAACCTCTTATTCAGAATATAAATTTATTATAAGTTCAGAAGTTTTATCATTTTCAGATGTAGTAAACTTGTACAAATCACTAGAAAGTTTTTCTATTTCGAAGTTTTCTACATCCATTATCCTCATTCCGTCATCAGGATTAAATTTCATGCCTGCATCTGTAAACATTTCGTAAATGCTGTTATCATAATAATAAATCCATGTTTCGTAATTTTCTGTATCATATGTTTCAGTTATGACTATTGCATTATTGCCATTTATATCTTCAATACGGATATTGCCGTTCTCGTCATTTTGACGTATTTTATTTGAAACATATGACAAAGAAACTCTTTTTGTATAATTAGAGTTCCTATTGCAATTAATACCCAAGTATACATCTTTTCCAAGCAATATAATCATTACTGATAAAATAACAATCATCAGGAAAAGAAGCATAATAAAAACAAATTGAAACGAAAATTTATTTGAATTTTTTTCTTTAATCATTTAGCTCTTCCTTATTTTAAATATATTTCTATATCAGGCATTATATTTGAAGCAAAAATAGAGTAGCTTATTACATACTTGTTATGATCAATAATTAATCCGTATTCATTTTCCAGATACGTAATATCAGGTGGATAAAATCCTTCAATTGCGTAACACTGAACAGCACTTCTCTTAATCGCATCTGCTAATATGTCGTACTTTTCCTTTTCAGCTGAACTATGAACATTTTCAACAGAATTATAAAAATAGCAGATAAAAAAAATAATAAAAATTATTGTAAAGATTTTTAATTTAATATTTTTCAACATAGAAATCCTTTCTTAAGCAATTGAAGACATTATATTCATTAAAGGAAGCATGACAGAAATCAATATAAATCCGATTACAATGCACAAGGTACCTACAAGAACTGGTTCTATCAACGAAACCGCTCTATTTATAGATTGATCTGCTTCAGATTCGTATATGTTTGTAAGTTTTCTCATTACAACGTCCATTTCTCCTGTTCGCTGACCCATATTGAGCATTTGTAAATGCATGCTCGAAAACAATGATAATTTTGAAACTGATTCAACAAAGTCATTTCCCGAACTTAAATAATCACTGCATTTTTTGATTTTGCTTTTTAGTTCGAGTTCTTGTACTATGTCGAGAAGTGTGTTAATTGAATTTTCAACATTCATTCCGCTTGATAACAGCAAAGACATGCTTGAAGCAAATCTGTAAGCAGTAATTTTTTTCATTATTGATTTTGAAAAGACAAAATTATTTAAAAGTTTATTTAAAATTGTTTTTCCGCTGTCTGTACGGGAGAGTATGTATGCAACAGCAATTAATATCATTGATGCGAGCACAGTAATTAAGACAACCTTACCTATAATGACACCTGTTGAAAAAGATATTGCAAACGAGTTTTTAGTATATCCTAGCTCTTGGATCATGCTTTCAAATATTGGAAATATTTTTGTGACAAGAATAATAATTACAAAAGACATCATAATAAACAGCATTAAGGGATAAAATACAGAATTTCGTATCTTTGATTTTAAATACGATTCTCTATCATAGTATTCTGCTAAAGCGTTTAATACATCATCCAACCGCCCTGTCATACTTCCTATCTGACACATATTTATTATATATGGAGGAAAGCAACCGGAATTTTCCATTGCCTTATACAAAGGAACCTTGCCAGAAAGTTCGGATCTTAACAAGCCAAGAACCTGCTTAATATTTCCATCTTCCATGTCAGTGTACATCCAGTTGATACCGTCAGAAATCAGCATTCCCGATTTCAATATCATTGCAACCTGAGTACAAAAATAAGATAATTCAGATGAAGAAAGATTATTAACTGATGCGTTTTTCATATATCCACCATCCTGTATAATTTGTAGCATTTAAATAATTATATTATAATTAGGTTTTAAACTCAACAATATTATCTATAATTTTACATAATTCGTTAAAATTCTCATAAATATTGAAATTTATAATGATAAGCATATGTTTTGAATGAAACATTAGCCGGTGACTTCATATAATAGATTTGTTCGCTAACAATTAAGCTACAAAAGTCCAAATATAAAAGGAAAACTAAAAAGATAAAAAGGGGATTGACAAAGGCAATCAAGTAAGCTACAATTATTAAGCACTTCGAATTTGGAACACATAGACTGAATATAAGATAAAAAAATATAGAAAAAACAGTTGACATCGAATTCGAGTTATGCTAAACTAACAAAGCTGTCGATGAGGACGGCAAACAAAATGAAAAACATACTTGACATTAGTTGTTAAATATGATAAGATTTCATTCCGGTTTATAAAGATTTGGAAATAAAAAAACAGTTGACAACATTGATGAGATGTGATAAACTACTTAAGCTGTCGCAAAAAACAGCGAAGAACCTAGACAATAAAACAGCATAAGAAACCTTTGAGAGTTCAAAGAAAAAAAGAACTAAAGAACCAAAGTAAAGAAAGACAAAGATAAGCTAAGCGCTATCTTGAGCAAGAATATAAAACGAGAGTTTGATCCTGGCTCAGGACGAACGCTGGCGGCGTGCCTAACACATGCAAGTCGAACGAGATTTACTTTTTCACTGAGAGCTCGAACATCTACATCAAGCACAAAAGTGTATAATATAATAAGATGTAGAAAAACAGTGAGTTGCACATTTGTGCTTCACGCTAAATCCAAGAGACAACACACTTGAAATTCGAGAGCTAAGTGAAAAGGTAAATCTAGTGGCGGACGGGTGAGTAACGCGTGAACAATCTGCCCTGTACAAAGGAATAGCCTCGGGAAACCGGGATTAAAACCATATAACACTTGATGACCGCATGGTCGATGAGTCAAATCGTTAGAGGTATAGGATGAGTTCGCGTCTGATTAGCTAGTTGGTGGGGTAAAGGCCTACCAAGGCGACGATCAGTAGCCGGCCTGAGAGGGTGAACGGCCACACTGGAACTGAGACACGGTCCAGACTCCTACGGGAGGCAGCAGTGGGGAATATTGCACAATGGGGGAAACCCTGATGCAGCGACGCCGCGTGAGTGAAGAAGGTTTTCGGATCGTAAAACTCTGTCCTTGGTGAAGAAAAAAATGACAGTAGCCAAGGAGGAAGCCCCGGCTAACTACGTGCCAGCAGCCGCGGTAATACGTAGGGGGCGAGCGTTGTCCGGATTTACTGGGCGTAAAGGGTGAGTAGGCGGTAGTATGTGTCAGATGTAAAAGGCTAAGGCTTAACCATAGTTAGCATTTGAAACTGTATTACTTGAGTGCAGGAGAGGTAAGCGGAATTCCTAGTGTAGCGGTGAAATGCGTAGATATTAGGAGGAACACCAGTGGCGAAGGCGGCTTACTGGACTGTAACTGACGCTGAGTCACGAAAGCGTGGGTAGCAAACAGGATTAGATACCCTGGTAGTCCACGCTGTAAACGATGAGTGCTAGGTGTTGGCCAGCGATGGTCAGTGCCGAAGTAAACACAATAAGCACTCCGCCTGGGGAGTACGGTCGCAAGACTGAAACTCAAAGGAATTGACGGGGACCCGCACAAGCAGCGGAGCATGTGGTTTAATTCGAAGCAACGCGAAGAACCTTACCAAGGCTTGACATCCCCTTGACCAGTGCAGAGATGTGCTCTCTTCTTCGGAAGCAAGGGAGACAGGTGGTGCATGGTTGTCGTCAGCTCGTGTCGTGAGATGTTGGGTTAAGTCCCGCAACGAGCGCAACCCTTATCCTTAGTTGCCAGCAGGTAAAGCTGGGCACTCTAAAGAGACTGCCGATGATAAATCGGAGGAAGGTGGGGATGACGTCAAATCATCATGCCCCTTATGTCTTGGGCTACACACGTGCTACAATGGTCGGTACAAAGGGAAGCGAAAGAGCAATCCGGAGCAAATCCCAATAAACCGATCCCAGTTCGGATTGTAGGCTGCAACTCGCCTACATGAAGTCGGAGTTGCTAGTAATCGCGAATCAGAATGTCGCGGTGAATGCGTTCCCGGGTCTTGTACACACCGCCCGTCACACCATGGAAGTTGGTAATACCCGAAGTCGCTGAGCTAACCGCAAGGAGGCAGGCGCCGAAGGTAGGATCAATGACTGGGGTGA
Source organism: Sedimentibacter sp. LTW-03 (assembly GCF_052059825.1). Taxonomy (GTDB): domain Bacteria; phylum Bacillota; class Clostridia; order Tissierellales; family Sedimentibacteraceae; genus Sedimentibacter. The sequence continues at coordinate 565,218 of NZ_CP197180.1, forward strand.
AGTCGTAACAAGGTAGCCGTATCGGAAGGTGCGGCTGGATCACCTCCTTTCTAAGGAGAACTAAAGGACTTATGCTGTTTTATTGCTTGCTTTAAATAAAAGTAAAGCAAGACTGAAGGATACAGTATAAAACCACAGAACTTTGAAAATTGCATAGGAAAATGAAAAGAGAAGACATTAGTTAAATTCAAATTTTAAATAAAACAAATACAATTTAACCAAAACAAAATGTTATGAAGACATAACAATGACAAACAGGTCAAGATAGAAAGGGCTAAGGGCGAATGCCTTGGCACTGGGAGCCGAAGAAGGACGTGGCAAACTACGAAATGCTGCGGGGAGGCGTAAGCAGCCGATAATCCGCAGATATCCGAATGAGGAAACTCACATAAGGTAAACCTTATGTATCATACAGTGAATAAATAGCTGTATGAGGGGAACGAGGGGAACTGAAACATCTAAGTACCCTTAGGAAGAGAAAATAAAAAATGATTCCGTAAGTAGCGGCGAGCGAAAGCGGAAGAGCCCAAACCAAGTAGAAATACTTGGGGTTGAGGACATATCAAAGAGACAGAAAACTGTAGCCGAAGAGAGCTGGAAAGCTCCTCCAAAGAATGTGATAGACACGTAAGCAAAACAGTTTGAAGCGAGGATATGATCCAGAGTACCACGGGACACGAGGAATCTTGTGGGAAGCAGGGAGGACCACCTCCCAAGGCTAAATACTACCCAGTGACCGATAGAGAACAGTACCGTGAGGGAAAGGTGAAAAGAACCCCGGGAGGGGAGTGAAAAAGAACCTGAAACCCTGAGCCTAAAAACAGTGGAAGCACAAAAGTGTGACCGCGTACTTTTTGTAGAACGGGCCAACGAGTTACAATATGCAGCAAGGTTAATAACCAAAGGTTAGGAGCCGAAGAGAAATCGAGTCTGAAAAGGGCGAAAGTTGTATGTTGTAGACCCGAAACCGGGTGACCTATCCATGTGCAGGTTGAAGCTAGAGTAAAATCTGGTGGAGGACCGAACCCATTAGCGTTTAAAAGCTACGGGATGACGTGTGGATAGCGGTGAAATTCCAATCGAACCCGGAGATAGCTGGTTCTCCTCGAAATAGCTTTAGGGCTAGCCTCAAGTAAGTATAGTGGGGGTAGAGCACTGAATGGTCTAGGGGCGTTATACGTTACCAAAACCTATCAAACTCCGAATACCATATATATGTTGCTAGGGAGTCAGACTATGTGAGATAAGTTTCATAGTCAAAAGGGAAACAGCCCAGATCACCAACTAAGGTCCCAAAATATAGATTAAGTGGAAAAGGATGTAAAACTACACAGACAACCAGGATGTTGGCTTAGAAGCAGCCATTCATTAAAAGAGTGCGTAATAGCTCACTGGTCGAGTGGTTTTGCGCCGAAGATGTCCGGGGCTAAAATCTATTACCGAAGTTGTGGGATGTCGTAAAGCTCTTCATCTGTTCAATGAAACGATAACTGAGGACATCTCAGTTCAAAATCCTTCATTAATTAAAATAGATAAAAAGGAAGGATTTTGAAAAGCTCTAACGGGGCTAAAATCAAAATTGAGCGAATGAAGAGATTTACGACATCGGTAGAGGAGCATTGTGTACGGATAGAAGCACTACCGAAAGGAGTCGTGGACTGTACAGAAGAGAGAATGTTGGCATGAGTAGCGAAAGGTGAGTGAGAATCTCACCCATCGAAAGCCTAAGGATTCCTGAGGAAGGCTCGTCCACTCAGGGTAAGTCGGGACCTAAGCCGAGGCCAAAAGGCGTAGGCGATGGACAACTGGTTGAAATTCCAGTACCACCTTTAAGCGTTTGAGAAATGGGGTGACACAGGAGGGTAAGCTGGCGCACAGCTGGAAAAGTGCGTCTAAGTAAGTAGGGAGACGATACAGGCAAATCCGTAACGTCAATCCTGAGATACGAATGGGAGCGAAAATAAGTAGTGAAGCAGCTGAGCCCACACTGTCAAGAAAAGCCTCTATCGAGCAAGAAGGTGCCCGTACCGTAAACCGACACAGGTAGGCAAGGAGAGAATCCAAAGATGAGCGGAAGAACTATTGTTAAGGAACTAGGCAAAATGACCCCGTAACTTCGGGAGAAGGGGTGCCCTTCAGAGTGAAGACAGAACTGTTGGAGCTTAGAAGGGCCACAGAAAACAGGCCCAAGCGACTGTTTACCAAAAACACAGGTATCTGCTAAATCGAAAGATGAAGTATAGGTGCTGACACCTGCCCGGTGCTGGAAGGTTAAGGGGAGAAGTCATCGAAAGAGAAGCTTTGAACTTAAGCCCCAGTAAACGGCGGCCGTAACTATAACGGTCCTAAGGTAGCGAAATTCCTTGTCGGGTAAGTTCCGACCCGCACGAAAGGTGTAACGATTTGGGCACTGTCTCAACAATAGATCCGGTGAAATTGTAGTACTCGTGAAGATGCGAGTTACCCGCGGCAGGACGGAAAGACCCCATGGAGCTTTACTGCAGGCTGACATTGGAATTCGGTAGCAATTGTACAGAATAGGTGGGAGGCAGAGAAATCGGTACGCCAGTATCGGTGGAGCCAACGTTGGGATACCACTCTATTGTTACTGAATTTCTAACATGATACCGTGAACCGGTATATGGACACTGTCAGTTGGGCAGTTTGACTGGGGCGGTCGCCTCCGAAAGAGTAACGGAGGCGCTCAAAGGTTCCCTCAGCACGGTCGGAAATCGTGCGAAGAGTGTAAAGGCAGAAGGGAGCTTGACTGCGAGAGAGACATCTCGAGCAGGAACGAAAGTTGGACTTAGTGATCCGGTGGCACCGAGTGGAAAGGCCATCGCTTAACGGATAAAAGCTACCCTGGGGATAACAGGCTTATCTCCCCCAAGAGTCCACATCGACGGGGAGGTTTGGCACCTCGATGTCGGCTCGTCTCATCCTGGGGCTGAAGCAGGTCCCAAGGGTTGGGCTGTTCGCCCATTAAAGAGGCACGCGAGCTGGGTTCAGAACGTCGTGAGACAGTTCGGTCCCTATCCGCCGTGGGCGCAGGAAATTTGAAGGGAGCTGTTCCTAGTACGAGAGGACCGGAATGGACAGACCGCCGGTGCATCAGTTGTCACGCCAGTGGCATAGCTGAGTAGCTGAGTCTGGATTAGATAAGCGCTGAAAGCATCTAAGCGCGAAACTAGCCCTAAGATAAGATTTCCCATCACGCAAGTGAGTAAGACCCCCGATATGTTAACGGGTTGATAGGTTGCATGTGTAAGTGCAGCAATGCATTCAGCTGAGCAATACTAATAGGTCGAGGTCTTGACCTCAAAGATGCCCTAACCCAATTTTTTCGACTAAAAGGAGAAAAAAATTGAAGGTAGGTCATTCGCAACGAATTCCCAATTTATGCGACGCAAGGAGCAAGTAAATTGGTGAATGAGACTGCGCAAAAATGTCTAATCTAAAAATTCCTATGCGATTTTGAAAGTTCTGAAAGAACTTTTATATATCTGGTGACAATAGCGAAGAGGACACACCCGTACCCATCTCGAACACGGAAGTTAAGCTCTTCAGCGCTGATGATACTTGGCGGGCAACTGCCTGGGAAAGTAAGACGTCGCCGGGTTATTCCGAGGTAGCTCAATGGTGGAGCAACCGGCTGTTAACCGGTAGGTCGTGGGTTCGAGCCCCACCCTCGGAGTCAGTAATAAGCATGATAATAGGGCCATATATGAAGCTTTGGCAAGAATTATCGTCGCGGGATAGAGCAGTTGGAAGCTCGTCGGGCTCATAACCCGGAGGCCGTTGGTTCGAATCCAGCTCCCGCTACCAAAAAATATGATGGCCCTATGGTCAAGCGGTTAAGACACCGCCCTTTCACGGCGATAACCCGGGTTCGAGTCCCGGTAGGGTCATAAATATGGAAGCTTAGCTCAGTTGGGAGAGCATCTGCCTTACAAGCAGGGGGTCATAGGTTCGAGCCCTATAGTTTCCACTTAAGTCCTAACTTCATTAATCAGAGTTTTCTGAAGAATGTTTGGTAGGTCAAATGCAGTGATTAACTGCAAAAGCGGCCTGGTAGTTCAGTTGGTTAGAATGCCAGCCTGTCACGCTGGAGGTCGAGGGTTCGAGCCCCTTCCAGGTCGCCATTTTAAAAAAGAAGTATAGCCGAAGAGGTAAATTATTGGCGTAATATAATTATATATGCTGGTGTAGCTCAATTGGTAGAGCAACTGACTTGTAATCAGTAGGTTAGGGGTTCAAGTCCTCCCACCAGCTTTGTAACATTAAAAATAAGGAAGAGTTCCCGAGTGGCTAAAGGGGACGGACTGTAAATCCGTTGGCACCGCCTTCATTGGTTCGAATCCAATCTCTTCCACCATTGCGGAAGTGGCTCAGTGGTAGAGCATCGCCTTGCCAAGGCGAGGGTCGCGAGTTCGAATCTCGTCTTCCGCTCCAATATAAATTTATTTTGCGGGTGTAGCTCAATGGTAGAGCCCCAGCCTTCCAAGCTGGTCGCGAGGGTCCGATTCCCTTCACCCGCTCCAAATTATATTTTGGTGGATATGGCCTAGTTGGTTAGGGCGCCAGATTGTGGCTCTGGAGGTCGTGGGTTCGAATCCCACTATTCACCCCAAAAACTTAATATTAAGGCGCTATAGCCAAGTGGTAAGGCACAGGTCTGCAACACCTAGATCTCCAGTTCAAATCTGGATGGCGCCTCCAAAATATCTTGCACCGTTAGCTCAGTTGGATAGAGTGTTCGGCTACGAACCGAAAGGTCGTGGGTTCGAATCCCTCACGGTGCATTTGATTTTAGCAAATAAAAGTAATCCTATCTTATGCTGATAGGATTTTTTTATTTAAAATATTACCGACATAAAAGTTTGTGAGGAAAATAATGGTGAAACAAATATTAAATCATGGTATAATAAAATTATTGACTACATAATATTTTAAGATTATCTATGCGGAAAGGATGATTTAAATGAAATTTAGTATTGTTGATGCATTTACAGACAGGCTGTTCGGGGGAAATCCTGCAGGAATTGTGATGCTTCCGGATGGAGCGGATTTTCCTTCAGATGAAATTATGATTAAGACAGCGGCGGAACTTAGATATTCAGAAACGGCATTTATTAAAAAATTGGGAAATGAAACATTTAATATAAGGTATTTTACGCCTGTGTCGGAAGTTGATTTATGCGGTCATGCTACAATAGCTTCCTTTCATGCATTACTCAATCAAGGAATAATCAAACCGGGTAAATATATAAATATAACTTTGGCAGGGGAATTGGAAATTATGGCAGATAACGACTTAATATTGATGGATATGGCATATCCTAAGATATTTGATACAATTTTCTCCGAAGAAGATATAAATGAGCTTTACAGCGTTATGGGACTTGATTCAAGGGCACAGGGAATATGTAGTAAATATTCTGATATTGAATTGATTCCTAAAAAGGTATCTACAGGACTAATAGATATTATGCTGCCTGTAAAAAATGAAAATGAACTTGAAAAGATTAATCCTGATTTGGAATCTCTTACCTCGTTGTCTGAAAAGCATAAGGTGGTCGGAGTCCACGCGTTTACAGTTAACTCTGATGATGGAAAAATTCATTCAAGAAATTTTGCACCATTGTATGGAATAGATGAAGAAGCTGCAACCGGGACATCAAATGGAGCATTGACCTATTATTTATATGATTATGGTATTATCAGATTAGATAGTTTAAATAACATTGTTCAAGGAGAAAAGCTTGAAAGACCTTCAAGAATAGTTACTCAGATCATATTGGAAAATGGGAATGAAAAGATAAGAGTAGGAGGCTCAGCCGTTATCCTTGCAACAGGTAAAATAAACATTTAGTTTGGATACAGTTAAATATCGGATACCACAGTGGAGATTTTTATGAAATATAAGATAAATACAGAAAAATGTAAAATGTGCAGGATGTGCTTCAGAACAAGATGCAAGGCGCTGAAATTTGAAGAAAAAGTTATTATTGATTCAGACAAATGCAATGGATGTGGGATGTGCTATAACTTATGTCCAGCTAATGCAATTATTATGATTGATGAAGGAAAATAAAATTACTAGGAGGCTGTATAAATGATTACCAAAGATATGACAACGTTGGATATAGTTGAAAAGTATCCGAAAACAGAAAAAATTTTTCATGAATATGACGAGATTACTGGAAAATGCCTGCTTTGCAACAACTTGTTTGATACTGTTGAAGTTATTGCTGCGAATTATGAATTGAATTTGGCGGAAATGTTAGACAGATTGAATAGTGCAGATTTTAAATAAATAATTATAACAATGAGAATCTGTCAAAAGGCAGATTTTCTAGATTTGCTATTTTTTTAATAAAACTGTCCTTAAGGGCTTTCGATTAAACAGTCATATTTATCCCATCTGTACCATATGATATGCTTTTTATAACTATAAATTTATACAGAGTAATTGGAGGAAATATGAAAAAAATATTAGCGGAATTGTTAATTATTATCATGATGCTTTTATTACTGACAGGATGTATGCATGAACCAAATAATGAGCAACTTGCTCCATGTGAGGAAGAAGATACTCCTGCTTTTCCTGAACATGATATAAAAGGCGTTGTTCAGTGGGGTGCAGGGGGAGGAACAGATTCATTGATGAGACCTCTTGCTTCCATTGCAGAAAAGATACTTGGTAAAAGCATTGTAGTTCAGAACAAGCCAGGAGCAACAGGAGCTATTGCAACACAGTATGTATACGAACAAAAAAGCGATGGATATACACTGCTGATGGGAGCTGAAAATCCTCAGCTTTATACAATATTGGGTATATCGGAACTTACATACGCAGATTTTGAGCCGGTATTTGTTATTGGTGATGAAAAGGTTGGAATTATTGTAAAGAAAGGTTCAAAATATTTAACATTTACAGAGCTCATAGATGATGCTTTAGCTAACCCGGGTAAGATAAATATTGCAACAACCGGTGTGGGAGGTATGCCATGGTCTGTAAGTGCATTTATTACGGCTATAACAGGAGCAGAGTTTAATCAGATACCATTTGATAGCGATGCGTCAGCATTGGCAGCAGTTCTAGGAGGTCATGCAGATTTTACAATTTGTAAAGTACAATCGGGTATAGAATCATATAAGGCAGGGTATATCGAATATCTGACATTATTATCGACTGAAAGTGTAGGCGTTCTTCCTGAAGTTCCATTAGTAACCGAAGAATATCCGGATTTTTCTGATTATTTACCATGGGGGCCTTTCTATGGTATATTTGTTAATAATGGGACTCCTCAAGAGAAAATTGATGTATTAAGTGCTGCATTTTCGGAAGCGTTTAATGATTTAGAGTACGTAAACCTGATGGAAGAATTAAACATAAGCCCATTAGGGTTGACAGGTGATGAAGCAAAAGAATATCTTGAGAGATGGCAAAAAGATACTGCGGAAGCATTTTATAAGAGTGGAACAATAGATAAATCTCCGGGAGAACTTGGAATAAATTAGATTTCAATCGATCCTCGTATGATTTTCAATATATTAAGGATGTGAGTTAATGTCAAGTAAGATTAAACCGGGGGAAACAGTTTTTTTGTTTATGCTGTTAGGAATAGGGACAGGTGCATTTATTGAGTCTATAAACATGTATATGAATGATCCTGCTCCTTCATCATATGGAGCACTGCCTTTGTTTTTAAGCAGTATAATAGTTTTATTTATGATAAAAATAATTTTTTTTGAATCTAATAAAACAGTTTCTGAAAGTGAGAATTTTGTTCTGAAAGAGAAATTTAAGCTTGCTGTCGAATATATTTTCACCAAAGATATATTGTTAATGTTATTGATGCTTATAGGCTATTGTCTGCTGCTTGTTTTAGGAGTCGGATTTGAACTTGTAACTCCGATATTTTTATTTACATCGATGAGTTACTTAATGAATGGCAAGTATTTACAAAGCCTTATTTTTACAGTTGTTGTAATGGCTTTCATTCTTATTATATTCAATACAATTTTTCAGGTTATTCTGCCATAAGGAGGATAAGATATGGATTCAAATGTAATTTATATGTTGGCGCCTTTTGAGGATCCAATTCTTACAGCGCTTGTGGCAGTCGGTGTTTTTTTAGGTATCTACATAGGTTCTATACCTGGATTGTCAGGAACTATGGCGGTCTCCCTTCTTGTATCTTTTACTTTCGGATGGGAAACAAAAAGCGCATTAGCACTTATGATTGGAATATTCACAGGAGCAGTATATGGAGGCTCCAGATCAGCAATACTATTGAATATCCCTGGGGCTCCTGCAGCTGTTGCGACAAGCTTTGACGGCTATCCGCTTGCAAAAAAGGGCTTGGCAGGTCAGGCCATGGGTGTTGCTACAGTACAGTCGGTTCTTGGAGGAATAGTAGGAATAATAGTTTTAGTATTTTTTGCGCCAATTGTATCAGATTTTGTGTTAATATTTGCTCCTAGAGATTATATGCTTCTTGCATTCATGGGAATGATGCTGGTTGGAAGTCTTGGATCAAAGACTTTATCCAGAGGAATTGTTGCCGCTGCAGTTGGAGTGCTGTTGGGTACAATTGGAATGGACCCGATAAGTGCACAGCACAGGTTCACATTTGGAAATACTTATCTGCTTGCTGGAGTGAATTATATTACTGCAATGATAGGTCTTTTTGGAATATCTGAGGTGTTTGTACAAATAAGACAAAAAGACACTCCGATTATAAAGCAGAGGGTTGATAGGATATTACCATCATTTTTTTCAATTAAAAAGTATCTGCCATTAACAGTAAGGTCATCAATCGTGGGAGTTATTGTCGGAGCGCTTCCCGGCGCTGGCGGAGATATTGCAGCGTTAGTTGCTTACGATCAGGCAAAAAGAACCGTTAAGAATACGGAGGTTCCTTTTGGAGAAGGGGCAGTAGAAGGTATAGTTGCTCCGGAATCTGCAAATAACGCAGCAATAAGCGGGGCATTTATACCAATGCTTACAATGGGAATACCTGGTGATGCGGTTACTGCCGTAATACTTGGAGCTTTATACATTCATGGACTAAGGCCAGGGCCCATGCTTATGACAGAAACGCCGGATTTATTTTATATAATCGTAAGCTTTTTGCTTATATCAAATATATTTTTATTAATATTCGGTTTAACAGGGGTAAAAATATTTACAAAAATAGTTGAAATACCTAAAGGAATACTTCTTCCTATCATAATAATTCTGTCGATTGTAGGTTCATATGCGGTTAATAACAATCTATATGATATATTTTGGATGACAGCATTTGGTGTTATGGGATATTTCTTTAAAATGTATGACTTTCCGGTTGCTCCTACGGTACTTGGAATTATACTGGCTGACTTAATTGAAACGAATTATAGAAGAGCTGTTATATCCTCAGGTTCTATTATTGGTCTTATTGGAAGTATATTTACAAGTCCGATTTCAATGTTTCTGCTGGCAATAATTGTTTTATCGTTTATTGTTCAAACAAAGCAATTTATGCAGTAGCAAACTAAACGAGAACCCAAAAAGTAAAGGAGATGAACTTATTGAAAAACATAGAAATTAGAGGTGTAAAAATAGGTGAAGGAATGCCTAAAATAATAATACCATTGGTTGAAAGTACCGAAACGGAAATAATTCAAAAGTTAAAAAGTTTTAAGGAATTAAAATATGACGCTGTTGAGTGGAGAGCGGATTTTTTTGATGAGGTTCTCAATTTTGAAAAAGTAACAGAAGTACTGAGCGAAATAAGAAATTTGATACCAGATAAAATTGTATTTTTTACATATAGGACGAAAAAGGAAGGAGGGAACAAAGAAATATCTGTTGAAAATTACTGCGCACTAAATAAGGCTGTGGCTGAGACAGGTGATGCAGATATAATAGATGTGGAAATTTTCATAGGATATGAAGAAGCTGAAAGAAACATAAATAATATTCACTCCTGCAATGTACTTGTGGTTGCTTCAAATCATGACTTTTACAAGACACCTGATAAGGATGACATAATTTCACGAATGTGTAAAATGCAGGATGTTGGTGCTGATATACTAAAAATTGCTGTAATGCCTCAAAGTCCGGAGGATTTGCTGACTTTGATGTCTGCTACATACGAAATGAGACAAAAATATACAAATAAACCCATAATAACTATGTCAATGGGAGCCTTAGGAATGATGAGCAGACTGGCAGGAGAAATTTTCGGTTCTGCATTTACATTTGGAGCTGTAGGAGAGACATCAGCTCCAGGGCAGATACCTGCAGATCAGCTACATACAGTTATTAGCATTATACATCAAAATATATAAAATAAAAACTAAGAGGATTATTTTAAATCAAAGGTGCTGACATTTATACTTTAAGAAAATTAATTTTAAAAAAGAATTTTAATGCTATATAATTAAGACAATTACAAAATTTAGGAGATTTAAATGGAAAAGACGAAAATAAATGCTAATCTAAAAGGAAACATGGCTTTTGAAATGAAGATAAACGGCCATACTGTAATAACGGATACGGTCTTTGAAAACGGAGGAAATAATTTAGGCCCCAGTCCAAAGGCATTGTTATTGGCGGGTCTTATTGGATGTTCAGGAATAGATATAATGACTATTGTTAAAAAAATGAGGCTCGATGTTAAGGATGTTCATGTTGAAATTGAGGCTGAATCTAGAGATGAGGATCCGAAAATATATAATTATATTAAAATTATTTATAAATTTATAGGAACCAATCTCGAATATAAAAAACTTGAAAGAGCTGTTAAACTTTCACTTGAAAAATATTGCGGGGTTGCAGCAATGCTTGAAAAGGCTGTTCCTATTTCATATGAAATACAAATTATTGAGTAATAGAATATTTATGTCACCACATAAGTAATTGTAAAGCACTGTATCTGTTCAACGGTGCTTTTTCATTGATAAAATACTATAATTAGATTATAATAAATAATGCTGTAAAATTTTGTTTATTTGGGAGGAATAATGAACTGGACTGAGGTTTCCATATATACAACAACAAATGGAATAGAAATAATAAATGGCGCTTTGATAAAATTAGGAATAAATGATGCGGTTATAGAAGATGCTGGAGTTTTTGAAGATTTTTTAAATAATGACACATTGAATTGGGACTATTATGATGAAGAGCTTGCTGAAATGAAAAATTGTGAAAGCTGTATAAAGGTATATTTAGCGGATAATAGTCAGGGAATGGAACTTTTTAGAAAAGTAGAAAAATACATTGAAGATTTAAAGAAAGAAAGCAATGAAATTGATATGGGCAGACTGGAAATAGCTACAAGGATTTTAAATGATGAGGACTGGGCTAACAACTGGAAACAGTATTTTAAACCTTTTTCTGTTTCAAATAAAATAATCATAAAGCCTTCATGGGAAAAACTTGACGAATCTGCAGAAGAAAAAATTGTTCTTAATATTGATCCAGGCATGAGTTTTGGGACAGGTCAGCATCATACTACAAGGCTTTGTATTGAGCAGATAATTAAGCATCTTAATGATGGCGATGAAGTGCTGGATATGGGATGCGGAAGCGGAATACTTTCCATAGCATCTTTGCTTCTTGGAGCTGTTAAGGCAACAGGTGTGGATATAGATGAAAATGCAGTTAGAATTGCTAAAGAAAATGCCGAATTAAATAACATTTATGAAGACAGGTTTGATGTTCTTTGCGGTGATGTAACCGATGATAAAAATCTGCAGGATGCAATAGGATACAACAAGTATGATATTCTTGAAATAAATATTATTGCTCAGATTATAATGGGTATGAGTTTCACATTCCCAAAATTTTTGAAAAAAGGAGGACTTGTAATAGCATCTGGTATTATAAAAAAATATGTTGGTGATGTTGTAGAAAACTTTAAATCTTTAGGATTTCAAATACTAGAGATAAATGATAGCGAAGAATGGGTATGTGTAACAGCTCAACTAAGATAGTGAGGTAAATATGTTCAGATATTTTTGTGCTGATGACAATATAAAAAATAATACTGTCAAAGTAACAGGCGGAGATGCAAGACATTTAAAAACCATACTTCGTGCAAAAGAAGGGGATAATATATCCTTAGTTACTGAAAGCAGTGAGTATGATGCGAAAATAATTGAAATTAATCAGGAAAACATAATTTGCGAGATTATAGAAGAAAAAAATACAAATAATGAAACAAAAATAAATGTTACTTTGTGCCAGGGGATACCAAAGCAAACCAAAATGGAAGATATTATTCAGCAGAATGTTGAATTGGGAGTGAAAAGTTTCATACCTTTGATGACTGAAAGAACAGTGGTAAAACTTAATGACAAAGATAGGGAACAAAAAAAGCTTGAAAGATGGCGAAAAATTGCCAAAGAGTCTTCTAAGCAGAGCAAGCGCAATATAATTCCTACAGTAGAAGATATAGTTAATGTCAAGGAGCTGCTTGAAAGGTTAAAAGAAGAAAATGCTGAGATAATTGTTCCATATGAGCTTGAAGACATGAAACTATTGAAGGATGTATTGTCTGTGCCTAAAGAAAATTATTACATAATAATAGGGCCTGAAGGGGGATTTGATATTAAGGAAATAGAAATGTTCAAGGAAGCTGGTGCGCATATAGTTACTCTTGGAAAAAGAATACTGAGAACAGAAACCGCAGGAATTGTTACCGCTTCAGTTATAATGTATGCATGTAATGAAATGTCTTAGCTGCCATCACAGGCAGCTTTTTTTAATAGAATTAGGAGAATTAGGGAAAATTTTTACTGGTAAATGGGATTCGATTAAAAGTATAACGCATTTAATATTAAGTATGGTATATATATGTAATACAAAGAAAAAAACATGTATTTGTTAAAAATACAGAGAGACAAAACGAAGAAACTAATGTATAATATAAATACATTTTATTAAAAGGAGGAATTTAGAATGAAAAAAATGCAATTAACAACCAAAATTTTCATTGGCTTGGCTTTGGGTATACTTGCAGGAATTATTTTTCAATCAAATCCCGAAATTGCTAAGTCATACATCAAGCCTTTCGGTACATTATTTTTAAACCTTATTAAACTTTCAATAGTACCGCTGGTATTTTCTTCGCTTGTAGTTGGTGCATGCAGTATGGATGATGTCAGAAAGCTTGGGAGAATAGGCGGAAAGACTGTGGCATTTTATATGTTAACCACCGCGTTTGCTGTTACAATCGGACTTATTTTAGCAAATATTTCGAACGTAGGCGGAGATTTTAGCATACCGGCAGATCTGGAGTTTGAAATTTCTGCAGCTCCAAGTATTACTGAAACATTATTGAACATTATTCCTTCAAATCCTTTAAATGCTTTAGTAGAAGGAAAGATGCTTCAAATTATAGCGTTTGCATTGATTATTGGGGCAGGAATCATAGGTATTGGCGAAAAGGGTAAGATTTTATTTAATTTCTTTGATGCATTTGCTGAAGTAATGTACAAAATAATTGGCAAAATAATGGAGTTTGCTCCTATAGGAGTTTTTGCGCTTATTACTCCCGTAGTTGCTGAAAACGGACCTGCAGTATTGCTTCCGCTTCTTAAGCTGATTATTGCTGTATATATTGGATGTGCTTTGCATGCACTGCTTACATATTCATCGGTGGTAAGTATTTTTGCAAAAATTAGTCCTCTGAAATTTTTCAAGGGAGCTGCTCCTGCGATGATGTTTTCTTATTCAACTGCCAGCAGCTCGGGAACTCTTCCAATTACGATGAAGTCTGTAGAAGAAAATCTTGGCGTTTCAAAGTCAATATCAAGCTTTGTTCTGCCTTTGGGAGCTACCATTAATATGGATGGAACAGCTATATACCAAGGTATATGTGCAATTTTTATAGCAAATATTTATGGGCTTGATTTGTCAATCAGCGCCCAGCTTACAATAATTTTAACAGCCACACTTGCATCAATAGGAACAGCCGGAGTTCCAGGAGCAGGTATGATAATGCTTGGCATGGTTCTTCAATCTGTTGGGCTCCCTATCGAAGGAGTTGCGTTGATAGCAGGAGTTGACAGAATTCTCGATATGATGAGAACAATGATTAACGTTACAGGTGATGCTGCATGTTCGGTAGTTATTGCTTCAACAGAAGGAGAATTGAACAAGGAAGTCGTTGCAAGTAAATAACCAATATCAAAAAAATTGAACAAATGCGTAAATAATGATATAATCGGAGCTGGAAACAGCTCCTTTATATTTTTATAACAGGTGCAAAAAAATTATGATATGAGGCAGTATGAAAAAACTAGGAATATATATACATATTCCGTTTTGTAGGCAAAAATGCAATTATTGCGATTTTTACTCTATGAAATGGAACGATGAGTCAGAAAAGAAATATATAAAGGCGTTAACTAATGAAATAAAAACTCAAGGCAAGGAATTAAAAGATAACTATATTGCGAACACTATTTATTTTGGAGGTGGAACGCCTACTATTATTAAGCATGAAAATATAAAAGAAATAATTGATAGCATTTGTGAAACAATGGAAATTGACAAATGCGCAGAAATCAGCATAGAAGCAAATCCCAACACCTTGACATTGGAGAATCTCAATGCATATAGGGACATGGGGATAAACAGGCTTAGCATTGGAATTCAGTCGTTGAACGATGAAATTTTAAGACAAATAGGAAGAATACATAACAGTGCAGAGGCATTGGATGCTATTGATAGAGCGTTAGAAAGCGGATTTGAAAACATAAATGCTGATGTTATGTTCAATATTCCTGGTCAGAATGTTTGTGACATAGAAGAAACTATCACAAAAATAATAAACAGAGGTGTGAAGCATATCTCATTTTATTCTCTAAAACTTGAAAAAGGTACACCTATGTACAACATGGAAAAAATAAATAAAATTATAATGCCTGATGAGGAATCAGAGCGTGAAATGTATTATGCAGGAAGAAAAATTATGGAAAGCAATAATATGTTTCAATATGAAATTTCTAATTTTTCCAATAGAGGTTATGAATGCAGGCACAACCTAAAATACTGGGAACAGGAGGAATATGTAGGTTTTGGACCGTCTGCTCATTCATTTATTAATAGTATAAGGTACAGCAATCCTCCAGATTTGAAATCATATTGTGAAAACGGACTTTCAAATAATTATGAAAGAATAATTCACGAAAAATTAAGTGATCAGGATCGGATGTTTGAATATATCATGCTTAGGTTGAGATTAACGGAAGGTTTAAATTTAGATGAATTTAACAATAAGTTTGGTATAAGCTTTGAAAAAGCTTTTAAAGTTCAGATAGAGAGAATGATAAATAATCTATTAATGGAATACAGCGGAAGAAATGTACGGCTTACAGAAAAGGGAATGGATATTTCAAACTATGTGATAGAAGAATTTTTACCGTAAATAAAGATTGTAAGGTTTGGACATAAAAGATTTCGATGTAAAAACAAGAGTAATTTTGCGCTGCTGTGTGACATAGATCACACTGTAGGAATTTGTGTTATAATTTTTTTAATAATATCTATTGACAAAGTAAATTTAAAGTAGTAAATTATATCTATAGATTTAGCACTCAATCAAAGAGAGTGCTAACAAAGAGGTGAACGAAATGTCTTTGGATAAGAGAAAAGTAAAAATTTTAAAAGCTATTATCTCAAGCTATATTGATAATGCGGAAGCAGTCGGCTCAAGGACAATTTCAAAAAAATATGAGCTTGGCGTAAGCCCGGCTACAATTAGAAACGAAATGTCTGATCTGGAAGAAATGGGCTTTTTAATTCAGCCCCATGCTTCAGCAGGAAGAATACCTACGGATAAGGCATACAGATATTATGTTGACGGCCTTTGGAAAAAAGTCATGGGCTCTGCAAATTCAAATGCAAATATAAATGAATTGAGAAGTATAATTGAAGATAAAGCAAGTGAGATGGATTCTGTATTTAAAAATTCCGTCAGAATTTTGTCTCAATTTACAAAGTACACATCGTTTATAGTGTCACCTCATCTGAAGCAATCTGAAATTAAGAGAATTCAGCTGGTCCCTATAACCGATAGAAAAATCCTTCTTGTTTTAATATTGCAGAGCAATATTGTAAAGCAGGTTGTCTTGAGGCTTAACAGTTCTATACCTTTAGATCAGATGGATAAAATATCAGTATCGCTATCAGAAAAATTAAATGGCTACAAGCTTGAAGATATTGAAACAATTAAGGATAGCTTAATAGAGCAGCTTTATCATTTAAAAGAAAGTAGCAGCGACTCATTGTTAGAGCTATTACCGTTCTTGGTTGATCAAATAAGCAAATTAGAAGATTTCAACGTCTACTCAGACGGTTTGACAAGTATTCTTGATTTGCCTGAATATAATGACGTTGTCAAAGCAAGGGAGTTTATTTCATTTGTTGAAGATAAGGACAGCATGGCAAAGCTGTTCCAATATACCGGCGAAAATGATTTTGACATATGTATTGGCCGTGAAAATGAATACGAAGAGCTTAGGGATTGCAGCTTAGTAACAGCAACATATAGGCTTAACGGTAAATTGATTGGGAAGATTGGTGTTATAGGTCCCATGAGAATGGATTACAGCAAGGTTATTTCAACGGTTAAGTCAATGTCGGAAGCAGTGAATGAAATAATAAGTCGGAACTTTGACGATGAAAATAAGGAGTGAAGAAATGGCTAAGGCAAAAAAACATGATGAAGAAAAACTGAAGGAAGAAGAGCTTAAGCTGAAAGAGGAAGAAAAAGAGATGGATGCTTCAAAAGAGTCTAATAAAAAGGTTCAACAAGATAATTCAAAGGAAAATGAAGCGGACAAATCAGAAGATACAAAAGAACAAGATGATTTACAAATGGAAATTAACAGCCTTAATGATAGGTTACTTAGGCTTCAAGCGGATTTTCTGAACTACAAGACTAGGACTGAAAAGGAAAGAGTATCTGCATACGGAAATGCTATTTCAGATTTTATGTTGGATTTGCTGCCGGTTATAGACAATTTTGATAGGGCACTGGCATCAGACTGCGGAGACAGCACTTCCTATAAAGAAGGAATTCAAATGGTTTACACTCAATTAATGGGAATACTTGATAAAAAGAGCTTAAAGGAAATTGATGCTCTTAATAAACCATTTGATCATAATTTCCACTATGGTGTGGGATTTGAAGCGAGTGATGAGCATGAAGATGGAACAGTTATCGATGTGCTCCAAAAAGGTTATACTGTTAACGACAAATGTATAAGACCTGCAATGGTAAGAATTTGCCGTAAATAATAAATAAAATTATTCTATAAATTGTGGAGGAAAAAAATGAGTAAAGTTATAGGAATTGACTTAGGAACAACAAACTCTTGCGTTTCTGTTATGGAAGGTGGAGAAGCTGTTGTTATAGCAAATGTTGAAGGTAAAAGAACAACTCCTTCAATTGTAGCATTTACAAAAGACGGAGAAAGATTGGTTGGTGAAACTGCTAAAAGACAGGCAGTTACAAACCCTGACAAAACAATAGCATCAATCAAAAGACATATGGGTTCAGACCATAAGGTAAATATAGACGGAAAGGCATATTCACCTCAAGAAATTTCAGCTTTCATTCTTCAAAAGTTAAAAGCGGACGCTGAAAGCTATTTGGGCGAAAAAGTAACAGAAGCTGTAATTACAGTTCCTGCATACTTTTCAGATAGCCAAAGACAGGCTACAAAAGATGCCGGAAAAATTGCAGGCCTTGATGTAAAAAGAATAATAAATGAACCAACAGCTGCTGCACTTGCATACGGTGTTGATAAAGAAAACCATATGCAGACAATTATGGTATATGACCTTGGTGGTGGTACATTTGATGTTTCAATTCTTGAAATTGGAGAGGGAGTATTTGAGGTTAAATCTACAGCAGGAAATAACAAGCTTGGCGGAGATGACTTCGATCAGGTTGTAATGGACTATTTAGCAGATCAGTTCCAAAAAGAAAATGGAATAGATTTAAGAAAAGATAAAATGGCACTTCAGAGATTAAAAGAAGCTGCAGAAACAGCTAAGAAAGAGCTTTCTAGTGCAATGACTACAAATATTAATCTGCCTTTTATAACTGCAACTCAGGATGGACCAAAGCATATGAATATGGATCTTACAAGAGCTAAATTCAACGAGCTTACAGCATTCTTAGTTGAAAAAACTGTTGAACCTGTTAAAAAGGCTATGTCAGATGCTAAGTTAAGCGCTAATGATATAGATAAAGTATTGCTGGTAGGTGGTTCTACAAGGACGCCATCAGTGCAGGAAGCAGTAAAAAGATTAACTGGAAAAGATCCTCATAAGGGAATTAACCCTGATGAATGTGTTGCATTAGGAGCAGCTATTCAAGGTGGTGTTCTGACAGGAGAATTTGGCAATGACATACTGTTAGTTGATGTTACTCCTTTATCATTAGGTATTGAAACATTAGGCGGAGTATTTACAAAATTAATTGAAAGAAATACAAGAATTCCTACAAAGAAAAGCCAAGTGTTCTCAACAGCTGCAGACAATCAGCCTGCTGTTGACATCCACGTATTACAGGGTGAAAGACAGATGGCACAAGACAACATAACACTGGGAAGATTCCAGCTTTCCGGAATTGTTCCAGCACCTAGGGGAATTCCTCAGATTGAAGTAACTTTCGATATAGATGCCAACGGTATTGTTAATGTAAGTGCTAAGGACTTGGGAACAGGAAAAGAGCAAAAAATTACAATTACATCATCAACTAAGATGTCAGACGATGAAATAGATAAAAAAGTTAAAGAAGCAGAGCAGTATGCAGAGCAAGATAAGAAAAGAAAAGAAGATATAGAAGTAAAAAATAATGCTGATACTCTAGTATACCAGACAGAAAAAACTTTGAAAGATTTAGAAGGAAAAATTTCTGACGAAGAAAAGGCAAAAGCACAGTCAGCTGCCGATGAGTTGAAAAAAGCAATTGAAAGCAACGATTCAGAACAAATGAAGGATAAGACAGAAAAACTTACTGCCATATTCAATGAACTTGCTCAAAAACTTTATGCTCAAACAGGAGCACAGGGAGAACCTCAGGCTGATCCTAATGCAAGTCAAAATTCATCAGCAGGTGATGACAATGTTGTAGACGCAGATTTTGAAGAAATTCACGACGACGAAGATAAATAAATTTTGCCGGGAAATTTTGAAAAATCTTGAAAAAGCATTGAATAAAATATATAATAGCTACGTTAAGTCCAAGCTAAATCCTGTTGGGGTTTAGCTTGGTTAACGTATAGGAAGCCATACCGCTGTTTTTCATGAACAGCGGCAGGTATTTCGCAAGTGGTCTATAATTTGCTGAGCAGTGGCAAGCAAATAAATGTAGAAATAGGCTGCGAACATATAATGTAACAAGGTGGTGAAAGAGTGGCAAAGCGAGATTATTATGAAATATTGGGAGTAAGTAAAGATGCTGACGATAAAACAATTAAATCGGCATTCAGAAAGCTGGCAAAACAATACCATCCTGACTTAAATCCTGACAATAAAGAGGCGGAAGCAAAGTTTAAGGAAATAAATGAAGCTTATGAAGTGTTAAGCAACCCTGAAAAGAAAGCAAAATATGATCAATTCGGTCATGCTGCGTTTGATCAAAATGCTGGATTCGGTGGAGGCGGTGCCGGTTTCAGCGACTTTGGAGATATATTTGGAGACATATTTGGCGATTTCTTCGGCGGCGGTTTTGGCGGTGCTGGTGCAAGAGCACAAAGATCAGGTCCGAAAGCAGGGTCGGATCTTAAGATTAAGCTGGATATATCATTTGAAGATGCAGCTTTTGGTACTAAGAAGGAAATAAAAATAAATCGTGTCGAAAAATGTCATGTATGCGACGGTTCGGGAGCCAAGAAAGGAACCAGCAAGAAAACATGTCCTACGTGTCATGGATCAGGAAGCGTAAGAACGGTTCAAAGAACTCCGTTCGGTCAATTTGCAAGTACAAAATTATGTTCAACATGCGGTGGTACAGGCGAGATCGTGGAAGAACCATGTACATCATGTGGAGGAACAGGCAAGGAAAAAAAATCAAGAAAACTTTCTATCAACATCCCTGCAGGGGTGGATACAGGCTCGGTAATTCCTTTGAGGGGTGAAGGAAATCACGGTGAGCAGGGCGGCCCGTCAGGAGATTTATACGTATATATAAATGTACTGCCTCATGAAATATTTGAGAGAGACGGAAATGATGTCTGGTGTGAAATCCCCGTTTCATTTGCAAAAGCTACATTGGGCGGTTCCATCCAGGTTCCGACTATAGAGGGCAAGGTTAAATATGATGTTCCAGAAGGAACACAGACAGGAACGGTATTCAGACTTAAAAATAAAGGAATAAAGAATTTACGAGGAGCAGGTAAGGGTGACCAATACGTAAGAGTAAAAGTTGAGGTTCCTAAGAAACTTACTGAAAAACAAAAAGCAATACTTCAGGAGTTTGCCCAAGAAATGGGAGAACATAACGATAAGGATGATAAAAAAGGCTTTTTCGGAAAGATGAAAGATGCTTTTAAAGACTAATAGTATAACAGAATTTTGATGACAAAACCAACAAGATAGCAAGTTTATTGCAGTATGAGACGCCTTTGATAGGGCGTCTTTTTTGTACTACATACTAATGCAAGGCAAAATTGTTGGACTTTAACTGGAAGAAGTTATGCTCGGTCTCGGCATAGCCGTCAATAAAATGATTGAAATTGACAATTTTGCAAATCAGTGCTAGAATAGGCTTGTCACAGGGCGAACGACAGAGGAAAGCAAAAAATTCGGAGGTAGTAATGAAATCATTAATCAGAATGAGAATGAGTGCGCACGATGCGCATTATGGCGGAGATTTGGTTGACGGGGCAAGAATGCTGGGACTTTTTGGAGATGTGGCTACAGAACTTCTTATTAGAAATGACGGAGATGAAGGGTTGTTTGTAGCGTATGATGACGTTGAGTTCTTGGCACCTGTTTATGCAGGTGATTATATTGAAGCAGAGGGAGAAATTACTTCTGTGGGAAATTCATCCAGAAAGATGAAGTTCGAGGCAAGAAAGGTTATAGTACCGAGGAAGGATATAAATGACTCCGCATGCGATTTTCTTGATGAACCTATAATTGTGTGCAAAGCGAGCGGAACATGCGTGGTAACTAAGGATAAACAAAGAAAAAATAAATAATTAAATAAATATAAATATTATGATAAGAACAGATGCTTAAATATCTGTTCTTATTTTATTTTATGTAATTAAAGTGTAATTAAAATAAAATTATAATTAAATGAGTAAATAGTATAATGTAAGTGAATTCTTATGCAGCGGCATTGCAAAATATAATATTATTTTTATATTTTTAATATTTACTTTAAAGTTACAGGCTTTAAATATAATAAGTTGACGATGACATTTTCTTTTTAACATAATTACTAAATTACAAATATTTTTAAGTTAGTGTTATTTTATACAGCAAAGGAGAAAACATGAACAAATACAGCAAGACTGCAAGGCTTGGAGATATTCTTCTGCAAAAAAAGGAAATAACACAGGAACAGCTGAATGAAGCACTGAAATCACAGGCAGGAAGCGGCAAAAAATTAGGTGAAATACTGATTGAAAAGGGATTTGTAACTCAGAAATCAGTAATGAATACACTGTCTGAGCAGCTGGGACTGGATATAGTAAATTTAGACAATTATCATATTAGCCTTGAGGCAACAAAGCTTATATCAGAAAAACTTGCCAAAAGAACCAATGCCATACCGTTAAAAATATTCGGCGATAAAATGATTGTAGCTATGAGCGAGCCGCTTAATATTTTTGATATAGAAGATATTGAGATGGAATCCGGCAAAAAAGCGGAAATTGTACTGGCGTACAGATCTCAAATAACAAGTGCAATAGAAAAGTACATGAGCCGGAGAAGCGCAGAGAAAGCAGTAGAAGATTTTAACAAAGAAAATTTGTTTTATGATGATTTTGATGCATTGAATGAAGAAACCGATATAAATGTTAGCAATTCACCTGTCGTAAGGCTTATTAACTCCCTTATCAGGCAGGCACTGAAGATGGGTGCAAGCGATATACATATAGAACCGCTGGAAAACAGAATAAGGGTAAGAGCAAGAATAGACGGAGATTTACAAGAAATTCTTACGCCGTCCAAGCATACGTTGTCCGCTATTGTAACGAGAGTAAAAATAATGTCGGGTATGAATATTGCAGAAAAGAGAATACCTCAGGATGGCAGAATTGAAATAAAAGTTGATGATTCAGAGGTTGATTTACGTATTTCCGTACTGCCGACTGTTCATGGTGAAAAAATTGTAATGCGTTTGCTGGACAGAGGAAATTTTTTGAAAGAAAAGAGCGAGCTTGGTTTTACAAGAGAAAATCTCTTTATGTTTGAAGAAATATTAAACTCTCCAAATGGAGTTATTCTAGTTACAGGTCCTACGGGAAGCGGAAAGACGACTACATTATATGCGGCGCTGAACGAGTTAAATAAAATAGATAAAAACATAATAACAGTTGAAGATCCAGTGGAGTATAAAATAGAGGGAATAAACCAAGTTCAGGTAAATAATAAGGCAGGACTTCACTTTTCAACAGGTTTGAGGTCCATACTGAGACAGGATCCGGACATAATAATGGTCGGTGAAATAAGAGATGAAGAAACGGCAGAAATAGCTGTAAGAGCAGCTATTACAGGACATCTTGTCATATCTACAATACATACAAACGATGCTCCATCCACAATAATGAGACTGCAGGATATGGGTGTTAAGCCGTTTTTGATTGCTGCTTCATTGAGAGGAGTTGTGGCTCAAAGACTTGTGAAAAGAGTTTGCACCAACTGTATGATTGAATATCAGGCAAGTGATATGGAAAAAATTCTGCTTGAAGCAGAAGGTAAAATTACACTTCGAAAGGGCATGGGATGTCCAAAGTGCTACAATACAGGATACAGCGGAAGAATTGCAATACATGAAATACTGAAGGTGGATAAGGCTGTTAGGGAAGCCGTTCAGGGCGGCAAGAGTATTGATGAAATAACACAGGCTGCTGAAAAGGGCGGAATGAAGACACTGAAGGATAACTGCAGAGAATTGGTATTATCGGGCATAACAACGGTTGAAGAATACTCACAGATAATATATAAAATGGATTAGCGGGGGGAAGAAATGAATATAAATGAAATGCTGAGCAAATTAATGGAAGTAAAAGGATCAGATTTACATATATCTGTAGGATGTGCACCCATTTACAGAGTGAACGGCATGCTGATAAGCACCGGAAATGAAAAGCTGACGCCTGATGATACGGAAAAGCTGACTAAGCAGGTAACTAATGAAGAGCAGTTGAGAGAAATAAATGAGATAGGAGATTTTGATATGTCCTATGCTATACCCAATCTCGGACGTTTCAGGATAAACATATTCAAGCAGAGGGGAAGCTACTCCATAGCTGTTCGAGCTGTGCAGATGAACATACCCACACTAAGAGAAATTAATATGCCTGAAATTTTATATGATTTTACTCAAAGACAAAGGGGGCTTGTTCTTGTAACAGGGCCTACAGGCAGTGGAAAATCTACAACTCTGGCATCGATGGTAAACATAATAAACAATGAAAGAAAGTGTCACATAATAACACTTGAGGATCCTATCGAGTATCTGCACAAACACAATAAAAGCATTGTAAATCAGAGAGAGTACAGAAGTGATTTCAAATCCTTCGCCGGAGGACTGCGCTCATGCCTGAGACAGGATCCGGATGTAATACTTCTGGGAGAAATGAGAGATTTGGAAACTATGGAAATAGCACTTACTGCAGCAGAGACCGGTCATCTTGTTTTTTCCACTCTGCACACGACAGGAGCAGCAAAGACCATAGACCGAATAATAGACGTATTTCCTCCTCACCAGCAGCAACAGGTGGTTATACAGCTTGCCAATGTGTTGGAGGGAGTAATATCCCAGCAATTGGTACTGGAAATAGACGAAAAAAAGAGAATGGCGGCGGTTGAAATTTTGGTTTCTACACCGGCTATCAGAAATCTTATAAGGGAAAAGAAAACTCACCAGATTCAGAACCAGATTCAAACCGGATCAAAATTTGGTATGCAGACGATGGATTCAAGTCTTTTAAACATGTATGCGGACAAAAAAATATCAAGGCAGACATTATTAAAATCAGCAGTGGATTTAGAATATGTTATGAAGCAGATATAACGGCTGAAGCAGCTATATAATTACATTTTTATAAAAAGGAAGGCAGACATGGCAGTATATAAATGCAGTGTGGTGGATCAATCGGGGAAAAGGCAGAGAATCAACAAGGATGCGTCAACAAAGGCGGAAATGATTGACTACCTGAAGCAAAACAATTATGTAATAATAGATATCAAACAGTCGGCAGGTTCGGTTGATCTGAGCAGTATTTCCGGCAAACGAATCAAGTCAAAGGATCTTGCGGTATTCTGCAAGCAGCTGTATGCAATGCTGAAGGCAGGTGTGACTATAGTCAACAGCCTGGACATCCTGAAGCAGCAGACAGAAAACAAGCGGCTTTCAAAAATAATTTCACAGATGTATGATGATCTGCAGAAAGGGAATACCTTTTCCGAGGCGTTATCACATCACAAGGATACCTTCCCTGCGATTTTTATTAGCATGGTTGAGGCGGGAGAATTGAGCGGAAACATTGATATTATAATGAACAGGCTCGCAAATCACTTCGAGAAAGAATATAAGATAGAAAACAAGGTAAAAGGTGCGATGACATATCCTATAATTCTTGCTGTGGTATGTGTGGCAGTGGTTATATTTCTGCTTACAACAATAATGCCTACATTCGTTGAGATGTATTCCAGTTCCGGAGTAGAACTTCCAAAGATAACACAGATAATGATTGCAATCAGCGAGGCGCTTAAATCTTATTGGTACATAATTGTTATGGTTGCAGTGGGTTTAGCATTTGCTGTATCTGCAATGAACAAAAACTCAAATATAAAGCTAAAAGAAGACTATTATAAGCTTCAGATACCTGTTGTAAAAAACCTTGTGCTTAAGGTAGCAACTTCCAGGTTTACAAGAACTCTCTCGACTCTAATGGGAAGCGGAGTGCCTCTTTTACAGGCGCTTGAAACTGTAGCGGGAGTAACGGGCAATACATACATAGGAAGTAAAATCATGGAGGCTAGGGAGGATGTAAGACGAGGGTTGGCTCTTTCACAGCCGCTTAGGCAGCAGGGGGTATTTCCACCCATGGTTCATTCAATGATTAAAATAGGAGAGGACTCAGGTTCCATAGAAGAAATTTTAGACAAGACGGCAGATTTTTACGATGAAGAAGTGGATACAGCCGTAACAAGGCTCACAACAATGCTGGAGCCCGTAATGATAGTGTTTATGGCAGTAATAATAGGGTTCATAGTAATATCAATGGTAACACCGATGTTTGATATGGTTAAGACCGTGCAATAGAAATTCTTATTAGTAAGCTAAGGGTGAGTAAATAAGTGTTTTAATCTTCAATAGCAGGTATATGGAATGTTAAAAGATTTGATTTATAATTAAAACCGGCTATAGAAGGGTTAAATAAAAAAATAAGAGAAGAGGAGAAAAAAATGTTTAGATTAATTAACAATTTAAAAAACAAGAAGGGGTTTACATTAATTGAATTGATTGTTGTATTGGCAGTGCTGGCTATTATTATGGCGATTGCTGTGCCGAGGTTTTTGGGAGTTCAGGAGAATGCTAAGGTAAAAGCTGATAATTCTACTAAAGAACAAGTTGCTAAAGCAGCAGAATTATATTACTATGCTACTAATTCAACATCTTTTACGATTAAAAGTTTAATTGATAATGGATACATGGAGCCATTTACATTGCAAGCAGATTCAAACTATGATACAGCTGCTGAAGTCGAAGCAGTAGATATAACAGTTAGTGTTACATCGACAAGTCAATCGATTAGTGTTGATTGGTAGAAAAAATATTACAACTAAAATAATGACACTAATATTTTTAATCTACGGCCTATTCATAGGCTCATTCCTGAATGTATGCATTTTTCGCATACCTTCAGGAATCTCAATAGTGAAACCGCCGTCATCCTGCGGGAGCTGCGGTCACAGACTTAATTACATAGACATGATACCTGTTTTTAACTACATAATTAACAGAGGCAGGTGCAGGTACTGCGGTGCCAGTTACTCAATACAGTATCCCGTGATAGAACTTTTGAACGGATTGCTGTATGCATTGACATACTTAAAATTCGGCTTAACAGTCAATTCGATTTTGTGTTGCGCAATGATAAGTATACTAATAACCGTAAGCATGATTGACATGAAGTACAAAATTATTCCCGACAGTCTCAATATTGCCGGGGCAATGGCAGGAATTATATTTATCTTAGTAAATAAAACATATTTAACAGGAATTATAGGAGCACTGACTGGATTCGGACTTTTTGCTGCAATTGCAATTTTAACTAATGCCATGGGTGGTGGAGATATAAAACTTATGGCTGCTTTGGGGCTGATGTTCGGCTTAAAGGGAACATTGTTTATAACATTGTTTTCCTTCGTCATCGGAGCCGTGGTGTCAGTATTTTTAATAGCATTGAACATTAAAGGCAGAAAGGACGAAATACCTTTCGGTCCGTTCATATCCTTATCTGCTTTAATATATATATTTTTTGGCTTTGAAATTATAAGAAGCTATCTTTCTTTATTCATGTAATACAACCAGCTTCAATATTTAGTAATCATAATCGCAAATATATTCAGAAAGGTAAGAGACATGGGGAGAATTTTATCTGTAGAGATCAACAATCGAAATATTAAAATACTTGAAGGCTCCAGAAGCGGGTCATCCATAGCTGTATACAAGAGCTTGTTTTTAGACATTGAATCCGGAAGCGTTGATGATGGAAAAATAATCGATATGGATTTAGTTGCAGCAAATATAGAAATGGCACTGAAAAGCAACAACATTAAATCAAAAAAAGCAATTTTTATCATCAATACAAATGCAACAATAACAAGAAACATGGAACTTCCTGTTCTTAAGAAAAATTCAGAGACATTTTCCATGATAAAAAGCGAGTTGGATCAGATGCTGCCGGTAGATATCGATCAGTACAAAATAGTGTACAAAAAAATCGACAGCATAAAATCTGATAAATCAGAAAAGGGAACATATATTGCATATGGTCTTCCTGCATCTATTTATGAGCAGTACATAGAGCTTGCGGAAAGGCTTAATTTTGAGCTTGTAGCAATAGATCTGACTTCAAGCTGCCTGGATAAAATAGCATTAAAGAAACTAACGATAAATAAAAAACATTTAAGCCCTGGAACGTCAGTTGCATTTATAGACATAGGTTTCACAAATACTTTATTCAGCATTGTTAACAACGGTAAGGAGGTTTTTTCAAGAATTTCCTCAAATGGGTTGAACGATATAGTCAAAAATTTTGAGGCGGCATTTAATTTAACACGGGAAGAGGCATTAGAGGAAATAGAACGCTTATCTCTCGCCGAATACACTGATGATACATCATATATATCTAAATTAAACATTCTTGAAAACAATGTAAATATGTGGACAGATGAATTTTACAGATTTATCAGATACTACAATTCAAACAACAAGGACAGACAGATAGAAAATATATATATTTATGGCAGCTTTGCAAACATCAACGGCCTGGAACAGTTTATAGAGTCAAGCTTAAGCGTAAGCACGGAAAGAATAAACGAAATTTCAAATGTGGTGTCAAAATCTGGCGAAGTTGTTGAAGTAAAATCATATTTGAACAACATTCTCTCATTGTACATAGATAAAAAGGATATTAACTTTCTTTCAGACAGAAGGAAGGAGCACAGCAATAAGTTCAGAACTGGAGTGTTCCTCATGGCAGCAGGCCTGTCAGCAGTATTGCTCGTATCCTTTTATGCGTATTCATATATTGTGGAGAAAATTGCCCTTGAAAGGGATATAGAAACACTGGATGCTTATCTGGAAAATCAGGAGAATATAAAGCTTAATGATGAAGTGCTGACAATGAAAAAAAAGGTATCCTTGATGGAAAAATATTTGTCGGAGGCCGATAAATTAAAAACGGCAATAAAAATAGAAGATGCAGTTAATACGGTTATCTTTGAGCAGGTTTCATTGGCAATTCCTCACGGCACAAGGATTAATGCAATGTCTGTAGACAAGGAAAGTATACAGTTGCAGTGTACATCCGCATCAAGGCAGGAAGCTGCACAGTTTGAAAGAAATTTAAAGCAGGTTGAATTTATAGATAATGTATATGTGCCGGCGGTAGTAGATTCAGCAGATGGCGGCAGCATTAGCTGCACTTATTCGTTAGTATGTAGCATAAAGGATGTGATAACAAATGAAGCTGAGTAGAAGAGAGAAAGTATTAATAGTAATATTAGTTATAGCCCTAGCGGTGTATGCCGGATATATGTTTATTCCATCATCAGGTATGTTTAACCTTGATGAGCTGAGAGCGGAGCACAGTCGGAAAACACTTGAATACGCAACTATGTCACAGAACATTACGCTCAAAAACAAGTATGAGGAAGATGCTCTGACACTAATAGAACAAATAAATAATCTGCCTGTAATATCCGACCTGCAGCAGGAAAAGCTCATAGTTTTTTTGAATAAATACCTTGCAGACAATAACATCGACGCAAGCAATATAACCTTCACTGATGCAGCTGCTGTTCCGATGAGTATCGTTGTTTCACAGCCAGCAGAAAAAGCAAAGAGTTCTATGGACTTATTGATGTACGATATAGACAATATCTATGTCTATGCCGATGAAAACGAAGACGATGAACAAGCTGTGGCTGTAAACACTGAAGAAGCTGATAAAGAAGAGCAACCCTCCATGTCAGCTGAGTCAATATCTGTGAACATAGAGTTTTTGGCTTCATACAATGATATGATCAAATTCATTGATTTAGTGCAAGCCAATCCTGTAGATATATCAATTACCAATATAAGTACCGTTGCTTCCGAAGTAGGCACGCTGCAGGGAACAATGACCATGAATTTCTATGAAGTTCCAAAGCCTGTTGGATTTAAGGAAAACAATGATGAATGGTTATGGAATGATCTTGCCGAATCGGGAAAAGCTAACCCGTTTTCCATTGGCGGAGCGTGGGAAACAATCGGAAGCTTAAATACTAAATTCGATTTCTTTGTTAATTTAGAGCCGGAAAGCTCAGATTTGCCAACAATATTAGTAGGAAAAACAGAGGATATAGCAAGAAGTACATATATTTCTGAAAATACCAATACTGTTGAAAATATCAAGTTCAGTTTTAAATTAGAAAATAACAAATACTATTATAGCTATAATACAAAAAACAATACATATCCAAAATCTGGAACATGGCAAGAATTTTCACCTTCTGAAGAAGGGAAAATAAAAATTAAAGTGTATTCAAGCGATAGAAATTTAAAAACAGATTCTGTAGGTGCTATTATCGGGGTGACAAATACTTCAGGTCTGAAGGTTTATTTTGAAGTTGAAAATGACAGCAGCACAAATCCAAGGGTTACTTTAAAGGATGCTAAATCTGCAATTGTAACCAGAAAGTAGTTAATATGAGGTTAAGTTGCTTTATAGAGGTGGAAGCATGAAAAGAAAATTAAGTACTAAAGGATTGACGCTAATTGAAATTATAATTACTCTAGCTATATTGGGAGCTGTTGTTACACCGTTAATGTCAATGTTTATAACCTCTCAAAGGATAAACCGTGAAAGCGAGACAAAATATAAGGCGATTCAGCTTGCTCAAAAATACATGGAAGATATTAAGTCTGAAAATATTTTGGATCTTACATTTAGCGGTTATTCTGGTGAAGACGGTAACTATTCTAAGACTATAAGCGACGATGATGGGTATAGACTTGAAATAAACCTGAAAGAAAATGACGTAGTAGAACTGGATGGTGATATAACTGCAGTGAAAATTCCTGGAGATGAGGACTATGATTTGATTGTAAATATTGATTCAGGTACTGAAACAGAGATTAATACTATAAAGAATGATGAAAGTATAAAAGTGATTCTCTCTGTTGATAATGGTAAGATTAAGGTAAGCAACTCTTATTCTGGAGTTAAGCTATATTTGTTTAAGGCCGAGGATAGCTTTAGATATACAATATCGGGCAGTGCTACTTTAATTGAAGTTCAGGAAGATATGGAAATGCCGGACAATATATTATACTACATAACAATAAAGGTATTCGATGGTAGCAGGCTTATTGAAACAGTTAAAGGTTCAAAAGTTTTTAACAGCATCATAACAGATTAGTCAACGAAAAGGGTGATATTATGTTTAAAAAAATGAAAAATAACAATGGTTCAACTCTTGTATTGCTAGTTATGACAGTTGCGGTAATTTCATTGCTTGGAACATCAATTTTAGGTGTTACAATGATGAATTATAAAATTAAAAAAACAAATTCAGATATGAAATATTCATTTTATATGTCTGAATCGGGGCTTGATAGGGCGTATGCAGAGGCATATTCGGTTGTTCTTGAGGCTGTAAGCGAGGCAAATAATGCTGCAAAGAATAAGATTAATGAATTCGATATTGTTAAACTTACTGAGCTTTCTTTAAGTCCTGATTTGTATTCCGACATTATTGAGGATTATGATGGAGACGGAGTCTATGAATATAAGCAGGATGCAATTAAGGCATTGTCAAAAAAAGTATTTGAAGAAAAGTACATAGATATAGTTAAGCAAGATATGTATAAAGCCCTAATGGGTGTTGATCCCGACGGATCAGTTTCAAATGGCATTCTTGTTGATGATGAAGAGGAAAAGCTCAAATTATATGTAATTAAAAAGACATTTGATGATTTTGATATGGATACACCTATGGAATTGAGCATAAGCTCTGAATATACCAAAAAGAAAGAAGGAATTATAAGAACTACAGATGTTGATCTTATTGTTGAGGTTCCTGATTATAATGAATCATATACAGTTGAGACTGTCAATCTTGAATTGAATCCGTTTTGGTCAAAAGTTATGACCGCAGAAAATATTAATATCGATAAACAAGGAGAAACAATATTTAACGGTGAGGTATTTATTAATAATAATCTGAATCTCGAAGGAAGCGGAACCGTGCTATTTATGCAGGACCTAGCTGTAAAAAGCAATATCAGTATATTTGGCGACAAGGAAATGATTTCTGGTAATGTGTATACCAGTAACATACTTATGAATGGTGAAAATGCAAAATTCACAGCTACCACAAAAAATGATAATACAGTTGATTATGAAGGCGTAGTAGTACAGGATGATTTAGAGATGAATGCAGCCGGTCAAGAAATAACAATAAATGGCTCATATTATGGATTTGGATATGGTGGTGGAGCAAAAGATAATACATTGAACAGTTCGATAATTATAAACAATAATAACATTAAGGGTATCACAATCAACAAAGGCAATTTTGACAGAGGCAATTTATACTTGCTTGGTACATCGTATATCAAAGGTATATCACCTTACGCTACCGGCGAGTCGTTATCTGTTAGAGGCAATTACGTAGCATACACAAAGGCTCTCAATTATACTGAAGGAGGTGCAGCGGGAAAGTACGACTTTGGGAATGTTATATTTAATTACGATGACTACTTACCTTATTTTCCGCAGCTTGTCGAATGGTTTGTTGGAGAAAGCGGAGTGAAAACTGAAATAACTGCTTATGAAAAAGCAGAATATATAAAAAAGTATCAGCAGCTAGGAGGGAGTTCGCTAGAGCTGTTGGGAGGTAAGATTAAAATTAATAACAGTGATGTATATACTCTTGGAGCTTATATAAACGGTGAGAGTATTATAACATCACATGCACCTTTGGAGGATTGGCCGGCATTGAAAGCAGGTATTGGGAAAACTTTTAATACGAAGGTAAAAAAACTCGGATATGAGCATTCCTCTAATGGAAATGATGAGTATTCAATTAATGAAATATTTGATAACATACCTTTGAACTTTAACACAGAAATAATGAATGGCAGTGAGCTGCTATATGTAAATAAGGTATCTAGAACCTATGGAGACAATAAAAAATATTCTCTTGGATCAGATGTCAAAAGCGGATTAATAATAACAAATGAGGATGTGGAAATTTCAGGAACAGTTGATTTTACAGGTGTTATTATTTGCGCAGGAGATATAAATATTTTGGATGACGGAGCGGATAAGACATTTAATTATAATAAAGGTGTAGTTTCTAAAATAATTGCTGAAAATGGCCTGCAGGAGGTTGTATTCAAAAATACTACAAATGTCGGTTCAGTAAGCATAACAACCTTCGGTTCAGGAAACGATGAAGTGAATGTGGACTTTAATCCACTATTAAAATTTAGTAACTGGAAAATAAAATAAGGGAGGGTTATAATGAAAAAAATATTTTTAAAAGTATTCTTCTTGCTGGCAGCAATGATTATAATAGCTCCGGCACTGCTTAATTTTGAGGCCGAGGCCGGAACATCAGACAAAGAATACGATACGTATTCAAACATTTGGGTGCTTAGAACAAATAAAGAAAGAAATTCAAATGGCAATTATAAATTACTAATAAAAACATATATAAAAAATAACGAAGGCGAGTATGTAGAAAGTCAATATGTTGAAGAAACAGTAATTTCTTACAGCAGTCAGCCTGGAGATTCCTCACTTACGTTAGAAAGCAGCTATAATTTGAATCGTATTGAGTTATGGAAAGGAAGCAGCAAGGAGATTGATACAAGCACTACTTCCAGTCTTAACACTCTTAATATTCAACTGCTGAGCAGTACAACAAAGACATTGAAAATATTTGTAGAAGAAAAACATAACGATTTAGGTTATGTTAATACAAATACGAGCGGCGGTGATATTGAGTTTAATAAAACAGTTGAACCTGTAAATGGTAAGCCAAATGAATTTGATTTGAAATTCTCTGTACAAGGTGAGGCTATTACAAAAGGTAAAGATGCCGATATAATACTTGTGCTGGATAAATCAGGAAGTATGGAGGATAATATTAGTGGCAGGGAATCAAAAGCAGATGTTCTCGAGGAAGCGGCGAACAGATTTATAGATGCGGTTCTTGCAACTAACCAATCGGGTAACAACAGAGTTGCAATAGTTACATATTCTGATGAAGCGCAGATTAAGCAGGCATTTACAACTGATAAAACTGCTGCCAAGAATGCGTATAAGAACTTTGAAGATATGGTTAGCGGAGGAACGAATAGTGAGGCCGGCTTCATAAAGGCAAGAGAATTATTTGGTACATCTTTCAGAATGGGAGCCGAAAGGTATGTTATATATATGACCGATGGTGTGCCAACTCAGTATTACAATATAAACGGTGAAGTTGATGGCAAGGGTAATTCATATGATATAAATGCCAAAGATGCAGCCATTTCTGAAGCAAATTTATTAAAGAACTATGGTGGAAGTGGAGTTAAAATATATACTGTTGGATTTGCTTCAACCAATACATCTGACATGCAGGCGTTGTTAAACCCGTCAGAAAATACTTACCAAGAGGCTTACTATCATGCGACAACTGCAAATGATTTAACTAACATATATGATATAATCGCAGATACTATAATTGACACTATAGCTACTAATTCAGTTATTACTGATATATTGCCGGAAAGTTTTGAATTTGTACAAGAATCTTTACCAGAAGGGGTAACGGTGTCTGAAGAAGGTGTTATGTCATGTGAACTTGGATCAATAACTGCATCAGAATCATTGAAAACAGTCAGAATTAGGTATGTAGGTGAAAACTATGGAATTAAGTATGCAAATGAAGATGCTCAAATTGAATATAAACATGTTTTAACTCCAAATGTGATTACAGAAGAAAAATTTGAAAATCCGCTTGCCATAGTTGCTCCAAATATAGCTGAATATGTTTATTATACAACCGAAGGAGAAAGCATTGTTATTACTCCGCCGGACTTGATATTTGCAAATGATGCAGGATCTGATTATCAAATAAGTGATTTAAAAATTAAAGTTGATGAAAAACCAGTTAAGCCTAACAGCACTGCAACAGCTAATTCTGATAATACTGAAATTACTTATGTTCCGCAACCTCATGATTATGCTGAAGACAAATTTAGCTATATTGTATATTTTACAATAAGCAGTAACACTGATCCAAAAAATATAATTGAGGGTACTTCTCAGATAATCGAAAAAAAGGTTAATGTGATTGTCAATCCTAAACCAGATGTTAAACTAACGATAAATTACTACGAAACCCTTGACGACAAGAATAGAGCATTATCGATAAACGGAGCTACATCAATTAATAAATATTTACCGAATAATGGTTTTATTGATGAAATTGCTCCATCATTAACCGGGTATAATTTGATTGATATTAGCTATGAAGGCATTATAAATCCGCTCAAAGTAGGGAGAAGACTGACTGGGCAGGCAGGAAGCAACAACGTAACTATCAATTTTTATTATGAAAGAGACAGCAGCATAGTTTTTGATAATATATTACAAAAAAACTCAATGTACGCACAAAACGAATTAAAGCCTATAGGTAACAGTTTACAGCCTTTTGAGGTTGTTATGGGGATAAAATATAGATTTGGATTTAAGTTTCAGAACGGACAGAATGTAGATAAAATCAGTGTATCATTTACAGGAGATGCAGATGACTTTATATTGTCAGACTTCATGCTGTATGATCAAGAAGACAACTTAGTCGGAGGGCCGTTTAATGACTTTAATAGCCTTGATTCTTTGACAAGCGCAAATAATATTTATACTTTAACCTATAATGTGAAGCCGGTTGCGTCAAATTCTGTTCTAAATGTTTTGATTGATAATGTTGTTAAGCAAAATGATAATGTAGTTCAGCAATTAGAGATTAATTCAATTAAGACGTTTGAATTGGAATAAATACAAAGCGTTTTTGCTTGAATTTGAGCTTGAATTTTTAAGCTCAAATTTTTCTTAATGGTGCGAGGGTAAATATGATAAATAAAAAAGGGTTTACATTAATTGAAATAATAATGGTACTTGCTTTGGCAGGAATAGTTATGTCTGTTGTTATGTCATTTTTTATAGCAAACTACAAAAGTTATGAAACCATAAATGCTGAGTCTGAGGTGCAATATCAAAGCCAGTATATTATTAACTATATGACAAATAAAATTTTGGAAGCAAAATCATATGACGAGTCAGCTAATGAGTTTGAGTATGTTGACGGAAGCTTTGCTTCTTTTGAGAAATATGATGAAAAGATAAAATATACATACGGGACTACTACTGATAAGGAATCCGTTTATATAGGTAATTATGTAGATAATTTGAAAATTGAAACAAACGGTACGAATGAAGTGAGAATTACACTTGTGTTATTAAAAAATGGAAGCGTGCCATATCCTGCCGAACAGGTTGTGTATATGAGAAACTCACAAAATTAGAAGATACAGAGATAGAGATTGGCGTAAAGTCAGTCTCTGTTTTCAAATAGAGAAAATAAACCTTAACTATTCTTAACAATTTTATTAAAACAAAAAAATAAACGATGATATTTTCTTAACAATAAATATTTTGACATAATTTTACATATTTTATATAATGATTTTATACCAAATTATGTAAATGATCCGAATAGGAAAAATTGAAAGGATTATTATGTGTTTGTTTTTATCGTTGGAAATTTATGATGAAGGTATTAAGATTGTTGAAGCATTAAGAAAAAGCGATTCGGTGACCGTAATGAAGTGTGATGAGTTGACGGGTACAGATATAATTGAGAACGGAAGAATTGTTGATGTAAATGCTGTGGCAGTATTGATAAAAAACATGATTGCAAAGAATGGTATCAACACAAGAAGAGCTGTATTTACAGTTAACTCTGCCAGCGTGATAAGCAGAAGAATAAAGCTCCCTATGCTTGATAAAAAGCGGGAGATATTGTCAATGATAAGAAACGAGCTAGAACAGCTTATGCCGGTTGATTTAAACCAATATAAAATAATATATGATATTACTGATATAGTTAATGATAATGACGTAAAATATGCTTTTTACGTCATTTATTGTCTCCCATGTGATATTTATAAAGACTGCAAAGAATTGGCAAAAATATTGAAGTTAAAGCTTGCATCAATAGATGTATCTTTTAACTGCCTGAACAAAATAAGTAAGTACGAAGCTGAAATTAATTCACATGCTATTAAAAACGACTCTATATATGCTTTTTTAGAAATAAATAATAACCATATTTCATTTTGTGTTTTAAAAAATGGTGTAACCGAGTTTTCAAGGATTTCTTTGTTGAATGAAGATATGGTTATAATTGAAAAAGCTGCGGAGGAATGCGCTCCTTATAACACTACAAAATTCATTGGTTTAACACCGTTTGTGGATAAACTGATGGATGAGTTAAATAGATATATAAGGTATTATTATTCAATGTATAGTGCAAATGTTATTAATAAGATATTTATTTATGGAGATATTCCTCATAGAAATATCGGTGTTTTTTTGGCAAGTAATTTGGGTATTGAAACAGAGATAATTGAACATATCCCATGTATCAAGCTAAATGCAAAGCTAGATACTCCGTACATAGTAGAAAAATATTTTATTTGCCTTTTATCTCTTCTAAACAATAAAACTAATATGTGGCTTTCATATGATAGCAGCTCAGATTTTAGACCAAATTACAAATTTTTTGCTGCAGCCATTTCGGCAGCATCGCTGGCTGCAATTTTGGCAGCTATTACATGGAAAAATTATAATGCTATGCTTGAAACAAACATACAGGGCATGAAGCTTTACATTTATGATGAAGAAAAGGCTGAAATAAATACAGGGATAGAAGATCTAAAGAAAGAAATCGGCTTAAGGGAGGCCTATATTGAAAAAGTCTCCAAACTTAAAGGTGTGATTAGAAATGAAAATACCGTTAATTCAATTATTATCAGTGAATTTTTTGAATCTGTTCCTAATAATACTAGGCTGGTTTCCATGTCCGTAAATAGAAATAGTACGCAGATTAGTTGCGTTTCGAAAACTATTGGCGAAGTAACTTTGTTTATACAAAATCTCAGACAACTTGATTTTATAGAGGATATATATTTTTCAGGTATTGATGTTAAAAATGAAGAAGGAAGCTACTCATTTTCTGTTATGTGTAGATTAAAGGATCTAGATAAAAATGAAAAGTAAGAAATTCAAAGTCTTATTAATAGTTTTAGCATTTATAATTGCTGTAGTTATATTTTATGGATTTTTTCCGCACAAACAATTTATAAGTTTATATTCAAAGAAAGAGGCTTTCGAAAGAATAAGCGAAGAATATTTCAATATGAAGGAAAATTTTGATGTTGTAGATTCTTTGGTTGAAAAGAAAGTGTTTCTTAAGAATGAGATGGAAAAAATAGAGATACCAGCAGAAATTTATCCTGAAGAAATAATTTCCGACTTATCCTTGTATGCACAAAAGAGCAAAATAGATGTTTCCAAGATTGTCTTTTCAGAATCTATGCCTGTTTCATTGGATAATCAGAGTACAGACGAAATTATCGAAGAAAAAACAGAGAATTCTGCGTTAAAAATAGGTGCTATGATTGAGTTCACCGGTCATTGCGACAGTTTAATTGAATTTATAGATAACATTTCTAACAATAATAAAAATATTGCTATAACAGATATAAATTTATTGTCATGGACTGGTGATAATGTTCACGGTACTATGAATCTAAATTTCTATGCTGTTTTGTGGAATTAAGTAAAATGAGAAAGTGTTTATTAAAAGCTTGTGGATTTACGTTAGCTGAGGTCATTATATCTATTGCTGTGCTTGGTATGGTGATAGCGCCTATAATGACATTGTTTGTGATGTCAGCAAGATTGAACATAGAAAGCAGCAGGGAATATAAATCATTTTTGGCGGCTCAAAAATATATGGAAGAGATAAAAGCAATGGATGAAATTGAACTTTCGGGATATATATATGATTCTGACGATGGTTGTTATAAACGGATTGTAGCTCAATCTGGCGAAGACTACGGTGCTGTTATAATAATTGAACCAGAAAGAGATTTTTTATATTCAATAGAGGTCTATATAACTTATGAGGGAGAAGTCGTAAATTCATTAATAGGGAGCAAGCTTATTTATTATTGACAAGATTATGAAAAATAAAGTAATTGAAAACAGAGGCTCTGCGTTAGTGCTGATAATTATTGTAACAGCAGTTATAACGACGCTTGGATTAACATGTCTGAGCATATCAATGGGCCAATTCAGGATAAGGAAAAGTAACAGCGAACACAAACGAGCACTCTATAAATCTGAAGGCGGCTTGGATTATGCATATGAAGAGATTTATGATTTGATTTGTTCAGCGGTAGAGGATTCTATCAGCAAATCTGATGAATATCTTTTGGCGGAACCAGGCGATATTTATGGAGCTTCGGATGTATTTAAAAATAATTTTAAGCAAGTTGTTGACTGCAGGATAGTGCATGAAGTTGAGAATTGTTTTAATGCACAAATATCTGTTTTAAATGGAAGCAGACTTATGTTTGTAAATGATGAGCTTATTGCTAGAGTAAGTTCAAAATATATTTCGGAATCAGGTATTATAAAAATAACATCGGCGGATATTATTGTATATGTTCCTGATTATTTAGACATTATTTCTAATACTGCCGATATTTCTGATTTGCTTCACATAACAAATTTTGATATGTAATTAGAGGTATAAATGCTTGGATATAACAGAGGATATACATTAATAGAGCTATTGATATCTATGGGTATTATGTTTGTGGTCATTATTCTTGCTATGGCTCTGTTTAATGCTAACGTAAGTAATTTCGAGATAATCTCAAATGAATCTGAGCTTCAATTTCAATCACAGTATATATTAAATTTTATTTCCACAAGGATAATGGAGTCAGTAAAAATTGAACTTATTCGAATAGAAGGGGCTGCAAGCGTAATTAATTCAAAGAGAGAATTTAGTATTTCAAAAATGGCGTTGTTATATAACGATCAATTGAATTTATGTTATATCTTTGTGGTGAAAAATAATAGAATATATTATGGCAATGGAAACTCGCATGATGCAGCAACTGTTGAGCTGGGTAGATATATAACAGAGATGAAAGCTGCTCCGTATCCCCAAGGAAAGACATTCGCAGAGGCTAGAGCGTTAAGAATAACTATAAGGCTGAGAAAAGGTAATCAGTCGTATGAAGCAGACCAGATTATTTATATGAGAAATAGCTAGATAAGATATTTTTTAAAATATACCATATTGAAGAATTAAAAGATTGACAAATATTGAATTAATTTATAAAATGGGATATGTAATTATATCCTTTGAAGGATGAACTGTGAAAAATTATGGCTTTACTCTTTTCGAAGTAATTACAGTGCTTTCTCTGATTGGCATTATTCTGGCGTTTTGTGTTCCGCATATAGCTGCAGATTTTGGTTATATGGACAAAATGTCGGGGGAATTTTTGTCTGATGTTCGTTTCATTCAAATGGAAGCAATGAAGCGCCCTGTTCCGCAATATAGTTTGCTGGTGGATTCTGATAATGGAAAATATTATTTAAGGAAGAGTTCTTCGGATATTAAGGTTGTTTCATTTAAAAACAGATATTCGATTAGCTATACCGGAAGAGGTGTTTTGTATTTTACAATAGAGGGAATACCTGTTCATCCCGGCACTTTTACAATAGTGGATAAAAAAACTAACGATTCGAAAAGTGTT
Organism: Sedimentibacter sp. LTW-03; assembly: GCF_052059825.1. Classification (GTDB taxonomy): domain Bacteria; phylum Bacillota; class Clostridia; order Tissierellales; family Sedimentibacteraceae; genus Sedimentibacter. Next base: position 605,087 of record NZ_CP197180.1, read on the forward strand.
ACCATTGTTCCCGCTACGGGAAGAACGATTATACTGGAATAAGCAGCAAACTGCTGGTTATAATATACATAAGGAGGAGACAACTAATGATTACAGCAAGTGATTTTAAAAAGGGTATTACTATATCTTGGAATAATGGGTTGTGGCAAATAGTAGACTTTCAGCATGTTAAACCTGGTAAAGGCGCAGCTTTTGTCAGAACTAAATTAAAAAATATTATAACAGGAGCTATAAGAGAAGAAACATTCAACCCAACTGAAAAATTCCCGCTAGCACGTATAGAAACAAAGGATATGCAATATTTGTACAATGACGGAGAATTATATTATTTTATGGACCCTGAATCATTTGAACAAATCCCATTAAATCATGATCAGGTTGCGGAAGCTGTTATATATATCAAAGAGAATGATTTTGCCCAGATGAGGTTCTATGAAGGCAAGCCATTTGAAGTAACAGCACCAAACTTTGTTGAGCTTGAAGTAAAGGAAACAGAACCTGGCTTCAAGGGAGATACAGCTACCGGTGCCAACAAACCTGCTATAGTCGAAACAGGGGCAAAAATAAACGTACCTCTGTTTGTTGAGATAGGTGATAAAATCAAGATTGACACCAGAACAGGTGAATATCTATCAAGAGTTTAAGGAGGTAAGTCATGGATTTTTTGTATGAAAAGATTTCTTATTTAAGAGGGTTGGCTGATGGATTGGATGTTAAGGCTGACACAAAGGAAGGCAAATTATTCAATGCTATGATGGATGTAGTTGAAGAAATTGCCGATGCAATGAGTGACATAGTTGAAGAACAAGATGAAGTTAACGAGTACTTAGATTTATTGGATGAAGATTTATCAACTGTAGAAGAAGAATTGTTCGGTGACCTTGAAATCGGAGAAGAAGATGACGATTATCAAGACTACGATGATGACTATGATTTTGATTTTGATGATGAATATGATGATTACGATGACTTTGAAAGTATGGACACAACAGAAAAAGAAGATTAATATAGCATAAAAAAAGGCATTTCTTTATGAAGTGCTTTTTTTATGCTTTACAGTAGCTGCATAATGCTGTAAATAATTTGAAGGTTAAATCGTTTAAGGCCAAATCTCTTTGGGATCGACACCGTATATTTGCACAACTTCAAACAAGTCACTGTTTGCAATATCTTTAGGTGTTACCAGCCATGATCCGTCAGAGTCGGTATCATATCCAAATTGCATGAAAGGGTACCACACAAGGTGTGAGCACTGTGTTGAACTTATATCTTTAGGACTGGGATTTTTTTTGCTGGTTAGCCCTATAGTGAGGCCGTAAGTAATATTATTTAAATTTTTCTTTGCGAATTCAGCTATTTCATTTAGAGAATCTTGAGATGTATCTTTCAATTTAAGCATTATAAATGACGGATACACTCTCCATTTGTTTATATTTTGAAACCTTGTATTGCTTCCAAGGATTACAGCTTCCAAGGTTTCATTGTTTTCTGCATCTGTTACTATGGCTGCGTGTCCATGACGCCAACCTATGGAGTGGGTGGCTTTTGTTATAAGCACATATCCATTTTTAAACGGAGCCAGGTCAAAGCCGTAAGCCGGATTGCCCTCATCATTAACAATAGATTCCTGACTGGTTATTATTCCTATTTTTTCACATAATACATTAATATTATTAAAAAAATTCTGCTGAAATTTAATTAATTTTAATTTTCCACCTTCAGATTTTAGTATTTCATCTACGGCAGTTTTTCCAAGCCCTGTTTGGTAGAACAGTTTCTTGTAGTCCTCCTGGGTTAAGCTATCCTTTTCTAATATTGATGAAATATCAGTTTCAGGATAGTCCGGTCTTACATATCCTTCAGGTTCGATTATTGCTTCCATTACCGAGATGATAATAAATATCGCAATAACTACGATTAAAGCTGCTGTTGTTTTTTTACGTTTTGACTTCTTTATTTTATTATATATCATAATATATTAACCTCGAATATGCTCTGCTGAGGGCTTCCCTTCAACAGGTTCAGACTGTATACTAACAATTATACACTAACAAAAATAAATTACAAATAAAATTAATTAAACTTCAACCTATTAAAATTAAAATTAATATGATAAAATATATATCATTAATATGTAAAAATTATGGAGGGATAAAATGAACAAGTATAGTAAAAGATCAAATACATTTATGAGAATTGTCTGCCTTGTATTGGCGGGAGGAATGATTATAACAGCATTTATGAGCATGCTGATATATCTTATGTAGAGGTATGTATGAAGAAAACAGTAGACAAATTAAATAAGCTTGAGCTTGCTTATCCCGAGGAACAAAGACCATTTTATCATAATAATTGTGCTGAAATTATTATGATGGCTGCAAATGAAAGGTACAAGCTGGAGCTTGATGAGAAAATTATAAAGGCCGTATGTCCATTTGGCGGAGGGTTGCAGTCAGAGAAGACTTGCGGAGCACTTTTGGGAGCTGTTGCTGCACTGGGAGTTATGTTTACAGAAGATAAACCATCAACGAACGATACAATGAAAGAAGTAATTAAGTCTTTTGTTCAGGATTTTGAAAAAGAATTTGGTTCCCTGGAATGCACATGCATAAAGGCTCACCACAGAAGTGAAACTGAAGGTTGCTATCCGGTAAAGATAAAAACTGCAGAACTATTTGATGAATTAGTAAGAAAATTTGAAGAATGAACTGACAATAGAACTTACAGCACTTTATGAGGTGTAATTGAGATAAAAACGGGAGCTATATGGATTACTTTGATTTTTTGAATACTATTAACGGAGTAAAATTAAACAATCAGCAGATTGAGGCTGTATCCTTTGACAGAGGCAATGCTCTGGTTCTTTCAACTGCAGGATCAGGAAAGACGACTGTTGCTATTGCCAGAGCTGGGAAACTGCTTTATGAAAACAGATGTCACAAAAAAATTCTTACCATAACATTTTCAAAGATGGCCGCTAATGACATGAAAGAAAGGTTTCAGGATTTTTTTGGAGGTAGATATAAATCAAGAACCGAATTTTCAACAATTCATGCCTTTTCTTATAAAATTGTGAGAAGTTTTTATAAAAGAAAGGGCATTGATTTTGATTTGTTGACAAATAATTACCAAGTACTGGGAGAAATCCTGAAGCATCATTATTCAAAATCCTATTTTAACTTTGTCAACGATGAAGAAATAGAAAATCTTGCATCAACAATAAGTTATGTGGATAACATGATGATTAATCCTGCTGAGCACAAGGATTATGGAATAGAAATAAAAGGTTTTGATAAAATTTACGAAGCGTACAAAACATATAAATCCAAAAAGGCGTTGATTGATTTTGATGACATGCTGCTGTATGCGTACAAGATTATTTTGAACTCTGAATATTTCAGAGAATATATAAAAAATACATTTCAGTATATTCAGATAGATGAAATGCAGGATACTTCCAAAATTCAGCACGAAATCATAAAATTGATTTCAAATAACAACCTATTTATGGTTGGTGATGACGACCAGGCAATATATTCATTCAGAGGAAGTTATCCTGATTTTATGCTTAATTTCAAAGACATGTACAAGGATGGTCAAATATTTTATCTGGATAAAAATTACAGATCGGATAAAAACATAGTTGAAGGAGCCAGCAACTTTATTGAAAAAAACAAAGGAAGATACAGGAAGACTATAGATACCAACAACGAGAGAATAAATGAAATAAATATTATAAAAGTAAGTTCGAGAGCAGAACAGGCTAAGCTTATAGCAGATGAGTTGTCGGAGATGAAAAGCGAGTCAGTGGGAATACTGTATAGATACAATATGTCATCAATGACTCTTGCTATTAATTTTAATGAAAGTAAAACGGACTTTTATATAAAAGAAGACAGAACTAAATTTTTTAGCAGCCCTGTGCTGCATGATATCATTGCATTTTTGAAACTGTCACTTAATCCCAAGGACAGAGAGTCCTTTGCAAGAATTTACTATAAGAGTTATACATATTTTACAAAAGGTATGTGCAAAATTGTTATGGAAAGTGACAGAGACGATCTTACTGTGTTTGATATTTTAGATAATTACAAGTACTTTGATTATTATGTATACGATAAAATTAGTCAATTTAAAAATGATATTAACTATATAAATAAATTAAGGCCGGATGATGCTGTAAGGTTTATTAAGCTGGATCTAGAATACATCAAATATATTGAAAGAATGCAGGATGAAGGTAGAAACAATATGGCAAATTCACTGCACATAATAGAAATACTCGAAGAAATAGGCTCGTACTGTTCAAACATCAAAGAATTTACAGAAAAAATCTATAATTTACAGAGCGTAATAAAAGAGGCTTCGGAAAATGAAGGCTCGAACGTTACATTGTCAACAATCCACAGTGCAAAAGGGCTGGAATATGATATCGTATATATAATTGACAATATTGAAGGAGAATTTCCTTCCGAAAAACGCAGTATGCCGGTTGAAGAATATGAAAAGATGCTGGAGGAGGAACGGCGTGTATTTTATGTTGCAATGACAAGAGCTAAAAAGAAATTAAATATTCTTGTGCCGGGAAAACCGTCCTTGTTTGTAAATGAATTAATAAAATGTAATAAGAAAAATTATACCTAAAATTTTATCTTTTTTGTTGAAAAATATAAAAATAACATTTATAATGGAATAAAATGTAAAAGTTGCACATGGGGGAACAATATGAAACTTTGCGTAAATACATTGGGCGGGTTTGATTTGAAAATGAATGGCAAATCTATTCTTAAGAAATCAAGCCGTACCTACAAGCTGAACAAATTATTTGAATATTTTCTCACATTCAGAAATAAAAAACTGTTGCCCGAGACAATTATTGATAACTTATTTTTTGATAGTGAATCTGACGACCCTAAAAACATGTTGCGGACTCAAATATTCAGACTGAGAAAAGCAATAAAGCTAATGTTGCCTGAAGAGACAAAGGAAACAGGCTATTTGACAATCAGTTTCACGAGCGGATACTATTGCATGGAAGTGGGAGACGAGACAGTTATTGATATTGAAGAATTTGAAAGCCTTATTAAGCATGCTGATGATGAATACGAATCTAATGCCAGCAGGTCAGTTGAATTATATGAAAAAGCAATTTCAATGTATAGTGGACTGTACTTGTCAGATAATGCATATGAAGTCTGGCTTGTGCCTACAAGGAACTACTACCAACGCCTTTATTTAAAAACACTGTACAAGCTGATAGATTTGCTAAAAGAAAAAAATGATAATGAAAAAATCACTACATTATGCGAAGAAGCTATTCTTGTTGAACCTTACGAGGAGAATATACATATAAGCTTAATGGAAGCAATGCTTGCACAGGGACAGCAAAAAAATGCATATAATCACTATGAGTATTCATTAAACCTCATAAAAAAAGAATTGGATGCAAAGCCCTCGGATCACTTTGTGGAAATGCAGGGAAAAATACAAAATTATTCCGGCAGAGAAAACCGCGCTGATATTAACAGCTTAGGAAAAGACTTGGAAGATCAAAATTTATTAGGTGCAATGCAATGTAATATTGAATCATTTAAGTTTTTATACAGTTTGCAGAAAAGAAAGTCTATAAGAAATAATGAAAACGATTATTTATGTATAATTGATGTTAATCGATATAGGAATATTCATATGAGAGAATTGTCTGAGCTTTTAAGAAACTCTCTAAGAAAAGGCGATGTGTTTACGTTTTGGAATAAAAATCAAATACTTATCATGCTCCACAATGTCAGATCAGATGGTACAAGAATAATTGAGCAGAGGATTTATAATAATTTAAAGGACTATACGAAGCTAAGTTTACATGACATTGATATAGATTTTCAACCTGTGTTTTCGGAGAAAATGAAGCAGATGTAAGTATTTGATAACCATGCAAGAGCAATTAATACTTATAACAACTTATCTTTTACTAATAAGTTGTGATATATTCATGCAAAACATGCACAATTAATAGAAAACATCATGCCTACATCAATTTGTTATATAAATTTATCCATACTATAAACGAGAGCTTTTCATAATTTGTGAAAAGTTTTTTTGTGCCTAAAATGTAATTGAAATGAAATTAAAATGTAATCTTTAAAAAATGCAAATGTAATTCATGTAATTTATAATGTGAATACTTAGTTGTTTGTAATAACCGAAAGGAGTGCGGATGTGGAGTATCCTTCAACAGATTTTTATTTGAAGTTTAAAGTAATATACAATAAAGAAGGCAATTTTATCGATTATGTGTTGCAATATATCAGTGATGCATTTTACGATGCTGTCAAAATTGAACCCAGAAGACTTCTTGGCAAAAAATTTTCTGACATAGTTGTAGATTACTCCGATAAGCTGTATCTTAAAGAGGTCTACTTTAGTATGCTTCCTAACAAAACACTAAAATTCGATATGTATATTGATGAACTGAACCGCTGGTATTTAATTAACATATTTACAGACAAGGGCAATGACGAAGACTTAGTTGTAGCATACTATGCTGATGTTACTGATATTAAAAATTGCTCAGAAAAAGAATTAGTGTCTGATGGCATCGAGAATGAAATAACTGATTTGAAAAATAAGGCAAGACAGTATTATAGAGATAAACTAACGGGGTTATATAATAAGAACTTTTTTGAGGAAGAACTTTCAAGATTAGACACAAAAAGACAGTTGCCTATTAGTATAATTATGGCAGATATAAATGGTCTAAAGCTGATTAATGATGCATTCGGACATAGTATGGGAGACAGAGCTTTAATAAAATCTGCTGAAATAATGAAAGACTCTTTAAGAGATGAAGATATTATAAGCAGAGTTGGAGGAGATGAGTTCATTATTTTTCTTCCTAAAACAGAAGAAGAAGTTGCTCATGACATTATTGACCGAATTAAGAGTAAGTGCGAAAGCAGCTCTTTGGACTACATAAAAATAAGTATAAGTATGGGAGCCGCAACAAAGACGGATAAAAATGAAGACATTAAGAAGGTGTTAAAAAAGGCAGAGGACAGGATGTATTTCAAGAAGCTTAAAGAAAGCAAGGAAGCAAAAACAGCTATGATTAGTTTTCTTAAAAGCAGGCTTGAAATAATTACATATGAAACAAAATCTCATTACGAGCGTCTTAAGTATCTTACTATGATGGTGGCTGAAGAATTGAAGCTGTCAATTTACGAAAAAGAAGAACTCAGACTTTTGTGCGAGTTTCATGATATAGGCAAAATAGGCATTTCGAAGACTATTCTTCAAAAAGAAGGAGCATTGAACGGTGAAGAGTGGGAAGATGTTAAGCGTCACAGTGAAATAGGATACTATATTGCAAAAGAGTTCAGAGATGTAAATTCAATAGATGAATTGATTCTCATACATCACGAGCACTGGGATGGCAAAGGGTACCCCGGATTATTAAAAAAGGACAGTATTCCCATAGTTGCAAGAATATTTGCAATTGCAGACGCATATGATGTTATGGTTAATGAAAGGCCATACAAAAATATAATGACCAAAGAAGAAGCACTCAATGAAATAAGAGAGCAATCAGGAAAGCAATTTGATCCGTATATAGCCGATTTGTTTATACGGCTTATCGAAAAAGAAAAAAGAGTTGTTTAATCAAAAATGTGTTTACAGTGTTATTCTGGTGGTATAAGTATATAACATATAACTAAAATTACATATAGGCAAACCTGCCGAAAGGTTGGGACGCAAAGCCATGAAGTCTAAAGCAGGGTACTGCCATGACCGTTCAGCTGCAAAATATTGAATTATTTTGCAGCTTTTTTAATTATTAAGTACAAACTTATTGAGCTAGAACTCAACTGCCTTTTTTCAAGGGGCTGGTTGTTTCTATATAAACCCATGAAATTAAAAATTAGTAACTATATAGGGAAGGGGGTGATACATATCAAATGGTTATTAATAACTCGGACAAAAAAAGAAATAAAGAAACAAAAATTCTAAAGAAAGGAGGACGAATCATGAAAAAAAACCTGTTTAAGAAAATTTTATGTTTTACAATTGCATTGCTGATGTTGATGCCGGGAATGCCGGAAAATTTGGTGAGTGCTGCTGAAACGGATGAGAATGGAAATATTCCTTGGGATCAACCGGGCTCTATAAATTTAACAAAGTCAGAAACTAAGGTCGATGATGGAAGGTGGAAGATTGATCTTACCGTAGAAGGTATTAATCTTGAAACCTCTTCTGATATAGTCTTAGTTATTGACAGATCCGGGAGCATGAAAAGTGATGATAAAATGTTGGCAGCTAAAAACGCGGCAAAATCTTTCATTAATTCATTATTGTCAGATGAAAATGACACTGGAACAAGAATTGCCTTAATATCATTTTCCAGTGATTACAGCTATGACGGACAATCATCAAATAGAATTACAGAGCATTCAGGATTTGTTGACTCTTCAGAGAAAGATACATTATTAAGTTATCTTGATGGAGGCAATGATAGTGGTACAATAGTACCGTTTGGAGGCACATTTACACAAGCGGCTCTGAAAAGGGCAGAAGAAATGCTAGATAGTAGTGTTGCTGAGAGTAAAAATATTGTACTTCTAAGTGATGGTCAGCCTACGTATGGATATGCCATGGCAGATGATACAAAATATACTTTACGCTACCCTGGTGGAGATGATCAAAGTTGGAGATATAAGGATAATGGTGACTGGTACAGAGATGTTTATACAGCTTATGAAAATCCAACTAATACCTCATATGAAGATTTTGACTATGATAATTTTGAAGGGACAGGAAATAATCTGAGAGAGTATTTAGAAGATGTATATATATCAATAGTAGGAGGAAACGGCTCGCGTGACAATCCATATCTAAAAAACTATAACAGTTATTATCACAATTCAGGAAATGCCGCAATTTCTGAAGCAAAAATTGCTAAGGATAAAGGCCAAATTATCTACACGATTGGCTTGGATGCAGGTAATTCAGGAAATGCCGTATTAAACTCCATAGCTAGCCCTGATAAAGCATATACTGCAAGTACTCAAGATTTAAATCAAGTTTTTGGAGAAATTGCTGGAAGCATAGCTTATGCCGCATCAGATGCAGTTATAGTAGATCCTATGGGAGATATGTTTGATCTTAAAAAATCTAATCCTCCAACATGGGCGGTTCTAGGAACGCCTGAAGCTGATACTGCTGATGTAGTTATATCGCAAGGAACTATTACGAGTATTACGACTACACAGCCTAATACAATTACATGGAATGTTGGTAACATTGCAGAAGGTTCCCCTGTAACTATGAGCTATTATGTTGATATCAAACCCGAAGCATTACCGGATACGTATTATCCTACTAACGATACAACAACCATAACTTATACAAATGCAAATGGTGATAGTGCAAATAATGATTTTGAAGTTCCGGAAGTGTCGGTTGGTGATACAGGAAGTATAAAGATAATAGCATATTTAGTAGATGAAGATGGTAACCCTATTACAGTAAGCGGATCAATAGCTAGCAGACCTGATTTAGCAGAAAAACTATATGAGAAGAAATATTCTGATAATGGCAGTGAAATTTTGCCATTTGGTTCATATAGTATCAGCAAGGATTATTTGTCTGGCAGTACTGAATTGCTAGGGTATGAATATTTGCAAGAGTCAAGTAACCATGGTGGAAATGAAGATCCATCAAATGTTGTTATTAATGCTGTAAAACAAAACCATACTGTGTATTTTGGGTATGAGGTTGGAAAGTACACAGTAAACTATGAGCCTGGAACCCAGGGAACATTTGAAATACAATCGACTCCAGATTTAGTATATGGAACTGCCACACCTGAATTTGAAGGTGAGACTACAGGAAATCCAGGATATACATTTACAGGATGGAGTCCGGAAGTATTGGCAACTGTAACAGGAAGTGTAACATATACGGCACAGTGGAGCCAGGATAAGTACACAGTAACATATGATCCTGGAACCCAGGGAACATTTGAAGCACAATCAACTCCAGATTTAGTATATGGAACTGACACACCTGAATTTGAAGGTGAGATTACAGGAAATCCAGGATATACATTTACAGAATGGAGTCCGGAAGTAACGGATACTGTAACAGGAAGTGTAACATATACGGCACAGTGGAGCCAGGATAAGTACACAGTAGCATATGAGCCTGGAACCCAGGGAACATTTGAAATACAATCGACTCCAGATTTAGTATATGGAACTGCCACACCTGAATTTGAAGGTGAGACTACAGGAAATCCAGGATATACATTTACAGGATGGAGTCCGGAAGTATTGGCAACTGTAACAGGAAGTGTAACATATACGGCACAGTGGAGCCAGGATAAGTACACAGTAACATATGATCCTGGAACCCAGGGAACATTTGAAGCACAATCAACTCCAGATTTAGTATATGGAACTGACACACCTGAATTTGAAGGTGAGATTACAGGAAATCCAGGATATACATTTACAGAATGGAGTCCGGAAGTAACGGATACTGTAACAGGAAGTGTAACATATACGGCACAGTGGAGCCAGGATAAGTACACAGTAACATATGATCCTGGAACCCAAGGAACATTTGAAGTACAATCAACTCCAGATTTAGTATATGGAACTGACACACCTGAATTTGAAGGTGAGATTACAGGAAATCCAGGATATACATTTACAGAATGGAGTCCGGAAGTAACGGATACTGTAACAGGAAGTGTAACATATACGGCACAGTGGAGCCAGGATAAGTACACAGTAACATATGATCCTGGAACCCAAGGAACATTTGAAGTACAATCAACTCCAGATTTAGTATATGGAACTGGCACACCTGAATTTGAAGGTGAGATTACAGGAAATCCAGGATATACATTTACAGAATGGAGTCCGGAAGTAACGGATACTGTAACAGGAAGTGTAACATATACGGCACAGTGGAGCCAGGATAAGTACACAGTAACATATGATCCTGGAACCCAAGGAACATTTGAAGTACAATCAACTCCAGATTTAGTATATGGAACTGACACACCTGAATTTGAAGGTGAGATTACAGGAAATCCAGGATATACATTTACAGAATGGAGTCCGGAAGTAACGGATACTGTAACAGGAAGTGTAACATATACGGCACAGTGGAGCCAGGATAAGTACACAGTAACATATGATCCTGGAACCCATGGAACATTTGAAGTACAATCAACTCCAGATTTAGTATATGGAACTGACACACCTGAATTTGAAGGTGAGATTACAGGAAATCCAGGATATACATTTACAGAATGGAGTCCGGAAGTAACGGATACTGTAACAGGAAGTGTAACATATACGGCACAGTGGAGCCAGGATAAGTACACAGTAACATATGATCCTGGAACCCAAGGAACATTTGAAGTACAATCAACTCCAGATTTAGTATATGGAACTGACACACCTGAATTTGAAGGTGAGATTACAGGAAATCCAGGATATACATTTACAGAATGGAGTCCGGAAGTAACGGATACTGTAACAGGAAGTGTAACATATACGGCACAGTGGAGCCAGGATAAGTACACAGTAACATATGATCCTGGAACCCATGGAACATTTGAAGTACAATCAACTCCAGATTTAGTATATGGAACTGGCACACCTGAATTTGAAGGTGAGATTACAGGAAATCCAGGATATACATTTACAGAATGGAGTCCGGAAGTAACGGATACTGTAACAGGAAGTGTAACATATACGGCACAGTGGAGCCAGGATAAGTACACAGTAACATATGATCCTGGAACCCAAGGAACATTTGAAGTACAATCAACTCCAGATTTAGTATATGGAACTGACACACCTGAATTTGAAGGTGAGATTACAGGAAATCCAGGATATACATTTACAGAATGGAGTCCGGAAGTAACGGATACTGTAACAGGAAGTGTAACATATACGGCACAGTGGAGCCAGGATAAGTACACAGTAACATATGATCCTGGAACCCAGGGAACATTTGAAGTACAATCAACTCCAGATTTAGTATATGGAACTGGCACACCTGAATTTGAAGGTGAGATTACAGGAAATCCAGGATATACATTTACAGAATGGAGTCCGGAAGTAACGGATACTGTAACAGGAAGTGTAACATATACGGCACAGTGGAGCCAGGATAAGTACACAGTAACATATGATCCTGGAACCCAGGGAACATTTGAAGTACAATCAACTCCAGATTTAGTATATGGAACTGGCACACCTGAATTTGAAGGTGAGATTACAGGAAATCCAGGATATACATTTACAGAATGGAGTCCGGAAGTAACGGATACTGTAACAGGAAGTGTAACATATACGGCACAGTGGAGCCAGGATAAGTACACAGTAACATATGATCCTGGAACCCATGGAACATTTGAAGTACAATCAACTCCAGATTTAGTATATGGAACTGGCACACCTGAATTTGAAGGTGAGATTACAGGAAATCCAGGATATACATTTACAGAATGGAGTCCGGAAGTAACGGATACTGTAACAGGAAGTGTAACATATACGGCACAGTGGAGCCAGGATAAGTACACAGTAACATATGATCCTGGAACCCAAGGAACATTTGAAGTACAATCAACTCCAGATTTAGTATATGGAACTGGCACACCTGAATTTGAAGGTGAGATTACAGGAAATCCAGGATATACATTTACAGAATGGAGTCCGGAAGTAACGGATACTGTAACAGGAAGTGTAACATATACGGCACAGTGGAGCCAGGATAAGTACACAGTAACATATGATCCTGGAACCCATGGAACATTTGAAGTACAATCAACTCCAGATTTAGTATATGGAACTGACACACCTGAATTTGAAGGTGAGATTACAGGAAATCCAGGATATACATTTACAGAATGGAGTCCGGAAGTAACGGATACTGTAACAGGAAGTGTAACATATACGGCACAGTGGAGCCAGGATAAGTACACAGTAACATATGATCCTGGAACCCAGGGAACATTTGAAGTACAATCAACTCCAGATTTAGTATATGGAACTGGCACACCTGAATTTGAAGGTGAGATTACAGGAAATCCAGGATATACATTTACAGAATGGAGTCCGGAAGTAACGGATACTGTAACAGGAAGTGTAACATATACGGCACAGTGGAGCCAGGATAAGTACACAGTAACATATGATCCTGGAACCCAAGGAACATTTGAAGTACAATCAACTCCAGATTTAGTATATGGAACTGGCACACCTGAATTTGAAGGTGAGATTACAGGAAATCCAGGATATACATTTACAGAATGGAGTCCGGAAGTAACGGATACTGTAACAGGAAGTGTAACATATACGGCACAGTGGAGCCAGGATAAGTACACAGTAACATATGATCCTGGAACCCAGGGAACATTTGAAGTACAATCAACTCCAGATTTAGTATATGGAACTGGCACACCTGAATTTGAAGGTGAGATTACAGGAAATCCAGGATATACATTTACAGAATGGAGTCCGGAAGTAACGGATACTGTAACAGGAAGTGTAACATATACGGCACAGTGGAGCCAGGATAAGTACACAGTAACATATGATCCTGGAACCCAAGGAACATTTGAAGTACAATCAACTCCAGATTTAGTATATGGAACTGACACACCTGAATTTGAAGGTGAGATTACAGGAAATCCAGGATATACATTTACAGAATGGAGTCCGGAAGTAACGGATACTGTAACAGGAAGTGTAACATATACGGCACAGTGGAGCCAGGATAAGTACACAGTAACATATGATCCTGGAACCCAAGGAACATTTGAAGTACAATCAACTCCAGATTTAGTATATGGAACTGACACACCTGAATTTGAAGGTGAGATTACAGGAAATCCAGGATATACATTTACAGAATGGAGTCCGGAAGTAACGGATACTGTAACAGGAAGTGTAACATATACGGCACAGTGGAGCCAGGATAAGTACACAGTAACATATGATCCTGGAACCCAAGGAACATTTGAAGTACAATCAACTCCAGATTTAGTATATGGAACTGACACACCTGAATTTGAAGGTGAGATTACAGGAAATCCAGGATATACATTTACAGAATGGAGTCCGGAAGTAACGGATACTGTAACAGGAAGTGTAACATATACGGCACAGTGGAGCCAGGATAAGTACACAGTAACATATGATCCTGGAACCCAAGGAACATTTGAAGTACAATCAACTCCAGATTTAGTATATGGAACTGACACACCTGAATTTGAAGGTGAGATTACAGGAAATCCAGGATATACATTTACAGAATGGAGTCCGGAAGTAACGGATACTGTAACAGGAAGTGTAACATATACGGCACAGTGGAGCCAGGATAAGTACACAGTAACATATGATCCTGGAACCCATGGAACATTTGAAGTACAATCAACTCCAGATTTAGTATATGGAACTGGCACACCTGAATTTGAAGGTGAGATTACAGGAAATCCAGGATATACATTTACAGAATGGAGTCCGGAAGTAACGGATACTGTAACAGGAAGTGTAACATATACGGCACAGTGGAGCCAGGATAAGTACACAGTAACATATGATCCTGGAACCCAAGGAACATTTGAAGTACAATCAACTCCAGATTTAGTATATGGAACTGACACACCTGAATTTGAAGGTGAGATTACAGGAAATCCAGGATATACATTTACAGAATGGAGTCCGGAAGTAACGGATACTGTAACAGGAAGTGTAACATATACGGCACAGTGGAGCCAGGATAAGTACACAGTAACATATGATCCTGGAACCCAGGGAACATTTGAAGTACAATCAACTCCAGATTTAGTATATGGAACTGGCACACCTGAATTTGAAGGTGAGATTACAGGAAATCCAGGATATACATTTACAGAATGGAGTCCGGAAGTAACGGATACTGTAACAGGAAGTGTAACATATACGGCACAGTGGAGCCAGGATAAGTACACAGTAACATATGATCCTGGAACCCAAGGAACATTTGAAGTACAATCAACTCCAGATTTAGTATATGGAACTGGCACACCTGAATTTGAAGGTGAGATTACAGGAAATCCAGGATATACATTTACAGAATGGAGTCCGGAAGTAACGGATACTGTAACAGGAAGTGTAACATATACGGCACAGTGGAGCCAGGATAAGTACACAGTAACATATGATCCTGGAACCCAAGGAACATTTGAAGTACAATCAACTCCAGATTTAGTATATGGAACTGGCACACCTGAATTTGAAGGTGAGATTACAGGAAATCCAGGATATACATTTACAGAATGGAGTCCGGAAGTAACGGATACTGTAACAGGAAGTGTAACATATACGGCACAGTGGAGCCAGGATAAGTACACAGTAACATATGATCCTGGAACCCAGGGAACATTTGAAGTACAATCAACTCCAGATTTAGTATATGGAACTGACACACCTGAATTTGAAGGTGAGATTACAGGAAATCCAGGATATACATTTACAGAATGGAGTCCGGAAGTAACGGATACTGTAACAGGAAGTGTAACATATACGGCACAGTGGTCAGCAAATGACTATAACGTGACCTATGATGGAAACGGAAATACAAGTGGATCAGCACCTGAAGACAGTGCGGATTACAATGTAGGAAACACAGTAACAGTACTTGGTGAAAATACTCTAGCAAGAACAGGATACGAATTCCTTGGATGGAGTACGAATGCCGAAGCAACAACAGCAGATTATGTAGAAGATGCTACATTTACAATGCCAGCAGATGATGTAACCTTGTATGCAGTATGGAGATTAGATTCTGATGCCAAAAGAGAAATCGATGTAATAAAATATTGGATTGATGGTGAAGGGCAGCAGACTCAAAATGAAATTTACAGTATAAAGCCGTTACTAAGGCCGGAAAATATTACACTGAGCTTGGTTGATGAATATGGCAAAGTAGCAGATACAATTACATTGTCGTATGAAAATGGTTGGTTGGGTTCATTCACAGTTCCAATGTATGATGACGACAACAATGAAATTGATTACTCCAAGCACACAGTTGTAGAGGAAGTTCTTGACGGATATATTTCAGTAGTAGAAAACTGGGGTATAAGTGATGGTTTTGGAGTATACAATATTGAAGCTATCAACGTACCTGTAGCAAAGGTATGGGAAGGCCCTGTTGGAAATGAAGTAACAGTTAAATTATTGAAGGCTGAAGGTGAGTCAACAGAATACGAACTCACTTTAAACGCAGACAATGATTGGAACAGTTCGTTTAAGCTGCCTAAGTATGAAAAAGATTTTAGTCCAATAAGTTACTCTGGATACCAGATATCTGAGGTTGCAATGGAAGGCTACAATACTGAAATCAGCGGCAGCATTTATGAAGGCTTTACAGTAACTAACACAGCTCAAGTTGTTGAATACACTGTGAATTACTGGGAAGTTGGAAAAGAAACCCCTATGGAAACAGTTACAAAGAGTGCAATATATGGTACTAAGGTAACTGAAGTTTCTAAGGATTTCTCAGGTTATAACAAGGTAGGTCAAACAGAAAAATCTATAACTTTGGGCATTGATGATAATGTAATTGATTTCTATTATGCAAAGTATGAGGAAATCAAATCCGACAAATTTGTTGTTAATTGGAGCTATGAGCAGGATTTCGGAACCGAAAATTATATAACTGAAGACTCAACCGGAGAAATGGATGATTCTGAAGTAGTACATGATGGTGAAGGAATAGATATCCAGCACTATGTAGTTCTAGGAAATAAAAACGGGTACACATACTTTGATTATGAGAAGCATATCGATACTGTAGAGGTTGAAGAAGTAGTAGACATCACTACAGGCTCGGCTGTAACAGGGTCAGCGGTAACAGGAACAGCCATAAATGTTATAACAACTACAACAATAGATTTATTATATAACATGGATAATGTTAATAGAAATATTGCTGTAACTAAAGTATGGGTGGACGGTCCTTCAAGCAGACCTTCAGTTACAATAAATCTTTTGGCAGATGGTATTAAGGTTGATGAGATTGTTTTAACCAATGGTAATACAAACCATACATTTACGGTTCCTAGATATGATGTTGAAACCGGAGATGAAATAACCTATACTGTCACTGAAAATGCAGTTTCTAATTACAAAGCAAGCATTAATGGCTTTACTGTAACAAATACCTACACCGGCGGCGGTGGCGGTGGTGGAGGCGGAGGAACTCCGACCATCATCGAAGATCCGGAAGTACCGTTGGCGGATCTGGAGAAAAATGACCACTTCGCATATGTTATAGGTTATCCTGACGGAGAAGTTAAGCCTATGGGATTGATAACAAGAGAAGAAGTTGCCATGATTTTCTACAGACTTCTTACAGATGAAAGCAGAAACGAGTTGCTGAGTGATGTGAATCCGTTTACGGATTTGGAAGGCCATGACTGGTCTAACCGTGCGATCTCGACACTGTACAATGCGGGTATAATAAAAGGATATCCGGATGGAACATTCAGACCGTCAGATCCTATATCAAGAGCAGAATTTGCAACTATCGCAGCTAAGTTCGACGAGCTCGAGCTACAAAATACTACGAAATTTACAGACATAACCGGACATTGGGCAGAGAAGTATATAACATCTTCGGAAATCAAAGGATGGATTAAAGGTTATCCAGATATGACATTTAAACCTGAAAAAGATATAACAAGAGCTGAAGCTATGACATTGATAAACAATGTATTAGAAAGAGCAGTTCCTGAAGAAAATATACATCCTGACGCTATGTTCTGGCCGGATATGACAAGTGATGATTGGTACTATGAAGCTGTAATGGAAGCAACCAACAGCCACGACTATATCTATGAAGAAGACAATGATGAGCTTTGGACCGGAATGAAAGCTAATAAAGTGTGGCCATAACAGTTAAATAAAGCATAAGGAGGCTATCTCAAAAAATGAGATAGCCTCTTTTTTATTGTCAAATGACCTATTTTATAAATAGAAAATTATTGAAACAAAAAATGTGGCGTTTAAGTACTTTAAAAAAAGGGTATAACATATCTTAGCAAAACTTTATGAAATCTTTAGGAGGAAATATGTTATCTAATAGTGAAAAGTCGAAGGTATACAAATGGAAGTGTACAGTATGCGGTGAAATAGTTGAAGGTGTTGAACCGCCTAAGACCTGCCCGGTGTGCGGTGTAGGCCCTGAATACTTTGTAAAGCTTGAAGATACTGAGGATGATACGTTGGTCGAATCAAGTAGCGATGAAAAAATTGTCATTATAGGTGCTAGCGGTGCCGGAATGAGCGCTGCTGCTGAGATAAGAAAAAGAAATAATAAGTGCGAGCTTACAATTATTTCTAAAGAGGATGTGAAGGGATACTACAGACCTCAGCTTTCCAAGATGCTGGGCAATGAAAGCATAGATGTAGGATCGCTAGAGATTAAAAATGATAAATGGCTTAAGGAGAACAATGTTAAGCTATTATTGAATAAACTAGTAGCACACATTGATGTTAAGAATAAAAAAGTAATTATGAATGATAAAGAAGAGTTGGATTATACTACTCTGATAATAGCATCTGGTGCAGAGGTATTCGTGCCTCCTTTTGCAGGAAGAGATAAAAATGGTGTGTTTACATTAAGATATGCAAAAGACAGCAAGGCTATAAGAGAATATGCAAAGGATAAAAAGACAGGAGCTGTTATAGGTGGAGGGGTTCTTGGACTTGAAATTGCAAACGAGCTGAAAAATTTAGGGCTTAATGTGACGGTTGTTGAGGTTGCAGACAGAATTCTTCCAAGACAACTTGATCCGGAGGCTTCCAAAATTTTAGAGGACATTGTAAAAAAAGCGGGAATAGTTTTTAAAAAAGGTATTGGTACAAAGGAAATTACCGGAGATAGTATGGTAAAAGGAATCCTTTTGGACAACGGTGAAACTGTAGACGCCGATGTTGTGGTTGTTTCAACAGGTGTAAGAGCAAACAGCAGTATAGCGGAAGAAAACGGAATTGAAATTAAAAGGGCAATAGTCGTAAACAATAAAATGGAAACAAGTGTTGATCGCGTGTATGCTTGCGGAGATTGCGCAGAGTATGACGGGATAAATTATGCACTTTGGAGTGAAGCAATTGAACAAGGGAAAACAGCAGGCATTAATGCAGCAGGCGGAAACTACATATACAATACAATTATCCCTTCAACAACACTGAATGCTTTTGGAACTAAGGTGTTTTCAATAGGAGATGTTGGATCTGATCCTAATACTGAATATGAAACTTATGAGGAATTTGATGGAAATAATTTCAAAAAACTTTATTTCAAAAACAAAATTCTGGCAGGAGGAATACTCATAGGAGATACCTCTAAAACTGTTGCTTTGACAGAAGGATTTGAAAAAAGCAAAAATATGGAAGAAATGATAGAAAAAATAAAATCATAATTTTATAACAATGCTATATAGAAATGCATGGACATATTCATAAACCATGCATTTTTTTTATTTTCAAAGACAGGTTATGACAAAATATTTTTGTTAAGTACATTATAATGAATATCATAGTTGCTTAAATAAACATGCGGTTCTACCAGCTATTTTTATTTTATTACAGGCGGAATACCTCTCTTTCGCCTGTAATGTATCAATAAGAGTTATTTATGGGAGGTAAGTAAACTACCACTATTAATAACTATGCGAGGTATATATGGTTTATTATGTTGAATATGTCTTCGCTGAAAATTTTCTAATTGATTTTATACTGCTGTTTATTACAGGTAAGCTTATTAAGAAAGTAATTGTCTATAAGAGGCTGGTTGCCGCATCTATTGTAGGCGCGGCATATGTTATATTGGCAGCCTATATTAGCAAAGATTTCATGATCGGATTTATTGTTAAATTCAGTGTTTCCATTTTGATGTTAACAATAGCATTTGACTCGAAAGGAATTCTTAATACCATCAGGGTTGTGCTTTGTTTTTACATAATATCATTGATAATGGTGGGTGTCATAACTGCCTTATATTATCTGACATATGATAGGTTAACTGTTAATGCAATTATAATATCCTTATTTTTGGGATACATAGCATTGCATTTCTTTTTTAGAGAAGTTAAAAGTAGAATTGATAAAAGCAATTATATGAGAACAGTAACAATAAAAATCGGAGAATGTGAAAAAAATCTAAATGCATTTATAGACACAGGTAATGAACTTGTAGACCCAATGACAGGAAAACCTGTAATGGTAACTAATATTAACAGTATAAGAAATATTTTAGGTGAAGAACTATATAAAGCAATTTTACATTTTTATAATGAAAAAGAATGCAACTATGAAAAACTTTTAAATGAGTATGGCAACAAGAAATTAAAGATAATCAGATATAATACAATCAGCAGCAAGGGAGAAAAGTTGGTTATACTTACTCCAGATAATTTGAAAATTAAAAGTAAGCATGATGAAATTGCTAATGTTAATGCTGTTATTGGAATATATCCTGAAAAAATAAGTCAGAAGGAGGATTACGACGCGTTGTTGTTTAACAAAATACTAGAATGGGAGATGGAACAAAATAATGAGCTTGCTAAATCACGTTAAAGATTTTTTGAAAAAAATATTTAACTTTTTTATAGATAAGCTGGGATTTGCACAGGATGTATTTTACATAGGAGGAAGTGATACACTGCCGCCTCCATTATCCCAGGAAGAGGAAAAGAAAATAATATCTAAACTAAAAGATTCGGAAGATGCCAAGACAATATTAATTGAGCATAATTTACGGCTGGTTGTATACTTGGCCAAGAAATTTGAATCCACCGGTATTAATGTAGAAGATTTAATATCCATAGGAACAATTGGACTTATCAAAGCAGTTAATACATTTAAAGTTGAGAAAAATATAAAACTTGCAACGTATGCTTCAAAGTGTATTGAAAATGAAATTTTGATGCATTTAAGGCGTGTGGGAAAGGCAAAGACAGAAATCTCACTGGATGAACCATTGAATATTGATTGGGATGGAAATGAACTTTTACTGTCTGATATTTTAGGGACTGAAGAAGATATTGTGTTTAAAGATATGGAAAATGAAGTTGATTTAAACCTTTTAAATGACTCAATCAAAAAATTAAATAAAAGAGAATATACAATTATGAAATTGCGTTTTGGGCTTAATAATTCAAAGAGTTTTACACAGAAAGAAGTAGCTGATATGCTTGGAATTTCTCAATCTTACATATCTCGCCTTGAAAAGAAAATACTTAATAGACTAAAAAAGGAAATCAATAAGGCAGTATAAAAAGCATATACCGGGAAATAATTTTTAAGGGGGATAATATTTTTAAAGGGGAAAAACGAAGATGATGAACAAAGTAGTTATATGTGGCGTTAATACTTCTCAATTGCCAACAATCAAGCCATCTGAGATGAGAGGTATGATACAGAAAATACAGGAAGGCGACAATGAGCTTAGAGATCAGTTTATTAAAGGAAATTTAAGATTAGTTCTAAGCGTAATTCAAAGATTTAACTCTAAAAATGAACCTGTTGATGATTTGTTTCAAATCGGTTGCGTTGGTCTGATAAAAGCCATTGATAACTTTGATTTGTCTCTTGACGTAAGGTTTTCTACATATGCTGTTCCAATGATAATAGGAGAAATAAGAAGGTATCTAAGAGACAATAATTCCATAAGAGTTTCCAGATCAATGAAAGATACAGCGTATAAGGCATTGCAGGCCAGAGAACGACTTACATCCGGTAGCTCGCAGGAGCCTACAATAATGGAAATAGCTAATGAAATAGGGGTGGATAAGGAAGATATCATTTTTGCTCTGGAATCTATACAAGAGCCCATATCATTGTTTGAACCCATATATAATGACGGCGGAGACGCACTTTATGTAGTGGATCAGGTAAAAGATGAAAAAAACATAGACGAGAAATGGATTGAGAAAATAACATTGGAGGACAGTATAAATAATTTATCTGACCGTGAAAGACAAATAGTTGACATGCGTTTTTACAAAGGCAAAACACAAATGGAGGTTGCCGAAGAAATAGGCATATCTCAAGCTCAGGTATCTCGTCTCGAAAAATCTGCCTTGACACAGCTTAAAAAAGGGTTTAAGTAGTATAAATTAAATATGAAGGATTTGTGGCAATCATGAATCCTTTTTTATTTGATATGTCATAAATAAAAGAAAGTGTACATACTCTATAAATAAATGGCATTATTTTATAAGGGTGGTGGAAGCGTTGACTAATTACTGGGACTTGATGGAGAAAGATGTTGTTAATATAAAAAATGGTGAAATTATGGGCAGGTTTGACGATGTAGAAATAGATACAAAAGCAGGTAAAATTCAGGCTTTTTACATAGAAGAAGCCGGTAAATTTATGGGGATGCTTGGAAAATCAAAAGCAAAAAGAGTGAAGTGGGAAGAGATATTAAAAATAGGTATGGATGTAGTAATAGTTAATGTTGATGATGATATAAACAACAGGGCGATAAAAGATATGCTTGAATAGGTTTCAAAGTTATAAAATACTTAAAAAATAGAACAACAGGTTTTTCAGGCTGACGAAAAAAAATTATCAGGCTGCTATGAACAATATCCTCACGCACATAGTAAGTATGACAGCAGTATGCTTTGATTTGGCTTAATTTTTCCAACAGCCTGACTTTTCATGTCTTTAATGTATGTTAGTTTATAATTTCTATAATCCTCTTTTTTGTCCATTCTTCTGCTTCTAAAATGGATTCAACAGAATCAATTTCATAAGGCTTGTGTGAAAGCATTACTTTTTCATTAATGTTTCCTATGTCGAGGAAACTTATTTTTTTACTTAGAAATAAGTTGACGCATATTTCATTTGAAGCATTTAGTACTGCAGGCATTGTACCGCCTTCAGCTAATGCGTTAAATGCGAGTTCCAAACATTTAAATGTTTGAATATCTGGTTTTTCAAAAGTCAAATTTCCTATTTCAGTTAGGGAAAGACTTTTGTAGCTGTTATTGACGCGCTCAGGATAAAACAGAGCAAATTGAATTGGAACCCGCATATCAGGCAGGCCAAGCTGTGCGATTGTTGAATGATCTATAAATTCAATTCCTGAATGAATTATACTTTGCGGATGAACGACAACCTCTATTTGTTCAGGTTTAACGTCAAATAAAAACTTAGCTTCAATAACCTCAAGTCCTTTGTTCATTAATGTAGCAGAATCAACTGTTATTTTTTTCCCCATTGACCAGTTAGGGTGTTTTAATGCATCTTCGATAGTTACACTTTTTAAAAATTCGGTGTTTTTTCCTCTGAAAGGTCCGCCTGAGGCTGTCAGAACTATTTTGTTAATTGATTTTTTGTCATTAGCCATCAGACTTTGAAAAATTGCGCTGTGCTCGCTGTCAACAGGGATGATTGGAGAATTATATTTTTTGGCAAGATTCATTATGTAGCTGCCGCCTGTAACCAGTGTTTCCTTGTTTGCCAATGCAATAGTTTTATGTTTTTTTATTGCGGCTGTGGTTGGCCTGAGACCAATCATTCCCGATACAGCGGTTACCAGTATATCGCTTTTGTGAAGTTCTGCAACAGCAATGAGCCCTTCCATTCCATGGACAATTTCAGTCTTTGCATCAGATGGGAGAATGTCTCTAAGATGCATTGCTTTTTCTGGGTTCATTACGCAGCAAATTTCAGGATCAAATTCGATTATCTGTTTTTTAAGAAGCTCTATGTTAGTATTGCCTGATATGGCGCATACTTTAAGCTCATTCGTATGTTCTCTTACAACATCTAATGTTTGTGTTCCTATTGAACCAGTAGATCCAATTATACTTATATATTTCATTTCGGCACCTCATAAACCTAGTAATTAAATATGTTTGAAGTCATTTTATCATAGATTGCAGTCCTTGAAAACCAGAACTTTTAAGCTTACTAAAAAGGTGCTGCACAAAATATTTTTTGTATTAGTTTTGTTTTATTTTAAAAAACACTTGTAATAATTTCAAGAACAGTGTATCATAGAATATTATTAGAAAGACAACGGAGGAAACGATGTTTCAAGCTTATGAAAGTACAAGAAATTCAAATTTAAAATCATCGGCATCTATTGCAGTTCTAAAAGGCATTGCTGATGACGGTGGTCTATATGTAATGAGGAATCTGGAAAGCATAAAAATTAATATAGAAAAACTTAAGGATATGAGTTATAAGGAAATGGCTGAGACTATCCTTAAGGAAATGCTGGATGATTTTTCGAAAGATAAAATTAAAGAATGCGTTGATAAAGCATATACGGGAAAATTTAGTACAGATGAAATTGCACCTGTGGCAAAGGTTGGAGATAATTATATCACAGAGCTATTCCACGGCCCAACGTCGGCATTTAAGGATGTGGCGCTTTCCATACTTCCTCATTTGATGACTGCTTCATATGGGATGAATAATATTAGCAATGAGGTAATAATACTTACTGCAACGTCAGGAGATACAGGAAAGGCTGCACTAGAGGGTTTTAAAAATGTTGATGGAATAAAAATAGCCGTGTTTTACCCTGAAGGTGGAGTGAGCGAAGTGCAGAAGACGCAGATGGTAACACAGGAAGGAAACAATACCTACGTATGTGCAATCAGAGGAAATTTCGATGATGCGCAAACAGGCGTAAAAAAGATGTTTACAAATGAAAGTCTTATATGCGAGCTCAAGAAAAACAACAAAATATTTTCCTCCGCAAATTCTATAAATATTGGAAGGCTGGTTCCTCAAATAGTATATTACTTCTATTCCTATATGAAACTTGTGGAAAGAGGATCAATAAAAATGATGGACAAGGTTAATTTCTCAGTCCCAACAGGAAACTTTGGCAATATATTGGCCGGATTTTATGCAAAAATGCTTGGGCTACCTGTTAACAAGCTAATATGCGGTTCTAATGAAAATAATGTATTATATGACTTTATAAAAACAGGGATTTATGATAGGAACAGGAAATTTTATAAAACAATATCTCCTTCCATGGATATATTAGTTTCAAGCAATTTGGAAAGGCTTTTATACTACATGAGCGGTAAGAATAATGAAGAAGTTAAATCGCTTATGGAACTGCTAAGCACAGAGGGCAGGTATGAAGTGTCTGATAAAATTAAAAAAGAGATAAAAGATTATTTTTATGCTGAATGTGTTTTTGAAAGCGATACTGAAAAGACAATTAAGGAAACATTTGAAAATTACGGTTATCTTCTAGATACTCATACCGCTGTTGCGTACAAAGCACTTGAGGATTACAAGAAAGAAACGAAGGACAAAACTGTAAGTGTAATTATGTCTACAGCAAGCCCTTACAAATTTTCAGGGAGTGTTTATGAGTCTTTGTACGGTAAGTCTGACAAGGATGAATTTGAAATAATGGAGGAACTTTTTAAGAAAACAGGAGTTTCAATTCCCAACAATTTAAGGGGGCTGAAAAACAAGAAGGTAATCCATACAGCAGTGTGTGAAAAGGGAGAAATGGAAGATTTCGTAAAAAAAATAGCAGAATAGAAATTTCGTTATAAATAGCCAGAATAACGATGTTATATGCATTGTTTGTGATTGGCTGCAGCAAGGAGATAAAATGATTAAAGTAACAGTTCCAGCAACTACGGCTAATATGGGCCCAGGGTTTGATACGTTAGGGCTTGCACTTAATATGTACAACATATATAGATTTGAAGAAATAAATGAAGGCCTTATTATTGAAGGCTGCCCGGAAAAATATATAAATGAAGACAACTTAGTCTATAAATCATTTATGATAGCTGCCGAAGAAATAGGCAGAACAGTTAAAGGCCTGAAGGTAAGTATGAATACAAACATTCCTGTTTCAAGAGGCCTTGGAAGCAGCTCTGCATGTATTGTGGGGGGGGTATTTGGAGCGAATGCACTTCTAAAAGGAGGGCTGTCTAAGGATGAACTCTTCAAAATTGCAGTAAATATTGAAGGGCATCCTGATAATATAGCGCCTGCGGTTTACGGCGGACTTACGGCATCAATAATGGATGGTGGAACTCCGTTCAGCATGCATTACAACATTAGCGAGAAGCTAAAATTTTGCGCTGTTATACCAGATTTTGAAACATCTACATGTGAGGCAAGGAAGCTTCTGCCAAAGGATGTACCATTCCAGGATGCGATTTTTAATGTTTCAAGGACGGCAGTGCTTTTAAAAGCATTGGAGGAAGGAAATATTGATGTTATCAATGTTGCATTAAAGGATGTTCTTCATCAGAAATACAGAAAGGCTATGATACATGAGTTTGAAGACGTTGAAAAAATATGCAGGGAAAACGGAAGTTCTGCGTTTTTTATAAGCGGCTCAGGACCGACATTGATGAATATTATTGTAAACTCAGATTTTACAAATGCTATAAAACATAGTATAATGAATTTGAAATATAATTGGGAAATAAAGTATTTATCGGCAGATAAAGAAGGTGTAATAATAGAATATTAATTCAAAATATAAACTCAAGAGGTGGGCATATGTTAAGGAAGTATTTGATAGTAAGCAAGAAAATTTTACCTGATGTTTATGAAAAAGTTATTGAAGCTAGAAATTTGATAAACAACGGAAATGTTAAAGGCATCAGTGAAGCAGTCAAAATGGTCGGTATAAGCAGAAGCACTTATTATAAGTACAAGGATTATGTTTTTTCTCCTTCGGAAAACTCAATTGGAAGAAAGGCTGTCATATCCATGATGCTCAAGCATGAAAAAGGAGTGTTGTCAATTGTGCTAAACTGCATGTCTTCAGAAAATGTCAATATTCTTACAATTAACCAGAGTATTCCCATAAATGGAAAAGCGTCTGTTAATCTGTCTCTGGATATATCTGATATAAGCAGGTCAGTCGATGATGTAATTGCAGAACTCAAGAAGATCAAGGGTGTAAGTGCTGTAAAATTATTATCTATAGAGTAGGAAAATAAAATGTATGGATTAGTTTTAGAGGGCGGAGGCGCCAAAGGTGCATACCACGTCGGTGCTTTTAAAGCGCTGAAGGAGCTTGGCATAGAAATAGGTGGAATAGCTGGAACATCAATAGGTGCCATAAATGGTGCAATGATGGTTCAGGGAGATTACAATTTATTGGAGAAGGTTTGGTACGGCATCAATTCCTATGAATTGTTTGATATAGACGAAAAAGCAATTAAGGATTTGAGAAAGCTTAATCTGCAAGAAATAAATTTTTCATATCTTCTTCATCAGTCCAGAGAAATTTTAAATAATCGAGGGCTGGATACATCTAGGATACGTGAATTGTTTGATACTTATATAGATGAAGATGTTATCAGAAATTCAAAGGTTGATTTTGGAATTGTAACGGTTGATTTAACAGATAAAAAACCTTTGGAGCTTTATAAGGATGACATCCCTAAGGGAAAACTTATAGATTTTTTAATTGCAAGTGCAAATTTGCCTGCTTTCAGAATTGAAGAGATGGATGGCAAAAAATATCTGGATGGAGGATTTTATAATAATCTTCCTATTGGCTTGCTATATAAAAAAGGTTACAAGGATATAATTGCTGTGCGAACAATGGCTATGGGAGTTGTTCGAAGAGTAAGAGAAAAGGACATAAAAATTACATATGTGCAGCCGGCTGAAGGAAGTTTGGGCGGTATGTTAGGAGCGCTGGATTTTAACAGAGAAAAAGCTGATCAGCTCATAAAACTTGGATACTATGATACAATGAAAGTTTTTAAAAAGCTGAAGGGATTTAAATATTACTGCATTCCTCACGAGGGTAGTTTTATAGAGCTGATTCTTAATTATATGTTAACTAACAGAAGCAAGATCGAAAAAATTGCTGAGACACTTGGTTTTGGAGATGCAAGTTTTGATAGGGTTCTGTTCGAAAAAATTATGCCTAGAATTGAAAACATACTTGATATGAAGGGAAGAGCTGATTATGAGGATATATGCATAAGATTTTTCGAATCTATAGCTGAAAAGGTAGGAATAGAAAGGTTTAAGATGTATGATTCATTGGAATTTTTTAATCTGACAATAAAAGCATTCAGAGAAAAGCCAATTAGCTATACGAAAAATTTGCCTTCATTCATTAAACACAATAAAATATTGTCGCTGGCTGTAAAGGAAGACCTTATGGTTGAAATATTCAGCGAACTATTCTTATAAAAAAAGATTCTTCTATCTTGCATCAGAATGGTAAAGCCACTGGAGTAAGTGAAGAATCTTTTTTACATTATTTGAAATAATCAACGATACCATTAGCTATTTTCTGAACCATTATATTCTGAAAACTTCCGTTGTATATATTCATTTCCTCCTGCGGATTGGTCATAAATCCGATTTCAATAAGGGCTGCCGGCGTATTTGTTTCTCTAAGCACTTCATAGTTTCTGTCTAGAATTCCATCTCTATACACTCCGTTAATAGTTACAGCATTAAGATAAATCGCCTTTGCTAGGTCGAATCCGTGAGATGGGCTCTTGTATTTTATTGTGTTGTAGTACGTTGACAGTCCAAAATAATCCTTATTGTCCAGGGCGTTGTGGTGTATTGACAAAAGTATGTCTGTACCAAGAGTATCTGCCATTTTTCCTCTTTCTTTGTTTGTTATGTAGTAATCTCCCGTTCTTGTTAAGTAGACTTTTGCTCCCATATTTTCCAAAACTGCTTTCAAATTTACCGCAACTTCAAGATTAATATACTTTTCATATTTTCCAGAATAACTTATTGCTCCGGGATCTTTTCCGCCGTGACCGGGATCAATTAGAATGGATTTTCCAGCCAGCGGATTTACCTCGTTTAAGTAATAGGAGTAGCACCACCCAACTATACCGTTTTCTGAAATGATTTTATTCCACCCGTTTTCTTCCCCAACTATTTTTACTATGGAGCCTTTACTTAGCACGTCTGCTACTTCGTGTTCCATGGAAGGGCCTGATCTGATATTCAAATCATCTGTGGTTCTTTTGTATTCCATATTACTTTCGGAATAATAATTTTTGTTGTAAGTTGTGAGCCAGCCGGCTACATATCCGGTTGTCCCTTCTGGAGTTTT
The DNA here is from genome assembly GCF_052059825.1 of Sedimentibacter sp. LTW-03. Classification (GTDB taxonomy): domain Bacteria; phylum Bacillota; class Clostridia; order Tissierellales; family Sedimentibacteraceae; genus Sedimentibacter. Next base: position 634,211 of record NZ_CP197180.1, read on the forward strand.
TATCTGGAACCATCCATTTTTTTCAGAGATTACTTCGTATGAGTCATATCTGTTTCCCGTTGCAATTACACTGCTGTTTGTACTTGCTTTGTCACGAATGTTAATTTTGTCATACAGCAGGTATATTTGAGAAGACGCCTCATATTCTATGTCAGTAAGCCAGCTTGCCACATAACATTCTTCTTCATTAAATTCTATTATATGCCAGCTGTGATATGTATCTATGTATTTTGCCTTTTCTCCCGGTACAAGTTGTCCGACATTTTCGGAAAGTGTTGTGGCAGATGTGCGAACATTTACTTTATAAGAGGTATTGTTAACAACATATTTTTCCGCAGGTACGGTAACGAAATATTTTTCAATCCATCCCTCAGTTCCCGAGTCTGTTTTTACATTGTACCAATCGTTTTTTTTATCTATAATTTTGAGCTTAGTGTTTAAGTCCAATGCTTTTGTGACGGCTGATGTGTAATCAGTATTTTTGTACAGCGCAATGCCATTAATGTTCGTATAGCCAACCTGCATCGCATAAGCAGTAGAAATGGAAAGAATAGAAATGATGATAATCGTGAACAGTGTTTTTTTCATGCCGACCCCCTTTGTGTATATTCATAATAACATTATACTAACATTTTTCGACAAGTTATCCGTTACAGTATTATTACATTAGAAGATGCAATGGTAAAAAATAGCTTGATACTATCATTTCTGTATTATATAATAATTCTAAAATAGAATAAAAATTGGGGAGAGATTCGAATGAAACTTTATAATACTTTATCAAGATCTATCGAAGATTTTAAACCTATAGATGAAAAAATGGTAAAAATGTACACATGCGGACCTACTGTATACAATTATGCGCATCTGGGAAATTTAAGGACGTACATACATGAAGATATACTGGTAAAAACATTGAGATATTTGGGATACAACGTTAAGAGAGTAATGAACGTAACCGATGTTGGGCATCTGGAGTCGGATGCAGACGAAGGTGAGGATAAGATGCTCAAGGGAGCAAAAAGAGAAAATAAAACTGTGTGGGAAGTAGCACAGTACTATATGGATGCTTTTTTTTCCGATATTGAAAAGCTCAATATTAAAAATCCAGATGTGGTGGCTAGGGCAACTGACTACATAAAAGACTACATAGAGTTTATAAAAGGTCTAGAAGAAAAGGGTTATACTTATATTGCAAATGGCAATGTATATTTTGATATAACTAAAGTAGATGATTATACAAAGTTGTCTGGGATGGATTTGGATCAGCTTAAAACAGCTTCCAGAGAAGACGTTTCAGTAGATATACATAAAAAAAGTCCTCAGGACTTTGTTCTGTGGTTTACAAAGTCAAAATTTGAAAACCAGGCTATGAAATGGGATTCTCCTTGGGGAGTTGGCTATCCGGGTTGGCATATTGAATGCTCCGTAATAAGCCTTAAGAATCTTGGGGAGGAGATGGATATTCACTGCGGCGGCGTTGATCATATTCCTGTGCATCACACTAATGAAATTGCTCAGACAGAAAGTTATACTGGAAAACCTTGGGTAAAATACTGGTGGCACGGAGAATTTTTAATTGACCAGGAAGGGAAAATGAGCAAATCGAGAGGCGAGTTTCTGACTCTTTCTTTGGTTGAAAAAAAGAGATATAAACCTTTGTCATACAGATATTTTGTGTTGAATTCTCACTATAGAAAGCAACTTGCATTTTCGTTTGATTCGCTGGCATCAGCTGAAAACGCATATATGAAGTTAAAGAGCAGGGTAAAAGCAATAAAGGATAGTGCCGGAAGTGACTTGAGCAGTGTAGAATTATCAGAATCAGCTAATAAATTTAAAGAAGAGTTCAAGAGCTGCCTTGAAGATGATTTAAATACGGCAAATGCAATTACAATACTGTATAATATGCTTAAATCAGAGGACATTAATAATGCGGAAAAAATTAAGCTGGTTGAGAACTTTGATCAGGTTCTATCATTGGATTTATTAAAAGAAGATGAAGTGGAAGAAATTCATGATGATATGGTTGAATATGTAGAGGAAATGATAGCTAAGAGGCAGGAAGCAAAGAAAAATAAAAATTATCAATTGGCTGATGAGATAAGAGCTGAACTTTTAGAAAAGGGCATAGCGTTGGAAGATACAAGACAGGGTGTAAATTGGAAAAAAATAAATTAGAAAATAAAGAAAATGAATTCTTGAAAAAAATGAATGAAAAAATACCAAAAGAAAACCATTTGATGTATTCGCCTGCACAGCTGGCATATGCGGGTGATGCGGTTTATGAACTTATGGTCAGAAGCTATATTATTCACAGCCGGGATGTAAATGTGAATAAAATGCATAAACTATCAGTAAAATTTGTTAAGGCTAATGCTCAGGCATATTTAATCAATAAGCTTGACAGCGAGCTTAGCGAGGAAGAAAAAAGAATAGTTAAGCGGGGAAGAAATGCTAAGGTTACATCTTCGCCCAAAAATGCAGAACTAATGGAATACAGGTATGCAACAGGCTTTGAAGCACTGCTTGGATACCTGTATCTAAGCAATAATATTGACAGGCTGATTTTTTTGTTTAATAAAATTATAGAAATAATAGATGAAAAGGATGAAAAACATGAGGATAATTGAAGGAAGAAATCCGGTTATTGAAGCGTTGAGAAGTGATGCGCAGATAGATACAATTTTAGTTAGCAGGGAAGCTGCTCAAGGATCATTAACGAAAATAATCGAGCTTGCCAAGAATAAAAACATAATTGTAAAGAATGTTGATAAGTCTACCTTGGACAGATTAAGTGAGAACAAAAGACACCAGGGAGTAATTGCAGAAGCCATGGAATATGAGTACAAGGAAATTGACGATATACTTAACTGCGCCATAGAAAAAGGTGAAAAGCCTTTTGTTATAATTCTTGACGGTATAACAGATGTTCATAATTTTGGTGCAATAGTGCGTACTGCTGAGTGCATGGGAGCACATGGGGTAATAATACAAAAAAGAAGAGCTGCGCAGGTCAACGGTGTTGTATCAAAATCATCAGCCGGCGCCGTTGAATATATCCCAATTGCCAGAGTTACAAATATTAGCCAAGCTATAGATGAATTAAAAGAAAAGGGCTTGTGGATATACGGTGCAGACATGAACGGAAAAGAGGTTTGGGAGGAAAAGTTTGATTCTCCTGTAGGTCTTGTAATAGGAAGCGAAGGCTCTGGGATAAGTCGTCTGGTTAAGGAAAAATGCGATAATCTTGTGAAAATTCCAATGAAAGGCAAAATTAATTCATTGAACGCATCATGTGCCGCTTCTGTAATTATATATGAAATAATGAAGCAAAGGACAATCTGAAATGTCTAGAACAAAAAAAGAATATCTATTCATTGATGGTTATAATGTTATAAATCAGTGGTGGTATTACAAGGATATATCAAAAAATATTGCTAACAGCAGAAATAAGTTTATTGAACTTCTAGTTGAGTATCAGGCCTACAGAGGAATAAAGGTGATTGTAGTCTTTGATGCTCACCTTGTAAAGGGAAGTATCGAAAAAATAGAAACAACAGCTGGGGTTAAGGTTGTGTATACAAGGGAGCATGAAACTGCTGACAGCTATATTGAAAAACAGTTGGATAAAATAGGCCGCTACGAAATTGTGCAGGTTGCCACGTCAGATAATGCCATTCAGCAAATCGTACTGGCTCGTGGCGGAACAAGGATATCTGCTCAGGAAATGCTTCTTGAACTTGAAAAAACAAAAAAAGATATTAGGACAAAAACCGACAAAAGAGAACAAAAGGGAACAAATATTGACCAAATATTGGACAAGGAAACTTTGAATAAGCTTGAAAAAATCAGAAGAAACATTTAGCGTCTTGACATATTATGTAAATATTAATATAATTTTCTTGAAACACGTATAAATTTTAACATAGTTTTGGGGGGATGATTTATCTTCTGCTTAAAAAGCTAAACAACTTTTGAAGCTATAGATAGTGGAGGATATATTCTGCTCTGTTTATTATAATTTCAATAAGGATTTATAAGATATTATTAATAGCGGCGGAGTGTATATATGATAAGTTCAATTAGCATTTATAACAATTTGAATTATTATAAACAGGAATATGACAAATTTTCTGACGAAGAGCTTATATGCTTGATTAAAGAATGCAATGAACAAGCAGAAAGATGTTTGTTTAAAAGGTATTCATTTATAGTTAAGAGAATAGCAAGCTCCTTTTTTATTATTGGAGGAAGTATCGATGATTTATTTCAGGAAGCTATGATAGGGCTAATAAACGCCATGAACAGCTATGACGAGGGTAACGGGAGCAGTTTTAGAACATATGCCGAGATATGCATAAGAAGGCAGATAATATCTGCTATAAGAAAGACTAAGTCTTATGAGATGATAATAAGAAATACTTCCTTCTACGATTTTTCAAATGAAGTAGAAGAAATTATTCTGGCGAACGAATATACCGATTTAAATAGTAATCCAGAAAACGTTTTGATACATGAAGAAGAAAAAAATCAATACAGCAGTGTCACTTCAGAAATATTAAGTAATTTTGAAAGGATTGTACTGGCTGAATATGGGAAGGGTAAGTCTTATGAAGAAATTTCGGCTACACTTAACAGAAATATAAAATCAATTGACAATGCGCTCCATAGAGCTAAGAAAAAGATCATCTGCAACAGAAAAAAACTGTTAAAAGATATGTGATGTTAAAGCTGATTACTTAGCCATTATTACCCCGTTGTTATACAATTATTCTTTATCCTAATTTTACTATTGATTTATTTTATTTTTGTTGGTATAATTTACATTGACAAATTTAGACTATTTGACATAATGCTTGCGTAGCTCAGGCGGTAGAGCACTTCATTGGTAATGAAGAGGTCGGCAGTTCGAGTCTGCTCGTAAGCTCCAACTAAATAAAAACTATATTAAATATTCCAGGAGGAAGCAAATATGGCAAAAGCAAAATATGAAAGAAGTAAGCCCCATGTTAATATAGGAACAATTGGGCACGTTGACCATGGTAAGACTACATTAACAGCGGCAATTACTAGAACACTGCATGATAGATTTGGCACAGGAGAAAGCGTAGCATTTGATAATATCGATAAGGCTCCGGAAGAAAGAGAAAGAGGAATCACTATATCGACATCACACGTTGAGTATGAAACTGCAAACAGACACTATGCACACGTTGACTGCCCAGGCCATGCTGACTATGTAAAGAACATGATAACTGGAGCAGCACAGATGGACGGAGGAATACTTGTTGTTTCTGCAGCTGATGGTCCTATGCCTCAGACAAGAGAGCACATCCTTCTTTCAAGACAGGTTGGTGTTCCAAGATTAGTAGTATTCTTAAACAAAGAAGATATGGTAGATGATCCAGAATTAATCGAATTGGTAGAAATGGAAATCAGAGAATTATTATCTGAATATGAATTCGATGGAGACAACACTCCAATAGTAAAAGGTTCAGCATTAAAAGCTCTTGAAGATCCTTCAGGAGAATGGGGAGACAAAATTATCGAATTAATGGCAGCGGTAGACGAATGGATACCAACTCCAGAAAGAGACATAGATAAACCGTTCTTAATGCCTGTAGAGGATGTATTCTCAATAACAGGAAGAGGAACAGTTGCAACAGGAAGAGTAGAAAGAGGAGTTCTGAAGGTACAGGATAAAATCCAGATAGTTGGATTAGCAGAGGAGCCAGCAGAAACAGTTTGTACAGGTGTAGAAATGTTCAAGAAATTACTTGATCAGGCACAGGCAGGAGATAATATCGGAGCACTGTTAAGAGGAATTCAGAGAAATGAAATCCAAAGAGGTCAGGTATTAGCAAAACCAGGTACAATAACACCACATACAAAATTTAATGCAGAAGTTTATGTATTAACAAAAGAAGAAGGTGGAAGACATACACCATTCTTTAACGGATACAGACCACAGTTCTATTTCAGAACAACAGATATAACAGGCCAGATCGACCTTGAAGAAGGAACAGAAATGTGCATGCCTGGAGATAACGCAAGATTTATAGTAGAATTAATCCACCCAATAGCAATAGAAGAAGGATTGAGATTCGCTATCAGAGAAGGCGGAAGAACAGTTGGTTCAGGTGTTGTTACAAGTATAATAAAATAAGAAGCCCTAACCCTATTTTTCAGAGCGGTTTTTTCTGAAAAATAGCGGTAGGTCTTTCGCAATGAGTTCCCAATTAATGCGAGCGAAAGCGAGCAAATGAATTGGTGAACGAAACTGCGCGAAGCCCTAACCCTATTTTTCAGAGCGGTTTTTTCTGAAAAATAGCGGTAGGTCTTTCGCAATGAGTTCCCAATTAATGCGAGCGAAAGCGAGCAAATGAATTGGTGAACGAAACTGCGCGAAGCCCTAACTCTATTTTTCAGAGCGGTTTTTTCAAAAAAACTATTGACAACTTAGAAACAATATTGTAAAATAAACTGTAATTTTTTAAAAAAGCTTTTGCTTTGCAGGAGCTTTTTTTAGTGGATAAAAATTTTATGAATTAATTGTAAAAATAAGGTAATCATAAAAATAAAATTATTGACAGTGAAATTGTTTTGTGATATCTTATATTGGATAATGAGTCTTATTAACTAATAAGGGTCTGGAGGTGTTGAAATGAGAGTAGCAGTTAAACTGGCCTGCACAGAGTGCAAACAAAGAAATTATGATACAGAAAAAAACAAAAGAGAAAACCCTGAAAGAATAGAGTTGAACAAATATTGTAAATTCTGTAAAAAACATACTCTTCACAAGGAAACAAAATAACCGTATTGAGGTGTTGGTAAATGTCAAATAGAGAAAATGAAAAACCAAAATTTACAGCTCGTGTAAGTAATTATTTTAAAGGCGTAAAAGCAGAATTAAAAAAAGTTAATTGGCCTACTAAAAAGGAATTAACAAATTATACCGTTGTAGTGCTGGCTACTACTTTTACTATGACACTTGTAATTTGGGGACTAGATCTCATATTCCAAAATTTGGTTGCGTTGATTGTATAAGAAGGAGTAATTCGGGTATGAAGCAAGAATCACAAGGACCAAGATGGTATGTTGTTCATACATATTCGGGACATGAGAACAAAGTAAAAGCAAATATCGAAAAATTAGTGGAAAACAGAGAAATGCAGGATACTATTTTCGAAGTCAGAGTGCCGGTTGAAGAAGTTGCAGAAGTTAAAAACGGCAAGAAGAAAATGAAAGAAAGAAAAATGTTCCCGAGTTATGTTATAATTAAAATGATAATGACTGATGAATCTTGGTATCTTGTAAGAAATACAAGAGGTGTGACTGGCTTTGTTGGTCCTGGATCCAAACCCGTTCCATTGACAGATGAAGAAGTAAAAGCACTTGGTGTTGTTGATAGGCTTCCTGCAATTGAACTTGTACCTGGAGATACCATCAAGGTAAAAGAAGGACCTTTTGAGGACTTTATCGGTGCTGTAGAAAGCATCAGTCAGGAAAAAAGAAAAATTAAAGCTTTTGTATCAATGTTCGGAAGAGAAACTCTTATTGAACTTGATTATGAACAGATTGAAAGAGTGTAATACTTTTCAATAGATACATGCGTTTCGTATGAAGGAGGTGCAACAATATGGCTAAAAAGGTAACAGCTATAGTAAAACTGCAAATACCAGCAGGAAAGGCTACTCCAGCTCCACCGGTTGGTACAGCTTTAGGACCTCATGGCGTGAATATTATGGGATTTTGTAAAGAATTCAATGCAAAAACAGCTGATCAGGCAGGTATGATTATACCGGTTGTATTAACTGTCTATCAAGATAGATCATTTACATTTATCACAAAGACTCCGCCTGTGGCAGTTCTAATTAAAAAAGCAGTTGGAATTGAAAGCGGTTCAGGAGAACCAAACAAAAAGAAAGTAGCAACACTTTCAAAGGCAAAATGCGAAGAAATCGCTAAAGTTAAAATGCCGGATTTAAACGCTAATACAATAGAAGCAGCTATGAGTTTAGTAGCAGGTACTGCAAGAAGTATGGGCGTTACAGTAGAAAAATAACAATGGCACTGTGGGAGGCCCTAAAGGCTGTTTGACCACTAAGGAGGTTAATGATATGCCAAGAAGAGGAAAAAAATATCAAGACAGTATAAAATCAATTGATAAATTGAAATTATATGATTTAGAAGATGCTGTGGAAGTGATGCTTGCAACAGCAAAAGCTAATTTTGACGAAACAATAGAATTGCACGTTAAATTAGGTGTAGATTCAAGACATGCAGACCAACAAGTAAGAGGAGCTATAGTTCTTCCGCATGGAACTGGAAAGACAGTTCGTGTATTGGTATTTGCTAAGGGCGACAAGGCTAAAGAAGCTACTGACGCCGGAGCAGATTTCGTAGGAGAAGCTGAGTTAGCTGATAAAATTCAAAAAGAAAACTGGTTTGATTTTGACGTTGTTATAGCAACTCCTGATATGATGGGTGTTGTAGGTAGACTTGGTAGAGTGTTAGGTCCAAAAGGATTAATGCCGAACCCAAAATCAGGAACAGTTACATTTGATGTAGCAAAAGCTATTCAGGAGATTAAAGCAGGTAAGGTTGAATACAGACTTGACAAAACAAATATTATTCACGTTCCTGTAGGTAAAAAATCTTTTGGTTCAGAAAAATTGGTTGACAATATTAGAACAATGGTTCAGGCGATTGCTAAAGCTAAGCCGGCTGCAGCTAAAGGTAAATATATGAAAAGCTGCGTTGTTGCTAGCACAATGGGACCGGGACTAAAAGTTAATACGTCAAAAGTATCTGAATAGTATCGGCTTTGGAACTATCTTAAATTGATAAATTAATCGACAATTAAATAAATACCGCAGACAGTTGGTGCTGTAAAATAGCTTAAATATCCGACCGAGGTGAGAACTAATAAATCAATTTCTCTTCGTCTGCGGAGAGATTTTTTTATGTGTTCCGGATAATTCCATAGGATGGAATAAATTTGTGAACAGGACTGCAATTTTTATAAGGAGGTGTAGTTAGACGTGAATCAAACAGCTTTAGAACAGAAAAAACAGGTAGTGAGTGATATAACAGAGAAGTTTAGAAGTGCTAAATCGATTGTGTTGGTTGAATATAACGGCCTGACAGTTGAAAAAGCTACTGAATTAAGAAATAAGTGCAGAGAAGTAGGCGTTGATTACAAAGTGTATAAAAATACATTAATGCGCTTTGCGTTTGAAGAACTAGGCTATAAGGATATGACTTCCAATTTGGAGGGACCAAATGCGGTTGCAATTTCTTTCGACGATGAAGTATCTGCTGCAAAAGTAACAAATGACTTTGCTAAGACAAGCAATGACACTCTTGTAATTAAAGCCGGTATATCTGAAGGCAAGGTTATGAATGCGGATGAAGTAAAAGCATTGGCAAGTGTTCCGTCAAGAGAAGTACTTCTTGCACAGTTGGCTGGAGTATTACAAGGAAATATCAGAAATCTTGCTTATCTGCTTGATCAAGTAGCTAAGAAAGACGAAGAAGTAGCGTAAGAAGCCCTAACCCTATTTTTCAGAGCGGTTTTTTCTGAAAAATAGTTGGTAGGTCTTTCGCAACGAATTCCCAAAATATGCGACGTAAGGAGCAAATATTTTGGTGAATGAGACTGCGCGAAGCCCTAACCCTGTTTTTCAGAGTGATTTTTCTGAAAAATAGTGGTAGATCTTTCGCAATAAGTTCCCAATGTATACGAGCGATAGCGAATAAATAAATTGGTGAACGAAACTGCGCGAAGCCCTAACCCGGCTGCGCAAAATGTAAAAACAAATAAAATTAAAATATAATATACCAGGAGGTAATTTGAAATGGCAAGTGAAAAAATAACAAACTTTGTTGAAGAAATAAAGAAGTTATCAGTATTAGAATTAAATGAATTAGTAAAAACAATAGAAGAGGAATTTGGTGTATCAGCAGCAGCTCCTGTAGCGGTAGCTGGTGCAGCAGCAGGCGGAGCAGCAGCTGCAGCAGAAGAAAAAACTGAATTTGATGTAGTGTTGACAGCAGCAGGCGGCGGAAAAATTAAAGTAATAAAAGTAGTAAGAGAGTTAACAGGGCTTGGTTTGAAAGAAGCAAAGGATGCTGTTGACAAAGCACCTACAACATTAAAGTCAGCTGTTTCTAAGGAAGATGCTGAAAAAATGAAAGAAGCTTTAGAAGCTGAAGGCGCATCTGTAGAAATCAAATAATTGAATTTAATTATTTAAATTACATTGACAATAAAAGGCTTTACGCAAAAAAGTAAAGCCTTTTTTTCAATTAATGTTGTATATTTTTTTAAATATTGTAAATAATAATTAAGGCGCATTTTCTAAAATATGCTTTATTTTGAAGAGTATTCTGTTTTTGTAATTTATTGTATTGGAGTAATTTTTGACGATTAGTATCAAAAGAAATTGATGAAATTATTAAATAATTTTAAAAAATGTATTGACAGAAAAAAATCATAGTGATAATATATTATATTGCCATGAGCATAAAATGTTGGCACAGAATTTGTATGCCAAAAAAAATTACTAAGGGGTGAAAAAATGCCGCATCCTGTGAAAATAGGTAATAGAGTGAGAATGACTTACTCTAAAATTGATGAAGTTTTAGATTTGCCGGATTTGATTGAGGTTCAGAAAAGATCGTACGAATGGTTTTTAAGTGAAGGACTTAAAGAGGTATTTGACGATATTTCTCCCATCGAGGATTATACCGGCAATTTAATTCTGGAGTTTGTGGATCATTCTTTATATGGAGAACCTAAATTCAGCGAAGTAGAATGTAAAGAAAGAGATGCAACGTATTCAGTTCCTTTAAAGCTAAAAGTAAGACTTATTAATAAAGAAACTGGAGAGATTAAGGAGCAAGAAACATTTATGGGTGATTTTCCTCTAATGACTGACAGAGGAACATTCATTATTAACGGAGCAGAGCGTGTTATTGTCAGCCAGCTAGTCAGATCGCCCGGAGTTTATTACAATATGACTAGGGATAAGGTAGGTAAGGAACTTTATGAGGCTACACTTATTCCAAACAGAGGGGCATGGCTTGAGTATGAAACGGACTCAAACGATATTATATATGTAAGAGTAGACCGTACAAGAAAACTTCCGGCCACAGTGCTTGTTAGAGCCATGGGGCTTTCTTCAAATTCTCAGATTATCGAAACGTTGGGAGAAACGGAGCAGCTTTTGAAAACGCTGGAAAAGGACAACACTGCAAATTCAGACGAAGCACTAATAGAAATATATAAAAGATTAAGACCGGGAGAACCACCGACACTTGATAGCGCTTCTTCTTTAATAAATTCCCTTTTCTTTGACCCAAAAAGATATGATCTTGCAAAAGTCGGAAGATATAAGTTTAACAAAAAGTTAAGTTTTGAAAATAGAATTATGGGAAGACGTTCCGCTGAAGACGTAGTAGACAAAGAAACCGGAGAAATCTTAGTACATAAAGATTATCAATTCAACAGCGAAACGATACAAAAATTAGAAGCAGCGGGTATATTTGAAGTAGCTGTTTTTAATGCTGACGAAAAGGTAACCAAAGTATTATCGAATAAGTTTGTAGATCCGGAAGTATTTGGCTTAGATATAGATTTTGAGAAAATTGGTTTAAAAGAACGTGTTTTCTATCCCGTTATGAAAAAAATACTTGAAGAAAACAGTTCTGTTGAAGATATTGAAAAGGCCATAATTGATAATATAAAGCTGCTTTCTCCTAGACATATTATTGTTGAGGACATGATGGCTTCTGCAAATTACCAATTGGGCTTGTTTAAAGGTGTCGGTGATACCGATGACATAGATCATTTAGGCAACAGAAGGCTTAGATCTGTAGGCGAGTTACTTCAAAATCAGGTAAGAGTAGGCCTTTCCAGAATGGAAAGGGTAGTCAGAGAAAGAATGACTATTCAAGATGTTGATGTTGTGACACCACAAGTCTTGATTAATATTAGGCCTGTTTCCGCTGCGATTAAAGAATTTTTTGGTTCCAGTCAGCTTTCTCAGTTTATGGACCAGACAAATCCTTTAGCTGAGCTTACGCATAAAAGAAGAATGTCTGCATTGGGACCTGGAGGATTGTCAAGGGACAGAGCAAGCTTTGAAGTAAGAGACGTTCACCATTCACATTACGGAAGAATGTGCCCTATTGAAACTCCAGAAGGCCCTAACATCGGACTTATTACATCTCTTGCAACTTATGCAAGAATAAATGACTATGGATTTCTTGAGGCTCCATACAGAAAAGTAGATAAAGAAACAGGCCGTGTAACAGATACAATTGATTATATTACGGCTGATATAGAAGATACAAAGATAATTGCTCAGTCTAATGAACCATTGAATGAAGATGGTACATTTGCTCATACGCGTGTTGTTGTAAGAGGTATAGACGGTGTCAATGAAATTGTTTCAAGAGATAAGGTTGATTATATGGAGGTTTCTCCTAAGCAGGTAATATCAATTGGTACTGGTATGATTCCGTTCCTTGAAAATGATGACGCTAACCGTGCTCTTATGGGTGCTAACATGCAGCGACAGGCTGTTCCTCTGCTTGTAACAGAGGCTCCTGTTATAGGAACGGGTCTTGAGTATAAAGCGGCAAAGGATTCAGGTGCTGTTATTGTAGCGGATAACGATGGAGTTGCTATTTCTGTAAATTCATCGGAAATTTTAATCAAAAGAAGCGATAACGGAATGATTGAAAAGTATCCTTTGCTGAAGTTTAAGCGTTCTAACAGCGGTACATGCATCAATCAAAGACCGATAATCAACAAGGGTGAAGAAATAAAAAGAGGTCAGATCATTGCGGATGGCCCTTCTACGGATAACGGAGACATGGCCATAGGAAAGAATCTTATGATAGGCTTTATGACTTGGGAAGGTTACAACTACGAGGATGCCATGCTGCTCAATGAAAAGCTTGTTATGGATGATGTGCTTACATCTCTCCATATTGAAGAATATGAATCTGAAGCGAGAGATACAAAATTAGGACCGGAAGAAATAACAAGAGACATTCCGAATGTTGGAGACGATTCACTTAAGGATCTTGATGAAAGAGGTATAATCAGAATCGGAGCAGAAGTAAAATCCGGAGATATACTTGTAGGAAAGGTTACTCCTAAAGGTGAAACAGAATTAACAGCTGAAGAAAGACTGTTGAGGGCAATTTTCGGCGAAAAAGCTAGAGAAGTAAGAGACACTTCATTGAAGGTTCCTCACGGTGAAACGGGTATAATTGTTGACGTTAAAGTATTTACAAGAGAAAACGGTGATGAATTAAGTCCCGGAGTAAGCAAAATGGTAAGAGTTTATATTGCAACAAAACGTAAAATAAATGTAGGTGACAAAATGTGTGGTCGCCACGGTAACAAAGGTGTTATATCGAGAATTATGCCTGAGGAGGATATGCCGTTCCTGCCTGACGGAACTCCGTTGCAAGTAGTGTTAAATCCTTTGGGCGTGCCTTCGCGTATGAACATAGGCCAGGTTTTGGAAGTCCACCTTGGACTCGCTGCTAAAAAGCTTGGATGGAATGTGGCTACACCTGTTTTTGACGGAGCGATAGAAGATGATATATGGGATGCCCTTGAAATGGCTGGATATCCTAGAAGCGGTAAAATTGAACTGAGAGACGGACGTTCCGGCGAATATTTTGATGGACCTGTAACTGTCGGCTACATGTATATGCTTAAACTCCATCACTTGGTTGATGATAAAATACATGCTCGTTCAACAGGACCTTATTCATTGGTAACTCAGCAGCCTCTTGGAGGTAAAGCTCAGTTCGGAGGACAAAGGTTCGGAGAAATGGAAGTTTGGGCTCTGGAAGCATATGGCGCGGCTCATACATTACAGGAAATACTTACGGTTAAATCTGATGATGTTAATGGTAGGGTTAAAACATACGAAGCCATCGTTAAGGGCGAAAATATTCCTGAACCTGGAATTCCTGAATCATTTAAGGTACTTGTAAAAGAATTGCAGAGTTTATCGCTGGATATTAAAATTATTACCAGCGAAAAAGATGAAGTTGAAATAGTTGACACGATGGATACTGATGATGATACCCATATTGACGGAGAGAACCTCGGAGATATGACTTATGTTGAAGAAGAAGGAATGAACGAGGTCGATATTCAAAGCAACTCTGAAGAAGTTGGGGAAACTGATGATGTTGATGTTGAAGATATTGACGATGTTGATGTCTATGAAGAGGATATTGATGTAGAAGATGACTATGACAGTGAAGATGATTTTTAAGATACAAGAAGGACCAGGTGAACAAAATTATAATGAAGGGAGCGAACTCCTTGATAGATTACAATAATTTCGAATCAATAAGAATTGGCTTGGCATCTCCGGATAAAATCAGACAATGGTCTAGAGGAGAAGTTAAAAAACCAGAAACAATAAATTATCGTACATTAAAGCCAGAGAAAGACGGTCTTTTCTGTGAAAAAATATTTGGACCTACTAAAGACTGGGAATGTCATTGCGGAAAGTATAAAAGAGTAAGATATAAAGGTGTTGTTTGTGACCGATGCGGAGTTGAGGTTACAAAAGCAAAGGTAAGAAGAGAAAGAATGGGGCACATTGAGCTTGCTGCCCCGGTATCTCACATATGGTATTTTAAAGGTATACCATCTAGAATGGGATTAATTCTAGATATGTCTCCAAGAGCGTTGGAAAAAGTTTTGTATTTTGCACAATATGTTGTTACTGAAGCAGGTGACACTTCTTTGTCTGAAAAACAGCTTTTGACAGAAATGGAGTACAGAGAATATAAAGACCATTATAAAAATGCTTTTAAGGCAGAGATGGGTGCGGAAGCAATAAAAAAACTTCTTGAAAAAATAGACCTTGAAAATGAAGCTGCCGAGCTTAAAAGTCAGCTGAAGGATAGCAAAGGACAGAAAAAAATAAGAATAACAAGAAGATTGGAAGTCATTGAAGCTTTTAGAATTTCAGGCAACAGACCGGAATGGATGATTTTAGATGCTGTACCTGTTATTCCTCCGGAATTAAGACCGATGGTTCAACTTGACGGTGGGCGTTTTGCTACATCAGACTTAAACGATCTTTACAGAAGAGTTATAAACAGAAACAACAGATTGAAGAGGCTTCTTGATTTAGGAGCACCTGACATAATAGTAAGAAATGAAAAAAGGATGTTACAGGAAGCTGTTGACGCATTAATAGATAATGGAAGAAGAGGAAGACCTGTAACAGGCCCAGGAAACAGACCATTAAAATCTCTGTCAGATATGCTTAAAGGAAAGCAAGGGCGTTTTAGACAAAACCTACTGGGAAAGAGAGTTGACTATTCAGGCCGTTCGGTTATAGTTGTCGGTCCTGAGCTTAAATTTAACCAGTGCGGCCTTCCGAAAAAGATGGCTCTTGAGCTTTTCAAGCCGTTTGTTATGAAGAAACTTGTTGAGAATGGAACGGCACACAATATTAAAAGCGCAAAGAAAAAAGTTGAAAAGGTGGATACTGCAGTATGGGACGTATTAGATGAAATAATCAAAGACCATACGGTAATGCTTAACCGTGCACCTACGCTTCACAGACTTGGAATTCAGTCATTTGAGCCTGTGCTTGTTGAAGGAAAAGCTATCAAGCTGCACCCTTTGGTATGTACGGCATACAATGCCGACTTTGACGGAGACCAGATGGCGGTACACGTTCCTTTATCGGTAGAAGCGCAGGCAGAATCAAGATTTTTGATGATGTCAACAAACAATATTTTGGCTCCAAAAGACGGAAGACCTATTACCACACCTACACAGGATATGGTTCTTGGAAGCTACTACATGACCTTGGAAATAGAAAACTCAAAGGGACATGGAATGGTTTTTAAAGACTATGATGAAATGATGTTGGCATATTTCAATCAAAACATTGATTTGCATGCCAGAATAAAGCTGAGAAAGACAATAGACGGAGAAACCAGGTTTGTTGAAAGTACTGCAGGAAGGTTTATATTTAACGAAAATATTCCTCAGAATCTAGGCTTTGTTGACAGAGAAAAAGACAAATTCTCACTTGAAATTGATAAAACAGTTACGAAAAAACATCTTGAGGAAATAATATACAGATGTTTTAGAAAATACGGCAACTCAAAAACAGCTGACGTATTGGATGGAATAAAGTCAAAAGGCTATAAATATTCCACAAAGGGAGCAATAACAATAAGTGTCAGCGACATAACTGTTCCTGAAAAAAAGAAAGAACTTATTGAAAAAGCTGAAAAACAGGTTATCGAATATGAAAAGAAGTACAGAAGAGGTTTGATGACCGATGAAGAAAGATACGAAAATGTAATTAAGATTTGGAATCAGACAACTGAAGATGTTACAGAGGCGTTGATGAGTAACTTGGACCCTCTAAATTCTATTTATATCATGTCAGTATCCGGAGCCCGTGGAGGCCGTAACCAGATAAAACAGCTGGCAGGTATGCGTGGACTTATGGCGAGTGCCACAGGTAAGACAGTTGAGGTTCCGGTTAAGTCAAACTTCCGAGAAGGACTTACAGTTCTTGAATTCTTCCTTTCAGCTACAGGAGCTCGAAAAGGATTAACAGATACGGCTCTTAGAACAGCAGACTCAGGTTATTTAACAAGAAGGCTTGTAGATGTAAGCCAGGATGTTATTGTAAGAGAAGTTGATTGTGGTACAACAGACGGAATTGAAGTTGAAGCTTTTGTTGACGGTAAAGAAGTGATAGAAGAATTAAGTGAAAGATGTGCAGACAGATATGCTTCTGACGATATTATAAACCCTGAAACAGGTGAAATAATGGTGAAATCCGGAGGATTTATTTCCGAAGAAACTGCACATAAAATTCAGGATTCAGGTATAAAAAAGGTTAAAGTAAGATCCGTTTTGACGTGCAAGACTCCTCATGGGGTGTGTGCAAAATGCTATGGTACCAACCTTGCTACAGGAAAGCTTGTTAATGTTGGAGGAGCAGTTGGAATCATTGCTGCTCAGTCAATTGGCGAGCCTGGTACACAGCTTACAATGCGTACGTTCCATACCGGCGGTATTGCTGCGGCAAGTGATATAACTCAAGGTTTGCCTCGTATAGAGGAGCTTTTTGAAGCAAGAAAGCCGAAAGGCCAGGCAATAATTTCAGAAATTCCTGGTAGAGTTACATTAACGGAAAAAATTCATAAAAGAGAAGTTACAATTACAAACAACGAATCTATGGAAAGCAAGACATATTTGATACCTTATGGGTCAAAGGTACTTGTTTCCGAGGGGGATCACCTAGAAGCCGGAGATAAGATTACGGAAGGTTCAGTTAATCCTCATGATATTATGAACATAAAAGGAATGAAAGCCCTTGAATCGTATATTCTTATGGAGGTTCAAAGGGTTTACAGAATGCAGGGTGTTGACATAAGCGATAAGCATGTTGAAGTAATAGTAAGACAGATGGTAAATAAAGTTCGAATTGAGGATTCGGGCGATACTAGTCTTCTTCCTGGCAGTCTGGTGTCATCATTTGAGTTTAAAGAACAGAATGATAAAGCCATTGAAGAAGGAAAAGAGCCTGCTGTTGGTGAGGTTGCATTGCTTGGTATTACAAAGTCATCACTTGCCACGGATTCATTCCTTGCATCTGCATCATTCCAGGAGACAACAAGAGTATTAACAGATGCCGCTACAAAGGGAAAAGTTGATAGTTTGATTGGACTTAAAGAAAATGTCATTATAGGTAAACTTATACCGGCGGGAACAGGAATGAAGAAATACAGAAATATTGGAGTAACCACTAAAGATGTTGAAATAGAAGAAAAAGAAGAACCTGTTAATGAGTAAATGAAAGTTGAAAAAATATTTGACATCTAAAAAATAAGATGGTAGAATACTCTAGTGTTTTAATCCTTAAATAATTGTACTCGGTTCATGGAATATAGCATATCCATGAACTGAGTAATTAGTAAAGGGTGATTGCAATGAAAGACAACAACAAAATAGTAATAGGAAAGAAGCAGACTTTGAGAGCTTTATCCAGAAATGAAGCTGTAAAGATATATATATCAAAGGATGCTGATTTGCATGTTACTAAACCCATCACAGATGCGTGCAAGGAACATAATGTTGAAATAGTTTATTTTGATACTATGAAGGAACTTGGATTAGTCTGTGGTATTAATGTAAACGCAGCGGCGGCTGCCGTTTTAAAATAAAAATATTTTGCAAGGAGGTGCACGAATGCCATCGATTAACCAGTTAGTGAGAAAAGGTAGAGAAAGAGTAACATATAAGTCTAATTCTCCAGCATTGAATGTAAGCTACAACACACTTCAGAAGAAGATGAATGAATCACATTCACCTCAAAAAAGAGGAGTTTGTACTTCAGTTAAGACTGTAACACCTAAAAAACCTAACTCAGCTTTAAGAAAAATTGCCAGAGTTAAATTAACAACAGGTGTTGAAGTTACAGCTTATATTCCAGGAGTAGGCCACAACTTACAAGAGCATAGCGTTGTTCTTATAAGAGGCGGAAGAGTTAAAGACTTACCAGGGGTTAGATATCACATTGTAAGAGGTACCCTTGATACAGCTGGTGTTGCTAAGAGAAAGCAAGCAAGATCCAAGTATGGAGCTAAAAGGGAAAAACAGAAAAAATAATTAGATGATATCCGGCACACTATGCAGGTTATGATGCATCGCGCCATAATATATATATACAATTTTTAATGTTATGTTGAGAAATTGTCGCATTGATGCTTCAGGTGTTAACATATAACACGGTTGCAAAGATGAATGCATTTTGTGCACGACGGCATATTATTTGTCGAGTACCTGTGAATTAAATTATGTTAAGGAGGGAAGCAAAGTGCCAAGAAAAGGTCACATACCTAAAAGAGAAGTAATGGAAGATCCAATATACAAAGATAAAGTTGTTTCTAAACTGATCAACCAGCTTATGTATGATGGAAAAAAAGGTGTTGCTCAAACAATCGTATATGATGCTTTTGACATCATGAAAGAAAAAACAGGTGAAGATCCTTTGGAGATTTTTACAAAAGCTATGAACAACATCATGCCAGTTCTTGAAGTTAAAGCAAGAAGAGTCGGCGGAGCAACTTATCAGGTTCCTATCGAAGTTAGACCAGA
Organism: Sedimentibacter sp. LTW-03; assembly: GCF_052059825.1. Classification (GTDB taxonomy): domain Bacteria; phylum Bacillota; class Clostridia; order Tissierellales; family Sedimentibacteraceae; genus Sedimentibacter. The sequence continues at coordinate 653,400 of NZ_CP197180.1, forward strand.
GAGAAGACAAACTTTGGGATTAAGATGGCTCGTAGGTTATTCTCGAAAAAGAGGAGAAAAAACCATGCGTGAAAAGCTTGCAAAAGAAATAATGGATGCAGCTAATAACGTAGGAGCAAGTGTTAAGAAAAGAGAAGATACACACAAAATGGCAGAAGCTAATAAAGCATTTGCACACTTTAGATGGTAATAATCTAAGTAGTAAGGTTTTATTCGCAGCGTGAAGGAGGGAAAAAAATGAGAGAATATTCTTTAGAAAATACAAGGAATATTGGTATAATGGCGCATATCGATGCAGGAAAAACTACATGTACCGAAAGAATCCTGTTCTATACCGGGAAGATTCATAAAGTAGGAGAAACTCACGAAGGTGCATCTCAGATGGACTGGATGGAGCAAGAGCAGGAAAGAGGAATAACAATAACTTCAGCTGCAACTACTTGTAAATGGCAAGATGTAAGAATTAACATCATCGATACACCTGGTCACGTAGACTTTACAGTTGAAGTTGAGAGATCGCTTAGAGTGCTCGATGGTGCGGTAGCAATATTTGACGCAAAAATGGGAGTTGAACCCCAATCAGAAACTGTTTGGAGACAGGCAGATAAATATAATGTACCTAGAATTTGTTTTGTAAACAAAATGGATAAAATGGGTGCTAACTTCATATATTCATTGGGAACAATGCATGAAAGATTAAAGGCAAACGCAGTTGCTATTCAACTGCCAATAGGTGCAGAAGACCAATTCCACAGTATTATAGACCTGATTGAAATGAAAGCTGTACGATATAACAATGACTTGGGAACTGACGAAGATGTTATTGATATACCGGAAGACTATGTCGATCAAGCTAATGAATATAGAGATAAGTTAATTGAAGCATTAGCGGATTATGATGAAGTAATAATGGAAAAATACTTAAACGGCGAAGAATTTTCCGTTGAAGAAATAAAAGCAGCTATAAGAAAGAGCACAATTGCAAATGAGATAGTACCAGTTCTTTGTGGTACTGCATATAAGCATAAAGGTGTTAAACTGCTTTTAAATGCGATTATTGACTTTTTACCAAATCCGTTAGAAGTTCCTCAGATGAAAGGCTTTGATCCAGATACTAATGAAGAAATAATAAGGGAACCTGCTGATGAATCACCATTAGCAGCATTGGCATTTAAAATTATGACAGACCCGTTTGTTGGAAAACTTACATTCTTCAGAATATATTCTGGAACGATGGAATCCGGAAGCTACGTTCTTAATTCAACTAAGAATAAGAAAGAGAGAATCGGAAGAATTCTTCAGATGCATGCTAACAAAAGAGAAGAAATTAGCGAGTCCTATACAGGAGATATAGAAGCTGCTGTTGGTTTGAAGTTTACAACTACAGGAGACACATTGTGTGATATGAGCCATCCAATATTACTGGAATCAATGGAATTCCCAGATCCAGTTATTGAAGTTGCTATTGAGCCTAAGACTAAAGCAGGACAAGAAAAAATGGGTATAGGTCTTCAGAAGCTTGCTGAAGAAGATCCAACATTTAAAACATATACAAACCCTGATACAGGGCAGACAATTATTGCAGGTATGGGTGAACTTCATTTGGAAATCATCGTTGACAGACTTTTAAGAGAATTCAAAGTTGAAGCAAATGTAGGTAAGCCGCAAGTATCTTACAAAGAAACAGTTACAAGTAACGCAGACGTTGACGTTAAGTATGCAAGACAGTCAGGTGGTAAAGGACAGTATGGTCATGTTAAAATTACCATGGAACCTCAAGAACCTGGCCAGGGCATTACATTTGTCAATGCAATTACAGGCGGAGTTATTCCGAGAGAATATATACCAGCAGTTGAGGCAGGAGTAAGAGGCGCAGCTGAAAACGGTATATTGGCCGGCTATCCGGCAATAGATTTTAAAGTAACATTATATGACGGTTCATACCACGAAGTAGACTCTAGTGAGATGGCGTTTAAAATCGCTGGTTCTATGGCATTTAAACAGGCGATGGAAAAAGCGAAACCAGTATTGCTTGAGCCTTACATGAAAGTTGAAATAACAACACCTGAGGAATATTTGGGAGATGTTATGGGAGATGCTAACTCTAGAAGAGGAAGAATCGAAGGCTTTACGGACAGAAACGGCGTTAAGGTTGTAGATGCATTTGTTCCGTTGTCAGAAATGTTCGGATATGCGACTACATTGAGATCTATGACTCAAGGAAGAGCAAGTTATTCAATGGAATTCGATCACTATGAAAAAGTTCCTAACAGCGTAGCTGAAAAAATAATTAATAAATAATTTTATCCAGGAGGAAGTAAATATGGCAAAAGCAAAATATGAAAGAAGTAAGCCCCATGTTAATATTGGAACAATCGGGCACGTTGACCATGGTAAGACTACATTAACAGCAGCAATTACTAGAACACTGCATGATAGATTTGGCACAGGAGAAAGCGTAGCATTTGATAATATCGATAAGGCTCCGGAAGAAAGAGAAAGAGGAATCACTATATCGACATCACACGTTGAGTATGAAACTGCAAACAGACACTATGCACACGTTGACTGCCCAGGCCATGCTGACTATGTAAAGAACATGATAACTGGAGCAGCACAGATGGACGGAGGAATACTTGTTGTTTCTGCAGCTGATGGTCCTATGCCTCAGACAAGAGAGCACATCCTTCTTTCAAGACAGGTTGGTGTTCCAAGATTAGTAGTATTCTTAAACAAAGAAGATATGGTAGATGATCCAGAATTAATCGAATTGGTAGAAATGGAAATCAGAGAATTATTATCTGAATATGAATTCGATGGAGACAACACTCCAATAGTAAAAGGTTCAGCATTAAAAGCTCTTGAAGATCCTTCAGGAGAATGGGGAGACAAAATTATCGAATTAATGGCAGCGGTAGACGAATGGATACCAACTCCAGAAAGAGACATAGATAAACCGTTCTTAATGCCTGTAGAGGATGTATTCTCAATAACAGGAAGAGGAACAGTTGCAACAGGAAGAGTAGAAAGAGGAGTTCTGAAGGTACAGGATAAAATCCAGATAGTTGGATTAGCAGAGGAGCCAGCAGAAACAGTTTGTACAGGTGTAGAAATGTTCAAGAAATTACTTGATCAGGCACAGGCAGGAGATAATATCGGAGCACTGTTAAGAGGAATTCAGAGAAATGAAATCCAAAGAGGTCAGGTATTAGCAAAACCAGGTACAATAACACCACATACAAAATTTAATGCAGAAGTTTATGTATTAACAAAAGAAGAAGGTGGAAGACATACACCATTCTTTAACGGATACAGACCACAGTTCTATTTCAGAACAACAGATATAACAGGCCAGATCGACCTTGAAGAAGGAACAGAAATGTGCATGCCTGGAGATAACGCAAGATTTATAGTAGAATTAATCCACCCAATAGCAATAGAAGAAGGATTGAGATTCGCTATCAGAGAAGGCGGAAGAACAGTTGGTTCAGGTGTTGTTACAAGTATAATAAAATAAATTGGTGAACATAACCTCACAGATGTGGCGGGAAAATCACTGTAAAAGGAGGAGCATTGCTCCTCCTTTTGATATAAAAAAGGCTTCAGTATATCTGAGCCTTTTTTTAGGTTTAATATTTTTTGATATGACTAATAAATTGAGAAATAGTTATAATTTTTGTACAGGTGTAAAATAATTATACATACAATATTATGATTTTTTGTACATCGTTGTAAAAGAAAATTTACTTGTAATATAAATATAAATTTCGTTATGCTCCATTTTATCACATTCTATAATTTAAATCACATAATTTTAAAGAAAATAAAAATTGGCACAGTAGTTGCAACTATTATGGTGGACTTGCAATGGTAAATTCATTATTCATGAAAACATTATCAGCTATATTTTGGAGGGAATTTATAGCTGATAAAGAAGAAAAAGAAATGGAGGTGGTTGAAGCTTTTAGCAAGTCATAGTAAGTGTTATGTAATATTTAAGAGGCGTAATAAAGTAACAAAGAAAATTTGCAAATGATTCAAAAAAATTTTTTTAACAAGGAGAAATTATGTTAAATACTTTAAACAGTGTAGTTAATTGGGCAAATGGTTACATTTGGGGCATTGGCATGCTTTTACTTATCGGTGGTGCCGGCATTTACTTTACAGTAAAATTAGGATTTTTTCAATTCGTTCGTTTTAAAGATATGTGGAGTCGTATTATAGAAAAAGGTGACTCAGAGTCAGGTATATCTTCTTTTGCATCCTTCTGTACAACTATGGCGATGCGTGTTGGAACAGGTAATGTAGCAGGAGTTGCTGTTGCAATTTATTCAGGTGGTCCTGGTGCGTTGTTTTGGATGATACTTATAGGCATGACAAACTCTGCAGTTTGCTTTGCTGAGTGTACATTGGGTCAGTTGTATAAAATTCGTGTTGACGGCGCATACCGTGGCGGCGGTCCTTACTGTGCTGAACGCGGACTAGGATGGGGAAAATACGGTAAATTTATGGCTGTGGTTATGTTTGTGGGCACTTCTTGCTTTATGACTGCTGCTGCTACATATACGGTTTCTGACGCATTTAATCAAGCTACAGGTATTTCGATGACTGTTATATCTGCTTGTATTGCAGTTCTGCTACTTGTGACAGTTCTTGGTGGTATAAGACGTATTAGTACCGTAGCTTCTTCAATAGTTCCATTTATGACAGCTATTTACATGGGAATTACCCTTATAATATTAGTACTAAATATTACAAAAATACCAGCACTAATTTCTGATGTTATTTCTTCCGCATTTGGCTTAAATGCTATTTTTGGAGGTACTATTGGTATTGCAATTCAACAAGGTATTAAAAGAGGTACTTTCTCATCTGCTTCAGGTATGGGTGAGGCTTCACCAACAGCAGCAGCTGTTGAAACTAGTCACCCTGTTAAACAGGGATTGTCAAATGCTGCCGGCGTATGGTTAGACACAGTTATCGTATGTAGTTGCACAGGTCTTATGATTCTTTTAACTGATAGTTTCAATACAGCAGGAGGTTATATCGGCAGTGGTAGTCCTGAACTTGCCGAAGGCATTACAGGCGGTATTATATATGTTCAAATGGCTGCTAGCACAGTCCTTGGTAACTTTGGGCATATCTTTATTGCAATCATGCTGTTATTATTCTCATTCACATGCTTAATCAGCTACTATTATGAGGCAGAAACAGCAGCTATGTACCTTTTCCAAAAACCAACACAACAAAACACTCGTAAAGCAATTACAAGAATTTTACAATTTGGTATGCCTGTACTTGTATTCTTATGGGGTATCATTGAATCTGATACAGCTTGGGGCCTTTCTGACTTTGCTCTTGGCGCATGTACATGGATTAACATGTTAGTAGTATGCATGTTGTTCCCAAAATGCGTTGCTTTGTACAAAGACTATGATCAACAAATGAAAGCTGGCAAGGATCCTTACTATGATCCTGACAAACTTTCTTGGAAAGGTGTTGATGTAGAAATGTGGAAAGATATCAATGCTAAAAGAATAAAGGCTAAAAATAATTCACTTTAGAAATTATAACATAGATTATTAATATCATAAAAAAACACCAGCCAGAATTTTTTTGGATGGTGTTTTTTAATAGTTCATATTTTAGGTACAAATAATTTTAAGGAAGAAAGCAGAGTAAAATATACGAATTATTAATGATATTTTAAAACTGGAATAAATTTATAATTTACGTTTAATATAAAATTCAACAAATGCAAACATTAAAAAAATAAATAACGCACAGACATGTTAAGGAAAGGTAACAAATGTTAACTTTTTGAAACAAATAAAAAAACTACTTGATTTATAAGAAATAATGGTATATTATAATAAAGCTTGCCACATGCGATGACGCAAAAGGTTGCTGATTTTGCTTAATAAATCAGGGAATTTTTGCAGAGTATGTCCTGTTAAAAAACAGGGCGACCGGTATTGCTAAAACTACAAAATAAGAAACACCCGGATAGGTGTATCGAGCAATTCCGAGTTGTATGGATGACATACGAAGAAGGAGGTAAAAAAATGGCAAACGCACAGAAAATAAGAATTAGGTTAAAGGCTTATGATCATCAATTAATTGATCAATCTGCACAAAAAATTGTAGAAACAGCTAAAAATACCGGTGCAACTGTAGCAGGACCGATTCCGCTGCCAACAGAAAAACAGGTTATTACAATACTGAGAGCTGTTCATAAGTACAAAGATTCCAGAGAGCAGTTTGAACAAAGAACTCATAAAAGATTGATTGACATAACTAACCCTACACCTAAGACTGTAGATTCATTGATGAAATTGAATCTGCCTGCCGGTGTAGACATTGAAATCAAATTATAAGAGAAAGCAAGTAGAGAAAAAATATATAATGCACTCTGCTTAGAATGATTGCCTAAAAGCAATCCGCTGTAAGAAAATAGGAGGTGTAAAAATGAAAGCAATTCTTGGTAAAAAAGTCGGAATGACTCAAGTGTTCACAGAACAAGGAAATGTTGTTCCGGTAACTGTAATCGAATCAGGCGACATAGTTGTTATTCAGAAAAAAACTGTTGAAAAAGATGGTTATAATGCAATTCAGGTTGGCTTTGGAGACATTAAATTAAAAAATGTTGTTAAACCTATAAAAGGTCATTTTGATAAAGCAAATGCAGAACCAAAAAGATTTTTAAGAGAATTCAGAGTAGCAAATATCGATGATTACGAAATCGGTCAGAAAATAGGCGTTGATATTTTCCAAGTCGGAGAGAAAGTTGATGTTGTAGGAATTTCTAAAGGTAAGGGATTCCAGGGATCTATTAAGAGACACGGACATCATACTGGAGATATGAGCCACGGTTCTAAATTCCACAGATTAAGAGGTTCTTTAGGAGCTTCTGCTGGTGTGGGAAGAGTAGTAAAAGGAACAAAAGCTCACGGACATATGGGTAATGAAAAAGTTACAGTATTAAACCTTGAAGTTATAAAAGTTGATGCAGATAAAAATGCAATACTTGTAAAAGGTGCGATACCAGGACCTAAAAAAGGTTTGGTAAAGGTCAGAGAAGCAGTTAGAAAGTCTAAATAATAATTGCGTAGAAAGGAGGACTAAAGATGCCGAAAGTAGCTCTTTATGATATAACAGGCAGCCAGGTAGGCGATATCGAATTAAATGATGCCGTATTTGGTGTAGAAGTAAACACTCATGTAATGTATGAAGCTGTAAAAAATTATTTGGCTAATCAAAGACAAGGAACTCAGTCAGCAAAGACAAGAGCTGATGTGAGAGGCGGCGGTAGAAAACCTTGGAGACAAAAAGGAACAGGCCGTGCAAGACAAGGAAGTATAAGAGCGCCGCAGTGGAAAGGCGGAGGAATTGTATTTGCTCCAAAGCCAAGAGACTATAGCTACTCAATTCCTAAGAAAGTTAAGAGATTGGCTCTTAAATCAGCATTAAGTTCAAAAGTTCAGGATCAAGAAATAATAGTAGTAGATAAATTAGTGCTTGAACAGCCGAAAACAAAAGAAATGGTTAAGGTTTTAAAAAATCTTAATTCCGGTAAAAAAACATTAGTTGTTATTCCTGAAAAAGATGAAGCTGTAGTTAGAGCAGCTGCTAACATTCCGGGAGTAAAAACAGCATATATTAACACAATAAATGTTTATGACATTTTAAACTGTGATTCTTTCCTGATTACGAAGGAAGCAGTTAATAAAGTGGAGGAGGTGTACGCATAATGCGCGATCCACACGATATCATAAAAAGACCGATAGTAACAGAAGCAAGTATGGATGCAATGGCAGAAAAAAAATACACTTTTGTTGTTGATAAAAAGTCTAATAAAACTGAAATTAAAAATGCAGTGGAAAAAATATTCGGAGTTAAAGTAGCAAGTGTGAACACAATGAACATGCTTGGAAAGAAAAAAAGAATGGGCATGAATGTTGGCAAAAGAGCCGATTGGAAAAAGGCTATAATTACTTTAACAGAAGACAGCAAAACAATAGAATTCTTTGAAGGAATCTAAGATGCCCTTTATGCCCTAACCCAATTTTTTCGACTGATAAGGAGAAAAAATTGATGGTAGGTCAAACGCACAAAATTCCTAATTTATGCGACGTTAGGAGCAAATAAATTAGTGAATTTCCCTGCGAACCCCTTATGTTAAGCTAACGAAGGGCACAAGAATGTAATTAAAAGATAGTAGATCAAAAAAAGGAGGAAAATCTCATGGGTATTAGAAAATACAGACCAACCTCTCCGGCGTTGAGACAAATGACAGTTTCAACATTTGAAGAAATAACAACTAATGAACCTGAGAAATCTCTTTTAGCTCCATTAAAGAATAAGGCTGGAAGAAACTCGTATGGCAGAATAACAGTTCGTCATCAGGGTGGTGGAGAAAAGAGAAAATATAGAATCATTGATTTTAAAAGAAATAAAGACGGAGTTCCAGGAAAAGTTGCTACAATTGAGTATGATCCTAACAGAAGTGCGAATATAGCTCTTATAAACTATGCAGATGGAGAAAAGAAATATATAATAGCTCCTTATAAATTAGCTGTTGGTGATACAATTGTTTCTGGATCTGATGCGGATATAAAAATAGGAAATGCACTTCCTGTAAGAAATATTCCTGTTGGTACATTGATTCACAACATAGAATTAAAACCTGGTAAAGGTGCACAAATGGTACGTTCAGCTGGCAACTCAGCTCAGCTTATGGCTAAAGAAGGCAAGTATGCTCAGGTTAGACTTCCAAGCGGCGAAGTTAGAATGATAAGCATGGACTGCAGAGCTACAATTGGTCAGGTAGGAAATTTAGATCACGAAAATATAACAATAGGTAAAGCCGGAAGAAAAAGACATATGGGTATCAGACCTACAGTAAGAGGTTCCGTAATGAATCCTAACGACCATCCACACGGTGGTGGTGAAGGTAGAGCTCCTGTTGGTAGACCAGGACCTGTTACTCCTTGGGGTAAACCAGCACTTGGTTTGAAAACTCGTAAGAAAAACAAAAAATCCGACAAGATGATTGTTAAGAGAAGAAATACAAAATAGTTTTAACAGGTTAGTGAAAGGAGGAAATAGTGAATGGGTAGATCATTAAAAAAAGGGCCTTATTGTGAACCTAGTCTTATGAAAAAGATTGTGGAAATGAATGAAGCAAACAATAAAAAAGTATTAAAAACTTGGTCTAGAAGATCAACAATATTCCCCGAAATGGTAGGCCATACATTAGCTATACATGATGGCAGAAAGCACGTTCCTGTATATATAACTGAAGATATGGTTGGACACAAACTCGGTGAATTTGCTCCAACAAGGACTTATAGAGGACATGATAAGACTGATAAATCTTCAAAAGTTAAATAAGAAGGGAGGCAAGCTTAAATGGAAGCAAGAGCAGTTGCTAAATATATAAGAGTATCACCTAGAAAAATGAGATTCGTATGTGATATGGTAAGAGGAAAGCAAGTTGACGAAGCTTTAGCAATTTTAAAATTTTACCCAAGTAAGGGAGCTAAAATTTTAGAAAAAGTAGTTAAATCAGCTACGGCAAATGCTGAAAATAACTTTGAAATGGATAGAGATAAATTATATGTTTCCGAAGTTTATGCTAATCAAGGTCCAACTCTTAAGAGATGGAGACCGAGATCAAAGGGAGCAGCATATAAAATACTGAAAAGAAGCAGCCATATTGGAGCTGTAGTAAAAGAGAGAGAATAGAACAGCAAAGGAGGTAAAAAATGGGTCAGAAGGTAAACCCTCATGGACTTAGAGTTGGTATAATCAATGATTGGGATTCTAAATGGTATGCTGACAAAAAGAGTTTCGGCGAAAATTTAGCTGAAGACTACAAGATTCGTGAGTTTATAATAAGCACAATGAATCAGGCAGGAATAGCAAAGATTGAAATCGAAAGATTTGCCAGCAGAATTAAGGTAAGTGTGTTCACAGCAAAACCAGGTATGATAATTGGTAAAGGCGGTTCTGGTGTTGACAGCTTAAAAACTAATATAGAAAAAATGACAGGTAAGACTGTTATAATTAATGTAGAAGAAATAAAGGTTCCTGAATTAAACGCTCAGTTGGTTGCAGAAAATATAGCAAGCCAGATTGAAAAGCGTATATCTTTCAGAAGAGCTATGAAACAGTCTATGCAAAGAACAATGAAGTTAGGTGCAAAGGGTATTAAAACAAGCGTATCAGGAAGATTGAACGGAGCTGATATGGCTAGAACTGAAGGATATTCAGATGGTAAAATACCTCTTCAAACTTTAAGAGCTGATATAAGCTATGGCTTTGCAGAAGCAAACACAACATTCGGAAAAATAGGTGTTAAGGTTTGGATTTGCAGAGGCGAAGTTCTTAGAAAGAAAGGTCAATTGTTATCAGATAACCGTGAACCAGTAAAAGCTATGAACGATAATAGAGATAACAAGAGAAAAAGAAGATCTAATAATAATTTCAAAAGAGAAAGAGATAGAAAGTAATAAGTCCTGAAGGAAGGAGGAATAATTATGTTAATGCCTAAAAGAGTAAAACGCCGTAAACAACAAAGAGGAAGAATGACCGGTGTTGCAACGAGAGGCAACAAGGTTACTTACGGCGACTACGGACTACAAGCATTAGAACCAGCTTGGATTACATCAAACCAAATAGAAGCTGCCAGAAGAGCTATGACTAGATCGGTTAAGAGAGGCGGTCAAATTTGGATTAAAATATTCCCAGATAAACCAGTAACTAAAAAACCAGCCGAAACTCGTATGGGTAAAGGAAAGGGATCACCTGAATACTGGGTAGCAGTAGTTAAACCTGGCAGAGTATTATTCGAAATGTCAGGAGTTGCTGAAGAAGTAGCTAGAGAAGCAATGAGACTTGCCATGCATAAATTGCCTATCAAATGCAAATTTGTTACCAAAGATCAGGCATCAGAAAAGGATGGTGAAGCAAATGAAAGCTAATGAATTAAGAAATAAGTCAGTTGAAGAGTTGAACAAGTCGGTATTAGATTTAAAAACAGAACTTTTCAATTTAAGATTTCAACTTGCAACCGGAGAGCTTGACAATCCGATGAGAATAAAGAAGGTCAAGAAAGATATTGCGCGTGTTAAAACAGTTCTTAGAGAACGTGAATTAAACATTAATGCGCAGTAATAAGAAAGGAGGATTTTACTTTGGAAAGAGGCAACAGAAAAGTAAGAATTGGAAAAGTAGTAAGTGATAAAATGGATAAAACAGTCGTAGTTGCTACTGAAAAGCTTGTAGCACATCCTCTTTATAAGAAACAGATTAAGATGACTAAGAAATACAAAGCACATGATGAAGAGAACAAGTGCAAAGTTGGAGATATAGTTAAAATAATGGAAACCAGACCATTATCAAAAGAAAAATGCTGGAGATTAGTTGAAATATTAGAGGAAGCTAAATAAACCCTAAGACAATTGAAGGGAGGTAGAAGTCATGATACAAAATGAGTCAAGATTAAGAGTCGCAGATAATTCTGGAGCTAAGGAAGTTCTTGTAATAAGAGTAATGGGCGGTTCAATAAGAAAATACGGTAATATTGGCGATATAGTTGTATGTGCGGTTAAATCTGCAACACCTGGAGGAGTTGTTAAGAAGGGTGATGTAGTTAAGGCTGTTATCGTAAGAACAAAAAAAGGTGTCAGAAGACAAGACGGTACGTATATTAGATTTGATGAAAATGCGGCGGTTATAGTAAAAGAAGATAAGACACCTGTCGGAACTCGTATATTTGGACCTGTAACAAGAGAATTAAGAGATGGAAAGTTTATGAAGATTATCTCGCTGGCACCGGAAGTACTTTAATGGGAGGTGTAAAGAATGCACGTAAAAAAAGGCGATAAAGTTGTAGTTATATCAGGCAGTGACAAAGGCAAAATAGGCAAGGTACTCACTAGCTTACCAAAGCAGAACAGAGTCATTGTTGAAGGTGTAAGAATGGTTACAAAGCATCAAAAGGCTACTAACCAAATGCAGCAGGCAGGCATATTGCACCAAGAAGGCGCTATTAATGCTTCAAATGTTATGATATACTGTGAAAAATGCAAATCAGGCGTTAGAACTGAAGTTAAAATAGAAAACGGAAAAAAAGTAAGAGCATGCAAAAAGTGCGGTTCAGTTTTATAATAATGCTCGAAAGGAGGTACGAACTATATGGCTAGATTAAAAGCGACATATAATGAACAAGTAGTGCCGGCGCTGATAGAAAAATTTCAGTATAAAAGCATTATGCAGGCACCTAAAATAGAAAAGATAGTTATTAATATGGGCGTGGGCGAAGCTAAGGAAAATCAAAAATTCTTAGACAACGCTGTTGAAGAATTGACGGTGATAGCAGGCCAGAAGCCTGTTGTTACTAAGGCTAGAAAATCAATTTCAAACTTTAAGGTTAGAGAAGGTATGGCGGTAGGTTGCAAGGTTACGCTGAGAGGAAATCATATGTATGAATTCTTTGATAAACTTGTAAACATAGCATTGCCAAGAGTAAGAGACTTTAGAGGCGTTTCAAAATCATCTTTTGACGGAAGAGGAAACTATGCTTTAGGAATTAAAGAGCAATTGATATTTCCGGAAATAAATTACGATAAAATTGATAAATTAAGAGGTATGGACATAATCATAACAACCACAGCTAACACTGATGAAGAAGCACGTGAGCTTTTGAAATTAATGGGAATGCCTTTTAGTAAGTAAGGGAGGGAACGAAATGGCAAAGACATCTCTAAAAGTTAAACAACAGAGAAAACAAAAATTCTCAACGAGAGAATATACAAGATGCAAAATTTGTGGAAGACCTCATGCTTATTTAAGGAAATTCGGTATATGCCGTATATGCTTTAGAGAACTGGCTTACAAAGGTCAGATACCTGGCGTTAAAAAAGCTAGTTGGTAAAATTTTATATAATGGAAGGAGGTTACTTACATGGTAATGACAGATCCTATCGCAGATATGTTAACGAGAATAAGAAATGCTAATCATTCAAAACATGAATTTGTTGATATTCCGGCTTCTAAAATAAAGAAGGAAATAGCTAACATATTATTAGAAGAAGGATATATTAAGGGTTTTGATGTTATAGATGACGGTAAACAAGGTATTATAAGAGCTGAACTTAAATACCAGCAGAACAAAGAAAGAGTTATAACAGGCATTAAGAGAATTTCAAAACCAGGACTTAGAGTTTATGTTGGAAAAGATGAAACTCCTAAGGTTTTAGGCGGCTTGGGTATAGCTATACTTTCAACTTCACAAGGAATTGTGACTGATAAAAAAGCAAGAACACAGGGTGTTGGCGGAGAAGTAATCTGCTACGTATGGTAATAATAACGAATAGGAGGTGCTAAGATGTCAAGAATAGGTATTAAACCTGTAAATATACCTGCTAATGTAGAAGTATCAATTGATAAGAACAATTATGCAGTTGTTAAAGGGCCAAAGGGACAAATTGAACAACAGCTTCCAAAAGAAATAACAATTGAAGTTGAAGGTTCAATAATCAACGTTTCAAGACCAAATGATGAAAAGCGAAACAGGTCACTTCACGGACTTACAAGAACGCTCGTAAACAACATGGTAGTTGGTGTTACTGACGGATTTTCTAAGTCACTTGAAATAGTAGGTGTTGGATATAGAGCACAAAAACAAGGAAATAAATTAGTATTAAACTTAGGTTTTTCACATCCTGTTGAAATGGAAGATCCAAACGGAATTGAGACAGCAGTTGAAGGAACTAATAAAATAATAGTAAAAGGTATAGATAAGCAGCAAGTAGGAAATTATGCAGCTGTAATCAGAGACTGGAGAAGACCTGAACCATACAAGGGTAAGGGTATTAAATACTCTAACGAAGTTGTTAGACGTAAAGCAGGTAAAACTGGTAAATAATTGAGAAAGGAGTGAGTATTAGTGCTTAAAAAAATTGATAAAAATCAAAAAAGAAAAGAAAGACACTATAGTATTAGAAACAAAATCGTAGGAACTCCTGAGAGACCAAGATTAAATATATTTAAAAGCTCTAAGCACATATACGCTCAAGTAATTGATGATGCTACTGGAACAACTCTTGCTTGCGCATCTACATTAGATAAAGAACTGCAAGGACAAACAGCAGAACTTACTAAGTCAGAAGCAGCTAAATTGGTAGGCAAGACAGTAGGAGAAAGAGCGAAAAACAAAGGTATAAATACAGTAATTTTCGATAGAGGCGGATATTTATATCACGGAAGAGTAAAATTACTCGCAGATGGAGCAAGAGAAAGCGGACTTGAATTTTAATAAGGAGGTTAGTCATGGAACAACGTGGACGTATAGATGCAAGCCAACTGGACGTTAAAGAAAAAGTTATCAGTATCAACCGTGTTACAAAGGTTGTTAAGGGCGGTAGAAACTTTAGATTTTCTGTCTTAGTTGTAGTTGGTGATGAGAATGGTCATGTTGGAATTGGAATGGCAAAAGCTATCGAAATTCCGGACGCGATCAGAAAAGCCATCCAAGATGCTAAAAAGAATATGATTGAAGTGCCACTGATTAACACAACAGTGCCACATGAAATAATTGGCAGATACGGCGCAGGCAGAGTTCTTGTTAAACCAGCTAAAGAAGGTACAGGAATTATAGCCGGCGGACCTGTTCGTGCAGTGTTAGAATTAGCTGGAGTTAGGGATATAAGGACAAAATCATTAGGATCAAGTAATCCTAGAAACGTAGTAAATGCAACAATTGAAGCCTTAAAACTTCTAAAAAAGCCTGAAGATGTAGCTAAAGTCAGAGGTAAATCAGTAGAAGAAATACTAGGTTAAGAGGTGAAAATTATGGCAAAGATAAAAATAAAACAAATCAGAAGCATCAATTCTAGAACACCTAATCAGATAAAGAATATGGAAGCTTTGGGTTTGAGAAAAATAGGCCAAGTGGTTGAAAAAGAAGATACACCTCAAATCAGAGGAATGATCAAAAAAGTAGAGCACATGGTAGAGGTTGTAGAATAAAACTATAAGGAGGTGTTAAAATGAAACTTCATGAATTAAAACCTAATCCTGGTAGTACGAAGAACAGGAAGAGATTAGGAAGAGGTACAGCCACAGGACAAGGAAAAACTGCCGGAAGAGGTATGAACGGTCAGAAATCTCGTTCAGGCGGTGGAGTAAGACCAGGATTTGAAGGCGGACAGATGCCTCTTTACAGGAGACTTCCAAAAAGAGGATTTACAAATATTTTTGGAACTCAATACGCTGAGGTTAATGTTGAAACATTTAATAGATTCGAAGATGGAGTAGAAATAACTCCGGAACTTCTTAAATCAGAAGGTATCATTAAAAAACAACTTGACGGAATAAAGGTGCTTGGTGATGGTGAACTTAAAAAGAAACTAACTGTTAAGGCTCATAAATTCAGCAAAACAGCGGTAGAAAAGATAGAAGCTGCTGGTGGAAAAGCTGAGGTGATCTAGTTGTTAGAAACTTTGAAAAATGCATGGAAAATACCTGATTTAAGAAAAAGAATGACATTCACATTTTTGATGTTAGTTGTATACAGACTCGGAGCTGTGATACCTGTTCCGGGTATAGATAGAGCTGTAGTAAGTAACATGTTTTCAGGCAGTGCAGGGGGCTTGTTGGACTTCTTTGATATGATGTCCGGCGGAGCTTTCAAAGATTTTACAATATTTGCTTTAAATATTTATCCGTATATTACGGCTTCAATTATTCTTCAACTTTTAGCAATTGCTATTCCTAAGCTTGAAGAAATGTTTAAGCGTGAGGACGGAAAAAAGAAAATGGGTCAATGGACCAGGTATATAACTGTTGTCCTTGCTTTGATTCAAGCAACTGCATACAGTGTTGGATTTTTTAATCAAGCCATCATTGATCAGAGCTTTTTATCAATTGTGTCTGTTATAATAGTGCTTACGGCAGGTACGGCATTTCTGATGTGGCTTGGAGAGCTGATTACTGATAGAGGTATAGGCAATGGTATATCACTGATTATTATGATCGGTATTATATCAAGATACCCGTCAGATGTAGGAAGAGTAATTTTTCAGGCTCAAAACGGTGCAGTAAGTATTGTTGAAATTATATTGTTCCTGGTATTTGCGTTTATAATCGTTGTTGGAGTTATTGCTATCCAGCAAGGTGAACGAAGAGTGCCGGTTCAATATGCAAAAAGAGTTGTCGGAAGAAAAATGTATGGCGGACAAAGCACACATATTCCGATGAAGGTATTAATGGCAGGAGTTATGCCTGTAATATTTGCTTCAACACTCTTAGCTATACCGCAGACATTGGCGTTTTTCATCCCAAGTATGGCTGGTGGAGTTGAAAAATATTTTTCAACTGCTCAGAGCCCGGGGATATATGTATATACATTGTTAAATATTTTGCTTATAATATTCTTTACGTATTTCTATACAGCAGTACAGTTCAATCCGTTTGAATACTCTAATACTTTGAAGGAAAACGGAGGATTTATACCTGGTATCAGGCCGGGAAGACCTACTGCAGAATATTTAAACAGAGTGTTAAACAGAATTACAATTGCTGGCGCAGTGGCACTTGCAGTTATTGCTACAATACCAACTTTGATATTGTCATTTACGGATTTAAACATTTATTTTGGAGGAACTTCATTGCTGATCGTAACAGGTGTTGCACTTGAAACTATGAAGCAGGTTGAAGCTCAAATGTTAATGAGACACTACAAAGGATTTTTGAAGTAAAGAGAGGTAAGGAAAATGAGAGCAATTTTATTGGGACCGCCGGGAGCCGGTAAAGGAACCCAAGCGGATACAATTGTAAAGGAATTTTCAATACCACACATTTCTACGGGAGATATATTCCGTAAGAATATAAAAGAGGGAACTGTTCTGGGGAAAAAAGCTAAGGAATACATGGATAAAGGGTTGCTTGTTCCAGATGAATTAACAGTTGAATTAGTTAAAGACAGACTTCAGCAGGATGACTGTGAGAACGGATTTCTTTTGGACGGTTTTCCTAGAACAATTGTCCAGGCAGATGCCCTTGAAGATGCTTTAGCAAGCATGAATCAAAAATTAGACTATGTTGTTAACATAGAAGTAAGAAAGGAACTTCTTGTTGAACGTGCTGTTGGAAGAAGAGTGTGCAAAGACTGTGGTCAGACATATCACATGACATTCAACAGACCGAAAAAAGAAGGAATTTGCGACAAATGTAACGGTGAACTTCTTCAGAGAAAAGATGATGTTGAAGAAACAGTTGCAAAGAGAATCAATGTTTACCTAGAGCAGACACAACCGCTTATAAATTATTATACTCAAAAGGGCATAGTAATAAATATAGATGGAGAAAAGCCAATAGCTGAGGTCAGCAAAGAAATTGTTGCGAAAATGGGGAATAAGTAATATGATTATCCTCAAGACTAAAAGAGAAATACAAGTAATGAGAAAGGCCGGAAGGTTAGTTGCACAGTCACATGAACTTGTGAGAAAGCATATTAAACCCGGCATTACTACAATGGAACTTGACCAATTGGTTGAAGAATTTCTGAAATCTCAAAATGCAATACCTACTTTTAAAGGTTATGGCGGATTTCCGTTTTCAATATGTGCTTCTGTAAATGATGAGGTTGTTCACGGATTTCCTTCAGACAGGAAGCTTGTTGAAGGAGATATTATAAGCGTAGATATAGGTGCAACCTTTGAAGGATACGTGGGAGACAGTGCAAAGACATTTTATGTAGGAGAAGTCGAAGACGAAAAAAAACGACTCGTAGAAGCAACAAAACAAAGCTTTTATGAAGGAATAAAGTTTGCAAAAACAGCATACAGGTTGTCTGACATATCACATGCAATACAGCAGTATGCAGAAAGTCAAGGCTTTTCGGTAGTAAGAGACTATGTGGGGCACGGAGTTGGTAAGAATATGCATGAATCACCGCAGATACCTAACTTTGGAAAGCCCGGCAAGGGACCGCGGCTGCAAGAAGGAATGGTCCTTGCCATTGAGCCTATGATCAATGCAGGAACATATAATGTTAAGGTACTTGGCAACGACTGGACCGTAGTGACCGTTGATGGGAGACCATCGGCTCACTATGAGCACACGGTTGCGATTACCGATGGAGAACCGGAATTATTAACCGTATTATAGGGGTGATTTATTGGAATCAACAACAGATTTGAAAATTGGTCAGATAGTTAAATCAAAAGCCGGCAGAGATAAAGACAGAGTCTTTATTATAAGCATGATTTTGGATGAACAATATGTTCTAGTATGTAATGGAGAACTTAGGAAGCTAAGCTCCCCTAAAAAAAAGAAAGTGAAGCATTTAGTGATTTATAATACAGTATGTACAGAATTTGCAGAAAAGTTACAAAGAAATGAAAATCCAGACGATGCATATGTAAGAAGGCTTTTGGAGCCTTATAAAAATAATGTATCTAAAGAAATGGAGGTTGAGTGATCAATGTCCAAGAAAGATGTAATAGAAGTCGAAGGGAAAGTCCTGGAAGCACTTCCTAATGCTATGTTCAAAGTTGAGCTTCAAAATGGGCACCAGATTTTAGCGCATATTTCTGGAAAACTGAGAATGAACTATATCAGAATTCTTCCGGGTGATTCCGTAGCTGTTGAATTATCGCCATATGATTTGACAAGAGGAAGAATAACCTGGAGGAAAAAGTAAGGAGGTATTACAATGAAAGTAAGACCATCAGTAAAACCAATTTGTGAAAAATGCAAAATTATCAGGCGTAAAGGAAAAGTAATGGTAATTTGCGAAAACCCAAAGCACAAACAAAAACAAGGTTAAGATGAAAAAAGTTAATATATTAAGTAATCACGAAGGTAGGAGGTGTAGACTTAATGGCCAGAATAGCAGGTGTTGACTTACCAAGAGATAAAAGAGTCGAAGTTGGTTTGACTTATATATTTGGAATTGGAAGAGCAACTTCTAACAAAATTTTAAAAACTACAGGAATTAATCCTGGTACAAGAATTAAAGACCTGACAGAAGATGAAGTACAGCAGTTGAGAACTGAGATTGACAAGTGCCCTGTAGAAGGTGACTTAAGAAGAGAAGTAGCATTGAACATAAAAAGATTAAAAGAAATCAACTGCTACAGAGGAATGAGACACAAAAGAGGATTGCCTGTAAGAGGACAGAATACAAAGAACAACTCTAGAACTAGAAAAGGTCCTAAGAGAGTTTCAGGAAAAAAATCTAAAAAATAAAAGGAGGGACTTAAGTGGCAGCTAAAAAACAACAAAAAGTTACAAGAGTAAGAAAAAGAGAACGTAAAAACATTGAAAAAGGCCAGGCACATATTAAGTCAACCTTTAACAACACACTTGTAACTCTTACCGATTTGCAGGGAAATGCTATTTCTTGGGCAAGTTCAGGTCAATTAGGATTTAAGGGTTCAAGAAAATCTACTCCATATGCTGCTTCTATGGTAGCTGAAGAAGCTGCAAAAAAAGCTATGGAACATGGTTTAAAGACTGTAGAAGTATATGTTAAAGGACCGGGCTCAGGAAGAGAGGCTGCAATCAGATCATTACAGGCAGCCGGACTGGAAGTAAATTTAATTAAAGACGTTACTCCGATACCACACAACGGTTGCAGACCGCCAAAACGTAGAAGAGTATAATAGAAACGAGGTGAAAAGATGGCAAGATATACTGGACCTGTATGCAGATTATGCAGAAGAGAAGGACTAAAGTTATATTTAAAAGGCGATAGATGCTATACAGACAAGTGTTCTATAGGAAGAAGAAACTATGCTCCTGGACAACACGGTCAAAATAATAAAAAGCTGTCTAACTATGGTATGCAGCTAAGAGAAAAACAAAAGGTAAGAAAATATTATGGAGTATTAGAGGGCCAATTTGCACAGTACTTTAAAATAGCTGATAAAATGGCTGGCAAGACAGGTGAGAACCTGTTGAAACTGTTAGAGCTAAGATTTGATAATGTAATTTATAGATTAGGCTTTGCAAGCTCGAGACCTGAGGCAAGACAATTGGTAGTTCACGGTCACTTTACTGTAAACGGTAAAAAGGCTGATATTCCATCAATGATTCTTCAAGTAGGCGATGAAATTAAAGTAAAAGAAAAAAGCCAAAGCTCAGCGAAATTCAAAGCTTTAATTGAAAATCACAAGAAGACTGCACCGCAATGGTTGCAGGTGGATCCTGATAACTTTGCAGGAAGGCTAATTGCTGCACCTGCTAAAGAGGATATAGAAATACCAATAGAAGAGCATCTGATTGTCGAGTTATACTCTAAGTAATAAGAATTAAGAATTATTACCCTCGGCAAACATCACATCTAAGGAGGGTTGGGATGATAGAAATAGAGAAACCTAATATTACATTAATTGAAAAAAATGATGATAACACATATGGGAAAATAGTAGTTGAACCACTTGAAAGAGGTTATGGAACAACACTTGGAAATTCACTCAGAAGAATACTTCTTTCATCGTTACCAGGAGCAGCTGTAACATCAATCAATATTCAAGGTGTGTTGCATGAATTTTCAACAATACCTGGAGTAAGAGAAGATGTAACAGAAATAATTCTTAATATAAAAAATCTAGCTGCTAAAATGAACGTACCAGGACCTGCGCAGCTTCTTATAGATGCAAAAGGTCCTAAAGAGGTTACGGCAGCAGATATAATTACAGGCACAGATGTGGATATAATAAATGAAGATCTGCACATTGCGACTCTTGAAGAAGGTTCCGAGCTCATTATAGAAATGGAAATGGAACAAGGAAGAGGTTATGTGGTGGCAGAAAGAAATAAAAAGGAAAGTCAGCCCATAGGCGTTATTCCTATAGATTCTATCTACACACCTGTAAAAAAAGTAAACTTTACTGTTGAAGATACCAGAGTAGGAAACAGAACGGATTACGACAAATTGACAATTGAGATTTGGACTAATGGTACAATTGAACCTGAAGAAGCTGTTTCTTTAGGGGCTAAGATATTGAATGAACATCTTAATTTATTTATATCATTGACAGATCATGTAAATGACGTTGAAATAATGGTAGAAAAAGAAGAAGATGAAAAAGAAAAAGTTTTGGAAATGACAATAGAGGAACTTGATCTATCAGTTAGATCGTACAACTGTCTGAAAAGAGCAGGAATCAATACTGTTGAGGAGCTTACATACAAATCAGAAGATGATATGATGAAAGTAAGAAACCTTGGAAAGAAATCTTTAGACGAAGTTGCGAAGAAACTTGAAGAACTGGGTTTATCTCTTAGAAAAAATGATAATTAGTTGTAAAAGGAGGACTAAGCATGGGTAGTCACAGAAAGCTTGGTTTCAAGACTAGCCACAGAGTAGCAATGCTTCGAAATATGACTGCTGACTTAATTAATAAAGGCAGAATTGTTACAACAGTAACTAGAGCTAAAGAATTAAGAAGAGTTGCAGAAAGAACAATTACTCTGGGCAAAAGAGGAGACCTACATGCAAGACGTCAGGCGGCAGCTTATTTATATGACAAAAATGCAGTAAGTAAGCTATTTGAAGAAGTTGCTCCTAAATACAAGGATAGAAACGGTGGATACACCAGAATTCTAAAATTGGGACCACGCAGAGGCGATGGAGCAGAAATGGCGATAATTGAACTTGTATAGAGTTCATCAAATAAATAAATATGACTGATAGGGATTTTTCCCTTTCAGTTTTAAAAAAGCAATTTAAAAAATTTAAGTTGCTTTTTTTGTGCGCACAGCATGGAGAACGAACAAATTAAAGATTGATTTGTGTACTTAAGTTAAAAGTTCTTATAATCATACATTGAAAAATTTTCATTATTTGATATAATATACTATTATAGGGATGTGAAAATATGAGATTCAATATTGCTGTTTGTGATGACAACATAGAATATGGAGAAATAGTGACCGAAATAATAAAAACGGTTGCCTTAAATATAAATATGAATTGCAAAATAAGTACATATAGTTCAGGTAGAAATCTTGTACAAGCGTTTATGAAAAATCAATTTGACATTATATTTTTAGATATGGAAATGCCTGAATTAAATGGCATAGAAACAGGTCTGCTGATTAGGGAAAAAAGTAAAGATCCTGTTATTTTTTATTTGACTTCATATAAAGAATACGCATATGAATCTTACAAGGTCAAAGCCAAAAATTATCTTTTAAAGCCTGTCAGCACAAGTATTATAGAAAATGCTCTGCGTGAATGCAACGAAGAAATCAGGAAAGAAGTAATGTTTTTGGATGTAAAGGATTTTAAAGGAGTAAAATACCGGATACCTGTAAATGAAATAACTCACATATTGCGCAAAAAAGAAGATCGCAAAGTACACATACATCGTTTGGATGAAGAAGAAGTAATAATTGTGCAAACACTTGAAAGTATTGAAAAAGAACTGGAGTGCAATGATTACATAGTAAGAGCCAGTAAATCATGCTTGATAAATATGCGCAATGTCAGGACAATCAAAAAAAATATAGTTTATTTCAGCAATGAAGCAAGAGAAGAGGCAAGCCGGAGGTGTTTGGCGGAATTGAATAATAAGTTTAAACTAAAAAGATTGGCGGTGAAATTATGAGCAAGTGGTATTTAATAGAGTTTTTGGTTAATTTTCTTCAAGTCTTTGTGATATTTAAAGTGTTTGAATTAAATTATGATCGAAGGCTCAGATTTAGGTATTCAGTGGAAACTGCTATTTTATTTATGACAGCGATATTGTGCATTTTAAATTATAATATTTCAATTGGATTAAATCCTTTTATATATTTAAGTTACATTGTACTCATTTTTATTTTTACAGTTATTATATTTAGGGGAAATGTATTTTCAAAAGCAGTTATAACCTTTTTACTTATTGTAATTCTTGGTATATGTGAATTATTGGCAGCTGTTTTAATTTCTACGATATCTGGATTAGATTTAAAACTAAACCAAGAACAAAATTTCTTAAGATTCGAGGGTATGGTAATATCTCAGACTTTGTTTGTGTATATCTATATGTTTATGAAGAAAAAGATCAACAAGGAAAAGTTGAACTTACTTAATAACAGGTATTATTTTCTTGTAGGTACAATACTATTTTTAACAGTTACCGTAATAGTTATGGTTATTTGGATGTACGGAAACATTAAAATTGAAAATGAAGCTGTAAATACCAATTTGGTTATTCTTACATTGTGCGTATCGCTTATTTCAATAGTTTCAATAGCTTTAACAGGGCGAATAATAAAGGATATGGACGAGAAACATAAAAATGATCTTGAGCTGCAGCATATGAAAATGGAGCACACGTATTTTTCTGATGTTAATTCGGTTTTGGAAGAAATTCGAATTTTAAGACATGATATGCGGGGAGAGCTGGCAATACTTTACGGCTACAATGAGTTAAACCAAAGGGAGAAAATATCTAAACATATTGAAAAAAAGCTCCGGGAAATGGATATACAGCACTTGCCTCAAATAGATAAGGATAACATAATTACATCATTTCTAAATTTTAAGCTTAAAGAGGCAAATTCTCAAAATATAGATGTTGATATTCAAAGCGGCTTGACAGAGGAAAATGAAATATATATTGACAAGGAGGATATATGCCGGATATTAAATAACATTATTAACAATGCAATTGAAGCGTGTGCAAAATGCGATGAAAAATATATAAATCTTAAAATAGATATGCTGGGCAATTGCATCATAATAAAATCGGAAAATCCATATAGCGGAAAGCTTAATAAACAAGGAGACAAATTACTCACCGTTAAGAAAGATAAAACAAGGCATGGATACGGACTTAAGAGCATTAGGAGTATAGCAGAGAAATACGGAGGATTTGTAAAATTAAATTATGAAGGCAACGTATTTGTTGTGGAAGTACAGATGATGGCAAAAATGTAAGGATATCGAAGCAATCTGAATATAGCCATGGAACTATTCTTGTAAGCAGCTGATTACAAGTTTATTTTACGCCATGCAATACCGCTCAAACAACAAAAATAACCGAATAGGCAATCTGAGTTAAAAATTATTGAATGTTGTCCACAAATAATATATTATGTTGTTAACGTTTGAAAGGAGGAATGTAAAGTGAGAAAAACTTTATCCTTTATGTCATGTATTGCTGCATTTTTGGTGGCTACTGCTCAAACAACCATGGGGATGACTTGCATATTATTGTATAACCAGCCGAAGGTTCCGCAATGCCTGTTGAAAGATGATAAATAAGATTTCTGTTTTCTTGTCTGAGGGAATTGGGTCGAAGCTCAATTCCTCAGATAATGAAAAGGCTGTGTATGCCTACAGCATAGAGGTTTTACTGTCTCTTTTGCTGAATCTGATAATTCTTTTTGTTACAGCTTACCTTTTGAACAAAAAACTTGAGCTCTTAATTTTTATCATTTTTCTCTCGGGACTTAGAACTTTTGCCGGAGGTTATCATGCCAAAACGCATGTTGAGTGTATGCTTTTATCATTTTCTATATTTGTCATATCAGCATTGTGCGGTACATATCTAAAGCAATATGGGGAGACTGTTTTAGTACTTGGAATCATATTTTCTATTTTCATGGTTTTTTGGCTTGCGCCGGCCGAAACGGAAAATAAACCTTTGAATAAAAATGAGAAGAAAAAATATAAGACAATAAGCAGAATAATAGTTATAGTACTTAGCTTAGC
Source organism: Sedimentibacter sp. LTW-03 (assembly GCF_052059825.1). Taxonomy (GTDB): domain Bacteria; phylum Bacillota; class Clostridia; order Tissierellales; family Sedimentibacteraceae; genus Sedimentibacter. The sequence goes on from NZ_CP197180.1 coordinate 678,121, forward strand.
TGCTGTTAGTTTATATTGTTTAAGAGCAGAAACCGGTTATGTTTACATTACAGGAGTTGTGGCAATGGTAATTGAATCGGTAAGTCTATTGAAAAAGTGAAGCATTGTGTATTGGGTTATAAAGCAGTCCGGATATGGGCTGCTTTTTTCTGCACAATACGTTAAGTTAGGTAATAATTTAGTGTTGTAAAATTAATTGAATAATGATATTATTTAATGCAGTGAAAAAATAATTGCAGGTGCGTTATGATAGAGAATATTATAAGAATTGAAAATGTAAAATTTAAATACAACAACGAGGATAGCTCTTTTGCCGTAGATGGAGTTAACTTGAACATCAGAAAAGGAGAGTTTACAGCAATAATTGGCCACAATGGTTCGGGCAAATCAACATTGGCTAAATTGATAAACTCACTGCTTCTTCCAACGGATGGAAAGATATATGTAAATGGAATGGATACGGCGGATGATTCTAAATTGTGGGACATACGTCAGACTGCCGGAATGGTTTTTCAAAATCCCGACAATCAGCTTGTTGCTACAATTGTGGAAGAAGATATAGCATTTGGACCTGAAAATCAAGGGGTTGAACCGTTAGAAATAAGAAAAAGAGTTGATGACGCCTTAAAAGCGGTCGGCATGTATGAATATAGAAAAAGACCTCCTCATATGCTTTCAGGAGGACAAAAGCAAAGAATTGCAATTGCCGGAATCCTTGCGCTTAATTCAGAATGTATAATACTTGATGAGCCTACCGCAATGCTTGATCCGTCAGGGAGAGATGAGGTAATGGAAACGCTTCATAAGTTGAAGAAAAGTGGTAAGACTATACTTTTAATAACACATTATATGGATGAGGCTGTACAAGCTGATAGAGTTGTAATAATGGATAAGGGAAGTATAAAGCTTGATGGAACCCCTAAGGAAGTTTTCAGGAATGTTGTTGAAATAAAAAAATTTGGGCTTGATGTTCCACAAGTTACTGAACTTGCTAAGGAACTGGCGGATGAAGGCCTGAACGTTCCCAGGGATATAATCGAGGTAAAGGAATTGGTGGATTGGCTATGTCAATAAAAGCAGACAATATTAAATACATATACAGTGAGGGAACTCCATTTAGGACTGTAGCCCTTGATGACATAAATTTAGAAATACGTGAAGGTGAGTTCGTTGGCATTATAGGTCATACCGGTTCGGGAAAATCCACCTTGATTCAACTTTTTAATGGGTTAGAAAAACCTACACACGGTACAATAGTTGTTGACAAAATAGCGATAGGCGAAGAAAAAAAATTGCTTAGCAAAGTACGCCAGACTGTAGGCCTTGTATTTCAATATCCAGAATACCAGTTGTTTGAAGAAACCGTTGCTAAAGATGTTGCGTTTGGGCCGATGAATTTGAGCCTGACTAAGGATGAAATAGATAAAAGAGTTAGAGAAGCTCTTGAGCTGGTGGGATTTAACTATGATAAAATTAAGGATGCTTCTCCCTTTGATTTGTCCGGAGGTCAAAAAAGAAGAGTTGCCATAGCCGGAGTTCTTGCAATGAAACCGAATTATCTTATTTTAGATGAGCCGACGGCAGGGCTTGATCCGGCTGGAAGAAATGAATTATTTGAAAAGATAAAAATGCTGCACGAGAAAGCAAATGTAACTGTTGTTTTAATTTCTCACAGCATGGAGGATATTGCCAAGCTGGTTGACAGAGTAATTGTTTTATATAAAGGAAAGATATACATGGAAGGCAAGACGAAGGAGATATATGCCAAAGCTGATGAGCTTAAAAAAATCAGCCTTGGAGTTCCTCAGGTTGCCCAAATAGTTAATGAACTTAGAAAACGTGGTTTTAATATAAAGCCTGACATAATAACAGTTGAAGAAGCTAAAGAAGAGATTCTGAGGGAAGTGAGGAAGAGAAATGTTTAAAAATTTAACAATTGGACAGCATTATCCCGTAGATTCTCCGATTCATGATCTTGATCCGAGAATAAAAATTATTATAACTTTTATTTTTATTATTTCCTTGTTCCTTATTGAAAGTTTTACAACCTACATAGTAGTTATAGTTTTTCTGGCAACTTCAATATATCTATCTAAGGTGCCGATTAAATTTGTCATTAGAGGATTAAGGCCGATACTTATGATAATTTTAATTACATTTGTGATTAATTTGTTAATGACACCAGGTAAAATATTATTTCAGGCAGGATTTATTAAGATTACTGAAGAAGGCTTGAAGCAGGCGGGGTTTATGGCAATAAGGCTTACACTCCTGATAATGGGTACTTCGCTTTTAACGTTGACTACTTCACCTATAATTTTGACCGATGGAATAGAGGCGCTTCTAAATCCTTTTAAAAGGTTTGGACTTCCTGCTCACGAACTTGCAATGATGATGACCATTGCTCTTAGATTTATTCCTACCTTGATGGAGGAAACGGAAAAAATAATGAAAGCTCAAAAATCAAGAGGTGCTGATTTTGAAAGTGGAAATATAATGAGCAGAGCAAAAAATCTTGTGCCTTTGCTGGTGCCTTTGTTTATAAGTGCGTTCAGAAGAGCAGATGAACTTGCTATGGCTATGGAAGCAAGATGCTACAGAGGCGGAGAAAATAGAACAAGAATGAGACAGCTAAAAATAACAAAAGGTGATTACGTTGCATCAGGCGTATTTATTATATATTTTGCAGCGATAATAGTAATAAAAATATGGTAAGAAATATTAAGCTAAACATTGCATATGATGGTACAAATTATCACGGCTGGCAGACCCAATTAAATGGGCCTACAATCCAAGAAACCATAGAGAAGGCTATTAGTATTGTAATGAAGCAAAAAGTCAATTTAACAGGCTCAGGAAGGACCGACAGCGGCGTACATGCATTTGATCAGGTAGCAAACTTTACTGCAGATACAAAGATCCCAGAAAACAAGATAAAGATTGCTCTAAATGCAAACCTGCCTACGGATATTAGAATTATTGATTCGGTGGATGTTCCTTTAGACTTTAATTCAAGATTTGATGCCCATGACAAGACTTATATGTACCAAATATACAATGATAGAGTATGGAGCCCTTTTTACAGCAGATACTCCTGCTTTGTTCCGGCTACTCTTGATTTTGAAATTATGGAAAGAGCCTCTGGATCTTTAATAGGAACCCACGATTTCAGAGGGTTTATGGCATCGAATTCAGACGTGAAAACTACTGTCAGGACGGTATATGAAGCTAAGCTTGTCAAAGAGGATAAGCTAATAAAATTATATATAAACGGAAGCGGGTTTTTATATAATATGGTAAGAATAATAGCAGGCTCATTGATAGATATCGGAAAGGGAATTAAAAATGTTGACTGCATAGAAAGAGCTTTGGAAGAAAAAGATAGAAAATTGCTGGGGAAGACTGCTGAGCCGCAAGGATTATTTTTGCTGAATGTTAATTACAGGCAGCAAAAAAACTTATAAATTACAAAAACTACTTGACATAAAAATTAATTTAATATAGAATGTTTTAGGTATGATAAGATTAGAGAAAAACCGTTGTTCCAATGCCCCGGAGTTAGGTTTTTTCGATATATTGCATTATAATAATAGTTTAATAGTAGAAATACAGGAGGAAACATGATGAAAAGCTTCTTGGCTAAACCTAATGAAGTTAGCAGGGCATGGTATGTTATCGATGCCGAAGGTAAGACTTTAGGTAGACTTGCAACAGAAATTGCAAAAATTTTAAGAGGTAAACACAAAGCAATTTACACACCACACGTTGATACAGGAGATTTTGTTATAGTTGTTAACGCTGATAAAGTTGTTTTAACTGGTAAAAAATTAGACCAAAAACTATATAGACACCACTCTCTTTATCCAGGCGGATTAAAGGAAACACCTTACAGAACTTTGTTTAAGACTAAACCTGAGCAACCGGTTTATCTGGCAGTAAAAGGAATGCTTCCAAAAAACAGCCTTGGAAGAAAAATGTTAAAGAAACTAAAAGTATACGCAGGTCCTGAACACAATCATCAAGCTCAGCAACCGCAAGTATACGAGTTTTAAGGGAGGAGGACAAATAGATGGATGCACAATACAGAGGAACAGGCAGAAGAAAAAAAGCTATAGCTAGAGTAAGATTAGTACCGGGAACGGGAAAAATTGTTATTAATAAAAGAGAATTAGATGATTATATCAAGTATGAAACATTAAGAGTTTTAGTAAGAGAACCGATGATGATTACAGATACAATGGGTCAGTATGATGTATTAGTAAATGTTAAAGGCGGCGGATACACAGGTCAAGCAGGAGCAATCAGACATGGTATTTCAAGAGCTTTGCTTGAAGTGGACAATGAATTAAGACCGATTTTAAAGAAAGCCGGATTCTTGACAAGAGATTCAAGAATGAAGGAAAGAAAGAAATACGGTTTGAAAAAAGCAAGAAGGGCTTCACAGTTCAGCAAGAGATAATTTTATTGGGACGGGAATCCGTCCCTTTTCAAACAAATATAGAAATTCTGATAATATTATTAAGGATTTCAAGTGTTTTCTTGGCACCCACTTTAAAAATCAAGATTTTTTTAGTGACTCCGAGAAGTATTCGAAAGGAGTTTTTTTATGGAAAAAAATAATGTACAATTTATTACACGCACTGCCCTGATAGCAGCGGCATATGTGGCATTAACCTATGCATTTGCATGGATGAGCTATGAGCAATTACAGTTCAGAATAGCAGAGGTTTTGGTGTTGTTTGCATTCATAGAGCCTAAATATGGTCTTGGACTAGTCCTGGGATGTGTTCTGGCCAATATAGCAAGCCCTTTGGGAGTAATTGATATTGTTGTAGGCTCGTTTGCAACTTTCATTGCTATTGTGTTTATAGTAACAGTGAGGAAGACTTTGGGATACAACAAAAGATCATTGATAGTTGCAAGTCTTGGTCCGGTAATTTCAAATGCGGTGCTTGTAGGATTTGAACTGACATATTTGTTTCAGACACCGTTTGTTATTAACGCTATTTATGTAGCCATAGGGGAATTTGCTGTTGTGACATTAGCAGGAACAGCTGTTGTAAATTCAATTATGAAAAATACTAATTTAGTGGATAGATTATCAATCAATTAAAAAAGACGGGTAACCGTTTCAGTAAAAACAAATAATGAGGCATTTCGCCTCATTATTTGTTTTTAGCAGTCTTTTTACTGCCTATAATTTGCACTTCTTTTGGCATCCAGAATTTGAATGCATCTTTTTCTATTTCAAGCGCGACTTCATTATGCAAATATATTTCTCCGTCAACACATACGTTTAATGGCTTGGAACTTTTAATTTTTATTTTTTTGCATTTTTTATAACTAATCCATTTACTAAGCTTAGGATTTTCTAAGTGTGTTCCGGCTTTATAGCTGTTCATTAAATTTAGTATTTTAAATCTTGAAATGTTTTTGACCAGACATAAATCCATTAACCCATCATTCAAAATAGCAAGAGGGGCACATTTATATCCTCCGCCGTAGAATTGTCCGTTTGCCATTACTGTTAAAAGGTAGGAGCTGTTGGTGGCACCGCTTCCGTCAACTGAAATTTCAAGGTGATTGCCTAGTTTGTTTATCAGACAATATATTACGGCTAAATAGTATCTTGTTGAACCATTTATGAATGGAATCTTTTTAAATTTGTGCATTTGGAATGCTGCATCTGCATCAAGGCCTACAGTACATACAGATGCAGCATATTTATTATTAACTTTTATAAGGTCCAGATTTACGCTGCTTCCATGGATTTGAAAATTAATATCGTTAAAATGTGTGCCTTTACTGAAGTTCTTGATAAAATCATTACCTGAGCCGCGCGGGATTACTCCGATACTCACATGAGGGACGTTATGTGTTGCATTTATTACTTCATGCAGGGTGCCGTCACCTCCGCAGGCGTAGATTACACTTTCAATTTTATCATTGCATTTCTTAAGCAGGTAGCTGTGAATATCCCCTTTAAACCTGCTTAAATAGATTTCATATTCAATATCTTTATCCAGTAATTCAGAATTTATTAAGTCGGCTAAATCATTTTGATACCTTCCGTTTCCTGCGGCAGGGTTTATTATAAATATGTGTCTCATGAGGCCTCCTGGTTAATAAAAATAGAAATACATTTACTGCAGTTACTCAATAATCAAGTTATTTATCCAATTTTGGCTTTTATATCTTTTGATTACAGCGATAGATTTAATAAGCTCCTCGCTGAATACGACGGCAATAACCAAATGTATGGGCAATTTCAATACTAATACAGAGAAAAACGACAGAGGGACTCCTATCACCCATACAGATATAATATCAACAAACATACAGAATTTTGTATCTCCTCCTGCTCTAAGTATTCCACATATAAACATATAAGAAAACATTTTTGGTGTAAAATATAACGAGTAAACTATAAGAGTTCGACTCAGGCTTTCACTGGTAAAAGGATCTAAATTGAAAAAACTTGTAAGTGCGTTCCTGGAGAAGAACAGAGCTACAGCAAGAGCAACGCTGAGAAAAACAGTTATTTTTACGAATTTATTGCTGTATTCCATAGCATTATCAATGTCATTTTTACCTATTTCATTTCCAATCATTACAGCACTAGCATTTCCTATTCCAAAAAATAATGTCTGAAAGAAATCAGATATGTTAAATGCAATTTGAACAACCGCAATTGCGGATGATCCCATATAACCGTAGGCTATAAAGTAAACTGAGGTACCTACAGACCAAGCAGTTTCAGACATTATAACAGGCAGTGATGTTTTAAGAATTTTTTTCAGCATTATTCTGTTCCAAGATGTAAATTCAGTAAAAGTCCCTGCTAAAGGATGAGTTTTATCTTTGTATATTAACAATATAAGAGCAAAAAATTCGAAAATTCTGGCTGTTAATGTAGCTACTGCTGCGCCTTCTACGCCAAGTGCCTTAAAACCAAGGTTGCCTGTAATTAATACCCAGTTTAAAAATGTATTTATTACAAGTGCTACAGCATTTATTATAGTTGGAAGCTTAAGTCTGTGTATGGCTCTGGAATTAAAGCTGAAAGCAAATGAGATAGCTGTAAAAAAATAAGAAAATGATATAATTCGTAAATATCTGCTTCCAGGTTGAATGACGGAAATTTCATCTATAAATATTTTCATTATTGGTTCTCTGAAAAAAAAGACTGCTAAAGAAAAAAATAGTGATAAAACTGTACCGATTGCCAAATCTATTCCAAAAACTTTTTTAATACTTTGCGTATCTTCGGCTCCCCAGTACTGAGCAATAAAAATTGATGCACCGCTGAATATTCCGAAGCAAATTGTTGTGAAAATAAAGTAAATCCTGTTTGCCAGCCCAACTGCCGAGATTGCATCATTCCCAAGCTTACTTACCATTACAGTGTCAATCATGTTCAAACCGATACTTATGACATTCTGAATTATGACAGGAAGTGCAATTACTACTAAGGCTGCAATAAATTTTTTATTTCTGTTATATATATTTTTCATATTATCCTCAAAAAAAAGACGTGATAGCTCACGCCTATGTTATAATTGATTATCCTTATTTTGTTCCGAATAATCTGTCTCCCGCATCTCCAAGTCCTGGAACTATGTATCCGATGTCATTAAATTTTTCGTCTATTGAAGCAGTATATATTTCAACTTCAGGATGAGCATCAGTAACCTTTTTCAAACCTTCAGGGGCGCACACAAGGTGGATTGATTTAATTCTTTTCGCACCCTTTTGTTTTAAAAGAGATATTGCACCGTTCATTGAGCCTCCTGTTGACAGCATAGGTTCAGTTATTATGACTATTCTGTTTTCAATATCACTTGGAAGCTTGCAGTAATATTCTACAGGCTGCAGAGTTTCTTCATTTCTGTAAAGACCGATGTGTCCTATTTTGGCGTTTGGAATTAAATCAAGCATTCCGTCCACCATTCCTAAACCAGCTCTTAAGACAGGTACTATTGCAATATCTTCTCCTGCCAGTACTTTTCCGGTAGTTGTTGTTATAGGTGTTTCAATTTCTATATCTTTTAAAGGAAGATTTCTTGTTACCTCGTAAGCCATAAGCATGGCTATTTCTCTTACAAGCTCCCTGAAATCCTTAGAGGAAGTATTTTTGTCTCTTAACATCGTCAGCTTGTGCTGAATCAGCGGATGAGAAACCACTGTTACATTATTCATATATTGACTCCTTTGTGAGATTTGTTAAATTAGAATTGTATTAAATTTAATCATATAATATAATTATTACGTACATGCTGCAGTTTGTCAATTAATTTTTTGTTAGGAGAATAAAAATGATTATAGGTATTGGTGTTGATATTACAGAAGTAGGAAGAATAAAGAAAAATCTGGAGAATGATAAATTCATAAAAAAGGTATATTCGGAAAAAGAAGGAGAGTATTTAATCTCAAGAAAATTCAATGCACAAACAGCGGCAGGCATGTTTGCATCAAAAGAAGCTGTTTCTAAGTGCCTTGGTACAGGTTTCTCAAATTTCGGACCTCGCCATGTTGAAATATTAAAGGATGACGAAGGGAAGCCATATGTGAATTTAACTGGCAATGCCTTTAAAAGAGCAAGAGAACTTGGAATTACTAATATTCATCTTTCAATTTCTCATACAGAAGAATATGCTACAGCCTTCTGCATTGTAGAGTAACAGCCCATAATTTAGTCATATAATTTCATTTGACGTCATATTCTATTATATATGGATGGAAGCAGGATGATGAGATGAAATTTAAGATATTGTTGTTAATTATTTTAGCGATTGTAGTAAGTAGTTGCTCAATAAAGACAAAGGCCGACCCCTATGTCATTCCTGTTAATTATACAGGAGAAGCTCTAATGAAGGTTTATACCGAAAACAGCGAAAATGAATACAAGGTTGTCATTGTCTGCAGAGATAAAAATTACAGCTTAAAATCCGAAAATAAAGCTCAAAGCTGGAACGCCGCTTATTTATCCGGTAACAGATGTGTTTTGAACAATGATAAATTTCCTGAAAACAGCGTTGTGATAGAAAATTTCAAATTGACAGATTCTCTAATCTATGATTTAGACTTATCCAAGTTTGAAAATTCAACGGATACTATTCCTGACGAATTGGTATATTATGACGGAATTTATAAGCATGTTCTTAACTTTAGCAAAGAAACACTGCTTCCAGCAACAATTATTATTTATAAAAACGATAATTTGGTTAAAACTATACAATATGAAAGACTGAATGAAGAGGAATAATAATTTTCACAATAATACAGAAGTTACCATACAACTTGTATAATTATTGTGGTAAAATTACATAAGATATGTTTAAATGAACTTAGTTTGAGTAATCGAGGTGTGTAATTTGGCTGACAATAAAAAAATATTGATTTCAATTCCCGAAAATCTTTTGAGAGAATTGGACAATGCAGTTAAAGAAGAAGGAAACAACAGAAGCGACTTTATACGTAAATCTATAAGGTTTTATTTAATTGAAAAAAGAAAACTCGAAATAAGAAACAAAATGAAGGCCGGATATTTAGAGATGAGCAATATAAATAAAAGCATTACAGAAGAATACTCAGAAGGGGACTATGAGGATTTTTTAAGCTACGAAACAAAATTATTGGGAAGTGAATAGTTTGATTGTAAAAAGGGGAGATGTGTATTACGCCGACTTAAGTCCGGTCATTGGGTCCGAACAGGGAGGCGTAAGGCCGGTGTTAGTAATACAAAATGATATTGGGAATAGGTATAGCCCTACAGTTATAGTATCTGCAATTACGTCTCAGATTAACAAAGCAAAGCTGCCTACACATATTGAAATTAGTTCTGAAGACTTCAGCCTTCCTAAGGATTCTGTTGTTTTGCTTGAACAAATTCGCACCATCGATAAAAAACGTTTGAAGGAGAAGATAGGCCGTTTTGATAAAAATCTTATGGGAGAAGTAAATGATTGCTTGAAGATAAGTTTGGGGCTAATAGATTTTTAGTTTAGTACATATAAAAAAGAACGGCACGTAAAATTTATAAAATGGCCGTTCTTTTCTGTATTTAAATTTTATTGGCAAATCCTTTGTTTCTTAAAAGTGTTCTTACATCACCTATCATGTACAGTGAGCCTGCAAAACAAATACAGTCGCCGTTATCTGTATTTTTTAATACAGGTACAATGTCTTCGTAGTCATCTAATGCTGTAACTTTAATATTTGAATGATTGCTTATAAGACGTGCAAGGAAGTCTGATTTCATTGCACGTGGATTGTTCGGAGTCAAAGTAAATATTTCATTGCACAATGGTATAAGCAAAGGAAGTACTTCCTCAGGGTTCTTATCTTTCAGCATTCCGAAAAACAAAGTTATTTTACTGTTTCCAAAGTTTTCTCTTACTGCTTTTGCAAAGTATTCAATGCCGTTTATGTTGTGCCCTCCGTCAATAATTATAGCAGGGTTTTCGTTTACTACTTCGAATCGACCTGCAAAGCGGCAGTTGTTAAAGCCTTCAATAATGGCTTTTTCAGTGACATGGTAGCCTCTTTTTTTGACCAGTTCAAGAGCTCGTAACGCTGTCAATACATTGTAAAGCTGATGTTCTCCCAAAAGGCGTATTTTTGCTTCGGGAATATTAAATATATCTGTTTTGAGATATTTAAAACGCTGACCTGAAAGGTCCCCGCCTAATTTTTCAACATTGCTCTTTTCCACTTCGTATACAGTGGCATTTTTATTTTTTGCTGTATTTTTTACTACATCAACAACAGATTTTCCCTGGGGGTACACCACTACATCAGAGCCTTCTTTTATTATTCCGGATTTTTCAAAAGCTATCTTTTCAAGTGTATCTCCAAGATACTCCGTGTGGTCATAGCTGATAGAGGTTATTACAGAAACAAGTGTGTTATTTACCACATTTGTAGCATCAAACCTTCCTCCCATTCCCACTTCAAGAATAAGAAAGTCAATTCCCTGCTCTTCAAAATATTTGAATCCAATGGCGGTTACAACCTCAAATTCTGTGGGGTGATTGTAGCCTTCCTGTATCATTAAATCTATTTTTTCTTTTACGAGCCCTGTAATTCTGGCCAAAGCTTTGTCATCTATTTGCTGTCTGTTAACCTGAATCCTTTCTGTAAATTTCTCCAGGTACGGGCTAGTAAACAGTCCTGTTTTGTAGCCAGATGCCATAAGAGCATCGTGTATCATGCTGCAGGTGGAACCTTTTCCGTTAGTGCCTGCAACATGTATTATTTTATAGGAGTTCTGAGGATTGCCCAAAAGTTCCGTCAGCCTAGTAATGTTTTTAAGCCCTAGCTTAGAGCCAAATTTATATGTAGAATGAATAAATTGTATTGCTTCTTCGTAATTCATTTCAGCCTCCGTTTTTTTCTTATTTTATATTATAATATTTGCCATGGTTTTTCAACAAAATTATAGTCCTAAACGCAGAATTAAAACTTCATGAGTACAGTTAAATAAATTGAAGTTGTCATTTGAATTCGCGTATGATAAAATATTTTAGAATTTATATGGTACAATATAACAGAATAAATAGTGTGAGAGATAAATCTCAAATAATCACCGCCAAAATAGAAAGGATTAACATGATAGATGTAAAGAAGCTTGACAGAGAGTTGTTAAGTGTGGAAAAACCTGCAAGATATGTAGGAAGTGAACTGAATTCGGTTGTTAAAGACAAAGAAAAAACAAGCGTTAGATTTGCTTTTGCATTTCCCGATGTTTACGAGGTAGGGATGTCGCATACGGGGCTTCATATTTTATATCATATGCTAAACAGCATTGAAAATGTTTGGTGTGAAAGGGTATTTGCACCGTGGACTGATATGGAAGAAGTAATGCGAAAAAACAGCATACCTTTATATGGATTGGAAAGCAAGGATGAGCTGAAAGAATTTGATTTTATAGGGTTTACCCTTCAGTATGAAATGAGCTATACAAATATTTTGAATATGCTTGACCTGGGAGGAATACCGTTAAAATCAAAGGATAGAACAGACAACATGCCCATTGTTATTGCCGGGGGACCTTGTGCATATAATCCGGAGCCACTGCACGAAATAGTAGATTTATTTACAGTTGGAGAAGCAGAGGAACTTCTGCCGGAGCTTTTGGGTATTTATGAAAAGGAAAAACTAAACGGGTTTAACAAACTTAAATTCTTAGAAAAAGCCTCACAGCTTGAAGGAATATATGTGCCTCAATTTTATGAGGAAGTATATAATGAAGATAATACTATTAAGGAAAGAAAAGTACTAAACAATAATGCTAAGGACATCATTACAAAACGAATAATAAAGGATATGGACAAAGTTTATTATCCTGATAAAAGCATTCTTCCTTACATTGATGTTGTTCATGACAGAGTAGTTCTTGAACTATTCAGAGGATGCACAAGAGGATGTCGCTTCTGTCAGGCGGGGATGGTTTACAGACCTGTAAGGGAGAAAAAGTCCGATACTCTTGTTAATCAGGCAGAAAGCATGCTTAATTCTACAGGACACGATGAAATATCACTTACATCACTGAGTTCTGGTGACTATTCATGCTTGCCAGACCTTACTTTAAAACTTTTAGATAAATATGAAAATGATAATGTAAGTATTTCTCTGCCGTCACTTAGACTTGATTCAATGACATTCGATATAATACAAAGGCTTCAGGAGGTTCGTAAGTCCGGGCTTACATTTGCTCCAGAAGCGGGAACTCAGAGAATGAGAGATGTAATCAATAAAAACCTTACAGAAGAGCAGATTTTGGGACCTGTTGAAACTGCATTTAAATTAGGTTGGTCAACGGTTAAATTATATTTTATGATTGGCTTGCCCGGTGAAACTATGGAAGATGTCCTGGGAATAAAGGAACTTTCATACAAAATAAAAGATAAGTTTTTTGCAAGACCTAAGGAAGAAATAAAAGGCAACCTTAAAATAAATTCAAGTGCATCTTGTTTTGTTCCAAAACCATTTACTCCGTTCCAATGGACGGCTCAGAACAGCATAGAAGAGTTTTATGATAAAGCTAAGATGCTGCAAAGAGAAATAAAAGATAAAAAAGTTTCCTTTAGTTATCACGAGCCGAAGCTTAGTTATCTTGAGGCAGTGTTTGCCCGTGGAGACAGACGTCTATCCAAAGTATTGATAAGTGCTTGGGAAAAAGGATGCCGTTTTGACGGATGGTACGATATGTTTGATTTTGATAAGTGGATGGAAGCATTTAATGAAACAAATGTTGATCCTGATTTCTTTGCAAAAAGGCAGAGAGAGATTACAGAAGTTTTGCCTTGGGATTTTATTGACGTTGGCGTAAGCAAGAAATATCTAATCAGCGAATATGAAAAATCACTTGAAGCTATGACAACACATGATTGCAGACTCGGTTGCACAAACTGCGGTGTCAATCACAGACTTATAGGGGGTGCCTGTCCGCATGTGCAAAATAATAAATAAATATAGTAAGACTGGAAATTTGAAGTATATATCACATTTAGACGTGTTAAGATTTATTCAGAGATCTGTTAACAGAGCGGGAATTCGAGCAAAGTATTCTGAAGGTTTCAATCCACATATGAAGACATCCTTTGGATTTCCTCTTTCATTGGGAATAGAAAGCATAGGGGAGTATTTTGAGATCGAACTAAACGAAAATCTTCCTCCGGAGGAATTCAAAAGAAAAATGAATTCAGTAATGCCCAAGGAAATGCAGATAATTAAGTCCAGCTGTTCAGATAATACAAACTCAATTATGGCAAGATGTGCCTATGCAGAATATATAATAGGAATTGAATCTGAAAATTTAGATATGGATAGGTTAAATAATCTGTTATCTGAAATGCTAGAAACAGGAGTAGTTTATATCAGGCAGAAAAAAAACAAGAAAAAAAAGCTTGTCAATAAAGAAATTAACACAAAAGAATATATAAGATATCTTAAGGCTGATAAATCCGGAGATAATAAAGCTAAGATAGAAGCTGTTTTTATTACTTCTGAAACAGGAAGTATGAAAGTTGATGAGCTTCTAAAGCTTATAAATGATAGAGCGTTTAACCTGGATTATCATACGATTATGAAAGTAGATGCTCTTGATAAAGATATGGAGCCTATACTATAAGGGTGTATCAGTATGTGAGGGGCATTATGAAACAGATTTTAATTAATAGTTCAGCATTCTTCGATCAGTTTGCCATTTTAGAGGATGGCAGGCTAATCGATTATGTGCATGAAGAAAAAATTAACAGAGGCGTGATACGAAACATTTACAAGGGACGAGTAGCTAACATCCTTCCTGGAATGGAAGCAGCTTTTGTGGATGTTGGACTTGAAAAAAATGCGTATCTTTTTTTAGATGATTTGCTTTCAGATAAATTCTTGAAAGAAAAGAAAATTAGAAAAAGAGACGTTAAAAATATAAGCAAGGTTTTGAAAAAGGGAGATGAACTTCTGGTTCAGATTATTAGAGAGCCAATGGGGGAAAAAAATATTGCTGTTACAACCGATGTATCTCTTTCGGGTAAATACATTGCACTTATACCTAAGAGCACAGAGATTAATATTTCCAAAAAAATAAATAATGTTACTGAGCGCATACGCTTGGAAAAAATAGGGAAAGAGATAATGAAGAACGGAAACGGGATGATATTCCGAACATTCTCCGAGGGATGTCCAAAAGAGGAAGTTGAGAAGGAGTATAATTTTCTTTCATCTGTATTTGCTCAGATAGAGCAGGAATACAATTATTCCTACGCCCCAAAGCTCTTGCACCAAAGTAATTCAATGATTGAAAAATTATTTCTGGATTATGTTGATTCCACGGTAGATCAAATATATGTGGATGATAAAAAAACAAAGGATAATATTTTAGGACTTATAGGAAGATACGATTCTGAAAAGTTTAAAAACATTTCCATAATTGAATCATCTGGAGCATTTGAAATGCTTAATGTTGAAAAACAGATAAGCATGTTATTTGAAAGGAAGGTTGAGCTTGACAATGGAGGATCGATATTTATCGATGTTACAGAAGCCTTAACTGTAATAGATGTAAACAGCGGGAAATATGTGGGAAGCAAAAATATGGAACAAACAGCATTAGAAATAAACCTTGGGGCTCTTGAAGAGATAGGAAGACAGGTTAAACTGAGGAATATCAGTGGAATTATAATAATTGATTTTATAGATGTTAAGAGCAAAGAAAATATAAATTTTATAATTAGCAAAGCCAAGCGGATTTTTAAGGAAGATAAGGCGAAAACAAACATTCTGGGCATGACGAAACTGAATCTTATGGAGATAACAAGAAAAAAAGATAAAGAGAATTTTTTTAATATAATAACAGAGGAGTGTTCACATTGCAGAGGTGGAGGAAGAACGGGTTCAAAAGTTTTTATATCTTTTAAGCTGGAGAACATAGTTAAAAAAATCAAAAAAAATACCTCTTGTGAAGCAGTAATATTAAGTGCCGGCTGTATTACAAAAAACAAGATAGTTAATGAATGTATGGAAATTGTTGAAAGTATAGAAAAAAAGTACGGCATTAAAATTTATTTTAAGAAAGATGAGAACATTCTTACCGATGAAATAGTTATTGAAAAAATGGGGAAACTGGATTATATTAATAGCATAATAAAGCAAAAATAAGTTGACAAACAAGGATTTGTTTGGTAAACTTTTATTTTGTAAGAGCCGCACGGATCAGGTTTAAACTTTATGTGCCTGCAATGGCGAGACTGGGAAGAGGAGGTAAGTTTATGTACGCAGTTATTGAAACAGGTGGAAAACAATACAGAGTTCAGGAAGGCGATGTTATAAGAGTTGAAAAATTAAACATTGCTGAAGGCGAGCAGGTAAAATTTGATAAAGTTTTACTTGTTGCAGAAGAAGGTAAATTAAATGTTGGAAAACCATATGTTGACGGAGCTGTAGTTGAAGGCTTAGTAGAAAAACAGGATAAAGCAAAGAAAATAATTATTTTCAAATATAAAGCAAAAAAAGACTACAGAAAAAAACAAGGACATCGTCAACCATATACACAGATTAAAATTGAAAAAATTGTTGGTTAGTCTATGATTACAGTTACTATATACAGAACCGGCGAAGAAATCCAGGGTTTTATTGTTGAAGGACACTCTGGTTACGCTGAACATGGAATGGACATAGTGTGCTCATCGGTATCTATATTGAGCTATACGGCTCTCAATTCAATCAACTTAGTTGCGGGAATTGAAGCTGAAAATATAAGCTACAGTGTTGATGAAGAAACCGGACTGATGAGTTTGAGAACATTGGTAAACAATGATAAAACCGATGTTGTTTACAGGTGTTTCATGGTAGGAATAGAATTATTACTGGAAGATTACAGCGATTATATTACACTTAAATTTGAGGAGGTGTAACCATGTTATTGAAATTAAATTTACAGTTATTTGCACATAAAAAAGGTGTTGGTAGCTCTAAAAACGGTCGTGACAGCAATTCTAAAAGACTCGGAGTAAAAAGAACTGACGGTCAATTCGTATTGGCGGGAAATATACTTGTAAGACAAAGAGGAACTAAGCTTCATCCAGGCTTAAATGTAGGTATCGGAAGCGACGATACATTGTTCGCACTGGTAAGCGGAAAAGTGAAGTTCGAAAGAAAAGACAAAACAAGAAAACAAGTTAGTGTATATCCAAGTGAATTAGAAGCATAATAAGCAAAAGCACCTACCGTTAAGGTAGGTTTTTTGTATTATAAAGCAGAGAGCGGCTACATAGGGTGAAATTTACTGCGTTTTATAAAAAGAAAAGGTTGGTATATGATGTTTGTAGATATAGCAAAGGTTAGCGTTAAAGCTGGGAAGGGCGGAAACGGCAGCGTTGCATTCAGGCGAGAGAAATACATAGCCATGGGGGGACCTGATGGAGGCGACGGAGGCGACGGAGGCAGCATAATACTGGTAGCTGATGAAGGACTTAGGACTCTGATGGATTTCAGATACAAAAGACGTTATCAGGCTGAAAACGGCCAGGATGGAAGAGGAAAAAAACAATACGGTTCCGACGGTAAAGATCTTATTTTAAAGGTTCCTATCGGAACATTGGTAAAGGATGAAGAAACAGGTATAGTTCTGACTGATTTAAAAGATCATGGACAGAGGTTTGTTGTGGCAAGAGGTGGACACGGAGGTAAAGGAAATGTTAAATTTGCAAATTCTATAAGACGTACTCCGCGTTTTGCAGAGCCTGGCACAAAAGGCGAAAGCAGAGACGTTACCCTTGAGCTTAAGCTTCTTGCAGATGTGGGACTAGTTGGATTTCCAAATGTGGGAAAATCAACAATACTTGCATCAGTGACCAGTGCAAAACCCAAGATTGCAAACTATCATTTTACAACATTGAAACCTAATCTTGGGGTTGTAAGCATAGGAGAGGGTCACAGCTATGTTATGGCTGACATACCGGGGCTTATTGAAGGTGCGTCAGAGGGAGCAGGGCTTGGACTTGAATTCTTGAGACATGTTGAAAGAACTAAGTTACTATTACATGTTATTGACGCTTCCGGACAGGAAGGAAGAGACCCTATTAATGACTTTTATAAAATTAATGAAGAATTACAGCAATATAGCGAAAAACTTTCAGAAAAGGAACAAATAATAGTTTTAAATAAGACAGATCTCCCACAGATTCAGGAAAATGTAGAAAGAATTAAAAAAGAACTTGGGGATAATTATGAAATAATTGAGGTTTCCGCTGCAACAAATCATGGATTGGACTTGCTGAAAAAACGAGCATACGAAAGGCTTCAGCATATTGAAGATGAAATACAGTTTGTTAATGAAGAGGAAGTTGAAAGTTTTATTGATAGAAAAGCAAGAGATACTATAGCTGTTTCACAACAGGACGGATACTATTTGGCTGATGGAGATTTCCTGGAAAGACTTGTGGCATCAACAAACTTTGACGATTTCGAATCCTTCAGTAATTTTCAGAAGGTTCTTATTGATAAAGGAGTAATAGAAAGATTGCGTGAGCTAGGTGCACAAGAAGGAGATTTAATAAAAGTATGCGGAGTTGAATTTGACTTTGTGGACTAGAATCAGCAATTAAGAAAGTAGTAAATTATTATTAGGAGGAACGATGCTTACAGGAAAGCAAAGAAGTTATTTAAAATCTTTGGCTAATAAAATAGATTCATTAATGCAGATAGGCAAGGGCGGAGTAACAGAAAATGTTATAAAGCAGATAGACGATGCATTAGAAGCCAGAGAGCTGATAAAAATCAGCATATTAAACAATAGTATGCTGGAAGCTAAGGACACTGCAAATGAAATAGCAGCAGCTGTCGGTGCAGAATATGTACAAAGCATAGGCAATAAATTTGTACTATACAGAGAGTCAAAAGAAAAACAAATAAATATGCCTAAATAGATTAACATATAAAAAGACGCTGTCCTAACATGACGCGTCTTTTTAAGCAAAACCACTTTTTATCCTCCCAGGGTTACATCCTGCATGTTGTACCATTTAATTGCGTTGTGGAACTGCTCTGGCTTGAAATCGGGCCATAGATCATTTATAGTATATATATCTGAATACACGGATTGGACAGGCAAGAACCCTGACAGTCTTTTTCTTCCTCCCCACCTGAGTATCAGGTCAATGCGTGAGATATCTCTTGAATTAAGGGAGTCCATAATACTTTTTCTGCTTGTATTTTCTGAACCTATGGCGGAAATATCCCAGTCCCAACCGTAGTTAACAAGAAAGTTCACCTTTGTTTCTCCATTCCCAAGCACTGTTCTTTTTGTATATTTTAATAATTCTTTTGGAAACATTGCAGAATTTGTGTTGCCTATGACCAGAAGAGATACATTTTCCCCTGCAATCATGTTGACAGCGTCGATGCATGACTTGACAAATGCATCAATCTGATTTCGCGGTCTTTTGCAGTTATCGGTTGTAAAACCGTAATATGTAATTTCATTAATTCCGTATTTTTTTGCCAGCCTTAAGGCCTGTAGTCCCGGATCAAGTCCGTGTTCATATCCGTCCTGTTTTTGAAGCCCTTTGTTCTCCGCCCATCTTCTGTTTCCGTCGGGTATAAGCCCTATATGTTTTGGTATTCTCATAGTAGTCTTCTCCTTTGATTTCTGCATAGTGGTATTATTTACAGAATACAGATAATTATTACCATATGAGTAACATTATTCTTTATTTTTAATATAATAATACTCCAAGTGAAATTAAGGCTTGCTAAAGGAAAAAAAGATATAATATATATAGTTTGATTTACAATTATTTTACAAACACAATGTTGGATAATTACAAACCAGGCGTAATATTAAAATAAAGGAGGTGAAAATATGATAAAAGGAATTTTATTTGACAAAGATGGAACGCTGATTGACTTCTCATTGTGGGAAAATGCGGCAATAAAAACTATTATGGCGATAATGGATGAGTACGATCTCCATGATGATGAAATATTTAGAATGTTAAAAAAATCTATAGGAATTACCGATTACGGAGTTGAACCGTTTGGAGCGTTGGCATACAAATCTCATGAGGATTTGGCTGCGGAACTTCAATTCGTGCTTAATAAATATCGCAGTGTAGATTTAGAGGCATTTAAAAAACATGTTCCGGAGCTTTTGAGAAAAGAAGTGCTAAGCGATGATGCTGAATTTAAAGAGATTGTCGATTTAAAAGAATTATACAGACACATGAATTCTAAGGGAATTAAGATGGGCATTGCTACGGCAGATTCCATGCAGTCTGCTGAACATATGATTAATAAGCTTAACCTTGATGGTTGCTTTGATTTTGTCGGTGCATATGATGGCATAATGAAAAGAAAACCGCACAAGGATATGTGTGAGAGATTTTGCAAGATGTATGGCTTAGAACCAAGTGAAGTTGCGATAGTAGGTGATTCCTACAATGATATGTTATTCGCTAAAAATTCTGGTGCAATCGGAGTAGGGGTTCTTTCGGGAGTAAGTTGCAAGATCAATTTAAAGGATACGGCAAACATAATACTTCCATCAATAGAATGCCTGTTTGATGATGAAGTTTTAAACTCGCTGGATGAAAAAAACTATGAAGTCAGAGAATTATGGACGGCATAAGCCTATGAATTACAATTGTAATTCCCTGGCTTATTTTTTTTGCAAAAATAGTCATAAATTCGTTCGTATCGGCAATAATATAATATATAACAAAAGGGGAGTGTATTATGAACGAATTTGAAAAGATAAAAAAAATGTATGATGATGGTTTCAGATGCATAAGATATGATGACACAAAGGACGGAGAAATGTGCATTTATTTTAAAAATTTTGATAATGAAGATTCACAGGCTTTAAAAATTAAAGGATTCGATGAAAAAATGCAAATAAAGAATTTTATAAATCAAAATACTATGAGATAAAAGGGAATACAAAATTTATGTTCCCTATAACTATAATTATAACTTTTTTATTATATCCATGCTGTGAAAGATCATTAAGAATGCTCAAAGCTTCTTAATTAATCCTTGTAAACATCTTGCCTCTAATATATAATATAGTAAAATAACGGGAGGCGGAAATGAGCACAGCAGATAAAATATTTATAAATACTTGTAAGGACATACTTACTAACGGTGTGTGGGACAAGGACTACGATGTAAGACCCAGGTGGAAAGATGGAACACCTGCGCATACAATAAAAAAGTTTGGTGTTGTAAACAGATATAACCTGCAGGAATCTTTTCCGATTCTGACACTAAGAAAAACTAATTTTACAGCAGCCATAGATGAACTGCTTTGGATATGGCAAAAAAAATCAAATAATATAAATGATTTAAACAGTCATATTTGGGATTCGTGGGCAGATGAAACAGGTTCCATAGGCAAAGCTTACGGCTATCAGCTTGGCATCAAGCACAAATATAGTGAGGGAGAATTTGATCAGGTAGACAGAGTTATATATGATTTAAAAAATAATCCTGCCAGCAGGAGGATAATGACAAATATATATAATTTTCAGGACCTTCATGAGATGAATCTTTATCCTTGCGCATACAGCATGACATTTAATGTTTCAGGAAACAAGCTGAATGCAATATTAAATCAGCGTTCACAGGATGTTCTTGCGGCAAATAACTGGAATGTTGTTCAATATTCAATTCTTGTACATATGATGGCTCAAATAAGTGGTTTGGTTGCAGGGGAACTGGTCCATGTAATATCCGATGCTCATATTTATGACAGACACATCCCTATTATTGAGGAACTTATTGAGAAAGAAGAGCATGATTCACCGGAGCTGGTAATAGATAAATCTATAAACAGTTTTTATGATTTTACGGTTGACAGCTTTAAATTAAACGATTATAAATATAATCCGTTTAAGATAAAAGTTCCTATTGCAGTTTAAGGAGAAGTTATGAAGTTAATAGTTGCAGTTGCAAAAAATTGGGCAATAGGTTTTAATGGAGACTTGTTGTTTAATTTGCCTGATGATATGGCGTTTTTTAAAAAAACTACAGTAGACAAGGTTGTTGTTATGGGGAGAAATACTCTCCTGTCTTTTCCAGGAGCTAAGCCTCTTAAGAACAGGACAAATATTGTATTAACAACAAACAGGGAATTTGAAGCAGAAGGTTGTATAATATGCCACTCTTTAGATGAACTGTTTACAGAGCTTAAAAAGTATAACAGTGATGATATATTTGTTGTAGGCGGTGGAAAAATATATAATGAATTATATCCTTATTGCAGTGAGGCTTTGATAACTAAAGTTGATGCAATAGCCAACGCTGACACATTCCTTCATAATTTTGATGAGGATGAGAACTGGTACTTGTCATATGCATCAGAAGTTCATGAAGATAACGGGTTGAAATTTATGTTCAATACATATAAAAATAAAACAATTGAAAATTACGAATTTAAGTAATGAAAAATTAGACACATGCATGGTGTCTAATTTTTTATTAAAATTCTTTTATAGAAGAATATGGTATAATATCAGCTGATGCTTTTTCATCATTTATGAAATGTGCAACCAAAGTATTTAAAGAAACGTTGTACATAATAAAAAGCATATTGCTAATGGGTAAAATTTACAGTACAATGATAATAATTACTATTTATATTTTACGAAGGAAGTTATGAACATGAAAAAAATAAGATTATTATCCTTAGTGGCAGTTTTATTATTTACAGGATGTGTAAACAAGGAAAATTCATCTACAGCTATTATTGGTGGAGCTGATGGGCCTACAGCTATTTTTATTACAGAAAAATCAAATGGTTATTTAACAATTATTGTAACACTTATTATAGTATTGGTTATAGCTGCTATTATTTATTTTATAAAAAAGAAAAAATAAGATTATTTGGTTAATCTTATTGTGCGATGAACGTGATTTGTAGGAGGTTTTTCAACACTAACTGGACTACAAATCAGAATTTGGACAGGAGGGAGTACAATTGATTATATTGATTACAGGGGCTTCTCACACAGGTAAAACTTTGTTGGCACAGAAGCTTCTTAAAAAGTACCAATATCCATATCTATCTGTTGACCTTTTGAAAATGGGATTAATACGAAGTGGAAATACAAATCTAACTCCCGAAGATGACAGTGAACTGGAGGTCTATTTATGGCCGATTGTTCGGGAAATGATTAAGACTGCCATTGAAAATAAGCAAAATCTTGTGGTTGAAGGCTGTTATATTCCATTTAGTTGGAAAGAGGATTTTAGTGAGGTGTATCTGAATGAAATTCACTATCACTGTCTTGTGATGAGCGAAAACTATATTAAGCAACACTTTTCAGATATAAAAAAATATGCTAACGAAATAGAGAAACGTGTTGATGATACATGGTGTACCATGAATTCTGTACTTGAGGACAATGCGCATTATCTTGAGATGTGTAAAAAATATAACTGTAATTACATTTTGATTGATGAATGTTACGCGGTGAAAATCGACGAATAAATTACCGTTTATGGGTAGATTATGAGCATAACACCAAGTTAAAATATTATTACTAAAAAGGACACTGATTGTATAATACAGTGTCCTTTTATACATTTAGCTTAAAACCGCTTCATATAAGGGTTTATAGGGTATACACCTTATTTAGAGATAGGGCTATTTCCTTTCAATGCCGCCTGTGCTGCTGCCAGTCTTGCAACAGGAACTCTGAATGGTGAGCATGATACATAATCTAAACCGGTATTATGGAAAAACTCTATTGATGCAGGGTCACCGCCGTGCTCTCCGCATACACCTAGGTGCAGGTGGGATTGTGCTTCTTTTCCCAGTTCCACTGCCATTTCAACCATTTTGCCGACACCAGCCTGGTCTATACTCTGGAATGGATCTTGTTCAAGTATGCCAGCGTCTTTGTAATCTTCGAGGAATTTTCCTGCATCATCTCTTGAATAACCAAATGTCATCTGTGTCAGGTCATTTGTACCAAACGAGAAGAAGTCAGCACATTGCGCGATTTCATCTGCAGTTACACATGCCCTCGGAATTTCAATCATTGTTCCTATCAGGTAACTTAAATAGGAATTCATTTCTTTTTTAGTTTCTTCTGCAACTTCTATTATAAGCTTTCTCAGAATTTCAAGCTCTTCTTTTTTCCCTACCAACGGAACCATGATTTCGGGAACTATACTTATGTTTTCTTCTTCAGAAACTTCAATGGCAGCTTCTATTATAGCTCTTGTCTGCATTTTTGCCATTTCAGGGTATGAGATTGCTAGTCTGCATCCTCTGTGCCCCAACATTGGATTGAATTCTTGCAGGCTGTGAATTGTTTCCTTTAATTTTGAAACAGAAACATCCATGTCTTTTGCAAGTTCAACAATATCTTCTTCATCGGTAGGAATAAATTCGTGCAAAGGAGGATCCAATAATCTTATAGTTACAGGTCTGATGCCCATAACTTTAAATATACCTTTGAAGTCATTTTTCTGCATAGGAAGTATTTCCGCCAGAGCTTTTTCTCTTTGGCTGACAGTCTCTGAAATAATCATTTTTCGAACAGAGAATATACGACTTTCTTCGAAAAACATATGCTCTGTTCTGCAAAGGCCAATTCCTTCCGCACCAAATTTAACAGCTGTTTCTGAATCCTTTGGTGTGTCTGAATTTGTTCGGATTCCAAGCTTTCTAAATTCATCAGCCCACTTCATGAGAGCCTCAAAATTTCCAGATATGTTGGCTTCAACAGTCTTTACCTTACCTTTGTATATATTTCCTGTACTTCCGTCAAGAGAAATGAAATCTCCTTCTTGGTAGGTTTCGCCTTTAATTGTCATGATTTTCTTAGCTTCGTCTACATGAGCAGCTTCACAGCCGGCAACACAGCATTTTCCCATTCCTCTTGCAACAACAGCAGCATGGGAAGTCATGCCTCCTCTTGATGTCAATATACCTTTTGCTTTGTTCATGCCTTCTATATCTTCAGGTGATGTTTCTTTTCTGACAAGTATTGCATCTTCACCTTTATTTGCGGCAGCTACTGCATCATCAGCATTGAAGTATATTTTTCCTGTTGCAGCTCCTGGTGATGCAGGAAGCCCTTTTGCAACAGAAGTTAAGCTTTTTAATTCTTCAGGATCAAATTTAGGGTGAAGAAGCTGATCAAGGGATTTTGGATCCACTCGCATAACTGCATCTTTCTTAGTTATGAGGTTTTCTCCGACCATTTCAACTGCAGCTCTCAGAGCAGCATCCGCAGTTCTTTTCCCATTTCTTGTCTGAAGGAAGTAGAGCTTACCTTGTTCTATTGTAAATTCAATGTCCTGCATATCCTTGTAGTGATGTTCGAGGGTTTCTGCAGCATCCATAAATTGCTTAAATATATCAGGCATAACTTCGTTTAATTTATCAATAGACAGAGGAGTTCTTATACCTGCCACAACATCTTCTCCTTGGGCATTGATTAAGAATTCTCCAAACACCTTTTTTTCACCGGTCGAAGGGTTTCTTGTAAATGCAACCCCGGTTCCTGAAGTATCGCCCATATTTCCAAACACCATTGACTGCACATTTACTGCGGTTCCTATATTATGAGGTATATCATAAAGATTTCTGTATGTAATTGCTCTTGGGTTATTCCATGATCTAAACACTGCTTCAATAGCCATAAGAAGCTGTGTTTCGGGTTCTTGAGGAAATTCGGTGCTTTTTTCTTTTATATATACTTTTTTAAACTCTTCTACAATAGTTTTTAAATTTTCGGCAGTAAGTTCTGTATCATACTTGTAGTTGTTCTTTTCTTTGGTTCCATCAAGAATGTTATCAAATTTATGCTTCGATATACCCAATACAACATCACCGAACATTTGTATAAATCTTCTGTAGCTATCGTATGCAAAACGCATATTTCCTGTTTTTTCTGCTAATCCTTCCACCGTTTTATCATTAAGTCCAAGATTCAATATTGTATCCATCATACCAGGCATTGAAATTTTTGCACCGGAACGTACCGATACTAAAAGAGGATTTTCTGCATTTCCAAAACTTTTTTCTGTTTGTTCTTCTAAAGTCTTTAGATTAGATTTGATTTGGCTGACCATATCATCGGTAAGTTTTTTTCCCTGTACATAAAATTCGGTACAGGCTTCTGTTGTAACGGTCAATCCCGGAGGAACCGGCAGACCGATGTTTGTCATTTCACACAGGTTAGCTCCTTTTCCTCCTAATAAGTCTTTTTGTGAAGCACTTCCTTCTTTAAATAAATAAACCCATTTTTTGCTCATGTTTCCCTCCTGAAATTAAAATTCCTGATTTAACCTTTATTATACTTAATACTGCTTTTTTCTTTAAAGTTGCTACCGAATATTATGATATACTAAAAAGAAAAAAATATAATTTATGATATAACATTTTCACTGAAAAGTACAGTGTATTTTCAGCGAAAACAACAAATAATAAAATTTTGACATATTTAATATAACCATATATAATTATTAAATATTAAGAGGTGGAGCGAGGGATGTATATGAAGTATTTAGATAAGATAAATTCGCCGGATGATTTACGCCGGCTTAATATTAATGAATTGAAAATACTCAGCGATGAATTGAGAGAATATATAATAGAAAGCGTATCAAAAACAGGAGGCCATCTTGCATCAAATCTGGGTGTTATTGAATTGACAATTGCTCTTCACTATGCATTAAATACTCCTGATGATAAAATAATATGGGATGTGGGACACCAATCCTATGTACATAAAATACTTACAGGGCGAAAAGCCCAGATGAATACCCTCAGGCAGCTAAATGGCATGAGCGGATTCCCTAAACGTAGTGAAAGCGTATATGATGCATTTGACACAGGGCACAGTAGTACTTCAGTTTCTGCAGCTATAGGGATGGCTAGAGCAAGAGATTTAAAAAATGAGAATTATGAAGTAGTGGCGGTAATAGGAGACGGTGCTCTAACCGGAGGAATGGCTTTTGAAGCATTAAATGACGCTGGAAGAAGCAATACAAAACTTATGATCATATTAAATGATAATGAAATGTCTATTTCACAAAATGTCGGCGGGCTATCACGGTACCTGCAAAGATTAAGAACAGACGAAAGATACCTTTCAACAAAAAAAGATGTTGAAAAGTTGCTGAACGGGTTACCGCTTTGCGGAAAAAAACTTAAACAGTTTCTGAAAAGAGCTAAGGATGGAATTAAGAAGGTGGTTGTTCCGGGGATGCTGTTTGAAGAGTTGGGACTTACCTATATGGGTCCTATCGACGGACACAATATAGATGAGCTTCTTAAATCATTTAAGATTGCTAAAAATATTGAAGGACCTTTAATAATGCATGTTATAACCAAAAAGGGAAAAGGATATAAGTACGCAGAATTGAGGCCAAATGAATTCCACGGTGTTTCTCCGTTTGATGTAGTATCAGGAGATAAATTAAAAAAATCTGGTGTGCCGTCATATTCTAATGTTTTTGGAAACAAGCTTTGCGAAATAGCGCATAAAAATGACAAGGTAGTAGCAATAACAGCTGCTATGACTGACGGTACAGGTTTAACTGGATTTGCAAAAAAATATCCAGATCGCATTTTTGATGCTGGAATTGCTGAACAGCATGCGGTGACAATGGGAGCAGGCCTTTCAGTAAACGGAATAATACCTGTTGTTGCTCTTTATTCTTCGTTTTTGCAGCGAGCATATGATCAAGTGATTCACGATGTTGCATTGCAAAATCTTCATGTTGTTTTTGCTGTTGATAGAGCAGGCTTGGTTGGAAACGACGGAGAAACTCACCAAGGTGTATTTGATGAAGCATTTCTTTGTCAGATTCCTAATATGACGGTTATGGCTCCTGCAGATTACAGAGAGTTTGAAAATATGATTGACTTTGCGGTTAATGAATTTGACGGCCCTATTGTATTGAGGTACCCTCGAGGAAGTTCTAAGAAAAATATTAGTAACAGTGAAACTAAAATTGAAAAGGGTAAGGGAGTTATTGCAGCTTATGGAGAAAATGTTACAATTATTGCTTGTGGCAGAATGGTAGAAACGGCAATTGAAGCAAGAGAGATTTTAAAAGAAAACGAAATAGATGCTGAAGTGCTTAACTTGAGGTTTACAAAACCATTGGATCGCGAGCTGATTATTAACTCTGTAAATAAAACGGAACACGCTGTAATAATAAGTGAAGCTTCACTTTATGGAGCAGCCCTTTTAATCAAAGATATAATACCGAATACTGTAGATGTAAACATAATTGCACTGCCTGACAATTTTATAAAACATGGGTCAGTTGAAGAACTGTTGGCAGAAAATAAGCTTGACCCTCAAAGCATCGCAGATTTTGTTTCGGCACATTTGTCAAGGACTGTCGGAATAAAAAGATAACACTGCAAAAATTTAAAAATATTAAAAAAAGCTTATTTTCATTATCAAAAATAGTCAAAAAATATTATTAGCTATTGATATTTTAAGTTGTATACTTTAATATTATTATATAAACTTGAATAATTGTATGCACATTAAGAAGATTACTATATATAAAAATATTCAAATATCAAAAGAAGAATAAAGGGGATTTGATGATGAATAAAATAGAAATAATTGTTGGTGATAAAAAATATAATGTCAAAACCGATGAAAGTCCCGAATACGTAAAGCAGATAGAAACCGTTATAAATGATCAAATAAATCAGATAGCAAATTCAAATAGAAGATTTAATGAAATGGATAAACTGATATTATCCTCATTTGTTATAGTTGATAAATATATGAAACTTACAACTGAAGCTGAGTCTTACAAAAATGGGATAATTGAAGAAATAGCCATTTTGAAAGAGCAAAGAGAAACTGCTGTCAGAGAAAAAGAAGAAGCAGCAGAAAAATCATCTGAGGCAGTTATTGAAAAGGAAAGATACAAAGAAAAACTGCTGGCAAGAGACAATGATAGGGAGTATTTAAATTCTCAGATATCCAGACTTCAGGATAAAATTAGCGAGCAGGAACAGCAACTTTTAAAAAGTGAGGTTCTAATAAATGAATTAAAAAGCAAAAATGAAGAACTGGAAGAAAATTGCGAAGAGCTTAAGAATGAGCGTGAAAATTTCACAAAAGAGTTGAGCTTTATGAATAATACCAAGAGCAGCTTAAACGGAAGAATATCAAAGTTGCAACTTAAGCTTAACGAGAGAGAACAGGTAGTTTCTCAGCTTGAGAAAACCATCAGAGAATTAAAAAGCTCTAATGAGGATAAAACTCAAAAAATATACAATATTAACGACGAACACCAAAAATTAAGTTTAACTATTGATTCAAAACAAAAAGAAGTGGAGTCGTTAAATAATAAAATAGCTATGCTGCAAAATAAACTCAGTGAAAAAGATGACATAATAAGCGGTAAGGATAAAGTGATTGCAGAGTATAAAGCAAGTGCAGATCTTTTAAAGAATAATTATGACAGCATTAATGATGAAAAGGAAAAATATCTAGAAGAACTGTTGATGATAAATAATGATAAGGAAAATTTAATCAGCAATAATAATGAACTTCAGGAAAAATTAAACAGAAAAGAAACTGAAAATTTTCAGAATCAACTAGAAATTGAAAAGCTTAAAAAAGACAACAAGGAACTTATGGAGCTGCTTGAAGAGGAAACATCTGTTCAGTAGAGCTTTTCGCTAATTTAAAATAAAAAGAACGCTTCAGCGTTCTTTTTTGAAACAGGAGAAAAAATGAAACAAAAAGCAGAGCTTTTGGCACCGGCTGGGAGCATAGAATCCTTCTATGCTGCAGTAAACAGCGGAGCGGATTCAGTGTACCTAGGAGGTAAACTGTTTAACGCAAGATATAATTCGCAAAATTTTGATAATGATGAAATGCAACATATAATTTCATATGCACATAACAAGAACGTCAAGGTATATGTAACGCTGAATATAGTTTTAAAGGATACAGAAATTGGGGATGCGTTAAATTATGCTATGTTTTTGTATGAAAATGATGTAGATGCAGTAATTGTGCAGGATATTGGTCTATTATACCTCATAAGACGGTTCATTCCGGATATTCATGTCAATATCAGTACGCAGGCTGCTGTGTATGACGAATTTGGTATTAAGTTTTTTGAATATTACGATGTCAGCAAGGTTATTTTAGCAAGAGAAATGTCAATGGAACAGCTCAAAGAAGCTGCGTTGGATACTGATAGCGATTTAGAGGTGTTTATACACGGTGCACTTTGCATGTGTTATTCTGGACAATGCTACATGTCGAGCTTTCTTGGAGGAAGAAGCGGGAACAGAGGAAAGTGTGCGCAGCCATGCAGACTGAGCTATAAGTTTTATGATAAGCAAAGAAGTGAAATGATTGAGGATTTTGGAGAAATTCCTTTATTAAGCTTAAAAGATTTTATGGCCGGAGATAGTTTACCTGAGCTTATAGAATCAGGCATAAAAACATTTAAGATAGAAGGAAGAATGAAAGGACCTGAATATACTTCGGCAGTCGTTGAATATTACAGACAAATAATAGACGGTTATTATGAAGGTAGAAATATTGATATAAGCAAAAACAAACAAAGAGCAATTGCAACATTCAGCAGGGGATATACAAATTCATATCTCAAGCCTTCAGGTGATGATGTAATGTTTGCTAAAACAAGCTCCGGCGTAAAGGGAGATAACATTGATGAGATTCAGGAGGAGACGAGAGATAAGGCTCAGGAATTTTCATCATATAGAAGAACAAAGATTAATTTTGAAATATCTCTGAAAATAGGCAGCAAGGCGATATTAAAAGTTAGTGACGGCAAAAATGAGGCTATTTCAGAAAGCAACGAATTGTGCGAAACAAGTCTTAAAAATGCTGCAATTGAAGAAATTATAAGAGATCAGCTAGGTAAGCTGGGCAACTCTATTTACGAGCTTAACAGTGTGGCAATCGATGCTGATGAGAATGTATTTGTACGAAAGAGCACATTAAATCAGCTTAGAAGAGATGCTATTGAATTATTATATAGCAAAGGATCTATATACCATAACAGGATTGAATTGGAGCGCATACCATTAAACATACTATTTGATTATAAACATAAAAACAACGAAGTATTAACAAAACTGAGCCTGAAAATAAATAGTAACGAAGAGATGAAGCTTGTTGATAAAAACAAGGTATACAGAGTATATATCCCTTATGATTTAGATGTGAAGGCAGCGGAAAAAATAGATGTTAAAGAGAAATATTTATACTTACCAAATATTATAAGTAAGGATCAGTATGATATTCTTAGAAAGAATATACCGTTGTATGAAAGTATTTTTGACGGAGTATGCGTTAATAATGCGGGAAGTTTTTATTTTTTCAGTGAAAACAGCAACTTGAAAATACACTGTGGTCAGTTCTTTAATATTATTAATACATTTTCTGTAAAATTATTGGAGGAAAGGGAAGCTGAAGGTTATACATTTTCTGTGGAAGCAAACATTAAAGATATGGAAAGTGTTATAAGAAATAATACTATGAAATCAGAAGTTGCAGCTCATGAATATGTTCAACTTATGGTTATGAAAAATTGCCCTATGTCATTGATGAAGAACTGTAAAAACATGCATGACTGCAATGGTTGTTCCTATAGGAACAGATATGCTTTAAATGACAGGAAAAACGCATTTTTTAATATCGAAAGAAGCCACGGCCTGACATATATATATAATTCTGTTCAGCTATCTATACTAGGAAAGACTAAAGACTTTTTAAATGCAGGCGTTGAGTACTTCATGGTTGATACAAAGTGGCTTGATAAGCCTGAAGAAGTTATTGATGCGCTGTACTGTGAAATAAATAATGTGGATGGTATAAAAATATTAAAAGCAAACAACTTTACTCGCGGGCATTACCTAAAAAATATACTGTAGAAAGTTGTAAGCAATTTGGAACTTTATGAACATTACGAAAGGAATGTACAATGAAGGAAAAAACAAAATCGGTTTTGGAATTTAATAAAATAATTGAGAAGCTCACAGAGTTTGCGGAAACTGTAAATGGAAAAAAATATGTAAAAAAATTGGACGCTTCATCTGATATAGATAGCGTGAAATTTATGCAGAAGCAAACGGCAGAAGCACTTTCAATTATAATAGAAAAAGGGAATCCTCCCATGGGAGGAATTACTGATATAAAAGAATATGTAAAAAGAGGATCGGTTGGCGGAATAATTTCTCTGAGGGGTTTATTGAACTGTGCAGATACCCTTAGAGCAGGCAGATTAATAAAAAATTATGTTATCTTAAATAACAAAGATGACTCATATTATGAAACGCTTGAAAAACTATGTTCTGACATATACGTAAATAAGGAAACAGAGGAACGTATCTATAACGTAATAATAAGCGAAGAAGAAATAGCAGATGATGCCAGCCCTGAACTGAAACGAATAAGAAGAGAAATACAAGTTAAGCAGAATTCCATAAAAAATAAAATAAATCAAATCGTGGGATCATCTGCTATGCAGAAATATCTTCAAGAAACAATTGTTACAATGAGGAATGACAGATATGTAATTCCTGTCAGAAAAGAATATAGAGCTATGGTTAAAGGTATCGTACACGACCAGTCATCAACAGGCTCTACTATTTTTATAGAGCCAATGGCTATTGTAGAAATGACAAATGATATTACTGATTTAAAGGTTAATGAAAAAAAGGAAGTTGAAAGAATTTTACTTGAATTAAGCGGGATGATAGGAGATATTTCATCTGAAATGGTTTCAAACCAAGATATATTAACAGAGTTAGACTTTATATTTGCAAAGGGTAAGTTTGCCATAAGCATAAATGGAATAGAGCCTAAAATTAACGACAGAGGATATATTCGTATTAAAAAGGGAAGACATCCGTTGATTGATCCAAAGGTTGTTGTTCCCATAGATGCTTATTTGGGAGATGAATTCACCACACTTATAATTACAGGACCAAATACAGGTGGAAAAACCGTTTCACTTAAAACACTGGGGCTTTTTACTTTGATGGGAATGGCAGGGCTTCATCTTCCTGCAGAGTACGGCACGGAAATATCTGTTTTTAGCTCGGTGTTTGCAGATATAGGTGACGAGCAAAGCATTGAACAAAGCTTGAGTACATTTTCATCTCATATGACCAACATAGTTAAAATATTGCGCAAAGTGGATGAAAAATCATTCGTTTTGTTTGACGAGTTGGGAGCAGGAACTGACCCAACTGAGGGTGCTGCGCTAGCTACGTCTATTTTGGATACCCTCCTTGACAGAAAAATAGTGACTGCTGCTACGACACACTATAGTGAACTTAAGCTATATGCACTTACAAAAAAAGGTGTTATTAATGCAAGCGTGGAATTTAACGTTGAAACTCTAAGCCCTACATACAAGCTACTAATAGGCGTTCCTGGAAAATCCAATGCATTTGAAATATCTAAGAAGCTGGGATTAGGTAAGGAAATAATAGATAAGGCAAGGGAAACTATAGAAACTGATAAGGTTGAATTTGAAGACGCACTGAGGCAAATTGAGGAAAGACGCATATATATTGAAGAAAAAAAACATGAAATTGACAGGCTGAACGAAGAGAGCCAGAAAAAACATTCAAGCTTCATTTCTAAAGAGAGGAAATCTCTTGAGAAGAGCGAAAAAATGATAAACGATGCAAATTATGAAGCAAGAAGAATTGTTGAAAATGCTAAGAAAGAAGCATCAGAAATTATTAAAGAGCTCAGGAAAATGAATGTGGATATGGATAAGGACAAGGTACGGCGCATTAACGATCTGAGGCAGAGCCTGAATGAAAAGACAAAGGAACTAAATGAAAATCAATATACGGAACAAATTTTCAATGATGATAATTATGACGAAAATTCGGAACTATCAAATGGAGATGCTGTCCTGGTGAAAAATCTTAATCAGAAGGGACACATTATTTCAGATGTTGACAGTTCTCAAAATGTAATGGTTCAAGTTGGAATTATGAAAATGAAGGTTAAGAAAGCTGATTTAGTTAAAATTAAATCTGATGAAGAGGAGAAGCAGAAAACAAGAACATCAAGAATGATTAAGTTGAAAACATCTTCTATTAACCCCGTTGTTGACTTGAGGGGACTTAATCTTGAGGAAGCACTTCTCGAACTGGATAAATACTTGGATGATGCTTTCATGTCAAATTTAAACGAGGTTCAGGTTATTCACGGCAAAGGAATGGGAATATTGCGAGAAGGAGTAACACAATTTTTGAAAAAACACAAGCATGTTAAGTCATCCAGGCTGGGCACATTCAACGAGGGCGGAGACGGCGTAACAATTGTAACATTTAAATAGTAAATTAAACTCCTCATTTTGATGATTATTATTAAAATGAGGAGTTTAATGAGTGCCTGAAAGCAAAAATACGGAATTGTTGTATAAATTACATTTGTTACATTAGAAAAGAATTTAAAAATCAGGGTTTTAACAGTTTGTTGATTAATTTTAGCCTAATGTATAAGAAAGCTTGAAAGCGCAATGGATATTAACTTATCTTCAACCGAGTCAGACCGTGATGTCATAACTAAGGGGATTGTCGTACCAATTATCACTGAACCAACTCGCTTGTTAGCAAAATAAGTTATTGCTTTATGCAATACATTTCCCATTCGAATATCAGAAACTAAGAGTATATCTGCATTTCCTGCAACTTCACCTTTGATTCCTTTATGCATTGCTGATTCTAAAGAAATTGCATTATCAAGAGCAAAGGGACCGTCTACAATACAACCATTTATTTGGCCACGTTCATTCATCTTGCTTAGTATTGCTGCATCCATAGTTTCAGGCATTGCCGGATTGACAGTTTCTAAAGCCGTTAAAACTGCAACCTTTGGGCATTTTAATCCCATTTTCTTTGCCAAGTAGACTGCATTTTGAAGTATTTCTTTTTTAGCATTGAGGTCCGGTGAAATATTCATTGCACAATCGGTTATAAAATTCAGCCCGGTTCCATGAATATTATCTGTTACAGTTATTTGAGACACTAATTTATCTGAACGAAGTCCCTTTTCTTTGTCTAAAACAGCTTTCATAAAAGTTGATGTTGGCAACAATCCTTTCATAGGCATATCAGCCATACCTTTTTTAACTAATTCCACAGTCTTTGCAGCACATAGAGTATCATTATCGGCATCAATTATTTCTACATGTTTGAGATCGTATTTGCCTTCTTCGATCATATTTGTAATTGTTTCTTTATTTCCAATAAAAATGAAATTTGCTAAATTTTTTCTTATTGCAATATCAGTAACTTGCAGTATATCTTTGTCAGTTGCTTGTGCAACTGCTATAGTTTTTTTTGGACGATTGGAAACTACGTATAGTGCATCATCTAATGATTTAATCATATAAAATCTCCTCCAGTATCTTTTTGTTTTTATTCATAATGTTGAATTGACCATTTACCCTGAATTGCTAACATAGCACCTTCGGCAAGAGATTCAATTTCATTTTCTCCCGGGAATAAGTGTATGGGTGCAATAAAGCCACACCATTTAGAAATTTCATCTATTATATACTCTGAGTAAGCTAATCCTCCTGTAAAGGCAATGGCATCTACTTCACCTTTAAGTGTAATTGCAGCAGCCCCGATACTTTTTGCTATTTGATAAATCATAGCATCATATACTTCTTTTGTGCTTTCATCTCCATTAGCTATCAATTTTTCGATATCTCTACATTCCGTAGTTCCTAATAATTGATATAGTCCGCCTTTACCATTAACCATTTTGTACAACTGCTCATAAGTATATTTGCCTGAATACGCATATTTTAGGACCTCGCCGGCAGGCAATGTTCCTGCTCTTTCAGGAGCCATAGGGCCATCACCATCCAAGCCATTATTGACATCTTCAACCTTGCCCTTATGATGAGCAGCTATGGACATGCCTCCTCCCATATGCACTATAATTGCATTCAAGTCATTGTAGCTTTTATTAAGTTCATTTGCTACTTTTCTACCTACAGATTTTTGGTTCAAAGCTTGGTAGAAACTTTTGCGATAAACATCCTTCCATCCTGTATATCGAGATTGAGGTATGAATTCGTCAATACAAGGTGCATCGACGGTTAATGCGGATATATTTAATTTGTTAGCTAAATCTAAAGCAATTGCACAACCTACACCACAGGGATGGTTTCCATAAAGCCTGCTTTTTGCATCATTTACCATGGACTCGTTAATCTTGTAAGTGCCGCTGTTCATTGCTTTTACCGGTGCTCCTCTGGATACTATGTAGTCAAAGTCTGACAGATTGTAATTACACTTAAATACAAAGTCAGTGATAACCTTTTTCCTAAAATCATATTGGTCCCAAATATCGTTTATTGCACGAAATACAGCATCCTTATCATGACGTAAAGTATCTTGGTGAAGGCATTCCATATTTTTATAAATTGCAACTTTTGTTGATGTGCTGCCAAGATTCATAATCAATAACAAATTATTCATAGATATGTTTTAGCTCCCTTCAAAATCAATTTTAATCCATCTTCAAATAATTTATTATAGTATAAAAAACAAAACTGTGTTAATTAGCACAGTTTTATAAAAATAAATGTGTCATTATATAGATACGGTTTTTACTCATTCCAAGTTAGAAAGGAGTTCTTCTAAAAGTGATAGATTAGGACAACAGATTGTTCTTTTGTTTTTATATATTAATTTTTGATTTTTTAAATTATTTATGGCTTTGGTTATAGCTTCTCTCCTAGCACTAATCATGTCCCCTATTTCTTGATCGGTAATTGTTAAATCTAAGATATGGCCATTAGCGCATGAACCATTAAACTTGGAGGATTTTACTTTGCATATAGCATCACGAGAACATTTTGTGCCAACTGTTAAGAACAATGTTATTAATAATGACATTAACCTTTCTTCAATTTTCATGAAAGAAAGATATTTTACCTGATATGAAAGTAGCCGAATTTTTCTGCCCATAGAATTAAATATGTTGAAGGCAAGATTTGGGTCATCCTTCATCATCTTTGTAAATTGTTCTTTGTTTAAAACAACCAGGGTAGAATCTTTAAGAGCTTCAGCATAAGTAAAACTTGGGTCTTCATCAAAGAAAGCTGTTTCGCCAAAGAATGAACCGGGCTCATGAACGGCAAGGGTTTTTTCGGAGCCACTGGAATTTGAAATACTTACTCTGACTCTACCTTCGGTTAGAAAATATAGGCAATCTCTTATATCTTCTTGCTGAAAAATTAAGTTACCTTTGCGGAAATGGCGAATATTTTTAGAATACTTGATTATTTTTTCTTGAATATTTTTGTCTTCGATAACCCAAAGAGACTTATTGAGCATTGAAACACCTCCAATTTATATACAAGTTAATATTAATTATAGAAGATAGAGTATAAATTGTAAACATTACTTGTTAAAACGGAGTTTATCAAATTAGGTTTGAATGCGAAGATAGAATATTTACACTTTAAAAAAGTGGCTTATAAACCATTTTATAAATAAACAATAATTTATAGTATTACAAAGTTTATATTTAAGATTATTAAAAAAGTAAAGGAGAGTGATTTATAATGAAAGAAATTCGAATTCATGGAAGAGGAGGACAAGGGGCTGTTACTACATCTGAGATAATTGTATATGCTGCAGTTCAAGATGGTAAATTTGGCGCCTGTTTTCCTTATTTTGGGTTTGAAAAAAAAGGTGGCCCAGTTAGCGCCTTTGTAAGAATTGATGAAAAGAAAATAAGAGAAAAAAACCAAGTTTACAATCCAGACTGCATAATGGTAATTGACCCATCGCTGCTAAATAGTGTAGATGTTTTTGTTGGAGCAAAGGAAAACGCTATACTTATTATTAACTCTAAAACAATTGAAGAAATTAAAATCCCTAAAAATATAACTAAAGTGGCTTACATAGACGCAAATTCTGCTTCAATGAAGATATTTGGAAGATTATTGCCAAACACTATTGTGTTAGGTGCATTTGTCAAAGCAACAAACTGGGTAAGCTTTGATAAGGTTAGTGAGAAGACTCAGGAGATTTGGGGCTCTAAGAACCTTGATGCGTTGAAGTGCGGATATAATAATGTTGTTATAAAGGAAGTGAATGGAGGTATTATTCATGATTAAAACTGACTTTATATGTGCTGTAGGAAAGGAATTGAATATTATCAATACCGGCAGCTGGAAAGTTTATCCACCAGTTATACAGCACGATAAATGTAAAAAATGCGGAATGTGTTTATTGTATTGTCCAACCAATTCTGTTAAGTTAATTGATGGAAGTTATCATATTGATTTAGAATTTTGTAAAGGATGTGGTGTGTGTATTCATGAATGTCCTGCAAAAGCTATTGAATATATTAAGGAGGAGCAGGAGTAGAAATGAAAAATATTAAAGTTTTAGATGGAAACCATGCAGCAGCTATAGGTGCAATTCTTTCAAAACCGGATGTGGTAGCTGCATATCCGATAACACCTCAAACTCCATTAGTTCAACATTTTAGTCAATATGTTGCAGATGGTGTAATGGATTCTACAATCGTAGAGCCGGAATCAGAACATTCTGCTATGAGTGTATTAACCGGAGCTTCCCTTGCCGGAGCAAGGACATTCACAGCTACATCTTCACAGGGACTGGCGTTAATGTATGAACCATATTTTAGGGCATCTACAATGAGATTGCCAATAGTAATGAATATTGTAAACAGAGAAATGATATCACCTCAATCAGTTTGGGGAGGACCTCAAGATTCACTTACGGTTAGGGATGCCGGGTGGATACAGATTTATGTTGAAGATAACCAAGAAATTTTAGACATGACTATCCAGGCATTTAAGATTGCGGAAAATAATGACGTTTTATTACCAATAAATATATGCTATGACGGGTTTTATTTGTCACATATGACTGAAGGTGTAGAAGTTCCATTACAGGAAGAAGTTAATGCATTTTTACCTCCATACAAACCAACTCATGTGAAGCTTGATCCGGAAACTCCAATGGCTGTTGACCCGTTAACACCAGGAAACTATCTGCAATATTACAGAGAACTTCATATGGCGGCTATGGATAATGCAAAAAGAGTTATTAAGGAAGTTAATGATGAATTTGCTAAAAAATTTGGCAGGGATTATTTTGGGCTTGTAGAGCCATATAGAATGGAAGATGCCGAATATGTCCTGGTAACATTAGGCTCTTTGACCGGATCTGCAAGAATAGCTGTTGATTTGGCAAGGGAGAAAGGTGTTAAATGCGGACTTATAAAAATAAGATCACTAAGACCATTCCCGGTTGATGAGGTAAATGAATTCCTTAAAAATGCTAAAGCAATTGGAGTAATAGATCGTAACGTAAGCTTTGGCTGGCACACAGGTATTGTTTATCAAGAAATAAAATCCGCTATAAGCAGCTTAGATCCTATTCCGACAGTACCATTCATAGGTGGTTTAGGCGGAGAAGACTTGACAACTAATCTAATGGTTGAAGCTTTGGATAGTGTTATCAAAGCAGGAGAAAATAAACAACTTGAAAATAGAGCCCACTGGCTAATTAACAGAAAGGGGAGATAAATATGTCTATAGCAGAAAAAATGGCGTCATATGAAGATATGGTGGGTCCTGGCATTACTGCCTGTTTAGGATGCAATGTTGAGCTTTCCATGAGAACAGCATTACAAATATTAGGACCTAATACAATAGTAGCAGTTCCTCCAGGATGCATGGGAGGAGTACAGAGTGTAGGTTGGGCAGATAAGACCGGTATGAAAATTCCTGTGTTCTTTCCACTACTTGACAATACTGCCTCTATGCTTACAGGAATAAAGAAATATTATGAACGCATAGGCAGAGATGTGAATGCAGTTGCATTTGCAGGGGACGGTGCATCTTTAGATGCCGGCTTCCAAGCATTATCAGGAGCTGCGGAAAGAGGAGACAATATAATATACATTTGTTATGATAATGAAGGTTATATGAATACCGGATTCCAAAGAAGCAGTTCGACATCTTTAGGATCATGGACATCGACTACTCCGGTAGGAACAAAAAGTCACGGCAAAACATCTCATAAGAAAGATATGCCTTTGATAATGGCGGCACACGGAATTCCTTATATGGCAACAGCGTCACCGGCATATATGCCTGACTTAATTAAGAAAATTGAAAAAGCAAAAAATGTGAAGAATGGACTAGCTTATATTCACATATACAATAGTTGTGCAACAGGTTGGGGATATGAATCCGAAAAAAGTATCGATATTGTTAGAAAAGGAGTTCAGTCAAGATTTATGCCAATTTACGAATTTGAAAACGGTAAATATAAGTTGAATATTGACGTTAAGAACCCCATTTCGTTAAAAGATTATTTGTATTCAATGAAAAAATACAAGCACGTTAGTGAGGAGCAAATAGCCCAACTACAGGAATACGTTGATGAGAAATGGGATAATCTCAAAAAACTTTGTGATACGTCTGAATAAAGATTGAATGGGTGATGAAAATATGAAAACAATTAATCGAGTAATTGATATTTGCATATCAGTTCTATCAGGAATTGCAGCATTAGCTTTGGCTTTCCTGCTGATTGGTATATGTTATTCGACTTTTTCAAGAGTGGTTTTTAATAAGCCACTTTCGAACTTAGTTGAGTATTCAACATACAGTTTATTATACGTTACATTCTTAGGGTCACCTCAGATATTGAAAAATAAAGGGCATATAAATCTCGACATATTAATAAATGCCTTACCGACAAAAGTAAACAATATCTTGTCAATGGTTGTTAATTTTGTTGGTGCTATTATATCTGCATGTATTTTTTGCTTTGGATATTTAGTAGTATCAGATAACTATAATTTCAAAATTAAGGTAATGGATTCTATGGGGACACCACAGTGGTTACTCACAATTGTTATCCCGTTAGGTATGTTCTTTATCACTATTCAATTCATTAGAAATTTCGTTAGTGATTATGAAGAGTTCAAGAAATACAAAAAAGTAGTTTAAAAAGAGGTGATTTATTTGGAGTGGTATTTAGTATTAGTTCTAATTTTCTTTGTTCTTGTAGCCGTAATGCTGACTGGGTTACCTATTGCATTTAGTTTTATTCTTGTATCTTCTGCTATTATGTTTAAGATGCAGGGTGCATTCGGAATTCGTCAGCTTGTATTAGGAATGTATGATCAAGTAGCTCAGTTTTCACTGACCCCAATACCGTTTTTTATGATAATGGGTGAAGTTTTTTATCAATCCGGATTAGTGTCAAGAACTCTGGATTCGCTGGCCAAGTTCGTTAAAAAGGTTCCGGGAAGATTAAGTATCATTACTTTACTTGGAGGCGGCGTATTTGCTGCACTATCCGGTTCAGTTGTTGCGAACACGGCAATGTTTGGCTCCCTGATGCTTCCTGAAATGATGAACAGGGGATATTCAAAGAAATTAATAACTGGTTCAATAATGGCTTCCGGAGCTCTGGCCATGGTAATTCCACCAAGTGCATTAGCAGTTTTGCTAGGAAGCATTTCAGGAATTTCAGTAGGTAAGATATTAATAGGTGCAATACTTCCTGGAGTATTATTGATGGCTATGTATATTGGATATGTTATGGTGGTATGCATTATTAATCCTGAAATGGCACCGGCATACAATGTAGAAGATTCTACTTTAAAGGAAATGCTATTAGGAGCGTTGAAGGATATTGTACCCTTAATCTTTATATTCCTTGTTGTAATGGGAATTATATTTACTGGAATAGGTACGCCAACAGAAGCAGCAGCAATTGGTGCTTTAAGTTCTTACATTTTAACAATTATGTATAGAAAATTTTCTTGGAAATTAGTGTACAAAACTCTGGTTGATTCCTTAAAAGTAACTGCAATGGTATTGATTATAATTGCAGGTTCAGCAGGGTTTAGTCAAATATTAGCTATGACAGGTGCAAGTAGAGAAGCTGTTGTAGCTATAATGGGAATGTCAACGTCTCCATTTATAATTATTTCTACAATGCTTTTGATTATTGTTGCCCTAGGTTTCTTTATGGAACAAACAGCAATCATG
Source organism: Sedimentibacter sp. LTW-03 (assembly GCF_052059825.1). Lineage (GTDB taxonomy): Bacteria > Bacillota > Clostridia > Tissierellales > Sedimentibacteraceae > Sedimentibacter. The sequence continues at coordinate 719,695 of NZ_CP197180.1, forward strand.
ATGATAACGTTACCTATTATGATGCCAGTAATTATAAGTTTAGGAGTAAATACAATTTGGTTTGCAGTTCTTTACCTAATATGTTTACAGATAGGTCAACTTACTCCACCAGTTGGACTAGCACTGTTTACTATGAAGGGAGTATCACCTCCAGAAGTAACAATGCGCGATATATATGACGGAGCCATACCGTTTGTTACAATGGACGTATTGGCGTTGCTCTTAATGGCGGTAATACCACCAATTGTTACTTGGTTGCCAAGTCTATATTAAGTAAATTAATTGAAAAATAAGGAGGAAAGAAAATGTTTAAGAAAGGCTTGCTATTTTTATTGATTATCACGTTGCTAATTGGGATAATTGGATGCGGAAAAAACGATAAACCTGCACAATCTTTAGGTGAACAAGTTTCTCCTGAGGGAAATGCTGATGAAAAGATAACACTTGCAGTTACATCCGCATGGGCTGAAGGTAATACACTTTTATTCAACATGGATGATTTTGCACAAAAAGTGTCAGAAAAAACAAATGGTACAGTTGAAGTTGTATGGGGCGGAGGCCCGGAGACAATACCAAGCTATCAACTCGTTGAAGCTCTAAAAAATGGGATAATAGATATAGCGTGGACAGCTCATACTTATAATGTTTCTCATGTTCCTGTCATGGAAGCAATGAAATTAACTGATGCAGAAAAACTGAGAGAAACAGGAGGATTTGATTTTGTTAAAGACTTATATAAAGATAAACTTAATGCTCATTATATAGCTGCAACTACAAACGGATTAACATATAATTTGTATACAAAAAATGAAATTACTAAACTTGAAGATTTCCAAGGTTTGACTATTAGGGCAACTCCTGCATACCAAGCCTTCGTAGACGGATTAGGCGCCGGTGTTGTAAATACTGCTCCTGGAGAGGCATATCAAGCATTGGAGCGTAATGTTATCCAAGGTTATGGATGGCCGAGCGTAGGTGTAAAAGATTTTGGATGGCAGGAAGTGTCTAAATATATAATCCAACCAGCTTTCTACAATGTAGATGTATGTATTATGATGAGTGACAAAGCTTGGAATAAACTAAGCAAAAACCAGCAAAATGCAATAGTAGAAGCAGGCAAAGAAATTGAAGCCGCTTCGAATGAATACTACGTAAAAGCAATTGCTGATGAAAATGATATATTAACAGCAGAGGGTATGGTGGAGCTTACTTTACCATCAGATGTTGCAGATGCTTATTATAAGTTAGCTTATGAAAAGGGATGGGAAAGTGCTCTTAGAGTAGATCCTGAAAATGGTATGAAATTAAAGGAACTTTCCGAATAATGTGATTTAGAATCAAATATAAAATCAAACCACCAGTTGTGTAGTGAACTGGTGGTTTGCATATCATTTTTTATTTTGTCATAAAAAGCTATATCTTAACATCTGATTTACAAACTATTTTTGAAGATTGAGTTTATAACTACTTATTGCTATATAAGTAAAGCACGGCCTTTGTTGCGGAAATATCCTTTTCAATTATACTGAAGCTTTTCAGTTGTTTCTTAAGCTCATTTATATACGATTGTCTTATTACTATGCTGTTGTGAAACACGCCGCCTTTTATTCCTATAGTAATATGCCCTTTAAATCCCTTTTTCTTATAAGCTGTGGAGGTAAGTTCTGCAAGGTTTTTTCCTGCTGTATTCAGCAACGTTTCAGCATGATTATCTCCGTTTTCTCCACAGTGTGCAATTATTGGGAACAGTGCAGCTATGGTGTCCTTTTCATTATTATAAATGAAATTCATTATTTCGGATCGGGAGGAGCCGCCTATTTCTCTAAGGGCTTGCACGCTTAAATTATCTAATTCAATATTTTTGTCAATGTTATAAATTATCTCCTTGAACAGTTCTATTACTATATGATATCCGCTTCCTTCATCACCCAAAATATGCCCCCAGCCTCCAACCATTTCGCCATGTCCATTTTTTTGAACGTAGCATGAAGAGCCGGTACCCGCAATTGCCAATATTCCGTCATTCTCTTGGAAATATGCTTTACAAGCCATTTCTCCATCATTAAAAACCAAAGTTTCAATTTTACATGTATCTTCCACATGTTTTTTTATTAATTCGACATAATTCCCAGTTTCTACTGATGCCATCCCAATTGAAATAAGCATGCATTCTTTTCCAAGTTCGGCTGCACATTTATTTATGAGAGATATAATATTATTCATCGTACTTTCTAGATTTATAGCAGGATTTCCTGCCCCTCCTGCTATTTCTGACAGTATGTTTCCGCTTAAATCATATGCCGTAAGCTCAGATTTACTGCCACCTGCATCTATACCTATTAAGTATTTCATTATATCACCGCCTGTTCTTAATCTTCGACCGTTTAAATTAATAACAGTTATAAGAAAATAGTGTATTATCATTTTAATAATACACTATAACTAAGAAAAAATAAATGAATAAGTGAAAAGAATATAAAGAGCAAGTTTTAAGGTCGATCAATATTTAAAGTTCTACTATTTTAGTTGATATAGTTTCATTGAAAGAATAATCGTGTTCTACAAAAATCATTGTCGGCTCGAAATTTTCTATAAGCTCTTGTATTTGAATCCTAGAATATACATCGATAAAGTTCAGCGGTTCATCCCAAACATATATATGAGCACTTTCTGACAGACTCTTGGCAATTAATACCTTCTTTTTCTGACCTTCGCTTAACTCCTCTAAATTTTTGGAGAAATCATCCGAATACATATCAAATTTTGACATTAACATTCTGAAGACACTTTCATTTATATTTTCGTCATTTATGAAATTTTGAAAGCTACCTTTCAAAAAAGACGTGTCTTGCGGAACATATGATATAATCAAGTTGCTACCTATATTGACGGTTCCGCCATAGCAATCATTCTTACCAAGCAATACTTTTAATATGCTTGATTTTCCTGAACCGTTCTTGCCCCTTAAAGCAATTCTATCACCTTGACTTACTGAAAATCCTACATTCTCAATTACTTTTCTGCCGTTAAAACTTATACTTAGATTATCAATATATATAAGAGTGTCCTTATGATAAGACTTGGGAATTACTTTAAGGGAATCAAATTGTTCAATATTATTGAGAAGCTTTTTCTTTTCATCAAGAGATTTAAGCTTTCGCCGTTCAATGGACTTTGCCCTTTTCATCATTTTTGCTGCTTTGTGTCCTATGGCTCCTCTGTCATAGGCGTGTTCTCCTATTTTAGATGCTTCTACCTTATCACTCCATCCGGATGTTCTCCTGAATGACTCCTCGAGATTAAAAATTTCACGTTTAAGCTTTTCATTTTTATTTATTTCATAAGCATCCTGCCTATTTTTATTTTCCTGCCAACTAGAAAAATTTCCTTTCTGAATTTCGATGCTGCATTTGTTTATTGACAGTATGTGATCAACCGAGGAGTCAAGGAAATGTCTGTCGTGCGAAACCAATATAAATCCTCTTTTCTGACTCAGATATTCGGAAACGCAATTTCTTCCTTCTAAATCCAGATGATTTGTAGGTTCATCAATAAGTAGAAAATTGTTTTTCTTCAGAAACAGTGCGGCAATCAGGACTTTTGTTTTTTCACCGCTGCTGAGGGTATCGAATTTACGTGAGAGGATTTCCGCATCAACATAAAGCTTCCTTATTTCCTTTTCAATTAATTCATTGATAATGTATCCGTCGTTATGGGCATATAAATCCAACAGTTCTCCGTATCTTTTAATTGAACTGTCAGATTTTTCGCGAATACATCGGTCCATTTCTTTTTCCCAGTAAGTGAAAGGAGCTACTATATTTCTTACGGTTTCAAGAGTATTTTGTTCAACGTCAGCTTCAAAAGGAAAGTAATCAAACTTTACAGAAGCCTCTATATTACCGCTGTACTTATACATACCCATAAGCAATTTTAGCAACGTAGTTTTTCCCCTGCCGTTTCTTCCTATGAATCCGAGTTTCCAGTCAGTATCAATTTCAAAAGTTGTATTTTCAAATATATTTTTATAGTTTGTTTCATATCTGAATGTCAAATTGTTTACTTGTATTAAAGACATAAAAAAATCCCTCCTTAAGAGAGAAAATTAACACCAAACAAAAAATAAACAACGAAAAATATGCATTGTATAAAAAAGTGTGGAAATTAATTTACTCTCAATATAATGTGTCAATAATTAACCATTTCAGGTTTATTTATTATTTACATAATCAAAAGCAAATTATCTAATCATTCCACCTATTACCTTTCTTTTATCAGATTTGCCTATATTATAATATGAATAATTTTATTTGTCAAATCTGAAAAATTATGTTTGTTTTCAATTTTATTAAATTACTTTTGCATTTTAATACTATAAACATTATAATAAAATATAAATTACATAAAATAGAAGATAAACCAGGTATTAATCATCGGGAGGTTGTATGGAAAGAGAAATAGTAAGATTAGATATGGACAGAGATTTTGAAGCATTTGAAGAGTTATCGGTGATATCCTTTGGAGAAAATACAAACAGTAAAAAAGAGATGTATGAATGGCTTTTTGAAAAAAATCCTTATAATAAGTCGGGAAACATGATGTATTTGCTAAAAGAAGGAGATAAGGTAATTGGCTGCGACGGGCTTCTTCCGAACGAGCTGTACGTAAACGGAAAAGTTCTTTTAACAGCCCACTCAGTTAAATCAATGACCCATCCTGACTACAAAAGGCAGGGAATATTCAGGAAAATGACGCAGAATTCATGTGAAAGAGGACTTCAAGATGGAGTAGATGTTGTTATAGGCCTTGCTAATGATCAGTCATATCCGGCTTATCAGAGATTCGGCTGGCCTACATTGTTTGAAAAGGAAGTGTATGTAAAACCTATATTAATAACAAATATATTAAAAAGAAGAATAAAGATCGGACCTCTTGCAGCGATAGGCAATTCGATTTATTCTACATTTATGAAGAGCAGACTGACAAGAGTAATGGATAAAGATATTAAATTTGAAATTCTTGACAAAGTTCCTCAAAGCATCCAGCAATGTTGGGATAGATATAAATCAAAATATAATGTATGCCTGGTAAGAGATTATAAGTACCTGAACTATAGATATAATGAAAGACCCGACGTAGATTATGTAACTATACTTGCAAAATATAATGGGGAAATAGTAGGATTTGCTATTTTACACAATTCATTTGCCAATGGTTCTAAGATGACATCTGCGGTGGAGTTCTTTACAGACCCAACAAGCGAGAGATTCATAAAGGCCTTGGCTAACGGAGTCTCAAAATACTGCTATGACAATGGAATTGAATATGTTGTGGTAGGAACGGGACTTTATGGTGAATATAAAAAAGTTTTGCTGGGACATGGGTTTATGCTTACAAGGAAGCCTCCAAAAAATAATATGATGATTGCCAATATACTGTCAGATAAAGTAACTTTAGATGAAATAACCGCCCACGACAAATGGCATATAACTCAGGGAGACGGGGAGACAGAGCTGGATTTGTAAATTGACATATAAATTTTACCGTGTTATTATATAACAATAAAATTCTATACATACAGATACTTTACAGCTTTTTAGCGTAACAAATGATTGCAGTATTAAATAAATTATTACATAATAGGTAGAACCTATGGAGGATAGATATGGATTTTAAAGTTAGAGCAGCTGAATTGTTTACATCTATAGAAAATGAACTGTCTGTGGACGAAGCTCTTGCAATGATTGAGATACCGCCAAGCCAGGATATGGGAGACTATGCTGTGCCATGTTTTAAATTTGCAAAGAAATACAGAAAATCTCCTGCAATTATTGCTTCTGAAATCGCAGGCAAAATAAATTCAACAGAAGAGTTTGAAAAAATTGAAAGCGCTGGTCCCTACGTTAATTTTTTCGTAGATAAAAAACATTTTGCCGAAAAAATATTAAAGCTTGTGTATGAGGAAAAAGAAAATTACGGAAGTACAAACGTAGGAGAAGGGAAAAATGTCATTGTTGAATTTTCTTCTCCAAATATAGCCAAACCGTTTCACATCGGCCATATAAGGACTACAATAATAGGAAACTCTATTTATAAGGTTTATAAATATTTAGGATACAATACAATTACAATTAACCATTTAGGAGACTATGGCACTCAATTCGGAATGCTGATATCAGCATATAAAAAATGGGGAACTCCTGAAGTGGTAGAAGCAATTGAGAATGACCCGATAAAAGAGCTTTTAAAGCTTTATGTAAGATACAATCAGGAAATAGAGGCACATCCTGAATATAGAGATGAAGCAAGGTATTGGTTTAAAGAGCTGGAGAACGGAAACGAGGAGGCGAAAAAACTCTGGACATGGTTCAGAGAGGTTAGCCTTAAGGAGTTCAACAGAGTTTATAACATGCTGAATATCAAGTTTGATTCATATGCAGGTGAAAGTTTCTATTCGGATAAGATGCAGGCAGTATTGGATGAGCTTGAAGAAAAAGGGCTTTTAAAAGATTCAGAAGGAGCTAAAATAGTAGAGCTTCAGCAATATGGATTGACTGATGCAGTAATACAAAAAAGTGATGGATCAACCCTTTATGTTACAAGGGATATTGCAGCTGCAATGTACAGAAAGAAGACTTACGATTTTTATAAAAATATATATGTAGTTGGAGCACCTCAAAAGCTGCACTTCGAACAATGGAAAAAAATTATTGAAATAATGGGATACGACTGGCCAGAAGATTGTGTGCATGTAATGTTCGGCACAGTAAGCCTAGAGGATGGTGCGCTTGCAACTCGTAAGGGACGCGTGGTTTTCCTGGAAGATGTATTAAATAAGGCAATTGAAAAAACAATGGACATAATAAATGAAAGAAATTCAGATCTGGAAAACAAGGAAGAGGTTGCAAAGCAGGTTGGAATTGGAGCGGTAATATTCCAAGAGTTATTTAATAACAGAATAAAGGATTATACGTTCTCATGGGAAAAAACACTGAGCTTTGAGGGAGAAACAGGACCATATGTACAGTACACATATGCGAGAACATGCAGTGTTCTTCGCAAGAGTGAAACACAAATTAATGATGATGTGGATTACTCTATTTTAACCGACAAGGAAGCCTTCAATGTAATCAGAAAGCTTGAAGGATTTAAAGCTGCAGTACTAAGCTCTCACGATAAGTATGAGCCGTTCTTCATTACGAGGTACATTGTAGGCCTTGCTCAAGAGTTTAACCGCTTCTATCATGACAATCCTATAATAACTGATGATATTGAAGTGAAAAAAGCAAGGCTGTTATTGACTAAGTCTGTTAATACGGTGCTTAAAAAAGGTATGGAACTTTTAGGCATGGAAACACCTGAGAGAATGTAATATAGTGAGCAATATTCAAGAACAACCTAAGTGTTGTTCTTTTTTTAAACTGATTTCTTATAAATCGCCCTTGTATTGTCATAATGCTCCACATTTCAACAATACATGTCATCTTTTTTCGTTGACCTAAGTAAAAAGTAAAAATATAATTAGTTAACAAACATGAAAGGGTGATAAAATGAAGCGCGAAAAGTATTTTGCGGTACTTCTTGTTATATGCATACTATCATATTTTATGATGGTGAATTTAAGCATGATTGCTGTTGCTGAGGATATGTCAGATCATCAATTTGACATAGTTAGAAGACATGCTATGATATATGATTTAAAAAATTCATTCTTGATGCAAAAAGAATTAATCGAATATATTTGCAGCTTAACAAACTTTGAGTATGATGACTCTGAATTTCTTGTTAATGAGTGTAAAAATAAAAATATAGATCCTTTTATAGTGCTTGGGGTTATTAAAAGAGAAAGCGACTTTAATCCAGTTGCACAGGGTGCGGCAGGGGAAAGAGGACTTGGACAACTTATGGAAAATACAGCTAAACCGGTTGCAGAGAATTTGGGATATGTTTACGATCCTGACAAGCTGTTTGAAACAAGATATAATTTAAAACTTACAATTACACAGATTGCATATCTGGTTGAATTATATAATAATGATATGCATAAGGCATTGACTGCTTATAACAGAGGACAAATAGGACTAATTGAATATATGGAAAATAACAATAATGAAAACTCTGCTGTCAGTGATTATTCGAACATGGTTTTAAAATTCGCATATGAATACGAAAAAAATTATGTGCAGGAATCTACAGAAAAGAAATCATAGAAATAAAAAGGTACTTTATTATTTTTAGTTAAGAATGTATAATAGAACCACGGATTACGTGGATTCTATTTTTTTTAAGGAGCAAGAATGCTGTCAAAAATATATGGTTTGCTTAAATTTTGCTACGAAGATAATTCAGGTGACAAACTTCCAGATATTAAATTACAGTTATTTATATTAGGAGTAAAGTCGCTTATGCCATTTGAAGACAATATTGGCTGTATGTTTGATAAAGAAAGATATGAAAAAGAAATTGAACTATTCTCATGCTATAAAAACGGGAATGATGATAATTTAGAGTACTATTATAAACATAAAAAGCCTTCAGAATGCGATGATTTACTGTTGGAATATAAAATTATGCCCATAATTATAGCCAACACACAATGGGATGTATTATTAAATGAAGCACTTAGGGCGACGCTTTTTTATTCTTCAAGCAAAAAAGCTATATTAAATACAATTATTCTCTCATCTGCAATTTTCGAATATTTAAGCAAAGATGATTATATAGAAAATATGACTGAACTGTGCAGGGAGAGATTGATCAATTTTTCTTTTAAAGATTTTTTAAAGTATAATAATATGAAAGTAAATAAAATCAGTTTGATAGAATTTGAAAAAGAAAGAATTAAAATGCTTTCAGAAAACAAGTTAATGGCGGATGAACTGATGGATAAATTTAAATCTCTTCAATATCTATTCAATGTAGAAGAAAAAATAAAAACTGAAACAAGTGAAGAAACCGTATTATCGAGTTTTTCTTCATATTTATATAAACTGAGAAAGGGAATAATAAATCCTGAAAAGCTTAAAGTATCACATTGCAACATACCTGATGTTAAAGAATTATTGAAATATTCGTCCTTCACTCATCCGTTTTTGGGAAAGTGCTTGGTCATAAAAAGAGGGAAAAATGAAGTAATACTGAGAAATAAGTCAGGGCTTATGAAGGTGAACATATGAAAATTTTGCTTATAACTCTTGATTCAAAATTTATACATGCTAATCTTGCAGTTAGATACTTGAAGAAATTTTGTCAGAACGATAAAATTGAAATGGAAATAAAAGAGTTTACTATTAACCAAAAGCAAGAATACATACTGGATGAGTTGTTTTCTGCAAATGCGGATTTAATATGTTTTTCAACATATGTATGGAATATAGAATACATAAAAGAATTGGCATACATAATAAAAGAAGCAAAAACAGGCGTTGAAATTTTGTGCGGAGGGCCAGAAGTTTCATTTGAAATTAATAAATTTATGGATAATGAGCCGCATGTGGATTATGTTATTTTTGGAGAAGGTGAGTTAACATTCAGAGAGTTTTTGCTTGAATATAAAAAAGAAAATTCCTGTTTTAGAAATATAGATGGGCTTGCTTATAGAGAAAATGGAAATGTAGTAATAAACAAACAAAGAGATCCAATTATGAATTTGGATATAATTAATTATCCATATGAAGAAAGAGAAAGTTTTAAAGATAAAATTATATATTATGAATCATCTAGAGGGTGCCCCTTTAGATGTAGCTTTTGCATGTCTTCAATAGATAAAAGAATAAGAAATTTTTCTCTTGCAAGAGTAAAAAAAGATTTAAAGATACTTTTAGATACAAAGGCAAGGCAAATAAAATTTGTAGACAGGACGTTTAATGCCGACTATAAAAGAGCAATGGAAATTATGGAATTTATCATTGAAAACAATAATAATAACATGACAATTCATTTTGAAATAACGGCAGATATCATCAATGACGAATTTTTACATTACATTAATACTGTACCAGTCAATATGTTTCAGTTTGAAATAGGTGTTCAGTCTTTGAATAGTGAGACACTTGCTGAAATAAACAGGCATATGGATGTAGAAAAGCTGAGACGAGTGATTAACAGCATAAGAAATGGTGAAAACATACATGTTCATCTCGATTTAATAGCAGGGCTTCCGTATGAAAACTATGAAACATTTAAGAAGTCATTTGACGGAATACATAGAATGAGGGCTGAAAAAATACAGCTAGGATTTTTAAAAGTGTTAAAAGGAACAAAGATATATTCAGATGTTGAAAAACATGGGATAAGATACAGAAGAACATCTCCGTATGAAGTCATATGCACGAAGTATATTTCTGCTATAGATCTCTTGAAACTAAAAAACATTGAGGAACTAGTTGATAAATATTACAATGAAAAGTATTTTGAAAAATCGCTTAATTATATACTGAAAAATAATTTTGCTAAATCAGCATTTGAATTTTATGAAAATTTTAGCCTTTACTGGAAACATCAGAGTTTATATAAAATGGCGCACAGCAGAAAAAAGCTTTATAAAATATTGTATGAATATATGGACTATAATAGATACTTGACGGATGAATTCACAGAATGCTTAAAATATGATTATGTGCTTAATAATCATTATGAAGATATACCAGACTATCTAAATAGAAATTCGGAAGACAAATACAAAATTATAAAAAAGCAGCTGGCATATGACAATAAATTTAAAGAAAAGTATTTTGGAGAAGAGGCAAAGGAAAAAATAGCAAATGAATTTAGATTAGTAGATATAGGTAATAAGGCCACATTATTTGTATATAAAGAAAAGGATAATATTTTTAACAGATGCGATACGTATATAATAAATGAACTATTGGAGGAAATGAACTATGAACAAAAAAGATAAATTTTTTCAAGAGTTTTATGAAAAAATAAGAAATGATATTTCTTTTATTACTATAAAAAAAGGCGCATCAATAACATTTAAAAATAATATATATAGCCCAGACAAAGAACTGCCTGTTCCTGTAAGGGTACAAAATCTTTTGGCAGATATTAAGAAACAGGATGAAGTAGACGGCATTACACTAAGTAACATCATAGACGGTATTATATATATTGCCGGCTCAGATATTAATTTTGAGCTTATGGATGAGTACATTAAAATGCTGGAAAAATTTAATTTTGATTTGAAACCATATATTATTTATTGTATAAATAAATTTGATGAAGAAGAATCTGAAAGAGGAGTTGTCTATGGCAAAGCATTGGTGAATTTAGAAGAAAATGAAAAAAGTTGTTTTGTCTATGCATCTGCCCTAGAAAAAATGGGCTTGAAATATAACGAAGAAAATAAAGCGAAGAAAGGCCAAATTTTTTTAGAAGAAGCAAATAAATACTTTGAAAAATGCCTCGACTATGATGAAAAATTTACACTATCACTTTATAAACTCGGGTTTTACTATAAAAGAAGTCAGCAATATGTTAAAGCAGAACTTATTTGGAATAAGCACCAGGAAACCGAGGATGACCCTTTGAGAATAGATGAAATAAGAAATGAATTAATACAGCTAAAGCCGTATGTTGATTATGAAAAAGGGTATAATCTTGTATTAAAAGAAAAACCGGAAGAGGGATTGGAGCTTCTGCTTCCTTTAGTCAAACAACTTGGAACATGGTGGAATCTGTTGTTTTTTATAGGCCTTGCATATAGAGCGCTGGGACAATACGATATAGCTGAGACATACTTTGAAAATGTGCTTAAATTAGAGCATGAACAGAAGGATGCATTGAATGAGCTTGGATTGTGCAAGCTTTGCAGGAAAAAATATGTGGAAGCAGCCGAGATTTTTACAGATTTATTAAATATTGATCCTGGAAATTGTGAAGTGTTTTGCAATAGAGCGGTTGCATTAATGTATAATAATCAATTGGACAGAGCTAAGGAAGACATTCAAACAGCATTGAAAATTAACCCTTATGATTCAGTTGCATTAAGTATCAAGGAAGAATTGTACAGAAAGTAAGTATAAGATAATAATCAGACGCACCTGTAAATGCTAATATAAAATTGCATTTCAGGTGTACTTTTTATGAAAAATGTAATAATAAAAAGTAGTATAAAAGAAAAATAAGGGATTGACATGAATAAGTTGTTGAGCTAAAATATAAAAGTGCTTCAGCCGTTTGAAACAAAATGAAAAGACAGGTTAAAACAGATAAAAATTTTATTGACAATGAAACAGTATTGTGATAAACTAACAAAGCTGTCGAAGCATGAAGAAATTAAGAAAAATGTTGGGAAAAAAACTCTTGACAAAATCAAATTGAACTGATAAGCTATTAAAGCTGTCTCAAGAAAAACGAGTTGTGTATACATATGAAATTAAAATATGATAGTACATATTCGATAAAAAAGCAGATGGCAAACTGAACTTAACAATAAGACGCAGTAAGAAATTACCAGTTGACAGCATCGACAAGATGTGATAAGATATTCAAGCTGTCGCAAAAAAACAGCGAAGAACCTAGACAATAAAACAGCATAAGAAACCTTTGAGAGTTCAAAGAAAAAAGAACTAAAGAACCAAAGTAAAGAAAGACAAAGATAAGCTAAGCGCTATCTTGAGCAAGAATATAAAACGAGAGTTTGATCCTGGCTCAGGACGAACGCTGGCGGCGTGCCTAACACATGCAAGTCGAACGAGATTTACTTTTTCACTGAGAGCTCGAACATCTACAACAAGCACAAAAGTGCACAATATAATAAGATGTAGAAAAACAGTGAGTTGCACATTTGTGCTTCACGCTAAACCCAAGTGACAACACACTTGAAATTCGAGAGCTAAGTGAAAAGGTAAATCTAGTGGCGGACGGGTGAGTAACGCGTGAACAATCTGCCCTGTACAAAGGAATAGCCTCGGGAAACCGGGATTAAAACCATATAACACTTGATGACCGCATGGTCGATGAGTCAAATCGTTAGAGGTATAGGATGAGTTCGCGTCTGATTAGCTAGTTGGTGGGGTAAAGGCCTACCAAGGCGACGATCAGTAGCCGGCCTGAGAGGGTGAACGGCCACACTGGAACTGAGACACGGTCCAGACTCCTACGGGAGGCAGCAGTGGGGAATATTGCACAATGGGGGAAACCCTGATGCAGCGACGCCGCGTGAGTGAAGAAGGTTTTCGGATCGTAAAACTCTGTCCTTGGTGAAGAAAAAAATGACAGTAGCCAAGGAGGAAGCCCCGGCTAACTACGTGCCAGCAGCCGCGGTAATACGTAGGGGGCGAGCGTTGTCCGGATTTACTGGGCGTAAAGGGTGAGTAGGCGGTAGTATGTGTCAGATGTAAAAGGCTAAGGCTTAACCATAGTTAGCATTTGAAACTGTATTACTTGAGTGCAGGAGAGGTAAGCGGAATTCCTAGTGTAGCGGTGAAATGCGTAGATATTAGGAGGAACACCAGTGGCGAAGGCGGCTTACTGGACTGTAACTGACGCTGAGTCACGAAAGCGTGGGTAGCAAACAGGATTAGATACCCTGGTAGTCCACGCTGTAAACGATGAGTGCTAGGTGTTGGCCAGCGATGGTCAGTGCCGAAGTAAACACAATAAGCACTCCGCCTGGGGAGTACGGTCGCAAGACTGAAACTCAAAGGAATTGACGGGGACCCGCACAAGCAGCGGAGCATGTGGTTTAATTCGAAGCAACGCGAAGAACCTTACCAAGGCTTGACATCCCCTTGACCAGTGCAGAGATGTACTCTCTTCTTCGGAAGCAAGGGAGACAGGTGGTGCATGGTTGTCGTCAGCTCGTGTCGTGAGATGTTGGGTTAAGTCCCGCAACGAGCGCAACCCTTATCCTTAGTTGCCAGCAGGTAAAGCTGGGCACTCTAAAGAGACTGCCGATGATAAATCGGAGGAAGGTGGGGATGACGTCAAATCATCATGCCCCTTATGTCTTGGGCTACACACGTGCTACAATGGTCGGTACAAAGGGAAGCGAAAGAGCAATCCGGAGCAAATCCCAATAAACCGATCCCAGTTCGGATTGTAGGCTGCAACTCGCCTACATGAAGTCGGAGTTGCTAGTAATCGCGAATCAGAATGTCGCGGTGAATGCGTTCCCGGGTCTTGTACACACCGCCCGTCACACCATGGAAGTTGGTAATACCCGAAGTCGCTGAGCTAACCGCAAGGAGGCAGGCGCCGAAGGTAGGATCAATGACTGGGGTGAAGTCGTAACAAGGTAGCCGTATCGGAAGGTGCGGCTGGATCACCTCCTTTCTAAGGAGAACTAAAGGACTTATGCTGTTTTATTGCTTATTTAAAAACAATAAAAATTATGTATTTTAAATAAGACTGTTGAGCTAACAGTATAAAGTGGCTCTTTTTAAAACCAAATAATGTGGGGGTATAGCTCAGCTGGGAGAGCACCTGCCTTGCAAGCAGGGGGTCAGGAGTTCGAATCTCCTTATCTCCACCACTTTAACGACAAAGTTAAAGCGATACAGAACTTTGAAAATTGCATAGGAAAATGAAAAGAGAAGACATTAGTTAAATTCAAATTTTAAATAATAAATACAATTTAACCAAAAAAAAATGTTATGAAGACATAACAATGACAAACAGGTCAAGATAGAAAGGGCTAAGGGCGAATGCCTTGGCACTGGGAGCCGAAGAAGGACGTGGCAAACTACGAAATGCTGCGGGGAGGCGTAAGCAGCCGATAATCCGCAGATATCCGAATGAGGAAACTCACATAAGGTAAACCTTATGTATCATACAGTGAATAAATAGCTGTATGAGGGGAACGAGGGGAACTGAAACATCTAAGTACCCTTAGGAAGAGAAAATAAAAAATGATTCCGTAAGTAGCGGCGAGCGAAAGCGGAAGAGCCCAAACCAAGTAGAAATACTTGGGGTTGAGGACATATCAAAGAGACAGAAAACTGTAGCCGAAGAGAGCTGGAAAGCTCCTCCAAAGAATGTGATAGACACGTAAGCAAAACAGTTTGAAGCGAGGATATGATCCAGAGTACCACGGGACACGAGGAATCTTGTGGGAAGCAGGGAGGACCACCTCCCAAGGCTAAATACTACCCAGTGACCGATAGAGAATAGTACCGTGAGGGAAAGGTGAAAAGAACCCCGGGAGGGGAGTGAAAAAGAACCTGAAACCCTGAGCCTAAAAACAGTGGAAGCACAAAAGTGTGACCGCGTACTTTTTGTAGAACGGGCCAACGAGTTACAATATGCAGCAAGGTTAATAACCAAAGGTTAGGAGCCGAAGAGAAATCGAGTCTGAAAAGGGCGAAAGTTGTATGTTGTAGACCCGAAACCGGGTGACCTATCCATGTGCAGGTTGAAGCTAGAGTAAAATCTGGTGGAGGACCGAACCCATTAGCGTTTAAAAGCTACGGGATGACGTGTGGATAGCGGTGAAATTCCAATCGAACCCGGAGATAGCTGGTTCTCCTCGAAATAGCTTTAGGGCTAGCCTCAAGTAAGTATAGTGGGGGTAGAGCACTGAATGGTCTAGGGGCGTTATACGTTACCAAAACCTATCAAACTCCGAATACCATATATATGTTGCTAGGGAGTCAGACTATGTGAGATAAGTTTCATAGTCAAAAGGGAAACAGCCCAGATCACCAACTAAGGTCCCAAAATATAGATTAAGTGGAAAAGGATGTAAAACTACACAGACAACCAGGATGTTGGCTTAGAAGCAGCCATTCATTAAAAGAGTGCGTAATAGCTCACTGGTCGAGTGGTTTTGCGCCGAAGATGTCCGGGGCTAAAATCTATTACCGAAGTTGTGGGATGTCGTAAAGCTCTTCATCTGTTCAATGAAACGATAACTGAGGACATCTCAGTTCAAAATCCTTCATTAATTAAAATAGATAAAAAGGAAGGATTTTGAAAAGCTCTAACGGGGCTAAAATCAAAATTGAGCGAATGAAGAGATTTACGACATCGGTAGAGGAGCATTGTGTACGGATAGAAGCACTACCGAAAGGAGTCGTGGACTGTACAGAAGAGAGAATGTTGGCATGAGTAGCGAAAGGTGAGTGAGAATCTCACCCATCGAAAGCCTAAGGATTCCTGAGGAAGGCTCGTCCACTCAGGGTAAGTCGGGACCTAAGCCGAGGCCAAAAGGCGTAGGCGATGGACAACTGGTTGAAATTCCAGTACCACCTTTAAGCGTTTGAGAAATGGGGTGACACAGGAGGGTAAGCTGGCGCACAGCTGGAAAAGTGCGTCTAAGTAAGTAGGGAGACGATACAGGCAAATCCGTAACGTCAATCCTGAGATACGAATGGGAGCGAAAATAAGTAGTGAAGCAGCTGAGCCCACACTGTCAAGAAAAGCCTCTATCGAGCAAGAAGGTGCCCGTACCGTAAACCGACACAGGTAGGCAAGGAGAGAATCCAAAGATGAGCGGAAGAACTATTGTTAAGGAACTAGGCAAAATGACCCCGTAACTTCGGGAGAAGGGGTGCCCTTCAGAGTGAAGACAGAACTGTTGGAGCTTAGAAGGGCCACAGAAAACAGGCCCAAGCGACTGTTTACCAAAAACACAGGTATCTGCTAAATCGAAAGATGAAGTATAGGTGCTGACACCTGCCCGGTGCTGGAAGGTTAAGGGGAGAAGTCATCGAAAGAGAAGCTTTGAACTTAAGCCCCAGTAAACGGCGGCCGTAACTATAACGGTCCTAAGGTAGCGAAATTCCTTGTCGGGTAAGTTCCGACCCGCACGAAAGGTGTAACGATTTGGGCACTGTCTCAACAATAGATCCGGTGAAATTGTAGTACTCGTGAAGATGCGAGTTACCCGCGGCAGGACGGAAAGACCCCATGGAGCTTTACTGCAGGCTGACATTGGAATTCGGTAGCAATTGTACAGAATAGGTGGGAGGCAGAGAAATCGGTACGCCAGTATCGGTGGAGCCAACGTTGGGATACCACTCTATTGTTACTGAATTTCTAACATGATACCGTGAACCGGTATATGGACACTGTCAGTTGGGCAGTTTGACTGGGGCGGTCGCCTCCGAAAGAGTAACGGAGGCGCTCAAAGGTTCCCTCAGCACGGTCGGAAATCGTGCGAAGAGTGTAAAGGCAGAAGGGAGCTTGACTGCGAGAGAGACATCTCGAGCAGGAACGAAAGTTGGACTTAGTGATCCGGTGGCACCGAGTGGAAAGGCCATCGCTTAACGGATAAAAGCTACCCTGGGGATAACAGGCTTATCTCCCCCAAGAGTCCACATCGACGGGGAGGTTTGGCACCTCGATGTCGGCTCGTCTCATCCTGGGGCTGAAGCAGGTCCCAAGGGTTGGGCTGTTCGCCCATTAAAGAGGCACGCGAGCTGGGTTCAGAACGTCGTGAGACAGTTCGGTCCCTATCCGCCGTGGGCGCAGGAAATTTGAAGGGAGCTGTTCCTAGTACGAGAGGACCGGAATGGACAGACCGCCGGTGCATCAGTTGTCACGCCAGTGGCATAGCTGAGTAGCTGAGTCTGGATTAGATAAGCGCTGAAAGCATCTAAGCGCGAAACTAGCCCTAAGATAAGATTTCCCATCACGCAAGTGAGTAAGACCCCCGATATGTTAACGGGTTGATAGGTTGCATGTGTAAGTGCAGCAATGCATTCAGCTGAGCAATACTAATAGGTCGAGGTCTTGACCTCAAAGATGCCCTAACCCAATTTTTTCGACTAAAAGGAGAAAAAAATTGAAGGTAGGTCATTCGCAACGAATTCCCAATTTATGCGACGCAAGGAGCAAGTAAATTGGTAAATGAGACTGCGCAAAAATGTCTAATCTAAAAATTCCTATGCGATTTTGAAAGTTCTGAAAGAACTTTTATATATCTGGTGACAATAGCGAAGAGGACACACCCGTACCCATCTCGAACACGGAAGTTAAGCTCTTCAGCGCTGATGATACTTGGCGGGCAACTGCCTGGGAAAGTAAGACGTCGCCGGGTTATTCCGAGGTAGCTCAATGGTGGAGCAACCGGCTGTTAACCGGTAGGTCGTGGGTTCGAGCCCCACCCTCGGAGCCAACAAAGATACAAAGCCGAAGTGGCGGAATTGGCAGACGCACAGGACTTAAAATCCTGCGAACCTCAAATTCGTACCGGTTCGAGTCCGGTCTTCGGCATCAATGAATTTTCGCGGGATAGAGCAGTTGGAAGCTCGTCGGGCTCATAACCCGGAGGCCGTTGGTTCGAATCCAGCTCCCGCTACCAAAAGTAATTAAGCTCAAGACTAAGCGTTTCTGAGCATTCAAATAACACTTTAAAGTACACTTGTGTTATTGAAATATGGCGGCGTAGCTCAGTTGGCTAGAGCATGCGGTTCATACCCGCAGTGTCAGCGGTTCAAATCCGTTCGCCGCTATCAAGATGCCCTAACCCATTTTTTCAATTAATATTGGGAAAAAGATGATGGTAGGTCATTGGCAGCAAGTTCAAAATTTTTGAACGAGAATGTACAATAAGGCCCTATGGTCAAGCGGTTAAGACACCGCCCTTTCACGGCGATAACCCGGGTTCGAGTCCCGGTAGGGTCATGATGCCCTAACCCCATTTTTCAGAGTTTCTTTCTGAAAAATGGATGGTAGGTCATATGTAACGAATTCCCAATTTTTGTGACGTAAGGAGCAGAAAAATTGGTGAATGAGACTGCAAAATATGGAAGCTTAGCTCAGTTGGGAGAGCATCTGCCTTACAAGCAGGGGGTCATAGGTTCGAGCCCTATAGTTTCCACTTAAGTCCTAACTTCATTAATCAGATTTTTCTGAAAAGTGTTGGTAGGTCAAATGCAGTGATTAACTGCAAAAGCGGCCTGGTAGTTCAGTTGGTTAGAATGCCAGCCTGTCACGCTGGAGGTCGAGGGTTCGAGCCCCTTCCAGGTCGCCATTAAAAAAAAGAAGTATAGTCGAAGAAGTAATTTATTGGCGTAAAACAATTATATATGCTGGTGTAGCTCAATTGGTAGAGCAACTGACTTGTAATCAGTAGGTTAGGGGTTCAAGTCCTCCCACCAGCTCCATAATATTTAAAAGAAAATTTTGAGGATTTAACACAATAAAAATACTGAGCACCCATAGCTCAGTAGGATAGAGCAACGGACTTCTAATCCGTGTGCCGGGGGTTCGAATCCTCCTGGGTGCACCATTTAAATTTTAATATGACTCATTAGCTCAGCTGGTAGAGCACCTGACTCTTAATCAGGGTGTCCAGGGTTCGAGTCCCTGATGGGTCACTCAGCAAAATTAATACGATCCATTAGCTCAGCAGGCAGAGCACTTGACTTTTAATCAAGGTGTCCGGCGTTCGAATCGCCGATGGATCATTATTGGAGAGGTATCGAAGTGGTCATAACGAGGCGGTCTTGAAAACCGTTTGGGTGTAAGCCCGCGTGGGTTCGAATCCCACCCTCTCCGCCATTAACGGGGCGTAGCGCAGTTTGGTAGCGCATCTGGTTTGGGACCAGAGGGCCGCGGGTTCAAATCCTGCCGCCCCGATACTTAAAGCGGGCTTATAGCTCAGGTGGTTAGAGCGCACGCCTGATAAGCGTGAGGTCGATGGTTCGAGTCCATCTAAGCCCACCATACCAAAACAATTTGTTTTGGGCCTTTAGCTCAGTTGGTTAGAGCGCCCGGCTCATAACCGGTAGGTCCAAGGTTCGAGTCCTTGAAGGCCCATTGTGCCCAGATAGCTCAGTCGGTAGAGCAGGAGACTGAAAATCTCCGTGTCCGTGGTTCGATTCCGCGTTTGGGCACCATTTTTTAATAATTTATATAAAAACAAAAATTTATAAGATATTTTAAAATGTAATTGACATTCAGAAATGATTATGGTAAACTAACAAAGCTATTCAGAAATGAAGCAAAAAAAATAGTTGACAACATTGACAAGATGTGATAAGCTATTCAAGCTGTCGCAAAAAACAGCGAAGAACCTAGACAATAAAACAGCATAAGAAACCTTTGAGAGTTCAAAGAAAAAAAGAACTAAAGAACCAAAGTAAAGAAAGACAAAGATAAGCTAAGCGCTATCTTGAGCAAGAATATAAAACGAGAGTTTGATCCTGGCTCAGGACGAACGCTGGCGGCGTGCCTAACACATGCAAGTCGAACGAAGTATGTTTTTCGGAATATACTTAGTGGCGGACGGGTGAGTAACGCGTGAACAATCTGCCCTGTACAAAGGAATAGCCTCGGGAAACCGGGATTAAAACCATATAACACTTGATGACCGCATGGTTGATGAGTCAAATCGTTAGAGGTATAGGATGAGTTCGCGTCTGATTAGCTAGTTGGTGGGGTAAAGGCCTACCAAGGCGACGATCAGTAGCCGGCCTGAGAGGGTGAACGGCCACACTGGAACTGAGACACGGTCCAGACTCCTACGGGAGGCAGCAGTGGGGAATATTGCACAATGGGGGAAACCCTGATGCAGCGACGCCGCGTGAGTGAAGAAGGTTTTCGGATCGTAAAACTCTGTCCTTGGTGAAGAAAAAAATGACAGTAGCCAAGGAGGAAGCCCCGGCTAACTACGTGCCAGCAGCCGCGGTAATACGTAGGGGGCGAGCGTTGTCCGGATTTACTGGGCGTAAAGGGTGAGTAGGCGGTAGTATGTGTCAGATGTAAAAGGCTAAGGCTTAACCATAGTTAGCATTTGAAACTGTATTACTTGAGTGCAGGAGAGGTAAGCGGAATTCCTAGTGTAGCGGTGAAATGCGTAGATATTAGGAGGAACACCAGTGGCGAAGGCGGCTTACTGGACTGTAACTGACGCTGAGTCACGAAAGCGTGGGTAGCAAACAGGATTAGATACCCTGGTAGTCCACGCTGTAAACGATGAGTGCTAGGTGTTGGCCAGCGATGGTCAGTGCCGAAGTAAACACAATAAGCACTCCGCCTGGGGAGTACGGTCGCAAGACTGAAACTCAAAGGAATTGACGGGGACCCGCACAAGCAGCGGAGCATGTGGTTTAATTCGAAGCAACGCGAAGAACCTTACCAAGGCTTGACATCCCCTTGACCAGTGCAGAGATGTACTCTCTTCTTCGGAAGCAAGGGAGACAGGTGGTGCATGGTTGTCGTCAGCTCGTGTCGTGAGATGTTGGGTTAAGTCCCGCAACGAGCGCAACCCTTATCCTTAGTTGCCAGCAGGTAAAGCTGGGCACTCTAAAGAGACTGCCGATGATAAATCGGAGGAAGGTGGGGATGACGTCAAATCATCATGCCCCTTATGTCTTGGGCTACACACGTGCTACAATGGTCGGTACAAAGGGAAGCGAAAGAGCAATCCGGAGCAAATCCCAATAAACCGATCCCAGTTCGGATTGTAGGCTGCAACTCGCCTACATGAAGTCGGAGTTGCTAGTAATCGCGAATCAGAATGTCGCGGTGAATGCGTTCCCGGGTCTTGTACACACCGCCCGTCACACCATGGAAGTTGGTAATACCCGAAGTCGCTGAGCTAACCGCAAGGAGGCAGGCGCCGAAGGTAGGATCAATGACTGGGGTGAAGTCGTAACAAGGTAGCCGTATCGGAAGGTGCGGCTGGATCACCTCCTTTCTAAGGAGAACTAAAGGACTTATGCTGTTTTATTGCTTGCTTTAAACAAAAGTAAAGCAAGACTGAAGGATACAGTATAAAACCACAGAACTTTGAAAATTGCATAGGAAAAAAAGAGAAGATGCCTTACCCAATTTTTTCGACCGTAGGAAGAAAAAAATTGATGGTAAGACATTCGCAATGAATTCCCAATTTATGCGACCATAAGGAGCAAAAAAATTGGAGAATGAAACTGCGAGACATTGAGAAAAGTTAAATTCAAATTTTAAAAAACAAATACAATTTAACCAAAAAAAATGTTATGAAGACATAACAATGACAAACAGGTCAAGATAGAAAGGGCTAAGGGCGAATGCCTTGGCACTGGGAGCCGAAGAAGGACGTGGCAAACTACGAAATGCTGCGGGGAGGCGTAAGCAGCCGATAATCCGCAGATATCCGAATGAGGAAACTCACATAAGGTAAACCTTATGTATCATACAGTGAATAAATAGCTGTATGAGGGGAACGAGGGGAACTGAAACATCTAAGTACCCTTAGGAAGAGAAAATAAAAAATGATTCCGTAAGTAGCGGCGAGCGAAAGCGGAAGAGCCCAAACCAAGTAGAAATACTTGGGGTTGAGGACATATCAAAGAGACAGAAAACTGTAGCCGAAGAGAGCTGGAAAGCTCCTCCAAAGAATGTGATAGACACGTAAGCAAAACAGTTTGAAGCGAGGATATGATCCAGAGTACCACGGGACACGAGGAATCTTGTGGGAAGCAGGGAGGACCACCTCCCAAGGCTAAATACTACCCAGTGACCGATAGAGAATAGTACCGTGAGGGAAAGGTGAAAAGAACCCCGGGAGGGGAGTGAAAAAGAACCTGAAACCCTGAGCCTAAAAACAGTGGAAGCACAAAAGTGTGACCGCGTACTTTTTGTAGAACGGGCCAACGAGTTACAATATGCAGCAAGGTTAATAACCAAAGGTTAGGAGCCGAAGAGAAATCGAGTCTGAAAAGGGCGAAAGTTGTATGTTGTAGACCCGAAACCGGGTGACCTATCCATGTGCAGGTTGAAGCTAGAGTAAAATCTGGTGGAGGACCGAACCCATTAGCGTTTAAAAGCTACGGGATGACGTGTGGATAGCGGTGAAATTCCAATCGAACCCGGAGATAGCTGGTTCTCCTCGAAATAGCTTTAGGACTAGCCTCAAGTAAGTATAGTGGGGGTAGAGCACTGAATGGTCTAGGGGCGTTATACGTTACCAAAACCTATCAAACTCCGAATACCATATATATGTTGCTAGGGAGTCAGACTATGTGAGATAAGTTTCATAGTCAAAAGGGAAACAGCCCAGATCACCAACTAAGGTCCCAAAATATAGATTAAGTGGAAAAGGATGTAAAACTACACAGACAACCAGGATGTTGGCTTAGAAGCAGCCATTCATTAAAAGAGTGCGTAATAGCTCACTGGTCGAGTGGTTTTGCGCCGAAGATGTCCGGGGCTAAAATCTATTACCGAAGTTGTGGGATGTCGTAAAGCTCTTCATCTGTTCAATGAAACGATAACTGAGGACATCTCAGTTCAAAATCCTTCATTAATTAAAATAGATAAAAAGGAAGGATTTTGAAAAGCTCTAACGGGGCTAAAATCAAAATTGAGCGAATGAAGAGATTTACGACATCGGTAGAGGAGCATTGTGTACGGATAGAAGCACTACCGAAAGGAGTCGTGGACTGTACAGAAGAGAGAATGTTGGCATGAGTAGCGAAAGGTGAGTGAGAATCTCACCCATCGAAAGCCTAAGGATTCCTGAGGAAGGCTCGTCCACTCAGGGTAAGTCGGGACCTAAGCCGAGGCCAAAAGGCGTAGGCGATGGACAACTGGTTGAAATTCCAGTACCACCTTTAAGCGTTTGAGAAATGGGGTGACACAGGAGGGTAAGCTGGCGCACAGCTGGAAAAGTGCGTCTAAGTAAGTAGGGAGACGATACAGGCAAATCCGTAACGTCAATCCTGAGATACGAATGGGAGCGAAAATAAGTAGTGAAGCAGCTGAGCCCACACTGTCAAGAAAAGCCTCTATCGAGCAAGAAGGTGCCCGTACCGTAAACCGACACAGGTAGGCAAGGAGAGAATCCAAAGATGAGCGGAAGAACTATTGTTAAGGAACTAGGCAAAATGACCCCGTAACTTCGGGAGAAGGGGTGCCCTTCAGAGTGAAGACAGAACTGTTGGAGCTTAGAAGGGCCACAGAAAACAGGCCCAAGCGACTGTTTACCAAAAACACAGGTATCTGCTAAATCGAAAGATGAAGTATAGGTGCTGACACCTGCCCGGTGCTGGAAGGTTAAGGGGAGAAGTCATCGAAAGAGAAGCTTTGAACTTAAGCCCCAGTAAACGGCGGCCGTAACTATAACGGTCCTAAGGTAGCGAAATTCCTTGTCGGGTAAGTTCCGACCCGCACGAAAGGTGTAACGATTTGGGCACTGTCTCAACAATAGATCCGGTGAAATTGTAGTACTCGTGAAGATGCGAGTTACCCGCGGCAGGACGGAAAGACCCCATGGAGCTTTACTGCAGGCTGACATTGGAATTCGGTAGCAATTGTACAGAATAGGTGGGAGGCAGAGAAATCGGTACGCCAGTATCGGTGGAGCCAACGTTGGGATACCACTCTATTGTTACTGAATTTCTAACATGATACCGTGAACCGGTATATGGACACTGTCAGTTGGGCAGTTTGACTGGGGCGGTCGCCTCCGAAAGAGTAACGGAGGCGCTCAAAGGTTCCCTCAGCACGGTCGGAAATCGTGCGAAGAGTGTAAAGGCAGAAGGGAGCTTGACTGCGAGAGAGACATCTCGAGCAGGAACGAAAGTTGGACTTAGTGATCCGGTGGCACCGAGTGGAAAGGCCATCGCTTAACGGATAAAAGCTACCCTGGGGATAACAGGCTTATCTCCCCCAAGAGTCCACATCGACGGGGAGGTTTGGCACCTCGATGTCGGCTCGTCTCATCCTGGGGCTGAAGCAGGTCCCAAGGGTTGGGCTGTTCGCCCATTAAAGAGGCACGCGAGCTGGGTTCAGAACGTCGTGAGACAGTTCGGTCCCTATCCGCCGTGGGCGCAGGAAATTTGAAGGGAGCTGTTCCTAGTACGAGAGGACCGGAATGGACAGACCGCCGGTGCATCAGTTGTCACGCCAGTGGCATAGCTGAGTAGCTGAGTCTGGATTAGATAAGCGCTGAAAGCATCTAAGCGCGAAACTAGCCCTAAGATAAGATTTCCCATCACGCAAGTGAGTAAGACCCCCGATATGTTAACGGGTTGATAGGTTGCATGTGTAAGTGCAGCAATGCATTCAGCTGAGCAATACTAATAGGTCGAGGTCTTGACCTCAAAGATGCCCTAACCCAATTTTTTCGACTAAAAGGAGAAAAAAATTGAAGGTAGGTCATTCGCAACGAATTCCCAATTTATGCGACGCAAGGAGCAAGTAAATTGGTAAATGAGACTGCGCAAAAATGTCTAATCTAAAAATTCCTATGCGATTTTGAAAGTTCTGAAAGAACTTTTATATATCTGGTGACAATAGCGAAGAGGACACACCCGTACCCATCTCGAACACGGAAGTTAAGCTCTTCAGCGCTGATGATACTTGGCGGGCAACTGCCTGGGAAAGTAAGACGTCGCCGGGTTATTCCGAGGTAGCTCAATGGTGGAGCAACCGGCTGTTAACCGGTAGGTCGTGGGTTCGAGCCCCACCCTCGGAGCCAACAAAGATACAAAGCCGAAGTGGCGGAATTGGCAGACGCACAGGACTTAAAATCCTGCGAACCTCAAATTCGTACCGGTTCGAGTCCGGTCTTCGGCATCAATGAATTTTCGCGGGATAGAGCAGTTGGAAGCTCGTCGGGCTCATAACCCGGAGGCCGTTGGTTCGAATCCAGCTCCCGCTACCAAAAGTAATTAAGCTCAAGACTAAGCGTTTCTGAGCATTCAAATAACACTTTAAAGTACACTTGTGTTATTGAAATATGGCGGCGTAGCTCAGTTGGCTAGAGCATGCGGTTCATACCCGCAGTGTCAGCGGTTCAAATCCGTTCGCCGCTATCAAGATGCCCTAACCCATTTTTTCAATTAATATTGGGAAAAAGATGATGGTAGGTCATTGGCAGCAAGTTCAAAATTTTTGAACGAGAATGTACAATAAGGCCCTATGGTCAAGCGGTTAAGACACCGCCCTTTCACGGCGATAACCCGGGTTCGAGTCCCGGTAGGGTCATGATGCCCTAACCCCATTTTTCAGAGTTTCTTTCTGAAAAATGGATGGTAGGTCATATGTAACGAATTCCCAATTTTTGTGACGTAAGGAGCAGAAAAATTGGTGAATGAGACTGCAAAATATGGAAGCTTAGCTCAGTTGGGAGAGCATCTGCCTTACAAGCAGGGGGTCATAGGTTCGAGCCCTATAGTTTCCACTTAAGTCCTAACTTCATTAATCAGATTTTTCTGAAAAGTGTTGGTAGGTCAAATGCAGTGATTAACTGCAAAAGCGGCCTGGTAGTTCAGTTGGTTAGAATGCCAGCCTGTCACGCTGGAGGTCGAGGGTTCGAGCCCCTTCCAGGTCGCCATTAAAAAAAAGAAGTATAGTCGAAGAAGTAATTTATTGGCGTAAAACAATTATATATGCTGGTGTAGCTCAATTGGTAGAGCAACTGACTTGTAATCAGTAGGTTAGGGGTTCAAGTCCTCCCACCAGCTTTGTAACATTAAAAAAATAAGGAAGAGTTCCCGAGTGGCTAAAGGGGACGGACTGTAAATCCGTTGGCACCGCCTTCATTGGTTCGAATCCAATCTCTTCCACCATTGCGGAAGTGGCTCAGTGGTAGAGCATCGCCTTGCCAAGGCGAGGGTCGCGAGTTCGAATCTCGTCTTCCGCTCCAACATAAATTTATTTTGCGGGTGTAGCTCAATGGTAGAGCCCCAGCCTTCCAAGCTGGTCGCGAGGGTCCGATTCCCTTCACCCGCTCCAATATAACCTATTCAAATTCTTAAGAAATTTTTTAAAAATTTGGTAGTTTTTAGAAATTACTGAGCACCCATAGCTCAGTAGGATAGAGCAACGGACTTCTAATCCGTGTGCCGGGGGTTCGAATCCTCCTGGGTGCATTTTAGTGGGGTATCGCCAAGCGGTAAGGCACCAGACTCTGACTCTGGCATTCGTGGGTTCAAATCCTACTACCCCAGCCAAAGAATAAAGAATTGGGATGTCGCCAAGCGGTAAGGCACTAGACTTTGACTCTAGTATGCGTAGGTTCGAATCCTGCCATCCCAGCCATTTAATTTATTATGATCCATTAGCTCAGCAGGCAGAGCACTTGACTTTTAATCAAGGTGTCCGGCGTTCGAATCGCCGATGGATCACCATTGGAGAGGTATCGAAGTGGTCATAACGAGGCGGTCTTGAAAACCGTTTGGGTGTAAGCCCGCGTGGGTTCGAATCCCACCCTCTCCGCCAAATTAAACTATGCATAATGGAGAAGTACTCAAGTGGCCGAAGAGGCTCCCCTGCTAAGGGAGTAGATCTGACAAGGATGCGAGGGTTCAAATCCCTCCTTCTCCGTAAGTTACATAGTAGGAGTGTAGTTCAGTCGGTAGAACATTGGTCTCCAAAACCAAGTGTCGTGGGTTCGAGTCCTGCCACTCCTGTTTAAAATAGTTTTTATGCAACGGGGCGTAGCGCAGTTTGGTAGCGCATCTGGTTTGGGACCAGAGGGCCGCGGGTTCAAATCCTGCCGCCCCGATACTTAAAATGGGCTTATAGCTCAGGTGGTTAGAGCGCACGCCTGATAAGCGTGAGGTCGATGGTTCGAGTCCATCTAAGCCCACTGTACCAAAACATATTGTTTTGGGCCTTTAGCTCAGTTGGTTAGAGCGCCCGGCTCATAACCGGTAGGTCCAAGGTTCGAGTCCTTGAAGGCCCACTCATAAAACATTTAATTTGTTTATAATGAATTTGCCCAGATAGCTCAGTCGGTAGAGCAGGAGACTGAAAATCTCCGTGTCCGTGGTTCGATTCCGCGTTTGGGCACCAAATAAAAAGGCTTACAATAAGAAGTAAGCCTTTTTTGTTATTTAATAATATTATTTAAAAATAGAGTCTAAAACAGTTTTTATTAGATTTGATATGTTTGTGTAAAAGATTTTATCGTTAAATTTTATAGGAAGAAGGTTTCTTTTTATGCCTTCAATTGCTGTGTATTTTGGTACCTTATAATTTACATTATCAATAAAGAAAAACTCCATAATCTTGTCATCTTTAAAAAAATCTAATGGGATATGTAATTCCATTGTTTGAGAGGCTAAATCGGTCTTTAAGCTAAAGTTAATGTTTGTGTTTACATAATTAGTTTTTAACGCGCTTATTATGTTGCATTTACAAATTAAAGTATTCTTTTTTATTTTTGTGGACTCGCTGTTTATACTAACCATAAGGTTGTCATAATGAAGAATATTATCATACATATCAAGTATGCAGCTGAATAGTGTAGGAAGATTAAAAACATCCTCATAATTATGCTGTAATATCAATTCCGCAAATTCCTTTCTCGGTTCTATTCTGTACGCTTTGTATAATGTTATGATATCCTCTCCGCCTAGAGTGTCATTTCTATTAATATTAAAATATTTCTCAGCAGTTTTTAATTTCAAATTTTGAACTTCAATTTTATTTTTAATGTTTTTCATCCAATAGTATAAATCAACTTTAGTAAAGGTACTCAAATCAATATTAAGATTGTATTTTTGCATCTTTCGCATTAAAAATGGAATGTCAAAACTGTTTCCATTGTAGGTGATTATATACTCCTTTTTACTAATCAATTCGTAAAAGTATTTTAATGCTTCAGGTTCATCAATTGAATATTCACAGAATATCTGGGTAATTTTATAGCCATTGTTTTCATAAAGAAGAACAGTTATTGAAATTATATCAGAATATTCTCTGGACAGACCGGTTGTTTCTATATCAATAAAGAAGGATTTTTTTAATAAGTTATGTATATTTTCTTTAATGTTAATTAAATTTACTTCTCCGCTGTTAATGATCATTAATTCTCCTATCCTGCTTGTACAAAATTAGTTTTGATTTACGTCCCAAAATTTGGTAAAATATGTTGAGGTGTAATTATGCATGTATTAATTTATATTTTTGCTTTTTATGCAATTGGAATATTATCGTATGAGTGTGGATGTTTTGAATACTATTTAGCAGTTTCTGCGTTCATACTTGTTTATAATGCGTTTACCACTAAAAGATTCTTATACAGTCTTTCAATTGCAGCATTTGTTTTTTTATCATTTATTAATAGTTATTATAATTCAATTTTTGTATTAAAACAATACATTAATGAAGAGATAGACTTGGTTGTAGAAATTAGCCATAAAAATAAGCAGAGCTCTGAGTCTGAATATGTTAGCTATAATGCGCGAGTTTTAAGCATAAATAATTACAAATTAAGAGAAGAAGAAAATACGATAATTTATGTAAAAGAAGAGAACGAGGTTAAAGAAAACAGTGTTGCTCAATTTACCGGTAGAATAGCAGATAATAGGTTCAGTAAAAATAGAATGATGTTTAACTATGAAAATTATCTGAAATCGAAAAAAATAGGAGCAGTTGTTTTTTTGAAAGGAGATGTCAAAACTCTAAAAGAGAATGTTTCGTGGTTTAGAAGTCTATCAGTTGATTTTAAAAATTATACAGAAAACACATTCTATGATAAACTGGATAAAGAAAATGCAGACATAATTTTATCTATAATACTTGGAGATTCAGACTACTTGGATGAAAGTACGTATGACGGGATAAAGGGAATGGGACTAGCTCATATATTTGCTGTTTCAGGAACTCATATAGCACTTATGTATGTATTTTTGATTACATTATTTAGGCTTTTTTTAAATTATAGATTAAGCTGGGGATTAACATGGGTGTTGATTTGGGTATATGGTTTCCTTATAGGGTTTCCTGTTACAGTATTGAGAGCACTTGTAATGTTTACTGTGTTGTTCGGTGCCGAGATGTTTTACAGAAAATATAATTCTCTTAACTCTATAGGACTGGCTGCTCTTATTTTGACCTTATATAATCCTTTTTGGATTACGGATGCTGGATTTTTACTATCATTTACGGCTGCTTTGAGCCTGATTTTTTACAATCGCTATATTCTAAAATATGTATTATACAAAAATATAATAATAAAATCTATTTCTCTTTATTTATTTTTACAGCTATTTACATTACCTGTTGTAGCATATTACTTTAACTATCTGCCACTAATGGGTATATTTTATAATCTTATCCTTATACAAATTTTTTTGGTCATAATTATTTATGGCTTTATCTTATTGCTTACAAGCGGGTTTCTATTGGAATTTTTAGTGATTCCTTTTA
Organism: Sedimentibacter sp. LTW-03; assembly: GCF_052059825.1. Lineage (GTDB taxonomy): Bacteria > Bacillota > Clostridia > Tissierellales > Sedimentibacteraceae > Sedimentibacter. Next base: position 749,734 of record NZ_CP197180.1, read on the forward strand.
AAATATTTGATTACATACTTTATTGTCTCAAATATATCATAAGCTTAGCAAATAATGTTGCATATAACGGAGTTATCATTCCAACAATGTCTGGATGTGAAATTATATTTTTTTACATTGTTCTTGCTGCAATGCTTTATTTTCTTTCATGCAATAGTTTTCGAATAAAAAAGTGTGTTATCACTATCTTATTAAGTTTTTGCATATTTGATTTTATAATCATTCCTTCTATGGATAGTAAGGTGTATTTTAATGTTGTAGACGCAAACCAAGGACTCTTCACAACAGTTAAATATAAAAATATAAATTTGATTTTTGATTGTGGAAGCAATAAAAACGGCTTTGGGGAGTATACAGCGGTTCCTTATCTTACAAAGCATGGAATAAGAACAATAGAAGGGGTTTTTATAAGCCATTGGGATGAAGACCATTATTCAGGGTTAAAAGAAATAATAAATAACAATATAAAAATCAAAAAAATTTTTTCTTCTTTTGATAGCGATGAATATAAAGTTAACATATTGAAAAAAGGAAACTTTTCTAATATAGATGAACGATTAAAAATAGAAACCTTATGGCCGGATAAAAATTATATAGCAAAAAGCACCAACAATGGATCGATGGTAATACTTATGAGTTTTGATAATATAAAAATATTTATGGCGGGAGATATTGAAATGGAAGCAGAAGATATGCTTCTAGGCATGGAGCATGCTGATATTCTTATAGTTCCGCATCATGGAAGCAAGACTTCGTCCACAGATAGTTTTGTAAATATGTTGAAGCCGGATTTAGCTGTAATAAGCTACGGTAATAATAATTACGGTATGCCATCGGAGGAGGTTATATCCAGATATGAAAGAAATAAGAGCACAATATTAACTACATATAATGAAGGAGAAATAAATTTTATTTTAAATGACGGCGAAATATATTATAATACATATACAGGACAGAAATCAGATAATTTTTATAAACTATATTTTACGGGATTAATACCGAATTTAATTAATTTTTGCCTGTTGCTTTATTGTATACTATACAAGGGAGAAAGGTATGAGCTATAAAATAATAATTGATTTGATTAAGAAAGATAAAGTTCCGGAATTTTTAATTTTATATGGGAATGAGGAATATTACATAGATAATGCAGTAAAACTCATTAAAAATAAATATGTCAGCGACGAATATGAAAGCATGAATTATGCAGAGTTTGAAAAAGTTGAAAATAACTTTAGTAATTTTTATGAGTTTATAACAACTTTTTCGTTTATGTCAAATAAAAAGGTGTGCACTGTAAAAGATTCAACATTTTTAACTTCATCTGGGAGCTTGAACAAAACTGAAGATAATAAGCTAATTGATTTGTTAGGCAAAAATGATAGCTGCGTTACTTTATTTTTGATTAAGGGAGGAAAACCGGATTCTAGAAAGAAGATCGTTAAAAATTTAAAAGCCGGAAATGCAGTTTTTGAAATTACTAGGCTGAATGAGGGAGAATTAACCAGATATATTGTTGAAAAATTCAAAGAGCTTAATTTGAGCATAAGTCTTAATGATGCTGCTTACATTGCAAATAACTCAGGGTATTTGGAGTATGAAAGCACAGTCAGTCTTTATCATGTAAATAATGAAATAGAAAAACTTGCAGCTTACAAGGCAAATTCAAAGAGTATATCTTTTGAGGATATTGACCTGCTATTAATTAAATCTGTTGAAAGTAATATTTTTAAGCTTGTGGATAATATTTGCGAAGGCAATAAAAAAAAGGCATTTGAAATACTTGATGAGATGCTTACCAATAACACTCCTGAGCAGTTTGTTATTCACATGATAGCCAGACAGTACAGATTGCTTTATCAATACACTGTTTTACTTAAAAAGGGCTACAGCTTTAATGAGATCATGAGTACCATGAAGATTAAAAAATTTATTGCCACAAAGCTTTCGAAGCAAGTCAGAAGCACGAGTGGTGAAAAAATAAGATATTACATGGAAAAGATTCTTGAGACGGACAGGAAAATTAAGACTGGAGAAATTGATGGCAGAATAGGACTTGAGCTTATTACTAACGGAATTATTAAGTAAATTGTGAAATAAAAAAACCGGATAACCCGGTTTTTCTTTATTTCCTGAGATTCATCAACTAACATCACATCCAGAATATGAGGTTAGTTGATGAATCTTAAGGATTTTAGTTTCAAAGGTAATAAAACCTATGAGCTAAAATTAAGCAACTTTATTTAATCTTTTAGATAGTCTGCTTACTTTTCTTGCTGCTGCTTTTTTATGAATAGTATTTTTTGCAGCTGCTTGATATAATTTCTTTTCACATAATCTCAATAATTCTTTAGCTTTTTCGTAGTCACCTGCGTTTAAAGCTACTTCGAATTTCTTAATACATGTTTTGATTTCAGACTTTCTGCTTTTGTTAACTTCAGTTTTCTTATTTATAACTAAGATTCTTTTCTTTGCAGATTTAATATTTGCCAAAATCTTCACCTCCTTCAAGTAGTCTTATTCAAATGCTATAACATTTTAGCATATTATTTGCATATTGACAATATTTTAGACAGCAAATCAATTATACAGGCTATTTTAATAAAAATCAAGTATAAAGAATAAAAAAATGAAAAAATTCAATAATAAATCTAATATGCAATAAATTACATGAAATTTAAATATTCTCCGATTTTGGAGAAATACTTAAACCATGAACAAAAGGAGGTAATTATGTATTACAGAACAGATTTAGCTTATGAAGCCAATGAATCACTGGCAAAAAAAGTTGAGGGAATTACTTTGAATACTCATGATTATGAACATGGCGAAGTTGTAGAGCTTGAAATCAAAGATAAAGCGGCAGAAAAATCTGTTGGGAAAAAAATGGGCAAATATATTACTTATGAAACCAAAAGCCTTAAGAGCCTTAACAGTGAATCAAAGATTGAAGTAATAAATATATTGTCTCAGGCAATTAAGGATGTGTCTGATTTAAAGCGAGAAAGAGTTTTGGTTGTGGGTCTGGGAAACCGAAATATTACCGCTGATGCGCTTGGGCCAAGAACCTTAGATAAAATAAAGGTTACAAGACAATTTTTTAAGGCATATAACAAAGATTATGATGAGGATTACAGCGAAGTGTCCATATTGGAACCGGGTGTGCTTGGTACCACAGGCATAGAGACCATTAATACCATTGTGGGTGTGGTTGAAAAAATAAAGCCTACGCTGCTTATTATTATTGATGCGCTTGCATCCAGAAAGATGAGGAGGCTATGTTCAGTTGTTCAAATTACGGATGCTGGCATTGAGCCAGGCTCAGGAATAGGAAATATGCAGGGATCGCTGAACAAAGAGACTCTTGGAGGGGTTAAGGTTGTAGCAGTGGGGATACCGACGGTGGTAGATACAGCTACAATTGTTAATGATACCATAGAGCTGATGGAAAATTCATTAAAGGATAAAACTGATGATGTAGGTCAAATAATGGGGATATTAAGCGACCTGGAATATAACGAAAAACAGGTATTTATAAAGGAGATTTTAAATCCAATGTACGGAGAATCAATAGTTACACCTAGCGGAGTGGATGAACTTATTGAAAGTTTATCTGAACTGCTGGCTGAATCTATAAATAAAGCAGTTCATCCGGGATATGAATTAATTTCGTAACCTATTTGTAAAAAATAACAGTGTTATTCAGGAAACAATACACATATACATTAATATATTAGAAATTTACTAATGTATTACTATTGTGAAAATATGTGGAGTTGGATCATGAAGAGACGAAGAAGAAATAAGGGTAAAACTAAAATTTATATGAGTATGTCAATCTTTTGTTTGACGATACTTTTTATCGGTTACAGTTATGTCTACAATTTATCTGAAGAAAGAAAGTCAGGGAAGGATGTTACGACAATCTCCATTCATTACAATGAAAATGTGGAAAATCAGGATGATATGAATTTTATAGACAAATTAATGTCCTACTTTAATATTTTTCTTGAGAAAACTTTTAATGAAAGTGAAGAACAAAGCAGATTGATTGATAGTGATGTTCTCAAATCTGAAGAAGTTTTAAATTCTTCAGACCATAATCAAGAACAAAATGATATTGCTGAAAATGAGTTAAAAATATACGATGAGGAAGACACTGAGCCGCAGTTAGCTGAAAAAGAAATACTGTTAGCTGCAAACAGGCAAGAAGATTTTTTTAGAGTAATTGAATCACCAACATATAGAAGCAGCTCTCCCCGAGATATATTCATAGACGCTGCTTCTATTAATGAAAATCTGAATGTGGTTGTTTTTCACACTCATGGAACTGAAGCATTTCTTCCGCATAAGGAAGGAAACTACAGAACCCAGGATGAAAGATACAATGTAATGGGTGTAGGAACAAAAATTACAGCAAATTTGCAGGGCTATGGGATAAATGCAGTTCACCTTAAAGATTATAATGACTATCCTGATTATAATTCATCATATTACAATTCAAAAAATGCAGTCAGCAAGGTGCTTTCAGACAATAAGAAAAATTTAATTATAGATATACATAGAGATGGTGCTGAGGAGAACTCTCTGTATGAACAAACATTATCACAGGTAAAGACAACGGAAATTAACGGTGAGAATGCAGCAACATGCACTCTTGTTATAGGAAATTACAATGAAAATTATGACAGGCTCAAAGAAAATGCTCAGCTTTTGTTTGATAAAGCCGAAGAGATGTATCCTGGTCTATTCAGGAAAATTATTATAAGAGATAAGGCGTATTTTAATCAATATCTCTCTGATTATGCATTGCTTGTAGAAGTAGGATGTACATTAAACCATATCGACGAGGTGAATTACAGCGCAGAGCTTTTGAGCGATGTTTTAATAGAGTATATTGAAGAAATTAGCAAATAATATCTTTAATAAATAAGCAAATTTTGATATAATACCCTATATCCATATAAATAGGGAGGAACATATTTTTGGACAGAAAAAAATACATAAGAAACTTTTCGATAATTGCCCATATAGATCATGGCAAATCAACGTTAGCAGATAGATTAATAGAAAATACAGGACTTATATCTCACAGAGAGATGCAGCAGCAAGTTTTAGATAATATGGATCTGGAACGTGAGAGAGGAATAACAATTAAGCTTCAAACAATAAGCCTTTTGTACAAAGCGAAGGACGGGCATGACTATACGCTAAATTTGATAGATACTCCAGGGCATGTTGACTTTAACTATGAAGTGTCAAGGAGTTTGGCAGCGTGTGATGGTGCTGTTCTTGTAGTTGATGCATCCCAAGGAATTGAAGCTCAGACATTGGCAAATGTATACCTTGCGCTGGATCAGGACTTGGAAATTGTTCCAGTAATCAATAAAATTGATCTTCCCAGTGCAAGACCTGATGAGATTAAGAAGGAAATAGAAGATGTAATCGGGCTTGACTGTGAAAATACACCGCTTATATCAGCAAAGGATAATATAAACATAGACCATGTTCTTGAAGCAGTAGTAAAGCAAATTCCGCCTCCAGCTGGTGATGAAAATGATCCGCTGAAAGCATTGGTTTTTGACTCCTATTATGACAGCTACAGAGGAGTTGTTGCTTTCTTGAGAATTAAGGAAGGAACAGTTAAAAAGGGCGATAAAATTAAGATGATGTCCACAGGCAAGACTTTTGATGTTACAGAAGTCGGAATAATTTCACCCGTTCAAAAACCGACAACCGCATTGTATTCAGGAGATGTGGGGTATTTGTGCGCAAGCATGAAGGAGGTTAGAAGCTGCCGTGTGGGAGACACTATAACCAATGCAAATAATCCTGCAAGTGAGCCTCTTCCAGGGTACAAGAAGGTAACATCCATGGTTTACTGTGGAGTTTATCCAGCAGAAGGGGAGGAGTACAATTCGGTAAGAGATGCGCTTGAAAAGCTTCAGGTAAATGACGCCGCATTAACTTTTGAGCCTGAAACTTCCATTGCATTGGGATTCGGGTTTAGATGCGGATTTTTAGGCCTTCTGCACATGGAAATAATACAAGAAAGGCTAGAGAGAGAGTTCAATTTGAATATAATTGCAACCACTCCCAGCGTTATTTACAAGGTATATAAAACAGATGGGCAGATGATGATTATGCAAAACCCCACAAACATGCCTCCTGTTCAGGAAATAGAATATATGGAAGAACCTATTGTAAATGCGTCCATTATGGCTCCGACAGAATATGTTGGATCAATTATGGAGCTTTGTCAAAACAGAAGAGGTATTTTTGAAAATATGGAATATATGGAGGCAACCAGAGTTATTCTTCATTACAAGCTTCCGCTAAATGAAGTTATTTATGATTTCTTTGATGCTTTGAAATCTAAGACAAGAGGATACGCATCTCTTGATTATGAACTTCACGGATATGTTCGTTCAGAGCTGGTTAAAATGGATATACTTATAAATGGGGAATTGGTTGATGCATTTTCAATTATAGTTCATGAGCAGAAAGCATATGAACGAGGAAAATCAATTGTTGAACGATTAAAAGACGTAATCCCGAGGCATTTGTTTGCAGTTCCTCTTCAGGCAGCAATAGGAGGAAAAATAATTGCAAGAGAAACAGTCAAGGCACTTAGAAAAGATGTATTGTCAAAGTGCTACGGTGGAGATATAACCAGAAAGAAAAAGCTATTGGAGAAGCAAAAAGAAGGCAAGAAGCGCATGAGGCAGATAGGTAGCGTTGAAGTTCCACAGGAGGCTTTTCTGGCAGTTTTAAAATTTGACGAAGATTAAGAGGTGTGAAATGAAAAAAGGAACTATAATTTTATTAGTGATATTAGCATTGATAGCTCTGTTTGTATTTAGTATTTTTGGCAGCTACAACTCATTGGTTGCACTGGATGAAAATGTAAATACCCAGTGGGCAAATGTTGAGAGCAAGCTCCAAAGAAGATATGATTTGATTCCAAATTTGGTAGAATCTGTTAAGGGGGCTATGGCGCAGGAGCAGGAAGTATTCACTGCCATAGCGGATGCAAGATCTAAGCTTGCCGGCGCAGGGTCAACTTCTGAAAAGGTGGAGGCATCTAACCAGTTAGAGGGTGCACTATCAAGACTTCTTGTTGTGGTTGAAAATTACCCTGAACTTAAATCAAATCAAAATGTAACCTCTTTGATGGATGAGCTTGCAGGAACCGAAAACAGAATTTCAACCGAACGCGACAGGTATAATGCAGTAGTTAGAGACTACAATAAAGCAATAAGAACATTTCCGAGATTAATATGGGCTAGAATACTTGGCTTTGAGGAAAGACCGTACTTTGAAGCTACTCCCGGAGCCGAAACTGCACCGGAAGTTAACTTTGATTGATTTGGAGTGTGATACTTGTGAGGAAAAATTTACTGCCTATATTAATGGCGGTCTTGTTACAATTTACCGGGACATTTGCATATGGCCAGAATGTAACGTTTCCTAAGCCTACAACAGAATTTTATGTTAATGATTTTGCTGATATTATAGATAGTGAAGCGGAAGCAAACATGGTTAAGATTAATCTTAACTACGAAAATACAGATGAAAAGCCTCAGATCGTAGTAGCAGCTGTTCAAAATTTACAGGGTTTAGATGAAAATAAATATGCTGTAGAACTTTTTGAACAATGGGAAATAGGAAACAAAGAATATGATAATGGTGTGTTGATTCTCCTTTCGTTGGAGGAAAGAAGAATTAAAATAGAAGTTGGTTACGGACTTGAAGGAGCTATAACCGACGCGGAAGCAGGAAGAATATTAGATGAATCATTAGACTATTTATCAAGCGGAGATTACTCAGCAGGCTTGGAAAATATTTTTTACAGGGTTACAGAAAGGGTAAACGAAGAGTACGGATATGATGATGACGTAATTTTTGGAGATGTTGACAGAGGAAATGTGTATAGCAATTCGTCGGACTATGGGGCTTTATTCAAGTTAATTTTATTAATTGTTTTGATAATTATAATTAACGGCTTCGGAGGCGGAGGAAGAAGAGGCAGACGAAGAAATATTTTCATACCACCTATTATCGGTCCAGGCGGTGGCGGCTTTGGCGGTTTCGGCGGCGGAGGAAGCTTCGGAGGCGGAGGAAGCTTCGGAGGCGGAGGCCGTTCAGGCGGAGGCGGAGCAGGAAGAGGATTTTAATATTATTCAATAAAATTATCAGGGCTTTGCGTTAATAACTCAAAGCCCTATTTATTTTGCATAGGAATTAAGATATCTTTCCTAAAAATATTATTTCGTCTGTTTCCGAATTTGTGATGGAAAGCCCTTTTTCCTCCCAATTGGACGAACCAAGATATCCAAGCCTGTCATCCCATGCATCATCATATTCTTCCTTAGCGACTTTTTCGCTGTCTACAAAATACTCTACCTCAGAGTCAATCAACTTGAAGCCATCCTGTGATGCATAATCTTTCTCATCATCGTAGTCATCATAATTATCATAGTCGTCATAATCACCATAATCACCATAATCATCATAATCAATATCATCATCAGAATCTGTATATAGATAGCCATAATTTATTAAATTGTAGAGGCATTCATACATTACATCAATATTGCTGTCGTTAATATGGGCTTCGGATAATTGCGTAAAAAAATCTATTATTTCTTGGTTTTTTACTTCGTATGTTACCATATCCTTGGTATACAGATTTTTTTTAAAATCACCGCTTTCATTTGTTATAGTAATTTTCATGACCAGTCCCCCTTGATATATTTGTTTGTAAAATATATTAAGTCTTTTAAAAATTTATAATATGTTTTTAAAAATTATTTAAAATTAAATTGATAAACAAAACAGAATTGTTAATCTCATAAAAAAAATGTCGCTATGTGTATGCGACATTCGTGACATTGATAAACCCTATTTTTGCCATTCTGAGTAACATTATCTCTTCTTGTTCAAAATTTGATTTGCTTGTTAATATCCGAAAAAAAAAGTATAATAAATATAAAAACTTATGCTGTATGGTCGCACATGAAAACATTTTATTTCTTAAAAACAAGGGGAAGGTGGAAATATGATTTTTATGTTAATGGGAGACGAAGAAAAAGGTTCCAAGCTTGAACGCCTTTATGATAAATATAGGAACATGATGTTTTATGTTGCCTATAATGTTCTCCATGATGAATTTTTGGCAGAAGATGCCGTTCATCAATCATTTGTGCAGGTTTATAATCACCTACATAAAATAGATGAAAACAATTGTCGGAAAACAAGAAACTTATTTGTTACTATATGTAAGAATGTTTCGATAAATATGTACAATCAAAGAAAAAAACAGACAACAGAAGAACTTAATGAAAATATGACATCAGATGATACAAGTATAACAGAAATTGTTATTAACAATGAAAGCTTTGAACGGTTGAACAAGATTATTGAGGATTTAAATCCAATTTATCAGGAGGTTATTTTCCTTAAATTTTCACACGGTTTTTCTGTAGCTGAAATAGCTGAATTGAAAAACATTAAGACTGATACCGTGCAGAAAAGAATTGAGAGAGCAAAAAAACAGCTTTTAATATTATTAAGTAAAGAAGGTGAGCTGAATGGATAAAAAAGAATATGTGACTGATAAGGCTATGGATGCGATGCTTCAGACAGCAGCTTCTGATATCGAAGATAAGGCAGTGGACATCTTACTGGATGGATATGAAGGTCAAAATCATAAGTTTTCAGAAAAACACAGAGAAGATATGCAAAAACTGTTTAAAAAAGAACGGAAATTCCGGTCTGCTCGCAGAATAAGAACCTATTCAAAACGTGCCGCAGTGATTTTCATTGCTGTTATTGCAATAAGCGCAATAACGATAAGCAGCGTAAGTGCATGGAGAGTTAGGTTTATGAATTTTATCCTGGAAAGGACACAATACGATACAAATATTAAATTTACAGATGGTACTTCAAAAGCAGATAACTATAAATTCGGTGAGATTAAACTGGAATATGTCCCGGAAGGCTTTAAGCTTGAAAAAAGTGAGTCGCAAAAAAATCATTTATACTTTGCATTCAGAAAAGATGATGAATTTTTTAACTTTCGTACAAGAGATGTTAGGAGTTCACTATCAATCGATACGGAAGGCGCAAATGTAAAGGAGCTTACTATAAATGGAAGAGAAGCCCTCTACAGTGAGAATGACAATATTAGGATTCTTGTCTGGAATTATGATGAAATGGCATATATCTTGACAGGAAGCATCAGCGAAAGCGAGCTTGTGAAAATAGCTAAGAGTGTAAAAAAATAAAATTTATAAAATTTTATTTTTTTTTAACAAATTTTTATCTGAAAAGCTGTCGGAAAATCCTCTTTAATTTTGTTATTATTAATGAAATCAAAATTAAGGAGGATTTTTTTATGAAAAAGAAAGTACTGTCGGTTTTATTTATTATTTTTATTATGGTTTTAGTAAATTCCATACATGCGAGCGTTTATGCCGAAACTGACGATTTAAAAAATAGTACTGAAATAAAACCAAATTATATTGCAATTGTACTGTGCTTAAATAATTTAACTTTGAATTCCGGCGGTAAATTGACTTGTGAAGGCGAAACCGGTGTACAGAAAGAATATATTGCAGGAGTAAAAATAGAATTACAACAGCTATCCGGAAACTGGACAACCATTAAAACGTGGGAAGATACAAGTGATGATGAGGAAATGTATTTATACAAGGATTGGTATGTTGAAAAAGGCTCCTACCGCCTGAAAACAACCCATACAGCACTGGACAGCTCCGGCGATGTTATTGAAATTGTTACAAAGTATAGTGAGACGGTTGATTATTAGAATAGGATTTAAATTGTTAGCTTAGATTTGTATCAGGTTACAGGGGATGCAGGCTGCGCCCGTCCCATATGGTCTATCCTTTTACGTTCTCGGAGCGAATTTATATAAATAAGGAGTATACATTTTATGAATATTAAAGCTATATTTGCCGCTATTGATAGGATAAAGGATAATATTATACATGACGTAAAGCCTTATACAATCCGATTCAAAAAAATACGATTTATGCTTGTATCCTGTTTTGCACTACTTATAACAATTAGTATACTTAGTCTAACATCACTATTTCCAGAAAGGCGAGATAAAATTATAGGAGGAGACTATACATATAAAGTAGTGGAATATGAAGTGCCTACTTCCTATTCAGTTGCACCTCTGTATATGTATTCGGTCGTACCAGATAAAGATATATGCGCAGCATTAGATAACATGTTTCCCGGTATTGACTGTGGCTATGCTCTACATGTATTTAATTTTGAAGGTGATGAGCCAACTGCAAAGAAATTCTGGATTCCAGTTTTCGACAACGGACGAATTACAAATTTTATTTATGTTTCAAAATTATTAGATGATGAACGAATTGTCTTTGGGTCATCCAATAGTGATGTAGAAATGATACAGGCACTTTCTTCTATGACAGAACATGCACCTATGTACATAGCAGCTGATAATGACTGTCTATATTTTATCATTGGTGACAATGCTTATTCAATGAGTCCGCTAGCTAAAGATGGTGCAAAACTTCCTGATATTATGACTTCTGGTATTGATATAGTAACCGTTATACTTCCGTTAGAATAATTAAAAGGGGGAGATTCCAATGGGCTATCTTGTGAGCAGATGACTAAAATACATTAATATAAGTAAACTATTAAATTAGAAAGGTTGTGAATTGAAATGAAAAATTATGTTCGTATTTTCTCTATTTTTCTTGCTTGTTGTTTAGTATTTGTATTAACATTCACTTCAGTAGTTGCTGCTGATACGGTTGATTCCAAAATTAATAATGCTTCACTTAATGAATACATTGATACTACATTACCTCATTACTTGACTTTAGGAGACGAAGCATATGATCAAGTAAAAATATCAAACCCTGTGCCTATTAAAAACCATTCTAACAGAACATCTCGGATGTATTTTGTTACCAATGATGGTGAATACATTGGACAACTCATAGTATCATTTGTTAATAACCAGTATTATTCCAATTTTATGTTTGATAACAATGTTGAAATAAATAATGTTTTAAAGACAAATATTCCTTTTGCTCTTATTGCATATAATGATGGAAATGACCATATGGTCATGCAAACTGCCTCAGATAACATGATTATTTCAGCAAACAAACAAAACTCTTTAGAACGGCTTAACATTCCTGTTTATGAGTTGTCGCCGGCAACATTTTCTTCATTTAATCCAATCCAAAACTATACACGGACATCTAGCGATTACTATGTTTCTCTATCTGTACCAAATGTATCCAATGATACGACTCCTGATGGTAAGGGATTGTGTTGGGCTGCATGTATAGCCGCTATATCAAATTATCGCACAGATTCATCATATGATGCCTTAGACATATTCGATGCCTTAGATTACGAGTATAGTGGAACACCTGAAGGGACAAGAACATGGTATGAGTACGGGTATGAATATTGTGGTATGGGATACAATGATACTTCCGGAATGGAATTTATTGACTTGTATGACGTGCTCGATAGTGGCAAACCAGCGATGTTTGACATAGCTCGCTCAGGTGCCGCACATGCTATAGTGTGCAAATACTTGATGGGTGGAAATGATTACACAACTTATGGGTTCATGGATCCGAATAGGTCTAGTACAGTTTATACCTATTTTGATGACCCTAACCTTGATCCAGACAATTTTGTGTATGATAATGGACAGAATGAGTATGACGATTGGAGATATACAATATACTAATTACAGGGCCACAGGGTCACAGGGGACGGTTCTTAGTGTCAAGATAATTTATTGGAATATAATGAGTCGCCGGGAATCGTTACCTATGGCTATATGAAGTCTCTACTTCCTATTCGTGTTGTATCATTTTGTAAAGGCAAGCATATAATAGGGATGGACTTCATATCTTACATATCAAATATGCATACAACCGAAATTACACGAAAGGTAACTTTTCGCACGTGTGGAACAATGAGTGAACATTTTTAGATAATCCAACAGATTTTTTGTTGAAATTATGAGATTCTTGAAATGGGTAATCTGGAGGTTAAGATTATTAAAAAGAAATGGACAATTTTAATTTTGCTTGTAATTCTTGTTATAGTTGTTTCGGCAGTGCAGCTTCTTTCAAACTCAGACAGCAATGACAAATTAACAATTGCGATTCCTCAAAATGCTGTTGTTTATACAGATGAAGAGTCCGTTGCAATGCTTAAGGATGAGGGACAGTATGCTATGACTGATTTAGTCCGACAGGAAGTTTATCTGGTTGACGGAGAATTAAATGTTGATTTTTGGTTTGATGAGAATGCAGAACAAAATCAGATTGACAGTGCGCGGAGCTTTGTCATTACCAGGTTTGTGCTCAGGAGCGGTCAAGGAGCTTTCTTGGGTGCCGGACCTTATATATATATCATAAAAAATAAAGAAATAACCTGGGAAACCGTAAGCTGCAGGATATATACAGGAGATGAGCAGGTATCATACGAAGCCTATAATGATAAAGGTCAATTAATTAATCCGTAGTACAAGAAAATCCGGCTTAGCTGCGAGGCTAAGGCCGGATTTTTTAAGCAGATATGCTATGTTGAAATTAATAATCTGCCGGTAATTTCATTACTGCATAATAATTTGATTGTTATGCTGTAGTTCAATAATGTTAGTTGTTGTGGTAGCCTGAGATTTTTTAAAGATACTTGTTATACTGAAGTTATCCCAAAAGTGCATTGGAACAAATATCCTTGGCTTAATTTGTTCTATAAAATATTGTCCACCGCACAAATAATTTTCTTCAAGTCTTCCGTCAACAGGGAAAAAGGCAACATCAATAGCAACGTCCTTGATTAAAATGTTTTTAATTATGCTTTTAAAAGCAGTTTCCATTTCCTTTTCTTCCTCAGAGGTGTCATCCGACCATTTCCACCAGTTCAAATCTCCTGCGTGAAATATTGTGTGCCCATCTATTTCTACTAAAAAGCTTACCCCTTCATCAGTGGAACCAAAGGTAGATATTTTCAGGTTGTTTATTTCAGTTGTTTCATCTTTCCCTACGGTATATATGTTTTTTACTTCGGTGTAAAGCTTTATATCGTTGCTTAATATATAATATGTTTCTTTTTTATAACTGCTCCATGAAAGAATTGACCTGTCAAAATGATCATGATGGCTGTGCGATGAAAAAACGTACAGATGCTTATTGCTTTTAAGTATATCATTAAGAACATCTTTGAAATTAAAATCATCTTCAGGCGTTCTTTTATCGTCAAAATAATCAAATATTAAAAATGAGGTTTCTGTTTCTACTACAAAACAGCTGTGATAAATATAATATGCTTTCATTTATTTTCTCCGCTATAGTTTTTACAATATAATACCATAAAAATATATAGTTTAAAACATCTGAAAAGAGAATAAAACAATGTAAGTAGTTAAAAATAATTTATGAGATAAGGAAAATATATATAAAATAATAATATTAATAAAAATTTACAAAAATTATTTGTAATTATTAGGTATGCATTGTATAATGAGGAGTTACTAAAAATAGAACGAGGATGATAAAATTAATGAAAATTGAAAATGTTATTTTGAATGACAACATTCAAAGAGCCTTGGATGAAATGGGATTTGAAGAATGCACCCAGATTCAGCAAGAGGCAATACCTGTTATTTTGGACGGAAAGGATATAGTCGGACAGTCAAATACGGGTACTGGTAAGACTGCAGCGTTTGGGATACCAATACTTGAAAAGATAGATAAAAACATAAGAATGCCTCAGGCGATAGTGCTGCTGCCAACAAGAGAACTGGCAGTTCAAGTTGCAAATGAATTCAGAAAGTACGGAAAATATATGGACGGTATTAAAACAGTTACCGTATACGGCGGAGCAGACATACGCGATCAAATAAACAAGCTTAAAGGCGGAGCACAGATAATTGTTGGCACACCAGGAAGAATCATAGACCTTATAGATAGACGCGTTATAAAATTAGGTGAACTTACAATGGCTGTTTTGGATGAAGCTGATGAAATGCTTAAAATGGGCTTTAGAGAGGACATAGAGCTCATATTGGGTAAAATTGACCATAAGGTTCAAACATCACTGTTTTCGGCTACGATACCAGATGTAATGAAGAATATTATAAAGAAGTTTTTGAATAACCCTGTATCGATTAAGGTTTTAAGAGAAGGAATAACGGCTAAAGAAGTTAAGCAAAGTTATTTTTTAGTTAAACATTCAGATAAGGTAGAAGCTCTTTCAAGACTTATTGATACTTATACACCAAAGCTGACAGTTGTATTCTGCAATACAAAGAGATCTGTTGATGAACTCTATGATCGCCTTGTAGAAATTGGATACAATTGTGATAAGATTCATGGAGATATAAAGCAGTCTCAGAGAATAGACACACTGAATAGGTTTAACAACGGCTTGATAGAAATTTTAATTGCTACCGATGTAGCAGCAAGAGGGCTTGACATTAAGGAAGTTGAATGTGTTATAAACTATGAGGTTCCAATTAAGGAAGATTACTATGTACACCGAATCGGAAGGACAGGTAGAGCTGGTAAGGAAGGAGCATCATTTACTCTTGTTACGGCAAAAGAAATGAGAAAGCTGGAAAATATAGAAAAGTATACTAAAAAATCAATAAGAAAAAGAACTATTCCTACTGTAGATAAGGTAAATGAAGTTAAGAAAGATAAATTTATCAGAAATATTGTTGAAGTAATTGAAAAAGAAGATCTTGGAGAAAACAGAGAACTGGCAGAAAAACTAATGTCTCAAGATTACGATGCTGAAACACTTATAGCAGCTATGATAAAGAAGCTGGTTAGATTTGATTACTCCCAGGAAAGAGATTTGAATGACGTTGTGCCTGAACGCAGAAAAAGCTCAAGGGGCGGAAGAAAAAGTATCGGAGATACAGAAAGATTCCATGTAAATGCAGGCAAGAAGCAAGGAATAAGGCCTGGGGATATACTGGGGGCAGTTGCCGGAGAATGTGACATTCCAGGAAGTGATATAGCAGAAATTGAAGTTCTTGAAAATTATTCTTTCTTCAATGTGGCCTCAGAGCATAAGAATCGTATTTTGAAAAGAATGGATGGAGCACAAATAAAGGGTCAAAACGTAGTAGTAGAACTGTCAAAAGAAAAAAGGTCAAGAAATTCAAGAGATAAAAAGAATAAAGATAAATGGTTCGGAAAGAAATCAAGAAAAAAATAGCAAAAATATGTTGACAAAAATTCATTTAGGGTAATATAATGGGTAAAATGAACTGTGATGGATCGAGTAATGCAGACACAGCAATAAAGAGAGGGAAGAAAAGGTGGAAGCTTCCTTTGTATGACTGTATGAAAACTAATCCGGAGTTAAGACTGAAAGCTTAGTCGTAAGGTCTTGGTATGGATGCCTTAAATCTGTTGAGAAGTAACTGAGGTGGAACCACGATATATTCGTCCTTAAACATTTGTTTAAGGACGTTTTTTTTATTTCTTATTTATATGAACTAAATAATCAGTTCGAAACAGGTTATAGAATGAAAATTAAATATTGCAAAATTTAATGGAGGAATGGATATGATAAAATTAACATTGCCTGATAACAGTGTCAGAGAATATGAAAATGGAATTTTGGCTTATGACGTTGCTAAGAGCATAAGCGAGGGACTTGCAAGAAATGTGGTAGGAGCCGTATACAATGGTACTACGATCGGCTTAAAAGAAGAAATAAATGAAGATGGAAGCATTATGTTCCTTAAATTTGAAGATAAAGAAGGTAAACATGTATTTTGGCATACATCGTCACATATATTGGCACAGGCAATTAAAAGACTGTGGCCTGAAGCAAAATTAGCAATCGGTCCTGCTATAGATAACGGGTTCTATTATGATATAGATCTGGACTACAGGCTGGTTCAGGAGGATTTTGCTAAAATTGAAGCGGAAATGAAGAAAATAGTTAAGGAAGGGCTTGAACTGGAAAAATTTGAACTTCCGAGAGCAGAAGCTTTAAAGTTTATGGAAGAAAAACAGGAGCCATATAAGGTTGAGCTAATAAACGATTTGCCTGAAGATGCAGTTATTTCTTTCTACAAACAGGGAGATTTTGTTGATTTGTGCGCAGGTCCTCATCTTTCGTCCACAAAGAAGCCAAAGGCTATGAAGCTTTTAAGCATTGCAGGAGCATATTGGAGAGGAAACGAAAACAATAAAATGCTTCAGAGAATTTATGGAATATCATTTGAAAAAGCAAAAGACTTAGAAGAATACATCAAGATGATGGAGGAAGCTAAGAAGCGTGATCACAGAAAACTAGGAAAAGAGCTTGATTTGTTCTTCATGTCAGAAGAAGGTCCTGGATTTCCATTTTTCCTTCCAAAGGGCGTAGAAGTTAAAAACGAATTGATGAAATACTGGAGAGAAATGCACAGAAAGGCAGGCTATGTTGAAATAGAAACTCCGCTGATGCTTAACAAACATCTCTGGGAGGTATCAGGTCACTGGTACAATTACAGAGAAAATATGTATACAACTGTAATTGATGAACAGGATTTCGCAATTAAGCCTATGAACTGTCCAGGAGGAATTCTGGTATATAAAAATGCTATGCACTCATACAAAGATTTTCCAATGAGAGTTGCAGAAGCAGGAAGAGTACACAGACATGAGTTATCTGGCGCACTTCACGGACTGATGCGTGTAAGAGCATTTACGCAGGACGATGCCCATTTGTTTATATTGCCTGAGCAAATAAAGGATGAAATTAAGGGTGTTATTAAATTAATCGATGAAATATACAAACAATTTGGATTCTCATATAACTTAGAGCTTTCAACAAGGCCTGAAAAATTCCTTGGGGAAATTAAGGACTGGGATCTTGCAGAAGCATCATTAAAAGCAGCACTTGAAGAATTAGAACTTGATTATGTAGTAAACGAAGGAGACGGCGCGTTCTACGGACCTAAAATTGACTTCCACCTCACTGACTGCATAGGCAGAACATGGCAGTGCGGAACAATCCAGCTTGATTATCAGCTTCCACAGAGATTTGAAATGGAATATGTAGGAGCAGATGGACAGAAGCACAGACCGATAATGATTCACAGAACAGCATTCGGAAGTATTGAAAGATTCTTTGGAATTCTTATTGAACAATATGCAGGAGCTTTCCCAACTTGGCTGGCACCTGTACAGGTTAAAATACTTCCAATATCCGATAAATTTATTGAATATGCAGGGAAGGTAAAAGAGCAGCTAGAGGCATCAAATATTAAGGTTGAGATTGATACAAGAGCGGAGAAAATCGGCTACAAAATAAGAGAAGCGCAGTTAAGCAAGGTTCCATACATGTTTATTGTAGGTGAGAAAGAAGCTGAAAGCGGAGCTGTATCAGTGAGAGAAAGACAAAAAGGTGACATCGGAAGCATGAGCATTGAAGAAATAAGCAGCATTATTTTAAACAAGATAAGCACAAGAGAAAACGACTCACCACAGTCTATATAATCATTAACAACCCGAGCATAAGCAAATTGTCATCCTCCGGTAACGAAGGATGACAATTTTTATGTAAATATTTGTTTGTGACTAACATAAAGGGTATAATAGTAAATATGGGGGAATATTTTACTCGAAATTCAAGAGAAGCAAAGCAAACCTAGATAGAAAAGAAATAAAAATGCTCATAGAAGCATATAAGAAATTATAATAAAAATTATAACACAAGGAGGACATATGAGCACTGTATATTCAAAAGATGTTCAATACCACATTAATATGAAGGAGGGCGATGTAGGCAGGTATGTTATATTGCCGGGAGACCCCAAAAGGTGCGAAAAAATTGCAAAACACCTTGATAATCCTGTCCTAGTTGCAGATCATAGAGAATATGTTACATATACGGGATATTTAGACGGTGTTAAGGTAAGCGTTACATCAACAGGCATAGGCGGACCGTCTGCAGCTATTGCTTTAGAAGAATTAGCAAATATAGGAGCAGACACATTTATACGTGTAGGTACCAGTGGAGGCATGGACGTAAATGTAATGGGAGGCGATCTGGTTATTGCTTCCGGAGCTATCCGTATGGAGGGAACGAGCAGAGAGTATGCCCCTATGGAGTTCCCGGCGGTGGCTGATTACAAAGTACTGAACGCATTAGTAAAAGCTTCGGAAAATTTAAAGAAAAAATATCATGTGGGCATAGTCCAGTGCAAGGATTCATTTTACGGACAGCACTCACCTGAAATCAAGCCCGTAAGCTATGACCTTATGAATAAATGGGAGGCATGGCTTAGATTAGGAGCATTAGCTTCAGAAATGGAATCAGCAGCGCTTTTTATCGTAGGAGCTTTCAGAAGGGTTCGCGTCGGATCAATATTAAATGTAGTAGCAAACCAGGAAAGAAGAAAATTAGGATTAGACGATCCACAGGAGCATGACACCGAGGCCGCAATAAAAGCAGCAGTAGAAGCAATTAGAATACTCATAAAAGAAGACAATATGCAATAGGGTATTAGAGTATAAAAAATTAAAATAATTTAGTAGATAACAAAACCATTGAAACTGATATTCAATGGTTTTGTTGGTGTATCAAGGATACTTAGTTGTTGTCATTAATAATTTCTGATCAGATATCAGATAAAATTGGCTGTAAGAATAGCGATGAGTATTGACATGCGAGATCTTGTGTGGTATAAATTACCAAAGAGACGATTCTTATTCCAAGGACAGTAAGAATAAAAAGCTAGGGGATTTGTCGGTAGAACAAGGTAATACTCCTTCCATAAAAACAATCATCAAGAACGGTGGAATATATGAAAGGAGTTTTGAGCACGAAGGGGCATTGGTGGACATTTATCAAATAGCACTATGATACTCATGATGAGTGCACCCTGAGGCAAGACGATTTTAGCAATAAGGGAGCAGTTGTTGTACAGGAAGTGTAAGCATAAAATGTAGTAAATAGGAAAGGAGAAACATCATGAAGAAACGTAATATGGATTATTTGGTGCGAAGATTATTCCTTGCTTTCTTTACATCAATGTGTCAGAATATTTTATTCATACCCATATTTTACATATATTTGGTTTTCATTCCATGGACGCGCATAGGGTGGTTTTTGCTTGTTGTTCCGTATTTCTTAATACCTATACTTAGTGCTTTCTGTTGTTGTTTTTTAATGCACCGAGGTAATTTCCGTTTTGATTCACGAAATGTGGCTTCAAAAGCTTCTGCTTACAGATTGGCTGCTCGGCTCCTGTCTGTGTTTTGCTTTCTTTTGATTGGATACATTTTAGATAAAAATAATGGTGGTGTGCCGATATTTGTTTCTGATTTGCTAAACAAGTTTGGAGAGCACGGCAGCGCATTAAGATCACTACTACATAACTTCTTCTTATACATGGTTTCTGCCATATTCACAACCGTATATGCGTTTGCTGAATATCTGTTTGTCACATCTAAAATGGAGTATAGCACAGATAGTTAAAACGGTATCGTCTGGAGACGGCAGATTGCGCAAAAATATATATGGCATCAAGGAAACGATGCCGGTTATTTTAATGGCTGCCGGCATTTTTTTCGTGTTGTCAGTAACCCTTTAAAGCCTTGGCAGGTATTAGATATTTGCAATAATAAATTATATTATATGTATATTGTTTATAACAGGAAATCATTTGCATTTCGGAGAAAATAAAGTATCTCAGAAGTACTATATAATAGACAAATAATTGGATGTATTATCTGGCTACATAATTTATTTTGAAAATTATTCAGGAGGGGTTTGCTATATCTGATTACAAATATTTTTTTCTCCCATATGATGAAGCTGAAATAGGAGCTATAGAAGGCTGGTTGGAGTTGAAGGCTGAACGGGGATTTAAGCTAACACATATTAAAGGGAGATTTTTTGGTTTTGAAGAATCGTCAACCGGTAAAGCAAACTATTGCATTCATCCCCACACGGATGATGAATGCTGCGATATACCCGGATGGAAGTATGTAGGTAAACTTTCGCTATATTTTGACATTTTTATTTCAGAAGATAATAATGATGCAGATAAGCCGGATATTGATTCTGCGTGCATGGAAGCTGCACTTAGAAAACAAATATTGAGATATAGATATGGAGTAATACCATCCTTTTTGTTTCCTGTTTTAGTGTTTATGCTTTTCATTAAACTGAGTTTTATTTCAGGTGGCTTTATAAAAACGCTTATTTATTATGATGATTTGCTGCCGATGGGAATACTGACTGGATCTATATGTGCCGTGATATTGGGATTGCTGTATGTTGTCGCATATATTAAGAGGAAGAAAAGAATCAAATTGCTTATGGAGCGCAGGAAGCAGCCTGTTGTAAAGACTCACAGAATATTTGAATGGTGTCTGATTGCAATAATTACTATAAGTTTTATTATTATTATAGTGCAATATGGGAAAGTAAATCGAATTCAGACCATTCCGTTGGACAAATATACGCTCAACAGAAAACTTCCTCTTATGGAGCAAATTTCTCCTGATGAGTGGTATACAGCGGAGGCAATTAGAGAAAAATGTAGCTCAGATATAGGAACTAATTACTCGGTAACAGAAAAAAGCCGCTATGTGGCTCCCACAATATTATATGTCAGGCAGTACTGGCGCGAAGTGCAAGACATACCTGATGTTTATGAGGAGCCGTTTGGATACAATGTTAATTATTATGAAATGAGAAATACAAATTTAGCAGTTTATTATGAAGAAGAGCTTTGCAGAAATTTAAGTTCAGGAGAAATGACTTCCATATATGTTGACGGCTTTGACAGTGCTTCGTATTTTTTGAACGGAGAAATAGAAGACATTGTGCTCAGATCGGGAAATATTGTTATAACCGCAATGTACTACGGCTCAGGCAGTCTGCTTGATTCAGTCCATCATTTTTCAATGGCAGCCCCAAACTAAGGAATGATATGGAGTAGGGTATTATTAATAAATGAGATTCAAAACAATAAATACATAGGATATCACACTATTAATAAGGGGGATTTTATTATGAGCAATGAAAACGATAAAAACAACAAAGATGACATAGAAATAAATAAAAATGCTTTTAATGATATTAAAATGTTCCTATACTTACTTTTATGTTCGGAAGTATTAATGTTATATTTTTCAGGAAGGCAGATGTTTTTTGAAAATATAGATTGCTCTCCCGCAGTAACAGCAATAAATACAGTATTGTTAATTCTAACAATTATTCATATTAGAAAAATTTAAAATAGCAAAAAATAAACATAGATTCCAAGTGACGAGCCATAGGGACGGACATTCCAGTGGTGTTTTACCATTATTAATAGTAAATGTCTATTGGGAAAAAGATTTCAATGAAATAATTATTAAATTTAGGAGATGAAATTGTATGTTTTTACCTGTGTATAGCGTATATATTATCTTAATGCTATTTATATCAATTTTATTATTATTCTTAATTGCTATAACTTTTAAAATTAATTCTAATATAAAGAAATTATTGCAAATAAAAAAAGAAGAATCTATAAGTAAATGAAGCCACTGATAATGTCTAGAGGACGGGGGCACTGTCATCAAGTGCTCTGCCCTGAAGCATTTAGGAGTACTGAAGTAGTTTAAAGGGACGGATAATGTATATCTCGTCCATTTTATATTTATTTAATTAATGCTGAGCCTGGAAGCATGATATAACTGTTGTTTCAGCGGCACCGCCTGTTATTACAAAGCGAACGTATTGCAAGAAATTTGTTATGGTAATCATTTTTGCTGTATCAAATGGAACGGTTATAACAGTTCCGGTGTCCTCCAACCAAGTTGTGTTGTCGGGACTTATCTCTACCTTTAGGGTAATATCTTGATCGCTTGATGTCGTGCCGGTGTTTTTGATAAACCAGTTATAGGAGGATTCAAGAGAAACGTCTTGTGAGTCAGAATTTACAGTGGCTCCTAAGCCAACGGTGGTTTCTGTAAGTGGCGTTGTGCCATTAACGACTTTGACGTCATTGGTAATTGTAGAGACTGTATCAATATCAGTACCTGCTGCTAATGTTACTTCAGCACCTGTTGCTATATCTACGGTGCCATTTACGGGTAGGTTTCCTGTATCGTCAACTTGCAATGGAACAATTTCACTTGAAACATTATTTTATCACAACAATTTATTTCTTGGATATTTTCATTAAATGCGTCCTTCTGATCCATATTGCACATCCTTGCCAATTTATATAATATTATAGTCGTTTAAACTAAATTGGTTACTATATTCATGGTTACATAGATATCAAAACAAAGTAATTTCTTGTATTGCTTATGCGTGTTGTGGTCTTTAGCAAAAAATAATTGACATAAAAACAAAATAATAGTACTATATTGATAATAGATATATCGAATATAGATATATGTTTTGGAGATGATGATATGGCAAGAGAACAATTAAAAACCTTAACAGAGCAAATGTATTACATCCTTTTAATATTAACGGAGCATCATCATGGCTACGGAATTATGCAGGAGGTAGACAGGCGGACTGAGGGAAGGGTAAGGATAGGAGCAGGCACTTTGTACAACCTTTTATCCAGATTCGAGGAGGAGGATATTATAGTACAGGTCTCGGAAGAGGATAGAAGGAAGATATATACTCTGACGGATAAGGGATTAAATGTTTTGAGGAATGAACATAAAAGATTAAAGCAATTGGTTTCAGATGGAAATAAAATATTGGAAGGAGGAGCGCCTAAATGAAAAATAAAACTAAATGGGTGATTTGGAATTTTTTTCTCATTGATTACAAAGCTATGGGAGAATATCTGGAGAAAATGGCAGGTAAAGGCTGGATGCTGGAAAAGGTAGGACGAAGCATGGCTAAGTTTAGAGCCATGGAACCGCAGAAGCTTAAATTCTATGTAGATGTATTTAAGGAAGGACCGCTTACTCCGGAAAAAACCGAAGAATCGGAAGAATATAGGAAGCTATGCCAAGAATCAGGATGGATATTTATTACATCACAGGATTATTTGCAGTTTTTCTATGCTTATGAAGACGATGAACCGGTTCCAATACAAACAGATGAAGAAATTGAACAAAAAATGGTTGAGCTTACGCTGTGGAAAGGCGTGCTGCGCGACATATTTATACTTACGCTAATTGCCATCTTTGCATTCAGAAGCCTTTTCCCTGTAAGCGATATTAATTTTATAAGCTTTACAGGATTTACTGGAACAATTTTATTTCCTGCACTTTACATACTAGCCGCAATTCCCTCAGCATATGGCATTATTCGTATTATAAAAGCCAGAAGAAATATCAAGCGTGGATTACCTATAGAAAAATCTACATTGAAAAGTGCGCGAAGGCGGGTAATGACAACAAGTGTTCCGTTATGGCTTATTATATTATTTTATATATTGTCATTTATTGGTGATGCACTTTTCAAGCCCAATGTTGTAGGGGCGGCTTTGCTGGCACCTGGAATTGGCTTTGCTATCGGGGGAGGTATACGGTACTGCATAAAGAAAAGTAAAGGTAGAAATAAAAATGGAGAAATTGCGCTATATATAGTGGTAATAATATTAGTAATTATCTTTGTTCCTATGGTTACTTCATCGATTAGGGAAATATCCAAAGATATGGATAGTATAGATTCAATACCGGAAGGCTATCCTGTGGTTACAATGGAAGATATATTGGGCAAATCAGAACAGGGTAATTTATTAAATATAAAATTTGATATCAGTATGAGTCCTATTATACCCAAGTATTATAATTATTGGGAAGAAAGAGAGATAAGCGGTGTTAATAAGTACTTGAAAATTAAATATTATAAGACAATAAATTCATACTTTGCCGAGATTATATTTAACGGAATAACTAATAGATTAGAAAATGGAATCAAGTGGAGAGGAAGGGCTATATTTAAAAAAACCGTTATCATAGATGATGATATGAAAAATTTTTGGAATGCAGATAATATGGCGCTGACAGAGGAACAAAATGAAATTATAATACAAAAAGGAAATGTTGTGCTGCATTTGTCAGGGGACATAAATTTTAATGACAGTCAAACCAGAGAGTTAATGATTGAAAAATTTTTCTCGGATTTGTGATTGAAAAAAATCAAGCATATGGCTGGCTGATTTAAACATATCTGAAATTCAGCCAGCCAAAAAAGTAATACACAATATTTTTCTACCGTTCTATTAACCATTCGGAGCGAAGCAGTCTGTATGCTACGCGGTCCTTAAACATTCCATCATGCCATTGATATTCTTTGAATTCGGCTTCTTTTATCATGTCGCATTTTTGCATTACCCTTTCCGAGGCTGTATTTTCTTTTAAACACCCGCATGTAATTCTGTACACGTCATTTTGTTCAAAAGCAAACTGAATAACTGCTTTGAGAGCCTCTGCCGTATAACCGAGCCCCCAGTAATTATCCCGTATAAAATAACCCATTTCAACGTGTTTCCCTGCAGGTGTAAATTCTAAAACTGTATATCCTATTTCGCCTATGTGTTCATTTGTCAGTTTGTTTTCTATTCTAAAAAAATAATACTTTCGGTCAGTGTGTCCAATTTTGTCAATTGCCGTACACAGGTTAGCTTGGGATTCTTCTACGCTGCTTGTTCTTATATCCTGTAAGAACCACATGACTTTTTTGTTAGAAAGCAATTCATGATGTGATGCAAGGTCTGCACTTGTGTGGTCGCGAATTAAGAGTCTGTTTGTACATAATTGAATCATAACTGGTCTCCATTTCTATATATAAAACTTCAAGTATCTTTATTATAAGTCATGCAATAACCTAAATACAACCGCATTATTTAATATTTAAAAAAATAAAAATCTGTATTACTATGATATGCGTTCATTAAGGGAAGTATTATCATCGTAGGCGATATAAACAGGAGATATTAAAAACACTCTTTCCTATAAATTATGGGAAAGAGTGTTTTTGGCTACCTTCACTAAGAGGTACGTCCCTGGAGTAGGGGTTATTTTGCGTTAATGTTTATAAATTCTGCTTTTAATTTTGAATATACTATTTTCTGGCTGCTATAAAGACCGTAGTAGCCTGAGAGCATGTAGCTGACACTGCATGCAATTGCGAAGAATATAATTCCTTCAGATCCGAAAAGCTCTATGCTTAGAATAATTGAAGCTATGGGAGCATTAACAACTCCGCAGAACAGAGAAACCAGCCCAAGTGCAGCTGAAAACCCAGGGTCTAAACCTAGTAAACCTCCGGCAAAACATCCAAATGTAGCTCCGATAAAGAAAGTAGGAACAATTTCTCCGCCTTTAAATCCTGCACCTATTGTTATTGCAGTGAAGATTATCTTGAGTAAAAAAGCCTCGGGTTTTACAATTCCGTCAATAGCCTTCTGAACTATATCCATTCCAGCTCCGTTGTAATCATGAGTTTTAATAAGCATTGTAAGTAGTAATACTATTAGACCTCCGATAAAACCTCGTAAGTAGTCATCTTTAATTTTATGCTTCATCAGATGTTCGGTTTTATGCATTACAACACAGAATATTATGCTTAGTTCTGCCAGCAACGCTGCAAGTACGGCAGTTAGTGCTATTGTTTTTAGTGAAAGAACCGGAATAATGCTCAGGTCGTAATGAACAGGCGCGATGCCAAAGAATAAAGAGACTCCGTATGCTACTAATGATGATGCCAGACATGGAACGAGACTTGAATAATATATTACTCCTATACTTATGACTTCCATGGCAAACAGTGTTGCTGTCAATGGTGTTCCGAATAATGCTGAAAACACGCCGCTCATTCCGCACAGTACTATCAAGTGCATATCTTTGTTATCGAGCTTAAAAATATTGCCTACAAATGTTCCTATACTTCCTCCAAGCTGTAATGCCGCACCTTCTCTTCCGGCAGATCCGCCAAACAAATGCGTTATAACAGTGCTTACAAATATTAGAGGTGCCAGTATTATAGGAACGTGATCGTCTGTACGTATTGAATCTATAATTTGATTAGTACCTGTAGAATCTGTCATTTTAAATAGTTTGTAAAAAACTGCTATTGCGATTCCTCCTACAGGCAAAAAGTACAATACCCAGTTATTTGCTACCCTAAACTCTGTAGCCCGCTCAACGCTTAAATGAAATGCTGTTCCTATTAGTCCCCCGATGAAGCCGGTAATTCCTGCAAATATAATCCATTTAAAAAAAGTTAAGATATAATTTTTAGCAGAACAGCATTTCCTGCTTAATAATTCCATTTATACACTTCCTATCTCTTAAGATGCCGAAAACTATTGTATCACTTTTCTTTGATTTGTCAAATAAAAAGCAGAGAAGCAGACGCTTTCATTATCCTTAGTATATAAAAATTTAAAATAATTTATGCGGTTCTAATCGTATTTTAATAAATTGCTAAATCAAGATTAATTATTTGAGAGTATATTATTACCATAAAGAAAAATAAATTATGGAGGGAAAGTATGAAAGTAACTTTAGAACAAATTGATGAACTTAGAGGCAGAGTTAATGTAAGTTATGAAGAAGCCAAGAGAACTTTGGAAAAAAATGACGGCGATCTGATTAAATCTATTATTGAACTTGAAAATAAAAGAGGAAGAAAGGATGAATACAAGGGAGGATTTACTAAATTCACAAACAGACTTTTATCGTTGAAGATGTCTATCAAGAACAAGGAAAAGGACACGTTGATTGATTTACCGCTGGTTTTAGTTTTACTTACATTTATGATGGCATTTTGGGTTGTTATAGCCGGATTAGTTTTAGCAATCTTAACTTCATGCAAGATTAGGATATACAGAGACAAAGGTTCTGTGAATATGAACAGCATAAAAAAGAATATGAAAGAAACTGTTGAAAAAATAAAAGTAAAATCTGAAGAAATTCTGAAAGATGATGATATAGAATCATCAGATGACTCCGGCGAAAATGAAATAATTATTGAATAACAAATATCAGGTCTTTTGACCTGATATTTGTTATTCATACAACATATCTTAAAAGCTTAAGAAAGAAAATCTACAAGATTATAAATTTGATATTTTTGGAAAAGGATAGTATAATAAGAAAAAAACTGAGGTTCGTAATGGATAAAAAGAAGATATTAATTGTCGAAGATGAACAAAAAATTGCACGATTTTTAGAGCTGGAATTGAAATATGAGGGCTACGACGTTGATATAGCAAACAATGGACGTGACGGCTTTGAAAAGGGTAAACAGAGTGATATAGATTTGATTATACTTGATTTGATGCTTCCAGGATTAAGCGGTATAGAGGTCTGCAGAAGGTTGAGACAAACCATGGAGACACCTATAATTATGCTTACGGCCAAGGATGATATATCAGATAAAGTAACAGGGCTTGATATAGGCGCGGATGATTATATGACAAAACCATTTGCCGTAGAAGAATTGCTTGCCAGAATAAGGGTTCTTTTGAAAAGGGCAGGGAATAGCAGGATAAAGGAAGAATCAGAATTGCTTTCAAGAGGGAAATTAGTTCTATGCAAGAATAATTATAAAGTTGAATACGACGGAGAAAACATAGAATTAACAAAAAAGGAATTTGAACTTCTGGAATTTATGATGCTTAACAAGAATATTGTGCTTACAAGAGAAAAAATACTTGATAAGGTATGGGGATATGATTATTTTGGGGATACCAATATTATAGATGTTTATATTAGGTATTTGAGAAGTAAAATAGATCAAAAGTACAATATAAGTTTGATTGAAACCGTAAGAGGTGTAGGTTATATAATTCGTGAATGATAAAAGGATATTATGATAAAGTCAATTTTAAGGTTTTTGCTTAACATATTTTTATACCCATTTAAACTATTATTAAGACTTGTAATAAGGCTACTTAAAAGGCTCAAGTTTTCTATTGCTTTTAAAATATCTGCTGCCTATTTGTTAATATATATGGTAATTATACTTATGGTTGCTATGATTACGTCATCGGGATATTTGATATATGAATTTCAAAAGTTTGAAACGAGTACGATAAGTAAAGATGTTCAGCTTATTAAAGAGCAGTATCCATATGTTAATCTTGAAGAAAAAGGGCACAACCTCGTATCTGTTGAAATATACGACAGCAATTTAAATGTGGTGTATCCTAAGGGAAATGAAAAAAGGTATTCGGATAATATAATTGTTGTTGTAGAAAAATTATTTTATAATAATGAGTACATATTTTCAACAAGCTTCATGTATGAGGGTTCGGAATATTTTTTGAACATAACCTATGGAGCCCAGTCAATGGTAAACGATGCGGCAAGAATAAGTTTAATGGTTATGCTTTCAGGCATAGCGGGACTTTTTATTTTTGTACCAATCATATCTCGAACAGGCTATAAAATGATTGGGCCTATAAAGAATATGACAGAAATAACTAAAACAATTACAGTAAATAATATTAATACTAGACTGGATATAAAAGGTACTCAGGATGAGTTAAAAGAGCTTTCACAAACCTTCAACGAAATGATGGACAGGATAGAAGAAGGATATAAATCACAACAGCAATTCGTCTCTGATGCTTCCCACGAATTGAGAACGCCTATTGCAGTAATAAAAGGCTATGTAAATATGCTGGACAGATGGGGGAAAGACGACAGAGCAGTTTTGGAGGAATCAATAACGGCAGTAAAGAATGAAGCTGAAAATATGCAGGATTTGATAGAAAAACTTCTTTTTATAGCAAGGAGCGATAAAAGTACGTTAATATATACAAAAGAAGATTTTAATATCATTTCAGTGCTTAAAGAAATCGAAAAAGAAACTAAGATGATTGACAGCAAACATAAGCTGTACTTTAAATTTTATGAAGATGCTAATCTTTATGCCGATAAAAAAAGAATTAAACAAGCAATAAGAATACTTATCGACAATGCTATTAAATTTACTCCAATTAATGGATATATCATGGTGTCCAGTTTTATTATAGAGGACTACTATGTTGTCAAGATAGAAGATACAGGAATAGGCATGGAAAAAAAGGATCTGGAAAAGATTTTTGACAGGCTTTACAGGGCAGAGCAATCGAGGAGTAAAGAAATAGGAGGTCACGGGTTGGGACTTTCTATTGCCAAAATTATTGTACTTGGGCATAAAGGAAAGATAAAAGTAAAGAGCACTTTGGGAAAGGGTTCAGAATTTTCAATAATGCTTCCTTATATAAACCATGATGAATTTTAATAATAATCGACAAATAACAACAAAAGAAGTCAAGGAAAAAATATCTAATCCGTTGTATAATAAGCTTGTACATTATTATACAGAAAGGATTTGGGAAAAGTGAACTTAGAATTTATTGAATCTGGACAAGTCTTAAAAATTAAGCTAAAGGGAGAACTGGACCACCATACGGCGGATGAATCAAGGGCTGTCATCGATGAAAAAATTAATGAGGGCAAATTCAATAAGATAGTAATAGATTTTAAAAACCTTGATTTTATTGACAGCTCAGGGATAGGGTTTGTAATCGGACGATACAAGGTTATAAGAAAGAACAACGGAGTGATTGAAATTATCAATGCCGGCAAGAAAGTAAGGAAAATTCTTGATATGAGCGGCATAGGAAAAATAATTGATATTCAATAGGGGGATAAAATGCGAAATAATTATGTAATATTTAAAATACCAAGCCTATCTATAAATGAGTCCTTTGCCAGGTCGGCGGTCGCTGCATTCTGTTCTATTTTAAATCCTACTATAGGCGAAATAAACGATATAAAGACAGCAGTATCGGAAGCCGTTACAAATGCAGTAATTCATGGCTATGAAAATTCTGTGGGAGATATTGAAATTTCGTGTAAAATCAAAGGGCAGATGGTCGAAATTATTGTTGAGGACTTCGGATGCGGAATATTGGATGTTGAGAAGGCAAAGGAACCATTGTATACTACAAAGCCTGAATTAGAGCGCTCAGGGATGGGCTTTGCCGTTATGGAGTCATATATGGACGAGGTTGTTATACTATCAGAAAAAGATGTTGGAACAAAAGTTATAATGCGTAAAAAAATCAGTGAAAGATAAAATTGTATAGAGAGAATTAAGCAGCCCCACTTCTTTTATGTAAGAGTAGAAGAATGAGGCTGCTTTAATGTAAAGTTTGAAATCCTAAGAATAATTCAATATTGCTTAATTACTATTTATAATCATTTATTATATTTTCTGCAATTATGCTGCCCATTTCGCTTGTTGTAGTTGCCTTCTCGCCTTTTTTAGATATGTCGGAAGTTCTATGCCCGTCGCTAAGAGCCTTTTTCACAGCATCTTCAATGCAATTGGATTCTTCATAAAGTCCAAAAGTATATTTAAGCATCATTGCAGCAGACAAAATAGTTGCAATTGGATTAGCTTTCCCTTGCCCGGCAATGTCAGGCGCGGAGCCGTGTATGGGTTCATACATTCCAAAATTATTATCTCCCAATGATGCAGACGGAAGCAAACCTATTGAGCCGGTTATTATACTTGCTTCATCTGAAAGAATATCTCCGAACATGTTTTCTGTAACAATTACATCAAACTGCTTAGGATTAACAACAAGCTGCATTGCAGCGTTGTCTACATAAAGATGACTCAGCTCTACATCCGGGTATTCAGCTGATACCTCCTCCAGTGTTTTTCTCCAGAGCCTTGATGTTTCAAGTACATTGGATTTATCGACGCTTGTCACTTTTTTGTTTCGAGTTCGAGCTATTTTAAAAGCTTGGTGGGCAATTCTTTCAATTTCATATTTTGAGTATTCCATACAATCGCATGCATATGTGCCTTCGGTAAATTTTTTGCCAAAATATATTCCTCCTGTAAGTTCTCTTACAATTACCACATCCATTCCACCTTTAACAATTTCAGGTTTTAAAGGACACGTGCTCTTAAGTGTATCAAACATGACT
Organism: Sedimentibacter sp. LTW-03; assembly: GCF_052059825.1. Lineage (GTDB taxonomy): Bacteria > Bacillota > Clostridia > Tissierellales > Sedimentibacteraceae > Sedimentibacter. Next base: position 781,701 of record NZ_CP197180.1, read on the forward strand.
GCAGGACGAATGTTTGAATACAAATTTAACTCCTTTCGAAGTGCAAGCAGAGCTTTTTCTGGGCGTTCATTCCCTGGAAGGCTGTCCCATTTAGGTCCGCCCACAGCACCAAGAATGACTGCATTGCTTTTTCTGCATATTTTTAATGTTTCTTCCGGAAGATTTTTTCCTGTTTTATCTATTGCAGCTCCTCCTGCCAAAACCTCTGTAAATTCAAATTCATGTTTATATCGTTCTCCTACTTTTTTAAGGATTTTTATGGCTTCGTCAACAATTTCAGGTCCTATGCCATCTCCTTTAATTACTGCAATTTTGTAAGTCATTATTGCCTCCTGTTAGTTAAGCATATTTAGTAATAATTATTTATTGGAAATTTTATTCCTTACGTATCCTACCAAACCTCCGCTATGGATTATCTGCTGTATAAATTCCGGAAACGGTTCTGCTTGATAAGTTTCATTTTTTGTAATATTAGTTATTCTTCCGCTGTTGAAATCTACGCTCACTTCATCACCATTTTCTATTTTATCCGCTGCTTCCTCACATTCCAATATAGGAAATCCTATGTTAAAGGAATTTCTGTAAAATATACGAGCGAAGCTTTTAGCTATTACGCATGATATGCCGGCTCCCTTTATGGATATAGGAGCATGCTCACGAGATGAACCACATCCAAAATTATTTAGAGCTACAATTATGTCTCCCTGTTTAACCTCTTTAGCAAAATTTTTATCTAAATCTTCCATGCAATGACTTGCAAGAACCAAGGGGTCTGTTGAAATCAAGTGTCTTGCCGGAATAATCGCATCAGTATCTACATTGTCACCGTATTTAAAAACTCTTCCGTGTGCATTCATTATTCATTACCTCCGTCAAAATAATTTGGGTCTGCAATTTTGCCTGCTATTGCTGAAGCTGCAGCTACTGCAGGGCTTGCAAGATATATTTCAGAGCCGGTATGTCCCATGCGGCCTACGAAATTTCTGTTTGTAGTTGTAAGTGCTTTTTCTCCGTCAGCCAATATTCCCATATACCCTCCAAGACACGGTCCGCAGGTTGGAGTGCTGACAGCAGCCCCTGCATCTATGAATATTTCAGCTAAGCCTTCTACTATGCATTGTTTATATACTGCTTGAGTTGCAGGAATAATTATTGTTCGCACATCAGGATGAACTTTGTGTCCCTTTAATATTTCAGCGGCAATTCTCATATCTTCAATCCTTCCGTTTGTGCATGAGCCTATTACAACTTGATCTATTTTAACATCGCCTACTTCAGAAATCGGTTTTGCATTTTCAGGTAAATGAGGAAATGATACAACCGGCGTTAAAGTAGATAAATCAATTTCTATAACTTCATCATATACGGCATCATCATCAGCTTTATATGTGGTAAATTTTTTTGTTGAATGGTTTTTAATATACTCTGTTGTTTTTTCATCAACCGGAAAAATTCCATTTTTTCCTCCTGCTTCAATTGCCATATTGCAGATTGTGAATCTGTCATCCATTGACAACTCTTTTACACCTTCGCCGGAAAACTCCATTGATTTGTATAAAGCACCGTCAACTCCTATTTTTCCTATGATATACAGAATCACATCCTTGCCGCTTACCCACTTATTCAATTTACCTGACAAATTAAACTTAATTGCTGACGGAACTTTAAACCAAAGCTTACCTGTAGCCATTCCAGCTGCCATGTCAGTGCTTCCGCCGCCTGTAGAAAATGCTCCTAAAGCACCGTATGTACAGGTATGAGAATCAGCACCAATTACAGTGTCTCCCGCTACAACAAGCCCTTTTTCCGGCAGAAGTGCATGTTCAATTCCCATTTGTCCAACATCAAAGAAATTTGTAACTTCTTGTTCTTTGCAAAAGCATCTTGAAATTTTGCATTGTTCTGCTGATTTTATATCCTTGGCAGGTACGAAATGATCGAAAACAACGACGACCTTGTCTTTGTCATATATTTTCTCAGCACCCATTTTTTTAAATTCTTTTATGGCAACCGGTGTGGTTATATCGTTGCCTAAAACCAAATCCAAATCAATTTCGATAAACTGTCCTGCTTTCACTTCCTCTAATCCTGCATGTTTTGCAAGGATTTTTTGTGTCATTGTCATTCCCATGTTAAGCCTCCTGATTAATTATATAGTCCTGTTTTCAAAAACCATTTTATTTAAAGAATTGATGTACGCTATGATGCTTGCTTCAATTATGTCTGTGCTTAAGCCTCTGCCTACGTAGACACGTCCATTTTCCTTTAATTTTACAACTGCATCACCCAGCGCGTCTTCACCCTCGGTAACAGAATTTAACGAAAAATCCGCCAACTCCAAGCTTTTTCCGATTATTTTTTCGATTGCTTTAAAGGATGCATATATTGGCCCTTCTCCTGCTGCAACCTCTTCAATAACATCATTGCCCTTTCTCACTGACAAGGTTGCGGTTGAAGTAATTGCATTCCCAGAATTTATAACGAATTTCACAAGTTCAAATATTTTGGGAATCTGGACTTTTTGCCTAGAAACCAAAGCATCTATGTCTCTGTCATATACAATCTTTTTCTTATCAGCAAGATCCTTAAATTTTTTAAATGCTATATCCAGTTCATCTTTTGTCAAAGTGTAACCAAGCTTAGTTAATTTATCGCTAAAGGCATGTCGCCCAGAATGCTTTCCTAAAACTAATTTGTTTGTATCCAAACCTATTGATTCCGGAGTCATTATCTCATAGGTTTGTTTGTTATTAAGAACACCGTGCTGGTGAATACCGGATTCATGTGCAAATGCATTTGCTCCGACAATTGCCTTATTAGGTTGTACCTTGATACCTGTAATTCTTGTCAATAAGCTGCTGCTTCGCACTATTTGTTTAGTGTCAATTCTTGTTTCAGCACCAAAATAGTCTTTTCTGGTATTAAGTGACATTACAATTTCTTCAAGTGCTGCATTTCCAGCTCTTTCGCCTATCCCGTTAACTGTGCACTCAATTTGCGTGGCTCCTGCTTTGATTGCAGCAATTGAGTTTGCAACTGCTAGCCCAAGATCGTTGTGGCAATGTACAGATATGTCAACTGTTTTAAGTGCAGGGCATTTGTTAATAATTGTCGTAATAAAATCATAATATTCATCAGGTGTTGTGTATCCCACTGTGTCAGGGATATTAATTGTTGTAGCACCTGCTTTAATTACCGCGTCGAAAACCTGTGCAAGAAAATCCGCATCGCTTCTTGTTGCATCTTCTGCTGAAAATTCAATATTGTCACAAAAAGACTTCGCATAGGATACCATTTTTTCTGATGTTTCCAAAACTTTTTCAGGCGACATTTTCAATTTGTATTCCATATGAATTGGAGATGTTGCTAAAAATACATGTATGCGCGGATTTGCTGCATATTTTAAACTTTCCCACGCTTTATCTATGTCATCTTTATGTGCTCTTGCAAGGCTTGTAACAGTACATTTTTTAATGTGTTTTGAAATCTCTTGTATAGAGCGTAAATCCTCGGGCGAAGCTGCAGCAAACCCTGCCTCTATTATGTCTACATTCATTCTTTCAAGTTGCTGAGCCATTTCAATTTTTTCCTTCAGATTCATGCTGCACCCAGGCGATTGTTCGCCATCTCTTAAAGTCGTGTCAAAAATTTTGACTGTCTTGGTCATTACAATTCCTCCGTAATAAAATTATTAAATAATACAAAAAATCCGCCCATGATGCATATTAATATGCCATCAAGGACGGATATAGCTCCGCGGTACCACCTTAATTGTTTTCAAAAATAAATAATTCATTATTAAAGAAAACCTCTCAATTCAGATTCTAACAAATCCTAGCCTTTAACGCGGCACACGTATTTTCCTACTGATTTCAGAAAATAAGCTCAGGAGCGAGTGTGTTTTCTTGACAGTATCGGCTTCCAGCATACGCCGACTCTCTATAACTTGTCATATAAGAAAGTGTTTTTCTCCATCAAAGCTTGTATTAATTAATTTTCATGATTCTAACACTCTTAGTAATGCTTGTCAATAGTTTTTTTTATAAATAAAAATATTAGCGACACATTTTACATAGGCTTTAAACAAAGGAAGTTACTAGTTTCAAGGGGTTAAGATATAATCATATGTATCAAAAAATAATGTTGAAATAAAAATTATGATGCAAAAAAAATTCTGTGTAGCATAAATAATATGCTGATAATAATATTGAAATTACAAATTATAAATAAACATAAAATAAGTTAAACAGTGATAAAATTTAACATTAAATATTAAAAAAGGCATAGATAGTGCTTTTTTTTAGTATTCAAAATAATTTTTTGTAAATAATACTTATGAGGTGATATATATGAAAAAAAAGATTTTTTTATTAGTAATAGTATTGTTAATTGGCTTATCAGCAATATATTTTGGAAACAGTATTGAAAATAGATCATTAAAAACCATACCTGAAAGTGCAGTTTTGCTATAGGAGGAATAAATGAAGTACAATAAAAACAGTTACAAACAAGTAGTTAGCGAATATACACCAAAAAATACTATTTTTAAAAATTGTATATGGGCATTTATATTCGGAGGAGCTATTTGCCTTCTGGGTGAAATAATAAAAAATATATTGATGTCAGGCTTCAGTATTCCGGAAACGGATGCAGGACCAATGAGCTCGCTTGTTCTTATTACTCTAAGCGCACTTTTGACCGGATTGGGCTGGTATGACAAGTTAGGGAAGATAGGAGGCGCTGGAACAGTTGTTCCTATTACAGGTTTTGCAAACTCAGTAGTTTCACCTGCTCTTGAATTTAAAAGGGAAGGGTACGTGCTGGGAACCGCCGCAAATATTTTTAAGCTTGCGGGTCCTGTATTGGTTTTCGGATATTTTTCGGCCTTTATCGTAGGAGTATTAAGTCTCCTGTTTAAATAATAATATTTTAATTTAAGGAGAGTCAAAGTTGAAAAAAATTGGTAAACAGACATTTAGCATAAAAGATAATGTATTTGTCAGAGACGTATTTACAATTGTTGGAAAAAAAGAAGGAGAAGGCCCCATTGGTAAAAAATTTGACATGGTTGTGGATGACGATCTGTGGGGAGAAGATTCTTGGGAAAAATGCGAATTAAAATTTCAAAAAGAAGCAGTAAAGCATCTTATGAAAAGAAATAAACTTAAAAAAAATGATATAGATCTTTTAATATCGGGGGATTTACTTAACCAGATAACATCATCATCTTTTGCCGCCAGAGATTTGCAGTTGCCGTATGTTGGAGTCTATGGAGCGTGCTCAACTATGGCCTTAAGCATTGGCTTGGGATCGCTTATTATTGACGGAGGATTTGCAGACAATGTAATTTGTGCAACCTCCAGCCATTTTTGCAGTGCGGAAAGGCAGTACAGACTACCTCTTGAAATGGGAGGACAGAGGCACATGTCTGCACAGTGGACTGTTACAGGGACAGGAGCTGTATGGCTTTCGAAGAATGGAAGCGGCCCTAAAGTCAAAAATGTTACATTTGGAAAGATTCAGGATTTAGGCATAAAGGATGCCAATAATATGGGAGCTGCCATGGCGCCGGCGGCGTACGATTCATTGAAACAGCACTTAGAAGATACAAACATCAATTATGATTTAATCGTTACAGGAGATTTAGGTACTGTTGGAAAATCAATAGTAAATAAAATGTTTACTGAAGACAAAAACAGCATTGAAAAAAAATATGATGACTGCGGAACGATTATCTTTGATATTGAAAAACAGGATGTTCACGCGGGAGGCAGCGGATGCGGATGCTCTGCAACTGTGTTCGGAGCATTTTTGTATAAAAAGCTTTTAAATAAGGAGATAAACAAACTTTTGTTTACATCAACCGGAGCACTCCATTCTCCTACTGCTACTCTGCAGGGGGAAAGCATACCGGGCATAGCACATTGTGTTGGAATTGAAATATAAGGAGATAAATATGAATTACGTTATGAGTTTTGTAGTAGGGGGAATTATATGTGTTCTGGGTCAGATCGTCATAGACACATTTAAGAAAAATAATGCCTATTTGTTGGTTTCACTTGTTGTTTTGGGAACATTTCTTACATACTTCGGTATATATGATAAAATAGTGGAAATTGGATATTCAGGTGCTACAGTACCTCTTTTGGGGTTCGGGCATTCTCTGGCGGAGGGAGCAGTGGAGGAAGCTGCATCTAAAGGCTTTATAGGAGCATTGAGCGGAGGGGTTATTAAAACAGCACCTGGAGTTGCAACAGCACTGTTAGTAGGGTACTTAGTGTCAGTCATATTTAACCCCAAAGGTAATAAATGATTACAAGAAGAGTATATCAACTGCAGATTGGTTTGCAGGAATATGCTCTTTTTTTGTGTGAAAATTAATGCGTTCTTATGTTAAGAAATAAAAAAACCATAACTAATCTATTGACTAATTATGGTTTTTTATAGCAATTAATTTTCTATGGAATCAAGTATATCATCCAATGCAGAGCCATTATTATTGTGTTCGTTATCGTTATGTCCATTATTGTTGGGCTCGTTATTATCGTTATTATCGTCGCTATCGTCGCTATCGATAATATTGCCGTCTATAGAATCTCCTGTTTCACCATCTTCATCTTCACTATTTTCGTCTTCCGGATTTTGTTTATTGTTAATCCACTGGTCATAATGCCATCTTGTATGGTAAGTACACATAGTTGTAGGAAGCTGATATTCATAATCTGCTGTCATAAGACCGCTGAATGCAAGATTTTCAACAGGTACGCCAAGGACCTTGGACACTTGGCCATTTTCATCAAACTCAACCTGACCTACGTATATTTGCTTAAGTTCGTCTAATGAGAATGTAATTTTGTCCTCTAAAACCTGTTGATAAAGTCTTTTAGCTTCGTAATTGTCAGTCTTGGCTTCAGGATCATAAAGGGGATCTCGTTTTATAAATACCCTTGTTTCCAGCAAATCACCGGGGCAGAACTGTGATTTAAGCTTGTTGGAAGCAGTACATACTTCTGCTTCAACATGTACGTCACACACTTCTGTAGGCTGAGTTCCCGGAACAAAATACTCTGTAATAATTTGACTTCCTCGTTGATCATGTGCACATAAATCACTAGGTATTTTTCCTGACTGGCTGCAGACCTGTACAGGTATCAAATTTGGATTTCTTTCAATTTTTGCCGGCGGAAGCCCTTCGTGTATCGGTGTCATAATTGCACTCCACAATCTTGCGTTGGCACCACTGTCACCTGAAAGCTTCATTTGAACATTATCATTACCAACCCAAATGCCGCCTACATAGTAAGGAGAAAAGCCAACAAACCAGAAGTCTCCGTTAACTTGTGTTGTACCTGTCTTACCAGCAACTTCGATTCCTAATTCAGCAGGTAGTTTAGCTTTGTAGGAAAGTCCTGGATTTACAGTTGTTCTGAGGATGTCTTTCATTACAGAAGCAACTTCGGGGCTTACTACAACATGCGTTTCTGGAATATTTTCAAGTATGGTTTCACCATTGCTGTTTACAACCTTTGTATAGGAAATAGGTTCAATATATACACCGTCATTTGCAATTGCACCGTATGCCGCAGTCATACCCAGTGGCGAAAATCCCTTAGTTAATCCTCCTAATGCAAGAGAAGCAAGGTTGACATCATTGTATGATGGGTTTTCAGCAGGAGAAACAAATGTGTCATTTTCAGGATTTTCTAAATCTATCAAACCAAGTTTTGCTAAGGAGCTCATTGCTGCATCTGTACCGATAGTCTCAAGCATTGTTACGGCATTTGTATTGATAGACTGTTCTACAGATTTTCTAAGAGTTTGCAGTCCCCAATACTTAATGGATCTGTACTCGTACCAGTTTTTCGGCCACCTATCTCCTTTATCATTATATCTTGGCAAATCATCTATAACATATGCTGCTGTGTAACCAAGATCTAGAGCAGGCAAGTATACAGATAATGGTTTAATTGTTGAACCAGGCTGCCTTGTAGCGTCTGAAGCTCGGTTAAATGTCTTGCTTCCTTCTATGTCTCTGCCGCCTATCATAGCTTTTATTTTACCTGTTTTGTAATCCATTATTACTGTAGCTGATTGAGGCTGAACAATGCCCTTTTCTTGAAAGTAAAAGTAATCCGCAGGAATTCTTAAAGTTCCATCGCTTCCAACGGCAAACATTTCAGGATTTTTATCTAAATAATTTTTAGGAATTTTAAATGTACCCTTTGTTCCTTTTTGCTCAAGGATTTCAAAGTTGCTACCTACATTTAAAGCACCTATATTATGAGAGACAAAATTATATTTGTCATCAACTGTATATAGGTCTACAATGTCAATTGTAGAAGAATAAAGATCAAATTTTTTCGAGCTAATAACAAGATTTCCACTTTCATCATAATAGTGTTCATCTTGATTCAAGAAAATACTACCATCAGCATCCATTATATTATCTTTAGCATAGTATATAAGCTGGCCATTTTCATTTAAAATATTTAATGCAGAATCCAGTGTTCCTGTTCCTACACCTCCAGACCATCTGAAATATCTCCAATCTTGTCCTGTTGGCTTATCACCTGTAGGGTCGGTGCCAAGGAACAGTGCAGGGAAATTGCTGTATGAGTCTTCAAGTGATTTTTGCATACTAATATCTATGGTGGTTGTAATAGTTAATCCTCCCCTATATAGATAGCTTTCTGCCTCCTCGTAGGATATGCTTTGGGCGTCCATCAGGTCTTCTACAACTTTTTCCTTAACGTAATCCATAGGCCCTGAAGAGATTCCCTCGACTTTTGTTTGTCCGGGATTTAAAGCAGCTCTCATGTCTTCTGCCATGGCTGCATCATATTCATCCTGGTTTATGTGCCCTAATTCCAGCATTTTCCCCAATATTACATGTTGACGTTCAATTGCATTTTGATTGTAAACACATGCATATTGAACTGAACCAATATATACATGCCCTACAATATTTTCTTCAAGAATGTCTTCAATGTCCTCCAGATTATATCTGTTAAACGGCGCATAGTAGACTGTACTTTTTGCAGCTCCGGCAAGCAGCGCACTTTCCGCAAGTGTAAGCTCACTTACATCCTTAGAAAAATAAGTATATGCTGCTGTTTGAACACCGTAGGAACTCTGGCCCAAAGGAATTGTATTGAGGTAATTCTCAAGTATTTGATTTTTAGAAAGTTTCCTTTCTACTTGAATTGCCAGATAAATTTCCTTGATTTTTCGTTCCCATGATTTTTCGTTTGTTAAATACAAGTTTTTTACAAGCTGCTGGGTGATTGTACTTGCGCCTTGCGCCGTGGGATCGCCTACTCTTACATTATGTAAAAGAGATCCCATAATACGATGGATATCTATTCCAAAATGATCATTAAAGCGCTGATCTTCTATAGATATAAATGCGTCTTGCAGATATTTTGGAATATCACTTAATTGCACAATATCCCTATTTTCATTTGGATCATGAATCTGTTCTATAGTATTTCCGTTTTCGTCAACTATTACAGAGCTTTCCGAAAGAGTGCCAAGCACATTTGTGGGATCTATTTCCGGCGCACTTTTGACAATTCCAATAACCATACCAGCTAAAGAGCCGCCGATAATTATAACAGCTACAAACAGCAGAAGAAGAGTTATTCTCAGGGCAACCCTGATTTTTCGATTTTTCTTTCTTCTGCGTTTTTTGGAAGGCTTTTTGCTTTCAGGACCGCTTTCTATTATTTCAATATTTTTCTTATTTTCGTTTGACATATTAACCTCCGTTAGAACTTAAAGAAATAATCAGTAGTATCTAATGTTGTCAAAGATTTTAAGTTCTTACATATTATATAATAGAAAGGGTGTGAAATCAATAGTTGAAAAAATATAAAGACAGCGTAATAAAGCTTGTACTACCTATAATTTTAATATTTTCCGTGATTACGTACTACTATGTTGAAGCAAATATAAGGCCGACATTAGCTGAAATTTGTGATGTTCAGGCAAAGATTATAGCTACAAAAGCAATTAATGAAATAGTCAGAAGGGAATTAAATAAAGATTCTATAAAAGATCAAATTCTCATGCCAAGTTATGACAGTGAAGGCAAAATTAACATGATACGAACCGACGCTATGACCATGAACATTATTTCCAACAATATAGCAAAAAATGTCCAGCAAAAGATAACAGAGTTAGAAAAACAGGAATTTTCCATACCTTTGTTTACGGCATTGGATAGTCAACTTTTGGCTGGGAGAGGGCCTGATCTTAAATTTACAATATATCACCACGGAAGCGTTTTGGTTGATTTCATTACTGAATTTGAAGAATCAGGAATCAATCAGACAAGATATAAGATATACATAACAGTTGATGTTGATATTAGAGTGGTCAGTCCGGTAACTACAAGCAGCACATCAGTAAAAAATAATGTGCTTATGGCTGAAATAGTAATAGTTGGTGAAGTCCCGGAATCTTATATGAATTTTCCTTCGCTCATAGAGCTTAGGCAAAAATAGTCCGAAAATTATAGTTAAAATGCAATAAATATGTACATATTTATTATATTTGTGATAAAATACAAAAGACAATATTTAACTAATTCGGAGGGTACATGAAAGAGAAGGAAAGATGTCTTTTGATAGCAGTACAGCTGTCAAATGAGGAAGAACAAAATGACATGGAGGAGCTTGAGCTGCTTGTTGAAGCTGCAGATGGCATCGTTATATCAAGTATCGTCCAAAACAGACAGAGCATAGACAACAGGTTTTATGTAGGACAGGGAAAAATAGAAGAAATTTATTCCTACGTTAAGGAACTTGAAATAGATACACTTGTGTTTAATGATGAATTAAGCGGGTCTCAAATAAGAAACATAGAAGAAGCTGTCGATGCAAAGGTAGTTGATAGAACAAATCTTATACTTGATATATTTGCTAAAAGAGCACTTACAAAGGAAGGGCAGCTTCAAGTAGAGCTTGCACAGCTGAAATACAGCTTGCCAAGGCTTGTTGGACTTAATAAAAATCTCTCAAGACTGGGAGGAGGAATTGGTACCAGAGGACCAGGAGAACAGAAGCTGGAGCTAGATAGAAGAAGAATAAAAGAAAAAATAAGTGATATTCAAAGTGCATTGAATAACTTGGGAAAAGTAAGAGAAACAAAACGAAAAAAAAGAATGAAGGATCAGGTTCCTGTAATTTCCATAGTAGGATATACAAATGCAGGTAAATCTACACTACTTAACTCATTGATTGAAAGTGAGTACAGCGAGGAAGAGGCAGAAAACAAAAGGGTATTTGCACAGGATATGCTTTTTGCAACTCTTGATACGGAGCTTAGAAGGGTAAGGCTGCCTGGAGGGAGGAAAGCTATATTTTCTGATACCGTCGGGTTCATTAAGAGGCTGCCGACTCAAATAATTGAAGCATTTAAAGGAACTCTGGAAGAGATAAAATATGCGGATTTGATAATTCATTTAATTGACGTAAACGACGAAAATTTGCAGCAGCACAGGGAAACAACCACAAAGCTCATAGAAAAAATAATCGATAAGGATATACCCGTTTTGACTGTTTACAATAAGGTAGATAAAATAATGAATGATAAGGTAACAGCGCTATCAACAAGTGATATCATTTATATTTCAGCCAAGAACAAGCACAACATTAATTTGCTTTTGGAAACCGTTGATTATAGAATAAATGGAGAAAAAAATGAATATTCACTAAAAATCCCCAATAAGAACATTAAAGATTATTATTGGCTGTATGAAAACAGGTATACTGAAGATGTCGAGTTTGACGGTGAAGGCGTGAAGCTTACTGCTATTTTATATGAAAATGAGAAACAGCAGTACAATAATTATATAACAGGTGAAAAAAATGAGTAATTACAAGTCAGTCCACAAATATGGAAGAGATGAAATAATTATTAATAAGTCAAGATTCATAGGCACAGCACTTCCGGTTGAAAACGAAGAACAGGCTGTAGAATTTATTGAAAGCATCAAAAAAGAATTTAAGGATGCGTCTCATAATTGTTATGCATATGTCATTGGTGAAAACAAAAATATCCAAAGATATTCAGATGACGGAGAACCGTCGGGAACTGCAGGTATGCCTATATTAAATGTTATAAACCAGGAAAACATAATAAATGCAGCAGTAGTCGTAACAAGGTATTTCGGAGGTGTACTATTAGGCACGGGAGGTCTTGTCAGAGCATATACAAGGGCATGCAAAGCTGGGCTTGATAATGGGTTGATTGTTGACAAAAACTTATACTATAATGTATCCTTTAACCTGGATTATACGCTGTTAGGTAAAGTTGAAAATGAGCTTCTGAAGAATAATTTTATAGTAAAAGATAAAATTTATTCTGATCATGTTAAAATCAAACTTATTGTTAAAGATGATGAAACAGATAGGATTGAAGATATGATTAACGAAATAACTTCTGGCCGTACAGAAATAAATATCGGACAGGCGTCATATTATTCCGTTAAAGGCGGAAGAATAATAGAATAAAAATATTTGTATTATAATAAACAATATGATAGAATATCTCGTTAAAATAATTGGAACTATTTAAGGAGGAAATATGTCAGGACATTCTAAATGGAAGACCATAAAAAATAAAAAAGGGAAAGCAGACGCACAAAGAGGAAAGATTTTTACTAAATTAGCCAGATACATTACTGTTGCTGTCAAAGAGGGTGGCCCAGATCCAAGTTACAATTCATCTCTGGCTACAGCGATAGAAAAAGCCAAAGCACAGAACATGCCAAATGACAATATTGACAGAGCAATAAAGACAGGAATGGCGGCATCTTCGGGTGATAATTTTGAAACAATTACTTATGAAGGTTACGGACCAAGCGGAACGGCATTTATGGTTCAATGCTTAACTGACAATAAGAACAGAACAGCAGCAGACGTAAGACATTACTTTACAAAAAACAACGGAAATTTAGGTACAACCGGATGCGTAGGTTATCTGTTCAGCAGAAAAGGAGTCATTTCAATAGATCTAAGTGACAGCATAGACGAAGAAGCTCTTATGATGGCCGCTTTGGATGTAGGAGCGGAAGATTTTGAAACAGAAGATGACAGCTATGAAATTACCACAGCTCCCGAAGATTTTATAAGCGTTTTAAACGGGTTAAAAGAAGCAGGATACAGCAACATAAAGGGAGATGTAATGTATATTCCGTCAACTACCGTAAAGGTAACAGACGAAGAAAATGTAAAATATCTTGAAAGACTTATAGAAGCCCTGGAAGATTGTGACGACGTTCAGGAAGTTTACCACAACTGGGATGAGCCTGAAGAAGAGGAAGAAGAATAAAAATAATGCAATAATTTAAATATGAAAAACCTCAAAATTGCAGGACTGTCATAAATCGGATTATACGATCCGATTTATTTCTATATACTAGAAAAATTAGTGTTAAAAATATGTAAAAGATTAAATGTGTGGTATTATGCTATTCTATTTGTCTGTTTTCACTTGTCATTATATAGCTTACATTAAATTTTACCGGAATTATCAATAACATAATATTTTCGTCATGACAATTCCGGCATTTTATTTTCTATTTATTTGAATTTTGGAACTTCAAGGATTGCTCCTCTGTTACCTGATGTGACTAATGCTCTGTATCTTGCAAGGTAGCCTTTTGTAATTTTTGGCTCTCTCGGCTGCCACTTTGCTCTTCTTTTTTCAAGCTCTTCATCTGATACTATAAAATCTATTTTATTTTTAGTTATATCTATTTTAATTATGTCTCCTTCTTCAACGAGGGCAATATTTCCGCCAACAGCTGCCTCAGGTGATACGTGTCCTATTGATGCGCCTCTTGTAGCACCGGAAAATCGCCCGTCTGTGATGAGGGCAACGCTGTTACCAAGTCCTCTTCCGACTATTGCTGAAGTAGGGTTAAGCATTTCTCTCATGCCGGGGCCTCCTTTAGGGCCTTCGTAGCGAATAACAACAACGTCTCCTGCCACTATTTTGCCTGTATTAATTGCATTTATAGCATCTTCTTCGCAGTCAAATACTCTTGCGGGTCCTTCGTGAACCAGCATTTCAGGTGCGACGGCGGAGCGCTTAACTACGCATGTATCCGGAGCAAGATTCCCCTTAAGAACTGCTATTCCGCCAGTTTTGCTATAAGGATTTTCAATCGGTCTGATTACATCATGATTTAGGTTAATACAGCCTTCAATGTTTTCTCCTACGGTTTTTCCGGAGCATGTTATTAAGTTTGTATTGAGAAGTCCATTTTTATTTAGTTCATTCATTACGGCGTAGACTCCGCCTGCTTCGTTAAGGTCTTCAATATAAGTGTTTCCTGCCGGCGCAAGGTGGCATAAATTTGGAGTTTTTGCACTTACTTCGTTTGCAATATCCGGATTTAATTCAACTCCTGCCTCATATGCAATGGCTGGAAGATGCAGTATGCTGTTTGTGCTGCAACCTAAAGCCATATCTACAGCCAAAGCGTTCATGAATGCTTCTTTTGTCATAATGTCTTTTGGTTTTATGTCCTTTTCCAAAAGCTCCATTATTTTCATTCCTGCATGTTTTGCAAGTCTGATTCTTTCTGAATAAACAGCTGGAATTGTTCCATTTCCCTTAAGCCCCATTCCTAATGCTTCAGTAAGGCAGTTCATGCTGTTTGCAGTAAACATACCTGAACATGAACCGCAAGTAGGACATGCTTTGTTTTCATATTCTTCGACTTCAGCAAGTGTAATTTTACCTGCATTGTATGCTCCAACGGTCTCAAACAAGCTTGAAAGGCTTGTCTTTTTGTCCCTAATTCTTCCTGCAAGCATTGCTCCGCCGCTTACAAATATTGTAGGGATATTAATCCTTGCCGCAGCCATTAACAACCCTGGTACATTTTTATCGCAGTTTGGTACCATAACAAGTCCGTCAAAACAATGAGCCATAGCCATTGCTTCTGTTGAATCTGCAACTAAATCCCTTGTAACCAGGGAATATTTCATTCCTTCATGTCCCATTGCAATCCCGTCGCATACTGCTATAGCAGGAAACACGATGGGGGTACCGCCTGCCATAGCGACTCCCATTTTAACGGCTTCAACAATTTTATCCAAATTCATGTGTCCGGGAACTATTTCATTATATGAGCTTACTATTCCTATTAGAGGTTTGTTCATTTCTTCCTTTGTAATACCTAAGGCGTTAAAAAGGGAGCGGTGAGGAGCCTGCTGAACTCCCTTGGTGACTTGATCACTTCTCATAGAATCCTCCTAAAATCAATTCAAATTTATTGACGTAATATTACCATAAGCGTTGTATTATGTCAATGATAAATCATGTTCTTTATGCATGCTAATTTTATATTTTGCATATTGACAAAAACATAAAAATAATATTAATAATTTGTAAAATTTCATAAAAAAGGTTATGATGATATCAGTTAAGTGTTAGGAGGTAGGATTACATTGCATAGCAAAAGATTATCAGAACAAGCTGCTGAAGATATATTAAATATGATAACTGTGAAGAAAAAATACTTACCCGGTGATAAATTGCCTAATGAAAATGATCTTTCTGCAGAACTCAAAATTAGCAGAACAACTCTAAGAGAAGCAATAAGAATTTTAATTACGCACAATATTCTTGAAATAAAAAGAGGCAAGGGGACATATGTAGTGCCGATGCAGAATCTGAGAGATGATTTTTGTTTGGACGATTCTATGACTGCAATGATCGGCTTAAAAGATTTAATGGAGATACGGCTGATTATAGAACCTGAAATAGTTTACTATGCGGCTAAGAGAGCATCAGACAAGGAAATCGAAAAAATTCTTTATCATGGAGAGTTGATCGAAAATAAAATTCGAAATGGTGAAGATAGAACAGAAGAGGAACAGTTGTTTCATAATAGTATTGCTAAGTCAACACACAATGATTTTATCAACAGGCTTATGCCTATAATTAATCAGGGTATATACAAAGGTGTGATTCTTTCCAAAGAAAAATGTAAAGCAAATGATGATACTTTAGTAGATCATAGAGTAATAATGGATCATTTAAAAAAAAGAGATGCAGACGGAGCCAGAATAGCGATGAAGCTTCATATTATCAGGGCTATGGATAATTTTGGACTGTCAAGAGATTGAAAAATTTGTTATATAGTAAAAACTATTTGATACAATATGAAAACCCGCTGAAATGCGGGTTTTGCTATTAACGTTGCACGCTCAATTAGTGGGCATACTTTTTGTTATTTTTAGCAGTTGCATGGATTACATATCTGGCTTGTAGTAATAGCACTTGGTCAGAGTGTCTGCCAAGTGCTTGTACCAACAGCCCTGAAACTGAATAATAACTACAAGACCTTTTGACGTAACGATTATATCAAAGGGCCTTTTATTCTACAATACGCATTGTTATTGAGCACCTACTCCCTAAAGTTTATAAGGGACATTTATTTTTAATTTTTATTATTTTTCATGAACAGAATTGGATAAGCTTCATACTATAAAACATGAGACAATCTCATAATCTAAATGGAGGAAAACTTTATGGAAAATAGAAGATATTACCCTAATATAAAATATAAAAATGACTGCTGTGAACAAGATAATTTTGACTCCTATGAAAAAGATAAATTTGACTGCTGTAAAAAGTGTCCAAAGAAGAGAGACACAATTTTAGAATGTGGAATCAGGCCTAGTGATGCAATTTTTGAAATTGATGATGGCGATGTAGAAGATGATCAAAAATTTGTATTGGATCGCTTGATAGTAGATACTACTTGCTTAAATAAACCTATTGTTAAAATTGAATTTTCAAGTCTTATTTTCTTTGAAGTTGAGGATGATTGTGGTTCTGAACACGAAATAGAAGTTGATTTGCTATTTAAGTTAATAAGAATTTGTAATGGTGATAAACAATGTATTCAAAGTTGGAGATATTTGTATGAACTTGAAATTGAGAATGATATTGATGAGTTAGAAGTAGAAATGAGTCAACCATTTACAGTAACATTCTGTGATAGACCTTGCTCAGATTGCTGTGAATATAAAATGGTAGTAGAAGGCGTTGACTTTGACGGAGACTTTGATGCATTAAGAGTTGTTAAACCTGATTTAAGTGCTATTGCACAAGGATATTGTGACTAATGTTAAAATGCTAAACAAGCCCAATTAAAATTAACTAGTTCTTGGTGTTGATTCTGTAGACGGAGTGAAGTGACCCCTTAATAGTACACAATTTAGGTTCGGTCAAATAATTATATTTTTTAAAGATTTATTAAGTAATTTTGTTAATATAGATTAGGGGGCATTCCCCCTAATTTTTTTGTGGCCTTTTTAGGAGAATAATCTTAGCTGAAAAAAACATGCTCTATAAAGATCTTTAACCCTATTAGTATTAATATTGAGCCGCCTAAAAATTCAGCTTTCTGCTTAAACATTTCTCCGAATTTTTTGCCGAGATTTGAACCTATTATTGAACTTATAAATGTGATAATGCCGATGCATAATGCAGCGTTTACAATATTAACCTTTATTACAGCGAATCCGATTCCTACTGCCAGAGCATCAATGCTAGTTGCGATGGCCTGAAGCAATAATGTTTTAAAGGTTAAAAATTTTTCGACGTTTAGACATGCTTCTGGGTGTTTAAGTTCTTTCAATGCTTCAACAATCATTTTTCCTCCGATAAATCCCAAAAGTATCAATGCAATCCAGTGGTCTAAAAAAGAAATAGCTTCGCTGAAGGTTGATCCTACTAAGTACCCTAATATAGGCATGAAAGCCTGAAAGAAACCAAAAGCAGATGCGGTTAATAAAATCTGCTTTTTTTCGAATTTATTGAAGCACATTCCGTTAGATATTGATACGGCACACGCATCCATTGATAATCCAATTGATGTGAAAAACAGCATAAGGACACCCATTATTTTCTCCTTAGTATGTAAAGAATCATGCAGTACAGCATGACTTTTTAAATTATTTTAGTGTAACATTACGTATTATAACAAAAAAAGCAATTGATATCAAGAATTTATGCTATAAATAAAATAATGAGCAGAAGCCGGAGGTCCGGCTTTTGCTCATTATTTTTGTTTATGCGGCTGATTTGTCTTCCTTTTCCAGTGATAGTATTTTTAAAGGGCAGTTTTCTACACATGTATTGCACTTAATGCAATTTATGTTGTCAAATTGGTTTTTGTCAGAAAATTCAAGGTATGGGCTAAGCTGAAACGGGCAGACCTTAGAGCATTTTCCACAGCTGATGCATTTAGATTTATCTGAAATTGTAATTTTTTTCTCTGTTTTTTTTGCGATGCCTAATTTTCTTCCTAATCCAAGCGAGATTTTTTGCATTGTTCCCATTGGGCAGAATTGACACCATGTTCTTGAATTTACAAATATTGCAAGAGCTCCGCCAGCAATCAGAACAACTAAGTATGTGTTTGAAAACAAAGCGCCTATTTTATCTAAAATATCATAAGTTCCCCAAGAATTTAAAATCATAATCATTTTTCTTATGAAATTAAACATAAAAAAAAGGAAAAACGGAATGATAAAAAATTTTGATTTGAAAAATCCCGGTATTTTCTTATTTGCGCTATACGGTAGTATTATTTTATCAAACAGACTCCCATGGGGGCATATGTTACCGCACCAATATCTTCCGCTGAAGAAAGATGTAATAATAAGTCCTCCCATTATAAGAAGCACTACCAGTCCTAATTTAGGTTCCCATAAGCCTCCTATTGCCACAAGCACAGTTATTATCCAGCCGTATTTTCTGACAGGATTAAATATTCTGTTTGTCTTGATGTAATAATTTTTAGTCGTTTTGTTCATACTCTCTCCTTCAAATTTAATCAATAATTCACATTATATTTAGAATTGTGATTTTGTTTCCGTGACTTGGTTACAATAGCTGTAGGATCACGACGGTAAAAGTAATTCTACCATGAACTAAATTTCTTAAAGAATTGCAAACAATATTATTGACATATGTCAATAAAGTAGTAAAATATAATTATACAATTAATAATTAGGAGGTATTATATGTCTTTTAGTCCATCATTAGGAAGCACGTTGACACATACAGCAGTAAGAACTCCGGAAAACGTTTCGGAATATTCTGGTATGTGTGCAGTCTGTACAGCTAATTGTATAGGTCCATGTGAAATCGGGTTATCTGCTATAAGAGGTTGTGAGGCTCTTTATCCCTTTGAAACAGATAAAAATCAATTTGCGTCAGAAAAGAGATATCCGCTTGACTTTTCACATTTCAATATAAACGGGAAAGTATTCGGAGCTTATGGATGTGAAGAAAATGCGGATTCCGCAACTTATCCGAAAGTAGATATTCAGACGAGTTTTGGGTTATCGAAGAAAGTAAAAATGAATGCACCTATAATTCTTCCCGCTATGGCTAAGCTGAATTGGAAAGACTACTATGCTGGTGCTGCCTTGGCAGGGGTTCCCGTTGTTATAGGAGAGGATGTTGTAGCAAAGGACAAAGAGCTGGCGCTTGAAAACGGGAAAGTTGTTTCTTCTCCGTTAATTATGAAAATGGTGGATTCTTTTAGAGAATATTACAGAGGATATGGAGATATAATTCTACAGGCAAATTATGATGATGAAAATTTAGGCGTGCTTGATTATGCAATAAAAAGCTTGGGCGTGAAGTCTGTTGAATTAAAGTTTGGGCAGGCAGCAAAAGGAATTCAAGGCATGGGAGCAGTTAAGGATATAGATGATGCTGTAAAATTAAAAAAAATGGGTTACCTTGTGTATCCTGATCCTGAAGATCCTAATATAGCGGAAAATTACAAAAAAGGCAAAGGACAAATATTTGAAAAAATAGGGAAACTTCCTATATGGAACGAAGAATTGCTTATTAATAGAGTTGCAGAATTAAGAAAATTAGGTGCCGAGCGCATATGCTTTAAAACTGGACCATTTGACCCTAAAGACTTGGTAAGGATTATAAAAATTGCTTCAGAAGCAGGAGTGGATTTGATTACCTTTGACGGAGCCGGTGGAGGTACCGGAAACAGCCCTGTTAAAATGATGAATGAATGGGGCATGCCCACTGTTTATCTTGAAAGTATGCTCTACAATTTGCTAAGCAGAATGAAATATAAAAATTTTAAACTACCTCAAATTGCCATTGCCGGAGGGTTTGCTACAGAAGATCATATTTTCAAGGGACTTGCGCTTGGAGCTCCCGTTGTAAATTTTGTTGCAGTAGGAAGAGCTGCAATGGCTGCTGCAATGTCAGGGAAACAAGTTGATGAATTATTGTCTCAGGGCATAGTTACCAAAGAATATAAAAGGTTCGGTTCGGAAAGAAATGAGCTTTTTGCAGGGATAAGAGAATTGAAAATGTACTATGATAATACTGATAAAATATCAGGCGGTGCTATAGGTGTTTATTCATATATAAGCAGAGTTTCAGCAGGTCTTAAGCAGCTTATGGCGTTAAATCGAAAATTTAAACTTGGATTTATTGAAAGAGGAGACATAATTCCTCTTACAGAATTAGCGGCTCAAGTTTCAGGATTAGATACCTATGACGATCTTTTGTTAAAGGAATTAAGTAACATTTAATGTTTATTGACATATGAAGTCAGTAGGAATATAATCTTTTTAATGAACATATGTTGCTAATAAAAAATACATTAGTAAATATACGACAGGAGTAAACAGATGAGTGAAAATTGTAATTCAAGCTGCAGTTCATGCAGTCAAGACTGCGACAGCAGAAAAGAGCCTTTTGATTTTATGGAAAAGCCTCATGAAATGAGCAGCATAAAGAAAGTTATAGGAGTTGTCAGTGGAAAAGGAGGAGTAGGAAAGTCTCTTGTTACCTCGATGCTTGCTGTAACAATGAAAAGAAGAAATCACAACGTTGCTGTTTTAGATGCAGATATAACAGGACCGTCAATACCAAAGGCTTTCGGTCTGAAAGAAAAAGCAAAAGGGAATGATCATGGAATACTTCCGGTAAAAAGCAAGACCGGCATTGATATAATGTCAATCAACCTTTTGCTGGCAAATGATTCAGACCCTGTAATCTGGAGAGGGCCAATAATTGCCGGAACAGTAAAGCAATTCTGGACTGAAGTTATTTGGAAGGATATAGACTATATGTTTGTCGACATGCCTCCTGGAACAGGAGATGTTCCTCTTACAGTATTTCAGTCGATTCCGGTGGACGGTATAATAGTTGTAACGTCACCTCAGGAACTGGTTTCAATGATTGTTGAAAAAGCGGTTAAGATGGCGGAAAATATGAATGTTCCTATTTTAGGAGTAATTGAAAATATGTCATATTTCAAATGTCCTGACTGCAACAGCGAACATAAAATATTTGGAAACAGCCATATTGAAGAAGTTGCTAAGAAGCATAATTTAGAAGTGCTTGCAAAGATTCCTATAGACCCTAAAGTTGCCGTATCAATTGATAAAGGATTGGTTGAACTTTGCGACGATAGTTTATTTAATGGTATTGCAGAAATTTTGGAAAAGTAATATAATTGTAGAGATACACATTAGAAATATATATTGGAGAGATAATTATGCCAAGACCAAGAAAATGGAGAAAGGTGTGCTGCCTCCCAGACTCAAGTAGATTTGGACCTCTTGATTCTCATGCTAAAGGAAACATGTTTGTAACTATGACTATTGATGAATATGAAACCATAAGACTGATTGACTTAGAGGGATTATCTCAAGAAGAGTGTGCTTCTCAGATGAATGTAGCTCGCACAACTGTACAGGGTATATACAGTGATGCAAGAAGCAAGCTTGCGGAATCTTTGGTTAAAGGAAAAGTTCTGAGAATAGAAGGCGGAGACTACGAGCTTTGCAACGGTGAAGGAAACTTCTGTAGCAATGCGTGCAGGAGGCGGCGATGTAACATCGAACATAATAAAGAAGAAGTATAGACTGCTAGCAATAGCAGTTTTTTTCTTGAAATAAATAAAAAAGTTATTGACATATGTCAATAAAGAAGTATAATATAATTATAAATGACATATGTCAATAATAAAAGGAGGGTTATCATGCCAGGAAGAGACGGAACAGGACCAGTTAACCAAGGATTTAATTATGGAAAAAGATTTTTTAGAAACGGCTACGGCAGAAGAGGCGGCTGCGGCGGTTATGGTTACGGAATTGGATGCTTTAATGGTTATAAAACTAGGAAAGAATTTCTTTTGGAACAAAAAGAAATTTTAAAAAAGAGAGTTGAAGACATTGAAGCAGAGCTACATGATTTTGATTAGTCAACAAGAAGGGTAGGAGGTATTTTATGAAAATTGCATTACCTGCAAAGAGTAAAGACATGGGTTCAGAGTTATATGAAAGTTATGGACGCGCTCCGTATTATCTCTTATATAACAGTGTAACAAAGGAAAGTGAATTTTTGGATAACAGTGCAGTTTTAAGCCAGGGAGCTTCGGGAATAAGAGCTTCACAAGTTATTGCGGATAATGGAGTCAAGGTTTTGATTACACCAAGATGTGGAGAAAATGCACAGAAAACTTTAGAAAAAGCCGAAATACTAATTTATAAGTCAGTACCCGGCTCTTTAGAACATAACATTAACGAATTTCTCTCAGATAAATTAAGTCTGTTAGATGAATTTAATTCTAGGATGTACAAGGATTAATACTTGCTAAAAATATATGCTGAAAATATGGAAGTTACGGGGATGGCAAGAAGTATCCCCATACTTCCTATGATTGCCTGCAATATTTCAAACACTATCATTTCAAGATTTATAAGCTGCAAAAAATCATTGTTATATAATACCATCAGTAGAACTATAGATAATGAACTCCCAATATAGGCCAACACTAAAGTGTTTGTCATTGTTCCAATTGAATCTTGTCCAATATTAAGTCCAGATTTTAGGAATACTTTGTAACTTTTATTTTCAATATTTTCGGAAAGCTCATTTATAGCAGAAGCTATTGACATGGAGATGTCCATAATCGCTCCTAATGAGCCTATTACAATGCTGCCCCACAGTATAGCCTTTAAATCTATAGGGTTTTCGGTATTAACCATGAAAAGGAATATGGAATCTTGGTCTATCATTCCCGTTAGGTTCAGCATTTTGCTGATTACATACGAGAGTATTCCGGCAGCAGCAAGGCCTCCTAAGTTCCCAACAATTGCGCATAAAGTCTTCTTGTGAGCGCCGTTTATGATTAACATGCTTGAAAGTATGATGAATATACAAATTGTAATTGAAGAAATATAAATGTTCTTACCGTTTAATATCGAAGGTACGAAAACAAAGAAAATGGAAAAGCAGGTTATAATTAATGATACAATCGTATTAATTCCTTTTCTTTTGCATAACAGTATGAGCAACGAAAAAAACAACGCAGCAATAATTATTAGTGAATCTGTTCTATAATATTCTATGAAAGTCCACACGTTTTTTTCAACATTTTCTCTTGAGCTAAGAAGAGATATTAAGACATCATCACCTACTTCAATTTGTTTGGGATTAATTCCGACAGCTTCGTCAATAAATTGGTAAGCTTCGACTTTATCATTACCGGAGTCATAGTTTTTTATTTGCGCAATAAATCGAATTGATTTAGTGGCCATCATTTCATATCCGTAGTCAATTTGATCTTCTTTAATCTCTTCCACAGATAGGACTTTTGCTCTGTAAGATGTCTGTTCTTTAAGGGCACTTAAATCTGATTTGTTAGAAGTGTATCCTATTAATAAAAACAAAAGTGAAAATATCAATGTAAAAATGTATATAACCGTATCTTTGTGCTTTTTTAACAGTTCCATATTTAACCTCTATTTTGAATTTACAAATGAATTTTATCATAAAATTTTTAAATAATCAATTTTTAATTGTATTTTGAAAATTAGGTGTTGCATAAGAAAATCGCTTCTGATATAATACGAAAGAAAGTGAATAATTTACTGTGACTGGAAGCATTAGGTTTGTACATACTTTTAGCGAGCTGCCGTTTGGTGCAAGGCAGCAGTATGAGAACTGAACTCGTCCATGAGTATTTGAAGCGAACAAAGTAGTTTCAAACGGATAAAACCGTTACATAATAGAGTGAGGCATATGCCTAAAATGGGTGGTACCGCGGATAGTCTTCGTCCCAGAGTGGGAGAGGGCTGTTTTTTTATTGGTCCACAATTATACTTCTTGTGAGCAGAAACAGAGAAGTTCAGATTTTTTTAAAATTAAATTGACTATGGAGGTAAAAATGAAATCATACAATCCCGGAGTAATTGAAAAAAAGTGGCAGGAAATTTGGGAAAATAAAGAAATATTCAAAGCAGAAGATAATTCTGATAAAGAGAAATTCTATGGTTTGGTAGAATTCCCGTATCCTTCTGGAGTGGGTCTGCACGTTGGGCATATTCGCGCATACACTTCTCTTGAAGTGATTTCAAGAAAGAGAAGGCTGGAAGGTTACAATGTTCTTTTCCCAATAGGATGGGATGCGTTTGGGCTTCCAACTGAAAACTATGCAATTCAGTCAGGCATACATCCAAGAGTTGTAACAGACAGAAATATTAAAGTGTTCACACAGCAGCTTAAGGCGGCAGGGTACTCTTTTGACTGGTCTAGAACTGTTGATACAACGGATCCTGAATACTATAAATGGACACAATGGATTTTTGTGCAACTATTTAAGCGCGGATTGGCATACAAAGACAAGACATATGTTAACTTCTGCAACAGCTGCAAAGTTGTTCTTGCAAATGAAGAATCTCAAAACGGAGTATGTGACAGGTGCGGCAGCGAGGTAGTGCAGCTTGAAAAAGATGTATGGTTCTTAAAAATCAGAGAATATGCCGACAAACTGTTAGATGGGCTTAATGAAGTTAATTTTCTTCCAAGAATAAGGCTTGAACAGGAAAACTGGATAGGACGTTCATATGGAGCCGAAGTGGATTTTAAACTGAAAGATACGGATGATAAGTTAAGAGTGTTTACAACCAGACCGGATACTTTGTTTGGTGTAACGTTTATGGTTATTGCACCTGAGCATCCTTTTATTGAAAAATATGCTTCAAGAATAAAGAATATGGATGAAATTCATGACTATCAGGAGCAGTCTAGAAAGAAAACAGAATTTGAAAGAGTTCAACTGGCAAAAGATAAAACCGGCGTTGAAATAAAAGGACTTACAGCTGTAAATCCGTTTTCCGGAGATGAAGTGCCTGTATGGGTTGCGGACTACGTAATGATGGGTTACGGAACAGGAGCAATAATGGGTGTTCCTGCTCATGATACAAGAGACTGGGAGTTTGCTAAGAAATTTAACATTCCTATAATTGAAGTTATTGAGGGCGGAAACGTACAGGAAGAAGCGTACACAGATGTTGACGACGGAATATTGGTTAACTCCGGCCTGTTAAACGGTCTTAGAGTTAAAGAAGCTATTGCTAAAATAATAGAATATATAAAAGAAAATAAACTAGGTGAGCCAAAAACGAATTATAAAATGAAGGACTGGGCGTTTAACAGACAAAGATATTGGGGAGAGCCTATTCCAATAATTCATTGTCCTCATTGCGGGATGGTTCCTGTTCCGGAAGATCAGCTGCCGGTTACACTGCCGGAGGTTGAAAACTATCAGCCTACAGAAACAGGAGAATCTCCGTTGGCTAATATATCTGAATGGGTTAATGTTAAGTGCCCTGTTTGCGGTAAAGATGCAAAGAGAGAAACTGACACTATGCCTCAATGGGCAGGTTCTTCATGGTACTTCCTGAGATATATAGATCCACACAATCATGATGCCATAGCCTCTAAAGAGAAATTTGATTACTGGGGACCTGTAGACTGGTATAACGGCGGAATGGAGCACGTTACAAGACACTTGATCTATTCGAGATTCTGGCATAGATTCCTTTATGACATAGGAGCAGTAACATTTAAAGAGCCGTATGCAAAACGTACAGCGCAAGGGCTGATTCTCGGTTCTGACGGTGAAAAGATGTCTAAATCAAGAGGAAATGTAATAAATCCTAATGATATAATTGGAGAGTACGGTGCAGACACGCTGAGAACATATATAATGTTTATAGGCGATTATGAAAAATATGCAATATGGAGTGACTCAAGCGTTAAAGGATGTAAAAGGTTCCTTGACAGAACGTGGAAGCTTCAGGAAATTGCAACTGAAGAAGAGGGATATTCAGAAAAGCATATTTCTCTTATGCACAAGACAATTAAAAAAGTAACAGAAGACTATGAAGCCATGAAGTACAATACAGCTATAGCTGCAATGATGAGCTTTGTTAATGAGGTAATGGCAGATAGCTATATAACAAGAGGAGAATTGAAGTCCTTTATAACTCTGTTAAACCCGGTTGCTCCACATATAACCGAAGAAATTTGGGAAGAAATGAACTTCGGAGGAATGTTAAACCGGTCAAGCTGGCCAGTTTGGGACGAAGAAAAAACAGTTGATGATGTAATTGAACTTCCTGTTCAGGTAAGTGGAAAAGTAAGAGGCAAAATTATTATTTCCAAAGATGCTGATAAGGAAACTGCAAGGAAATTGGCTGTTAGCGATGAAAATATTAATAAATATCTTGAAGGAAAAACACAAGTTAAGGAAATTTATGTTCCTGGTAAAATTTACAACATAGTTGTAAAATAAAAGCAACGCAGATAACGACATTTTTATTAATACGGCCGCTGAATACAGCGGCCTATTTTTTGTTTGCCTAATATTAACAATATTAGACCCGAAATTTTACTGGATTTTATATCGAACGGTAATTAACACTTAACTATTGATTACTATTCGGATAAAAATAATAATTTATGTTTAGGTTGTATGCATAGTGGATATAAACAATGTATTGTGACGCTTGCTATGTATTATTTTTATACGAAGATAATGCAGTGTAGCTTAAACGTTTCATATATTTAAAAATAAACATTTATGAAGCTTGGTAACAATTGTTCTATATGTTTTTTTAAAAAGATGTGTTATCGTAGTAATTGTGCTATGCATTGCATCAATTAAGATGCGCAAGCAGTACACTAAAAAATAATTATATTCTATTTATCAGCATTTATGCTTTTAAATAAAAAAACAAAAGAAAGGAGGAAATGAAAAATGGAGAGAATTAAAAGATCAAAAATTATCAGTATGGTTTTGATGTTTATGATGGTGTTTCAGCTTATGATGCCAGGCAGCTTTGCTTATGGAGATACAATTTCAGAAGAGGATTTATCTGAAGATTCTTTGCATCTGTTATCGGAAACAACAACACCACCAGCAATACAAGCAACATTAGCAGAATCTCAAAGAAATTTGGGTAATATATTTGATTTTGTCTCGATGACAATTGATGGTACGCCTATTAATGATGAAGATATCATAAAAATAGATGACGGTACTGTAGTACAGGTAAGATATACTTGGGACACAGAAGGTGTTGATCCGAAGGCACAAGCAGGAGATATAGCAACGATCCGGCTTTCCGATGCATTTGAAATGGTTGATGTTTCCGGAGAGAATATAATAGTTGATGGAACAATTGTAGGGACCTACAGCATTAGTGGTGGGGAATTAAAGTTTGAATTCAATGAAAATATTGAAAAAGACAATGTCAAAAATGGTTATGTTGATCTTGGTTTAGAATTCAACTTGGAAAAATTCCAAGAAAATATTGTGCAAGAAATTCCATTTCATGATGGCAGCGATAATAATATTACAGTAATAGCACGACCCACGGGAACAGTAAGCAGTATTGATAAGGAGGGGCATCCTGACAGTCAAGAGAATGCAAGAGAAATAACTTGGACAATTGATGTAATCAATACCAATGATGAATTAATAACAGAAGCGACATTAGAGGATACTATTCCAGTAGGATTAGGAGCTGCCAGAGATTTTAAGATTAATGTTTTAAATATTGGCCTTAATGGAAATATAACTCCCGGAGCGGAAGCTTCACTTCCAATTCCAACCGGTTTTCCAATCGACTTAGGTACTATGGCACCTTTTATCGGCTATAGGGTTCAATTTACAACGGACATTGAAGATTACACGGCAGAGTCCTTTACCAACAATGCAGCTTTTAAATATGGTGAAACAAGTTTGCCGGCAGGTGCAACAGTATGGGGGTTGACAAGAAGTAATCCGATTGAAAAGAACGGACAAATTCTAACAAGCGCCGAAACTGATACCATAAGATGGACAATTGATGTCAACAAAAATGGACAAGAGATTACAGATGCCAGTGTAGAAGAGAAGTTGCCAGACGGATTAACTATAGTGGAAGATAGCATCCAAGTTATTAAAATTACCCAAAATGGTGATAAATGGGATGAAGGCGATTCTCATCCTGATGAAGATTCACTTGCTGGATTCCCTATGAACTTAGGAAATTTAACATCTGATGATGCCTATAGAATCATATTTGATACAACGGTTGATTGGAGCGAAGTAAATAATGGCGATTATCTAAAGGATAATGGGTTTACCAACGAAGCAACGCTCTATGATGGCGCCGACAAATTAAATGATGATGACGCAACAGTTACCTTTAACAGAGATCCGATTCTTGAAAAAGTAGGAGTAGACAATGTTGATTATAACAACAAAACTATTACTTGGACAGTAACTGTTAATAAGGCAAAGCATCCGTTAGGTACTGTAACAGTAACAGATACGCTACCAAAAGGATTATCCCTTGATGAAGAAACTGTTAAGATCATAGGAGACGAGAGCCCTGATTTCGCTGGTATAACTCCTAGCATAGATACTACAAATGGTGGAGCAAATGATGGGAAAACTTTGCTGACAATTATGTTACCGAATGTTGGGACAGAAACCATTACTATTAAATACACAACGGAAATCACAGATTTTACAATTAATAGCTTTATAAACAGTGTTGGAATAACTGGCGATGGTGTTGGTGAAGGCGGAAGCTCTAGAGAGGTTAAAATAAATCCAAAAGCAAATACATATACGAAGAGTTTTTTGGGGATTGATTACAGTAAAAAGACAATCAACTGGCGTTTGAATGTTAATCCAGTAAGAGAGGATATCCAATCTGGATTTGTTATAACAGATACATTCCCCAATAACGGACTGATTCTGTTGCCGGATACAATAAAGGTTACTTTAGGTGGAGCAGAACTTGATAGTTCTGCGTACACATTGGCTCCGATTGGCGATGGTTACCACAATGGATTTACAATTACCTTTAACCCAGCAATAGCTGGCGGTAAGCTGGTAGTTACTTATACCACCTCTTATGACCCTCAAAAAGAAGTAGAAGGCTATTCCTTGATTCCTCATTCTAACGAAGATGACAAAAAAACTTACATAAACAAAGCTGAATTTGATGGAAAAACAGGTAACGGACATACAATTGATGCAGAAGACGACGCAAAAACAACTGTAAGAACAGACTCTTGGAACAGTGGTAAAAAAGAAGGAAAATTAAAACACTTTAATGATAAAGGAGTTATGGATGACGGTTGGGTAAGCGGGGCTGAAAGAAAAATTTTATGGCAGCTATACATTAACTATCAAGGACTAGATCTTGGAACAGGCGTTAAAGTGGCAGATACTTTAGCTTATACAGGAGATATTGACGAAGATAGTATTCGAGTAATTGGGTATAATGTTAAGATCAATGGAGAAACGGAATTTAATAATACTGAACTGGATTCTAGTAAATACACAGTAGATACCACCACGGGTAGCGCATTTACTTTAACTTTTGCAGATAGTTTTGTGGTAGATAAAAGATATGCAATAGAATTTACAACATCAGTGCCTGATATTTCAGCAGGAATCTACACCAACAACGCAAAAGTTACAGTCGGCGGTGTAGACTATCCTTATTCTGCAACTGTTAATTATGATAAGTACAATACTTTCTTAGACAAAAGTGCATTAGTGGCAGCAGATAATAAAGTGTTTACAGGTGATGAGGTCGATTGGGAAGTTAAAGTGAACGAAAGTTTATCCATAATTAAAAACGCTGTTATTACAGATACAATCAGTGCAGGGCATGTCTATGTAGACGGTAGCCTTGAAATCTTTAGACTACAAGATCCAGATGAGGCTCTAGTAGAGGGAACAGACTATACCCTTGCTGTAAGCACAACAGACAATGAAGAAAATGTTCTAACGGTTGAATTGAAGGATGATTTAAAGGATACCTTAATCTTAAAATATAAAACCGTGGTAACAACAACAAGCGGCGAAATAAGCAATTCAATCTTATTGGAAGGGAATACTGTAGAGAATGTCACCAAAGAATCAGATAAATTAACAGCAAGGCAATTTTCCAGCGTAGGCGGAGAATGGGCATCTAACAGAGGAGCGTTAAGAGTAACTAAAGTAGATGCAGAGACAGGTGAAGTCATCACAAATAATGAAGCAAGATTTACGCTATGGTACGAATTAAATAACAATAGGGTAGAATTTACCCAAGAGGAACCTTTTGTAACAGTAAATGGCGTTTTGGGTATAGGAAACTTACCACTTAGAACCTATTACCTAAGAGAGGCGGCAGCGCCAAATGGATATGTTCTACTCGATGGAGAAGATGATGAAATAGAAATCGTAGTGGATACTGCATATGATGACAATGAAGAAAATATTGTACCGGTTACTTTTGAAAACACCAAAGAAAAAATTGACGTTACCGGCATTAAAGAATGGGATGGCGGACCAAGCCCTAGACCAGCAGTATGGTTTAAACTGCACAGACAATTACCGGGCGGAGAGTTAGAAGAAGTACCGGGAACAGAAATTAAAAAACTAGAAAATGGAACAACAGAAGTAATCTGGGAAGCCTTAGATAAAACTAATATTGATGGTGTGGACTACATATATTCTGTTAAAGAAGTAGATTCAGAAGGCAATGATTTTACTCCTGAAAACTATGTAAAAGCAGAGAATGGATTAACAGTAACAAACCATTATGTCAGCCCAACAGATGCAAGTGCAAGGGCAGTGAAAGTATGGACCGGAGAACCGGAAGGCAGAACAGTAGAAAGACCAGCAGTGTGGTTTGAACTTTATAGACACGTAGAAGGCGGGGAGCCGGAAGCAGTGCAAGAAGCTGAAATTAAAGAACTGGCAGCCGGAACAACAGAAGTTGTTTGGACTGGACTTACCAAGACTGATGTTGCTGGCAAAGAATATATCTTTTCGGTACAGGAAGTAGATGCAGAAGGTAATGATTTTGCACCGGAAAACTACGAAAAATTCGAAGACGGCCTAACAGTAACCAACACTTATACAAAGAAAGATGTAACTGCTACAAAAGTATGGAGCGGCGGACCTTCTTCAAGGCCTACAATTTGGCTTGAATTATATCGACAGATTGAAGGTGGAGAATTAGAAAAAGCAGATGTTGAAATTAAAGAATTGCCAAGCGGAACAGAAGAAGCGACTTGGGAAGATGTAGACAAAACAGATGAAAATGGCAATGTATATATCTATTCAGTAAAAGAAGTAGATGAAGATGGCAATGATTTTGTTCCAAGTGGATACAGAAAATCCGAAGATGGTCTAACAGTAACAAATACCAAAAAATCATCAGGCGGTGGCGAAGTAACTCCGCTTTATGGAAAGGTTGTAGTTAAGAAAACCGATGAGGATAAAAAGGTTCTTTCCGGAGCAGAGTTTACACTGTATGATGAAGACGGAAAAGTTGTTGACAAAGGAGTTACAGGATCTAACGGAACAATATCCTTTGAGGAGTTGGAACCTGGAGAATATGTTCTGAAGGAAACTAAGGCTCCTGAGGGATATGTTTTGGAAGAGAATGAAACTGAAGTTTCAATCAACGGCTCTGTTACCAGGACATACACATTCACTAACAAGAAAGAAGAACCTGAGAAGCCAGGCAGCATTGAAATAATCAAGACTGATGAAGAAGGAAAACTTCTTTCAGGTGCATGGTTCAGTCTGATTGACGAAAACGGCTCTACTTTGCAGAATGTTGAAACTTCTGATGGACGCGCCGTATTTGAAGATGTACCTGCTGGAAGGTATACGGTAAAGGAAGTTCAGGCTCCAGAAGGATATGAACTGAGTAACAAGACAATTTCAGTTACTGTTAATAGCGACAAGACTATTGAGTTAAGCTTTATAAACAAACTTGAAGGAACACCTGATGTACCAGTTCCGGCTGAAACTGTTGGAAATATTTCAATTATTAAGGTAGACGAAAATTCCATGGCTCTACCGGGAGCGGAGTTTACACTATATGATGAGAATAATCGAATTATAGAAACTGCCGTATCAGACGAAAGCGGAAGAGTTATGTTTGAGAACCTTAAGAATGGGAAATATACCGTAAAAGAAACAAAGGCTCCAGAAGGATATGAAATTGTAGATGAACCTATGAACATTGATGTTACTGGAGATAAGACATACAGCTACAGATTTAGGAATGTACCTTCTTCTGTTCTAATAGAGGATCCTAATGTACCGATGGGATGGGAAACAATAGATGACCCAGACGTGCCTCAGGATACTGTGGATACACTGCCTAATACAGGCTCGTTTTTAAACACTTGGCTTTTAATGGTCATAGGGTTAATGATGATACTAGCCGGAGCGGTACTATACTTCAGAAGAAGAGTTACTAATTAGATTAATTTAGGAGAGGGGCGGTTTTGCTCCTCTCTATTTTTAGAGGATGATGGTATGCTAAAAAAATATTTGTCTTATATATTAATTATTACAGGAATAGCAATTATATCAATCGCATTATATCAAAAAATAAGTACATCTTATTATCAAAAGAAACTTGTCGAGGAGTATGACAGGCATATTAGCATGCTAAATTCTGATGTAAATGAAGAGTCGGAGGTTGTTCAGTCTGAAGTGGAGATACCTGGTGAGGAAATAAAACAGGAGTCAAGGGAAGAGCATGTTGAGGAAGTTCATGAAGAAAAAAGCCCCGTTGAAAAATATCTTGAGGGAAAAGAAATAAGCGGAATAATAGAAATTCCAAAATTGAATGTAAAATCGGCAATACTTGAAGGTACAGATGACAGCGCTCTGAAATATACGGTTGGACATTATCCGGAAACAGCAAATCCAGGTGAAAAGAGGAACTGCGTTCTTTTGGGGCACAGGAATTACGTATATGGTCATTTTTTCAGAAGAATTGACGAGCTGGAGCCTGGAGATCAAGTTATACTGAAGAAAGACGCAGAGACATACACCTATATTGTAACGGAATCTTTTGTAGTCAGCCCGGAAGAGGTATGGGTTCTAGATAACACGGAGGATGCCACAGTAACTATGATTACTTGCACACCTATGATAACATATACGGACAGACTTATTGTCAGAGGAGTTCTTTCAGATAAGTAAAATATACGAAGGAGAAATCAATAGCGCAGCTATTGAAAAAGCATTATGAATAATATAGAAAAAATTAATTTTGAATCAGAAGATAAGTTATATAGCTACATTAATTTGAAGCTTACAGCTTTAATATGTGATGAACCTGACTGGCTTGCAAACTTGTCTAATGCCGGTGCAGTTCTTTGGCTGCTGCTTGATAATATTAATTGGGCAGGATTTTACCTGTATAAAAACGATGAGCTTGTTCTCGGACCTTTTCAGGGAAAGCCGGCATGCACGCATATAAAACTTGGAAAAGGAGTATGCGGCACAGCGGCAGATAAGAAAGAGACACAGCTTGTTAAAAATGTACATGAATTTCCGGGGCACATAGCTTGCGATTCGAATTCAAATTCTGAGATAGTGATTCCTATTGTTAAAGGAAGCAGGCTGGTTGGAGTGCTGGATATTGACAGTCCTGTTATAAACAGGTTTAATGAAAACGATAGGCGGTATTTGGAGAAATTTGTGTCGTTAATTGTAAAATATGTTGATTTTCCCGAAAGCTTCGTTTAACCATTTTATTGAACGTTTAACATTCCTTTTCATATAATATTACATAAGAAAAGGGGTGAATTAATGAATAATTTTAACAATGTATATAACAATCCGTATTCTACATATCCTCAATGGAAAAACAACATGGATTACAAGAATCAAATATATAATCAAGCGATCAATTGTTACTGCAAAAAATCTTATTTAAGAATACTTAACACATATGATAAGGCTCTTGATGTCCAAGTTAATGAAATAATTATGGCAGAAGGTCTAAAAAGAGGTAATTTTACAAGATATGTGCAATTTACACCTGGGGTTTATAATGTGAAAATTTTTGAATCCGGTGAACCAAAAAAATTAATCTTTGAATCGGCTATAGACATAGAACGAAACCTTGTTTATACAGGAGCCATAGCTGAAGACGATAGAGACCCCGCTGATATAAGTGTATTAATGATTCCTGAAGCAAAGCAAAAATCAATTCCGGGGAAAATGGCGGCAGTCCGATTAATAAACCTTGCATCTAATGCACCGGACTTTGAGCTGGCAGCATCGGATAAAACTATACTGTTTTCCGGAGTAAACTTTGGCGATGCTTCAAATAATGTAGGAATACCTTCAGGGAGGTATACAATTACATTGAGAGAAAAATCAAATAAAAAGGATGTAAAAACACTTAATGTAGATTTTGCTCCAAGAATGCACTACACATTGTTCGTGTCAGGCAAGTATTGTGATGATTCAGACATTGATATAATAATACCTGAGGATGGAGTTAATTATTTAGAATTGTGCTAAGGTAAGTTGCGAGCATATGCAAGTTCATATGCTCATTTTTTTGTTGTTACTGCATTTCCTGTGTGATATAATTTAGTAGATTATTTTTATTATTATTGAGGTGTAAAATGAAAACTATAGGAATAATAGGTGGAATGGGACCTCTTGCTACAGTGGACCTGTACCATCGCATAGTATTGAGAACAAAAGCAGCTACTGATCAGGAGCATATACATGTAATTATTGACGGAAACACCGATATACCTGACAGAACAAAAGCAATAATTTCAGATGGCAAAAGCCCTACAGAAGAACTTATAAAATCTGCCAGGAAGCTGGAACAGGCCGGTGCAGATTTTTTAATAATGCCTTGCAATACAGCACATTATTATGTGGATGTAATCAAACAAAGCGTAAATATACCATTTGTGAACATGCTTGAAGAAACTACTAAGTATACTTTGAATAAATACGGAAAAGAAGCTGTTATCGGTATCCTTGCCACAGATGGCACCATAAAGTCAAAAATTTATGAAAATTATTATGCAAAGGTTGGAATTAAAACGGTGATTCCTGAAAAAACTCAGGAAAAAATAATGAAGTTCATATATGATGTTATCAAAAAAGGAAATTATGAAGAAGGGACTGCGCTTCTATTTGAATGCCTTGAGGAATTAAAGGAAAAAAAAGCAGATGCATTTCTTTTGGGATGTACAGAATTATCATCAGCACAATATATGTACAAGTTTGATGGAAATTTTATTAACCCTATGGAGGTGCTTACAGAAGCATCGATACTATATGCAGGTGGAGAGTTGAATTAATTTTAGGAATGATAAAATATTTTATTTAGCATCTTGAAAATTGCGAACGATTATTATATAATCAATTAAAACATTCGGACGGGGTTACTATGAAAAAATATAAAAGAAACCAAAGAATCGGTGCATTGATGAAAATATTCGCCGAAAAACCAAATTTCATTTTTTCTTACAACTATTTTTCAGAAATTTTCAATGCTGCTAAATCGACAATAAGTGAAGATGTTGCAATAGTAAAAGAATTAGTTTCAGAACTTGATTACGGTAAAATAGAGACTATCTCGGGAGCAGCAGGCGGTGCTGTCTTTATACCTGTAATGGGAATGAAAGAAAAAACAGACATACTTGATAACTTGTGCGAGATGTTTTCGCATAAAAATAGAATACTTTCTGGGGGTTTCATATATATGACGGATATTTTCAATAACCCCGGAGTTGTTACAAACATTGCAAAAGTTATATCCTCGGAATTTTCCAATAAAAAGATAGACTGCATAATAACTGTTGAAACAAAGGGTATACCGGCTGCTATATTGACGGGACAAAAGCTTAATGTGCCTGTTGCAGTCATAAGAAGAAATAACAAAGTAACCGAAGGAGCAACGGTAAGTATTAATTATGTATCCGGCTCTTCAAATAATATCCAGACAATGTCTTTATCAAAACGATCATTGAAGGAAAATTCAAGAGTGCTGATAGTGGACGACTTCATGAAAGGAGGAGGGACATGCAAGGGCATGGCCGACATGATGAGAGAATTCAATGCGGAAGTTGTGGGTACTGCTGTTGTCATCGAAACAAAGGAACCTGAAAAGAAATTGGTTGATAATTATTTGTCCCTTCTTGTGTTAAATGGTATAAATGAAAAGGAAGGAATTATTGATATAACCCCTAACAGTAAATTGTTAAAATAATTTCACATTTTTTTCCACAAAAATGAAAATGTTTTTTTGCTTTTTTCTTTTTATTATAGTATAATAGAAGAAAGTGGACATAATCTTTTGGGGGAAGGTGGTGACAACATGAAAATTTCGGACGTTAGAGTCAGAAAAATTAATTCAGAGGGTAAGATGAAGGCAATCGTTTCCGTTACTTTTGATGATTGCTTTGTGGTACATGACATTAAAATTATTGAAGGACAAGAAGGCTTGTTCATAGCTATGCCAAGTAGAAAAATGCCGGATGGAGAGTTTAAAGATATAGCTCATCCAATTAATTCTGAAACAAGAAACCTTGTTGCAGATGCTGTTTTTAAGGCTTATGAAGAAAAGCGCTTAGAAGAAAGCGAAAGTGCAGAAGCTGCTCTTCTATAGCGCCACGACTGATGATTGAATAATCAACAGTTTCCGGGTCTTTTATAAGACCCTTTTATTATGAAATTTTTTGACTTAATTATTAATATGTAATATATTTTTAATTATACCAATTATTATATGAGTTCAATATCTTATGCTTAAACACTTTAAAAATTTTAAGCAAAGATTATTTTATAAGTGAAAATTCGTTGATATTTCAGATTTGTTATCTATTTTTTCATTTTTATTTACTTTTCGAATAATATGTACTATAATAGCAAAGTATTACGAACAAGGAGAAAATATATGGGCATGTCAATTATTTTAGCAGCCGGTGAGGGAACGAGAATGAAATCAAATATTCCGAAAACCTTACACAAAGTTTGCGGTAAAGAGATGATCAGGTACGTTGTGGATGCTGCTAAAAATTCAGGAATAGAAAAAAATGTTGTTGTATTGGGTCATGGTAAAGAAAAAGTTGGACATAATATAGAGGATATGAATGTTGTTACAGTGGAACAACCTATTGGAGAAGGGGCGCCTTACGGAACAGGCTTTGCCGTTATGTCTGCTGTGGAATACATTGATGACGATGACACGGTCGTAATTTTAGTTGGAGACGGGCCGCTTATAAGAAGCGAAACTCTTGTGTCATTTATGAAGTATCATGAAGACAATGGCTATGCAGCATCGGTTATGACTTCGCATCTGGAGAATCCTAAAGGATATGGTAGAATAGTAAGAAATAACGATTTATCAATAATGAATATTGTTGAAGAAAAGGATGCTTCAGAGGAAATAAAGAAAATAAACGAAATTAACACAGGAATTTACTGCTTCAGTGGAAATATGCTTAAAAGCGCATTGCAAAAAATTGACACAAATAATTCACAGGGAGAGTATTATCTTACCGATACAATTAAGGTTTTGAATACAGAAGGTCATAAAATAGGCGGATGGTTACTAGAACATTCAACTGATATAAAAGCAGTGAACGATAGGGTACAGCTTGCTGAGGTAAATAAGATAATGCAGGAAAGAATAAATAAAAAGCTAATGCTCTCAGGAGTTTCCTTTATAGATCCTGAGCACACATATATAGCAGATACGGTTAAAATAGGAGCAGATACGGTAGTATACCCCGGAAGTATGTTGGAAGGAAGTACAGTAATTGGATCAAACTGCACTATAGGGCCTAATGCCAGAATAATAGATTCTGCTTTGAAAAATAATGTGACAGTTGAAAGTTCAAAAGTAATTGAATCAATTATAGATGAGGGATCAACTGTGGGGCCTTTTGCATATTTAAGACCGGGCACAGTCTTGGGTAAAAATGTCAAAATTGGCGATTTTGTAGAAGTTAAGAAGTCAACAATAGGAGATAACTCTAAATCTTCACATTTATCATACATAGGAGACGCTACAGTAGGAAAGAATGTAAATATAGGATGTGGTGTGGTATTTGTGAATTATGACGGAAAAAGCAAGCATCAAACAATTGTTGGGGATGGAGCTTTTGTAGGTAGCAATTCAAATCTTGTTGCTCCGGTAACAGTGCAGCAGGGAGGATATGTAGCTTGCGGCTCTACAATAACTGATGACGTTGAAGAAGGAGATCTGGCTATAGCAAGGGCTAGGCAGGTTAATAAAAAGGGTTTGGGGAAAAACAGATATTAGAGGTAAATATGTATATAATTGCAGGACTTGGCAATCCCGGTAAGGAATATACAGGAACCAGACATAATGTAGGTTATGATACATTAGATTGTTTGGCAGAAAAGTATGATGTAAAGTTGAATAAACTTAAATTTAACTCCGTTTATGGCGAAACTTTCATAAACGGAGAAAAAGTTATGCTTGTAAAACCTGTTACATATATGAATAGAAGCGGAATTGCTATTGATGAAATAATAAAATTTTATAAAATACCCGTAGATAACTTGATTGTAATTTATGATGATATAGATATACCTGTGGGAACCCTGAGAATCAGACCACATGGAAGTCCGGGAACGCATAATGGTATGAAATCTATCATTAACCATGTAGGAGAAAATTTCCCGCGTATACGTGTAGGAATCGGAAGAAATCCTGATATTGATTTGGCTGATTATGTTCTCCAAAAATTTGGCAGAGATGAATCGGATAAAATTAGGATGATAATGGAGAAAGCTGCTGAAGCAGCAATAGAAATTATTGAGAAAAACATAGATGCAGCAATGCAGAAATATAACATAAAAGCGACAGGTGAGCAGCTTCGGGATTAGAAGTGACATGACTTATGTCGGAACCGAATGAAATGTTCGGAAAGTCGGCATAATGATGTAAACTTTGTGCTAAAAAGGATAGTCATGAACAAAATTTTGTTTGAGCAGTTTCAAAAAACAGAAAAATTTAATAAGATAATTGAAAACTATAAAAATGGAAAAAGTCAGCAGGTTCAGGGGATTAATGAAGAAAGCATGGCGTTTTTGGTGTGTAATTTATTGGAAGCCGCTGCTGATAAGATACTTGTTATAACTTCCAGCGAATCAAAATCAAGAAAGTACGAGGAAGAAATAAAAGCCTTTACAGACAATGCGGGAAGATTTCATCCTAAGGAATTTATATTGTACAATGTAGATGCATTAAGCAAAGATGTAGAATATAAAAGATCATACTTGCTCGATAAAATCCTTAATTTAAAAAAATGTGCTGTTACCGCATCTATAAATTCTATCGTAACAAGAGTTATGCCTAAAGATAGATTTAAGGATTCTATAATAGTATTAAAATATGGCAACTGCTATGATATGAATGAGCTCAAAAAAAATCTTATAAATCTTAAGTATGAAAGAGTTGATGCAATAGAAGGTGTAGGACAGTTTTCCATAAGAGGAGGAATAGTTGATATATTTTCTCCGTCAGAATCTAATCCTGTTAGAATTGAATTTTTTGATGATGAAATTGATTCAATACGTTCAGTAGATTTAAAAACACAGAGATCTGTTAAAA
This sequence comes from Sedimentibacter sp. LTW-03, assembly GCF_052059825.1. GTDB lineage: Bacteria > Bacillota > Clostridia > Tissierellales > Sedimentibacteraceae > Sedimentibacter. The sequence goes on from NZ_CP197180.1 coordinate 821,498, forward strand.
ATTTGAAATCTGTTAGAATAATACCTTGCAGTGACTTACTGTTCAATAAGGATGAAATTGACAGCATGCTTACTGAGATAGACATGGACTATCAAAGCAGGATGGATAAGATAAAAAATCTGTCTGAGTCAAAAGAAGTACAGAAAAAACTCAGAAGTATGTACAACGCTTACAGAGACAAAATGAAAGAAGGATTATCAATAGAGAATTCCGATCTATTGGTTCCTTTCCTGAAAGACAGCTTTGTAAGTGTGCTTGATTATTTCGGTGAGGATTTCATACTTATAGTTGATGAACCGGAAAGAGTATTCGAAGAATTAGGATCCTTGAATGACAGCTATGAATTGAAGTTCAGCGAATTGTTTGAAAAGGGCGAGATTTTTACAAAACAAAGTTGCGTTTTTATTAGTGAACAAGAATTAAAGGCAAAGCTTACAGAAACTCCTTTTGTGTCTGTAAATGGAAGGGATAAGATTTTCAAAGCAGAAGAATCTGTTTCGCTGCAGTTTAAAGAAGCTCCATATTATTATGGTAAGATGGAGGATCTGTCTAAGGATTTAAACAGATTGAAATATAAAGGCTACAAGATTGCCATAGTGCTTTCAAGCAATGAAGGATGCTTGAAACTTCATAATCTATTAAATGATTATGAATGCACAACGACTCTGTCCAAGACCGCAAATGTCGCTGCCGAAAGCGGACAAGTGATAATAATGCCTGGAAAAGTCAAAAAAGGCTTTGAATACTACGATAATAAAATACTTATATTAACCGAAAATGAAGTTTTTGGCAGCCTGAGGAAAAAACCTAAAAAGGCTAAAAAAAGAAAAGGGTCAAAAATTGAAATTTTTACGGATCTTAAAGTAGGAGATTTTGTAGTTCATGAGCACCACGGAATCGGACAGTACATCGGAATTGAGAAAATTGATGTTCAAAACATTAAAAAAGATTATTTGTGTATAAAGTACAAAGGCGAAGATAAGCTTTATGTACCTGTAGATCAGATGTCTTTGATTCAAAAATATATCGGTTCGGACTCTGAAAAACCGAAGCTTAACAAAATGGGAAGCGTTGAATGGGTTAAAACCAAGGAACGCACAAAAGCTGCAATAGAGAACATGGCAGCTGAACTTGTTAAGCTTTATGCTCAGCGAAAAGTAGTCAAAGGACATGCGTTTTCGTCTGATACAGAATGGCAGAAGGAATTTGAATATAAATTTCCTTTCCAGGAAACAGATGACCAGCTGAGATGTACAAAAGAGATCAAGAAAGATATGGAAAGGCCTGTTTGTATGGACAGACTTCTTTGCGGTGATGTTGGATTTGGGAAAACAGAAGTTGCAATGAGGGCTGCATTTAAAGCGGTAATGGATTCAAAGCAGGTGGCAATACTCGTGCCTACAACTATATTGGCGCAGCAGCACTATGCAAATATAGTAGATAGGTTTAGGGGATATCCTGTTAAGGTAGAAATGCTTTCCAGGTTCAGAACGCCTTATCAGCAGGTAAAGGTAATCAATGATTTGAACAAGGGACTTGTTGACATTGTTGTAGGCACGCACAAACTTCTTTCAAAAGATCTTAAGTTCAAAGATCTCGGGCTGCTTATAATAGATGAAGAACAGAGATTCGGCGTTAAGCACAAGGAGCTTATTAAGCAGCTTAAGACAAATATAGATGTATTAACACTATCAGCTACACCGATTCCAAGAACTCTTCATATGTCTATGATTGGTGTTAGAGATATGAGTATTATTTCTGAACCGCCAGGAGATAGGCTGCCTATTCAGACATATGTAATGGAATATAATGATGGAATTATAAAAGATTCTATAGAAAAGGAAATTTCAAGAGGCGGTCAAGTTTACTATGTGCATAATAGAGTAATTGATATTGACAGCGCTGCTTCAAAGCTTCAGAAACTTGTTCCAAATGCCAGAATTGCTGTAGCTCATGGGCAGATGAGCGAACGTCACCTTGAAAATATAATGCTTGAATTTGTTAATAAAGAATATGATATATTGATGTGCACAACCATTATTGAGACAGGAATGGACATTCCTAATGCAAATACTTTGATAATTGATAATGCAGATCATTTGGGGCTTTCCCAGCTTTATCAGCTGCGAGGAAGAATAGGAAGATCAAACAAGGTTGCCTTTGCCTATTTGACATATGAAAAGGATAAAATGCTTTCTGAAGTAGCTGACAAAAGACTTAAGGCAATTAAGGAATTCACAGAATTTGGATCGGGATTTAAAATTGCCATGAGGGATTTAGAAATAAGGGGATGCGGAAACATATTAGGATCGGAGCAGCATGGGCATATGCTTGCAATAGGCTACGATTTGTATGTTAAATTCCTTGACAGGGCAGTTAAAGAACTTCAGGGCAAGAGTTATGAGGATGAGGATATTGAGACCTCTGTAGACATAAGTGTTGATGGATACATACCGTCAACCTATATTGAGAATGAAGAGCAGAAAATTGAGATATACAAAAAAATAGCAGCAGCTTCAAGTAAAGATGATATATATGATATCACAGAAGAAATTATAGATAGATTTGGAAACACACCGGTACAAGTAGACAACCTGATGAAAATTTCTTATATCAAATCTCTTTGCAAAAAGCTGCATGTAAAATCAATTGCGCAGGCAGGTTTTATTGTAAACATAGAGTTAACTTCCGGCAACGATCTGAGTCAGGACATAATAGGTTTCTTAATTGAAAATTACAATACAAAAATAAAATTTGACGTTTCAAGAGAGCCTGTTATTAAATATAGATTAGATTCTACAGAACAATTGAAAATTCTGGAGGAACTTGAAAAATTCTTTGAAATATTAATTAATTATAAGCAGGTTTAAAAGAATCTGCCAGGGAGGAAAAATATGAATAAATTGAAACAAGCATTAGCACTGACTCTTGCTTTAACAATGGTTTTATCAGTTACTGCATGTAAGCAGGAAAGCACTGATACAGTTGAAGAAGGTATAAAAGCTAAAGTCAACGACAAAGTTATTACTCAGGAAGAATATGATGAGAATCTGTCAGTATATAAAAAAATGGCAGAAAATCAATATGGAGCGGATGCGTGGGAGCAGGAGATTTCCGAAGGTCAGACAATGGGGAGCTATTATGAAAGCACTTTGTTAGATCAACTTATTATGGATCTTTTGTTGGTTGAAGCAGCAGAAAAAGAAGGAATTACTATTTCTGAAGAAGAACTTAAAGGTGAGCTTGATAACTTTAAAGCATACCTAGATACTGATGAACAATATCAGCAGTTTCTTGAAAACTATGGAATGACGGAAGAATATCTTAAAGAATCATTGAAAAAAGAATTCCTGATAAATCATTATCTTGCATTGAAGATTGAAAACTTACAGCCTACGGATGAAGAGCTTCAAACATTGTTTAATGATTTAAAAATGAATATAAAGATAAAAGCAAGCCATATACTTGTTAATACAGAGGATGAAGCTAAGAATGTTGTTGAAAGACTTAACAATGGCGAAAATTTTGAGGACCTGGCTACGGAACTATCTTTAGATACAGTAAGCGCGGCTAACGGAGGAGACTTGGATTATTTCGAATATACTGATATGGTTCAGCCATTTTCAGAGGCAGCATTCTCTATGGAAATCGGAGAAATAAGCGAGCCAGTGAAATCAGACTTCGGTTATCATATTATTAAAGTGAATGACAAAATTGTAGATGATGAAATTACTGTAGAAACAGAAAAAACAGCTTTGACAGAATACTATAAATCATTTAAATATGAAGAGCTTCTTGAGAAATTAAAAAGCGAAGCAACAATTACAGAATAATTAATATTTTATTAATTACTTCTAAATAATGTTAGAAGGTGTAAAAAAATGTTGCTATTCATAAAAGTATCAATTATAATGTAAATGATATTTCCAATAATATCCGTAAACTAATCAGGATAAAATCTATTAAAGTGTAAATAATAGAAAATATTAAAAGAAATGTCATATAAATAAAATTATTCAATTGGAGGAACATAAGTTATGAAAGCAACTGGAATTGTCAGAAGAATTGATGACTTAGGAAGAGTAGTAATTCCTAAAGAAATACGAAGAACTTTGAGAATCCGTGAAGGAGATCCTTTAGAAATATTCACAGACAGAGAAGGTGAAATAATACTGAAAAAATATTCACCAATAGGAGAATTGACTGAATTTGCGGGAGAATATGTAGAATCCTTGTTTGAAACAACAAGACATATAGCAATAATTACAGATCGTGATGGGGTAATAGCCGTATCGGGAAGTTCTAAAAAAGATTATTCTGAAAAAAGATTAAGCCCTGAGCTGGAAAAAATAATTGAGAGCAGGGAAGTTTATATGACAGGCGCTAACGCTAAGCCAATCAGAATTACAGCTAATGAATTTAACCCGGATAACTATGTAAGTCAGGTTATATCTCCCATACTGGTTCACGGTGATCCTATAGGATCGGTTATGCTTTTATCAAAGGATAAGGCTTCTAAAATGACTGAAGTTGAAGAAAAACTTATAAAAACAGCAAGTATATTTCTGTCCAGACAAATGGAAAGCTAGCATTAGCAAAATCTATATCAGACAATTCATTAAAAGGTTTATATAGAATTTTGTATAATGTATTTTCTTAATAAATTTTGTTATGTTGATATGATACTGCTATCAAAAAACTTCAGATGTGTAATTTATTTGCACATCTGAAGTTTTTTGTAAACTATGCCTATATTTGTATTTGCCATAATTATTCTACGTATATTTTTACTTTTATGGTTGTGTTATGTTCCTGATCCCATGCTTCAACATCAACTATACTGGGATCATCTAATGTTCCGCTCATTAATTCATCTATAATTTCTTTGAAATCAATGTTTGTTATGTCAATACCTTTGCTTTCTATTTCTGCCCTGGCATCCTTTGGTATCATTGATGTCATTTTTCCTGCAATACCACCTACTATTTTAAGAAAGCGTATTGGGATATTTACATTTACATTGACAGTGTTGTTTTCAGACGTTACCCGTATTTTAAGGTACTTATAATCTGTCCTAGATACGTTTGACGCGAGAGCTGTATTGGTTTCGTCTGGTGCGGAAGGGGTGTTTAGGGCATTAAGCAGTTCCATTGCTTCTGCTGCCGTTAATTGACCATTTTCTATCATTTCAAGTATTTTTTCCTGCTCGTTCATTCAAATACCTCCTTAAGGTTATAAATTTTTAATTTTTTCCGTTGCTTCCTTAGGTGAAAGTTCGCCTTTTGAAAGCTTTTCTAGAATTTCACTTCTTAGAGATTTTTTTATTTCATTTTCTTTTTCGACTCCTTTCGGAGAAATTTCTAATCCCAAGCTTTTTATGACAGTGTCTAATTTGCCGCGTACAGTCGGATAAGATATTCCCATTTCCTTTTCAACATCTTTAATGTTACCGCGACACTTTATAAAGGTTTTTAAAAAATTAAGGTCGTCTTCAGGAAGACTGCAAAATTCGCATGGCTCAAAGTCGCCTTCAATGAATGTAGAACATTTATGACATCCTAGTTTTGTAATTGATAATTTTTCTCCGCATACTGGGCATTTGCTGGGTGCTTTATATTTCATTATTTCACCATCCTTGTTAATAGCATAATATACCAATTTGTTTAATATGTCAATATATAAATTAAAAATATTAATATAAAAATTAAATAAATTAATAAAAAAATTAAAAATATTAATTAATTGATAAAAAGTGACAAGAATTTTATGCTATCAAATTATCAAGTATAAACAAATTTATATAACGATGTGCTGATTTTGATACAAATATTTTATATTGGTTAAATTAGTTGTTTGTGCTACAATTATATTGTAATTTATGTACAACGTTATTTATGTTTATAATGTGGAAAGTTAGTGAGCATGTGGCAAATTTAATTTTTAATTCCGTATTAAATTTGTGATATAGGATAGAATTAAGGGTATACTTTTCTGGTTATATGCATAATGCGTTATAACGGCGGCATAGCACATGCTATGACTATTATACCCCAGGGGGCAAAAATGGAAATAAGATTTTTAGGAGCTGTAAAAGGAGTAACAGGCTCAAGTCATTTAATACAATACAAGAATAAAAAGATACTTTTAGATTGCGGGATGTATCAGGGCAGAGATGATGATTTGAATTTAGAGGAATTTGAAATAAATCCTGCCGAGATTGATTATTTATTTTTAAGTCACAGCCATATAGATCACAGCGGCAGAATTCCTCTGCTTGTTAAGAAAGGATTTAAGGGAGTTATTTTTTGTTCAAAGCCTACATATGATCTATGTGAAATAATGCTTTTAGATTCCGCACATATTCAGGAGAACGAAGCAGAGTGGAAAAACAAAAAGGCTCAAAGGCTTGGAAGAAAATTAGTTGAACCTATGTACACACAGGATGACGCCATGGATAGCCTTCAATATTTTAAAACAGTTCAGTACGATCAGATAATTAATGTTGATGAGGGTTTGACAGTAAGATTTAATGATGCAGGTCATATTCTGGGATCTTCAATTATTGAGATGTGGTTTGATGACGAAAATGAAAACGTAAAGCTTGTTTATTCAGGAGATCTTGGAATGGACCAGAAACCAATTTTGAGAGACCCTTCATTTATTGAGAGAGCAGATTATATAATAATGGAAGCTACATATGGGGACAGAGTTCACGATGATGTTGCTCAAAGAACAGAAGAGCTTATAAAAATTATTCTAAAAACCGTTAAAAGAGGAGGAAGTGTCATTATTCCGTCCTTTGCAGTGGGAAGAACTCAGGAGCTTATTTATGAACTTAATAAATATTATGACAGCCACTTAGGTGAAATTGGGACTAAGGAAAATGAGCTTAGAAAAATTCCTGTCTATATTGATAGTCCTTTAGCTTCCAAAGCTACGGAAGTATTTAAACAAAATGCCGGTGTATTTGACGAGGAAGCAAGAGAGTATATTATGAAAGGAGATAATCCTCTTGAGTTTGAAAATCTCCATTTTACTCAAAGCGCCGAGGAATCAAAAGCATTGAATTTTTCTTCTGAACCTAAAATAATAATTTCAGCCAGCGGAATGTGCGATGCTGGGAGAATTAAACACCACTTGAAACATAATTTGTGGAGAAAAGAAGCAAGCATCGTGTTTGTCGGATATCAAGCAGAAGGTACTCTGGGGAGAAGAATATTAGACGGCGAAAAGGTTGTTAAGGTTCTGGGAGAAACAATCAATGTTAAGGCTGAAATTTATAATGTTGAAGGGTTTTCAGGGCATGCCGACAAACCATCGCTTTTAAACTGGCTGAAAGGGTTTAAGGAAAAACCAAAGACAGTCTTCATAGTTCATGGAGAACAGGATTCAAAAATTAATTTTGCTAAAGAAGTTAAAGAAACTCTCGGAATGAACTGTATAATCCCTGAGTATAATATTATTTATGAAATCAAGAAATCAAAAAACATAGAAAAAGTACCTGTTTCAGGGCCTAAATCTATCACGCTTCCTTATTCAAATAAAGTTAACGAGAAGCGCATAAGCGATTTGAGCAATGATATAAACGAGTTGAAGGAGATGTTTGAAATTGCTGTAGAAAGGGCTCAAGTCCATATCAAGGAAAATATTAGCATAGACGATTACAAAAAAATAAACAATGCTATAATTGATTTGGAAAATGAAATTATTAATCTTACGGTTATGACCAGCAAATAAATATCGGGAGTATGTAAATGAAAAAATTAGCCATTGTAAGTTATACTGCTGAGTCTGTCAATAGCTATTATAATCAGATAAAAAGCTTGTTTGGTAATAAAATTTCTATAGAAAAATATTGCCTAGACGATTTTGCCACCAATGGATATATAATTATTGACGCTGATGTTCTGTTAATTCCATCATATCATTTGTTCAAAAAAATAAGAGAACATGTAAATAAAGATACTGAGCTCTTGTTTGCAAACAGGACAATTTCCAAATCGGGGATGGACAAAATAAACAGTATAAATAAGGGCGCTAAAGTTGTGCTTGTTGATGAGAGCCCTGAAATGGCCGAACAGATAATCTCCATAATATATCAGCTGGGAGCAAGGCATATAGAGTTAAATTCATATTGGGCAACAGATTTAAATAAATCAAGGGGAGAAATATACATTATTTTAGGTCAGACTGACTATATTCCTGAAAATACAAAAGAAATAATTAATGTTGGAAACAGTCTCCTAGATATTAACTCAATTATTGATATAGGAACTAAATTCGATTTGTTTTCAGAGTTAGACAGGAAGGATATCGTACGAAGTTATACTGAAATAAAGACGGCGAATTTTGGGTTTCTTAAAATATTAGGACTTACCAACAGCCGCGAAAGTCAGCTTGATATTCTTTTACAGACCATAGATGCCGGAGTAATCGGAATCAATACAGAAGGCGAAATTTTTCTTTATAATGATAATGCTAAAGAAATACTGGGCAGAAATTACGAAGATGTTATAAACAGAAGCGGGTTAGAATTGATGCCTGAAATACCTTTTTCAGTTGCACTGCGAAATCTTAAACCTGTTGAAGAAAAAATAATAAAAATAAATGGTTACGACGTTGTTGTTTCTGTTAATCCGCTTCTTCACTCAAAAAAAACATACGGTGCTGTAGCGATTATACGAAAGTATTCTGATCTTGAGAAACAGGAATATTTATTGAGAAAAAAGCTCATTGGAAAAGGATATGCGGCTAAATATGATTTTAAAGATATATTCGGGAAAAGCAGTTCTATAACAGAATGCATAAACATAGCCAGAAGAATGTCCAGATCAAACTCTTCAGTTTTAATTACAGGAGAAACAGGAACGGGCAAGGAGCTATTTGCACAGGCTATTCACAATAATTCTCTAAGAAAAGATTATCAGTTTGTTCCTGTTAACTGCGGTGCCTTTCCGGAAAGTCTTTTGGAAAGCGAGCTGTTCGGATATGAAGACGGGGCTTTTACAGGAGCTAGAAAGGGCGGAAAACCCGGTTTGTTTGAGCTTGCGCACAACGGTACGCTTTTTTTAGACGAAATAACAGAAATGCCGATGAATTTGCAGGTTAAGCTCTTGAGAGTTCTTCAGGAAAGAGAAGTTGTAAGGTTGGGCGGAGACCGAATAATAGATGTTGACATAAGAATTATAGCCGCAACAAACAAGGATATTAAGGAAATGGTTGAGAGAGGAGAATTCAGGCAGGATTTATTTTACCGCCTCAATGTTCTTCCGTTAAAAATTCCTCCTTTACGCAATCGCAGAGAAGATATAATCGGTCTCATAGATTATTTGAAGAAAACATTTAACAGCAATTTTATTTTAAAAGAAAAGGCCAAAGAGCTGCTGATTAATTACAATTGGAATGGTAATGTAAGAGAGCTTAGAAACTGTGTCGAGTACTTGGTTAATCTGGGTCTGGAGGAAATAGACGGGAAGGATTTGCCAATCGATTTTAATGTGTCTGATGACGAAGAAATTTTTGTTGTTGAACATGAGCTTATGCTTGAATTTCTAGAGCATGCAGGTAATAATATTAAGAAGTATGTCTTTGTTCTTGAGGAACTTAGGAATGCTTATATTAATGAAAAGAGACTTGGAAGAAGAAGTATATCTGAAATTGCAAAATCAAAAAAACTTTTCATTAGTGAGCAGGAAATAAGATCAATTCTCAATAGTCTGGAAAAATATAAAATGGCAGAAATCAACAAAGGCAGAAGCGGTACGGTTATAACGGATTTTGGAATAAAAATTCTTAATCATCTATCAACGGGTTAAAGGGTATAAAAAACTATACCTTTTAACCCGTTGATAATTTACGCACAATTTTAAGCCTGCTTAAAGGCAAGTAATTGCAGTGTTTTATAATTTTTTTTTGCCTGAAATTAATGGCATGATTTATGCAGGTATAAATATGATGCATATGATAATTTTTCTTCATGAAAGACATTTATTTGTCGGATGAGAAATAATTTCTATTGATGTCTACTATATATAAATGATTTGAAGGAGGGCTAAAATTGAAAAAATTAATGACAGGTAATGAAGCTATAGCTCGTGGCGCATATGAAGCAGGTGTGCATTATGCAGCAGCTTATCCGGGAACACCAAGTACAGAAATCCTGGAAAATATCGCTCCGTATAAGGAAATAATAGCTGAATGGGCTCCAAATGAAAAGGTTGCCGTTGAATCGGCCGTAGGTGCTTGCTATGCAGGTGCAAGGACATTGACTGCAATGAAGCATGTCGGTCTTAATGTTGCAGCTGATCCTTTTTTTACAATGGGTTATACGGGTGTAAACGGAGGAATGGCATTAGTAAGTGCTGATGACCCTGGGATGCATTCTTCTCAGAATGAACAGGATAACAGATATTATGCAAAAATGGCAAAGGTTGCATTATTAGAACCTAGCGATAGCCAAGAATGTAAGGACATGGTTAAGGCTGCTATGGAAATAAGCGAAAAATATGATGTCTTGGTTTTGGTTAGAATGACAACAAGGGTATGTCACAGTAAATCAATAGTAAAAATAAGTGAACGTACTGAAGTACCTATTAAGCCATATATTAAAAACCCAAATAAATACCTGGTTGCTCCGGCAGTTGCGAAACAGCTTCATCTTGTAGTTGAAGACAGGCTTAAAGAGCTTGAAAAGTTTTCTAATGAAACAGATTTGAATTTTATAGATTGGAATGACGATAAAAAAATAGGTGTAATTTCATCAGGTATTGCCTACCAGTATGCTAGAGAAATATTTGGTGACAAGGCATCGTACTTTAAAATAGGTTTTACTAATCCTCTTCCTATGGAAAAAATAAAAAAATTTGCTGAAGAAGTTGATACACTATATGTAGTTGAAGAACTTGAACCATTTATGGAAGAACAAATAAGAGCTGCAGGCATCAACTGCATAGGAAAAGATAAAATTCCGAACACATGGGAATTAAACCCGGACATAGTTGAAAAATCACTGCTGGGTACAGTAAAGCCGACAATAGATTATGATAAAACTATGGCTGTTGGAAGACCTCCTACTTTGTGTGCAGGTTGCCCTCATAGAGCATTCTACTATGAATTGTCCAAGAAAAAGAATACTATGATTACAGGAGATATAGGCTGCTATACATTGGGAGGCGCAGATCCTCTAAATGCAATGGATACTGTAACCTGTATGGGAGCAAGCATAAGTTCAGCTCATGGTGCTAAAAAAATATTTGATAAAAACAATGCCAATATGAGAGTTGTTGCTACAATAGGAGATTCCACATTCTATCATTCTGGAATAACCAGCCTTTTGGATGTGGTTTATAATAAGAGCAATACTATAACCTGCATATTGGATAACAGAATAACAGCTATGACAGGGCATCAGGAAAACCCAGGTACAGGTCGTACTCTTCAGGGAGATGAAGCTTATATTACAGATATTCCTGAAACGGTGAAAGCAATAGGCATAAAAAACCTTCGAACAGTTAACCCGATGAATAATTCTGAAATGAAAGAAGCATTAAACTGGGCGTTTGATCTTGATGAACCTTCCGTTATTATTTCAAGATATCCATGTGCTCTTAAGAAATATTCAGAAAACGATTTAAATGAGTTTGGAGCAATAGAAGGTGTTTGTGTAGTTGACCAGGATAAATGTATAGGTTGTAAAAAATGCGTCAGCACAGGCTGCCCTGCAATTCATTTCAAAAAAGAAATTAAGAAATCAACTATAAATAGCGCTCAATGCGTGGGATGTACTTTATGTATGCAAGTATGTCCTGTAAAAGCTATAAGTAAGGTGGGTGAATAATATGAAAAAGAATAAGAATATTTTGTTAGTTGGAGTAGGCGGACAAGGAACAATATTGGTGAGCAAAATTTTATCAACTGGTCTCATGGAGGCTGGATACGATGTAAAAATGTCTGAAATTCATGGTATGGCTCAAAGAGGCGGAAGTGTGTCAACTCAGGTAAGATTTGGAGAAAAGGTATACTCGCCTATAATTGGAGTGGGCGATGCGGATATTCTTGTATCATTTGAAACTATGGAAACATTAAGATGGCTTGAGTATTTGAAACCTGATGGAGTTGTAGTAATAAATGACTACGAAATTCCGTCTGCGCCAATACTTTCCGGTAAAGCTGAATATCCTGAAGGGATAATTGATTTGATAGAGAAAAAAGTAGATACAAGAGTTATTAAGGCCGCTGAAATAGCAGAAAGTATAGGAAGTGCTAAGGTTATGAACGTAGTGCTTATGGGAGCTTTAATAAAATCAATGAATCTGACAGATATAGACTGGGAAGATGCTATAAGAAAAACTGTAAAGGAAAAATTTATAGACTTAAACATCAAGGCCCTGCGTGCCGGAATGGAAAGTGCAGCTCTGGCAGAAGCCGGAAATTAATTAATAGTTTTGATAATTAAATTATACGAGGAAGACATATGAGCTATAAAATTTTGGCAATAAATCCGGGATCCACTTCAACGAAAATTTCTTTATATGAAAATGAGTATGAAATTTTCACAAAAAAATTTGAACACCCCTTGGAAATCATTGAAAAATACGACAGTGTAGAAGAACAGTTAAAAATGAGAAAACAACTTGTCATCGAATTTTTAAAAGAAAAAGGTATTGATATCAAAAAATTATCGGCTGTTGTAGCAAGAGGGGGAATGCTTCCTCCTGTAAAATCAGGAGCATATATAATTAATGATTTGATGATTGACAGGGTTTTAAATAGGCCTGTCATGGAGCATGCTTCAAATTACGCAGCTCCTATTGCTTATGAGATAGCAAAGGAGGCAGGTGTAGAATCATATATATATGATTGTGTTGTTACTGATGAACTTACAGATATAGCTAGGATTTCAGGTATGCCGGAGCTTCCCAGAACAAGTACCAGTCATGTTTTAAATACACGGGCCATGGCTATAAAGGCTGCCGGCGAACGAGGCAAGAAATATGATGATATGAATATAATTGTTGCTCACTTGGGAGGTGGAATTTCTATTAACATCCATGTGGGTGGAAAAATAGTGGACTTGGTATCCGATGATGAAGGCCCGTTCTCTCCGGAAAGGGCAGGTAGAGTACCTTGCAGAGAGCTTATTAATTTGTGTTATTCAGGCAAATATGATAAAAAAACTATGCAGAGGAAGCTCAGAGGAAACGGAGGATTAAAGGCTTATTTAAACACAATTGATGCCAGAGAAGTTGAAGGTATGATTGCCGACGGCAATGAAAAAGCTAAGCTTGTTTATGAAGCAATGGCCTACCAAATTGCAAAAGGAATCGGAGAGCTAGCCACCGTAGCTGAAGGAAATGTGGATCTGATAATTTTAACAGGAGGAATAGCATATTCAAAGATTTTGACAGACTTGATAGTGAAAAGAGTAAGCTTTATTGCTCCGGTAGAAATACTTGCAGGGGAGAATGAACTTGAGGCGCTGGCATTAGGAGCATTGAGAGTTCTGAATGGCGAAGAAAAAGCGAAGGAATATACCGAATAAAGTAAATACAATACAACTAAAAAATGCTCTCGATAGTGATATTGCTCCTATAGAGGGCATTTTTTATATTTAAATTTATGACATAATTTCTTAGGATGCAAACTCATTATTAATTATAACAGATACATATACGAACTATACTATAATTGATTGTGTTATAGTTCGATATAAGACGAATATAAAAATGTTAAATTATAAAATCATATCATTTTGTATTGACTTTAATATTTCTATTTGCTATTATAGAGTTGAAATTACAAATAACGAAATTTAAGGATGGTTGTTATGAACTTTGAAGTCAGAAGAGTGTATGTGGAAAAAAAACATGGCTTTAATACAGAAGCTGTTAACTTGAAGGATAATTTTATTGAAAATCTGCAACTTACAAATTTGGATGATGTTCGTGTTTTGAACAGATATGATGTATCTCACATAGATCAGGAAGATTTTATAAGGGCAGTAACTACAGTTTTTTCAGAACCTAATCAAGATAATACATATGATGAAATAGAAATTAATCATAATGTATTTGCTGTTGAATATCTTCCCGGACAATATGACCAAAGGGCGGATTCCGCAGCACAATGTATCCAAATAGTAACAGGCAAGGACAAACCTACAGTAAAGTATGCAAAGGTTATTGTTCTTGAAGGAGAATTGTCGGAAGAAGATCTAGACAAAATTAAAAAATATTGTATTAATCCTGTCGATTCGAGAGAGGCTTCATTAGAAAAGCCTGATACTCTGGATGAAGTTTATCCTGATTCGGAAGAAGTAGAAATAATAACGAATTTTATAAAAAAATCCAAGGAACAATTGGAAGAATTCCGTGTTGACAGAGGACTTGCCATGAGTTTCGAGGATTTGTTTTTTTGCCAGGAATATTTCAGAGACGCTGAGAAAAGAGATCCTACTATTACAGAAATTAAGGTAATAGATACGTACTGGTCAGATCACTGCAGACATACAACATTTTCTACAGTAATTGAAAAAGTAGAATTTGAAAACGGAAAAATATCGGATGAAATAAAAAGCACTTATGAAGAATATATAAACACAAGAAAATTTGTGCATGATAAAAAGCAGAAGGATATTACCTTGATGGATATGGCAACAATAGGAGCTAAGGAGTTAAGGAAACGTGGTCTTCTGGATAACTTGGAAATATCTGATGAAATAAACGCGTGCAGCATAATAATAAATGTAGATGTAGACGGAAAGAATGAAGAATGGCTTTTGATGTTTAAGAACGAGACGCACAATCACCCTACGGAAATAGAACCGTTTGGAGGGGCTGCTACATGTCTGGGCGGAGCAATAAGAGATCCTCTTTCAGGCCGTGCATATGTGTATCAGGCAATGCGTGTTTCAGGAAGTTCTGACCCACGACAAAAATGGGAAGATACGCTACCTGGCAAGCTTCCTCAAAGGAAGATTTCAACAGAGGCAACTTCAGGCTACAGCTCTTATGGAAACCAAATAGGGCTTGCTACAGGTTATGTTAATGAAATATATCATCCTGACTATGTAGCAAAAAGAATGGAAGTTGGTGCTGTAATAGCAGCAGCTCCAAGAATTAATGTAAAAAGAGAAGATTCTGAAAAAGGCGATGCAATTATCCTATTAGGAGGAAGGACAGGAAAAGATGGTTTAGGTGGAGCTACAGGAGCTTCAAAGGAGCACACTGAAGAATCAATTTTGCTGTGCGGCTGTGAGGTTCAAAAGGGAAATGCACCAACCGAGAGAAAAATTCAAAGACTGTTCAGAAATCCAAATGTCAGCAAAATGATAAAAAAATGCAATGATTTTGGTGCAGGAGGAGTATCTGTTGCTATAGGAGAATTAGCCGAAGGACTTAACATAAATCTTGATCTTGTGCCCAAAAAATATGAAGGGCTTAACGGAACAGAACTTGCCATTTCAGAATCACAGGAAAGAATGGCTGTAGTTATAAGAAAAGAGGATATTGAAGAATTTAACAGATATGCTCATGAAGAAAATTTAGAATCAACTCATGTGGCCGATGTAACAGATGACAGAAGATTGAAAATGAGTTGGAATGGGAAAATAATTTTAGACATAAGCAGAGAATTTTTAGACACCAACGGAGTAAAGCAAAAAATTAATGCTTTAGTAAAAGAACCTGAAAATGTATGTTCAGAAATAAATGTAAAATGTGATGAATTAAAAAGTGCATGGTTTGAAAATTTGAGGGATTTAAATGTGGCAAGTCAAAAGGGCATGGTTGAAAGATTTGACTCTACAGTTGGAGCCGGTACTGTGTTAATGCCTTTCGGAGGAGAAAAACAGCTGACTCCGGCAGAGGGAATGGCTGCTAAAATACCTGTATTGAACGGAACAACAAATACATGTTCTCTCATGGCATACGGTTTTGATCCTTATTTGTCAAAACAGAGTCCGTATCACGGAGCTATGTATGCGGTTATACATTCTGCTGCTAAAATTGCGGCAATGGGCGGAAACTATAAAAATATTAGGCTGACATTCCAAGAATACTTTGAAAAACTGAATAAAGATCCGGAAAAATGGGGAAAGCCGATGTGTGCTTTACTTGGTGCTTTCAAGGCACAGCATGAGCTTGAAATTGCAGCAATAGGCGGGAAGGACAGCATGTCCGGAACATTCAAAGATTTAAATGTTCCTCCCACACTTATTAGTTTTGCCGTAGCAACAGAAAATGTCAAAAATGTAATATCTCCGGAAATTAAAAAGGCTGGCAGCAGGGTAAGCTTGCTTAAAATTAACAGGCTTGGAAATAATATTCCTGATTTTAAAGATATAAAAGAGAAGTATTCGAACATGTACGAAGCTGTTAAATCGGGAAAGATTCTCAGTGCACATACGGTTGGGTACGGTGGTATTGCTGCGGCTATAAGTAAAATGACATTAGGCAACTATATTGGATTTAAAGCTGACAACAACCTTAATATAAGTTTAGATAAATGGTTTACTGCAGACTACGGTGATATTATTCTTGAGATAGAAAATGATGCAGAAATAGCTGGATGTATTCAATTAGGAACAACTACAGAAGAAGAGAAAATAGTGATAGACAGTTCAGTGGCAATAGCATTAGACGATGTGAAAAATGAGTGGCTTAAGCCTCTAAACAGCATTTATCCGATAAAAAAAGATACTGACGGTACAGCAGAGAGTTACCTCACTTCAGGAGGAGCAAAGATTAAATCGTCAACAAGCATTGCTAGACCAAAGGTATTTATACCTGCGTTCCCCGGAACAAATTGCGAGTACGATACGAAAAGGGCTTTTGAAAGGGCAGGCGCTGACGCAGAAATATTTGTATTTAAAAATTTAAACAAGATGGACGTAAAAGATTCTATAGAAGAAATGAACAGGCTTATAAGGAAATCTCAAATTATTGCATTCCCAGGAGGATTTTCTGCAGGAGACGAGCCGGAAGGTTCCGGTAAATTTATTGCTGCTGTTTTCAGAAATGAATTGTTGAAAGATGCAGTTATGGATTTGCTCAAAAATAGAGATGGATTGATTATAGGAATATGCAACGGATTTCAGGCATTAATTAAGCTAGGGCTGGTACCCTTCGGTGAGATTGTAAACATGGAAGATGATTACCCTACACTTACCTACAATAGCATAAGGCGTCATATATCTACATTTGCAAAAACAAAAGTTGTGAGCAATTTGTCACCTTGGTTAAGCATGTGCAATGTCGGAGATATTCACCACCTTCCAGTATCTCACGGAGAAGGAAGATTCGTTGCAAATGAGGAATGGATTAAGAAATTAAAGCAAAGCGGTCAGATAGCCACTCAGTATGTGGACGAAAATGACAATCCTACCTATGACGGATTTTACAATTTAAATGGTTCGGTAGAAGCAGTAGAAGGAATTACAAGCCCTGATGGAAGAGTGCTTGGGAAAATGGCTCATTCTGAAAGACTGGATAAAGACCTTTATAAAAACATACCTGGCTCTAAAGATCAGTTAATCTTTGAAGCAGGTGTAAATTATTATAAATAAAAAAACAGGAGGAAAAATGAAAGCAGCAATTATTATGGGAAGCGATTCAGATTTCCCTATAGTAGAAAAAGGTTACAATATACTAAAAAATTTCGGAGTGGATGTTGACGTACGAGTAATCTCAGCTCACAGGACTCCGGACGAGGCTATCAGCTTTGCAAAAAATGCTGAAAAAAATGGATATGAAGTTATAATAGGTGCTGCAGGTAAGGCAGCACATCTTCCAGGAGTACTGGCAGGCTGCACTGTTCTGCCTGTTATAGGTCTTCCTATAAAATCATCAGAGCTTGATGGTGTGGACGCGCTTTATTCAATAGTACAGATGCCGCCGGGAGTTCCGGTTGCAACAGTTGCAATAAATGGCGCAGAAAATGCAGCTTTGCTTGCGATACAGATTCTTTCTGTGAAATATGAAGTTCTAAGAGAAAAGTTCTATGATTACAAAAAACAGATGGCTGAAAAAGTATATAATAAAAACAAAAAAATAAATGATAAATTGAGTGGAGGAATATAATGAATAAGCTTGAAATGCTCTACGAAGGTAAAGCAAAAAAGGTCTATAAGACAGATAACGAAAAAAAATACATTGTTGAGTACAAGGACGATGCAACTGCTTTTAACGGAGAAAAGAAGGGGACAATAGTTGGAAAAGGTGTTGTTAACAATAAGATGTCAGCGGCTTTATTTGCGCTCTTGGAGAAAGAAGGAGTTCCTACTCACCAAATTGAGCTTTTAAATGATAGAGAATCATTAGTCAAAGCAGTTAAAATTCTTCCGTTGGAAGTAATAGTAAGAAACGTAGCTGCAGGATCACTTTCTAAAAGACTTGGAATTGATGAAGGTATTGAAATGAAAGAAACCGTGCTTGAGTTTTCTTATAAGAATGATGAGCTTGGTGACCCTATGATAAATGACTATCATATAAAAGCAATGGGTTTTGCAACTGACGAGCAGTTGGAAACAGTAAAAAAATATGCCCTGAAGGTAAATGATGTTTTGAAAAAATTCTTCCTTGAAATTAACATTAAGCTTATAGATTTCAAGCTTGAATTTGGACTTTACGATAATAAGGTAATTCTTGCTGATGAAATTTCACCTGATACATGCAGACTGTGGGACGCTGAAACTAATAAAAAACTTGACAAAGACAGATTTAGAAGAGATATGGGCGGAGTTGAGGAAGTATATCAGGAAGTTCTTGCAAGAGTAAGCAGCAAACAAAGCTAATCTGAGGAGATAATATGTGCATTAAAATTATAGATGATGACAAGCTTCATGAAGAATGCGGAGTTGTTGGGGTATATACAGAAAACACAAAAGCAGCAGCACAATTAATTTACTACGGCTTGTTTGCTTTGCAACACAGGGGACAGGAAAGTGCCGGTATTGCAATACACACCGATAACAAAATAGAATATCACAAAGACATGGGACTTGTGGCAGATGTGCTCACAAAAGACGTGATAAACAAGTACGAAGGTAATATTGCTGTAGGGCACGTAAGGTATTCAACTTCTGGAGGAAGTGAAATACAGAATGCACAACCTTTGGTTGTAAGATATAAGGAAGGTTCAATCGCACTGGCTCATAACGGAAACCTTGTAAATGCGGATTCTTTGAAAAGCATGTTGGAGGATAACGGGGTAATATTTCAAACATCTACAGACTCTGAAGTCGTTGCAAACATGGTGGCGCGACACAATAAGGGTGACATTGTAAAATCAATTCAAAATGTTACCGAAATTGTAAAAGGAGCATATGCCTTTGTTTTTATGACTGAAAATGAGCTGATAGGCGTTAGAGATAACTTTGGGTTAAGACCTTTGTGCTTGGGAAAAAGACCGGATGGATATCTCCTTGCGTCTGAAAGTTGCGCAATAAGTGCAATGGGAGGAGAGTTCGTAAGAGATATTGAACCCGGTGAAATGGTAGTTATAAAAGATAACAATGTGGAAAGTATAAAGAGCAATAAATATGCGCAAAAAAAGCTGTGTATATTTGAACATGTATATTTTGCAAGGCCAGATAGCACTTTAGACGGCGTCAATGTATATCAATCAAGATATAATGCAGGTAAATTGCTTGCCGAGGAAGCACCTGTTGAAGCTGATTTGGTGTTTGCTGTTCCTGATTCGGGAACTCCTGCAGCCATAGGATATGCAACTGAGCTTGGGATTCCATATGGCCTGGGGCTTATTAAAAACAGGTATGCTAAGCGTACATTTATTGAGCCTGAACAGTCTTTGAGAGAACAGGGAGTTAAAACAAAGCTAAGCGTATTGAAAGATCTTGTAAAAGATAAAGTAGTGGTTATGATTGATGACAGCATTGTAAGAGGTACAACAATGAAGCAGATTGTGAGCATGGTCAAAAAAGCGGGCGCTAAAGAAGTTCACGTAAGGATAGCGTCCCCGCCTGTAATTAATTCTTGCTTTTTTGGAATAAATACGCCTGATCGAAACAAACTGATCGGAGCAAATTATACCATTGAAGAAATAAAAGAATTTATTAGCGCAGACAGTGTATACTACTTGAGTATTGAAGGCTTGGTGAAGTCCACGGAATCAACCAACAATTACTGTCTTGCATGCTTAAATGGAGAATATCCTATGGAAGTACCTAATCAGAACATGTAAAGGAGAAAATATGTCCAAAAAACTAACATACAAAGATTCAGGAGTAGATATAAAGGCTGGATACGAAACTGTAAAGTTAATAAAGGATTATGTAAAAAAAACATACACAAAGGGTGTCATGTCTGATATTGGCGGTTTTGGTGGAATGTTTTCGGTTGATAAAGATGAGTACGAAGAACCGGTGCTTGTATCAGGGACTGACGGCGTTGGAACAAAGCTTATGGTTGCATTTAAAACAGATATTCATGATACAATCGGAGAAGATGCTGTTGCTATGTGTGTTAATGACATAATATGTCAGGGAGCTAAGCCTTTGTTTTTCCTTGACTACATTGCTACTGGTAAACTTGAGCCTAAAAAGGCATCAGACATAGTCAAGGGAGTTGCTAATGGGTGCATAAAAGCAGGAGCAGCCCTCATAGGAGGGGAAACTGCTGAGATGCCTGGACTCTACGGCGAAGGAGAATACGACATAGCAGGCTTTTGTGTAGGAATTGTTGATAAGAAAAAAATAATTGATGGCTCAAAAATCGTAGATGGAGATATACTCATAGGTATACCATCAAGCGGTATTCATTCAAACGGATACTCATTAGTGAGAAAGGTTTTTTTTGACCATCAGAATTATAGTACATCTGAATATATAGAAGAACTAGATTGCACATTGGGTGAAGCATTAATGGTTCCAACAAGAATTTATCCTGAGCTCATTCTTGATTTGATATCTAAATTTGAGATAAAGGGAATGTCAAACATAACCGGCGGTGGATTTTATGAAAATATTCCAAGAATGTTTCCAGAAGGCATAACGGCTGACATAGAAACAAAAGATATAAATGTGCTTCCAATATTTAATCTCATTCAAAAATCCGGAAATATAGATGTGGATGAAATGTATTCTACATTCAATATGGGTATAGGAATGGTTCTGGCGGCAGGGTTGGAAGAATCGACAAAGGTACTTGAATATCTTAAAAAATTAGGAGAAAAACCTGTCATAATAGGAAAGACTGTTAAAAGAGAAGGCGGTCTTAAAATATGCCATTAAAAATAGGAGTGCTTATATCAGGCTCGGGAACAAACTTGCAGTCTTTGATAGATAATGTGGAAAGCAGAAATATTAATGGAGAAATCTCCGTAGTAATTTCAAATAAAAAAGATGCCTATGGTCTGAAGAGAGCGCAAAAATATAAGATAGATGCGGTATACTTAAATCCTAAAAACTACGGAAGCTCCGAAGAATATAATGATGCCATTATCGAAGAACTAGAGAAACGAGGCGTGTCTTTAGTTGTGCTTGCAGGTTATTTGAAGATACTGTCAGAGAAATTTATAAAAAGCTACAGAAACAGAATTATAAATATACACCCTTCCCTCATACCTTCATTTTGCGGAAAAGGGTATTATGGTATCAAAGTTCATGAGGCAGCTATCGATTATGGTGTCAAAGTAAGTGGTGCTACGGTGCATTTTGTTGATGAGGAGGCGGACACAGGTCCTATAATATTGCAAGAAGCAGTGTATGTTGATGGTGATGACACAAAAGAAACGCTTCAGAAGAAAATCTTAAAAGTTGAACATAAGCTTCTTCCAACAGCAGTTAAATATTTCTGTGATGGAAGAATAGAAGTACAAAAAAGGAAAGTAAAAATAAAGGAGCTGAACTAAATGAGAGCTTTAATAAGCGTATCGGATAAAACAGGAATTACCGAATTTGCTAAAAGACTTGATAAGCTGGGTATTGAAATTATTTCCACAGGTGGGACACATAAAACTCTTGAGAAAGCAGGAATAAAGGTTACAGGGATTTCAGAAGTTACGGGATTTCCTGAATGTTTGGACGGCAGAGTTAAAACACTTCATCCTAAAATTCATGCCGGACTTCTTGCGGTCCGCAATAACCCTGAGCATATGAAGCAGCTTCAAGATTTGGGAATACAGACCATAGATTTGCTTGTAGTTAATTTGTATCCATTTAAACAAACAATACAAAAAGAAAATGTAGAAAGACAAGAAGCAATTGAAAATATTGATATAGGCGGTCCTACAATGCTTCGTGCCGCTGCAAAAAATTATCAGGATGTTGCAGTTATAGTTGACCCGTCTGATTATGAAAAAGTAGCAAAAGATTTGGAAGAAAAAAAAGAGGTGTCGGAAGAAACAAAGTTTTACCTTTGTGGTAAGGTGTTTGAACACACGGCACATTATGACACTTTAATAGCATCATATCTTAAAAAAGAAAGAAATGATAATAGCCTTCCTGAAACAATAAGTCTGACATATGAAAAGGTTCAGGAAATGAGATACGGTGAAAATCCGCATCAAAAAGCTGCTTTCTACAGAGAAGCAGTTGGCGGCAAAGGACTTTTATCATCAGCTGTTCAGCTTCATGGCAAGGAACTTTCATTCAACAATATTAATGATACAAACGGTGCTTTGGAATTGCTTAAGGAATTTGAAGAACCTGCCGTTGTTGCGTGCAAGCATGCAAATCCATGCGGGGTTGGAATTGCTGACAACATATATGACGCATATATGAAAGCTTTTAAAGCTGATCCAACATCTATATTTGGAGGAATAACGGTATTTAACAGAGAGGTAGATGAAAAAACTGCTGAAGAGATAAATAAGATTTTTATTGAAATAGTTGTAGCTCCTTCATATTCTCAAAAAGCTCTTGAAATACTTAAATCCAAAAAAAACAAAAGAGTGCTTCTTATAGAAAATATCCTTCAGAAGCAGGATGAAAACTCATATGACCTTAAAAAGGTTGCAGGAGGAATACTTGTTCAGACAATTGACTCTAAGTTAATTCAAGAGAATGAAGAATTAAAAACAATTACAAAAAAACAGCCCACAGAAAATGAAATGAAGGATCTAATGATGGCTTGGAAAATTGTAAAACATACAAAATCCAACGCTATAACAATTGTGAAAAATGGTCAGTCCATCGGAATAGGACCTGGTCAGGTTAATCGTATATGGGCGTGCAGACAGGCGATAGAACATGCAGTTGAATTTTTAGGTGAGGACAGCCTAAAAGGTGCAGCAATGGCTTCTGATGCGTTTTTCCCATTCCCTGATTGTGTAGAAGAGGCTGCTAAAGCAGGCATTACAGCAATAATTCAACCAGGTGGTTCCGTTAATGACGAGTTGTCTGTGAAGGCTTGTAATGAAAATAATATTTCCATGGTATTTACGGGAATGAGACACTTTAAACATTAATCATGTACACTTAATAATTAATTAATCGAAGCAGGGAGGACTTATGAATATACTGGTTGTTGGAAGCGGTGCAAGAGAACATGCATTGTGCTGGAAATTAAAACAAAGCGGCAAAGCAACAAAGATTTACTGTGCTCCGGGCAACGCAGGTATTTCTCAAATTGCCCGATGTGTTGATATAAAAGCTGATAATTTGGATAAAATTACTGAATTTGCAGTTTCAAACGGGATTGATCTGACTGTTATAGGACCGGAAGGGCCGTTGTGTGAAGGTCTTACGGACATGCTCGAGCAAAGGAACATCAAAGTGTTCGGCCCCTGCAAAAAAGGAGCAAAACTAGAGGCAAGCAAATCATATTCAAAGGAATTTATGAAAAAATATAATATTCCCACTGCCGGATACGAAGTATTTACTGATGCTGAAGCAGCAATAAAAGGGCTTTCAAAATTCAGAGTTCCTATTGTAGTTAAGGCTGATGGATTGGCGGCAGGCAAGGGAGTAGTTATTTGCAGCACTAAGGAAGAAGCCGAAGAGTCTATTAAAAGTATGATGAATGACAAGCAGTTCGGTGAAGCCGGTGATACGGTTGTCATTGAAGAATTCCTTGACGGAACTGAGGCATCGCTGCTATGCTTTGTGGACGGAAATTCAATAATACCTATGGAGAGTGCAAGAGACTATAAAAAGGCGTATGATTTTGACAAAGGCCTTAATACAGGCGGGATGGGATGCTTTTCCCCAAACACAATTTACACCGAAGAGCTGAAAGGTTATATATCAGAAAATATACTTAAAAGAACTATGGAAGGGCTTAAACAGGAAAAACTGGATTTCAAAGGAGTGCTGTTCATCGGTCTTATGGTTAAAGAAGGCAAAGCTAAGGTTTTGGAATACAATACGCGCTTTGGAGACCCGGAAACAGAGGTTGTGCTCCCAAGATTAGAATCCGACTTGGTTGAAATTATGCTAAAATGCATCGACGGAAATTTGACTGAGCAGGATTTGCAATGGAGTAGCGACAAATGTGTAACGGTTGTTCTTGCATCAGGTGGATATCCGGAAAGCTATGAAAAAGGCAAGCAGATTACGGGCTTGAATGATATGGATGACAGTATTGTGATTTTCCACGGCGGAACAAGGGCTGAGGATGGAAAGGTTTTTACTGACGGCGGCAGGGTGATGGCGGTAACAGCTATGGGAAAAACCCTTGATGATGCAAGAAAAATAGTTTATGAAAATATATTAAAAATTAAATTTGAAAAAATGCAGTTTAGAAGTGATATAGCAAAATAGTATAATAGTATTGGGGCAGTCATAAAAGATATATATTTTTTATGACTGCTTTTTTATTGTACATTATTTTACTGTTTTATTTTGAAATCTATCATTATGAGCATGGTACTGAATATATTATTAATAACTAGGGATATAGGGAGGTTTCTATGGTCATATATGTTGTGCAGAGAGGGGATGTATTGTGGAGGATAGCAGATCATTACAATGTTGATATTGATTCCATAATTGAGGCAAATGCTCTGCCTAATCCAGATGTTCTCCTCGTAGGGCAGTCGCTCATAATACCTACAGAAGAAAATATATATAATGTTAGAGCAGGGGACAGCGCGTGGAAGATAGCTCAAAGGCATGGTATATCAGTTCAAGATCTTTTGTGGGAAAATGAAATTATGAATCCGAATAATTTATACATAGGGCAGTTATTGACAATTCCGGAGAAGAAAAAGCCTGAAATTGAGGTTAATGCATTTACTTATACTTTAGGGGATATGGCTGTGCCTGTTATAGGTGAAGTCGGCGAAATGCTTACATATCTCAGTCCATTTGCATATCTAGTAAAAGAAGATGGAAGTTTGGTGCCGATAGATGATGAAGCTGCCATAGGTGAGGCCATAGCTAATGGCATTGTCCCGGTTATGGCAATTGTTAATTTTACTGTTAATGTGGCAGGTAGAAATGTAGCAAAAAATGTGCTTAACAATCCTGAAATTGTAAACACACTTCAGGAAAATATTATTAACACCATGAAAGATAAGGGATACCAAGGATTAAACATTGATTTTGAGTATGTTTTACCTGAAGACCGTGAAGCATATAATAAGTTTCTTGAAAGTACAGTTAACAGACTGCACGATGAAGGTTTTTTTGTTTCAACATCATTAGCACCAAAAACAAGTGCTGATCAAAAAGGTCTTTTATATGAAGCACATGATTATTTGGAGCACGGGAAATTGGCGGATTTTGTAGTTTTAATGACTTATGAGTGGGGATGGAGAGGCGGTCAGCCCAGAGCCATATCTCCAATAAATGAAATTGAAAAGGTCTTAGATTATGCTGTAACGGTTATTCCAAAAGATAAAATACTTATGGGATTCCAAATTTACGCGCGAGATTGGGAAGTGCCTTTTTTGCCCGGTAAAGAGGCTGAAACAATCAGTGTTGAGGAAGCAATGAATAGGGCATATGCTCATAATGCGCAGATACAATATGATTATATGGCTCAATCGCCGTTTTTTCGTTATACTGACGATGAAGGAAATGCGCATGAAGTTTGGTTCGAGGACGCAAGAAGCGCTCAGGCAAAATTTGATACAGCAAAGGAATATGGATTAAAAGGTATAAGCTACTGGGGACTCGGGTTTCCATTTAGACAAAACTGGGTATTGCTTGAAGACAATTTTGATATTAAAAAGCTGTAATTTAAAAACAAAAGTAAAATATTGATAAATATGGAATGAAGTATGAAGTAATTTGTATAAATTAAAATAAGTCTCATAATTGTAATGATTGTGAGATTTTTTTATTGTGTTTGTCAGTTGAGCTGTTACATACTTTTAACTGCAGACTCCAATGAAGGCAATTGCACTTAAAAACATAAAAAATATTACATTTTTTTGAAAAATGTCAAAATAAATATAAGTAAAGCAGGGAATGCTGTTATATACCTAAGATTAAAATTGTTTTCTACACTGCTTAGCAGTACCGTGTTTAATATTTTAGCAGAATTATTTTTTGAAAAAATTACGTAGATTATAAGTGTAGCTGCGAAAGGAATAGCTCCTGTTACGAACAACTATCATGGAAAAAGGCAATGATTTTATTTAATAAATGCATAAGATATTTGCATAATAAAATAAGACCATAATCCAGCACAACCATGGTCTTATTTTAACTTATATTAGGAGATTTTTGATTAAATAGTGATTAATAAATTAATTTCTTTGGATTGCAATTATTTTTGTTTAAAGAGCAGCAACCCAACGGCTGTTCTTAAGGTTTTTGCCTGCTTGACAGCTGTTAAAAAATTCTGCAATATTTAATCATGAAGTTAATTTTTTTGCTCTTATACTAATATTATAATGTACAAATATAAAGATTTTATGAAGAAAATATATAAAAATTGATAATTTAATTATAATAAATTTATAGATATTTATAAAAGGTAAAAATAAGCAAAAAATGCTGAAATGTCATATTGCTAATTACCAAAGATGATGAGAGTGCGGTAAGACTCTATATATTTTATGAATCTTCAAGGCCTAGTGTGAAATAATTATTAAGCATTGACAATGACAGCATAACAACTTATATTATAACTAACATTTTTGGAGAGCTGTTATGAAAAATATATTAGTGATAGAAGATGACGAAAGAGTTTCTGATGTTATCTGTGCGTATTTGGAAAAAGAAGGATATCATGTGTTCTTGAAATCCAGAGGATTAGAAGGAATAGAGCTTGCAAGAAAAAATGATATCAGTTTAATAATACTGGATTTGATGCTTCCTGACATTTGTGGGGAAGAAGTGTGTAAAATAATAAGGGAAAAATCTGATGTTCATATATTCATGCTTACTGCAAAAGGGTCTATTGAGGAAAAAATAGATGGATTAAATATAGGAGCTGACGAATACTTGGTAAAGCCGTTCAGCCCAAGGGAGCTTACTGCAAGAGTAAATGCATTATTTAGGAGGCTTGATAAGGATAATAACGGTGAGTCTTTTTATGATGACGGAAATTTAAAAATAAATTATGGCAAAAGAATAGCCAGTGTCAATGGAAAGGAAATTTGGCTTACTCCAAATGAATTCAATATATTGCATCTTTTAGCTGCTAACAGGGGGAATGTGTTATCTAGGGAGCAGATAATTAGCAAAATTTTTGGGTTGGATTTTAATGGATATGATAGGACGATAGATGTTCATATAAAAAATCTTCGAAAAAAAATTGAAGAAGATACTAAAAAACCTAAGTATATAATTACCGTTACAAAAGTCGGATATAAATTTAGCGGTGAATACTGATGACTACAATAAGAAAAAAAATTAGTATAATATTATTCTTGTGTTCTTTTGCAGCAATTGTTCTCATAATGCTGTTTATTAATTTAACGATTAAAGGTATATTTAAAGAATATATGGCCGATGTGCAAAATAAAAGATATGAAAGGATAGTTTCATATTTGGAGGAAGCATATAAAAAGGACGGAAAATGGAGTGAATATTCCGGAATAGAGCTTATGCACGAGGCTTACATGAGCAACTATATTTTGACACTGTATGATGAAAGAAATACTTTGGTTTGGGGAATGAATCCCATGGACATAAAAAATGAAATAAATCTTAAGCATATGAAGGTGCAGGATGAAGGTGTGTATACAACAAAGAAATTTGGGCTTGAATACAACGATGAAATAGTGGGATATGTAGAGATAGGGCAGTATGCACCTCTCCTCATAACAGAGGAGGATGTTCTTTTTCAAACATCAGTCAATAAAAGTATCATTGCAAGTGGTGTATTAACTTTAATTATTATAACTGCAGCAAGTTTATACCTGTCCAAACAGTTTTCAGACCCTATAAAAGAAGTTGCCGGTATGTCCGTCAACCTTTCAAAAGGTCACTTCGAAGAAAAAGCGAGTATTCAGACAGACATAGAAGAAATAAGGGATCTAAGGAATAGCATCAATATTCTTGCTGATAAACTTAATAAGCAGGATATGATAAGAAAAAGGCTTATATCAGATATAAATCATGAAATCAGGACGCCCCTGAATGTTATGCAAAATAATTTTGAAGCTATGATTGACGGGGTTTTTCCTGTTACACAGGCGAGGCTGAACAAACTTAATGATGAAATTATACGCTTTGGAAAACTTTTAAACAATTTAGAGAAACTTAAAGAATTTGAAACAGAAAGTCTCAAGCTGAATTTTTATGCCATAGAACTTTTTGGGCTTATAGAAAGCTTATATGATGATTTTCTCATGGAATCTGAAAAAAAACATATTTCAATTGACTTGATAAAGGAAAGAGACACAAATTATTTCATATTAGGGGATTCAGACAGATTAAAGCAGGTGTTTATTAATTTAGTAAATAACGCGATAAAGTTTTCAGAAAAAAACGGAAAAATATCCATAAATGTATATGCAAAAGGTAAAAAAATATTTGTTGAGGTAGCAGATAACGGAATAGGAATAAAGACAGAAGATCTGCCTTTTATATTTGAGCGTCTGTACAGAGGTGATAAGAGCAGGCACGAAACAGAAGGTTCAGGTATTGGGCTAACAATTGTCAAAAATATATTAACTCTGCACTCTGGGTCAATTGAAGTAGAAAGTGAAGAGAATAATGGAACAAAGTTCATTCTTTGCTTTAACGCATTAGATTAGTATTATAGTTTCAGACTGTTGAAAAAATTCGTTTTTCCACCTATTTTTGCAGTGTATTTATTAATGCATGAAATACTTTGCATTTTTAACAAATTTTCAAACAGCCTGTCACTTCTACGACTTTTATTTAAGAAGCTATTTTACAATCTTAATATATTTTTTATTTTCAGAGCTATTGAAACCTGTTCAATAAATTTAAAATTGTTATTCTCAAGGTTAAGCAGTCGTTTTGCCTTTGAAATTCTGTATCTCACGGTATTTTCATGCTGGTTTATCAAAGCGGCTGTTTTTTTAAAATCACCGTCGCAATTTAAATATGCCTCAATAGTATTTATTAATTCATTTTTATCGTTGCTGACATCTTTTGTCAGCGGTTCTATAACATCCGAATAAAAATCCATCAAAACATCTGAATTTTTTAAAGGATATAATATTTTATAAAGGCTTATATCCTTGTAATATACAGTATTTCCTTCTAATATTTTTGATATTTCATAAGACAGAAGAGACTGTCTCAGACATATATTAAAGTTTTCGACTTCGTTGAATGTGTTGCTTATGCCTATATTATATCTGCTAAAAAAATTTTTTAATATTGATTCTGATTGTTCGATATATGACGGTAGTAAAGACAACTTATCAAGATTAATTATCAAAAACATTCCTTTTTTATATGTTACAGGTTCAATTGCATTTATATTTTTTATTGTTGCAACACTCATCTGTTTTTTTACTCCAGAAAAATCGTCCGGACTTACATATAAGGAAACATAATTGCTTCTGAAATTTTTTATTATTTCATGGGCAGTGTCTATTATTGTCTTTTTACTTACATTATTTGATAAAATCCTCTCTATTTTCATTTCAAAAATTGTTTCTGATTTGTCAGAAAGAATCATTTCCATTGTTGTTTTGATTATTTCCGCATATGGAATATCAGGATCAATAAAAACAACAGGGAAATTATGCATATTGCAAAGATCTTCTATTTTTTGAGGAAGTTTTTTTATATATTCGGTAATGATAAACGTTCCGGAGCATTTGCAGTCAATGTATGCATTTATAAAATCAAACAGCATATCTTCGTCGTCTCCTGCAATATAAAAGCTGTTAATAAAAAGATCTCCTTTATTTATCAGTCCGCTGCTTCTGATGTCATCAGGAAAGGGACAGTCTATAAAATTGATTCTTCCTATCTCATTATTTAAACCACTGCTTCCGGCAGCAATTTTTGCATCTTTAAACAAATCTATTGATAGTAAATTATGTATGGTAACTGACATTGTATTTCCTCCGATTTATCTAACTATTTTACTATAAACAAACTAGAAATTCCAGAGTTTTTAAAATACTACAAAAAAATTAGCATATTTTTATAAAAATTACAAAGACAATTGAAAATATATAATATATAATACAAAACAAATATATTTATAATAAAATACGCATAAGTAAAAATACACTATTTTTTTTAGAAACACAGTTGTATTTTATTAAATACATATTAATTGTTGAAACCTATGATTATATATTGAAAAATCTAATTTAAAAGGATAATTCATAGGAGGGTTTTAAAAGCGGTTTAATAATTATAAAAAATGCATAAATGTATTTATATGCATAAGCTGATACGAATCTACTAATTTTGTTGAATAAAAGGAGGTTGTCATGAAAGTATTGAATTTAAAAGACATTGAAGACATACTTGTTGGGTGCACAATACTTGGAACTGGTGGAGGCGGTTCTTTGGAAGAGGGATTGGAGGCAGTAAGGACTGCATTTAGTCAGGGATACGAATTTAAGCTCCTGGATTTTTGTGAAATAAGTGAAGAAAAATATTACATAAATCCATATTTTTGTGGAAGTGTTAGTCCCAATGAGGAAAAAAAAGAGCTTTCAAATGAATTGGTCTTGGCTGTTAATGCTCTGGAAAAATATATGAATGTAGAATTCGACGGCGTAGTTTCTATAGAATACGGCGGAGGAAATACGGGACAGGCTATGGCGGCAGCTGCAGAAATGGGAAAATATATTGTTGATTGCGATGCTGCCGGACGAGCAGTTCCGGAGCTTCAATTTTCCACTTACTTCGTCACGGGTAAGCCCATATATCCATTTTCGGTTGCCACACAGTTCGGAGATATAGGGATATTTCCAAAAGTAAGGGATGATGCAAGAGCAGAGGCTTTATCCAGATTTATGGCTGTAGGTTCCGAAGGTTCTGTTGGTATGGCAGATCATCCTATAAAAGGGAATTTGCTTAAAGAATCAGTAATACCTAGTGCCTTAAGCTATGCAGGAAAAGTTGGAAAAGCTCAAAGAGAAGCTATGGAAAATGGGCTTGATCCTGTTGAAGAAATTATTTCAGCTGCTGAAGGATACTTTTTATTTGAAGGAGTTGTATCAGACGCTCAGTGGAAAATAGTAGACGGATTTACGGTAGGTACAGTTGACATAAACGGAATCGAAAATTTTGAAAATGATAAATTTAGGATATGGTACAAAAATGAAAACATGATTTCGTGGAAAAATGATGCACCGTATATTACTTGTCCTGACTTGATCTGCGTGGTAGAGAATTCAACGGGATACCCCATAACAAATCCAAATTGCAAAATTGGCGATAAAGTTGCGGTGCTAGGCTTTGAAGCTCATAATTTATGGAAAACCGAAAAAGGACTTAGTATTTTAAATCCTAGGTTTTTTGGCTTTGACATGGATTGTAGGTATATAAAAAATAATTTATAAACGGAGGAAATATGAAAAAAAAACTATCCATAATTTTAGCAATTCTTATGCTCCTAACGACAATTACCGCATGCGGTACAAATGGAGATGGAACTTCAAATCAACAGGGCAAAAACGATGAAATGGACGTATTGTATTATGCATATAATTCAATTCCTATTTTAACGTGGGACCCAAGCATTGAATTTTCAAATGGCATTGTAGTATTGAACAACGTATATGAGCAGTTGCTGAGATTTAATGCAGAAACGAAAGAGTATGAAAATGTTCTGGCTACAGACTACAGTAAAAGTGAGGATGGAATGGTATGGACATTTAAACTTAGAGAAGGAGTAACATTCCATGACGGAACTCCATTCAATGCGGAAGCTGTAAAATACTCAATAGAAAGAACAAAGAAAATAGGCCAGGGCGCTGCTTTTATATGGGATCCGGTTAAAGAAATAAAAATTGTTGATGAATACACTGTAGACTTTGTTTTGTCACACCCGGCTCCGATGGATGTTATTACCAGCTGCCCCTATGCATCGTTTATGATGTCGCCTTCACTGGAAGATGAACCGGAAAATTGGCTGGAAGAGGGAAATGCAAATGGAACCGGTCCGTACAAGCTCCAGGACAAAACAATGGGTGACGAGGTTATCCTTACACAAAATGAAGACTATTGGAAAGGCTGGGATGGAGAACACTTTGAAAAAGTTATAATTAAAAAAGTATCTGAAACATCATCGAGAAGGCAGATGATTGAATCAGGAGAGGCAGATATAACTATTGAGCTTCCTTCAGAAGATATTGAAGCATTAAAATCTAACGA
The DNA here is from genome assembly GCF_052059825.1 of Sedimentibacter sp. LTW-03. GTDB lineage: Bacteria > Bacillota > Clostridia > Tissierellales > Sedimentibacteraceae > Sedimentibacter. The sequence goes on from NZ_CP197180.1 coordinate 854,172, forward strand.
AAATGTTGTAATAGATGTTGTGCCTTCATTTACAAATTTAATTGGATTTTTCAATACACAAAAAGCTCCTCTAAACGATGTTAAGGTAAGGCAGGCACTTTCATATGCATTCCCGTATGAGGATGTTGTAAATTATGCAATGGGAGGATATGCTTCGCAGTCCTACGGCCCTGTTCCTGAAGGGATGTGGGGGCATTCAAAAGAACTTTTCCAATTCAATCATGATTTAGACATGGCAAAGCAATTGCTTGAAGAATCTGGTATAAAGGAAGGTCAGATAAAACTGCTTTTGACTTACATGACAGGTGATGAAGCAGAAAAGAAAATGGCTGAATTATATAAAGCGGAATTATCCAAGATTGGTATAGAATTAGAAATAAGAGCGATGCCTTGGGAAAGCCAGTGGGAAATGGCAATGGGAAACAATGTGTCTGATCAGCAGGATATATTTGTAATGTATTGGTGGAATGATTTGTCAACACCATATTCATATTTGTATTCACTTTATCATTCGGAAGACAGCACCTTGTACAATCTGGGATATTACAGCAATCCGGAATTTGATGAATTAATAGACGGGGCTCAGACTAAATCAGCTGTCAATATGGCAGAAGCAGAAAGAGATTTTGTAGGTGCTCAAAAAATACTGCTGGAAGATGTACCTTCAATATTTATGTATGACAAGAACGTTGCATGGGTTAAATCTTCGACATTGAAAGGTCATAAGGATAATCCTTCATATCCATTTGTTGTATTTTTCTATGATCTTTACAGAGAAAAATAATTATTGACAATAGAAAATACAGGGAAAGCAGTATTGCTTTCCCTGAGACTCGGAGGTAAAAGTTGAGTAAATATATATTTAAGCGTGTTCTATTGGGAATATTGGTTTTGGCGGGAGTAGTTACAATTACTTTTTTTCTTACAAGGGTTTTGCCGTCAAATCCTGCAGCTCAATGGGTGGGTCCCAGAGCAACACAAGAGCAAATTGATGCAGCAACAGTCGAGCTTGGTTTAGATAAGCCTCTTCTGGTGCAGTATAAAAATTATATTACTGACCTGATGCATGGAAATTTAGGGATGTCTTTAAGAACAAAGCAATCAGTTTTAAGCGAATTAAAGACATATATTCCTCCGACACTTGAGCTTGTGCTGATATCGACAATACTTGCCGTAATTATCGGAATACCGCTGGGATTATATTCTGCAAAGAAAAAGGATAAGCTGTTGGATCACTTCTGCAGGTTCTTTTCTGTTGGAGCTGTATCTCTTCCAACATTTTGGGTTGCTTTATTTTTGCAGCTTATTTTTTACAGATGGCTGGAACTGTTGCCCCTAGGCGGGCAATTAGATGCAAAATTGAAGCTCTTATACAGTATTCCCAAGATAACGGGACTTTTAACTTTAGATACATTAATTTCAGGAAACATGACGCTGTATGTTGACGCTCTTAAACATATAATTCTTCCTGCTATAACTATTTCCTTATATCCCATAGGTCTTGTTGCAAGAATGACACGTTCAGCTTTGCTTGAAATACTTGGCGAAGATTACATAAAGGCAGCGAGATCATACGGGTTGAAAGAAAATTTAATTTTGTGGAAATACGCTTTAAAAAATTCTCTCGGAACTACAGCAACTGTGCTTGCTTTGTCAGTGGGATATACTTTGGTTAACACTTTTCTGGTAGAAGCTATATTTAACTGGCCCGGTATTGGAAATTATATTTCGACGGCGGTTATGTCCATGGACTTCCCTGCAATTATCGGAGTTACGCTTTTTTCTGCGTGTTCATATATAGTGTTGAACCTTCTCGCTGACATTATTATAGCAATAGACCCGAGAATAAGAGTATAGGAGTGAATTTATGAAAAGCGATACAATAACAAGGATAATTAAAGCGAAATTAAACCAGCTGAAAATGAACATATACCTGCTTAAGAAGAACGCACTAACCAAGTTTGCCATGTATGCGGTAGTCGTTCTTTGCCTAATAGGAATCATTGCTCCGATAGTTCTTCCAAAGGATATACATGTAAACCAGGATGCTAATCCGCAGGAAAGTCTGCTGGCACCGTCTGCAAATCATTTGTTCGGAACGGATGAGCTGGGAAGAGATGTTTTTAAACGAGTATTGCTTGGTACAAGCATATCATTGAAAACATCAATATTTGCAGTAGGTATTGCCATACTTATAGGAGTTCCCATAGGAGCTATCGCAGGTTATTTCGGAGGTTTTATTGATGAACTTTTAATGAGATTTACGGATATATTTTTAGGTTTTCCATCACTGCTTTTGGCTATTGTTATATCAGCATTTTTGGGACCTAACTTAAACAATGCAACACTAGCAATCGCATTGTCATGGTGGCCGTGGTATACGCGTATTGTAAGGGGACAAGCTGTGTCTCTGAAAGAAAGGCAGTTTGTCAAGGCTGCACAAGCAATGGGCGCTCCATCAGGTAGTATTGTAATCAAGCATATTATTCCGAACTGCATAGCTCCGATTATTGTACAGGCGTCAATGGACATAGGCGGAGTAATACTTACAATTGCATCCTTAAGTTTTTTAGGGCTTGGAGCTCAGGCGCCTGTGCCTGAATGGGGACTTATGGTAAGTACAAGCAGAAACTATTTTTTAAACGCTTGGTGGTACAGTATATTCCCTGGACTTGCAATATTTTTTACAGTGCTTATATTTAACCTGCTTGGTGACGGTCTCAGAGAAATATTGGACCCAAGAACGAGAAAGAACTAGGAGGCAGCCATGGAAGAGAACCATAAACCTTATCTTCATATCAAAAATCTAAAAGTAAATTTTAAAGGATATGACGGTACAAGGACAATATTGGATATTGATGAAATACAAATAGAAAAAGGTGAAGCCTACGGAATAATAGGAGAAAGCGGGACAGGCAAGACCGTTTTGGCGTTAACAATATTTAAACTTCTGGAAATGCCTCCGGGAGAGATTGTGAGCGGACAAATATTGCTTGACGGAGATGATCTGCTTAAAAAAACTGACAGGCAAATGGAAAGAGAAGTTAGGGGAAAGAAAATATCTATGATTTTTCAAGATCCTATGTCAACTTTAAATCCTGTCTATACAGTTGGGGATCAGGTTATAAATGTAATAATTAAAAATCAGGGCTTAAAAAAAAGAGAAGCAACTGAAAAAGCTGTAGAAATGCTTCGGATGGTGGATTTGCCGGACCCTGAGCGCGCTATGGAAAAATATCCTCACGAGCTTTCCGGAGGACAGAGGCAGCGAGTTATTATTGCACTGGCTTTAAGCTGCGGCGCTGAATTTATAATAGCAGATGAGCCTACAAGAAATCTGGATGTTACAATACAAGCAGGCATACTGAAGCTAATTAAAAAGCTTCAAAAAACATTAAACGTAACTGTGCTGTTCATTGCAAATAATCCAGGACTTATTTCATCTACATGCGATAATGCAGCAGTGTTGTACAAAGGGATGATTGTGGAGCAGGGAAATACAAAAGAAGTGCTGAGAAATCCGATGCATCCATACACATTTACTTTGTTAAATGCCATACCTAAATCAAGAAAAGACAAAATAATTTTGAAAAAACCTGATTTGATTAATGAAAAAATAGATTTAGAAACAGCATGTATTTATTACGATAAATGTTTGAAAAGAAAAGATAAGTGCAAGATGTTCCAAAATAACATAAAAATAAGTGAAATTCATCAAGTTAAATGTTGTTTTGCACAGGAAAAAATTCAGGAGGGTATATGAGTGAATTAATATTAGAAATAAAGAATTTAAAAAAGTACTTTCCTGTTAAAGGCAGTAAGGCGACTTTTGTCAAAGCGGTTGACGGGGTTTCGCTGAATATGGCAAAAGGGGAAGTATTAGGGCTTGTTGGAGAATCGGGATGCGGCAAATCAACGTTGGTAAGTACGGTATTGAACTTGACACATCCTACGGAAGGCGAAGTAATTTTTGACGGGAAAAACATATATACTCTTGGGAAAAGAGAAATGAGAGAAACACGAAAAAATATTCAGATAGTTTTTCAGGATCCATTCTGGTCTTTGAATCCAAGAATGCTCGTTAAGGATATAATAGGAGAGCCGTTAAGTGTACAAACAAAATTGAGTAATGTTGAGATATTAGAAAAAATTGGTGAACTTTTGGATATGGTGGGTTTGCCGAAAGACGGAGCATACAAGTATCCACATGAGTTCAGCGGAGGTCAAAGGCAGCGTATTGCAATAGCGAGGGCGCTGTCTCTGATGCCTAAGCTTGTCGTACTTGATGAACCAACATCTTCAATAGATGTTATATCACAGGCGCAAATACTAAGTCTTCTTGATGACTTGAAAGAAAAGTTTAATTTAACTTATATAGTTATATCTCATGATTTAAGTGTTGTGAGTTATATGTCAGATAAGATAGCAGTTATGTATCTAGGTAAGCTTGTAGAATATGGAAAAACTGATTTAATATTTAATAGCCCTAAACATCCATACACAGAAGCCCTTTTTGCAGCTATACCGGATATTAATACCGATAACATTGAAGATATGAAGACCCTCGAAGGAAACATACCAAGCTCGATTAATCCTCCGGCAGGATGCAGGTTTCATACGCGATGTCAGTATGCATGTGACGTATGCAAGTTAAAAGAGCCTGAACTTATAAAATTAAATGATGGAAGATTAATTGCATGTCATAGGTATAAAAATTAAATTTTAAAAAATGGAGAAAGACTTATGAAATTATTAGAGTTTGAATTGCAAAATGCAGCAGACAGATTAATTAAGGAAATGCTTCAGGTAAAAAAAGGAGAAACAGTGGTAATTACTGCAGACACATGCTCAAATGAGCAAGTTGTTAATGCAACTGCGTCAAGCGTGTACGCTGCAGGCGGGAAACCCATGGTTATATATACTTCCACTCCCAGCGGCGTAGGAAAGGCAGCAGATTTTGATCTTCCTGTAGAAGCTCTTGGAGGCGCATTAAAGCATGCAGATGTATGGATTGAATATAACAAGCAGTGGCTTTTGTATTCCACTCCGTTTGAAATTGCTTTCAGCGGCAACAAAAAAATAAGATATATAAATCTTGTGGAAATGAATCCGGATCTAATGATAAGAAATATAGGCAATATAGATATGCTGCTTCTTGCCGAATTTATGCAGAAGTTTACAAATATGAATATTAATACGAAGGCTTACAGGGTTACTACTCCGGCAGGAACAGACTTGACTTTCAAAACTAATCCAAATCACTTGGTTTGTAATGATTCAGGCGATGCATCAAAACCCGGTATGAATATGATGCCTGGGCAGTTAAACATTGTGCCGGAATTTGACAGCATACAAGGTACTATAGTGTTTGATGGTTCTCTTGTTCCACCTTTCAGACTTTTAGATGCGCCTGTCAAGCTGACAATTAAAAACAGCACGATAACAAATATAGAAGGGGGAAATCAGGCCGAACAATTTGCCGGCTGGCTAAAGAGTTTCGGAGATCCTAATATGTATAAACTGGCTCACATGGCTTACGGGCTGAACCCCGGGGCAAGATTGACAGGAGACATAGTTGAAGATGAAAGAGTGTGGGGATGCGTTGAATGGGGTATAGGCTATGTAAGTCCAATAGATGCACCGCCAAAGGGACAAGATGCAAAATCACACTGCGACGGAATTTGCCTGAATGCTTCAGTATGGCTGGACGATGTGCAAGTGTTGGATAAAGGAAAATTTATCCACAAAGAATTAAAAGATTACGAAGATAAAATATTTAAGAGGGCATAATATGAAAAAACTAACAAAACAAGATTTGCATGATATACTACTAGGCGCTGCCATAGTAGGAACAGGAGGAGGCGGAAGCCTTAAAGAAGGAATTGAATTAGTAGATAAGGCATATGATGAAGGATTTGAATTTACGCTGGCAGAAATCAATGAAATACCAGACGATGCTTTAATCGCAAGTCCATACACATGTGGCTCAATAGGAGAACTTTCTCAAGAACAGAAAAGCAAATATGATGCTTTGCCTAAAATAAAAGAAGCAAAAGAAGTAAGAGCAATAAAAGTTTTAGAAGAGTACTTCGGAAATGAATTTTACGGCGTTATAGCAACTGAATTGGGTGGAGGAAACACTGCTGCAGCACTTAATGTGGCAGCAAGGCTTGGGAAACCTATAGTGGATGCAGACCCGGCAGGTAGAAGTGTGCCGTGCCTACAGCATTCAACTTTGTTTTTAAATGATGTTTCCATAACACCTATGGGCCTGGCAAATGAATTTGGGGACTCTATGGTTATAACAAACGTGGCAAATGATGACAGAGCTGAACTTTTTGCTCGACAGACAGCAGTTGCAAGCTTCAATTCAGTAGGAGTCGTTGACCATCCGGGATATTGGAAAAATCTAAAGAATGCTCTGATAAAAAATACAATTACATATTGCCTGGAAATTGGAAGGACAGCAAGAGCCGCAAAAGAAGAAGGAAGAAATTTTGCTTATGATGTGGCTGAAAAGTTCAACGGATATGTAGTGTTTGAGGGTGAAATAACCGAAGCTGACTGGGAAGACAGGGAAGGATTTACTTTCGGAAACCTGAGCATCAGCGGAGAGGGAGAATACAGCGGGCAAAAGCTTGATATATGGTTTCAAAACGAATATATAATGTCATGGAAAAACGGAGAAGTTTTTGCAACTGCACCGGATTCAATAAACATTTATAATCGGGATGAAAAGATGCCGCTGCTTAATCCTAACGGAAAACCCGGTATGAAAGTTACGGTTTTTGTCCTAAAGGCATTTGAAGAATGGAGAACAAAAGAAGCGGTTGATATATTCGGGCCGAGATTTTTTGGATACAATATGGATTATAGAAGAATTGAGGATATAATTTAATGGTTATATCATGCTGTCAATAATTTCAGGAGGCAGGCGATATGGATAATATCTATTACATAATAAATAACCGTTCAAGCTGCAGAAACTTCTCAGACAGAGAAGTTTCGGACGAATGTCTTGAAAAAATCCTGAATGCAGCATGCAAATCACCGTCGGCAGGAGGGTTTCAAGCATATTCCATTATAAAAATAAAAAATAGTAAAACAAAGAAAAAGCTTGCAGAGCTTTGCAGAAACCAAATGTTTATAGAAAAAGCACCGGTGTGCTTATTATTCTGCATAGACTACAGAAGAATAAAGAAAATTTGTGACGTATTACCTGCTCCATGTGAAGCAATAAATAATTTTATGGACTTTTGGATGGCCGTACTCAGTACGGCCATATGTGCTCATACGGCTTGCCTTGCAGCTGAGGCTGAAAATTTGAAATCAGTTTATGTGGGGAATATAATAAATACTGTTGACAAGGTATCTGAACTTTTGAATATTCCTAAATATGTATGTCCGTCGGTAATGGTTGTTTTGGGATACCCTAAAAATAAACCTGTGATGTCTGAAAAATATAACAGAACTGTATTGGTGCACGACGAAAAATATAAAGATATTGAAATTAATAGTCTTAATAATGAATATGAGAATAAATATGAAAATTGGAATATGAAACCTACAAAAAAACTAGTCGACAGTATTTACGATACATGCTTAAAGTATAATGGAATAGAAATGGCTGAAAAGTTTAGAAGCAATGCATTGAATTTCAATAAAATCAGCGCATATCAGTTCTGGTTTGGATATTATTATTTAAAGCAGGATGATTTCCTTGATTTAAGCGGTTATGTTAATTACATGAAAAAACAAGGATTTAAATGGTTAGAATGAATAGATAAAATTTCTTGCTTGTAAAATTTGTAAAAATGGTTTAATATTAAACCTGATGGATTAATAATAAACCGCAACAAACTGCAACATTCCACAGTCCTGCAATTATGGAACGATATTATTCCATGATTGTAGGACTGTGCTTTATATAAATAAAAAAAACGTTGATATTCTACTATGTTTAATTGGCATACTTAATGCAACTGAAAAAGAGAGGAGAAAGTATGGAAGCAAAGAAAATTAAATTAACAGCCGCAGAAGACAGGCCACATATTACTTATGAGACGTTATCCGTGCTTCATAAATATGATGTAGGATTAATTTGGATGGAGGTTTACGCTTATGTAGCATATATTAAATTGATGCCTGTAGAGGATGATGTGTGGGAAAATATCAAAAGAGAGCTGCAAAATTTAAGCTGTTGGGAATCGCTTGAAGAAATAGATCTTTTTCCTTTTGAAGAAAAAGATACGGAAATGAAAAATGTATTGGATGTTATTTTACATGGTGTAACGCTGCTGAATAGAAATGGAGATATTAAATATTTTAATAATTTTGCAGCCGAAAAAATATTCAATACAGAGGGCAAGGATATAACCGGAACCAACATCAATAAGTATATTGACTGTGATAAGTATTTAATCCAGTTAAGAAGCAATACTACAAAGAAAAACATTGTAAGAGAAAAAATGACAATTGGAAATCAGCTTTATGAAGTTAAGTTACAGCCGATTATCAATGAGGAAAACGTATTGAGCAGCTATTTGTTGTCATTTTATGATGTTGATACCGATATGTATGACCGCTATGATAATCCAATAACCTTTAAAGACATCTACGCAGAAAGCAACAAAATGCTTGAAACCATTGATCGAGGAAAACTATATTCAAAATCCGATTCTCCTGTATTAATAACAGGCGAAAGCGGTACGGGAAAAGAGCTTTTTGCAAGAGCCATACATAATGAAAGTAAAAGAAAAAATAAACCGTTCATAGCAATTAATTGCGCGGCAATTCCTGATCAGCTGCTTGAAAGTGAGCTTTTCGGTTATGAGGGGGGGACGTTTACAGGCGGCAGAAAAGAAGGCAAAGCTGGCATATTTGAAATAGCAAGCGGCGGAACAGTTTTTTTGGATGAAATAGGAGATATGGCTTCTCATCTTCAGGCAAAACTGCTAAGAGTGCTACAAGAAAAAAAAGTGAGAAGGGTAGGCGGCGTAAAAGAAGTAAGCGTTGATGTAAGATTGATTTCGGCGACAAATCAAAATATTGATGAAATGGTAAAAAATAAAGAATTTAGATTGGAACTTCTCTTTAGAATCAACATTTTTAATTTGTCAATTCCTTCGCTTCGCGAAAGAAAGGAGGATCTTCCCATACTATATGAGCATTTTACGAATATGCATGCTAAAAGGTATCATAAGGAAATAACAGGGATAGATAAGGACGCAATGCGTAAGCTCATAAACTATAATTGGCCGGGAAATGTGCGGGAATTCCAGAATGTTTTGGAAAGAGCTGTAGCTCTTGCAACATCAAAGGAAATAATGCCTAGAGACATAGTGCTTAATTATGCTATCCTTCCGGAGGAAAATTCAAGTTCCGGCTCTCTAAAGGAATATATTGAAAAACTTGAAAAAAAGAAAATTATAGAAAGTCTTCGACAGTCAAAGAGCATCAGAGAAGCCGCCAGAAATCTTGAGGTTACCCATACTCTTCTTATTAACAGAATGAAAAAATACAATATAAATTTAAATCAAATATCAAATTATTAATTTTAGGAGGTTATATTTAGATGGAAAACTTAAGTGAAATGAAATTTGCAACCAGAGCTGTGCATGCAGGATACAAAAAAAACGAATACGGTGCTCTTGCAACACCAATTTATCAGACATCAACTTTTATATTTGATTCAGCAGAACAAGGTGGGAGAAGATTTGCATTAGAAGAAGAAGGATATATTTATACAAGACTTGGAAATCCAACCAGCACTCAGGTGGAAGATAAGCTTGCAAATCTTGAGAATGCAGAGGCCTCTGTTTCAATGGCATCAGGAATTGGAGCAATTACATCTGTATTATGGTCTGCTTTAAAGGAAGGTGACCATGTAGTAGCTGCAAAAACTTTGTATGGATGTACATTTGCATTTTTAAATCACGGATTATCGAAGTTTGGTGTAACTACAACTTTCGTGGATACATCTGATCCGGAAAATGTAAGAAAGGCCATGAAACCTAATACAAGAGTGGTGTACTTAGAAACTCCAGCTAATCCTAATATGCTTATATCAGACATAGAAAAAATTTCTGCCATAGCTCATGAAAATAAAGGATGTATTGTTGTGGTTGATAATACGTATTGTACTCCATATATACAAAGACCTTTAGATTTAGGTGCAGATGTTGTTGTTCATTCTGCAACAAAATACTTGAACGGTCATGGAGACGTAATTGCCGGATTTGCCGCAGGAAAACAGGAGTTTATAAATGAAGTAAGGCTTGTGGGCATTAAGGATATGACAGGTTCAGTACTTAGCCCCTTTGATGCTTATTTAATAAATAGGGGAATGAAAACTTTGCAAATCCGAATGGAAAAACATTGTTCAAACGCCCAAAAAGTTGCAGAGTTCCTTGAAACGCATCCTGCAGTCGAAAAAATAGCTTACCCGGGGCTGAAAAGCTTTCCGCAATATGAATTAGCAAAAAAACAGATGGCGCTACCAGGTGCAATGATTGCTTTTGAAATAAAGGGAGGGCTGGAAGCAGGAAGAAAATTAATGAATAGTTTGAATCTGTGTGCTCTGGCAGTAAGCCTGGGAGATACTGAAACATTAATACAGCATCCGGCTTCAATGACACATTCTCCTTACACACCTGAGGAAAGAGCATTATCAGGTATAACAGAAGGTCTTGTTAGACTGTCAATTGGGTTGGAAGATGCTGAAGATATAATTAATGATCTAAAACAGGCACTAGATTTGTTGGTTTAACAAAGGGTAAAATATCTGGGAATAGTTGTATTGCTATTAAATAAAAATTCGAAAAACACATTACTGATGATAAATCTTTAATGTGTTTTTTTGAAAATTGCTTGACAACAAATTGATAATATGATATTCTTCAGTAGGTTAGTTTTAACTAACCTACTGAAATGAGTTAGTAATTAGCCCTAAAAAAATACTTTAAGGTTAGATGCAACTAACCAAAAAGAGGTGACAAATTGAGTATTGTAATTATAGGTGGTAATGAAAGAATGGTATGTCAATACGAAGATATATGCAAAAATTATGGATACAAAGTAAAAGTTTTTGCAAAGGAAAATGGATCGTTAAAGAAAAAAATCGGAGCACCTGACTTGATGGTTCTTTTCACAAATACAGTATCTCATAAAATGGTCATCAGCGCAGTAGGAGAAGCCAAGCGAAACAACATACCTGTTGCAAGAATTCGTTCAAGCAGTGCCACCGCATTAAACACTTTGTTAGAGGAACATGTATCAAGAAATAGTAAGGCTTAAATAACAGTACAAAACCCGCTGGAAAGCGGGCTATTTTATTGTTTATTAGTTTAGTTTTAATTATGTTTTTGTACGTGCCTTTTAATGGCTTCAAAGCTTTCTTCGCTGATAACATGTTCAATGCGGCATGCGTCTTCTGTTGCTGTTTTTTTGTTTACTCCTAAGAAGGTAAGCCATTCAGATAATAAAATGTGTTTCTCATACACAGATTTTGCTATTGCCATGCCTTTTTCAGTTAATGTAATATAGCTATCAGCATCCATTTCAATATAACCGTTTTCGCGAAGATTTTTCATTCCAACACTGACACTGGGTTTTGTATATTCAAGTTCATTTGCAATGTCAATTGAACGTACCGGGGGGCTTTCCTTTGATAAAATCAAGATTGTCTCAAGGTACATCTCAGCAGATTCCTGAATTTTCAAAACATCATCTCCCATATATGAATTTAATATATATTATCACATATTAGACTGAAAATCAAACTTATAAAATGTTAAAAAACCAGTTAGACTGAGCCTGATTAAACAAGATTTAACAAAGCTTATGGCAGACTTAAATTTTTATTTGGAAATAGGGCGCTTTAAAAACTTGATTTTTATCCAGTAATGTTAATTGCTGGATATTTTAATAAATAATATACAAATATTTACTAAGAAGATTGACAAGTTAATAATTAGGCATTAGAATTGAAATGAGCAAAAGAAAAAGGAGGCCCATATGGTAAGAACTGGAGTACTTACAATAAGCGACAAAGGATCGAGGAACGAAAGGATAGATTTAACCGGCCCCGCTATAAAAGATACATTAGAGCCGAGCATATACTCGGTTGAATATTATAATATAATACCTGATGAAATGGATTTAATATGTGAGGAATTAATAAAAATGTGTGATGAGCTTCATCTAGATTTGATTCTCACAAACGGAGGGACAGGGTTTTCAAAGAGAGATGTAACTCCTGAAGCTACGATGAAAGTAATAAAAAAACAAGTTCCGGGTATTCCGGAGGCCATGAGACAAAAGTCGCTTGCAATAACTCCTAAGGCAATGCTTTCCAGAGCAACTGCAGGTATTAGAGATAATACACTGATTATTAATTTGCCTGGAAGTCCGAAGGGAGCAGTTGAAAACTTGAATTTTATTCTTCCTGCACTGCCGCACGGAATAGAAATTCTTAACGGAACCGGAGGAGAATGTGCCAGATAGTTATTTGTAAGATTCAGGAATAAGTTTGCATAGATAGCGAGCGAACTATTTACAATGACACAATTATTTTACAAGGAGCAGAGAAATGCTTGATAAAAAAGGTAGAAATATTGATTATTTAAGAATATCTCTTACAGATAGGTGTAATCTCCGATGTGTTTACTGCATGCCGGAAAAGGGCATTGAAAAAAAATGCCATGATGAAATACTCCGTTTTGAAGAAATTGAAAAAATAATCGCAGCCTGTACCACTCTTGGAGTTAAAAAGGTTAGGTTTACAGGAGGAGAGCCTCTTGTTCTCAAAGGAATAGATGAACTTATAAGATACACCGCATCTATGCCCGGTATTGAGGATATATCCCTTACAACAAATGGGATTCTGCTTGCAGAGATGGCTGAAGATTTAAAAAAAGCAGGTTTGAAACGTGTGAATGTAAGTTTGGATACTTTGCAGCCAGAAAAGTATAAAAAAATTACAAGAGGCGGAGATATAAATAAGGTTTACAAAGCAATTGAAAAATGCATTAGTTTGGGTATGACGCCTGTTAAAATCAATGCTGTGCTGATGCGAGGCATGAATGATGACGAAATAGGAGATTTTTTAAGATTAACAATGGACAGTCCTATTCAGGTAAGGTTTATAGAACTTATGCCCATTGGTGAGGGTATTAAATATTTTGAAAAATGCGAAATGAAGGTTGAAGAAATATTAGAGATGTATCCTGAACTTGTGCCGGTTAAAGATGATAGCAGGGTGGCTTCAGTGTACAAGCTTCCAGGTGCTGCGGGCAAAGTAGGACTTATAAGTCCAGTAAGCTGTAAGTTTTGCGAAGAATGTAACCGCATAAGGCTAACTTCAACGGGTTCTATTAAGCCATGCCTTCATTCTGCAGAAGAAGTTAATTTAAGACCATATATTAACGATGATCAAAAATTGCTTGAAGTAATTAAAACGGCTGTTTATAATAAACCGGCAGAACATCATTTAGAAACTGAAGGAAAAAGTGACACAAAAAGAATGATGTTTCAAATAGGAGGCTAGTATGGAGTTAACGCATATTAATGAACAAGGCAGAGCAAAAATGGTTGATGTCAGTGATAAGCAAGATACCCTGAGAGAGGCTGTTGCATGCGGAAATGTATATATGAAAAGAGAAACCCTTGAAAAAATTCAAGAAGGAACAATAAAAAAGGGAGACGTGCTTTCTGTTGCACAGGTGGCAGGAATCATGGGAGCAAAGAAAACGTCTCAGATAATTCCAATGTGTCATCCTATAATGATTTCGGGATGCGACATGGGGTTTGTGCTGAATTTTGAAAAAAATAGAATTGAGATAACTGCAACAGTGAAGAATACAGGGCAGACCGGAGTTGAAATGGAAGCGCTTACGGCGGTTTCAATTGCCGGACTTACAATCTATGATATGTGCAAGGCAATAGACAGAGGAATGATAGTTTCAGATGTTATGCTCATGAAAAAATCGGGCGGCAAATCGGGACTATTTGAAAGAAAATAAGGAGAAAGTAAAATGGCAAAAGTATTAGCTGTAAATATAAGTGAAACCAAAGGAGTTCCTAAAGAACCTATTGATAAAGGTTTTTTTGAAGTGAATCATGGGCTTAATGGAGATGCTCATGCAGGAAACTGGCACAGACAGGTAAGTCTTTTAGGACAGGAAAGTATAGATAAAGCAAATGCAGCAGGCAATTTAGATTTATGCGTTGGAAAATTTGCAGAAAATTTAACAACTGAAGGAATTGTACTCTATGAACTTCCGGTTGGTACAAAACTTAGAATAGGTGAAACAGAGATGGAAGTGACACAAATAGGAAAAGAATGTCACGCAGGATGTGCGATTAAAAAGCTTGTAGGAGATTGCGTAATGCCAAGAGAAGGAATATTTACAAAAGTTTTGAAAGCAGGATGGATTAAGCCGGGAAATAAAATCGAAATTTTAAGTTAATTTTTTAAATTATAGTGCTGCCTCAATGAATAAATGCAGAAAAATAAATCACACTAAAACAGAGGTGATTTTATGGCAAAAGCAGGAATGAGAAGGCCGGATCCAAGAGATCCGCATGGAACAGAAAGCAATAAAAAGCAGCATTTCAAAAAAAATGAAGAGCCACCTGTTCCTGAAATACAAGGTAAAGCTAAATACGGACATGAAAAGGCAAAACAGATTATAATTAATTCTATTCATCATAAGGAATTATAATAATTATGCCTTAACACTATTTTAGTAACAATATTAATCAATAAAGGAGGATAATATGAAAGCTATAGTAGACAGAGACGCATGTATCAGCTGCGGACTGTGTGTATCTGTGTGTCCCGGAGTATTTGAAATGGATGATGAAGATATCTCAACTGTAATACAGGATCCGGTAGCGGATGAGAACGAAGATTGTGCAAAAGAAGCTGCAGATGGTTGTCCAACAGATGCAATTAGTATTGAATAATAACTAAGCAAGCAAAATTTTAGGCTGTCGAAAAAACATTTTTGACAGCCTTTTTTATAAATTATTTTCGACCGTTAATCCTCTCCAAACAGGTTTCCGATACCTATGCTTCCCAGTAGACTTCCTTCTCCCTTGCTTGATGCACCTGAATTAGCTTTTTTGCTGGCAGAAAATATCCTGTCAGCCATCCTGCTGAAAGGAAGTGATTGAAGCCACACTGTTCCCGGTCCTCTAAGTGTTGCAAGGAACAACCCTTCTCCTCCGAACAGGGCGCTTTTTACATTGCCTACGAACTGTACATCATATTCAACTCCAGCTGTGAACGCAACAAGGCATCCTGTATCTAATTTCAGCATCTCCCCAGCATTAAGTTCTCTTTTTATAATCGTTCCGCCCGCATGCAAGAACGCCAGTCCATCACCCCTTAGTTTTTGCATTATAAATCCTTCTCCGCCGAAGAAACCAACACCTATTTTTTTCTGGAATGCTATGCTGATTTCTATTCCCTTAGCGGAACAAAGATAGGAATCTCTTTGACAAATTAGTTGCCCTCCGTAATCCATAAGATTAACCGGTATTATTTTTCCTGGATATGGAGCTGCAAATGCCAGAGATTTTTTTTCTATGGATTTGTTTGTAAATGTTGAAGTAAATAAATTTTCACCTGAAAGAACGCGCTTGCCTGCTGTGGCCAAGATTCCTTTAAAGCCTTTTGAAGATTCTCTTCTGTTTCCGTCTCCAAAGACGGTATCCATCTCTATGTCGGCATCCATGTACATCATTGCACCAGGTTCTGCAATTATGGTTTCGCCGTAGTCCAACGAGATTTCTACAAATTGGATATCATCCCCGTAAACCCGGTAGTCTATTTGGTGAGCTCTTTCCATTGTTACCTCCTTTAAAGTTCTACCCTTGCGGTATATAATTGTTTTTGGCAAACATTATAACATTATATCTAAATTAACATTGCAAAATATTAATTGTACTTTGCGGTAGATGGTTCTACATATTGAAATTTTTGCAATCTGCTACTATCTTAGCTGCTCAGTTTAGTATTATATTTATACTTCAGTTTAGCAAAAAATATAACTGCGTGCAATATATATTATAAATTTAGCTTGTAAAAATTTAATATAATTAATATAATTAATATATAATATAATTTTATTTATATTATGCGGCAAACTACTCCTGTTTATGAACATGTGGTGAACATATTTAATATATAGGATATTAAACTAGCGCACTGTTTTCTGGTGCGTTTGATAAATGTTATGAAAAATATGTAAAGTAGGTTTATATGGAAAAATATGAAGAAGTAGAAAGAAGTATAGTTAAAAAATTTAGAAAAAGCATATGGTCAAAGTTTATATCTGCAGTTAAAGAATATAAATTAATTAAGGATGGGGATAAAATTGCGGTATGTATTTCCGGAGGTAAAGATTCCATGCTCATGGCCAAATGCATGCAGCAGCTTCAAAAATACAGTGATGTTAATTTTGAAACTGAATATATTGTTATGAATCCAGGCTACAATGAAATAAACAGACAGATTATAGAAGATAATGCCAGACTGTTAAACGTGCCTATTAAAGTGTTTAATACGCAAATATATGATATAGTTGCAAATATCGAAGAAACGCCTTGCTATTTGTGTGCAAGAATGAGAAGAGGGTATTTGTACAGATATGCAAGAGAACTGGGCTGCAATAAAATTTCTTTGGGACATCATTTTGACGATGTTATTGAAACTGTATTAATGAGCACTCTTTATGCTGCTGAATTCAAAACTATGATGCCTAAGCTCAAAAGTACAAATCATGAAGGAATGGAACTGATTAGACCTATGTACAAAATTAAGGAGGACGATATCATAGCATGGAAAAGATATAATGATCTACAATTTATACGATGCGCCTGCAGATTAACTGAATCCTGCGCCGCAGGAGATGAAGGCATGGGGTCTAAGCGCCAGGAAATAAAGGAACTTATAAGAAAGCTCAGAAAGACAAATCATCATATAGACGCAAATATTTTCAGAAGTATTCATAATGTTAACTTGGAAACCATAATAGGTTATAAAAAAGGCAATAAACGACACAGCTTCTTAGATGATTATGATAAATAAGAGAACGTGTTTATGAACTATTGGATGAATGAATATGTGCTTTGGCTAGTAATGAAGACAGAATAATTTATAGCCCTAAATAAAATGTTAGTTTTTGTAAAAAGCTTCTTTTTGTTATATAAAATTTTTTCGTTTTTTTTTACATAATATAGAATAAATTTATATAACATGGGTATATATTTAGTAACCTGAAGGGGGGGGTGTTATGAAGAATTTTGATGAATTCAGGAGTTTTATTGACAATCTTAGCGACGGAATATTGTTAATTGACGAAAAGAAAAATATCATAATTAACAAGAGTTTCAAGATTTTATTTAATATTAAGTATGGAGAACACTTTAAAGTAACGGAAATCTTGAATCAGTTCGGTATTACAAACATATTGACCGGTAATGAAATAACAGAAAAAGAAATAAGTATGAATCAAAAGAAAATTATTGTGGAGTCATATAATTTTAGTACATTTGATGAAAACGATTACAAAGGCTTGATATTTAAAGAAATAATAGACATTGAGGAGACTAAATCGGAAATTGAGGAACTTAAGTTAGGCTTAAGCAGTATGAAGGATATTTTGGACAATGCTTACCAAGGTATTGTGTTGATAAATGATGAAGGAAAAATAATTAAGTGGAATTATGAAAAGCTTTTTGGAATAAAGGAAGAGGATGTATTGGGAAAACCTGTCGAAGATGTAATAGAAAACACGAGACTGCATATAGTTCTTAAAACGGGCAATAAGGAGTTGTATGATATCCAAAGAATTCAGGGACATGACATGATAGCCAGCAGGACACCCATAATTAAGGACGGCAAAGTAATCGGAGCTGTGGGAACAGTATTGTTCAAGGATGTCAAGGAGGTTAAGGATCTGGCAACAAGGCTTAAAATTCTTGAAAACACAGTAAGCATTTATAAAAATGAAATAGGAAAAATGTATTGTGCAAACTATACTTTTGATGACATTATTACTAAAAATAAAAAAATGATTGCTATTAAAAGCATAGCCTTAAAAGCTGCAAGTTCATCTTCAACCATATTGATAGAGGGCGAGAGCGGTACTGGTAAGGAATTTTTTGCTCATGCGATTCATGATGCAAGCAGCAGGAGAAAAAGTCCGTTTGTAAGAATCAATTGTGCCGCAATTCCTCATGAACTTTTAGAGTCAGAACTGTTTGGATATGAATCAGGCGCATTTACAGGTGCAAAGAAGGAAGGCAAAATGGGAAAGCTTGAATTGGCAAACGGTGGTACAGTTTTATTGGATGAGATAAGCTCTTTGCCTTTCAGTATGCAGGCAAAACTTTTAAGAGTTTTAGAAGAAAGGGAATTTGAGAGGATCGGCGGAAATGAAGGAATCAAGATCGACATAAGAGTTATAGCGTGCACAAATGAAGGATTGGAGAAATTAGTTGAAAAGGGTCTTTTCAGACAGGATTTGTTCTACAGGCTTAATGTTGTTGAAATTAAGATACCACCATTAAGAGAACGCATAGACGACCTTGAGACCTTATGTGAGGATATACTGACTAAACAGCTGGAGGCAGGATTAAATCATAAGAAGGTGACGGATAAGGCCATACTTGCCATGAGGTTGTATGATTGGCCTGGCAATGTCAGAGAATTAAGAAATGTACTAGAAAGAGCATCAAATATATCCATGGGAAATTATGTTTCAATGCAGCATCTTCCGGATTTTATAAGTGACAAACTTGTTATGGAATCAAAAAAATCAGCAAATAAGCAATTAAAGGATAAAATAGCAGAAGCAGAAATAAATGCAATAATATCAGCATTAAGAGCTTCAAAAGGAAGCAGGACAGAAGCAGCTAAAAAGCTTGGGATACACAGGACGGCCCTATATAAAAAGCTTTCGGGATATGGTATAGACATCAAAAACATTGTGTAGAATAATATCTACAAATTAAAAAAGCGTAGAAATATATCTACAGTTCTAATTAATCTCATGATTATATATATAATTAAATAGTTTATTAATTAACAAAAATACAGTGTAGACAAACATCTACACTGTATTTTTATGTATATAATTTATTTTGATCTATATTCCTTTAAAAACATTGAAATTTTAGCATTATTAATTAATCTAAAAATATTTTAATCAATTGGCACAGTACTTGCTTTATATATTAACATACACACTAACTAAAAAATTTAAGGAGGAATCATGAGAGAAGTTATAATAGCAAGTGCGGTAAGAACACCAATAGGCAGTTTTGGTGGGTGTTTTAAAGATGTATCTGCAGTTAAGCTGGGTGCCGCTGCCGCAGATGCTGCTCTTAAAAAGGCAAACGTTAGTCCGGAAGCGGTAGATGAGGTTATATTTGGAAATGTTCTTCAGGCCGGTATTGGACAAAACCTGGCCAGACAAGTATCAGTAGCTATAGGCGTTCCTATTGAGGTGCCTTCGATGACAATAAACAAAGTTTGTGGTTCGGGGCTAAAGACAGTACAGCTGGCTGCTCAAGCAATAGCTCTTGGTGAAGCCGATGTTGTTCTGGCAGGAGGATCAGAAAACATGAGTATGGCTCCATATATTATTCCAAAGGGAAGATGGGGCTTCAGAATGGGTGATGCAGCTATTATAGATTCAATGGTTGCAGATGGCTTAACAGATATATTTAATAACTATCATATGGGCATCACGGCAGAAAATATTGCAGAACAATGGAATATAACCAGAAATGAGCAGGATGAATTTGCGGTAAGAAGTCAGAATAGGGCAGAAAAGGCAATAAAAGAAGGAAAATTCAAAGATGAAATTGTTCCTGTATCTATTCCTCAAAGGAAAGGTGATCCGATAGTTGTTGATACGGATGAATTTCCCAGATTCGGAGCAACCTTGGAAGGTTTGTCAAAGCTGAGACCAGCATTTAAAAAAGACGGAACTGTTACAGCTGGATCATCGTCAGGTATCAATGACGGAGCAGCAGCAGTATTGTTAATGTCAAAGGAAAAAGCCGAGGAACTGGGCGTTGAACCTTTGGCTGTTATAGTATCATATGCCTCTGCGGGCGTTGATCCTAAAATAATGGGCTACGGCCCCGTTCCTGCAACAAAAAAAGCATTATCAAAAGCGGGAATGACTATTGAAGACATTGATTTAGTAGAAGCAAATGAAGCTTTTGCAGCACAATCTATTGCAGTTGTCAGAGATTTGAACTTAGATGCTGAAAAAACAAATGTTAATGGCGGTGCTATTGCATTAGGGCATCCGGTTGGATGTTCCGGTACCAGAATTCTTGTAACTTTAATCCATGAAATGGTTAAAAGAGATGCAAAAACAGGCTTGGCAACATTATGTATAGGCGGCGGTCAGGGTACTGCATTAATCGTTAAGAGATAGGGGGATTCACTTTGAAAGATAAATTGATAACAGTTGAAGAAGCAGTGGAAATGATTCATGACGGAATGACAATAATGGTTGGAGGATTTTTAGGTTGCAAAAACCCTTATGTTATTGTTGATGCATTGGTAGAAAAAGGTGTAAAGGACTTAACTCTTATAGCCAATGACACATCTTTCCCGGAAATAGGCATAGGAAAATTAATAGTTAATAAGCAGGTAAAGAAATTAATAGCATCGCATGTTGGAACAAACAAAGAAACAGGAAGACAAATGAATTCAGGAGAAATGGATGTTGAACTTGTTCCGCAAGGGACACTTGCAGAGAGGATAAGGGCAGCTGGTGCAGGTCTGGGAGGCGTATTAACACCTACAGGAATTGGTACGATAGTTGCTGAAGGAAAAGACATCTTAACAATAGATGGAAAAGAATATCTTCTGGAGAAGCCTTTGAAAGCTGATATAGCACTAATAGTAGGTGCAAAGGTTGATAAAAAAGGCAACGTAAGGTATGCGAAAGCCACAAGGAACTTTAATACTATTATGGCAACTGCAGCTGATGTGGTAGTTGTTGAAGCTGATCAAGTTGTTGAAGTGGGAGAAATTGATCCTGACGATGTTATGACACCAGGAATATTCGTAGATTATATTGTTGATGTTGGAGGTGAAGCGTAATGAATGATAAAGAATATATTGCCAGAAGAGTCGCCAAGGAATTAAATGACGGAGATGTTGTTAATCTTGGAATAGGACTTCCTACAATGGTTGCAAATTTTCTTCCTGAAGGAATAGAAATTACATTGCAGTCAGAAAACGGATTTCTTGGAATTGGTCCTGTGCCTGAAGAGGGTAAGGAAGATCCGTATCTTGTAAATGCAGGAGGGATACCTGTTACGATAAATCCGGGAGGCTCATTTTTTGACAGTGCCGATTCATTCGCTATTATCAGAGGTGGTCATGTAGATGCTACGGTTCTCGGAGCATTGGAGGTTGATGAAAAAGGAAATCTTGCAAACTGGATGGTACCAGGAAAAATGGTTCCCGGAATGGGTGGAGCAATGGATTTGGTAACAGGAGCAAAAAGGGTTATCGTTGCCATGAGCCATACAGCAAAAGGAAACCACAAAATATTGAAGCAATGCAAGCTTCCGTTGACAGCCGTTAATGCCGTAGACTTAATAGTTACGGAAATGGGAGTTATGGAAGTTACAAATAAAGGAATTGTACTGAAAGAAATCAACCCGGAATATTCTGTTGAGGATGTTCAGGCTGCTACAGAAGCAACACTGATTGTTGATGAAAATCTTAAGCATATAGAAATATAGTAAATTAATTAAACAGGAGGATTTCATGTTAGAAAATAGAGTTTGCATAGTTACCGGAGCTGCCAGCGGAATAGGTCTGGCTATAGCAGAAGCGTTTTCAAATGAAGGTGCTAAAGTAGTAATGGCTGATATTAATGAAGATAAATTAAAAGAAGAAGCAGACAGATTGGGTGCTTCGTATATAAAGACAGATTTGAGTAAACAGGAAGACTGCAAGAGCTTAGTCGATTTTGCTCTTGAGAAACATACTAAGGTTGATGTGCTTGTCAATGTTGCAGGAATACAGACAGTATGCCCGATTGAAGATTTTCCTGAGGATAAATGGAAATTTATGATGGATTTAATGTTGACAGCGCCGTTCCTATTAACAAAATATGTCTGGCCGTCCATGAAAGCTCAAGGATGGGGAAGAATCATAAACATGGGGTCAATCCACGGATTAATTGCTTCAGAATATAAGGTTGCGTATATATCCGCTAAACATGGTCTCGGAGGATTAACAAAAACTTCCGCAGTCGAAGGCGGGAAATACGGTATTACCTGCAATATGATTTGTCCTTCATATGTAAGAACTCCATTGGTTGATAAGCAAATTGCGGATCAAGCAAAGAGTCACGGAATTCCAGAAGATAAGGTTGTTTCTGACATAATGCTTACAAAGGCATTCGTTAAAAAGTTATTGGAGCCTAAAGATGTTGCTGAAGTTACAAAATTTTTGTGCTCGGAAACAGGAGACTGCATAACAGGCAGCATGTTTACAATTGACTGCGGATGGACTGCATCTTAGCATTTTAATTGCAGCTTCGGCAATGCTGAGGCTGCACACAAATTTTAATAAAAAAGACAGGAGGAAAATATATGTTAGGTATTATTATAGGATTAGTTCTTTTAATGTTTTTAGCCTATAGAGGGTATTCAATTTTATGGGTTGCGCCTGTTTGTGCATTGGTAGTTGGTTTGTCAGGAGGTCTTAATGCTCTTGATCTGTACAGAGAAACATATATGACCGGGCTTGCAGGATATGTTAAATCGTGGTTCCCTGTATTTATGCTTGGTGCAATATTTGGCCATTTAATGGATTATACAGGCTCTGCAAAATCAATAGCTCATTGGCTGACTAAGACACTGGGAGCAAAAAGGGCAATTATCGGAGTAGTTGTAGGGTGTGGAGTTTTAACGTATGGTGGAATCTCACTGTTTGTTGTTGTTTTTGCAATGTATCCTTTGGCACTTGAATTGTTTAGAGAAGCTAACATTACAAGAAAGTTGATACCAGGAGCTATCGCACTAGGATCGTTTACATTTACCATGACTGCAATACCAGGTACACCTCAAATCCAAAATATTATTCCGACAAATTATTACGGCACTTCACCTACGGCTGCTCCTATAATGGGAACATTAGCAGCGGTGCTGATGTTTGTACTTGGAGTTTTGTGGCTTCAGAGAAGGGAAAAGAAATTTACTGCAGCCGGAGATGTTTTTACTGAACCTAAAAACAAAGAGGCAGCAGTTATTGATTACAGCAAACTTCCGAACCCGTTTCTATCATTCCTCCCGCTGGTTACTGTAATAGTTACCATGAACATTTTTGACTGGGATATTGTTATTGCATTACTATGCGGCATTATCTTAGCAATGATTTTAAATTTCAATAAATATCAAGGGTTTACAAAATCAATCAGTAACGGTGCAGTCGGTTCCATTACTGCTATACTAAATACTGCGGCTGCTGTTGGATTTGGAACGGTAGTTAAATCAGTTCCCGGCTTTGCAACTTTAACCGGAATATTGCTCAATGTTCCAGGAACTCCACTTATTTCTGAAGCAATTGCAGTTAACTTGCTGGCAGGCGCTACAGGTTCTGCATCAGGCGGCATGAGTATAGCTCTTGAGGCATTGGGTGAAAAATATCTGGCAATAGCAATGGAGACAGGAATAAGTCCTGAGGCATTCCACAGAGTGGCATCTCTGGCATCAGGAGGCCTTGATACACTTCCGCACAATGGTGCAGTATTAACGCTTTTGGCAGTTACGGGAATGACTCACAAGGATTCCTATATAGATATTTGTATGACTTCACTTGTACTACCGTTAGTTGCATCAATACCTGCAATTCTTATAGGAAGTTTAGGAATTTACTAGAAAATAGTTTAATGAAGATGCAGAAAACCGCATCTTCATTATTGTATGAATTTTGTTGATGTTTACATAAGGAGGAATGAAATGAAAGCAGAAGACATTAAAAAAATAGGAGTTGCCGGAGGAGGCACAATGGGCTCAGGTATAGCCCAAATTTTTGCACAGAACGGATATGATGTAGTTGTTGTGGATTTAGCTGAAAAGTTTTTAGAAAACACAAAAAGAATTATAAATTTAAATCAAAAAACATTAATAAATGAAGGTTTGCTAACTGAAAAAGAGGCTCAGGATGCATTAAAACACATTTCGTTTTCTACTGAAAAAAAAGCTTTCGAGGATGCAGATCTGATTATAGAAGCAATAATAGAAAAAATGGGTATTAAGCAGGATTATTGGGCTGAGGTTGAATCAATTGCTAAAAATGACTGCATATTTGCCACAAACACGTCAGGCTTGAGTATAAATGGAATATGCGAAAAAGTAATAAATAAAAAAAGATTTATAGGAATGCATTGGTGGAATCCGCCGCACATCATACCGTTAATTGAACTAATAAAATCAGACGAAACATCTGAAGAAACAGTTGAAACATTACAGCAGATAGTTGATAGAATAGGTAAAGAGTCTGTTGTTGTATTGAAGGACGTCAACGGTTTTATAGGAAACAGAATACAATTTGCAGTATATAGAGAAGCGTTAAAAATTGTAGAAGAAGGTATAGCAACTGTTGAAGATGTTGATAAAGCTATGAAGTACGGGCCTGGGTTCAGATATCCTGTGCTTGGTCCTTTCGAGACGGCAGATTTAGGCGGACTTGACACCTTCTACTATATATCATCATACTTGTTTAATGAACTTAGCGATGAAAAAAATCCAACAAAACTTCAGCAAGAGCTGATGGATAGCAGTGTGTTTGGAGTTAAATCCGGAAAGGGATGGTATGATTATTCAGACGGTAAGGGTGATGAGGCTATGGCCAGAAGAGATGAAAACTTCTACAAAATGCTGAAGCATATTCATAACAGCTGATGTAAATTTTAGAAAGATATAATAAAAATGCCCGATTATTTCGGGCTTTTTTTATTATATCGATATCTTTGGGCAAAAGTCATATTGTAATCAGAAAATGTGCCCCAATTTTCTGTTTTGTTAAAATTAGGATCAGTGGATAGAAAATATACTATTATTGGAATGTTGTCAAGCTCGGGGTGAGCGGCAAATAATTTCCTATCGCCGTATCTTATGGCTTCTAGAGCTGTAGGGAGGTTATTTCTGAATATGGCTTCGCGTACTGCCTTGACTTCTGGAGTAGTGAACCTGCCGTTTACATATAAATAAACGTAGTAGAGATAACTTTCTCCATTCTGTATCCATTCTCCCATAACTTCATCTCTTTTAGGGTTAATTCTATTATAAGCAAACTCCAAACCAATTGTTAAAAACAATTCTCCTGTTAAATCAGAATGAGTTAAAGTGTAACGTCTGGGTATGATGGGTTCTGTGGCATTAACATCTACAAATTCAATATATAGATCATCTGGATTTAAATTTACCATTTCATAATTCCTTTCCGATAATTTTGATAAAAATAAATATCATATACTATAATATTAAGCTGCAGATTTTTTGTTCAATAAATGAATCTAATTATGTAATAAAAGAATGTTAAAGGTGATTATAAAAAAAATAGCATATTTATAAATTTATATTGACAAAGAATTTGTACAGGTGTATAATCCTAAAAAATACATAAATTAATGAGCAACATAAACGCTGTGATAAGGAGTATTAAGCATTTTTAGTGAATTCAGAGAGTTGTTGGCCGGTGAAAAACAATATTCTACGAGATGCTGAACTAGCCTTGGAGCGGATCTTCCGAAAATTTAAGTAGGTAGGTACGAATAAGCCAATCGTTAAAAATGGCAGGATATCGATTAGAAATAACCCGTATCTGGAGAGTGCATTTCATATGAAATGAATAAGAGTGGTACCGCGAAAGATATATGTCTTCCGTCTCTTAGGGATTAGTATACCCTGAGAGATGGAGTTTTTTTTGCCTTTCTCATGGATAACTGACAACCAGTGTATTTAAACTAAAATCATGAGAGGTATTAAAAATGGAAAAACAAAGACAAGTAACAAGAAACATGAGTATGGCAGGAGTAATTTCAGTTGCATGTGTCCTGTTTAGTTCGCATGCCGGAGGAGGCTTTGCTACAGGAAATCAGGCAACACAGTATTATGTGCAGTATGGGTGGTTTGCACCTTTTATGGCAGTGATTGCTATGGCAATACTGACCTTGACTATTCGAGAATGCATTATTATGTACAATACCAGGGGGCTTACCAGCTCTAAGGAGCTGTTTCAGACTCTGTACCATCCGTTTGATAAAATTTCTATATTGTTTGATATTTACTTTTATACGATGGTTTTGTGTGCGGTGGGTGCTGTTATTGCAGGAGCGGCATCGTTACTTAACAAAACATATGGTATTCAATATGTGTATGCTGTTTTGACAGTAGGAGGAATTCTGCTTTTATTGACTATTTTTGGAGCAACGCTGGTTGCTAAAGCATCAACTGTAATGTCAATAGGAATATTAACTTCGTGCGCTGTAATATTCATACTGGGAATCAATGCAAGAATGCCTGAAGTATCAAATATATTTGCTGTTAAATCCGGGACTGCGAACATTGGAACAGGAATCCTAAAAGCATTTACTTATGCTGGCTTTCAATCGGTGGTTATACCTACGATGATATCTTGCGGCAGGGCATTAAAAAGTCCTAAGGCGGTATCTCGTTCCATGATGATTTCATTTATAATTAATTCAATTGCGCTGGTGTTGTCGGTAATAATGCTGTTAGGGTGGTATGCGGAGTTTACTCAGGCCGGAGAAATGACTCTGCCGGCTCTGTATATAGCTAAGCAGCTGGGTAAATCATATGTATTTTGGGCATACAATATATGCTTGTTCCTTTGCTTTATTTCCACAGGCGTGACAACAATTTATGGCTTTGTTGATAAATTTGACAAGTCTAAAATGCTTGAAGGCATAAAGAATGTTATAGGAAGAAGAATTATAGTATCAGGGTTTATTATGCTTTTATCTATGGGGATTTCAATGGTAGGATTAGATAAGATTATAAAATATGGCTACGGCTATATGGGATATCTGGGTATTGCAATTATAATAGTTCCGTTCTTGACAATAGGTGTTTACAAGAATAGAAAATTCATAAAGGAACAAAGCTGTGATAAAGCTGACATATTAACTGAACCATACAACGGATTCGCCGAAAAAACAGAATGTTAGTAAGTTTAGCAATTATAATAAAGGAGACAAAATTATGAATACACAATTATTTCCAGGTTACACAATAGGACCTGATGCTTATAAGGAAGTAGTAAAAATATGCAGCCCATTCGGAAAAAAGGCGGTTGTTATAGGGGGAGAAAGAGCTATAAATGCCGCTAAAAATAAAATTCAGGAGTCTGTAAAAGGAAGTGAGCTTGAAATCACAGGCTTTTTCCCATACGGAGGAGAAGCTTCGGTGGAAAACATCGAAAGATTGAATTCCATACCCGAAGTGATTGAGGCAAACATGATTTTCGCTGTTGGGGGAGGCAAAGCAATGGATACATGTAAGGTGCTGGCTCAAAGGACTAACAGGAAATTCTTTACGTTTCCTACTATAGCATCTACATGTGCTGCATGTACTAGCCTTGGTATATTATATCATCCAGACGGATCATTGAGAGAATATTCATTTTCAACTATTCCGGCAACTCACATATTTATCGACAGCGAAATAATAGCGCAGGCGTCTGATAAATATCTTTGGGCAGGAATAGGCGATTCCATGGCGAAATATTATGAAAGTTCTGTATCCAGCAGAGGAGATGAACTGAAACATTCACAGGCGATGGGTGTGTACGTGGCAAATATGTGCAGTAAACCCTTTGTAAAATATGGAATTAAAGCCTTGGATGATTGTAAAAATAATAGGGTATCTAGTGAATTGGAAGAAATAATACTTGGTGTTATTATATCAACAGGTTTTGTTTCAAATCTTGTTAGCATAGATATAACAACAGGCCTTGCACATGCAATATACAACGGGTTTACAATAATACCGCAAATTGAGAAATATGGACATTTGCATGGTGAAATAGTTTCATATGGTATTTTAATTTTGCTCATAGTTGATAAACAAGAAAAGGAATTTGAACGAATTTTTAATTTCAACAAAACTATAGGTTTGCCCACAAAGCTTGAAGATATACATTGCTCAATGGACGATGTGGATAGTGTAATAGAAAAGGCATTGAAAGGTATAGACGTGCGTCATTATCCGTACAAAGTTACACCGGAAATGATAAAGAATGCTTTTGAATATCTGGAGTCATATAACAAAAATATTTAGGAATTACGGAAAACCGCTTTAAGCTTAGTTAAAGCGGTTTTAGCCTATATGATATTGTTTTTATGATTTTATATTCGTATGAATGTTTAAAATATTATCGACTGCATCTTTTGTTTCGCATTTAATTTTTAATTTTACTTTTGTGTTTAAATTAAAAAAAGTCGGCAAATCAATTATAAGTTTACAATATTCATTTTTATCAAGTACTTTACTTTTGTACGGGTCACTCCATATATAATTCTTAATACCAGGCCATTTAATTATTTTACAGTTATGCATGATGCCGCTTTCGTAAATTCTATTTTTCTGAAAACCCTTATAAAGGAATAGAATTGACATACATAAGGAAAAGCTGGACCAAAATAAATAATTTGGAAAATCTTTTATAAATATCACCGTTTGATAAAAGTGCGCTACCATATTATTTTCATAGAAATATTCCTTTGCAGATCTCAAGGCTTCAAAATCAAGTAATTGAAAAATATTACGAATATAATTTCCCGCTATTAGAAAATTAACGTTTCGTATTTTATTGTTCAGCAATACAAGCCAAGATATTAGTATTATAATATAGATAAAAGCATATATAAAATTGCTAATATTATAATTTAATATGATTATTTCTTCAATTAATCTTTTCTTAATTCTTGAACTGATATTGAAAATCTCAAAAAAAGTAAAACCAAAAGTTAAAATAATCAATACTGCATATATTTTATAACCCAAAACTTCAACCCCCTAAGTTTATAAAAAAGAGTTTGGGCTAAACTGAACTCAAACTCTTTTTATAATTTTTTGTCTATACATTAAACCTAAATAGGATGATGT
The DNA here is from genome assembly GCF_052059825.1 of Sedimentibacter sp. LTW-03. Classification (GTDB taxonomy): domain Bacteria; phylum Bacillota; class Clostridia; order Tissierellales; family Sedimentibacteraceae; genus Sedimentibacter. The sequence goes on from NZ_CP197180.1 coordinate 883,356, forward strand.
CTCCGTCTTGTACAGTATATTCCTTTCCTTCCAGGCGCATCAGACCTTTTTCTTTAACAACCTGCATGGTTCCATATTTTTCGGCATCCTCATATGAGGTTACTTCTGCACGGATAAATCCTCTTTCTATATCGGAATGAATTTTTCCGGCTGCCTGTGGAGCTTTGGTTCCGTCTATAATTGTCCAAGCTTTGGACTCCATGGGACCTGTTGTAAAAAAGCTAATCAATCCTAGAAGCTTATAACTTGCTCTTATTAGTTTATCGAGTCCTGATTCTTCAAGCCCCAGCTCTTGGAGAAACTCAATTTTTTCATCATCTTCCAGAACTGAAATTTCTTCTTCTATTTTTCCGCAAACAGTAATAACTTCTGAGTTATCTTGGGCAGCGTGTTTTTTTACATCTTCAACATATTTGTTTTCTGAAGGGTCTGAAAGGTAGTCTTCATCAACATTTGCAGCATAAAGTACAGGCTTAGCAGTAATCAGATTAAAGGTTTTAAGCAGTTTCAGCTCTTCATCTGTATAATCTAAGAATCTTGCTTGCTTTTCATTTTCCAGCGCACTTACTATTTTCTTTACAAGCTCAAGCTCAGGTAGAAGCGATTTGTCATTTTTAACCAGCTTGCTTAGCCTTTCAAGTCTTTTTGCCATCACTTCCAGATCTGCCAGCACAAGCTCAAGCTCAATTATTTCTATATCTCTTATTGGGTTTACTGAACTTTCCACATGTATTACATTTTCATCATCAAAGCATCTTACAACATGGACTATAGCCTCAACTTCTCTGATATGTGAAAGAAATTTGTTTCCAAGCCCCTCGCCTTTGCTGGCTCCTTTCACAAGCCCGGCTATATCAAAAAATTCTATAACTGCAGGAACCGTTTTTCCTGAATTGCTCATTTTAGTTAAAAAGTTCAATCTTTTATCTGGAACTTCCACTACACCAACATTGGGCTCAATTGTACAAAATGGATAATTTGCAGATTCAGCTCCTGCTGAAGTTATTGCATTAAACAATGTACTTTTGCCTACGTTTGGAAGCCCTACTATTCCTAATTTCATAAAACGTATTACCGTCCTTTCGTTTCTTACAAATCCAAATTTACTCAAATTATTATATAACATAAAAAACTAAACTTCAATACATTTTCTTAAACCGTATTAATGTGGTGCAAAGTAATTGTCAACAGCAATTTTTTTTATTATATAAAGCATATATTAAATTGCAATGAATAGTATGGTATATATAAGACAAATTATAGGGGGAAAAAGTAAATATGAACGATAAACAGATGCAGTCAAACTATATAAGGATTGTCGGAAAAATAAACAGTAATTTGGAATTCAGCCACGAAGTATTCGGAGAAAAGTTCTACGAATTTTCTATGGAAGTACCTAGATTAAGCGACACCAAGGATTTGCTGCCTGTTATAATATCTGAAAGGCTGATAAATGATATTGACATGAGTCCCGGAAATTTCATTGTTATTGACGGTCAATTCAGATCCTATAACAGATATGAAGAAACAAGCAATAAACTTCTTCTTAGAGTATTTGTAAGAGATATACTGCTACCCGGTGACGAATTTGAAGAACTAATAAGGCACCCAAATGAAGTTTTTCTTAATGGATATCTCTGCAAAGAAACAAAATTCAGAACTACGCCTTTCGGCAGAGAAATTACAGATATGCTGATTGCTGTTAACAGGTCATATAACAAATCAGACTATATACCATGCATAGCGTGGGGGAGAAATGCTAGGTACTGTGAAAAGTTAGAGGTTGGAGACCATATAAAAATATGGGGAAGAATTCAGAGCAGGAAATATCAGAAAAAATGTGAAAACGATACCTATGAAACGAAGACAGCATATGAAGTATCTGTTACAAAATTAGAACATATAAAGACAGAAAACAACAGAAAAAGAGATGTTGAAGATAATGAAGATAATGAAGATGATTTTGAGGAATAATATAAGATATAAAAATAAGATATAAAAGTTTTGTTGCAAAATTTGAGAAACCGTAAAAGGTTTCTTTTTGATTTTTTGTGATGAGTTATTTTTAAATATATATTTTTAAATTTACAATAATGTGTTACAATAATATTTATCAAAAACAAAGGAAAAGTAAGATGATTTTAGTATTGGCAGAAAAACCTTCTGTTGGGAAGGATATAGGAAAAGTTTTAAAATGTAACAAAAGTTCAAACGGTTATGTTGAAGGCAAGGAATACATCGTAACATGGGCACTGGGGCATCTTGTAACGCTGGCTGATCCTGAAAGCTATGATTCAAAATATGCTCGATGGGAGCTAGAGCATCTTCCTATCATTCCGCGAAGAATGCGAACAGAAGTGATTAAAAAAACCAGGAAACAGTTTGGTGTAGTAAAAAGTCTTATGCTGAGAAAAGATATAACACAAATTGTAATTGCAACTGATGCAGGAAGAGAAGGAGAACTTGTTGCAAGATGGATTATTGAAAAAGCCGAAGTGAGAAAACCTATTAAGAGGCTTTGGATTTCTTCAGTAACTGACAAAGCAATAAAGGACGGTTTCAGCGGATTAAGAGATGCTGCACAGTACGATAATTTATATAAATCAGCAGAAGCGCGTGCAGAAGCTGACTGGATTGTTGGAATTAATGCTACAAGAGCATTGACGTCGAAATATAATGCTCAGCTATCCTGTGGAAGAGTGCAAACCCCGACAATTGCCATGATCGCAGCTATGGAAGATGAAATACGAGAATTTAAACCCTCGAAATTTTACGGTATAGAACTGTCGGCTGGAGGATTTAAATTTAAATGGCACGATAAAAACAATGATACAAAAACGTTTAACGCTGAAAAATGCGATAAAATAATTAGCAAAATTTCAAATAAAAAAATTGAAATTACTGATATATCCCGAAAAAAATCTTTTAAGCAGGCTCCATTGCTGTATGACTTAACTGAGCTTCAAAGAGATGCCAACAACATGTATAATTTTTCGGCAAAGGAAACGTTAAACACAATGCAGTTACTATATGAGAGACATAAAGTGCTTACGTATCCAAGAACCGATTCGAGGTATCTAACTGAAGATGTAGTTGAAACTTTAAAAGACAGGGTGAGGGCTTGCAGCGTAGGACCTTATTCAAAAATAGGATTTAAAATAGCTTCTAACGCAATTAAAGGGAATAAAAATTTTGTAAATAACGGAAAAGTTTCTGATCACCATGCAATTATACCTACTGAGCAGCCTGTATTTTTGGCGAATTTTTCAGATAGAGAAAGAAAGATATATGATCTGGTCGTTAAAAGATTTTTTGCTGTGCTTTCGAAACCATTTGAATATGAAAAAATCTCAATAAAAGGGAAAATTGAAAATGAGGTTTTTACCTCCGAAGGCAGAATAACATTGTCAGCAGGGTGGAAGGAAGTCTATGGTAATTATGAAGATGATGAAATTCTTGAGGATTACACTCTTGAAAAATTAAACAGCCTTAAAAATGGAGTGCAGATAAGAGCTGCATCTCTGAAGAAAACAACTGGTGAAACTAAGCCTCCTGCAATGTTTACAGAAGCAACTCTGTTGTCTGCTATGGAAAATCCAATAAAATTCATGAAAAATGCTGACAGGGATCTGAAAAAAACCATTGGAATGACAGGAGGTCTCGGAACAGTTGCAACAAGAGCAGACATAATTGATAAGCTGTTCAACAGTTTTGTAATAGAAAAGAAGGATAAATATATCCATACAACTTCTAAGGGGAGGCAGCTCCTTGACCTTGCTCCGCAGGAGCTGAAATCTCCGGTTCTTACAGCTGAATGGGAGCAAAAATTGACGGATATTTCTAAAGGTCACACTGACAAAAATGATTTTATCAGAGAAATGATCGATTATACAAATAAGATAATCAAAGATATTAAAACAAGCAGCAAAACATTTGTACACGATAATGAAACAAGAGAAAAGTGTCCCGAGTGCGGAAGTTATCTGCTTGAGGTGAACGGGAAAAAAGGAACGATGCTCGTGTGCCAAAACAGAGAGTGTGGATATAGAAAAGGAATCTCTCAAATAACAAACGCAAGATGCCCAAACTGCCACAAAAAACTTGAGCTTAAGGGAGAAGGAGAAGGTAAGATTTTTGTGTGCAAGTGCGGTTACAGAGAAAAGTTGACTGCATTTAATAAAAGAAAAGAAAAAGAGAAAACATCAATTTCTAAAAAAGATGCAGCAAAATATATGTCAAAGCAAAACAAAAAACAAGACGAAGTATTGAATACCGCTCTGGCAGATGCTTTGTCTAAATTAAAACTTTGATAGATAAATATATTTAAAGGAGAAAATCCATGCAATATGCAATGGTCGTAACAGTGCTGTTGTTAGTATTTGTTTTTGTAAAAATTAAAAAGCAAATAAAAGAGGTTAACTATTTAAACGATATTTTGTATGCAAGAAAGGAACCTGAAAAATACATCGAAGAAATGAACAATATTCTTTTAAAAAAACAGACAGAAAAGAATATCGTTATAAATACAATTCAAAAAACAACAGGCCTTTTATACGCCGGAAGGTTCGATGAAGTAATCAATGAGCTGGAAAAATTCAATAATGCTCCAAAAAATTGGTTACCAATATATTATCAGAACATGGTGCTGGCGTATTACTTCAAAAAAGATAAGAATAAAGCAAACGAAAAGTTCAAGGAGGCAAAGCCTATATTTGAAGAATTCAGGAAAAATGAATATTACAAAGAATTTATAGATATAGTATATTCGGTATCTGAATTTTACAATGGGAAAGCTTCTAAAAAGTATTTTACTCACTTGGCTGAAACGGGAGCCAATGACTACAGAAAATCTTTTGGGTATTATTTTTTGGGCATGATCGAAAAAAAGGAAAAGAATTTAGAAGATTCTGATGAAAATTTTAAAAAAGCAATGGAGTACGGGAAGGGAAGTTTTATAGAAAAATTTTCCGTACAATAATGAGGAGAAGATATGTATTTAATACTGGTAGTCCTGGCAATTGTTTTTGCTTATACGATCAGGAGAAAAAGTGTTTTGGAAAAACAGGTAAATTTATTCAAGAGACTTTTATACATCGAAAAAAATCCTGAAAAATACATCGCCGAAGTTGATAAACTGCTTATGAGAATGCTGAGCGAAAAGGAAAAGAACATTAATCTTATTCAGAAAACAACCGGACTTTTTTATGCCGGAGAATTTAGCGAAGCTATAGACATTTTGACCGAGCAAGTAACTAAAATACCTCCAAACTGGCAGGTAATATATTATCATAACATGCTTTTAAGTATGTATTTTAACGGCAGTATTGAAAAGGCAAATGAAGTGCTGGATGATGTAAGAGCTACCATTGACAAATATTACAGCAGGGATTATAACAAGATAACTATTGAATTGATTTATGCGGTTTCTGACTTCTACAATGGAAATATATCCAAGTGCAGAGAATTTTTCAACAATTTGATAGAAGCAGCGGGAAATGATTATAGAATTTCAATTGGATATTATTTTAAAAGCAGAATACTTGAGATGCAAGATAAGCTGGAAGATGCGGAAGATAGCATGGAAGAAGCAAGAAATTACGGACACGGTAGCTTTATTGAAAAGCTTTAGAGGGGACCAAGATGAATATAGATTACAAAAAAAACAAATTAATACTCAGTGATGTGAGAGATTTTAATATTAAACATATTTTTGAGTGCGGACAATGCTTCAGGTGGAACAGAGAAGAGGATGGAACATATACGGGAGTGATTCAAAACAAGGTTATAAATGTTGAACAGAATGATTCGGATGTTATTATTAACAATGTTACTGAAAGCGATATTGACCTTATTGAAGAATATTTTGATCTAAAAACCGATTATGCAGAAATAAAAAAACGTGTAGACACAGATGAAATTATGTCCGAAGCGATAAAATTCGGATACGGTATAAGAATTTTGAATCAGGACGAATGGGAAACCATGGTTTCATTTATGATTTCAGCAAATAATAGAATTCCGATGATTAAAAAGGTTATAGAGAATTTGAGCGCGGCTTTTGGAAATTATATTGGAAACTACAGAGGAAGGGATTACTTCAGCTTTCCCGATGCAGAGCAGTTGTCAAAAGCTGAAGTAGAAAAAATACAGGAATGCAAGGCGGGCTTCAGATCACCGAGGATTAAGGAGGCTGCAGAAAGATTTTTGAATGAAAGAGATATTGTTTACAATATAAAAAATACATCATATGATGAGGGGCTGGCTTACCTTAAAACCTATGCAGGAATAGGGGACAAGGTTGCAAATTGTGTACTTTTATTTTCAATGAGACAATTTGATACATTTCCTGTTGATGTTTGGGTTAGAAGGGTGATGCAAACTTTGTATGTAGACAAAACTACAAAAGATGTCGATATAAGAAAATTTGCTGAAAACAAATTTGGGGAATTCTCAGGCTACGCTCAGCAGTATCTTTTTTTCTATGCCCGAGAGAACGGAATAGGAAAATAATTATATTAGTTTCAATTCATAAATTTTATATGATAAGGAAAGGTGTAATACAAAACATCATATATTTTCCGCCTTTATTACTTATATAAATGATGTTTTGCAGAGTATGCTGTATTAGCAAGAGTAAAAATTAGCTTCTAATTAATAGCCTTAAAAACAATAAAAATAAATTGACAAACAACCTTGCTTGATATATAATAGTAATGTTTTCGGGGTGTAGCGAAGCTTGGTATCGCGCATGGTTCGGGACCATGAGGCCGAAGGTTCAAATCCTTTCACTCCGATTTTTAAAATAAGAACGAAATCCTGTAAGAGTAATTTCTGACGGGATTTTATTATATATGGTGGTGAGTATATGACATCTGAAGAAAGAAGAAAAAAAATACAGGATGTGTTAAGCAAAAATTCTTCTCCGATAACAGCTACTGCTCTTGCAAAAAAATATTCGGTCAGCAGGCAGGTTATTGTGGGAGATATAGCTCTTATGCGAGCATCAGGATTAGAAATATCTGCAACCCCCAGAGGATACGTACTTGATTGTGCAAAGGAAGAAAAGGATTTTATATTTACCGTTGCATGCTGTCACAATGAGGGAAATATGCGCGATGAATTGTATGCTGTCGTAGACAATGGAGGTACAATCCTCGATGTAACAGTAGAGCACGCCGTATACGGTGAAATTTCCGGAGAGCTTAGAATTTCCACAAGATATGAAGCAGACGAATTTCTGAAAAAGATATTATGCAATGATACTCAGCCGCTCATGAGACTTACGAAAGGTGTACATCTTCACAGAATCAAGTGCAAAGACAAAGAAGCAAGGGACAGAATAATAGAATCATTAAAGAAAGACGGCATTATTTTTGAAGAATAATTTCATATTGACATTTCCAATGCAGAAGGCTATAATAATATCAATTAGTGTCAAGACACATGACAAGACAGACAACGAAAGGAAATGTATATGAACAGAAATAATAGTCTTAATTCAACTGTAACAGCAGCACTTTTATGTGCAATTGGAATATTAATACCTATAATCTCTCCAATTAAAATAACTATGGAACCGGCATCGTTTACTCTTGCCAGTCATGTTGCAATTTTTATTGCAATGTTTATTTCTCCGATAACAGCTGCGGCTGTTGCAATAGGTACTTCAGTAGGTTTTTTGCTCGCGGGTTTTCCAATAGTGGTAGTATTTCGTGCAGCGTCTCATATTGTTTTTGCATTGGCGGGGGCATTATATTTGAAAAGATTTCCGAATACCTTAAATTCTTTTAAGAATTCTCTGGTTTATTCATTTGTAATAGCAGTGATCCATGGATTCAGCGAAATTGTTGCAGTAATTCCATTTTATTTCGGCAACGGTATGAGCGCAGGATATTATGCTAAGGGTTTTGTAATGTCTGTTATCATTCTGGTAGGTGTCGGAACGGTGGTTCACAGCATGGTTGACTTTTACCTTGCACAAGCTGTTTGGAAGTCTGTTTCAAAAGCTGTTAAAATTCCTAGACAGGCAAATAATTAAAATTAGGAGGCTTGAGCTTTTAATTTTTGATAAAATTAATGTAGCTCGGCCTTTTTTTATTTGTAATAAAAGGCAGTATGCAAAGGATTTTTATGGTAATATTATATTTTATCTGATATAATTAAGTAAAGTAGTAAAGTAATTAATTAGGAGAATGCCATGATTAATGATAATGTTGATGATAATAAAGAAGAATTACTTGCTTCAAACCTCAATACGATTGAGGCAGAAATAATTGCTTCAAAACTTACGTCGTATGGTATACCTGTCCTGAAGAAATCAAAGGGTAGCGGGGAGATAATGGAGATATATACGGGAGTGAATTTATACGGTATAGACATATATGTGCCTACACATATGTCAGAATTAGCCAGAGAGCTTTTAAAACCAGTTAGGGAAGAAGATTCTTCGGAGTAAAATAGGCGTATGAAAGCATATCAAATAATTGCTGCAATAGCGGCATCTGTTTTCTTTTTTGTATGGCAGAATAATGCTTTGGAAGTAACTAGACACAGTATCATTAAAAAAAATCTGCCGAAAGAATTTGATGGATTTAAGATTCTTCATATTTCCGACCTGCACAACAAAAACTTTAGAGGAAGGCTAGACGATGCCATATTTAAAATAAAACCGGATATAATAGTAATAACCGGAGATCTGATAGACAGAAGAAGAACAGATGTTGGGGCAGGAGCAGTTTTTTTAAGGGAGATTGTGAAAACTGCTCCTGTGTACTATGTAACGGGAAATCATGAGCAGATGTCGGAACATTACAATAAATTGCAGCAAACATTAAGTGATTTGAATGTAAAAATTATGGATGGTTCATATGTCGCTATAAACAGACAAAAATCAGCAATTGGTATTATGGGGACGGCTGATCCTGCAATTAATTTTTATATGAAGGGTTATGGAGCTGAGATTAATGTGTCATATATGGAGGATAGCGTAAATAAATTATTGCAACAGTCATTGACGGATTTTAATATTCTTCTTTCCCACAGGCCAGAATATTTCAGTTTATACAAAAGGGCAGGAATAGATTTTGTATTTGCAGGTCATGCACACGGCGGACAGATAAGGTTGCCGTTTTTAGGAGGAATACTATCTCCAAACCAGGGCTTTTTTCCTAAATATTCAGAGGGAATAATTACAGATGGAATAACATCGATGTCAGTGAGCAGAGGACTTGGAAACAGCATTTTCCCGCTTCGCATATTTAATCGCCCGGAACTTGTAGTTGTAACACTGCGCGCATTTTCATAATTTTAATTTTGAATATAGTATAAAAATATTCGATTAAAATCTTTTTATAGGAACAGACTAATATGCATAGTGTAATAGATTATAAAAGGAGGAAGTATGAAATCATCAATAAATTCTAAAATTTCAATAATTGGAGTATCAATTGATTTAGGTGCGGGAACTCCGGGAGTAAGTCTCGGGCCGGCAGCAATACGTTATGCAGGAGTTACAGAAAGACTGACTGCCATAGGCTATGACGTTAAAGATGAAGGAGATATACTTGCTAATAAGCCGGTAAGTCCGTTATCTGACGGTATTAAGCTCAGATACTTGGAAGAAGTTGCAAGAGTAAACACAGAACTTTGTAACAAAGTGTCTGAGGTAATGGTCGAAGGCAGATTTCCGCTTGTGCTCGGAGGAGACCACAGCATTGCCATAGGTACTATTGCTGGAGTGCTGCAGAATAAGAAAAATCTTGGTGTGATTTGGTTTGATGCCCATGGAGACATAAATACCGAGGAAACATCTCCAACAGGAAATATACATGGTATGCCGGTTGCTGTGAGCCTTGGAATCGGGCATGAATCATTGACGTCAATAGGAGGAAATGATTCTAAACTTATGGCGGATAAGATTGTTTTTATCGGGTGCAGGGATCTGGATCAGGGAGAAAGAAAAATATTAAAAAAACTTGGTATTACAGTATTTACCATGCATGAAATTGATCGTTACGGAATGGCGGATATTATAGAAAGAGCTATTAAAATTGCAGGTAACGGTACGGACGGAATACATGTTAGTTTTGATATGGATAGTATAGACCCTACCTATGTGCATGGTACAGGAACAAGAGTTCCTGGAGGACTTACTTTAAGAGAAAGCCACTTAGCTCTTGAAATGATTGCCTTGTCGGAACAGCTCGTAAGTGCAGAATTTGTTGAAGTAAATCCTATAATTGATACTAAAAATCAAACTGCCAAGACAGCGGTTACTCTTATGGGATCGCTGCTTGGTGAATGGCTGATCTAGTTATTATGTGGCTGCATACATCGTAAATTCATCTAAATATTCTTTGATTAATCTACATTCTACATTGTTTGAGATTTCCTAGGCTGCATAATAAACTCAAAAAAGTCCTCATTATTGTACATAAATTTAAGTGACACATCGTATTTTGTTGCTACGTCCGGGAATATTTCAACATTAAAAATATAAGCGCTGTGGTGTGTTGGATGATGAATCGCTATAGAATAAAAGCTATAATTATCATCCATAAGTTCATTGACTGCAGATAACTTGACCGGAGGGATTTTTCCTGAGCTGTCTGTTATTGCCTGATGAACCAGCCGTCCTTCACCAACTTCGCCGTATTGGCCAGAAACAGATATTTTATACACTTTTACCAATGCATTAGACAATGGTTCTACTAAATCTTTGTGATAAACAGTAATGTCTAATGTACCTGTTTCGTCTGGAATGGCGTTTGATTTATTGCAGAGCCTGTTCCTGACTCGATATGGATTGCTTGAGTGTGCCATCTCTACCCCCTGATATTAATTTAATACTATTAATATTATATGTGTTTTAAATTAAAAATAACTAATAAAAAGTGAAAAGCCGGAAATTTCCGGCTTTTATTTATTTAATTTTATTTTTAAATTCTTTTATATCCTTGTTTGAGGGATTTGTATATTTGAAGTTTCCAGCTTTGTTATCAAGCGAATTTGGTTTCCTCGGGTACGAATTAAGATCATTCAATCGGTCTTCAATGCTTGACGAAACACCATTGCTTGTTCCTTTAAAATTATCAAATCCATTGCCCATTCCTTTTTTTGTATTTCTGCCGTTACCCTTGCTCATTATTTCACCTCCTTGTATTTTTTTAAAACTCATTTATATGTTTTCCTTAAGTTAGAGTATTATTCCAACACAAGGTATATGTTAAAAAGGTGAATATTAAATAATAATTAGGAAAATACTTTATAAGAGAATAAAAAATGTATTGAGGAGGCATGTAATGGAATATACAATGAATAATTTGTATTTTAAATATGATGAAAATTTGCATCGCATCAACGCATATGATTTACTTACAAATAACTTGGTATCATATATCCACATAAAAGGCAATGAAAAGGTAGATGAAAGTAATTTTAAAGATGCGTGCAGCCGATGGGCATCTTTGTCAATGTACAATAATGATGCAACTTTTCAGGGAATAGATTATAACAGCTGGTATTGATTTTTGGAGACATGCAATGAAGTTTGCCGTTAAAGTGCTTTAATAAAATCAATGATGTTGAAAAACAGATATAATTATGTTTTATCCGTTTAAAATTTTATTGACTATTTTTGCAAATTGGAGTAATATCTTCATACAAATTTTATTCGGAGTATGTAAATGGACGGTAATAAAGTAAGGAAATTAAGAAAATTTAATAGAATGACAATTGAAGAACTATCAGTAAAATCAGGTTTTACAGCAAGTTATATATCACAAGTAGAAAGAAATTTAATTGAACCATCATTAACAGCGCTGAAGAAGATTTGCGAAGTACTGAATGTTTCTCCGTACTATTTCCTTGACGACAGCAACAGCGTTGTTGTTACAAGGAAAGAAGACAGGCAAAAATTAAAAATTCCTGCAAATGACAGCGAACTTGAATATATTGTTCCTATTACAGAAGAATATAAAAGCAAGATAAAGATGAATATTTACAGATATTCTTTAAGACCCGGCATGTGGGATAATGATAATTTTTCCATAATAGATTCTGATAAATGTGTAATAATAATAAAAGGAAAATTGATTGTTAATTTCATTGATTACAATGAAATAGTTGAGGAAGGTGACAGTATTTATATTTGTTCAAATGTGCCTCATAAATTATTTAATCCGTCAGAAGAAGAAACAGAATTGCTTTGTATTATTTCACCTGCGGCTTAAAATACCATAAATGATGAAAAGGAGAAACATGGAGAAAAAATTTGAAGAACTTAAACAAGAATTTATAAATGCAAGTTTAGATGAAAAAATAAAATTATACACTCATGCACAAGGGCTTACTGTTGAACAGTTTAAAGAACTGCTTGCATATTTCCCAATTAAACACCTTGATAAGCTTGAGGAAGCAGTAAACGGAATATAGTGGTATAAAATCACCTTTTTTGGAAATAATTTCTAAGAGGTGATTTTTTATGGAAGAGAAAAATAAAATAAAAAAAGGGTACATAAGTGAAGCTATAGGAACAAGAAACTATTTCAGTTACAGGGCTGATTTGGTATTGTACAAAGTATTGCTCAGCATGATTGTTCTTTTAGTAATTTTTTTTATAACTTCAGATTTGAAGTTTTCAATTTTAATAGCAGCAGAAGTTTTTTTGATTTTTACTCTTGTCAATAAGCTGAATATAACAAGAAAGAGGCGCGAAGGTGAGGAAAAGTTAATTTATAGGCTGAAAACTGAACATTTCAGGAAAAAAATTGAGGAAATAAACAATGATGATTTTGGGATGCTTATAGGTTTTTTATTTGAAAAAAAAGGCTGCAGAAATTTTATTAAAAAAGGGAGGCATATGTTTCTTGCGGAAAAAGACGGTCTGATAAATTGCATAAAAATTTATAAACTTTACCAAGGAACAGAACTTGAGAAAACAGATGTAAGAAGTATGATTTCTTTTATGTGCAGCAGCAGCATTAAAATTGGATATCTTGTGACGACCGTTGAAATCAATGAGGAAGCCAAAAAATTATTAGAAAAATTCGAAGATAAACTTCACATAGAAATAATAGATTCGAACGCTTTGTTCAATATGATGGATGAGGCGGGTATACTTCCCGGAAAAGAATACTTTTCTAAAAAAATATATGAAGAAAAATCATTTGTAAAGAAAAAAAGCAAACTTAAAAATAATGTTTTTGATAATAAAAAGATAATTGTTTATGTATTTGCGGCGGTTTTTTTCTATATAACATCAGCAGCTATGCCTAACAATACCATCTCTATATATATTTCATACTATTTTATTTTGTTGACGGTAGTAAGCGGGCTCTATATGATATGGGTCAAGTATATTTCTAAGGAAACCGGGAATTAAGATGTGCAAAAAATAAAATTTAACCATTGATAAAACCTTCAAAATATAATATAATTTTTATTGGAAATATAAATTATGGAGGATAATAATGAATTTTAAAGTTACAGTAGGGTTGTCAAACAAACATGTTCATCTTACAAAGGAGCATATAGATATATTATTCGGAGCGGATCATGAATTAACACCTATAAAAGATTTAAGCCAGCCTGGACAATTTGCATGCGATGAGAAAGTTGATTTAGTGGGACCGAAAAGGACAATAAGCGGAGTTAGAATTCTCGGACCTGCAAGAAAAGAATCTCAGGTAGAGCTGTCTCTTTCAGATGGTTTCACTCTTGGTTTAAAAAATCTTCCTGTAAGAGATTCAGGTAAAACTGAAGGTACTCCAGGAATCAAACTAGTAGGACCAAAAGGTGAAGTTGTATTGGAAAGAGGAGTAATTGCTGCTGCAAGACATATTCATATGCATACTACAGATGCAGAAAAGTATGGCTTAAAAGATAAAGATATTGTTAAGGTAAAGGCTGGAGGTCCCAGAGGTGTAACATTTGATAATGTATTAATCAGAGTTAGTGATACATATGCACTTGATATGCACCTTGATGTTGAAGAGGGAAATGCTGCCGGACTTTCTAATGGAGATACTGTAGAAGTTATTGCTGAATAAGTTGTGCAATATAATGGATAAACAGGAGTGCTCTCCTGTTTATTTTTATGCGGAGAGTTACTGTATTTGTACTTTGTAAAAAATATATATAATGGTATAATGAGGTTAACAAACATAATAAAAGATACGGAGGGAAAATGGATTTTTTACCAATAAGCATAGAAGATATGAATAAAAGAGGGTGGGCTCAGTGCGATTTTGTCTTTGTGACAGGTGATGCATATGTAGATCATTCTTCTTTCGCTACAGGAATTATATCCAGATTATTGGAGAGATACAGCTATAAGGTAGGAATAATTGCTCAGCCTGACTGGAAAGATATTAATTCTTTTAAAAAGCTTGGCGAACCTAGACTGGGTTTTTTGGTTAATTCCGGTAACATTGATTCAATGGTGAATCATTACACCTCCTTTAAGAAAAAAAGAAGTACTGATGCATATTCGCCGGGAGGTAAGTCCGGGCTGAGACCGGATAGGGCAGTAACAGTATATTCGAATCGCATTAGAGAGGCATATAAGCATGTACCTATAATTATAGGCGGCATTGAGGCAAGTTTAAGAAGATTAAGCCATTATGACTATTGGAGCGACAGTATGAAGAGGTCTGTACTGATGGATTCTGGTGCTGATTTGCTTGTTTACGGTATGGGAGAAAAATCAATACTGCAAATTGCCGAGGCGTTAGAAGCCGGAATACCGGTAAATGAAATAACATTTATTAACGGAACGGTATATAAAACCAAGGACAAAGATAGACCATTTGATCCAATTTTCTTACCTTCTTATGAAGAGACAGCTTCTTCTAAGCAAAAATTTGGAAAAAGCTTTAAGATTCAATATGAAAATACAGATTCTAAGACAGGCAGAACGTTGGTTGAACAATATGATACAGTGTATGTTGTGCAGAATCCACCTATGGATCCGTTGACAATGCAGGAATTGGATGATATTTATGACCTGAATTATATGATGGACTGCCACCCTATTTATAAAAAATCAGGCGGAGTGCCGGCATTAAAAGAAATAAAATTCAGCATAACCAGTGTGAGAGGCTGTTTCGGTGGCTGCAGTTTTTGTGCTCTGAATTTCCATCAGGGAAGAGTTGTGCAGGGCAGAAGTCACGATTCAATATTGAAAGAAGTTGATAAGATATTGAATGATAAAGAGTTCAAAGGGTATATACATGATGTAGGCGGACCAACGGCAAATTTTAGAATCAGAGCATGTAAGAAACAGAGTAAGTACGGGGTGTGTAAAGACAGAGAGTGCCTTAGTCCTGAAAAATGCAAAAACCTTCGGGTTGATCACAGTGATTATCTAGAGCTTCTCAGAAAAATAAGAAATGTAAAAGGAATTAAAAAAGTTTTTATTCGTTCTGGTATAAGATATGATTATGCGATATATGATAATAATGACGAATTTATAAAAGAACTATGCAAATATCATGTAAGTGGTCAGCTGAGAACGGCACCTGAGCACGTTTCAGAATCTGTACTTAAACTTATGGGAAAACCATCGATAAATATTTATAATAAATTTGTAAGAAAATTTTATGCGGAGAGCAAAAAAATTAATAAAGAACAATATATCGTTCCATATTTTATATCATCACATCCGGGTTCACATCTTAAAGATGCCATTGAACTTGCGGAATATATACGAGATATGGGGTATATACCAGAACAGGTTCAGGATTTTTATCCGACACCGGGAACTCTTTCAACTTGTATGTATTATACGGGTTTTAATCCTCTCACAGGTGAAAGTATATATGTTCCTAAAGAAAGAGAAGACAAAAGAATGCAGCGTGCTCTTATGCAATACAGTAAAAGAGAGAATTACAACTTAGTTTTAAAAGCTTTGCAAAAGGAAAACAGGCATGATCTAATCGGATATGGTCCCAAGTGTCTTATAAAGCCTAGGAAGCCTGTGTAATTTAATTTTAAGTGTTTTTTAATAATTAATTTATTGCAAAATCTTTCATGGTAAGTTAATATTAAATATGGAATATAAATAAAGAGGTAATTAAATGAGCAGAAAATATAGACGTAGAAAAAAAAGAATTCGGCTGCTGTCACTGGGGCTGTTTGTAATTGTAAGTATTTTGGCAGCATCATTTGTTGTAAATGGCATGGGCAAGGACAGCAAAGGAAAAAATGATATTGGAGAAGCAGATTTCGAAGATGTTACAAATGTTTCTCAACCGGAGATACCGATTGAACCGGTAGCAAAGCCAAATGTTACAATTAACCTTAAAGCAACCGGCGATATTATGTTTCACCCATCTCAGTTGGATGGTGCATATGATTCAAAAACAGGCAAATATGATTTTAAAAATAGTTTTAAAGCCGTTAAGGGATTATTTCAGTCAGCTGATTTGGCAATTGCAAATTTTGAAGGAACAACAGCAGGAGATTCTGTGTATGCATACCAAGGGTACCCTATTTTCAATGCGCCGGATGAGGTGCTGGATGCAATAAAAGATGCAGGATTTGATGTTTTATCAACGGCTAATAATCACAGCCTTGATACAAGAAAAGCTGGTGTAATAAGAACCGTTAATGAGATAAGTGCAAGGGGTATGGATCCTATCGGGACATATACAGAAAAGCCTGAAACAAGAGTATTGATTAAAGAGATTAAGGGTATAAAACTTGCGTTTCTTTCTTACACGGAAATGGTAAACGGTCTGGAATCTGTTATGTCTTCAGCAGATCTGGATGCAATGATAAATATAATAGATGAAACAAAGATTTCAGAAGACATTGTTTATGCAAAAAGCCAAAATGCAGATGTCATAATTGCATGTATGCATTGGGGAGACGAATATTCAAGATTTCAGGCAGAAAGACAGGAAGTGCTTGCCGATAAAATGTTTGAAGAAGGCGTAGATATAATTCTTGGAAGTCATCCCCACGTAATACAGCCTGCACAAAAGCTTGAATACGGCGGAAAAACTAAATTTGTAGCATATTCAATGGGAAATTTTCTGTCAAATCAAAGAGTTGAAACGTTATTGCCATATGGTTTATCAGAAGAGGTTTCAAAATATACCGAGGATGGAGTAATTGTAGACATAAACATTGAAAAAAATGGTGAAACCGGTGAAGTAAATATTAAAGAAATTACATACATACCTCTATGGGTATATAAAGGAACTACTGATGGCGGCGGAACAGAGCATGTTGTTTATCCAATAATGGAATATATTGAAAGCTCAGAGCTTAACGAAAACACAAAAATTAGAATGAAAAGATCATTGAGTGATACTTCCAAACAGATGCAGCTGTTGGAAAGCAATACGGTGGAATAACATA
Source organism: Sedimentibacter sp. LTW-03 (assembly GCF_052059825.1). Lineage (GTDB taxonomy): Bacteria > Bacillota > Clostridia > Tissierellales > Sedimentibacteraceae > Sedimentibacter. The sequence continues at coordinate 900,720 of NZ_CP197180.1, forward strand.
AATTATATTGGGGATGTGGTGTCATGGAGTATATTAAATTAATATTTTCTAATATCGGATTTAACAGTATAGTGGATATAGGACTCGTTTACTATGTATTGTATCATGGATATATGTTGATACGTGATATGAGAGCAAAACAGCTGGTTAAGGGAATTGTACTTTTAGTTGCTCTGATTCCTATATCGGAACTATTCGATCTTTACATGGTCAAGTATATATTGGAGCATACATTTCAGGTTGGAGTAATAGCACTGGTCGTTGTGTTCCAGCCGGAGATTAGAAAGGCGTTGGAATATATAGGGAGAACATCATTTACACTTTCGGCTTTAGAAAAAAATGCTCAGACGTCAGAACAGGTTATAAAAGAAATAGTATCTGCCACATCTTCACTGGCCAGACAAAAAATAGGGGCTCTCATAATTTTTGAACAGAAGATAGGGCTTAACGACATAGTAGAAAGCGGAACAAGGCTTAATGCAACTATATCAAGCGGATTGTTAATTAATATATTTATACCTAATACTCCTCTTCATGACGGTGCTGTAATTATAAAGGATTATACTATACGAGCCGCAGGATGTTTTTTGCCGCTTACAGAAAATAATCTTCTTTCAAAAGATATAGGAACCAGGCACAGAGCTGCTATAGGAATGACGGAAAAATCTGACTCCATAGCCTTGATAGTGTCTGAGGAAACAGGTTATATTTCCTACGCTGTGGAAGGAAGACTGTATAGAAATATTCAAATTGAAGAATTAGAATACCTTTTATCAGGCATTTATGTGGACAATGATAAAGTAAATATTATTGATAAATGGAGAAACAGAAATGAAAATAAAAAACGATAAGATATTAATTCAAATAACATGTTTAGTAGTTTCTGTAATATTGTGGATGTTCATAATGGTTGAAACAAATCCTCCTTTTGAACAGTATTATAACAGTATTCCCGTTACCATCAAAAACTTAAGCGCACTTGAAAATTCAAACCTTGTTTTGATGAATTCGGACAAGGATCATTTTATGGTGAATGTAAAAGTGAAAGGTACAAGCGATCAGTTTACCAATATTGCTAACAGCGACTTTTCGGCATATATAGATTTGCTTGGATTTTCAGAAGGTATAACAAATGCAAAAATAGAAGTTTCAGGACCAAGCGGGCTTGAAATTACGAATTTTTATCCTTCGCAAATTGCGTGCAACATAGAAAGCATTATTTCAAAAGTTATGGATGTGGATGTTCAGTATGAAGGCAGTCAGGCAGATGATTACTACAGGCTGTTTCCTATATCAAAACCGTCATCAGTCAAGATTACAGGGCCGAGAAGTGTTGTAAATTCAGCTACTATGGCTGTGGCGACAGTAAATATAGAAGGAGCTGCCGACAATGTTACTAAGACTGTTCCGGTCAGAGTCTACGACGGAACGGATACGGAAATATTTATGTCTGCGCCAATAGACAATGTTGAGGTAACAGTTCCAATTTATCCTACCAAGTATGTGAAACTTGTACCAAATATAACAGGAACTCCCGAAGAAGGTTATCAGCTTACAGACGTTACTGTTAAGCCTGATAAAATAAAAATTGCGGCAAGAAAAGATATATTAGATACGATAAACGAACTTGAAGTTTCTGAGCTTGATATAACGGGAGAGTTTAACAATATTTTATCTTCAAGGGAAATACTTGATACTGAGAGCTTGATTATACTGGATTTGAATACAAATCCTGTTGTTAGCGCGGTTATTGAAAAGACTGTTGAGAAAGACTTTGTATTTGAAGCATCTGAAATTCAGTTTAATAATTTAGCTGAAGGTATTAATGTAGATATACCAGATTCTGAACATGAAATAACAGTTAATGTAGTCGGACCTGTAAGTGTCGTAAACCAATTAAAGAAAAATGATTTGACACTTGCAGCGGATTTAAGTACTGTTGTACCTGGCACGAACAATGTAAATTTGGAATGTACTACGGGAAAAACAGTTAACACTATATCTGTTTCCCAGGGGCAAATCAGTATTGAAGTTACAGAATCTCCGGCTTCAACTACAGCTGAAGAATAGCGGGAGTGAGTATGAATAATATTAACATAGAAATTAACAACATGGATTATCAAGGAATGCTTGAAGCGGTACTTCTTGCGACACAAGATGCAATAAGTGTTGTAAATGAAGAGGGGGAACACATACTTGTGAACCCTGCTTATACCAAAATTACCGGACTTGATAAAGAAGACATTATAGGTAAAGATGCATTATATGATATAGAAAAGGGAGAAAGCCTTCATATGAAGGTTCTTACCACAAAAAAGCCTGTGGAAAACACAAAGCTTAAAATTAGACCTAGCGGCAAGACTGTTGTAGCTCAGGCGGCACCGATTATAGTAAACGGTGCAATGAAAGGCAGCGTTGCAGTGCTTCATGATATTTCTGGAATTAAGGACTTGACAGACAAACTAAACAAAGCTGAAAAAAAATTAAGAGAGCTTTCAAACAAATATAAGCCTGAAGATATAATCGGTGAATCTGCGGCAATGCTTGAAGTCAAAAAAATGATAGAAAGAGCAGCAAAGGTGCCTGCAACAGTATTGCTTAGAGGCGAAAGCGGAACAGGAAAAGAACTTTTTGCAAATTCAATACATGCTCAAAGTAAAAGGTCAGAAAATAACTTTGTAAGAGTAAATTGTGCTGCGCTTTCAGACACTTTACTTGAAAGTGAGCTCTTCGGATATGAGGAAGGTTCATTTACAGGAGCTTTAAAAGGAGGTAAAAAGGGCCTTTTTGAAGAAGCCGATAAAGGAACAATATTTTTGGATGAAATATCTGAAATAAGCATGAATACTCAGGCTAAGCTCCTTAGAGTGTTGCAGGAAAAAGAAATTATGAAAGTCGGAAGCAACCATCCGATTTCGGTGGATGTCAGAATTATTGCTGCAACAAATGCTGATCTTATTAAAGCTGTAAAAGAAGGAAAATTCAGAGAAGATTTATTTTATAGATTAAATATACTTCCAATTGTGATACCCCCTTTGAGAGACCGCAAAGAAGATATACCATTACTTATTAAAAATTTTATTGTAAAATTCAACGATGAGTATGGAAGGCACATACAAGATATTGCAGATGATGCATTATATATTCTCATTCATTATAACTGGCCTGGAAATGTAAGAGAGCTTGAAAACATTGTCGGACGTTCTATAATCAATATGAATATTAACGAAAGAATTATTCAGGTTGAACATCTTCCGCATCTGCTGTACAGTAAGAAGCAAAGCTCTCAGCAGTGTGTTGTGGAAAAAGAAGCGAAGCTGACCAGATTGAGTAATGTAATTGAAAAAGCGGAATCAGATTATATACAAAGCGTATATTTCAGACTAAATAAAAATAAGACAGAAACTGCGAAGGTGCTGGGTATTTCACTCAGGTCCCTTTACTACAAAATGGAAAAGCACGGGATTTCATAATGATTGCAAAAAAATGCAAAAAAAACATAAGTTGCAAGGAATTGCACGCAAATTAATGCAAAGTTATTTTTAATGTAATTTTAGTAAAATTATTCACATAAGCCAATCATTGAAATTTCAGTGATTGGCATTTTTATTTATCAGATTATCAAAGTTGGCATGAAAATTGCTCAATATTTAATGCGAGGTGAGAAAGTGAAGAAATTTGTAGAAATAATAAGACATGCCCAAGAATATGCTGAAGCACATGGACCTTCAAAAATAGCAGTAGCTTTTGCTCAGGATGAAGATGTTTTAAAAGCGATTAAGACAGCTGTAGATGAAAAAATCTGCGAGCCTATTTTAATAGGTGATAAAGAAAAAATAATTGATATATCAAAAGAAATAAAATTTGATCTAAAAAATATTGAAATAATAGATGAAAAAGATGGACCTGAGGCTTGCAAAAAAGCAGTTGCATTGGTAAGCAGCAAAAAAGCCGACGTGGTTATGAAAGGATTAATAGACACATCAATTATTTTGAAGGCTGTTTTAAACAAAGAAATAGGACTAAGAACAGGAAATATACTTAGCCATGCCGCAGTTTTCTCAACTGATACTTATCACAAATTTTTCATTATTACTGATGCGGCTATGAGCATAGCTCCCAATGCCGACGATAAAAGACAGATAATAGAAAATTCGATAAAACTAAGTCGTGCTCTTGGAGCAGAAGTGCCTAAGGTTGCAGTAATATGTGCAAAAGAAAAGGTAAATCCTAAAATGCAGGCGACTTTGGACGCACATGAACTTGTTGAAATGCAGAAAGAAGGAAAAATTTCAGGGTGTATAGTTGAAGGCCCCTATGCATTAGATAATGCAATTTCTAAAGAGTCTGCAGAATTAAAGGGCATTAAGGGTGATGTAGTAGGAGACGCCGATATACTTCTTATGCCGAATATTGAAGCAGGAAATGTATTTTATAAGGCTTTGACATATCTGGCTAATGCCGAAAACGCAGGAATAATATTAGGAGCAAGAGCTCCTATAGTGTTAACGTCGAGAGCTGATTCAGATAAAGCGAAATTAAATTCAATCGCACTTTCTGTATTAGTTTCATCTTTTAAAGGAGAATAGTATGAAACAATTAATAATAAACCCAGGAAGCACGTCAACAAAGATTGCGGTTTATGATGATGAAAACTCTGTATTTGAGACTACGCTCAGGCATTCAAATGAGGAACTGGGCAAATACTCTAAAGTTGCTGAACAATTTGAATTCAGGAAAAATTTAATTGTTGATGCGCTTAAAAATAATAATATATTACTTAAATCACTGGATGCAGTTGTTGGAAGAGGCGGTTTGTTAAAACCAATAGAGGGAGGAACTTACGCCGTAAATGATAAACTGGTTGAAGATTTGACTTCAAACGCAATTGGAGAGCATGCATCAAATCTTGGAGGCTTGATAGCTCGTTCTATTGCAGACGAAGTAGGAATACCGTCATTCATAGTAGATCCTGTAGTTGTGGATGAACTTAATGAAACTGCAAGAATCAGCGGTCATCCTGATTTTGAAAGAATCAGCATATGGCATGCGCTTAATCAAAAAGCAGTTGCCAGAAGAGCAGCATCTGAAAGGTTTAATAAAAAATATGAAGATATGAACTTTGTTGTGGCTCACTTGGGAGGAGGAATTTCCATAGGGGCACACAAAAAAGGAAAGGTAATTGATGTTAATAACGCTTTAAATGGAGAAGGCCCATTTTCACCGGAAAGATCAGGTTCCCTTCCGGCTGAACAGCTAATTAACGCGTGCTTCAGCGGGAAATATACACAGAAAGAAATAAAAAAGATGCTTGTTGGAAAAGGCGGTCTCAGCGCATATCTTGGCACTAACAGTGCAAAGGATGTAAGTGATAAAGCACAGGCAGGAGATAAGAAGGCAGAGCTGGTATATGGATCAATGGCATACCAGGTTGCAAAGGCCATAGGAGAATATGCAGTAGTTCTTGATGGTGAGGTTGATGCAATTCTGATTACAGGAGGAATAGCCTACGATAAATACTTTGTAGATATGATTGAGAAAAAAGTTAAATTCATATCAGAAGTAATTGCTTATCCCGGTGAGGACGAGCTTTTAGCTTTAGCTCAGGGAGGGCTCAGAGTATTGAACCACGAAGAATCTGCTAAGGAATACAAATAGTGTATGACCGAAGGGAGGGATAATATGCTGGATAAGAGACTAGTTATTATAATAGGTCACTATGGAAGCGGTAAGTCTGAATTTTCTGTTAACTATGCAGTAAAAATGAAAGAGCAATATGAAAATGTGAGCATCGCCGATTTGGACATAGTAAACCCTTACTTCAGATCTAGAGAAAAAAGAGATTTTTTCGAAAAAATCGGAGTTAAGGTATTTGATTCAAGCATAAAAAATACTGCAATTGATATACCTGCGTTACCAGCAGAATTAACAGGTGTAATATTGAATCCAAATGAAAAGTCTATACTTGACGTTGGGGGGGATCCTGTAGGTGCGAGAGTTCTTGCAAGGTACTCAGATCAAATTAAGAGCACTGATTATGATATGTTTTTCGTAATAAATGGAAACAGGCCCGAGACGAGCACTGTTGAAGGTGCATTGAAATATTTACGCTTAATAGAAGCAACGTCAAAATTGAAAGTGACTGGATTAATTAACAATACGCATATGCTGAAGGAAACAACGGCAGAAGATGTTGAGTTTGGTCATGAATTAACAGAGAAAGTATCATGGGAAACAGATATTCCCATTAGATATGAAGTTGTTATCAACAAGGCAGCAGCTGATATAAAAAACAAAGAAATATTAGAAAAATTGTTCCCCATAAATCTTTATATGAGGGAAGAATGGATGAGTTGAGAATGGAGGTATTATAATGGCAAAAGGAAAAGTTACATTTAATGAGGATGCATGCAAGGGTTGCGAATTGTGTGTAACGGTATGTCCGGTAAAAATTATCGAATTGAACAAAGATAAAATTAATGGAAAAGGATATTGCCCTGCTCATGTAGTTGACCAAGAGAAATGTATTGCTTGCGGCAGCTGTGCAATTATGTGTCCTGATTCAGTAATAACAGTAGAAAGATTATAATAGTGGAGGTAGATTATGTCTAAAGTATTAATGAAAGGTAATGAGGCTGTTGGAGCTGCAGCTATAAAAGCAGGCTGCAAATATTTTTTTGGATATCCAATTACTCCTTCAAGTGAAATCCCAGAATATATGTCAAAAGCATTGCCGGAGGCCGGAGGAGTATTTTTACAGGCAGAAAGTGAAATTGCTGCTATAAATATGGTTTATGGAGCAGGAGGAGCAGGTGCGAGATGTATGACAGCTTCTTCAAGCCCGGGAATATCATTGAAGCAAGAAGGAATTACGTATGCGGCTGGTGCTGAAATACCATGCGTTATTGTAAACATGATGAGAGGCGGCCCTGGTCTTGGAAGTATTCAACCAGGTCAGGCAGACTACTTCCAGTCAACAAGAGGCGGTGGAAACGGCGATTATCGTACACTTTGCTATGCACCTGCCAGCATCCAGGAGATAGTTGATTTAATTATAATGGGTTTTGATAAAGCGGATTATTACAGAAATCCAGTTCTTATATGCGCAGACGGTATGATAGGTCAGATAATGGAGGCTGTTGAATTTAAAGAACCTAAAAAAGTTGATCTTCCTCCTAAGGAATGGGCAACTACAGGTACTAAAGAAGAAAGAAAGCCAAACATTATTAACTCACTTTACTTACAGGCAGAAGCTCTTCAAATCCACAATTCTAACCTTGAGAAAAAATATAAATTAATGGAAGAAAATGAAGTAATGTATGAAGCATACGGATTAGAAGAAGCCGAAGTTGTGCTGGTTGCATACGGAACTACTTCAAGAATAGTTAAAACAGCTATGAAGCAGGCTGAACAAAAAGGGATAAAAGTAGGAATTATAAGACCGATAACTTTGTGGCCATTCCCGTATGATGTATTCAATACTATAGGAAATAATGCTAAGGGTATATTGACAGTGGAAATGAGTGCCGGCCAGATGGTTGACGATGTTAAAATCGGTATCGCTGGAAAATTACCTGTTTATTTCAATGGAACACAGGGCGGTATGGTTCCTACACCGGCTAGTATTCTGGCGGATATTGAAAAAATAGCAGGAGGTACAAAATAATGACAATTGTATATGAAAAATCAAAAGGCTTGACAGATGTTCCGTTTCATTACTGTCCAGGTTGCACCCACGGTGTTATTCATAAATTAGTTGCGGAAACATTAGTAGAATTGGGAGTGCTGGGTGAAGCCATAGGCGTTGCTCCTGTTGGATGCTCAGTTCTTGCTTATAATTATTTTAACTGTGATATGCAGGAAGCTGCACACGGAAGAGCTCCTGCAGTAGCTACAGGAATTAAAAGAGCTCTTCCAGACAAGGTTGTATTTACGTACCAAGGAGATGGCGACCTTGCATCAATAGGGTCAGCAGAAATAGTACATGCGGCTCACAGAGCAGAAAAAATAACTACAATATTTGTAAATAACGCTATTTACGGCATGACAGGCGGCCAGATGGCACCTACGACTTTGGTAGGTCAGAAAACTACTACATCTCCTCTTGGAAGAGATGAAGATCTTTGCGGAAGACCTATAAGAATTGCAGAGATGCTGGCAACAATAAACGGAGCTAAATTTGTTGAAAGAGTTTCAGTTGATACACCTGCTAACGTAAGAAAAGCTAAAAAAGCAATAAAAAGAGCATTTGAATGTCAGATAAAAGGTGAAGGCTTTGCAATAGTTGAAGTATTGTCATCATGTCCTACTAACTGGGGACTGACTCCTGTAAAAGCGTTGGATTGGCTTAGAGATAATATGATTCCATATTATCCGTTAGGAAATTTCAGAGATTTTGAGGAGGGAAAATAATATGGAACAAAAAGTAATAATGGCTGGATTTGGCGGTCAGGGTGTTATGGCTATAGGAAAACTTTTGGCTTATGCAGGAATGATTGAAGGAAGAAATGTTACATGGATGCCTTCCTACGGACCGGAAATGAGAGGCGGTACTGCAAACTGCGCAGTTGTTGTATCAGATGATGAAGTAGGATCTCCGCTTATATCTAAAGATGGTACGGCAGCAATAGTTATGAACCTGCCTTCACTTGTTAAATTTGAACAGGAACTGGTTCCTGGCGGGAAATTAGTTATAAACAAATCATTGATAGATGTAAAACCAACAAGAACTGACATTGAAGCATACTATGTAAATGCAAATGAGTTGGCGTTGGAATTGGGAAACAGCAAGGTAGCAAATATGGTAATGCTTGGTGCATATTTGGAATTAGCAAAAACAGTTGAGTTCGATTCTGTTCTTAAGGCTTTTGTAAAAGTATTCGGTGAAAACAAAAGTCACTTAGTCCCTCTGAATAAAGATGCTTTGACAAAAGGTGCGGAATCAGTAAAATCAGTATAAAATTAAAAGAAGCCCTTCGGGGCTTTTTTTAATTTTACAAATTTATAAATTGTATTTATTTATAGATTTATGTCAATTTTAATTGTAAATAAATTGTAAGAAATAAAAAAAGTTTTGTCTTTATTATATCGACAAATAATGATATAATTGCTTGGGTTTGATTACTGGATATTTACAAATAAATTGCAAACTCTTTACAAATAGTTAGGAGGAACTATGGATATTGCCATTAATTTGATTGGAGGGCTCGGGCTGTTCCTTTTTGGAATGAGCTATATGGGGGACGGTCTTCAAAAAACTGCCGGAAGCAAAATGAAAGATATTTTAGCGGCTCTCACAAAGAACAAGTTTATGGGTGTATTAGTGGGAGCGTTAGTTACAGGGGTAATACAAAGCAGTAGCGCAACTACAGTAATGGTGGTTGGATTTGTTAATGCAGGACTTATGAATTTGAATCAGGCTGTTGGTATTATAATGGGGGCCAATATAGGTACAACCGTAACTGCTTTCTTAGTATCTTTGAACATTACAAAAGTTGCAACACTTATGGTTGGAATAGGTGTTTTTATGCTTTTAGCATCTAAGAAGAAAAAAGTAAAAAGCATAGCAGAGGTAATAATTGGGTTCAGTATTCTCTTCATAGGAATGAAAATGATGGGAAATGCCATGAAGCCTCTAGAGGAAAATCCTCAATTTACCGGACTTATAACAAAATTTAATAATCCGATTCTCGGAATAATGGTAGGAATTATAATGACTGCGATTCTCCAGAGTAGCAGTGCTACCACAGGTTTATTGATAGCAGTTGCCACAACAGGTGTTATGACTTTTGAGCAGGCATATCCGGTTATTTTCGGCCAAAATATCGGAACATGTATAACTGCTATGCTGTCCAGTATCGGAGCTAGTAAGACGGCCAAAAGAGCCGCAGTTATACATTTATTGTTTAATTTAAGCGGTACGTTATTATTTATGCTCTTATTGAAAAATCCTGTCGAATGGTTGATCCTGGATGTTGTGCCTTCCTATGTTCCGCGGCAAATAGCAGCAGGTCATATTTTGTTCAACGTTTTAAATGTAATATTAATATTTCCATTTTCAGGCTTACTTGTAAAAGCATCGGAACTTATTGTCAGAAAAGATGACAGTGAATCCGAGCATGTAACAAAATATATAGATGAAAGACTTCTTATAACGCCGTCAATAGCACTGACACAAACCGCAAAGGAAGTTCTGCACTTGGGTAATCTAGCATACGAAGAATTTTTTACTGCAGTAAATGCTTTTTTTGAAAACAATGAGGAATTGGCATATAAGGTCTTTGAACTTGAAAAAAAGGTTAACGAGCTTTGCAGAGCCACACTGGAATACTTAGTCAAGCTTGATAAGGTATCGATGACAAATTATGAAAAAGACAAAGTGGTTGTACTTATAAATGCTTTAAATGATATTGAAAGAGTTGGGGATCATGCTGACAACATTGGCGAACTTGTACTTTACAAACTAGAAAATAATGTTAATTTTTCGGACGAAGCCAGTGACGAAGTTAGAGAAATGTTTGATACTGCAATGTTTGTCTATAAGTCAACGCTGGACGCGATACAAACTATAGATAAAGAAGACTGTAACAAGGTTATTGTAAATGATAAAAAAATTGATGTAATGTATAAAAATTTAAGAAAAAATCATATAGAAAGATTAAATACTTATGTATGCGAACCAAATGCCGGAGTCATATTCCTTGATATCATAGGGAATTTAGAGAGAATAGGAGATCATGCATCAAATATAGCGGAATCAATACTTGAAGCAATTGCAAAATAAATGAGTTAAAAAGCCCTGAGGGGCTTTTTTTACATAAAAAATATGTTATAATCAATATGTAATATGTAAAATAAAACAGTTAATTTGAACAAAAGGGAAGCCGGCAGAAAAGGGATAATTATATGAAGCAAAGAATTATAGAAATTGCAAATTCTTTAGGAATAGAAGAAATAGGATTTACGTCTGTTTTAAATTACAGCTACTTATCAGATCTTTTATCGGATAGGCTTAATAAAGGATATAGTTGTGAATTTGAAGAACAAAATATAAATAAAAGAATTGACGTCAGAAATATTATGCCCAATTGCAAAAGTATAGTTGCTATTGCTGTGCCTTACGCTGAGGGCTATAAGAAGCCTGTTGTAAAAGACAAGGGCCTTTTGAGTGTTGTTTCGTATGGCGAAGATTACCATAAAAAATTAAGCAGCATATTGAAGAGTATAGCTGAAGAAATAAAAAAGGACATAAGTTTTGAGTATAAAATTTGTGTTGATACATCTCCGCTGATAGACAGAGAAATATGCAAAAATGCCGGAATTGGCAACTATGGCAAAAACATGCTTCTTATCAATGATAAACTGGGATCGTTTATAAACATAGGATACTTGTTGACAGATTTAGAGATACTGAGTGGCGGAGTAGCAGAAAATATTAATATTTGTGGTGCATGTAACATATGCATTGAAAGCTGTCCAAATAAAGCTTTGCAAAAAAATGGAGGTATTAACTCAAAAAAATGCGTTTCATATCTTACGCAGACAAAGGATTACATTCCTCTGGAATACAGAAAAAATATGAGAAATCAAATATACGGCTGTGACATGTGCCAGCTTGTATGTCCTAAAAATAGGAAGAATTCAGAAAAATCAGCAGACAATGATTATAGAAGTCTAGTAATTGACTTAGAAGAATTAATGAAAATGTCTAATAAAGAATTTTTGTCAAGGTATAAAAATATGTCAGGAAGCTGGAGAGGAAAAAACATCTGGAAGAGAAATGCATTGATAGCAATAGGCAATTTGAAACTTAAATCTATGTTTGAACTTGTCAGAGATGAGTTGAACAATGAATCTGACATGATAAAAATATATGCTGCATGGACTTTGACTGAATTAGACAGATCTAAATCAATGGATATACTGCATAATTTTATTAAATATGAAAATGATAAAGTTAGAGAGGAGTTTATTAAATTAGCTGGAGGCGGGGTATGATAGTAGGTACATGTGAAATAGAATTGATAATTTACGAAGCTAACTCTCTTAAGGAAAAAAGACATGTTATCAAGAGCATTATTGAAAGAATTAAATCAAGATTTAACGCATCCGCTGCAGAAATTGATTATAATGATTTATGGAACAGATCAGTAATCGGCGTTGCGGTCGTTTCTAATAAAAAGGCTTTATGTGAGTCCATGCTTTTAAAAATAATTGATTTTATAGATAACGATAATAGAGTAGAGATTATAAACCGTTATATGGAGGTTAACTGATGACAAAAGCAGATAAGGTTTATGAATTGTTAAAAGAAGACTACCCTTTTGCAAGCTGTGGATTGAACTATAAAACGCCGTTTCAGCTGCTTGTATCTACAATGCTTAGCGCGCAGGCAACTGACAAAAGCGTTAATGCATTGACTGAAAATTTATACAAGGAATATCCGGATTTAGATTCTTTTCTTAAGCTTAGTCAAGAAGAAATAGCCGAAAAAATAAAGAAAATCGGCCTGTACAAAAATAAATCAAAAAGTATCTATAACATGTGCCGTGAACTGAGGGACAAGCATAATAGTCAGGTGCCTCAAAATATGGAAGATTTGATGTCTTTGCCGGGTGTTGGAAGAAAGACGGCGTCGGTGGTGCTTGTTGAAGCGTTCAATATACCTGCTTTTCCAGTTGACACTCATGTATTCAGACTTACAAGGCGAATAGGACTGGCATCAGGTTCTACACCTGACAAAGTATCTGATGAGATGATGAAAAAGCTTCCAAAGTATAAGTGGCATTTAATGCACCACCTGCTAATTACCCACGGAAGGAACTTATGCATTGCTCAAAATCCGAAATGTGAGAGTTGCAGCTTGAAAGGCTTATGCAATTTTTATAAAGAAACAAAAAAACTAAATAGCAAGACGTGATAAAAATATATGTAACAGGAGAAAAAAATGGCATTAAACATTGTATTGTTTGAACCGGAAATACCACAGAACACAGGAAATATTGCAAGGACATGTGCAGCTACCGGCTCTAACCTTCATTTAATAAAACCTCTTGGTTTTTCAGTAAGCGATAAATATTTAAAGAGGGCGGGTCTTGATTATTGGGATCTTGTAAATATTACTTATTATGATAATTTTGAAGAGTTTAAAGAATCAATAGGCAATAAACCTGTTTTTATTTCAACTACAAAGGAAAGCAGATTTTATACAGACGTTGTGTACGAGGATGAATGCTACATTATGTTTGGAAAAGAAACAAAAGGCCTTCCGGATTATATACACGAGGAATATATTAATACAAGAATAAAAATACCGATGATAGATAATGTACATGCAAGATCGTTGAATTTGTCAAATTCTGTAAATATTGTAATGTACGAAGCCTTAAGGCAATTGGGATTTTATGATATGATTTGATATAAAAAATACATAGTGTTATTCTTTAGACAATGTTAAAAATTTAATAAGCTTTATGCGTTTTTCTTGTTTACTAATTTAAGTCAAACGCCTAATTTCAGAAGAATTAAAGGTTTTCATATTCTAATAAAAAAATTTATAAATAGTACTTGATTTATTAAAAATTATTATATATAATTAAAACAAATAAATATTTGAATGACGTTTGCGGGAGAGACTGTTATGTTATTAACAGCGCCGAAGGAATAAATAAAATATTAGCCATATTTTATGATGATCTCAGGCAAAAGGACCGCAAACTGACAAAACTCTGAAAAGCGTAAGCACCGAAGGAGCAACTCTTATATAGAGAAGAGGAATCTCTCAGGTTTGTAACAGAGCAGAAGGCAGAATGAATTTATTATGCTTTCTGCTTTTTTATTCGGCTTTTACAACATAATAATGACATAATTTTCAAGAATAAAAATCTTCATTTTAAGGATGAAACTATGATAATTACGAATAATGATTGGGTATACAATAAGCACAAGGATACATACAGTGTAATTTATATAGTCGGAAGCTATAGAGATGTATTGGTCAAAACAAGGGACAAGATACATGAAGGGTACGAGCTTTTAACACATCCTTTGTCGAGCAGTTTAAAACCAAATGAAACGCCTTATAAATCTGTGATAATTGCAGATAATAAGTCTGAGTTGAATTACGATTCTGTTTACATTATAGAAAATTCAATAGTGACATATGACAGATTTAATAAGAACAAGCTCATCAATCTAACTGAAAAGATTGAAAATGATTTTAAATTAATTGATTTAACAGTGCTTGAAAGCGCGTTAAATATATAACCATGAATAATTATGGAGGTGAGTGTTTTGAAATTAGAATTAGGCTATGTTTTTATTAAGGATATTCAGTTCGCTGAACATTCTAAGGTTGAAAACGGAACATTGTATGTGAACAAAGATGAAGTAAAAGCATTAATTCTAGAAGAACAAAATTTTAAGTCAGCGGAAATTGAATTGGCTAGACCTGGCGAAAGTATTAGAATTATGCCCGTTAAAGATGTTATTGAACCGAGGGTAAAAGTTGAAGGTGCCGGAGGAATTTTTCCTGGAATGCTCAATAAGGTTGAGACTGTAGGCTCAGGCAAGACAAATGTTTTAAAGGGAGCTGCTGTTGTTACTACAGGAAAAATTGTTGGATTCCAGGAAGGTATCATAGATATGGATGGATCTGGCGCTGAGTATACTCCTTTTTCTAAACTAAACAATTTAGTGGCGGTATGCGAACCTATTGATGGATTAAAACAGCATGAACATGAAAAAGCTCTTAGATTTGCAGGATACAAAGTAGCAGCATATTTAGGAGAACTTGCTAGAACTTTAACACCAGATGAAGTACATACTTTTGAGACTCCTAATTTAGTTGAAGGAATAAAACTTTATCCTGAACTTCCTAGAGTAGCTTATGTATTAATGCTTCAGAGTCAAGGATTGATGCACGATACATATGTTTACGGAGTAGATGCTAAACAATCATTGACAACAATGATTTACCCTACAGAAATTTTTGACGGTGCAATTGTGAGTGGAAACTGTGTTTCTGCATGTGATAAAAACACCACATATCATCATTTAAATAATCCTGTAATTCACGATTTGTTTGAAGAACATGGGAAAACATTGAATTTTGTTGGAGTAATAATAACAAATGAAAATGTATACCTTGCTGACAAGGAAAGATCATCAAACTGGAGTGCAAAACTTGCTGAACTTTTAGGAGTTGACGGCGTTGTAATATCTCAGGAAGGCTTCGGTAATCCGGATACAGACTTGATAATGAACTGTAAAAAGATAGAAGCTAAAGGCATTAAGACTGTAATAATTACGGATGAATATGCTGGTAGAGACGGTTCATCACAATCTCTTGCCGATGCAGATGCAAGTGCTGATGCTGTGGTAACAGGAGGTAATGCAAACGAAGTAATAGAACTCCCGGCTATGGATAAAGTAATCGGCTATGCTGATGTAGCTGATATTATTGCAGGAGGTTTTGACGGAAGTTTACATAAAGATGGAAGCATTACTGCGGAGCTTCAGGTAATAACAGGAGCTACAAATGAAATGGGCTTCAACAAATTGAGTGCGAGATAGGAAGGAGGAGAAAATAATGCTAAAAGTTGTTCATTATATAAATCAATTCTTTGCAAATATAGGCGGAGAAGAAATGGCTCACATTCCTGCTGAATTAAGAGAAGGCATCGTAGGACCTGGATTAGCTTTCCAGCAAGCATTCAAAGATGAAGCAGAAATAGTTGCAACTGTTGTATGCGGAGACTCATACTTCAATGAAAACCTTGAAGAAGCAAAGAACAATATTATTGAAATGGTAAAAAAATACAAACCAGACTTGTTTATAGCAGGGCCGGCTTTCAATGCAGGAAGATATGGAGTTGCATGCGGAACTATTGCTCAGGCTGTAAAGGATGAACTGGGAATCCCTGTACTAACGGGTATGTATATAGAAAATCCAGGTGCAGATATGTTTAAAAACAGTCTGTATATTGTTTCAACAAAGAATTCTGCTGCAGGTATGAGAGATGCTGTCAAGAAAATGGCACCATTGGCACTGAAACTTGCTAAGAAAGAAAAAATAGGTGCATCTATTGAAGAAGGTTACATGCCAAACGGTATAAGAGTTAACTTTTTCGATAAAGAAAGAGGATCCAAGAGAGCAGTTAAAATGCTTCTTAATAAGCTTAGCGGCAAGGAATATGTTACAGAGTTCCCTATGCCCGACTTTGACAGAGTAGAACCGAATCCGGCTGTTAAAGATATAACAAAATGCAAAGTTGCACTTGTTACATCAGGCGGTATTGTTCCAAAAGGAAATCCTGACCATATTGAGTCATCAAGTGCTTCAAAATTCGGTAAGTATGATATTGAGGGTGTTATGGACTTAACCGAAGAAACATTTGCTACAGCACACGGTGGATATGACCCGGTTTATGCTAATCAAGATCCAGACAGAGTGTTGCCAGTTGATATATTAAGAGAATTTGAAAAAGAAGGTAAGATAGGCAGCCTTCACAGATATTTCTATACAACAGTTGGTAACGGTACGGCAGTTAAAAACGCAAAAGCATTTGCAGCTGAGTACGCTCAAGAACTAAAAGCTGACGGAGTTGATGCAGTTATATTAACATCAACCTGAGGCACCTGTACACGTTGCGGCGCAACGATGGTAAAAGAAATAGAAAGAGCGGGAATTCCTGTAGTACATATGTGTACCGTAGTTCCTATATCACTAACAGTAGGAGCTAACAGAATAGTACCTACTATAGCAATACCTCATCCTCTTGGAAATCCGGCACTTACTCTTGAAGAAGAAAGAGCTATAAGAAGAGATTTGGTTGCAAGAGCATTGAAAGCTTTGGAAACTGAGGTTACAGAACAAACCGTATTTGAAAAATAAGAGTTGATAATCGATAAATTTTTTGAGATTATTTGCCATTGCACAAGTACTGGCAGGTTTTAATCTGCCAGATACTTATGTTGTGGCGTTTCCATAAAATTTTATTCTATAATAAATATCATTAATATTGATATTAACTTAGGATATAATAAAAATGAAAGTATTTTGAAAATTTACAATAAATATTGTTTTGTATTGCATTGCTATTTCGTGTGTGGTATAAAGTTGCTATACTAGGAAAATACTGCTTTGCATGGAACGATAAAAATTATTTGCAAAAATAGATAATATTTTAACATAATCATGATTGAAATATAATCATGATTATGTTAAAATGAGGTCATAGTATAAAAAAGTTTTATAACAACGCTAGAAAAGAGGTGTGAAATGAGCAAAGTATATGACGTTTTAATAGTCGGAGCAGGACCGGCGGGATTATCAGCAGGGCTGTATGCCGGAAGAGCAAGACTGAGCACTTTGATAATCGAAAAAGAAAAAGACGGAGGGCAAATAGCGCTCACATCAGAAGTAGAAAACTATCCAGGCTGCCTGGAAGGAGAATCAGGACCTACATTGATTGACAGGATGGCAGAACAGGCAAAACATTTTGGAGCCGAAAAAGTATACGATGAAATAGTAGAAGTAAAACTCGAAGGCAAAGAAAAAGTACTAGTAGGAAAAAAAGGCGAATACGTAGGAAAAACAGTAATAATCGCCGGAGGAGCAACATCCAAACCAATAGGATGCCCCGGAGAGAAAGTATTTACAGGAAAAGGCGTTTCATACTGTGCGACTTGCGACGGAGCATTCTTCGAAGACTTTGAAGTATTCGTTGTAGGAGGCGGAGACACAGCAGTAGAAGAAGCAATGTATCTGACAAAATTCGCAAGAAAAGTATCCATAATACACAGAAGAGACGAATTAAGAGCCGCAAAATCAATACAAGAAAAAGCCAAAGCAAATCCAAAAATTAACTTTATATGGGATTCAGTAGTAAAAGAAATAAAAGGCGACGGCATAGTAGATACAATGGTTTTAGAAAATGTAAAAACCAAAGAAACAACAGAAATAAAAGCCGACGAAGAAGACGGTACATTCGGTATATTCGTATTCATAGGATACGAGCCAAAGACCAAACTGTACGAAGGAATACTTAAATTAGAAAGAGGCTATGTAGAAACCGACGAAAACATGAAAACAAACATAGAAGGCGTATACGCAGCCGGAGATATTAGAGTAAAAAGCCTGAGACAAGTAGTTACGGCAGCCGGAGACGGAGCCATAGCAGCAGTACAGGCAGAAAAATATATAGAATCATTATAGGAGGGAAAGAATGTTAGTACTCGATAAAACCACATTTGAACCAGAAGTATTAAAAGGCGAAGGATACATATTAGTAGACTTTTTCGGAGACGGATGCGCACCATGCGAAGCATTAATGCCCCACGTAGAAGCACTGTCAGAAAAATACGACGGCAAAATAAAATTCACAAAACTAAACACAACAAAAGCAAGAAGAGTAGCAATAGGACAGAAAGTACTTGGCTTACCAGTTATTGCAATCTATAAAGACGGAGAAAAAGTAGAAGAACTCATAAAAGAAGACGCTACACCCGACAATGTAGAAGCAATGATAAAAAAATATATATAACAAAAAAACCAAATAAGGAGGAAAAAAATGAGCTTATTAAAAGGTAAAAAAGTAATAATAATAGGCGACAGAGATGGAATACCAGGACCAGCCATAGAAGAATGCGTAAAAACCGCAGGCGGCGAAACAGTATTTTCATCAACAGAATGCTTCGTCTGAACAAGCGCAGGAGCAATGGATTTGGAAAATCAAAAAAGGGTTAAAGAATTTGCAGAAAAGTACGGTGCAGAGAACCTAGTAGTAGTACTTGGAGCAGCAGAAGGAGAAGCAGCAGGATTAGCTGCAGAAACCGTAACAAACGGAGACCCAACATTTGCAGGTCCATTGACAGGAGTTCAGTTAGGACTCTCAGTATTCCACGTGTGCGAACCAGAAATAAAAGAAGAAGTAGACGAAGCCGTTTACGACGAGCAAATCAGTATGATGGAAATGGTATTGGATGTTGACGATATAATAAGCGAAATGACACCAATAAGAGAAGACTATTGTAAATATCTTTAATATTTAGTACTTTATATAGACAATCGAATTTATTTGCTTCGCAGAAATGCGAAGCAAATTTTGAATAACGGAGGTTATTATGAACAGTGTAATAAAAGGAGCCAGCTATATATTGGCATTTACTCCTGATATGGTTATCCATAACGGAACAACCCAAACAACTGAAAGAACCGTAAATCCAAACTCAGAATACCTAAAACAAATAAAAGACCACCTGAGAACCTTTGAAGAAGTAGTGAACTATCTTCCAAACCAGACATATATAGGAAACATAACACCAGAAGAACTTGCAGGATACGCACAGCCATGGAACGACAAAAAGCTCGAAAAAGCAGAAAGATGGGGAAAATTCGGAGAAATAATGCCGCAGGACGAATTTATAGTTCTGATGCAGATGTGTGACGTATTCGACCTTGTAAAAATAGAAAACAACTTCTTAGCCGAAACAAAAGCAAAGCTTGAAAAACATCCATTATTTGATGAAGCATTGCTAAGCAGAATCAAGCAGGGAGAAGAAGCAGAAACAATAAAAAAATACGTTGATGAAGAACATTCAGAACCATTATACAACGACGGCAAACTAGTAGGCTGCGTAAAAAGAGCACACGACATAGACGTTAACCTAAGCGCCCATGTAATGATGGAAAACTTAGTATCAAAAGCATCAAACGTACTTGCATTATTAAACCTCACATACAAAAACGACATAAACAAAGAAGAAATAGACTATGTAATAGACTGCTGCGAAGAAGCATGCGGAGATATGAACCAAAGAGGCGGAGGAAACTTTGCAAAAGCCTGCGCAGAAGTAGCAGGATTTGTAAATGCAACAGGATCAGACACAAGAGGATTCTGTGCAGGACCGACCCATGCGCTGATAGAAGCAGCAGCATTAGTAAAAGCAGGAGTATTCAACAACGTTGTAGTATCCGCCGGTGGATGCACAGCAAAACTTGGAATGAACGGAAAAGACCACATAAAAAAAGGACTTCCGATTTTAGAAGACGTATTAGGCGGCTTTGCCATACTCATAAGCAAAAATGACGGAGTAAGCCCCGAAATAAACCTAGACCTGGTAGGAAAACACACAGTAGGAACAGGATCATCACCACAGGCAGTTATATCATCATTAGTTTCATCCTTAGAAAAAGCAGGCATGAAAATAACAGATGTAGATAAATACTCAGTAGAAATGCAAAACCCAGACATAACAAAACCAGCAGGAGCAGGAGATGTGCCATTGGCAAACTACAAGATGATAGGAGCCCTGGCAGTAAAAATGGGTCACATGGAGAGAAAAGAATTAGCAGAGTTCACAGCTAAACATGGTATGGTTGGCTGGGCACCTACACAAGGACATATACCTTCAGGAGTTCCTTACATAGGATTCTGCAGACAAGATATCATGGACGGAAAAATAAAAAATACTATGATAGTAGGAAAAGGAAGTCTCTTCCTAGGAAGAATGACAAACCTGTTTGACGGCGTATCCTTTATTATTGAAGCAAATAAAGGAGAACAAGAACCGCAGTCAACAATTTCAGAGGAAAAAGTAAAAGGACTTATTGCAGAAGCTCTGAAGAACTTCGCTTCAAATCTATTGGCAGAATAGGAGGGCATTTATATGTCTGAAAAACAAGTAAAACAAATAATAGGCAAAGTGTTCGATCAGCTGGCAGACACACTGATTAGCGGAGAATACGGACAGAAGCCGAAGGTAGCCGTTACTGCCATGGGAAGCGAACACGGTGAAGATAATATTTATTCAGCAGCAGTAAAAGCAGCAAAAAGCGGAATAGATACTACCGTAATCGGATCAAAAGAAGCAGAAGGTGTAAAAACAGCATTTGTAAATACAGAAGACGAAGCACATACAACCATGGAATCACTACTTAATTCCAAAGAAGTAGATGCAGCGGTAACGATGCATTATCCATTCCCCATAGGAGTTTCAACAGTAGGAAGAGTAGTAACTCCCGGAAAAGGAAAAGAGATGTTCATAGCAACAACAACAGGAACATCCTCAACCGATAAAGTGGAAGGTATGGTTAAAAATGCTATTTACGGCATAATAACAGCCAAAGCATGCGGGATAAAAAATCCTACAGTAGGTATATTAAATGTTGACGGAGCAAGACAAACAGAAATAGCACTTAAGAAACTTAAAGACCAAGGTTACGACATAAACTTCGCAGCATCACAAAGAGCAGACGGCGGTGCTGTTATGAGAGGAAATGACCTTCTAACAGGTTCTGCAGACGTCATGGTAATGGATTCGCTGACAGGAAATTTAATGATAAAAATCTTTTCTTCCTATACAACAGGCGGAAGCTACGAATCATTAGGATATGGCTACGGCCCCGGAATAGGAGAAAACTTTGATAAACTGATTCTTATTATTTCAAGAGCTTCAGGTTCGCCGCTGGTTGAAGGAGCAATCAAATTTGCTGCTGAGCTGGTTAAGGGAGGATGCCTTGAAATAGCTAAAAAGGAATTTGAAAAGGCTCACAAGGCCGGCCTGACAGAAATATTAAGCGGGCTTAAATCTTCTAAAAAGCCTGCCGAAGAAGAAATAAAGGCTCCGGAAAAACAAGTGGTAACTTCTCAGATTTCAGGTGTTGAAATAATGGACTTGGAAGATGCCGTTAAGCTTTTATGGAAAAACGGAATTTACGCTGAAAGCGGAATGGGATGTACCGGACCTATAATTTTAGTAAATGATGCAAATATTGATAAGGCAATTGAAATTCTTGCCGAAAATGAGTATATTGCTAAAGAAAAATCTGATTGTTGATACCTGTGGAAGGTTGTTGAAAAAGTTCGTCCTGCGCAAGGCATCGTAATGCAGACGGACTTTTTTAACATTATGGGCAGTGCTTCTTGCACCTGCCCATATTATTTGAAGAAAAGCACTGCATAGATAATTCTAATTTTTAAAGCTGTGTATCGGAGCAGGTATTTTACCTCCTCTTTCTATGAATTTATCGCTTGAAAATTTACTTACAGGCATTATTGGTGCTCTGCCCAGCAGACCTCCAAATTCTGCCGTATCGCCTAGGCTTTTTCCGTATACCGGAATTAATCTTACGGCTGTTGTTTTCTGATTAATAACACCTATGGCACATTCATCAGCCATTATTGCAGAAATTGTGCTTGCTTTTGTATCTCCCGGTATAGCAATCATATCTAATCCCACTGAACAAACACAAGTCATTGCTTCAAGTTTTTCAATGACCAAAGAACCTCTGTTAACTGCATTTATCATTCCTTCGTCCTCACTTACAGGTATAAAAGCGCCGCTCAAGCCTCCCACGTTTGAAGAAGCCATAATTCCTCCCTTTTTAACGGCATCATTTAGCAGTGCCAGGGCTGCAGTTGTACCGTGAGCTCCGCAGCTTTCAAGCCCTATTTCTTCCAGAATTCTTGCAACACTATCACCTATATCTGCAGTAGGAGCAAGAGATAAATCCATTATGCCAAATGGTATGTCCAATATTTGTGAAATTTCCTTTGCAACAACTTCTCCGGCTCTTGTAAGCTTAAAAGCTGTTTTCTTTATTGTCTCGCATACTGATGTGAAGTCCTGACCCCTTATTTGTTCAAGTGCGTTTTTAACGACTCCGGGGCCGCTTACGCCTACATTTATTGAAGCTTCAGGTTGTCCGGGCCCATGAAATGCTCCTGCCATAAAGGGATTGTCCTCAACAGCATTTGCGAATATAACCAATTTTGCACAACCAATGCTGTTGTTATCTCTTGTAAGATAAGCGGTATCTTTAACAATTTTGCCCATTAACTTTATTGCATCCATATTTATACCTGCTTTAGTTGAAGCTACGTTAATTGAAGAACAAACTTTTTCTGTTGAAGCCAAAGCTTCAGGAATTGAATTTATTAAGATTAAATCTCCCTTAGTAAACCCTTTTTGAACTAGAGCAGAGTATCCTCCTATGAAGTCAACTCCGGCTGTATCTGCAGCTTTGTCTAGAGTCTGTGCAAATTTTACATAGTCGGTGTCATTGCATGAACCTGCAATTAATGAAACGGGAGTTACGGAAATTCTTTTGTTTATAATGGGGATACCAAATTCTTTTTCGGTTTTTTCAGCTGTTTCAACAAAATGTTCAGATAATCGCGTTATTTTATCATATATTTTATTCCTGGATTTTTGACCATCTGTATCTGCACAGTCTAAAAGTGAAATTCCCATTGTAATAGTTCTAATGTCAAATTTTAATTTATCAACCATATTAATGGTTTCAAGTATATTTTTATAATTAATCATTTTGTCTCCTTATATTTCATACATTTTGTCAAAAATATCTTCTCGTTGTATTCTAATATTCATACATAATTCATCACCTTTTTTGTTAAGGTGCTGCTGCAGGTCAGCGAATCCTATGTTCATTTTATCTAAATCAACCAACATTATCATTGTAAAGTACTCTCTCATTACTGTCTGGTTAATGTCAAGAATATTTATGCTGCAATTTGATAAAAGAGTTGAAATGCCGGCAATTATGCCAGTTTTGTCTTTCCCTATTATTGTTATTATACCTTTCATTATGTCCTCCAAATATTTAGTTGTGGATGAAAGTCAGGGCATAACCGCTTCACACAAAATATTGGCTTCCTTTCTGCCGAAAATACAAAAAAGAGACTTGGAAGTCTCTTTCTTTTAACAACAAAAATAAAAATACCTAGTATTTTATATCTCTGTTCTTTTACCTGAGAGTTTCATTACATTACGTAACTTTCCCCTTCGGTGCTCAAGTGAGTCTCTCCAGAGTTATGTCCATTGACGGTTAATTTATAATCTTCCGCCAACTTCATCCAACATGTTTTATTAGACGTCAGTATACACTCATTATTTATAAAAATCAAGTAATATTTTAAATTTAATATAAATTAGTTTAGCATAATTAATAAATTTTTGGTATAATGATATACTGGAAGCAATAATAGGAATTCAAATTATAATGATGTACAATAATTATAATTGCTTAATGATATAATAAATATTGAAATTTTAATAAAACTTGGTATAATAGATATCAACAAGGAGTGATATTATGAAAATGGGTTTTGAACTAAACTTATCACAAACTCAAAAGCTTATAATGACGCCTGAATTGAGACAAGCTATTCAAATTCTGCAATTCAACAATGTTGAGTTAATGGAGTTTATATACAAGCAATTGGAGGTAAATCCTTTTCTTGAATCAGCTGACAGCAAAAATCAGGAATCTGGTTCAACAGAAAATACGGGTGATGAATCTAATTATGATAAAAACGATAGCAAAGATGAAATCGATTGGAAGGAAGTCACAGAGAGGTATGACGATTTAAGTTATAAGGCATATGAGAGAAATACCGATTCAGATGAAAGGCAATCATTTGAAAGCTACACTTCAAAAAAAATGTCTTTAAAAGATCATCTTATGGTGCAGCTTGGGGTTTCTGTAAAGACAAGCAAGGAAAAGAGAATAGGTGAATTTATAATAGAGTCTCTTGACAATAAAGGGTACTTGGGATGCTCCCTTCAGGATATAAGCTTGCTGCTGAATGAAGACGTCATAGAAATAGAAAGAATTTTAAGGTTGATACAAACTTTTGATCCGGTTGGAGTAGCGGCAAGAAACTTGAGCGAATGCCTTATGATACAGCTCAGAGAAAAAGGAATACAGGATAAGAATGCATATATTATAGCTGAAAATTATCTGGAGGAAATTGCATTAAACAAGGTGCAAAAGATTGCGAAGGATTTAAAAATAAGTGTTACGAGAGTTCAAGGCCTGTGTGACATAATCAAAATGCTTGAACCAAAGCCGTCCAGAGGATTCATTGTAGATTCGGATAATATAAGGTATATAGTTCCTGATGTTACTATAGAAAAAATAAATGATGAATATGTAATAATCGTAAATGACAATAATCTTCCTACGATCACTATAAGCAGCTACTATAAAAGCATGATTAACAATTTGGCCGACAAGGAAGCAAATAAATTTGTAAATGATAAGCTTAATTCATCAATGTGGCTTATTAAGAGCATTGAACAAAGAAGAATGACATTGTACAAGGTTACTGAATCAATACTAAAATTTCAGAGAAGATTTTTTGAAGAAGGCAAGACGGCATTGAAGCCTTTGGTGTTGAAAGACGTGGCTGACGATATTGGTGTGCATGAATCTACAGTAAGCAGAGCAACAAACGGAAAATATGTTCAGACGCCAAGAGGACTGTTTGAATTAAAATATTTCTTTGCAAGCAGTATTAGTGAAACCGGAGGCGATGGAATTTCATCAACAAGTGTTAAGACTCAAATACAAAATTTGATTAACGGAGAAAATTCTCAAAAACCCATGAGTGACCAAAAGATTGCAGAAATGTTAAGTGCCGAAGGTATAAAAATTTCAAGAAGAACTGTAGCGAAATACAGAGATGAGATGAGAATACCTTCATCTTCAATGAGAAGAAGGTTTTGATAAAGCATAAATCAGAACGTACAATTACGTACGCTCTTTTTTATTTTTTGCTGTACATAAATTATTTAGTGTGATATAATTTTAACTGTAGAACATATTTGAGCATACAAATCGTAATAGTATAACACATTTCTTTTTAACATTTCTTTTTTTATCAAATTAAAAATTCAAAAAATTTTAAATTAGTATTGCAATATAAGAGAAATATGGTAAAATGATGCTAGGGACACAAAGTGCATATATGGGACATATTATATCCCGGAGGGTGTATGGATATAAACAAAATACTTGAAATACAAAATAGAATAGTTCCTGAAACTTTTGATTTATTAATGAAGAGATATGAAATTCTTAAAATTATAAGCACTTTTCAGCCGATTGGCAGAAGAAACTTATCAGCAAAACTTGGAATTTCTGAAAGGATTATGCGTGCAGAAATTGATAAATTAAAGGAAATGGATTTGCTTGATATTCAGGCTGCCGGAGTAAGCTTGACCGGAATGGGCTTAAGCTTGCTTTCAGATATACATAATACATTTTATTATATTAAAAATTTGTCTGAAATAGAATTAAAACTTATGGAAAAGCTAAGACTTAAAAGAGTAGCGGTGGTTTCCGGAGATGCGGATAAGGACAGCTTTACATTTATTGACCTTGGTAAAAAAGCTGCTGAAATTGTAAAGGATCTAATAAGAAATGATACAGTTTTAGGAATATCAGGCGGAACCACAATGGCGTGCGTAGTCAATCAGATGAAGAGAAAAAAAGGAATTAGAAATCTTTTAGTTCTTCCTGCCAGAGGCGGATTAAGCGAGGAACTTGAGATACAGGCAAATACCATTGCTGCTAATTTAGCCGAAAAACTGGATGCTTCATACAAGCTTTTGCACATTCCGGATAATCTGGATGAAACAGAATTAGGCATATTAAAAAATAATAAGCTTATAAACGATGTTCTTGAAGACATTCAGCGAATAGACTTGTTGGTTTTCGGACTTGGTAATGCCAGAGATATGGCAATAAGAAGAAAATCAGACAAACGTGTTTTTAATATAATTGAGTCGGAGAGATTAACTGCAGAGGCTTTTGGATATTTTTTCGACAAAGACGGCAATGTAAAAATGCACACTAACTCTGTGGGAATAACCATGGATAACTTCAGGTCAATAAAAAACGCAGTAGGTGTTGCCGGCGGAAGCTCTAAGGCGGAAGCTATTTATTCAATTTCTAAATTTAATAATAATTTTATCCTTATTACAGATGAAGCAGCTGCAAAAAGGATATTAGAATTATAGATAAGAATAACTAAATTAATTATATTTATAATTGGAGGATAATATGGTAAAAGTAGCAATTAACGGATTTGGAAGAATCGGAAGGCTTGCATTAAGGCTAATGACACAGGATAGCAATTTTAAGGTAATGGCAATAAATACAAATTCAAGTGCCGAGACATTGGCTTATCTGCTGAAATATGATACAGCTCACGGAAACTTTATGACGGACAAAATTACATACAATGAAAATGCATTGATAGTAGATGGAAATGAAATTATTACATCGAGCAATAAGGATCCTGAAAACTGCAATTGGAAAGAACTTGATATTGATCTTGTAATAGACTGCACAGGTAAATTTAATGATGCTGAAAAAGCACAGGCTCATATCAGAGCTGGAGCTAAAAAAGTATTGTTGTCAGCTCCTGGAAAAGGAGATTTGAAAACAATCGTATACAATGTTAACCATGAAATACTTGACGGAACTGAAACTGTAATATCAGCAGCTTCCTGCACAACAAACTGTCTGGCTCCTCTGGCAAAAGTATTAAATGATTCATTTGGAATTGAAAAAGGTTTAATGACAACTGTTCATGCATACACAAATGACCAGAACATCCATGATAACTCACATAAGAAGGGAATTATGGCAAGAAGAGGTCGTGCAGCAGCAGCGAACATCGTTCCTACAGCAACTGGTGCGGCAAAGACTGTTGGAAAAGTTCTGCCTGAATTAGAAGGAAAATTAGACGGCATAGCTCTTAGAGTTCCTACAGTTACAGGCTCTGTTGTAGACTTAACTGTTGAATTAAAAAGAAACACTACAGTTGAAGAAATAAATAAAGCTGTTAAGGAAGCATCTAATGAAACATTGGCTTACACAGAAGATCCAATAGTTTCAAGTGATGTTATAGGCAGCCATTATGCAAGTATATTTGATGCGTTATCAACTCAAATACTTGAACGTGACGGAAAACAAATGATTAAGCTTATAACATGGTATGACAATGAAATGTCGTTTACTGCCCAATTAGTAAGACTTGCTAAGTACTGGGGATCAATGAAATAATTAAACTATAGCTGAACGAGAGTGAATAACAGCGAAATTAATATTGCTGATGTTCTTCTGAGGTTCAGCTATTGTTATGGAGGATTGTATGAACAAAAAAACTTTAAGAGATATTGATGTTAAGAACAAGAGAGTTTTAGTAAGATGTGATTTCAATGTTCCCTTGGATGAAAACAGAAATATAACTGATGACATAAGAATAAAAAGCTCACTTCCTACTTTGAACTACCTTTTGGATAAAGGTGCTTCGCTGATTATCATGTCTCATTTGGGAAGGCCTAAAGGAGAAGCAAATCAGAAGTATTCGTTGTTGCCTGTGGCTGAGAGACTGAGAATACTGTTGGACAGAAAAGTAATATTTGAAAACTGTGATGCGGTAGTTGATGATAATGTAAAAAAAAGAGCTTCTCTGCTAAAAGCAGGTGAGGTTATACTTCTTCAAAACACTCGATACAGGAAAGAAGAAGAGAAGAATGGTGAAGAATTTTCAAAAGACTTAGCTTCAATGGCTGATTTATTTGTTAACGATGCATTTGGAACTGCTCATAGAGCACATGCATCAAATGCGGGAGTATGCAAATATCTTCCTTCTGCTGTGGGCTTTCTTGTAGAAAAGGAAATAGAGGTTATGGGAAATGCACTTGAAAATCCTAAAAAACCTCTTACAGCTATACTGGGTGGAGCTAAGGTATCAGATAAAATTGCTGTAATAGAAAACCTGCTGAATATTGCCGATAATATTTTGATAGGTGGAGGAATGGCATATACATTTTTGAAAGCAAATGGACATTCAATCGGAAATTCTTTGCTCGAAGAAGAAAAAGTAAGCCTTGCTAAGGAATTAACGGAAAAAGCAAGAAGTAAAAATGTCAAGCTGTTGTTGCCTGTGGATACAGTAGCCGCTAAGGAATTTAAAAATGACGCAGATTTTGTGACAGTTGATTCGGATAAAATACCTGATGATTATATGGGATTGGATATCGGAGAAAAAACCGTCGCAGCATTCAGTGATGTTATACGTGCGTCAGGAACTGTTATATGGAACGGTCCGCTTGGAGTGTTTGAAATGGAAAATTTTGCAAAAGGAACAAACTCAATTGCTAAATGTATTGCCGAAAACAAAGAGGTAATTTCCATTATAGGAGGAGGAGATAGTGCTGCAGCTGTTGAAAAAGCAGGCCTCGCCGATAAAATAACTCATATATCTACCGGAGGAGGAGCATCTCTGGAATTTTTAGAAGGAAAAGTGCTTCCCGGAATAGACGCGGTTGACAATAAATAGGAGGATTAGTATGAGAAAAACATTGATAGCCGGAAATTGGAAAATGAACAATGACATTGAGCAAAGTTTGATGCTTGCAGAAAATTTAAAATCATTGTCAGGAGAATTTGATAATAATGTGGATGTACTCATATGTCCGACTTTTACATCTTTATATTCAGTTAAGGAAGTTTTAAAAAACTCAAATATCAAAATAGGCGCACAAAATATGCATTTTGAGGATAAAGGAGCATATACAGGCGAAATATCACCGTTGATGTTAAAAGAAATGGGAATTGAATATGTTATTATAGGTCATTCTGAAAGAAGACAATATTTTAATGAAACAGATGAAACTGTCAATAAGAAATTGAAGTCTGCATTGGAGTATGGTATAATTCCTATACTATGTGTAGGTGAAACTCTTGAGCAAAGAGACAGCGGCATTGAAAAGGAAACAGTCAGAAATCAGATTACAAAGGCCTTTAATAATATAGAAGCTTCTGATGCGGAGAAAATAACTGTAGCGTATGAGCCTATATGGGCAATCGGGACAGGAAGAACTGCATCAAGCAAGCAGGCAAATGACATGGCTTCTTTTATAAGAAAATGCATTTCAGAGATATATAGTAAAGAGTCAGCCGACAATGTAATAATACAGTACGGTGGAAGTGTAAAGGGCAGCAACGCTAAAGAAATATTAAGCGAATCTGATATTGACGGTGCATTAGTAGGTGGAGCAAGCTTAAAAGCAGATGAGTTTCTAAAAATAATTAATTATGCTAAGTAAGGTAGGTTATATATGAACAAAGTAACAGCATTGATTATCCTTGACGGCTGGGGACTGGGAAAAGACTATGAAGGAAATGCGATTAAAAGAGCAAAAACACCTAATTTTGATGTGCTCATGCGAAAATACCCAAATACATCTTTGTCTGCAAGTGGATATGATGTAGGTCTTCCTAAGGGACAAATGGGAAATTCAGAGGTAGGACATTTAAATATTGGAGCTGGTAGAATTGTTTATCAGGATTTTACAAGAATAACAAAATCTATTGAAGAAGGCGGAATCAATTCCAATGAGGCTATTATTTCTGCTTTTGAACATGTGAAGAAGAACAATTCAACTCTTCATTTTATAGGACTGCTGTCAGATGGCGGCGTTCACAGCCATACATCTCATTTATTCAGTCTTATGGAGCTGGCAAAGAAAAACAATGTCGATGATATTGCAGTGCATTGCATAACTGATGGAAGAGATGTAAGCCCGACGAGCAGCCCTAATTACATAAAAGAACTCGAGAAAAAAATTAAGAATATAAAGGCAGGACGTATTGCTTCAATTATGGGAAGATACTATGCTATGGACAGAAATAGGCAGTGGGACAGGGTTGAATTGGCATACAACGCCCTAGTTAATGGAGAAGGAGAAAAGTTCGATGATCCGTTAGATGCAATAAGGATGTCTTACATAAACGGTGTTACGGATGAGTTTATCAAGCCTCTGATAATTAGAAATCAAAATGGTGAAACCACTGTAATAAAGGATAATGATGCCGTAATTTTTTACAATTTCAGGCCCGATAGGGCAAGACAGATTACGAGAGCATTTGTTGATAAAGATTTTGATAATTTTGACAGAAAAAAAGTTAATGTAAAATTTGTTTGCATGACTTTGTATGATAAAACTATTGAAAATGTTGATATTGCATTTAAACCTCATTTTGTAAAAAATACTCTTGGAGAATATTTAAGTACAAAAGGATACAAACAGCTTAGGGCTGCAGAAACTGAAAAATATGCCCATGTTACTTACTTCTTTAACGGAGAAATTGAAGAACCGTTTAAACATGAAGTAAGGATGTTGATTCCTTCACCTGATGTTCCAACATATGATTTAAAGCCTGAAATGAGCGCGTTTGAATTAAAAAATGTGATCATGGAAGAATTGGAAAAGGATATGTACCAAGTTATGATTATAAATTTTGCTAATCCTGATATGGTTGGACATACTGGTGATGTTGAAGCAGCAATAAAAGCTGTTGAGGCAGTTGATAAATGCCTCGGCGAAATAGTCAACTTTATAATTAGGTCAGACGGTACGGCAATAATTGCTGCTGATCACGGAAACTGCGAAGAAATGCTTGATCCGGCAAATTTATCCAAAATAACGGCTCATTCCACAAACAGGGTTCCGTTTATTGTAGTGAGAAATCGAAAATGCTTCACACTTAAAGAAGGTATACTGGCTGATATAGCTCCTACAATGCTTGAGCTTATGGGAGTAGAAAAACCGGTAGAAATGACGGGTCAGAGTTTAATAGTACATAAAACAAAATAAATGGAGGTCAACGATAAAATGACAATTATTTCAGATGTTTACGCAAGAGAGATATTGGATTCAAGAGGAAACCCTACAATCGAAGTCGAAGTTTGGACTGAGAGCGGCGGATATGGTAAGGCAGGAGTACCTTCAGGTGCATCAACGGGAGCATTTGAGGCTGTTGAGCTTCGTGACGGAGATAAAAAAAGATACTTGGGCAAGGGAGTTCAAAACGCTGTAGATAATGTAAACAATATAATAGCTCCGGAGCTAATAGGAAGAGATGCTGCAGAGCAGGTAGTTATAGATAAACTTTTAATAAGCCTTGACGGAACAGCAAACAAGGAAAAATTGGGAGCAAATGCAATACTGGGCGTTTCTGTTGCAGCAGCTAAAGCAGCAGCTGATACACTGGGATTGCCGCTATATCAATATTTGGGCGGAGTAAATGCTAAAGTTCTTCCGGTTCCTATGATGAATATTCTAAATGGCGGTCAGCATGCTGATAATAATGTTGATATTCAGGAATTTATGGTTATGCCTGTTGGAGCTTGCTGTTTTAAAGAAGCTCTTAGAATGGGAGCAGAGGTGTTCCACAGCCTGAAGAGTGTACTTAAATCAAAGGGATTAAGCACATCAGTAGGTGATGAAGGAGGATTTGCACCAAATCTTTCATCAAATGAAGAAGCTTTGGCAACAATTGTTGAAGCTATTGAAAAGGCAGGATACGTTCCCGGAAAAGATGTAATGCTTGCACTCGACGTGGCTGCTACAGAGCTATTTGATCCTGAAACAAAAATATACACATTAGAGGGTGAAGGAAGAAAATTCACGCAGTCAGAGCTTGTGGATTTCTATTCGGATCTTGTAAACAAATATCCTATTATATCTATTGAAGACGGCATGAATGAAGAGGACTGGGAAGGCTGGAAGATGCTTACGGAAAAACTGGGCTCAAAGATTCAGTTAATAGGAGACGATTTATTTGTAACAAACACTGAAAGGCTCAAAAAGGGAATTGAACTAAAAGTAACAAATTCAATTCTAATAAAATTAAATCAAATAGGAACAATAACTGAAACACTAGATGCAATAGAAATGGCTAAAAGGGCAGGTTACACTGCAGTAGTTTCTCACCGTTCGGGAGAAACAGATGACACTACAATTTCTGATTTGGTAATTGCGGTGAATGCTGGTCAAATAAAAACCGGAGCTCCATCAAGAATAGACCGTGTTGCAAAATACAATCAATTGCTCAGACTAGAAGATATTTTAGGTGAAGCTGCTCAGTACAGCGGTATGGATGCATTTTATAGCATTAAATAAATTAATCTAAAAATTTATGCAGGAATTTGGGTTTTGCCCTAGTTCCTGCTATAAAACGAACTATTTTGTAATTCTTAACTAAAAAATGTTGATTAAATAATTTATTAATGTTATAATTCAAATGTTATTCTAGAGATACAGTAACAGGAGGTGTTAGAATGGAAACAGTTGTAAGAATATTTTTGATAATTGCAAGTTTATTTCTTATTGGAAGCATTTTGCTTCAATCTGGTAAGCAGGCCGGTATGTCAGGAGAGATAGCAGGCGGTGCAGAATCAATCTGGGGAAGAAATAAAGGAAGAAGTTACGAGGGAAAACTTGAAAAAGCAACTGCAGTATCAGCGATTATTTTCTTGATTGCTTCACTATTATTGGTAGCTATTCAGTAATAATTTGTTATTATTTGGCAATAATAGTTTTGTATTATATTCTAATGTTATGTTAGGATATATTTTCATGTGGTTAAGCGTTTGGTCAAACCTTTCGCTTAATAATTAAATCTATTTAACAACGGAGGAAAGAATTAAATGGGCACTATAATAATAGCTCCTATAGTAGGAGTTTTGGCTTTGCTGTTCGCTTTTTATAAAGCATCCAGCATAAGCAAGGTAAATCCAGGCAATGAAAGAATGAAAGAAATATCTTCATATATTCATGAAGGTGCTATGGCGTTCCTTGCAAGGGAATATAAGTCAGTTGGAATTTTTGCAATTATACTTTTCATTGTATTGGGTCTGGCAATCAACTGGGGAACTGCAATAGCATATGCTATCGGTTCTGGATTTTCTGTTCTGGCAGGATACTTTGGTATGACTGTTGCTACTAAGGCAAACGTAAGAACAGCAAACGCAGCTAAGGAATCAGGAATGAATAAAGCATTAGACGTTGCTTTTTCAGGTGGTTCTGTAATGGGTATGGTTGTAGTAGGCTTGGGTCTGTTTGGATTAGGTGGATTTTGGCTTATATTTAAAGACGCAAGTGTTATAACAGGATTCAGTCTTGGAGCTTCATCAGTTGCTTTATTTGCACGTGTTGGCGGAGGTATATATACTAAAGCTGCCGATGTTGGAGCAGACCTTGTTGGTAAGGTTGAATCAGGAATCCCTGAGGACGATCCAAGGAACCCTGCAGTTATAGCAGATAACGTTGGTGATAATGTTGGTGACGTTGCTGGTATGGGTGCTGACTTATTTGAATCATATGTAGGATCTATAGTATCTGCAATTACATTGGGAGTTATCGCGTATGAAGGCGGAGAAGGAGTGTTTTTCGCATTAATGATCGCTTCTGTAGGTATTGTTGCTTCAATAATCGGTACAATGTTTGTAAAAGCAAAAGAAGGTTCAAACCCACAAAAAGCTTTAAACATGGGTACATATGTAAGTTCATTAATAGTTATGGTATCTGCATTTTTCCTTAGTCAATCTATACTAGGAAGCAGACTTCCATTCTGGGCAATAGTATTTGGCTCAGCTGTAGGATTAATCATAGCTAAGATTACTGAAATGTATACTTCAGATGAATATAAATATGTTAAAGAAATTGCTGAGCAGTCTGAAACTGGTGCTGCTACTACAATTATAAGCGGTTTATCTGTTGGTATGAGATCAACTGCATACCCTATAATAGTATTGGCAGTTGGTATCATCGGTGCTTATTTAATAGCAGGTTATACATCAAACGGTATTGATGCTGTTAAAGGTTTGTACGGTATAGCACTTGCTGCTGTAGGTATGCTTTCAACAGCAGGTATGACAGTAGCAGTAGATGCTTACGGTCCTATTTCAGACAATGCAGGTGGTATTGCTGAAATGTGTGAATTGCCTCACTCTGTAAGAGAAATTACAGATAAATTGGACTCAGTAGGAAATACAACAGCTGCTATCGGTAAAGGATTTGCTATAGGATCAGCTGCGCTTACTGCTTTGGCATTGTTTGCATCATATACACAAGCAGTTGGAATTACATCTATAAGCTTAACAGAACCTACAGTTATTGCTGGATTATTTATAGGTGGGATGCTTCCATTCCTGTTCTCTGCAATCACAATGAGTGCAGTTGGTAAAGCAGCATTCTCTATGATAGAAGAAGTAAGAAGACAGTTCAAAGAATTACCTGGAATAATGGAAGGTAAAGATAAGCCTGATTACAGAAGATGTGTTGATATTTCAACTGCAGCAGCTTTAAGAGAAATGATTATACCTGGCCTGTTAGCAGTAGTAGTTCCATTGCTTGTTGGCTTATTATTAGGTACTGAAGCTCTTGGAGGTTTACAGGCAGGTGCTTTGGTAACAGGTGTTCTGATGGCTATATTTATGTCAAACTCAGGTGGAGCATGGGATAATGCTAAGAAATACATCGAAGGTGGCACACACGGAGGAAAAGGAAGCGATGCTCATAAGGCAGCAGTTGTAGGAGATACTGTAGGTGACCCGTTCAAGGATACTTCAGGACCTTCAATCAATATTTTAATCAAGCTTATGACAGTTGTTTCTCTCGTATTTGGACCTATGCTGGCTCAGTACGGCGGAGTGCTTTTAAAATTCTTTTAAGTAAACTTATTAAGAGACTTCTCTTTGTGAGAAGTCTTTTTTTGTTGCAGATTTCTATAAACTGACATATAATAGTAGTAATAATTTTAAATAATGTAATGAAAATAATTAGGTTAAGTAGGTATCAGTATTGTGCGCTACAAAGACTTATGGGAAGGATTGATTATCGGATAATGCATGTTGATATTGACGGCATAAAAATTAACTATATAGACGAAGGAAGCGGAAAAACTGTATTGCTTCTTCACGGATGGGGCGGGAGCATTCAGACGATGAATCCTATTGCAAATTTTTTAAAGGATAAATGCAGAGTAATTGCGTTGGATCTGCCAGGCTTTGGGGAAAGTGGTATTCCTGATACTCCATGGAATTCCTACAATTATGCAGAATGTATAAAAAAATTTATTGATAAGCTTCAGCTAAGTGAAATTATTTTATTCGGACATTCTCACGGAGGAAGAATATCAATAATTCTAGCTGGAAAATATGATTTAGTTAAGAAGTTAATACTCATTGACAGCGCAGGCATAATACCGAAAAGGAAGCTAAACTATTATGTAAAAGTTTATTCATTCAAATTATTAAAGAAGTTATATATGATATTTTCTGCTGGTGATTCAAAAGAGCAAAGAGCTGAAAAGTTTTATAAAAGATTTGGATCCGAGGATTATAAATCAGCCCATGGTATTATGAGGCAGACCATGGTTAAGGTTATTAATGACAACCTTATTAATGTACTTCCTTCAATAAATGCTCCTACATTGCTTATATGGGGGGAAAATGATGAAGACACACCGATTTATATGGGAAAATTGATGGAAGACAGGATTGCTGACAGTGGATTAGTAGTTTTGGAGGGCGCAGGACATTATTCATATATTGATTGTTATGACCGTTTTAAGGCAGTAATTAACGTTTTTTTAAAAGACGAATTCAAATAATGGGAGTGAAAAAATGCAGACATTAATTTTTTTGTTTTCGGCATGCTGGCTGATGCTTTGTTTTATTAAATTGAAGTTTAATTTGCACATGCTTCAGATTGAAGGATATAAGAACCAGAAGTACATAGATTGGATGTCAGCACATAAGGATAAAATATTTACGAAAAACGATAGAATTTATTCAATAATAATGATTATTAATACGTTGTTTTTTATGCTGGCCGCAACAGGAGCAGAAGAAAGAAACCTGTCCCCTTATGCAATGGCAGCTTCACTGATTACTTCAGTATTCTTGATAATAAATACAAAGAAGAAGGATGAAGCAAAAAAACCTCTTGTCATGACAAACAGGGCAAAAAGGCTCATTTTGATTGCTGTATCCCTCACGGTGGTTGATTTTTTAATTTTAATCGGAATTATATATTTTATTTCCGGTAATATTGTGAGATATTTTCCACTTTGGTCGGGAATTTTGGCAATAGTATACTTGTTCAGCGCATATTATGTATTGGGGGCTAACTATATAGCCGTACCAATAGAGAAAAATATAAATAAAAAATTCTATAATCAAGCCTCTGATAAAATCAAAGAAATGAAAAACATTACATCCATAGGTATTACCGGGAGTTATGGAAAAACAAGCACAAAGTTTGCTGCGGCATCGATACTTAAAGAAAAGTATTCAGTTTTAAATACTCCTGAAAGCTACAATACCCCCATGGGGATAAGCAAAATAATAAACAGCAAGTTAACTGATGAATACGAGATTTTTATTGCAGAGCTAGGAGCAACGAAAATAGGTGATATTGATGAAGTTGCTGCTTTAACCAATCCTAAGATAGGAATTTTAACCTCAATAGGGCCGTGCCATCTTGAGACATTTAAATCAATAGACAACATTATGAGGACTAAGTATGAGCTCATTGAAAGGCTCCCTGATGACGGAATTGCAATATTTAACTATGATAATGATTATGTGAAAAAGCTTGCTGATAAGACATTTAAAGAAAAAATATGCTACGGAATTAAAAATATCGAAGATACAGATTTGTTTGCAACCGACATTAAGGTAGGAAGCACCGGTTCAAAATTTACTCTGTGTATAAAGGATATGGGAACAGTAGAGTGTGAAACAAAGTTGCTGGGAGAGCATAATATTTTGAATATTCTTGCGGGTGCTTCTGTTGCTAAAGTTTTAGGGCTCACTCTTGATGAAATAGCAAGAGGGATAAGCAAGATTGAAAGCGTTGAGCACAGGCTTCAGCTAATTGATCCGGGAACCGGCGCAATTGTTATTGATGATGCATTCAACTCAAATCCTGACGGAGCTAAAGCTGCATTAGAAGTTTTAGATTCATTTGCAGAAAGAAGAAAAATCATTGTTACACCAGGAATGGTTGAACTGGGAGAGGTAGAAGAACAGGAAAATGAGAAATTTGGAGAAAATATTGCAATAACCTGTGACGCCGTTATTTTAATAGGTAAAAAAAGAACGGAAGCCATACAGAGAGGGCTGAAGAAAAAAGCGTTCAATGAAGATGATTTGTATGTGGTTAATTCGTTGAGCGAAGCTACTGAAGTGCTGAAAACATTAACTAGGGCAGGCGACGTTGTTTTATTTGAAAATGATTTGCCGGACACATACAATGAGCATTAAGCAATGGAGGTATATATGAAAAAATCAGTAGGTATTATTATTGGAGGAAGGACAGTAGAACACGAGGTTTCAATAATTACAGGATTACAGGTTTTAGATAACATAGACAAAACACTTTATGAACCAAGGATAATATACATTCAAAAGGATGGAAGCTGGTATGTTGGAAACAGTCTCCATAATATAAACAATTATAAAGTAAAAAAATTTGATGATGCTTATGAAATATTGCCGGGATTTAAGAACAATAAATTAGTTCTTTATCCTCATCCTGACATAAGGCAGGGGCTTTTCGGGAAAAAATATAGTACATATGAAATTGATATTGTGTTTCCTGCTGTTCATGGAACAAATGTTGAGGACGGAGCTCTTCACGGATTATTTCAGATGAATGATGTTCCGTGTGCATTCGGTTCGGTGTTAAGTTCTGCTGTGGGAATGGATAAAGTTATTATGAAAAAAGTATTTGAAAGCAACAACCTTCCTGTAGTGGATTATACATGGTTTTACAGAAGCAGTTTTGAGGAAGATAAAGAAAATATTTTGACTGAATGCGAGAAGATTGGATATCCCATGATAGTAAAACCGGCCAACTTAGGTTCAAGCGTTGGCATAAGCAAAGCTAAGAACTATGATGAGCTGCTTTTTTCAATTCAGGTAGCCATGTCATACGACAGAAAGGTAATAGTGGAAAAATGTGTCGAAAACGTGAGAGAAATAAACTGTGCTGTCATGGGATTTGAGAATGATCTTACAGCTTCCTTGTGTGAGGAGCCTGTAGGATGGGAAGAATTCCTTACATATGAAGATAAGTATGTTAATAAAAAGAAGGATGCATCGGAGTCAAAAAGAAGGATTCCCGCAGATATTGAAAAGGAAGTTGAGGAGGATATTAAAAAATATGCTAAAGAAGCTTTCAGATCCATTGATTGCTGCGGAGATGCAAGAATAGATTTTTTATATGACGGTAACAATATATATGTGAATGAAATTAATACTATACCCGGCTCAATTGCATTTTATCTGTGGGAAGGAATAGGAATCTCATTTACAGAACTGGTTTCAAGAATACTTAAATTTGCTGAAATCCAGCATGAACAAAGAAAATCAAATATTATTTCTTACGATATTGATTTGTTGAATAAGATGGGAAGCAGCGGTAAACATAAATAGAAAAGCATAGTATGGGCGGGGTTACCCGCCCGTTTTAAGGAGAGCAGTAGATGAACTTTAAAGAAAAAATTTTGGAATTTATGAGAGAGGAAGCTTACAAGCCTTTAACATTAAGCGAGCTCATGCGTGTGTTTAAAATTGAGAGCAGCATGAAAAAAGAAGTGTTAAAGACACTTAACGAATTAGAAAGTGAAGGCAGAGTAATTTTTACCAGATCTAACAGATATGGTTTGCCGGAAAAAATGAACTTGATTATAGGAACGTTGGATGGAAATCAAAAAGGATTTGCATTCCTAAGACCTGATGACGACAAAATAAACGACATATTTATTTCCCCTGCTGACATGAACGGTGCCATGCACGGGGACAGAGTCATAGTAAGGCCTATGAAAACAACTGAAGAGGTAAAAAGTCCAGAAGGAAAAGTTATACGAATCATACAAAGGGCTAACAGCTATGTTATAGGAACGTTTCAAAAAAGCAGACACTTTGGTTTTGTGGTTGCAGATGATAAGCGAATTGCATATGATATTTTCATACCTAGAGAAGAGTTTAACGGAGCAAATACCAACGACAAGGTAAATGTAATAATAACTGAATGGCCTCACGAAAGAAAAAATCCTGAAGGTAAAATTGTTGATATAATTGGAAATATAGGGGATACGGATACACATATAGAAGCTGTACTTTTAAACAAAAAAGTAAGACAGACATTTCCAGAAGATGTTATAAAGGAAGCTGTAAGAGTATCCGCAGAAGGAATTCACCAGCAGGAATACAAAAGAAGAGCCGATTTAAGAACGCTTAACATTATTACAATTGACGGTGAAGATGCAAAAGACTTGGATGATGGTGTTTACGCAGTTAAAATTAGCGATGATGAATACAAACTTGGGGTACACATAGCGGATGTAACTCACTACGTTAAGGAAGACCGAAAGATGGATAAAGAAGCCTTAAAAAGAGGAACGAGCATTTATCTTGTAAATAGAGTTATTCCAATGCTTCCAAAAGAATTATCAAATGGAGTGTGCAGCCTTAATCCCAATGAAGATAAGCTTGCTCTTTCTGTAGATATGACTATTAACGGCAAGGGCAACGTAGTTGATTATAAAATATATGAAAGCATAATAAAAAATCATTATCGCATGACGTATACTGACGTATCGGAAATTCTGGAAAACAATGATGAAAAACTTAGCCTTAAGTATAAGGAAATAGTACCTATGCTGAAAACAATGGAAGAATTAAGCCTTATACTGAGAAAGAAAAGAGAAACAAGAGGAGCAATAGACTTTGAATTTCCGGAAACAAAAATTGTTACAGATGAAAAAGGAAAGGCTGTTGATGTAACGAAGTATGAAAGGCGTGTATCTAATAAAGTAATCGAAGAATTTATGCTGGTATGCAATGAAACTGTTGCAGAGCATTATTACTGGATGAATATGCCGTTTGTGTATAGGATACATGAGGAACCGGATGAGGTCAAAATGTTTGAATTCAACACACTTATTCATAATCTTGGCTATACTCTGAAGGGAGTGAACAACGAAATTCATCCGAAAGAGTTGCAGCAGCTTCTCGCAAAAATTAAAGGAAAAAAAGAAGAAAATCTAATAAATAATATGATGCTTAGGTCATTAAAGAAGGCTATATATTCATCGAAAAGCTCACAGCACTTTGGGTTGGCAGCACAATACTACTGCCATTTTACTTCTCCTATCAGAAGATACCCTGATTTACAGATACACCGTATTATAAAAGGGCAACTAAATGGCAAATTTACAGAACAGGATTATCAGAGACTTACTGATAGAACAGCAGCTGTTGCAGAGCAGTCATCTACCATGGAAAGAATTGCTGATGAAGTAGAAAGAGATGTAGATAAAATTAAAATAGCGGAGTATATGTCTGACAAAATAGGAAATGAGTATGAAGGAACTGTATCCGGAGTAACAAGCTTTGGATTATTTGTAGAACTTGAAAATTCAGTTGAAGGTCTTGTACATATATCAAATATGACAGATGACTTCTATATTTTTAATGACGAAAGAAGAGAATTATTCGGTCAAGCAAGCAGAAAAACATATAAAATTGGCGACGATGTAAAAATAAGAGTTGAAAATGTAAGCATTCCGAGAGCAGAAATTGACTTTGCGTTTATTGATGAATTTAGCGAAGATGATTTTGAATATGATGAAAATGAGCTTACGGGAATAGGAAACTGAATTTAATAATAATTTAAGGATTGTGAGATATAATAATAAGGGATGGTCGGAAGGCTATCCCGGCACACCTTTTACTAAAAGATGCATAAAAACATAATATATGCATAATTAATAAAAAATCTGACATTTGACAGATTAAAAATTTAATGCTATAATCATCCTACACTCTACGGTAGGTGATTAAATGGCTGTAAATACAAAAAAAATTGCAAGCAACAAAAAAGCATATCATGAATATTTTGTAGAAGATAAGTATGAAGCTGGAATTGTTCTTGTGGGAACAGAAGTTAAATCAATAAGACAGGGTAAAGTTAACTTAAAGGATAGTTATGTAAACATAAAAGATGGTGAAGCCTATGTTTATAACATGCATATAAGTCCCTATGAAAAAGGTAACATTTACAATGTGAATCCCCTTAGACCCAGAAAGCTGCTTTTAAACAAAAGAGAAATAAGAAAGCTTATAGGGCTGATAACATTGAAGGGATATTCACTTATACCGTTGAGTTTGTATCTTAAAAACGGCCTTGTTAAAATGGAAATGGCAGTTGCAAAAGGTAAGAAAAACTATGATAAACGTCAGGACATAGCCAAAAAAGATGCCGAACGCCGCATGCAAAGGCGCGACGATTATTAATATTTCGGGGGCGTAAATGGTTTCGACGGGGGTATAGAAGGAAGATAAGCGAGTCGTTGTCGCCAAACAACGCAAAAAGTGGCAACAAAATATAAACGCAAAAGAAAATAATAATTTAGCATTCGCAGCGTAAGCTGCTTGCTTGTCCCACTTAGACGACCTGCAGTCTGAGTTGGGGCATCATCTGAAGCAGGGAACTGCATCAGGGGTTCTTCGACCTGGTGTTGAACAATCGAAGATAGCCGATGTTATGGCCTGACGATAGGCAATAGCTGAGGCGAAATAAAAAGTATCGTCTGCACTCGGAGAAAGTCTTGTGGAAATATTTTCGGACGTGGGTTCGACTCCCACCGCCTCCATTTTTAAAACCACGACAAAGGACCACAATATAAATGTTGTGGTTCTTTATTGTATATGAAAATAAAAAACCACAACAAAAGGGAAATATGATATAATTAATTAAAATCGAATGTTAATAACTTAATAAGAAAAAAATTAAAGCTAAAAATATGTGTGTTATTTAAAGTGATGTAGGGGTGTGTATGTATGTTTAAAGAAATGCAAAGTAAGTTGAAAACAGTAGGAATTGCACCAATATTTTTTATAGGTTCAGGTATTTCGAGAAGATATATAAATAGTCCTAATTGGATTGGTTTATTAAAAGAAGTTGTAGAGGATAGAGATATTAATTTTACAAAACTAGTTCAAAAATATACAGACAGTAGCAATGTTGTCAATAATGAACAGTTAGCTCAAGAACTAGAGGATATATATTTTGATAAGCTTAACGATGATGAAATTGAAGATGGTGGTAATAAGCCATACTATTTTAGAAAAAAAATCTCTAATATTATTGAAAAATATTTAATTGAGAATATTGATAAATTAGACAATAATACTGAAATAATTGAATTTAAGAATACTAGGCCAGCAGCTATAATTACTACTAATTATGATAGATTATTAGAGAATATTTATGGCAATGAATATTCAGTGCTAATTGGACAAGATTCTTTACTCGGAAGTGTTTTGGACGGAGTAGGTGAGATTTATAAAATACATGGATGTGCAAGTAGTCCGAACAGTATTGTTATAACTGAAAAGGATTACAACAATTTCTTTTATAAGAATAAGTACTTAAATGCCAAGTTATTAACTCTATTTCTTGAGTACCCAATAATCTTTATGGGATATAGTATAAGTGACAGGAATATAATAAGTATATTATCAACGATTTTCGAAATGTTGTCACCTGAAAAAGTAGAAGAACTAAAAAGTAGAATTTGGTTCATTCAGCAAGGCGATCAGAATAAAAAAACTACAGTTAGAATAAATCTTAATGAAGGCCATTATATGGATATAAATTCATTTGTTTTATCTGATTATAGCAAACTTTATAGTGCTATTAGCGATATTAGCATAAAAAAATTACCAATAAAATTTTTAAAATTTTTAAAGTCAAATTTATATGAACTAATTGCTAGTCAAGAATATAACCCTAAACTTTTAGATGTAAATGTAAGAGATTTAGAGAATATAAATGATTTTGACGAAGTAAGTGAGTTTGTTGGCTTAACATTTTCAACAGAGAAACGTATTGCCTTCTGTAATAATGAAAATTTGTGTAAAGCATTTTTACAATCAGATAAATTACCCTATTATATTGAAAAGGATTTATTAAATTATAGGAGAAATAATATAGTACCTTTTTATAAGTTCTTAGCT
Source organism: Sedimentibacter sp. LTW-03 (assembly GCF_052059825.1). Lineage (GTDB taxonomy): Bacteria > Bacillota > Clostridia > Tissierellales > Sedimentibacteraceae > Sedimentibacter. The sequence continues at coordinate 944,423 of NZ_CP197180.1, forward strand.
AATTTAACTTTTGAAGAATTAATGAGTTATGTTAAGAATGATGAATCAAGATTTTATAAAAATCTCTTAGATGATAAATTTGATTATAAAATTTTTATCGGGAAAGAGCTAAAAGTTAACTTCAACAGTAAATTAACAAAAAGAAGACTAAATGAATACGCTAATAATTTTGTTGAAGAGAATGGATTACAGAGTAACCAAATGAGTTCTGTAATTAGATATGTAATATTGCAATTGTTGAATTCTAATATAGCCAATGTTATTGAACCGCATTTTTTTATAAAAGATTACAGTAAAGAAATTGTAAAAGTTATGACTCACCTTTCAGATGACTTTATTAGAAAAAATGAATTCGCAATATTTAAAATTTTGAATTCTTTAATTATTAAAGATAAGTCTGAGCATAACTTTAGATATTTACTATGTCATATAGATAGAGCAATATATAGAAATAAAATAATAAATAATTAAATAAATGTATTAGAAATCTAATATAATTATTAAAGCAAATATTTGAATTAATTATGATGTTTTTAGTGGATTTGCACTTTGCGGTACGCCTCCATTTTAAAAATCACGACAGAAATGTCGTGATTTTTTGCGTTCCAACATGGTTGGCAGCTTAGCGGTGTATGGGGCTTGGTTGTAGATACCATTAAATATGGCCAAGGGTGTACGTCATGTGGTTTAAAGTGAAGGAAGTTGTAGGCAAAGGAAAAGTTTCATTAAGAAAAGCTATTTTAGAAATTCTTAGTGTAAAATTACTGTAGGAAAAAACAAGAAAAGAATAGCCCTTTATGTTAAGATTAAGTATCACGCAAAATCTAACAGAAGGAAGGACTATTCTATGGAAACCATTATACACTATATTGCAAAAAAAATCACTGAAGAAACAATAAAAAATTTAGAAAATGTATTAACCGGAACTGATAAGATACCAGAATACATTGAAAATACAAAGCGCACACTAAATGATGTAGGAGTAAAATTAATAAAAGTTTTGTTTGATGCATGCGAAGAAAGCATACGACAAACGGGGAAGCAAAAAAGAGAGTGGTATGTTGAAAAAAGGAACATGGAAAAAACATATAGCACAATATTTGGAGATGTAAAATATAAGAGGACCTATTACAAGAATAAAAAAACAGGAGAATACAAATATCTTTCAGATGATTTCTTAGGAATAGAAGTACATGAAAGAATGGATATGATGCTTCAATCCCAGCTTATTGAAAGCGCAATAGATGTTTCATACAGTAAAAGTGGAAGGAATAGCGTTCCAGATCAAGAGTTTAGCAATCAAACCGTTATGAACAACATAAGAAAACTAGATGAAATAGAAAATAGTGCTGTAGAAAAGACGGTTTATAAAAAGAAGACAAATAAAAAATTGGAAGCGAAACTTCTGTATGTAGAAGCGGATGAAGATCATGTAGCAATGCAAGATGGAACTAACAAACAGATGAAATTGATTTATGTACATGAAGGGTTAAAAAACGAAGGTAAAAATAGAAATGCTCTAATAAATCCAAGATATTTTACAGGATTATATAACAATAATAATGAACAGCTTTGGTTAGAAGTAGCTGACTACATATACAAATATTATGATACAGATAAAATAGAAAGGGTGTATTTATCAGGAGATGGCGCTAATTGGATAAAAGAGGGCTTAAATTGGATAGACAAAAGTATCTATGTGTTAGATAGATTCCATTTATCAAAATATATAAAACAAGCTACAGCACATATACCCTATACAACACCTGTAATGTGGGGATACGTAAATAAAGGAAAGAAAGAATGGGTAAGTGATTTATTTGAAGAAATATTAGATTGTACAGAAAACGTAACGAAAAGAAATTCAGTACTTGAATCACGCAGATATATTATGAATAACTGGGAAGGAATAAGAAATCAATACAACCTAGATTATGTTGGCTGCAGTGCAGAAGGGCATGTGAGTCATATTCTATCGAATAGACTTAGTTCTAGGCCTATGGGTTGGAGTGGAGTTGGAGCTGACCAAATGGCTAGATTACGGGTTTACAAGAAGAATGGTGGCAAGGTTTATGACTTAATGAAACTTAAGAAACAATCAGAGTTTAAAGAAAGAAAAATCAAAGAGCTTGATAAGCGTGTAGTGAAAAAGAAATTAAATGTTTCAATAAATGAAACACTTGATAATTTAGAAATTATTAATATAGGCAAAAGAACGCAAATGAGTGAATTTCTTAAGTCTATTCGTGGTGCTTAATTTTACTAAGGGAATTTATTGTTTTTATTTTCCGAAAGCAACTTGACACTATCTTAGAAATTACAAGATTTGACAAATTATTCAAATAATGATATTGTTAAGTAAAGTTTCTGTATGATGGTATAGTATTATTCAAAAATACTATTGCTGAATTAACTAATGTTTATGCAACAGAGACTTATATACAAATCTATCAGAAGTATCTTTATAGGTCAATGTTTATCTTTAGGACCACATGAATGTTTTTTTAAAGGTAAAGAACTTAATTCCTATTTATCACATTAACGGAGTGATAACGATTCCTGACAATGTTGTAATAATCAGTGAAGATTATGTATCTTTATTTCGTCCAAACGATTAAAGGCAATCAAGATTACCTTTTTTGATTTATCTTCAAAATGTATTCGAAAAATTAAGTAATCGTGCACTTCCAAGAGGAGCGTTTAAAGCGCATGATATTAAATTACAAGTTCTAATAGACATTTTAGAAATTATAAACTTAAAAAAATGCCACCTTCATTTTCTTTACTATAGCCGAATCTTTAGGAAATGTAGCATACTATGTTGGCGATGAATTAGAATCTTGGTATGCTTACATAACATGGAAATTAGAAAAGACATAAATACCAAATGATATTAAAGAAGAATTAATTAAATATGCTAAGGCAAATAGAGCATGTTTTCGGTTAATAAAATTACTGAAAGATTTGTAATAGTTTAACCTATTACTTGTATTGAAACATAGGAGTTGATATAATTAGAAAAGTTATCTTCTCTAAAAACTGATTGTTTAAAGCTGTTTTTTACCATTTAACGATACATGAAAATATCAATTTTAATAGTAAAAGTACTTATAAAATATATTGTTTGAGGTGTAGAATATGACTAAAAATATTAATCATATTGTAAAAAGTGTAGAGCTAGAAGATAGAGAAAATAATTATATATCAGAGTGGGGTATAAAACATGAGTTAAATTTGCCAGTTGATGAAACAAATAGAACAGAATTTAGGAGGCAAAGAGATAGAATATTATATACTGGTGGATTTAGGAGACTTCAAGATAAAACTCAGGTGATAGCAGCTACTAAAAATGGTGACCATAGAACTAGATTAACACATACATTAGAAGTTGAACAAATTTCTATTAGTATAGCAGATGCATTAAGCTTAAATAGAGACTTGGTGTCTGCAATTGCATTAGGACATGACATAGGACATACTCCTTTTGGACATGCTGCCGAAAGATTTTTAAATGATAAATTATTTAAAAATGGTGGCTTTTCACATGCAGTACAGAGTGTAAGATATTTAAGTAGCAAAAAAATAGAGTTGTCACCATTAGTATGTGAAGGAATTTTGAAACATGATACAGATGTATATGCTGGTAATTATAATATAGAACAATACGATTGTAGCCGTTATAATCCAGAAAATCCTGGAAGCTTAGAATCTCAAGTAGTTTATTGGGCAGATAAGCTTGCATATTTAACACATGATTTTGAAGATTTCTATCATACAAACATTTATGAAAACGCCAAAAAAAGATATTCTAGTTTAGAATATGATTTGAAAAGTGTATTATCAAGTCTTATAACAGAAGGTAAAAAAAGTGAACAAATTAAGGAAAATATTAGTAATTTTAAAACAAGAGATTTAATTAGAAATGTATTATATAATTTAGTAAAAGCAAGTATTAATAACATTAATAATTTGGAAATGTGTGATTATGAATCTAATCAAGATACAATAATTAAAGAGACTAAGAAAAGAATTAAAAAGAAAGAAAATGAACTAGGTATAACTTCTGTTGAAAATAAGATTGCAGAAATTGAAAAGAAGATAAAAAATTCAATAGATGAAAAAGATATAAAGGTCTTAAACAACTTGATTAATGAAAGAAAAAAAGAAATAAAAAGAATTAAAAAAAATGCTTTTCAATTTGGACTTATTATTAATTTTGAGGAAGAATATAATAACTTTTATTCAAAGCTAAGAGATATATTAAATCAATACTATATAGGTAGCCCAGAAGTTGAAAGATCAGATGCTAAAGCAATAAAAATAGTTAAGTCATTATATGAGGAGTTTACACGTAATCCTAAAATACTTCCTTTGAATATACAAGAAAAAATAAATGACAAAAATATAAAACGAATAGTTGCAGATTATATTGCTAGCATGACTGATAGGTATGCGGAAGAAATATTTTTAAATTTGAATTCAATAGGTAGTTATTACCAATACTAGTTTATAAAATAAATTTCACAGGTGATTATATGAATAATAGAGTAATAATGAAAGATGAAAAGCTAAGTTACATTATAGAAAATAATTATGGTAACATAGCTCAATTCATTAGTTTTGGTTGTAATGAGGAAGGTATGCCAAGATTTGTATACATAAATAATTATACTTATAATAATTGTACTAATAAGGAACTTATAGAAAAATTAATTAATTCTTCAAAATCTAATTCTGTGAATATAAGAAGTTATAGCCCACATGTCATGAAGGGAAATAAATTAATTAGTAATAAAAAAATTGAGAATATAGAAGAAATATTAGATATTCTTAAAAATAATAGATTAGAAGGTAAGTGCTCTATAATAAATGAAAATATAGATATAAATGATGGCGGCATATCAGGAGTAGTTTTAGGTAATACTATTGAATTTTCACCAAAAGACACACCAAAATGTGTAGACAAAGAAGGAGTTTGTAGATTACCAAGGGAAATTGGCTACGAAATTTTAGAAAAAGTTTACGGATTTAAACCTGATGTTAATTTTGACCCAAATTATAGAATAGAATTTAGCGTTCATCCTAATAGACAAGGTGTAAATAAAGAACATACGATTATATGGGAATATGAATACTATAATGAAATAAGTAATGATAGTATAATTACCTGGCCTAACAATTTTTCTCGATTTATTGGAGATAAGGTTTTTGGACTACTCATTGCAGATATATTGGGATTACGAGTACCAAGAACAACTGTTATTTCTCGAAATATTGCTCCATTTATATTTGGAAAAGAAACCGGGTTATATGAAAAATGGATAAGAACTTGTCCTATAATTAAGGAACCAGGTAAGTATTATACAGGTGATAGTTGGATTGACCCTTTTAAACTTATGAATCTTGAAGAAGTAAAAGGCGATAATGATGTGAATATTGCTTCTATTCTTTCTCAAGAAGCAGTAAAACCTATTTTCTCAGGAGGCTCAATTATTAAGAAAAATAGAATTGATGATATAATTGAAGGGGTCATGGGCAAAGGGGACTCATTTATGGTTGGAAGTGAGAGTACTCAAAAATTACCTAAAGAAGTTATCAACGAAGTAAAAAAATTAAATAATAAAATTAGAAGCTATCATAATTATTTAGGTGAAGTTTCGATAGAATGGGTTTATGATGGAAAAGATGTATGGGTAGTACAATTAAATCAACTAAGGGTTAGTGGAAATAATCATACAATTGTCAAAGGAAATCCAGAATACTATCAAGAGTTTTATGTAAAAAACGGATTGGATGCTTTAAGAAAGGTAATAGTAAATTTAGGTGATAAAAATATTGGCATTGAATTAATTGGAGATGTGGGAATAACAAGTCACTTTGGTGATTTATTGAGACAATCCAACATTCCATCAAAAGTACGATATATGTAATTTTTTTAATCATTATGAAAAATATTAGTAATTGTTTATAATATATATAATTTAAATTATATTATTTATTAGTGAATAACTTGATAATCTAATTTAAATGGAGTAGGATTCGTGGATTTTCACTTTGCGGTCCGCCTCCATTTTTAAAACCACGACAGAATATGTCGTGGTTTTTTTGTAAAAAGCTATAACAAATAGAAATATACATGTTTCCTGGAACAATACATGTTCTGTGTGTTGTGTTGATAGAGAAGAAATAGGTAGAAATCAAAGGGTTTCACGATTTTATAATTAAATATTGCTGTGTTTTATATTCCCTTTAGGTCGGCTTTTTAAAATACAATAGGATAAATGTTATCTAATGGTCTTGATTGCCACTCCATCACTGCCGGTAGTATCTTATCTGTAATACGACTAATCAGACTTGCAGATGCTTCTACACCGTAGATATCCTTCAAATGATCTTCAATATCTCTATTGCTCATTCCTTTTGCATACATTGCAATGATCCGATTTTCTATGTCATCTGTTTTAGTTTTGTATTTACCTATTGCCTTAGGGTGAAAATTTTCCATTTCTGTCACGAATTAATTACCTCCTACTCGATTAACAGGCTAATAGTACACATATTACTGTTAGGATATTTTTTTACGAAACACCGTCTTATGCACTTATCATTATTAAAATTTAACAATTAACATACTATTTACATATAATTAGCACACTATTTACATATAATTAATAAAAAACTATTAAAAGGCAGGGTAATTATGAATAATCCTATGTATAATCAAATACCATGGCAACCAGCTAATTTTTACACATATCCCAATGAAATTAATAATCCTTTATATACTTCTTCGAATAATAGCTATGTTCCATCAACAGCATCAGTTCAGCCGCCTGTTAATGATGAAGATACATTTAAATACTTCGTTGACATACCATTAGCTACAGCCAAATCGATGGAAGGTAAGTATTTCGTCGGCACTGCCATTGATATTAAGTTTGGAGAGGCTGCAAATGGATGGGCAAGGTTATACAATCCTGATAATTCCGGGGTTAATTTATATGTTAATACGTGGAGAGTCAGCGATGTAGTTCCAACCCCATATAGAGTACAGATTTGGTTTAACAGTACGCCGCCAGGCATAATTCAAGAATCTAATTTCATTACACCTGTAAATACAGCCATTAATCCTCTGCCTCAGGCAAAAGCCAAAATGCAGTTTGGAGTATCTGCAAAAGGGTTTCCTTCTGGTGGTTTTTTTGTGTTCGGCAATTATCGTTTAGCCGGCATTACTATTGAAGAGGAAGTATATGGAAGATATATATTACCACCGGGTGGCTCTCTTACAGCATTTTTATCCAACCCAGAAAAACCGACTATTCTTGCTTCAGGCAGAGTAGTATTTGGATGGTGGGAGGAATCAATTCTATAGCCACTATGGTAAAAAATACATCCTAATGTATTGCCCTTTGTCAAGTAGACAGGTGAGGGAAATCAACTAAAATTGGAAAGAACCTGTTTGACGCTTACAAAACACCTTTTAGATATATATTATTTCTTTGAATCATATTAAAAGGGTAAATGCGTTATTAGATTATTTAGAGTTTGATACAATTTCGTAAATTTCCTTTTTACATTTGAGGTTGATATTGTTCATTAAATTTTCTACAAGTATGTTGACTAATGGATTAAACAATTTAATTAAACCTCCATTAAAATGATATAGAAACTTTGCAATATTGTTAAATTTTTCAAAGTAGATCATTAAATATCAATAAAAAAGAAATATATATTTCGTGGATTTGCACCTCGAGGCCCGCCTCCATAGAAAATTATGGAAAATATTAAAAACTCTTCAAATTTAAAGAGTTTTTTGATTGTGGGCGAATTTTTAATTTGCTTCTAATCAACTGACCCAATGTATAATACAGTTGAAAATTGGGGTAATTTTTCAGACTGTAAGATTGATTAATTACTATAAATAAAAAAAGTTGCTCGAATCTTTTTGAGCAACTTTTTTAGAAATTTATCTTGGTTCAGTAACCAATAATGCATCTAATTCTGGAGTTTCTCCTACTAATCCAACTGCATAAATAGTATAGAAAGTATTTGGGTTTAATATAACATTAGGAACAGTTAAAACAACATCATTTGTTCCAGTTGGGGTTACTCTAAACGTATATGTTCCTGATGGAACACAAGTATAATTAGCTATGCCCTTGTATGGTACATTGCTAAAAACAATCGTATTATTAGGCAATTTTATATCCACAGCAGGCGCATTTGGAGATAGATGGATAAATCTTACACATGACAAGCCAAATTTATTGGCGGACGTTGGTTCTTGTACCGGATATAAGCTAATATTAGGCAGTTCACCAATAGCAGCTATGGTATAAAAAGACTTTTCAGGTACATAGACGCTTTCATCAATTACAGGACTTGTTGTACTTCCTGTAGGATAAACTTTAATATTATAATTACCGGGTGGAACAGATATATATGATGATAATTCTTTATAAGGAAGGTTTTTTATAATAATATTATCATCAACATAAACATCTACTGCAGGTGCATTTGGAACTGCATGGAGCACTCTAATATTTGAATTCATTTGTTGCTGTAACATATAGCATTCAGCTAACATGTTGGCATATGGATTATAATACATTACTTTATCTCCTTTATACATAGTATTTATATTAATATATGAGGTTAGTATTAAAAGGTGATATATGCAGTCTTATATATTAGTTTATTTGTATCAAAATTAATTATAATTCAACGAAATAATTTTTAAGAGATATTTTATAAAAAAATTCTAAAAGTAAGTAATACATGATGGCAGAGAGTACGAAATTTAATAATCTATAAAAACTCGGAATTTCTAAACAAAAAGCATGGGAATTTGCTAATACAAGAAAAGGGTATTGGAAAATTTCCAATAGCCCTATCTTAGCAACTTCGATGACGAATACCAGACTTGAAAAAGCTGGGTTAGTGTCTTTGCTTAAAATATACACATACAAATGTTAATTCTACGCCGTATACCTAACGGTACGTACGGTGGTGTGAGAGGACGGTAATTAAATTAATTACCTCCTACTCGATTTTCTTTAAGCATCAAATTTATTAATTATTAATCTAAGTCAAATCCGCCACAACATGTGCAATAAAGTATTACCAATAACAAGAAGAAAAACAATAGACTTGAATCAATTCCACCTATTCCACCTACTCTATCTTTATTACAGAATCCCATATTTAACCTCCTAAAATAATATTTTAACTTATTATATGAATAAAAGCGTAGACTGCTACACAATATCAAATACATCAAAAATCTCCTTATATTTTAAAATGAATTATTTATCAGCTTATACTTTGCATATTAATAAAATAATATGAATCTTGAAAATTCTATATTTAATAAATTATTTACCATTTACGAAAATAATATTAATACAATGTCCTCAAGCGTGAGGACATTAATTATGTTAAAAGAATTGTTATCTTTTCATTGCTTTATGAAGAAATATTAGATATAATTTAGAAAAGCAATTAAGTGGTAAATTTTACTAGAATTAAAAAGCAAAAGGCAAGACCACGTTGCACTTTTATGGCAGAACAAGCTTTAAAATTATACATATTTTATGCTAATTTGTTTATGGTCAACATTTTGAGAGCTTAATGTTATTCAAATTTATACATAAATTAGGAGGGATTTTATATGTGTGAAAGTTGGAACATCTCAAAAGACGCTGAATTATTACATGAACAGGCTTATGTTGTAGATACTACGCTGCCAATAATGCCAGGTAGTAAATTTTCTAACTTGTTTGATGCACTTAACAGAATGAAAGCAAATGGGTTCAATTACGCTTCGATTACAGTGGCATCAGATCTACACAAAACTATGGAAACTGTAAAAAATGTTACTTTGATTAAAGCACTAGTGTTAAGCAGGTCAAAAGATATAATTTTTGTAAAAAAAGTTGATGACATTAAACGTGCTAAAAAAGAAAACAAGCTGGCGGTAGGTTTCCATTTTCAAGGAACAGTTCCAATCGGAACTAATTTATCAATGGTTAAATTTTTCTATGATAGAGGAATAAGACATATGCTTATGGCTTACAATGCGAAAAACAGGGTGGGCTATGGTTGCCATGAAGAAGACGACAAAGGATTAAGTGAATTTGGATACAAATTAATAAAAGAGATGAATAAGGTAGGAATGATTGTAGATGTAGCTCATACAGGATATCGTACTGCCATGGAAACAATTGAAGCATCTGAAGCACCGGTAGTTGTAAGCCACGGCAATGTTGCAGCGGTAACTAATCATCAAAGATGCTATAAGGATGATCAAATAAAAGCTATAGCTCGAAATGGAGGGGTATTTGGAGTAACCGGTTTTGGATTATTTTTAGGCAATGATAAAAATTTGGTTGAGCAATATGTTAAAAACATTGATCACATAGTACAGCTTGTAGGACCTAAACATGCGGGAATAGGACTTGACTATGTATATGATATGGATGCATTTGTGAGATTGGCAGATACAAACCGTGAAAAATATCCTGAAGATGGAGGATATATTAGTAACACATTACATCAGGTTGAAGTAAATCAAATTCCCCAAATTACAGAATCTCTCTTAAAACTAGGATATTCTGACGAAAATGTACGTGATATATTAGGAGACAATTGGCTGCGTATATTCTCACAAGTTTGGAAGAATTAGTTTTGATAGAAGGATTAATTACGTAGGAATGTATAATGTTACATTTTAAAAACCACAGCAGGAATGTTGTGGTTTTTTGCTATGATAGCAAATTTACCGCAATTTTATAATATTTGCTTGGTCTTATCACTAATAATGTTTTGCTTTTTATGATTTTATACTTTTCATTCCTTAAATTTTAAAAGTTTGTTGAAAAGCAAAAAATGTTAATTAAATAACTTGACAAATAATTGATGGCTGTATACAATCATCAAATGATAGTAATTTTATTAATTTAAAAAAGGAATTAAACAGCTTAAACATGCAGAAATTTTATTTCTGTATTCATAATATACATAAAGATTTCATCGAAGGAAGGGTCCTAATGTATTTTTAAGGTCCTTTTTATTTTATACAAAAAGTTAATTTAGTTGTAACAGGAGCTAATTATGAGTGAAAACAACAAGAGTAATAAATCAGAATTTATTATTTTTTATTACATTGCATCAATTTTTATTATTATGTACATAAATTGGATGCTTCTTCCGGTTTTAGCAAAGCCGGTTATTAATTTGTCCACACAGGAAGAGTTTGAAGGTTATATTGATGCTGATGAAGTAATCGTGGTGGAAATATTGAAAGATGACATTTTGTATACTGTAAAAGATTCAAATGGTAATACAAAGCATTACAAAACACAATACAGTGATGTAACTGAGCTTATAAATCGTTTAAGGGGAAAAGGCATTGATATAGGTGTGGTAGAATTGAATAAATCTGACTATTTTGTTGTTTTACTACTCATTCTTGTGGTTCCTATTATTTTGGTTACATATTATGGAATAAAACTTAATGACAAGTTAAAAGGGAATGACAAGCTTGCCGATGAAGAAAAAGATAACAATAAAACAAAAGATAAAGAAACTAGAAATAAAAAAACTTTTTGTGATGTAGCTGGACAGGAGGAAGCTAAGGAATCATTGATTGAAATCGTTGATTATCTTTCTCATCCGGAGAAATACAATGAAATCGGGGCCGTGTGCCCTAAGGGAATACTTTTGGTTGGGCCTCCTGGAACGGGAAAGACGCTGCTTGCTAAAGCAGTTGCAGGGGAGGCTAATGTTCCGTTTATCCCTGTTTCAGGTTCTGAATTTGTTGAAATGTATGTGGGCAGAGGAGCATCAAGAGTGCGAGATTTATTTAATAAGGCGTCAAAGAAGGCACCTTGCATCGTATTTATAGATGAAATTGATACTGTGGGCAAGGCTCGTGGAATCGGTGCCGGAAATAATGAAGAGCGTGAACAAACATTAAACCAGCTGCTTACGGAAATGGACGGCTTTGAAGAAAATAAAGGAGTTGTAGTTTTAGCAGCAACCAACAGACCGGAAATCCTGGATCCTGCACTTCTAAGGCCTGGACGTTTTGACAGGCATGTTCGTGTAGAACTGCCTGACATGCAGGGGCGTGTTGCAATACTAAAAGTTCATGCTAAAAAATGCAAAATGGAGCCGGATATTGATTATAATCTAATTGCTAGAGCAACAGCCGGTGCTTCAGGAGCTCAACTTGCCAATATTGTTAATGAAGGCGCACTTCGGGCAGTGAGAATGGGAAGAAATTTTGTCAGCCATTTGGACCTTGAAGAGTCTGTTGAAGTTGTATTAGCTGGAGAGCAGAAGAAAAATCAAATTTTAAGTTCCGAGGAAAAAAAGATTGTATCATATCATGAAATCGGACATGCATTGCTTGCAGCAGTACAAGCTAACAGTGCTCCTGTGCACAAGATTACTATAATACCGCGCACGTCAGGTGCTCTTGGGTATACCATGCAGATTGAAACAAGAGACAAAACTTTGATTAACAGATCAGAGACAATAAATAAAATTGCAATGTTTTGTGCTGGCAGAGCTGCAGAGGAACTTGTTTTCGGAGAATGCACCACAGGAGCTTCCAACGATATTGAACAAGCCACTAAAATAGCACGCGCAATGGTTACAAGGTATGGCATGACAGATGAATTTGATATGATGGCTATGGAAACTGGAAGAGGTAATTATTTGGGCGGCAATTCACAAGTTATATGTTCACCGGAAACAGCCAAGGAAGTAGACAGAGCGGTGCTGTTAATCATTAAGGAGGCTCATCTAAAAGCTATGAAAGTTCTTAAAGAAAATGAACAAAAGCTTCATGAACTGGCAGAATTTTTATATCAGGAAGAAACAATTACAGGTGAGCAGTTTATGAATATCTTAAATAGGAAATAATGAGTTAGTTTTTTATGTAAATTTGTAAGGCTATTGAGATTAAGTTAATTCTTCCAGGGTATATATAAAGTAAATTTCTTTAAAGGAGCTGTGCTTCGGATATGTTGATTATCGAGGATAAGGCTAGGGATTATATTCTGGAAAAAGGCGGTACTGCTACAATTGAAAAAATCAAGAGGTGCTGCACATGAGCATCTGTAGCTTTGCCAAGCGTACGGTTAGGTGAACCGAAAGAAAAAATAGGGTATGAATTATATAAAATAGATTCTATTAATGTGTATATATCTAAAAGTCTTAAACCAAACAGAGAAAATGTTCATATAAAGCTCAGCAGTCTGTTCGGTGTTTTAAAGTCTTTGAATGTATTTGGCTTTGAAATTTTGTAATATTATTTAAATCTATACTAAATAAAAAACAGAAAGTTTTTCTGTTTTTTTGTTTGTTAATAACACATGCAATTTGAGTTTATAAGCAGACGGTTTTTCAGAAATTTAAAGGGTGTGTCAGAAGCGTTGCAATACATGTAAGATATATAAGAATATTATATATTGAACAGTGTTAGTATAGATGGTAAAATAGTATGAAAACGTAACTATGCATTATATTTATAATAAGGAGATAAAAATGGGAAAATGTTATATTAGTCTGGCGATCCTTGGCTTTGGTAACGTAGGTCAGGCATTTGCAAGACTGCTTTTAGAAAAACATGAAGAAATATTCGAAAGATATGGATTTAATATAAAAGTTGCAGCCATATCTACAGGAAGCAGAGGTTCATTGCTAAATAGCAACGGTATTAATTTAAAAAGAGCTTTAAAGGATATGAGTGAACTTGGCAGATTCAATAAAGAGAATACAGATTACTCAGTAATGAATTCTATGGAAATAGCGAAAAACGCAGATTATGACGTTCTTATGGAACTTACTCCTCTTAAAATTTTTTCTGGACAACCTGCGATAGAACACATTGCATCAGCTATAGAAAGAAAAAAGCATGCAATAAGCGCAAATAAGGGACCTATTGCATGGGCATATAAAAACCTCAAAGAAAAGGCTTTAGAACATGGAGTAAAGTTTTATTATGAAACGGCAGTAATGGACGGAACACCTGTTTTCAATCTTGTGGATGAAACACTTAAACTTTGCAAGGTAACAGAGGTTAGAGGAATTTTAAATTCCACAACGAATTTTGTTTTAGAAGAATTATCTAAGGGCAAAAATTATGATGATGTTATAATGGAAGGGAAAAAGCGTGGCTTTGTAGAGGCTGATCCTTCCATGGATATTGAAGGGTGGGACGCTGCAGCAAAAACAGCAGCATTATTAAATGTTTTAATGGATGCAAATATTACCCCTTTGGATGTTGAGCGAGAAGGCATTGAAACAATTACCCTTGAAAAAATAAAAGAGGCAGAAGAAAGAGGCAATGTAATAAAGCTTGTTTGCTCAGGAAAAAGTACAGGCGGGAAAATTGCAGCTATTGTTGCTCCTCAGGAAGTGCCCAAAGGTACGTTATACGCAAGCATAAACGGTACCACGTCTGTTGTGAGCATTACAACAGATTTAATGGGAACCATATCTGTTGTTGAGCATGATCCTGAAATTGAACAGACGGCGTACGGTGTTTTCAGCGATCTCATAAGAGTTGTTTCAAACTGCCACACAGTTAGTCGGTAGTGTCAGCAATAAAATAACAATTATAAGTAATATAATTTAAAACGCCTTGCTTTGAAACTTACAGCAAGGCGTAATATACATTATTTTCTTTATCATTCTATGAATTAATAAATCATGCAACTATAATTTTAAAGTTTAGTTTTAAGCAAGAGGTTCAAGCTTACTTCTTTTGTGCTTTCCTCTATGGAAGTATCCTTAATTACAAAACCTGTTTTCTCATAAAATTTTCGTCCCTGCATGTTTTTTTCAAATACTTCAACTTCCAAGGCATCAAATTTATCTAGGAATACATTTACTAAAGCGGTTCCTATCCCTTTTCTCTGATGAGCGGGATCGATGAATAAACCTCCAATTGAATTATCAACCATTGATATGAAGCCTACTATTTTGCCATTTATTTCTGCTACTCGCGTATCAGAAACAGGTAAAAATACATTTCGTATTTCTTTTTCTTCACTTATAAAATGTTCTTCAGGTAAAAAGGAATGAGCAATTTTGCTTGATTTTTTCCAAACATCCATCATGTTGTCAACATCATTGGAAACATATTTTCTAATTATCATAACATTATCCTTTCTTTCATAAAAGATAATATTATAATATATTTTATTCAGAACAAACGCAACTATAACTTTATAGAAAATTAAAATGTAAAATTTTTGATGCTACAAAAATAAATTGTAGTGTAGATATTCGTAAAATTTGTTTATTATATAATTAATTTTATTAAAATAAATATTAAAAATTAAATGTTTCTTTTACTATTATTAAAAGATATGGCAACAATCCTCAGGGAAAGGCAACAAGAGCAGAAACTGCTGTATTTGTGGAAAGAATATATAATCTGATGCAGCAGGACTAAACAAATGATCGGCCGGATTCCCGGCCTTTTTTTACCGTAAATTCAACACTATAAAGTGTCAATTTAAATTTAATTATGCGGTTAATTAAATGATATGCAGGTTGCTATTTAAGAAATTTTTCATTAAAGATGATTTTTTCCGCTAAATCTAAAAAGTTGGCATTAAACGGGGAGTTTTCTTTATTGGCGGATAATACGGAAATTCCGTGTACCAATCCCCAACAGTACAATATAAGCTCATCCTGTCCCATATAGTTATTTGCAGAGGCGGCATAATTTTCAACAGCTCTATAAAAAACAGCAAAAGGATCTCTGTTTTTGTAATGTTCATTGCTACAATTATCCGAGCTTTCACTTTTGTCGCAAGTAAATTTAATTTTGCTAAATATGTTGCTTGAAAAAAGCAGATGCAAATATTCCGGATTCTCCGAAAAGAAACGTATGTAGGCAATTCCCATTTCTTTAAGCTGTTTGGAGTGATCATCCGGATACTTTAATGCAGCTTCATTAAGACTGTCATAGAATGAACGCATGGCTTCTTCCATAATAGCTGCAATTAATTCATCCTTATTTTTAAAATGCCGATAGGGGGCGGTCTGACTGACATTGCAGGATTTAGCCACCTTACGCAGAGAAAAGTTTTCGTATCCTTCTTTATCAAGAATCAGCAATCCCTTTCGTATAAGTTCTGACTTAAGATTTTCATGATGGTAGTTTTGATTTGCCACTATTTAGTTCATCCTTTCATAAAAGAAAATTTTACATAAATAGTGTAACACATAATGTTGACAAAGTAAACATTGCGTACTATAATATTGTTGACACTGTAAACATTGTGAAATTAAAGAGGGTTGATCTTCATATTAATTTCTCATTGAAGTAAATTATTAATTTTTGATGATTATGTAGAAAGGAAAAGAAAATGAGACTAATTATTCACGATTTGTCCCCTGAGCAAGTACAGAAAATTTTGCCTCATGGGGAGGATGTACGTATCATATCAAAGGGCGGATCTATTCATCCGTGTATAGGATGCTTTGGATGCTGGATTAAAACCCCTGCCCAATGTATTATTCGCGATCAATACGGGAATATGGGTGAATTTTTATCAAAATGTGATGAGCTGATCCTGATAAGCCGGTGCGTTTACGGAGGTTTTAGTCCTTTTATAAAAAATGTATTGGATAGAAGCATATCTTACATACATCCGTACTTTATAACCAAAAATGGAGAGATTCATCATAGAGCTAGGTATAATCACAATTTCAATCTTAGTGTTTATTTTTACGGAAATGCAATCAGCGAACGAGAAAAATGTGTTGCTCGTGATTTGGTAAAGGCTAACTCTATCAATTTGCACTGTAATATAAAGAATATATGTTTTGAGACAGAGGCTGAAGCATTGGGAGGTAGAATTTAAATGAATATTTTATTTATTAACGGCAGCCCAAAAGTAAATAAAAGTGCATCAGGCATGTTGCTGGATGAGCTGCGGGATTACATGCAGGAACATGCAATTGTTCAGTATTCACTAAATGTAAACAAAAAACCGGATTCTGTCTTGCTTCAGTCTTTGTCCGAACAAGATATCATTGTTCTGTCATTTCCTCTGTATGTAGACAGTATTCCATCTCATTTTCTGCATTATCTGACTGAGATGGAAAATTATTTGAAATATAATTCATCCAAAGCGGTTGTATATGCAATTGTAAACTGTGGATTTTATGAAGGGCATCAGAATCGCCACGCGCTTGAAATGTTGAAAATCTGGTGTACAAAAGCAAATCTTAAATGGGGCCAAGGTCTTGGCATAGGTGCAGGTGGCATGCTTGCAGGGCTTGGTAATGTTCCTAAGGGAAAGGGTCCACGCAAAAATGCATCTGCCGCATTGTTGGAGCTTGCAAGTAATGCAGCAGAAAAACGAAGCGGAAAAGATATTTATGCTTCGCCGAACTTTCCTCGTTTTCTTTATAAGGTTATGGGAAACATTGGCTGGCGGACCCAGGCTAAGCGGAATGGACTTAAAACAAAGGATATTTTTTTGCAGAGATAATCATATGTATAATGGGATATTGTAATAATATCAGCTGCTTGAGCTGTAAATAGAATAACTGTTAAATAAAACTCTCTTATTAAAAATTAAATAAACTAAGGCTTCGTTTATAATTTCTATTTTTGCATAACCTATTTGAGAGGTGAAATAAAATGGAATCAATTTGGATTAAAACGTCCAGTCAGCCGGATTGCGGTACATTGCATGGAGATTATTCAACTGAAGCAGCGGTAATAGGTGGAGGCTTGGCTGGAATATTAACAGGATATTTTTTGCAGCAGAATAACGTGAAGACTATTATAATAGAAGCCGATGAAATCGGGCATGGTCAGACGAAAAATACTACTGCAAAGATAACATCGCAGCATAACTTAATTTACAATAAGCTATTGGAGAACTTCGGAAAAAAGAAAGCAGAACAATATGCAATGGCAAACCAGCAGGCTATTGACCAGTATCGTTATATAGTTTCAAAAGAAGCCGGAGACTGCTTTTTTGAAGAGCTGCCTGCTTACTTGTATTCAACAAATCGTCAAGATATTCCAGTGCTTGAGAAGGAAGTACGGGCGGCAGAAAGGCTTGGCATCCTTTCGATGTTTACTGAAAATACCACCCTACCGTTTGAAGTAGCAGGTGCAGTGAAATTTTCTAATCAGGCGCAGTTCCATCCTTTAAGGTTTTTGGAGGCTATTTCTAAAAATCTTACGGTTTTTGAACACACAATGGCAGAGAAGGTAGAAGGCAATCGTATTTTAACTGACAAAGGAATCATTACGGCAAAACATATTATTTTTGCTACTCATTTTCCTTTTATTAATGCACCTGGTTATTATTTTGCAAGAATGCATCAGGGGCGCAGTTACGTGCTTGCTGTTGAGGGAGTCCCCAAAATTGATGGAATGTATCTTGGTGTAGAAGACACAGGATTATCCTTCAGAAGTTTTAATAACGTGCTTCTTCTAGGCGGAGGCAGTCACCGTACAGGAGAAAATTCCGCCGGAGGGAAATATAAAACTCTACGAGAAAAAGCATCAGAATTTTATCCCAAAGGCATAGAAATAGGTCATTGGTCTGCACAGGATTGCATGACTTTAGATGGCATACCATATATAGGACAGTTTTCTCATTCAACTCCCAATTGGTATGTTGCTACTGGGTTCGGTAAATGGGGTATGACTGGCAGCATGGTTTCTGCCATGATAATTTCTGATTTAATTAAGGGAAGAGAAAATTCATATAGTGAGCTGTTTTCACCTTTGCGTTTCACGCCCTCATCTTCTGTAAAAAATTTAACTTCAAATCTAGGTCAGGCTGTAAAAGGAATATCAAGGCAGGCGCTTTTTATTTCAGCTACAGATTTAGATGATTTGCCTGTCGGGCATGGAGGGATAATTAAAAAGGAAGGAGAAAACATAGGGGTGTATAAGGATGAAAATGGAAGAATCTATGCTGTTTCAACAAGATGCCCACACCTTGGATGCCAATTGGAATGGAATCCAGATGAAAAAAGCTGGGACTGTCCATGCCACGGCTCTAGATTTGATTATAAAGGCAATATTTTAGATAATCCAGCACAAATAAATTTAGAGACATCTAAATATGAATAACTCTTTAAATAAAAGGCAAAAAGGTTATTTCGAAGGATGGTATTTTAAGCAGCAGGATATGGATCATACAGTTGCATTTATTCCTGCTTTTCATACAGACAATAAAGGTTATCCTGCGGCATCACTGCAGATAATTACTGATAATTTTACATATAATTTTAATTTTCCTGCTCAGATGCTACACGTAAACAGAAAAAAATTTATTATTGAGCTTGGAGAAAATATTTTTTCTAAATATGGATGTAAAATTAATTTGGAGTCAAAAGAATGTTCGGCACATGGAAACATATGTTTCGGACCATTGTTACCACCTGCCTATGATATAATGGGCCCGTTTTGCTTTGTACCTTTTATGGAGTGTCGTCACAGCGTATTCAGCGTTTACCATAGGGTGGACGGTGAAGTTTTAATAAATGGCAGGAATTATTATTTTGAAAATGCAGCGGGGTATATTGAAGGAGACAGAGGACACTCTTTTCCAAAAGGTTATATCTGGACGCAATGCTCTTGGAACGAAAACAGTATAATGATTTCTGTAGCTGAAATTCCATTTGGTCTCTTTAAGTTTGTGGGGTCCATAGGAATTATACTTTTTAACGGAAAAGAGTATCGCATAGCTACATACTGTGGAGCTAAGGTTATAAAAATCAGCAACAACTTCATTAGTTTGAGACAGGGATCTCTTATATTGGAAATAAAGCTTTTGTATGGCAAGAGTTTTTTGCTTAATGCACCTCAGTCAGGAATTATGACAAGAAAGGTAAGAGAAAGTGCAGCATGCCGCGTAAGATATACGTGCTATTCGGACAATGAAGTACTTTTTGATTTTGTAAGCGATAGAGCAAGTTTTGAAAATAATTGGCAGGGTGCACGGTAATGGCAATAAGCTTCATGGAGACTATATGGCTCTTTTGGAGCTTTTTTATTAATTAAAAAAGAGATATATGCTAACTTCTAAAAAGTTAATTGAAAAAAATATTTATATGCGTTAATATAATGTAAGCAATAGCTTATAAATTAAGCAAATATGAGTTCGGAGGAATTAATGACTAACAGAGAACAGGAAATATTTGATTTAATAAAAAAAAATCCAATGATTTCTCAAAATGAAATAGGAGAATTACTTGGAATAACCAGATCATCTGTTGCGGTGCACATAACGAATCTTATTAAAAAGGGAAAAATACTTGGAAAGGGATACGTTGTAAAGGAAAATCCATATGTCACAGTAATCGGCGGTGTCAATATTGATATACATGGCATCCCTAAAAACAGGTTGATTCCTGCGGACTCAAATATAGGGATTGTTAAAATGTCACTTGGTGGAGTTGGCAGAAATATAGGTGAAAATCTTGTAAGACTAGGTATAGATACAAAGCTTATAAGTGTGCTGGGAGATGATATCTACGGAAGCAAAATACTTGAAGAATCAGCTGATATGGGGTTGGACATGAAAGACTGTCTCATCCTGAAGGGCGAAAGCACGTCTACCTATCTTGCAGTTCTTGATGAAACTCATGATATGTCTGTAGCCATATCCAGTATGGACATATATGAAAGAATGACAGTTGAATTTATTAAAGAAAAAAAACATGTCATTGATAATTCTGAACTTTGTGTTTTGGATACTAATGTTCCTCTGAATGTTATTGAATATCTTTTAAGCAACCATAGAAATACAGATTTTTTTCTAGATACAGTGTCTACTGCGAAGGCTAAAAAAGTTAAGAATTTATTGGGGAGTATTCATACTCTAAAGACAAACAGAATCGAAGCCGAAGCTGTGACGGGAATTGAAATTAACTGTGAAGACGGATTGAAAAGAAATTTCGAATACCTTTTAAGCAAAGGGATTAAAAGGGTTTTTATTACGTTTGGGAAAAAGGGCGTATTCTACAGTGACGGATCTGAGATGAAGCGTGTGGCTGCAAATCACATAAATCCTGTTAATACCACAGGAGCAGGTGATGCTTTTATGGCGGCATTAGTTTATTCTCATATTAATAATAAAAATATAAATGAAAGTGCAGCAATAGCTACAGCTGCATCAGTAATCGCACTTTCTCACGAGAACACCATAAACCCGAACATGTCTGTAGAAAGTATAAATTCAAAAGTGAAGGAGCTTAAATTATGTTAGAAAAATATTTGGAAATTAACCCTGAAGTGAAGGAAGCAATAGAAAAAGGAAAGCCTGTAGTAGCACTTGAATCAACGATTATATCCCATGGTATGCCTTATCCCAGAAATGTGGAAACAGCTTTGAATGTTGAAAAGATAATAAGGGACAAAAACGCAGTACCTGCAACTATTGCAATTTTAAACGGGAAACTAAAAGCAGGGCTTACAAAGGATGAAATTGAATATCTGGGTAAAGCAGAGAGTGTTATTAAAACGTCAAGGAGAGATATACCGTTTATTGTTTCAAAGAAGTTAGACGGTGCCACAACAGTTGCTTCTACTATGATTATTGCTGAGCTTGCAGGAATAAGGGTGTTTGCAACCGGAGGAATAGGTGGAGTTCACAGAGGCGCATCTGAAACATTTGACATTTCTGCAGATTTGGAAGAACTTGCTCGTACAAATGTTGCTGTTGTTTGTGCAGGTGCTAAGTCTATTCTTGATATTGGTTTGACATTGGAATACCTTGAGACACGCGGAGTGCCTGTTGCAGGGTACAGAACAACGGAAATGCCGGCTTTTTATACAAGTAAAAGCGGATTCAGTGTAGATTACAGAGTAGAAACCGCAGAGGAAATAGCACGTGCTTTAAAAGCTAAGTGGAAATTAGGCCTCAAAGGTGGAATGGTTATTGCAAATCCTATCGAAGAAGAATATCAAATGAATTATGATATAATTACCGATGCCATTGAAAATGCTCTTAAAGATGCTGAGAAGAGGGGCATAAGAGGTAAGGAATCTACACCGTTTCTCTTGGCGAAAGTAAAGGAAATAACCGGAGGAGAAAGTCTGGAGTCAAACATAAAACTAGTATACAACAATGCACGCCTGGGAGCAGATATTGCAGTTGAGCTTTCTAGGCTGTCTTAAAATAAAAAAATTTTTAAGTAAAATTCAAAGTCGCTGTGATGTGGAATAATAACAAATTTATATTTTCCTGTGATAGTAAGTCAGTACCGCAGTCAATCAAAAGCAAACATAAGAAAAGATAAATATGCTATATACAGAATTTGTTGAAGATGTTTACAGACATAAAGAGCAAGGGCGTTCCGAAATTCGGAGGCTTTGCTCTTTCTTATTTATAATCTGAAATTATTAGTTACTATTTTTTAATGTGATGTAGTTTTTATAATTTTTTTAAAAAATATGCAGTAGTTTATATTTGCATTACGTTATAATGAGTGTAGAGAAAGGAGGGGAGGTATGGAAAGTGAAAAACTGCTGATAAAAGAATCTATTCAAGGCAGCGATCAGGCTTTTGCAGAAATAGTCCATAATTACAAAAATTATGTTTTTGCTATTGTACTTAATTTTATAAAAGACTACGGAGAAGCAGAGAATGTTGCCCAGGAAGTGTTCCTGCAAATCTATACCGCTCTTCCTTCATATAGCAGCGAAAATTTTAAAGGATGGATTGGAAAAATAGCGGCAAACAAGTCAATTGACTGGATACGTAAAAAGAAATCAAAGTTTAATGAAAAGGTGATTGAGGATGCAGGAAATATAATTGACATGAAAGATATTCAATCAAAAGATAATCCGGAATCGTTTATAATTGACAATGAAAGAAAAGAACTGCTGATTAAAGCTTTGAGCAGTATACCGGAAATTTACAGAACTGCAGTGGAAAAATTTTATTTTGAGGAAAAGTCTTATGAAGAAATTGCTCTAGAAGAAAATGCACCTGTTAAAACCATAGCTTCGAGGCTGTATAGGGCAAAATTATTATTAAAAGAAAAATGGAGGGAAGAAAATGAAGCATTATGACTATATTGAATGGCTTTTGTACAAAAATAATATGCTGCCTGAAGGAAAAGCTAAAGAAATGGAACAGCATTTATACAGATGTGATACATGCATGGAAATTTTTCTGTCCCTTATTGATGAAAATGAAGAAAAACATGCTGCTGAGCTTATTCCTGATAATTTTGAAGCAGAGGTAATGAAAAGCCTGAAGAAGCCTGAGAATTTAAAACCAAAAATTAAAAATATAAAAAACCAATTTAATTATCAGTTTGTTTATTACGCTGCAGTGGCATCGGTAACGATAATATTAACTTTTACAGGTTTTTATACGAGACTTGTGGATGCAGTGCCAAAGCTTTCGGCTTCAGTGCAGACCGCAGGCGGTAAAAGCAACATTGTTGCTCAACTTTCTGACAGCATAGTCAGTACAACATCCGGCCTTATAGCCGGAATCGAAAATAATCACAGAAATAATGGAGGGATAAATAATGAATGATAAAAGCAAGCTAATAGCGTTTATATTATCGGTTATACCGGGACTGGCACATTTGTATATAGGGTTGAAGGAACGGGCAATAATATTTTTTACTTTGTTTGTTGTCGGAGTTACAGGAGGTATAGGGCTTTCAATATTGACATATGCGAATTTTTTTCTGCTGCTGACGGTTATAGGATATCTCGTTTTGTGGCTTATCTCTTTGATTGACATGTTCTCCGCATGGAAAAGTATCGAAATGAGGAAATTGTACAATGTTTCTAATAATTCTGCCGAGAGTCAATTTATTCCTAATAAAAAGCTTAATAAGAAAAGCATATCTCTTGCATTGGCTGTAATACCAGGAGCAGGCCACATGTACCTTGGGTATCAAAAAAAAGGTTTGATAATAATGGGAGCATTCTTCTTTTCCATATATTTTATGGGATGGCTGGGAATTTCTTTGTTGTTGTTTTTGCTTCCTCTCATATGGTTTTACAGTTTATTTGACACAATGCATATAGTTGATGATTCAATTGAGGAATCAGAGGATAAATTTTTGCATTTCCCTGATATAAGGCCTGAATGGAAAGGGATTACTCTCATAGCGATTGGGTTGATTATTATAGTTGAAAAAATACTTTACCCTTTAATGGATTATTATATTATCAGATATATACAGACCACAGTAGTATCTTTGATATTTATCATAGCCGGTATTTGCATGCTGGCTAAAGGCAGGAAAAATAACAGTAAAGAAGAGAACTCAAATGGGGAGAATGAAAATGATTAGAATTAAAAGAGTTGGGAATATTTCTATGGGATTGGTTCTGATAGCTTTTGGCGCGGCTTTGTTTATGTCGCAGTTCAGCAATTTTTCTGCTTTGAAGGCTGCCAGGCTAATGTGGCCTGCTATACTTATATTGCTGGGAGCGGAAATATTGTGGTGCAGGTATGCTTCCAAGGAAGAAGAATCCGTGATAAAGTATGATTTGTTCAGCATATTTATTGTTCTGATTATTTTGTTTGCAAATATGGCTTTGTATGCTGCTGAAGAAACGGGAGTGATGGACAGGATGCAACGCATGTTCCTAAGTGAATATTACAGCATGGATGTGATGCTTAACGAATATGTCACAGACGATAGTATAAACAAAATAATTATTGATGATACAAATAACATTGTTGTAAGAGCTTCCGATGATAACAAGATAAGCGGCATTTCAGATATTAGCATATATGCAGCAAGCAAGAAAGAAGCGGAAGAGCTGTCATCATCTGAGCACGTCAGTTATAGAAGAAATGGAGATACTTTATATATTTATCCTGTAAGCTGTACAGATAGCAGATATAATTATTCAAGTCATAATAATATTGAGATATTTATTCCTAAAAATATAGATGTGGAAGTTGTGAACTGTGGAAATTTGGATTTGATATATGAAAATTTCGGCAATGAATGGACGTTGGATTCAGTTAGAAATGTAAATATAAGGCTTGATAAGCCTTCAAATGTAAAGGTTAACGCGTTTGTTGAATCTACAGATGAACTACGAGGAAACGCAAGCTGGCTTCTTAAAGAATCCGGAAAATATGTAAATGGTGAAGGTTCAAATGCAATTAATATTCTGAACAGTGGAAATATAACGGTAAATGAAGTATAGTTGATATGGTTAATTTTAAATTAATATCCAAAAATTGAATATACAGAATTGAGAAGAAAATCATCTCGCATTATGATATAATTGTTGTGCTGGAGGTGATTTTTTGTATTTTGAATACGGAATCGCAGAAATAGAGCACCTGAAAAATCGTGACAAGCTTCTGGGAGAGGCAATTGATAAAATAGGACATATTGAGCGTTCGGTAGACACAGATATTTTTTCTTCGGTTGTATATCATATAATCGGGCAGCAGATTTCCACAAAGGCTCATGCCACAGTATGGCAGAGATTTGTTGACAGGATCGGTAATGTGAATGAAAATACTATGCATAGTATTGATATAAACGAGTTGCAAAAACTTGGGACAACTTTTAAAAAAGCCGGATATATAAAAGATTTTGCGGAAAAGGTAAGGAATAATGAATTTGATATAGACAAGCTGAAGGAGCTTTCGGATTCAGAGGTAATTAATAAATTGTCCAGCTTGAAGGGAATAGGGGTATGGACTGCAGAAATGATAATGATATTTAGCATGAGGCGGCCTGATATAGTGAGCTTCGGGGACCTTGCAATCCACAGGGGAATGAGAATGCTGTATCATCAGGAAAGCATAGACAGAAAAAAATTTGAGAAATATGCAAAGAGATACTCTCCGTTCGGTACTGTGGCAAGCCTTTATCTATGGGCAATAGCAGGTGGGGCCGTGCCTGAAATGAGAGATTATGCACCTTAAAATAACATGGCATTATAAGAAAAAGACAGGTGTCGCCTGCAGAATACAGAAGGGAGCAACAAAATGATAAAATATGCTTACTACGATTTTGAATTTGGTACACTTAAAATCGGTTACACAGATAATAAAATTGTTTATTTAAAAAGATGCAAACAAATTGACGGGAAAAATGAGAAATCGGCTCTTTCAGATGCGGTTTTTGAGCAGGTAATACAATATTTAGAAGGCAAACGTACAAGCTTTGATTTTGATTACGAGCTTTACGGAACAGAATTTCAAAAAAAGGTATGGGAGTCTCTTTGCAGAATACCGTATGGCGAAACACGTACATATAAACAGGTAGCTGAGGATGTAGGAAGTCCAAAAGCATGCCGTGCAGTAGGATTGGCAAATAACAGAAATCCTGTTACAATTGTTGTTCCGTGCCACAGGGTAATAGGTTCAGACGGAAGTTTGACTGGATATGCAGGTGGCATAGAAATGAAGCAAGCCTTGTTAGAAATTGAACAAAAAGTTTAAATACATAGCTTATGCTGCCAACATGACCCGCAGCTGCCTCAGGATTCTGTAATTATTAATAAATGCGCAGGCTGCGATAAAAGCTTCCGTTCTTTATATGACGGGATTAAAATCGTCTCTCTTTGGGAAGTGCTGGATGTATATAATTAAATATTAAATCGGTATATTGACTGCCATTAATGTTTTTGGAGCAGACGGTATTTTCGGTTACATATAAATGCTGTCTTGACTTTACAATATTAATTATTGATTTTGAAACCTACATAATGTAAAATAAAATTATATTAGAATTAAATGTCAACATTTATGAGGAAGGTTTTATGTACGGTAAAGTGACACTTATGCAGGCAATCAGAAGAAAATGTCTGGAATGCAGTAACGGGCAGTATAATGAAATCCGAGGTTGCTTAATTAAATCCTGTCCGCTGTATTCATTCAGAACAGGGGAAAGAAATTCAAAAAAAGAGGAAGTTACAGAGGAACAAATAACAATGGACTCGTTCATAGAAAAATAATCAAGGCCAGTTCTCGTCCGAGGACTTTTTTGATTATATCTGACGTTTTAATAGGATATGATATTTTTAAAATTATCGTATCAAATGAAAAAAGGTTAATAAGGTTTAAATTTTCAGAGAAGGATTGATATGAAAAAAATAAAGGAAGTTTTCAATGATTATAAAGCAGGTGACAATATTATTGATGCAGAAATTGAAGCTGTCATACTGAGTAAAAAAACAAAGTCATTGGAACTTAAAATAAAATCAGATAAACGCATAGATGCAAAAGAAATAAACCAACTGAATGAATTTATAAAAAGTAGATTTTGCTTGGATGATTCTTCAATAAATATAAATTATGCATGCAATATTGGCGGTAAATCCATACACGAAGAGTTGGGCAGTATAGTTAACATGCTTTCCAATGCTTATCCTGCATTGAAATCCTCACTCAAATGCTGTGATTACAAAATAGATGGTAATATCATAAGCTTTGAGTTCAATCTTGCCGTATCGGATATTCTTATTTCAAAAGGATACGACAAAACAGTAAGTGAATATATAAGAAAACACTTCGGTGAAGCATATCAAGTGAATTTTTCAGATAAGAAAAACTGTGAGGATTTCAGCAGGCAAAATGAGGATGCTCTTGCAAAAGAAATTCAGCTTATTCAGGATAAAATTCCGGAAGTACAAAAAAAGAAAATTGCTCCCGCGGGAATTTACAAGGAAGCAGCGGTCAGTAAAAAAGTTTTTTCGGAAGGTGAAAGCAAAAAAGCTAAGGATAAGTCCCTGATTCTTGGAAGAAATGCCAATATAAAAGATACTATTATTAAGATTACAGATATAACGCCCAATGAAGGTCGTGTATGCATACAGGGAGAAATTTCTAATATAGAGTCAAAAGAACTGAGAAGTGGAAAGTTTTTGATTTCTTTTGACCTCTATGACGGTACAAGCTCAATGACATGCAAATGCTTTTGTAAGCCTGGCGAAGATAAAGATGTTTTATCAAGACTTAAAGATGCAAAAGGCGTAAGGATAGCAGGAAATTCTGGATACAGTACATTTTCTGGGGAAGTTGAGCTGGTAGCAAATACAATTATCGAGACAGAAGGTACAAAGAGAGAAGAAAGAATGGACAACTCAAAATCTAAAAGAGTTGAGCTTCACATGCATACTCAGATGAGCCAGATGGATGCCATGACCGGTGCTACTGATTTAATTAAAAGGGCAATGAGTTGGGGAATGAAGTCTATTGCCATAACTGACCACGGAGTTGTTCAGTCATTTCCGGAAGCACATAAGCTTTTGGGAAGAGATAACAAGGATATGAAAGTGATATATGGTGTAGAGGCATATCTCGCACCTGATAAAAAGCCGTCGGTTACAGCTTCAAAAGGGCAGAGCATTGATTGCACATACTGCGTGCTTGATTTGGAAACGACTGGTTTTTCACCATTAACGGAAAAGATTACGGAAATAGGAATTGCTAAAATACAAGGTGGAAAGCTAATAGATGAATTTAGTTGCTTTGTAAATCCATGCAAGCCGATTCCTGCCAGGGTTACGGAAATTACCAATATAACAGATGATATGGTGAGAGATGCGGAAACAATTGATCTGGTATTTCCTAAGGTTTTGGATTTTATAGATGGATGTGTACTGGTTGCTCATAATGCAGAGTTTGATATTAATTTTTTGCGCCACAATGCTCAAGAACTGGGTCATGAATTTAATTTTACTTATATTGATACTTTATCGCTTGCAAAGGAGCTTTTTCCCAACTATAAGACATATAAGCTTGGGAGAATTGCCAAAAATCTAGGCATAAAGGTTGAAGTGGCTCACAGGGCACTTGATGATGTTTACACAACGGTCAAAATTTTTAATGTCATGGTAGATATGTTGAAACAACGTAATGTTGAAAAACTGGATGACATTGAAATATACGCTTCCGATGAGACGGCAATGAAGGAATCTTATAAGAAGCTTAACACATACCACGCCATAATACTGGCAAAGAATTATACCGGACTTAAAAATCTCTACAAACTAGTGTCCTATTCTCATTTGGATTATTTTTATAAAAAGCCAAGGATATTAAAAAGTATGTATAAAAAATATTCCGAAGGCTTGATTTTGGGCAGTGCCTGCAGCGAAGGAGAGTTGTATAAGGCAATTCTGCTTGGCAGGCCTGATTATGAAATTGAAAAAATTGCAGTAGAATATGATTATCTTGAGATACAGCCTCTTGGAAACAATGATTACCTTATCAGGCAGGAGCAGGTTCCAGATAAGGAATACCTGATGAACATAAACAGAAAAATAGTTCATCTTGGAGAAAAACTGAACAAGCCTGTTGTTGCCACCGGCGATGTTCATTTTCTTGATCCGGAGGACGAGATATACAGGCGAATCCTTGAAGCTGGACAGGGTTTCAAGGATGCTGACAGCCAGGCTCCGCTATACCTAAAAACAACGGAGGAAATGCTAAGGGAATTTAGTTATCTGGGAGAAGAAAAGGCATACGAGGTTGTAGTGACCAATACAAATAAAATTGCCAATATGTGTGATCAGATAAGCCCTATCTCTTCAGAAAAGGCTACACCGCATATTGACGGCTGTGAGCAGACTATTAAGGATATAGCATATGGTAGGGCTCATGAGTTATACGGTGATCCGCTGCCGGAAATCATTCAGAGCAGATTGGACAGAGAGCTGGAATCAATTATAAGCAACGGGTTTTCAGTAATGTATATCATTGCACAAAAGCTTGTGTGGAAATCCAACGAGGACGGTTACCTTGTAGGTTCAAGGGGATCGGTAGGTTCATCACTTGTTGCGTACATGACGGGTATTACGGAGGTTAACGCCCTTCCGCCACACTACAGATGCCCAAGCTGCAAGCATTCGGATTTTAATGATTATGGATGCCTCAACGGCTTTGACCTTCCTGACAAAGATTGCCCAGTGTGCGGAACAAAGCTAGAAAAGGATGGCATGGATATACCGTTTGAAACATTCTTGGGATTTAACGGAGATAAGGAACCTGATATAGACCTTAATTTTTCTGGTGAATATCAAGCGAAAGCACACAAGTATACCGAGGTTATTTTTGGAAAAGGTACAACCTTCAAAGCAGGTACCATAGGTACAATTGCTGAAAAAACAGCTTTCGGTTATGTTAAGAAATATTTTGAGGAAAAAGATGTTCATGTTAACAAGGCTGAAATAGCAAGAATTTCAAAAGGATGCACAGGCATAAAAAGAACCACCGGCCAGCATCCGGGAGGAATAATAGTTGTTCCTAAAGGAAGAGAAATTTTTGAGTTCTGCCCCGTTCAGCACCCTGCCGATGATTCAGATTCTGATATTATAACGACACACTTTGATTATCACTCCATAGATCAGAACCTGTTAAAGCTCGACATACTTGGCCATGATGATCCTACCGTAATAAGGATGCTTCAGGACATAACTGGAATAGATCCGAGAAAAATTCCAATGGATGACAAGGAAACCATGTCGCTGTTTTCCTCCACTGAGGCTTTGGGAGTGACTCCAAAGCAGATAAGATCGGAGGTTGGTACTTTCGGAGTTCCGGAATTCGGTACAAGGTTTGTAAGAGGAATGCTCTTAGATACAAAACCTAAAGCTTTTTATGATTTGCTTTGTATATCAGGTTTGTCCCATGGAACTGACGTTTGGGTTGGAAATGCTAAGGATTTGATAGATCAGGGAACCGTTAAGTCTATAGGCGAAGCTGTTTGTACAAGGGATGATATTATGGTATATCTTATAAAGAAGGGGCTTCCTCCAAATATATCTTTTAAAATAATGGAAACTGTCCGAAAGGGAAAATCTTTAAAAGATCCAAAATGGAATGAATATGAGGAGCTTATGCGAGAGCACGAAGTGCCTGAATGGTATATTGAATCATGCAAAAAGATAAAATACATGTTTCCTAAGGCTCATGCCGCTGCATATGTAATGATGGCATTTAGAATTGCATGGTTTAAAGTTCATATACCTGAGGCATACTATGCAGCTTATTTTACGATAAGGGCTAAGGCTTTTGACGCGGAATTCATGATTAACGGCAAAGAAATGCTAAAGGAAAAAATGAAAAGCATTGAAGAGCAGGGGAACGAAGCGGCCAACAGAGATAAAGATATGTATGATGATATGGAGCTGGTTCTTGAAATGTATGAGAGAGGATTGAGGTTTCTTCCAATAGATTTATACAAATCGCATTCAACTAAATTTTTGGTTGAAGAGGAAGGAATACGACCGCCGTTCAACAGCATATCAGGAATGGGCACTGTTGCTGCGGAAGGTATATACGGTGCTGTGCACAATGATGAACCGTTAAAATCAATAGATGATTTAAGAAAACGTGCAAAAATAGGAAAATCTGCCATTGATTTGTTAAGGAAATTTAATTGTCTCACAGGACTGCCTGAAAGCGATCAGCTTAGTTTTTTTGATTTAATATAATATGATTAGGAGCCGCCGGTATAACAACCGGCGGTTTTTTAAAACTATGACTATCAAATAAATAATTGTCACTATATGCAGTTCCTCAAACCGTGAAATATGCATAATATATACTATAATATTTTCTGCGAGGTAAAGGAGCGGATATAGTGAGGAACTACAATAACAAGAACTATATGTTTTATAAATATAAAAAGCCGATATTTAGCTATAGCTATCCATGTGTGGAATATAATATACAGAATGTAAATGAAGTATTTGTCAACACAGAAATCGGGTTTCTTGAATTAAGTATTTTCACGAATAATTGGAACACACCGGTTAAAAATGCGCAAATTACTTTCTATGTAAAGAATGGGGAAGCAGCAGTTCCAATTAAATCCATTATATATGAGTCAGAGCCGATTTTAGTGGAACTTCCGGTTGCTCATATATCGGGAGAATTGATACAAGGCCCGGAATATTTTTTTACACCATATGACATGATGATAGAAAAAGAAGATTATAATAGTATAAATGTATTAAATATACGTATTTTTCCAGGTATAAGAACTCAATTCAATTATAATCTCAACCCTGTTAAGCCAGAAGAACCGTATAAACAGGAAACAATCGCAATTCCTCCTCATCCGAGGGATTTAATTTTGGATAGATAATATCATAAATTATAAAAAGCAGATTTTGCGAGAGACTGAATGATACTGCATCTTTGATTGTGCGGATACATTGAAAGCGCACAGCAATAGGAAAAAATAAAAATGTTCACACTTCAGCAGTGCGAACATTTTATTAAAATTAGTATGCAAAAACCATGTCACCGTAGGTTACTGAAACAGGTTTTGATAAAATCCATTGGTTTGTTGTTGAAGTATCGTAATAAAACAGCGCACCATTGGTGTTGTCAACTCCGCTTAAAGCTTCTTTTGCTGCCTTAAAGCACTCTTCATTTGCAGCTCTGCTGATCCATCCGTTTGCAACCGGAGAAAACTGGTAGTAACCGTTTATTTTTTGATTAATAACTTCACTTATGGTGGGAGCAAATAACCCGCTGTTAATTCTGTTCATTACAACTGCACCGACTGCAACTTTCGCTTCATAGGGCTGACTTTCAGTTTCAGCCATTATCAATCTTGCAAGCAAGTCCAATTCTTCGGCAGTGTAAGAATCTTCATTTTCTGAAGCAGTTTCGTACTGTGTCTGTTCAGCCTGTTGTAATGGTATCTCTAATACTTGTCCCGAATATATGTAATTTGAGTAAATGTTATTTGCTTTTCGTAAGTCAATTAACGAGATATCATATTTTTGAGATATGCTGTAAAGAGTATCTCCTTTTTGTACTGTATGTTTTGCATTTAAAATATCAAGATGCTGGCCTATGTAGAGTTCATATCCTGCAAGATTGTTTGAAACCATTAAATTTGCAACCGTGGTTCCAAATAATTTACTTATTTTGTACAATGAGTCTCCGCTTGCAACGCTGTATGTTTCAGCATGAGCTTCCGCGGGCATACTTACTGACAGACTGATTGCAATACCGGTTGTTAATAGAAATGTTCGAATACTTTTTTTATTCATTTTTATCCTCCTTATGTCTTCCGGGTTAGTTGACGGATTAGGGCTGAGGTACCCTGCCCTGTAAGAGCTTCACCCCGATAAGTAGTCCCCGGTACTCTTCTTTAGAGATTCGACTATGTAAAGTGTAATGAATATTTAACAAAGAATCAATGGAAAGTCCTTGAAGTGTAGGGGATATCAAACAACCAAAGAAATTACTTCATAAAAATATTAAATTAAAAAAGATGAAAAGCATTCAAATAAAAGCACCGGCGTGGTGTTTCACTTCTGACCGGTGTTTTTTAATAAGTATTAATTTTTTCTTAACAGCATTTAGTTTGAAATGGGCTCTTCCCACCATCCGAATGCAACTTTTCCGATTGCAGGAATTGTAGGAGTTGCTGGGTTGGAAAGAAACACCAAAAATGATCCGCCCGGAGGAAAAATAAATTTGCCTTCTTCTTCTGAATTTATGGTTGTTCCTGCTTCTGCCACTCTTCCGTAAGCCCGTATCCCTCCTGAAGGAAAGCCTCTCACACCAACCGCATATTCAACTTTAACGTGTGGTTCCGGCGGCGGCTGTATGGTCATATTCGTAGGAGTTACAGAAGATGATTCTTGAATTATTCCCGGAGGATCGCTGTTGAAATAAATCTGAACCCTGTATCGTGATGACGTTATATCACTTGCCGTCCATACATTTACAAATAAATTTACGCCGGAGTTCGGAGGATTATACAGCCTTGCCCACGCGTTTGTTGCATTACCGAATTCCAAATCTTCTGTCATGCCTGTAAAATACTTTCCTTCAATAGACTTTGCAAGACTGACGGGTATAGAAATGGAATAGTTTAGAGGCAAAGTAATTGCAGATGACTGGAATTCACTTGATGATACCGTGCCACCGGCATTGATCTCAGAAAGATTCGGGAAGGTACTATTATCATAGAAATATGCAGGGCGCCAAGGTTTTTGCATATTAAAAATATTATCCATACTATTTTACCTACCTTTATTGTTTTTATATTATATGTAGCTTATTAATGTATTGTTAATTTGTACGCTTTGAGCCACCCTCATTTCTTTACAATGGGAAAGATTAGATTGTTTACATTTTTTTAAAAAACTGATATAATGAAATTTGTTTGATAATGAATTAGGAGGAAGAAATGAAAAAAGGGTTAATTTTTGCAGTAGTGCTAGTATTATTGTCATGCGCAATATTATTTGTTGG
The DNA here is from genome assembly GCF_052059825.1 of Sedimentibacter sp. LTW-03. Classification (GTDB taxonomy): domain Bacteria; phylum Bacillota; class Clostridia; order Tissierellales; family Sedimentibacteraceae; genus Sedimentibacter. The sequence goes on from NZ_CP197180.1 coordinate 978,655, forward strand.
AAATGGAATGACAGGGAACACAGAGACTGCTGCCGGAGGTGAAGCTATACTGACAGGAACAGCAGAGGGATTTGGCGGTGAAGTCAGCGTAACTTTAACAATGAACGGAGATAAAATTGTGGATGTGGCGATAGCAGGAGACAGCGAAACTCAGGGTATAGGTTCAAACGCAATTGAACAGCTTCCGGAAAAAATAGTTGAAGCAAACTCAGCGGAAGTTGAAGCAGTTTCTGGAGCTACGGTTACAAGCAATGCAATAATAGAGGCTGTAAACAATGCTTTAGCAAGTAACACTTCAGCTGGTGGAGCAACATTGACAGGAACAGCAGAAGGATTTGGCGGTGAAGTCAGCGTAACTTTAACAATGGATGGAGATAAAATTGTGGATGTTGCGATAACAGGAGACAGCGAAACTCAGGGTATAGGTTCAAACGCAATTGAACAGCTTCCGGAAAAAATAGTTGAAGCAAACTCAGCAGAAGTTGAAGCTGTTTCAGGAGCCACAGTTACAAGCAATGCAATAATAGAAGCAGTAAACAATGCTTTAGCGTCTAAATAATATAATAAATATTTAGAATAAACTATAATAATTATAATAATAAAAAATGAGAACAACTTAAAATAAGCTGTTCTTTTTTATTATTATTATTTTGCATGCATAGCTACCTGGTTTGCAGCCCATTTACCTGTTTGAAGCGCGCCTTGCATCCAGCCTGACTTTGTTGAGATTTGATCACCTGCGAAAAACAGTTTTCCGTTATATTCCGGAAGCAGCATGTTGTAGGCGAAATTAACCTTTTGACCGGGATATCCGGCTGCAAATGCGCCTCTGAACCACTGTTCATTATTCCAATGAACAGTCTTGCTGCTGTCTATCAGTGTATTGATGTACCCTGGCGGTGTGCCGTGCACCTTTTCTACATCTCCTACAATTAATTCAAAGCGCCTGTGAGGATTTTGATTACTAAGTCTGGTAGAATCAAGTTCAATGTTGTAGGAAGCAGTTAAAACACCGGGATCATGAATGCTGCAGTGTATATTTGTGCAGTCCACGTGATCTGTGGGATACACTATGGATTGAATTACTAAATCTGTAGAGGAAATACCTCCGTTAACCCTGCCATAAGGCGTGTCTTCTTCCCAGAAGCGTTTGTTAAAAAGGCAAATGGTTTTTTGTGCATCAATGTAATTAAGTTCTCGTATTGCCTGCATCTTTTGATTACTGAAATAAGGATTTAATTCCAGTTCCCTCAATATTGGATAGGGGAGAGTGCATATAACAAAGTCAAAAGATTTTGATAATTGTCTACCCATAGGGTCTATGTAGTGAATATTTACGTAATCGTCGGAGGATTGAGAAATACCTTCTACAATATATCCCGGTTTAATGGTAACATTGCCGAGCATGTCGGGATTTAAATCCGCTTCTTTTGGATTAACACTTAAAAGAGATTTTATAAATGATAGAGGCAGATTAACCATGCCGTCACTTATTCTGTAAACGTTGATAAAATCCTGTGAATATGTACCGCTCATGCTCTTGTTGTGACTTATGTTGAGAGTAGCACCTTCGAATGGGTTCACTGCTGTCAAAAGATTTACGAATCCTTCACTGAGTTTAAGCCTTTTAAAAACCTGCCTGTTGCTTAATTTGGTTATTTCAGCATATTTTTCGGAGTAAGAAGGCTGAATTTTTAATATTTCTGATCTTTCATGTGGTGTAAGGCTGTAAAGCATTGTATCTGTTGCATAGCTGTGTAATTCGTTCCATGGAGTGCATCTTTCTTCAGGGTTAAGATCGTATTTGTGATATAAAAACTCCTCTATATTTCTGCCGCTTCTGTCACGTCTCATTCGAATATGATCTGCATAAATAAAATTGTTTGGCAGCAGAGATGTAAGTGATTGGGTATTTAAATTGAATAAGTTTATATAGTGCCAGGTTGTTGCGTGAGAAACAGGGATTCTCATAGGGCCGAGTTCTCCGTAATAATGCTTTGAGTTGTCGAAATAATATGTGTAAACTCTGCCTCCTATTCTTGAAGCTTCAGCATCAAATATGGTAATGCCCGCACCAAGTTTTCTTAGTTCATATGCTGCTGACAGTCCGGACAGGCCTCCTCCTATAATACCTATGCTTATATTGTTCATAGATTTTGGCTCGGCAAATTCAAGTATATCCGGAGGAGGACTGAGTAATTCGACTATATTTTTAAAATCGTCAGTTCTTCCATATCTTTCAAGCGATTTATAAAGTATTTCATTGCGCTGTTCATCAGTAGGATTGTTAAGTATATTATTTACAGACATAAAGATCCCCCTTAATGAATGAAATATACATTCATATATTTACAATACTAAATATATTAAGTTAGCTGAAACTTTATGACATGCTTTACTATAAGTTTCATTTTGATTTATCAAAAAATTACAGTATAATATTTATAGAACATATTAGGAGGGGTTATGGAAAACAATTCTGATAAGGTTACGCTATGGAGCAGACAGCATATTAAAAGTTTGAAAGAATTAGAAAACAATGGAGTAATAAGAATTACGCACAGCCATCTGGAGGAGAAATTCGATGAAATTGCGGGTTATATTATTAATTTGTATAAATGGTTTGTGAGTGCTGCGGAGGAAAGGGTTACCAAACCAGATGACGTTGAGTTTCCAATATGGTGCTCGATAAGCGAGGAAAACATGCTTCGTCCCGTAAAGGACCAGATTGTTTATGTGCTTGAGGTCGACAGGTCTGATATAATATATTTTGACGGACTTAAATGGGACTATGTTTTGAATCACCATTACATACCAAAGGACCAAAAAGATGCCGAGGAATATGCTAAAGAAATGGAACTTAAAGGTTTTGAAAATTCATATTCATTTATAAATGATAGAACGGCGCACTTTTATCCGGCGGAAAAGAAAAGGGTAATGGACAGCTGGTACAGGATTTTTGAAATAGAGAATTGGGACATATTCAGGGTTCAGGCAAACATATGGGAAATAAGGCCTGAAATGATAAAGGAAATTCTGTATAAATAAACAATTATGTGATATTGTTGACTGAAACTGTAAAATTATGTCATTGACTTTTAAGGTATGTCTATGCTATATTATAAAAAAATAATCTTTAACTCGGTACCGTGATGCCGTCAAGATGTAAATATCCCTGTTTTTAATGTGTATAATATAATCCTGGCGGTCGGTGCAGGATTTTTTTATTAAATTTATGGAGGTATTTATGTCTACAAAAAATGAAGTTTTTGGTTACTTGCCGGACGAGCGTCCACCGATTATAGGACTTATATTCTTTGCATTGCAGCAGATAGTTGTAATGTTCCCTGCGACAGTACTGGTTGCACTTATTACAGGATTTCATGTATCAACCACAATATTTGCCAGCGGATTGGCAACATTGGGATTCATATTAGTAACGGGAAAGCAGATTCCGCTTTATTACGGTTCAAGTTTTTCATACATTGCTGCCATTGCTTCAATAATGAGCGCCGAAGCATTCACAGGGTATTCTCTCAATGATAAAATTTCAATAGCTCAATTCGGTATAATAATGTCAGGCTTTGTTTCGATAATAGCTGGATTTATCATAAAACGTTCAGGGAAGGAAACCATAGATAAGGTTCTTCCTGCTACAGTAACAGGAAGTATAGCGATTATAATAGGATTATCTCTCGCAGCTAATGCAATGACTAATGCAGCAGCAATTCCTGCAGGTACTGCAGAGACTCAAATGCTGACGGCAGGCGGACTATCTTGGATTATTGCAATAATAACATTAATGTCTACAATTTTGTTCTCGGTATACTTAAAAGGCAGTTTGAGCCAGCTTCCAATCCTTTTCGGATTACTTACGGGATACATTGCTGCCTTGATAATCGGAGGAGTTACAGGAATTCCTTTTGTATCATTCAATACTATAGAATCTGCAAGCATACTTAACTTGCCGATTTTTACATTTCCAAAGCCTTCTTTGACGGCAGTTGTGGCAATAATGCCAATAGCGATCGCAACAATTCCCGAATCAACGGCTCACGTGTATCAGCTGGATATCTATGTAAATGATCTGGCGAGAAAAAAAGGTGTAAATAAAAAATATGACATAGAAAATAAACTGGGGCTTAATTTGATAGGTGATGGACTTGGAGATATTATATCCGGATTTATAGGAGGTCCTGCCGGAACAAATTACGGTGAAAACATAAGTGCAATGGCGATTTCAAAGAATTTTTCGGTTTATGTTCTCATGCTTGCATCGGTATTTACCATGATAATTTCGTGTTTTACACCTCTTATTAATATTATCTACTCAATACCAACCTGCGTTATAGGAGGACTATCGATTTATCTGTTCGGTGTTATAGCAGCACAGGGAATTACAATTATGATGGATAAGAAGGTTGACATGTTCAGTGCCAGAAATCTTGCTGTAATAGCGGTAATACTGATTGTTGGGCTTGGTGGCAGCTTTGGATTCAACGGAGGAATGATTCCGATGTTTTCAATTGAAATTCCGGCTATTGCAACAGCGGCAATTGTGGGTATACTGCTGAATCTTGTTCTCTCTATAGGTAAGAATGAATAAAATTGTTCTGCAAATCATTGGAAACCAGAGACCTTAATTAGAAAGGTCTCTTTTTTTATTGAAACAAACTCATAAAAAGGACTTATAAATAATATTCTATAATAAAACAAGGAGGGCATATATTTTAATATATTATAACGCATATGTTTCGCTACAATACATAAATTATTTAAAAATTTTATGACACGAAACTAAATTTTTCTAGACAACTGTTTAGTTTTGATATATAATTTATGAGTGTAACGTTTTCCATATTTTGTGTGCGAAGGCGATACAACAAATGAATCAGGCTATAATATTTATAATCAGAGCAAGACCAAAATCAAGAGAGGAGGTGTTTCCAAAAATATTATTATAATTTACAGCTAGATTGGTTATTGGAATTTTGGAGTTGTAGAGGAATCAAGAAAGGGAAAGGAAGGTATAATTATGGAAAAACAAACAAACAACAGAGGCCAGTGGGCAAGTAATATAGGATTTTTAATGGCAGCTGTCGGTTCAGCAGTAGGCCTGGGGAACATATGGGGATTCCCGTACAAAATGGGAGCAAATGGAGGTTTTGCTTTCTTAATTGTTTATATGGTGCTTGTAGCATTTGCTGGTGTTGCAATTATGCTTGGTGAGCTTGCATTAGGTAGAAAAACTGGCTTAGGTGTTATCGGAGCATATCAGGCTCTGTATAAAAAGTTTGCGTGGGTAGGTTGGCTTGGATTTTTATCAGGATTTTTAATTTTATCATTTTACAGTGTTCTAGGCGGCTACACACTTCGTTACGCATTTGGATTTATTATGGAAATTTTCAGCGAAGGTGCAGGCTTTGGCGGCATGGGAAGCGGTGAATTTTTTGGAGCTTTTACTTCTAGCGGTGGGATCAGCATGCTGTTCCACGGTATTTTCATGGCCATTACCGTATCAATAGTTATGGGTGGAATTGAAAGTGGAATTGAAAAATTTACTAAGATAGCAATGCCGGCTTTGCTTGTTATGCTTGTAATAGTAATAATAAGAAGCCTTACACTTGAAGGTGCTTCCACAGGCGTTGCATTTATGTTCGCACCGAACTGGTCAGCTTTTTCTGAGATAGGTTTCATGAGGGTTCTTAAAACAGCGGCTGGTCAGATGTTCTTCTCGTTATCGCTTGGTATGGGTTGTATGATTACTTACGGATCTTATCTAAGCAAGCAGGAAAACCTGGAGAAAAACGCCATTATCGTTCCTGTTGCAGATTCAATCTTCGCTTTGATGGCAGGTCTTGCGGTTATGCCTGCTGTTGGTGCATTTATGTCACAAGGTGTTGAAGGTATCTCATTCGGAGCAGGCCCTGGACTTCTGTTCGTTACTCTTCATCAGGTATTTAGCGTAGGAATGGGAGGATTAATAGGAAATCTGTTTGGATTTGTATTCTATTTCCTTGTATTTATTGCAGCTGTTACGTCAGCTATTTCACTTCTGGAAGTTTGTACTGCGTATTTTGTTGACAAACAAGTTTCTCAGGGAAAAGGCTCAGGACGTAAAAAATTAACAGTAATAGTTGGCGCTATGATATTTGTTGTTGGTATCCCTGTATGTCTTGACGGTCTTGGTGCAGGTGTAGCAGGAGGAGCAATGATTGACATCCCTGCTGTTATGTTTGGTATGGATGAGGTTCGAATGGCATTTGACTGCTGGCTTGACTTCTATGATATGATTGCAGAAGGCGTATTCATGCCTCTTGGAGCTATTATGATGTCTGTAATGATAGGATGGGTACTGGGTACAGATGTTATTAAGGAAGAAGTTGAAGCAACTCCTAATCTTCTTATGAAATCTTATAAATTCTGGGATATTTGCTTTAAGTTCATCGTTCCTATAGCAATTACATTCGTATTAATAGGACAAATAGATGACTTCTTTGGAATTGGAATTTTCTAATTAAAATGTGAAACTACAATGGCGGTTAAGCTTAAAAGCTTAGCCGCCATTTTTATTTGCATCCAGTGTTTTGAAAGTGCAGAATGCTGTTTAACATTTTAATTTGCGATTTTAAATCCAGTATTGTCGTAATCAATTTTTACTGTGCTGTCATACTCTGCTTTGCCTGCAATAATCATCCTTGCAATTAATGTTTCAATATTTTTCTGAATAAAACGCTTTAATGGACGAGCTCCGTAAATCGGGTTATAACCTTGATCTACTATTGCTGATTTTGCCTGTTCGGTTAAAACCACTGTTATGTGCTTATCTTTTAATCGGCTTTGAAGATCTTTAATCATCAAATCAACGATGGAAGAAATCTCATCTTTTTTAAGAGGCTTATAAAATACAATTTCATCAAGCCTATTTAAAAATTCTGGCCTAAAGTGGTGTTTAAGGAGATCATGTACTTTTTTCTTTGCCTCTTCAGATATTTCTCCTACATCGGTAAATCCGTCCAAAATATATTCAGAACCAAGGTTGGAAGTCATTATTATGATTGTGTTTTTAAAGTCAACGGTTCTTCCTTGTGAATCTGTAATGCGCCCGTCGTCAAGTACTTGAAGTAAAATATTGAATACATCGGAGTGCGCTTTTTCAACTTCATCAAACAATATTACCGAATATGGCTTTCTTCTTACAGCTTCTGTTAACTGTCCACCTTCTTCATATCCAACATATCCTGGAGGAGCTCCTATTAATCTGGATACTGAGAATTTTTCCATATATTCGCTCATATCAATTCTGATTATATTGTGTTCGTCATCAAATAAAGCTTCTGCCAGCGCTTTTGCAAGTTCAGTTTTCCCAACTCCCGTTGGTCCAAGGAACATAAATGAGCCTATTGGTCTGTCAGGGTCCTGTATTCCGGCTCTGGATCTTAAAATTGCTTCAGACACTTTTTCTACGGCCTCATTTTGACCGATTACTCTCTCGTGAAGTATATCCTCAAGCTTCAAAAGCTTTTCTCTTTCACCTTCCATTAACTTAGAAACAGGTATACCTGTCCATCTGGCAACTATTCTTGCTATTTCTTCTTCGGTGACCTTAACTCTGAGCAGCGTGTTAGGTCCCTGACTTTTCTCTGCAATATGCTCTTCTTTTTCCAAGGCTTTTTTAAGTTCGGGAAGTTTTCCGTATTTTAATTCTGCTGCTTTATTTAAGTCATAGTTCCTTTCAGCTCTTTCAATTTCAGCATTAAGGCTTTCCAGCTGTTCTCTAAGTGATTGTACTTTAGAAATGGAGCTTTTTTCATTTTCCCATTTGGCTTTCATTTCCTTAAATTCGGACCTCATGTCGGCCAGTTCCTTCTGGATTTCTTTAAGATGTTCTGAGGATAACTGATCATCTTCCTTTTTAAGAGCAGCTTCTTCAATTTCATGCTGCATTATTTTTCGGGATATTTCATCCAGCTCAGTAGGCATAGAATCTATTTCCGTACGTATTAATGCGCAGGCTTCATCGATTAAATCAATTGCCTTATCGGGGAGGAATCTATCAGATATATAACGGTTGGAAAGAACAGCAGACGCTATAAGTGCCTGATCCTGTATTTTAACACCGTGGAAAACCTCATATCTCTCTTTTAAACCTCTTAAAATTGATATGGTATCCTCAACTGTAGGTTCATCTACCATAACTGGTTGGAATCTTCTTTCAAGGGCAGCATCTTTTTCTATATATTGACGGTATTCGTTTAATGTGGTAGCTCCTATGCAGTGTAGTTCCCCTCTGGCAAGCATTGGTTTTAGCATATTTCCTGCATCCATTGCACCATCTGTCTTTCCGGCTCCTACAATTGTATGAAGCTCATCAATAAACAGTATGATTTTTCCTTCGCTTTTCTTAACCTCTTCGAGAACAGCCTTAAGCCTTTCTTCAAATTCACCTCTAAATTTAGCACCTGCAACAAGAGAACTCATATCGAGAGAGAATATTTTTCGCTCTTTTAAATTATTAGGTACATCACCGCGAACTATACGTATAGCAAGACCTTCTGCAATAGCCGTCTTTCCGACGCCAGGTTCACCTATGAGAACAGGGTTGTTCTTTGTTTTTCTGGAAAGTATTCTTATAACATTTCTTATTTCTGAATCTCTTCCTATAACCGGATCCAGTTTATTATTTTTTGCCAGTTCAACCAAGTCTGAGCCATACTTAGTCAGAACGTCATAGGTTGACTCAGGGCTATCACTTGTAACTCGAGTGTTGCCTCTTATTGTTGACAGTGCGTTAAGAAACTTATCGGCAGTTATGCCGAATTCGTCGTAAACTCTTTTTAAACTTGCTTTTGGAAAATTAAGAAGTGAAAGCATTATATGCTCAACAGAAACATATTCATCTTTCATACGTTCTGCCTGCTTTTCTGATTCTACAAGTATTCTGTCCACGTCCTGTGAAACGTAGATTTTATCGCTTTCGCGTCCGGGGCCTGAAACTCCCGGCATGTTTTCAATCAGTGTTTTAATTTTTGATTTTATAGAAGCGGGGTCAACATTCATTCTAGTCAATAGCTGAACTATTAAGCCTCCCTCTTGATCAATAAGAGCAAACAATAAATGCTCCTGTTCAATTTGCACGTTCATGTGCTCAATAGCGATATTCTGGGAAACTTGAATTGCTTCCAGTGATTTTTGAGTAAATCTTTGTGCATTCATTGAAATACCTCCTTTGTTGTGTAAAATATATTTAAATGCGGATATCAGAATTTAGAAAATCCAAACCCGTATACCTCCTGAACGGCTCTGACGGTTACAAATGATTCGGGATCAATTTTTTTCAGCTCATTTTTCAGTGTGAAGTATTCTTTCCTTTCCAATATAGTAACTATTATATCCCTTTCTTCATTTGTATACCCGCCTTCTGCCTTGTAAACAGTCACACCTCTGTCAAGCTTTTGGAAGATATAGTCCTTTACAACTTTGGTGTGTTTTGTAATTATGACCACCTCGTTTTTGACAGTGAATCCATCAATAAAGTAGTTAACGATAATTCCGTTCAGGAACCACCCAAATGCACCGACAATTCCGGTTTGTATGCCGTATGTAAAAAAAGAAAGAATAACTACTACAATGTCTGCTGCCATTAATCCTTTACCCATATCTAAATGAAAATACTTATTAAACACTTTTGCCAATATGTCTGTTCCGCCTGTTGATGCGTTTTGGTTGAAAACAATCGACAGTCCCATTGCGGAAATAATTATGCCGCAAATTAAATTTAAAAGTACTTCATCAGTTACAGGCTTTGAAGCAGGATGAAAAAATTCCATTAGTGACATAAAAAACGAAAGAAAAACAACGGAGAGAATAGTTCTTCCTCCAAAATCTTTTCCGATAAAGATAAAGCCTACAATTAAAAGAAGAATATTCAATACAAAGTTTGTTAATGATATGGGTATGGGCAAATAATTATTCAAAACTATTGCGAGCCCCGATATTCCGCCTGTAGCCAGGTTTTCAGGAACCAAAAAGTAATATACACCCATTGCTACTATAAAGGAACCGACGGCAATAAGTAATACCTGCTTAACTAAGTTTTTATCAATCATATAGGCCTCCTAGTTTTGTTTATTTAATTTTATCTCAAAAATATTTACTAATCAATACCATTAGATAACTTTTATAAAAATAATTTTTAAATATATATTTATAAGTAAACTAGAGAAAACTAGAGTAAAAAAAAGTAATTATGTATAAAAATCGTTATCTTGCTTGTTTACATAAAAATATTATTTAAATAAGAGATATAATGATTTGAATTGCTCTATAAAGAATGCTATAATGTGGAGTAATGTAAAAAAAAAGACAAAGGAGTGAGTTGCTATTTGAAAGAGATAATTGATCAAATCATAGAAATTGATGCTCTGGCTTATAATAATAAGACTAAAAATGAGCAGATATTATCTAATAAAAAGCAAGAGTATGAGAGCATGATATCAGCTTATCGGGAAGAAAAAATCTCTGCCGCAAAAGTTAAGGCCAAAGAAATTTCTGAACAAACCGATGCTTATATTATGGAGATTGAAAAATCTCAAAAAGAACAAATTAAAAAAAATTCTGCTGAAATTGATGATATTTATTTAAAAGCAGAAAAAAATTTAACCCAAAAAATATTTAACAAGTTATTTGTACTGGAGGGGTAATATGAACCCTAACATGGCATATTATGCTTTGGAAACAAAAATTGCAACAAAAAAAGGGCGTATTTTACAGAAAGCTGAATGGAATAAGTTTTTAGACTGTTCTGATGTTGGACAGTTTGCCGAACTGCTAAAAAACAATGTAGAATTCGCTAAGGCATTTGACGGAATGCTTTATGAAAAGCTCAAAAGGGAAGATTTAGAAACAGCATTGCTAAAATTTAAAACACTTCAGATAGAGAACCTTCTGCATTATCTTTCCGGACCATATAAGGAATTTATAAAAACAATCTTGATGGAGTCAGATATTCGAGATTTAAATCTTATACTGCGAAAAATCACAAAAAATGAAAGCCTGGATGGAATAGAAGAAAGGTTTGTTCATTCTAAAAATTACACAAATTTAGCTTATGGCGACTTGCTGTCAGCAGGCAGTGTGGAACAGTTAATAGAAAAATTAAAGGGTACTCCTTATTATAACGGTCTTAGCAATCTTTCGAAGGAAGATGCAATGAAGCGTGAATTTCATATTGAAATGAAAATGTATGTGGCATTATATAAGAGTATTTTTGAAAAGGCCGAAAAACTAAGCAAGGAAGATCAAAAGGCTGTTAAAGAATTAGTAGGCTTTAGGATTGACCTTTTAAATATTCAATGGATATACAGAGCTAAAAAGTATTATGAAATATCACCTGAAGAAATGTTTATTTATAGCCTTGAAGGAGGTTTGTCTATGGGATATAACAGGATTAAAAAGCTTTGCTATGCAACCATGGACGAATTTATTAATCTTTCAAAACAATACTTGAAAAATGATTTTTTCAAAGACGCAAATAATACAGATATTAACATCGTAATTGATTCCTATATGTTAAATTACATGAAAAAAAATACTTTCAATAATATTGGAACCGTAGTGTCATTTATTTATTTTTTAGATATCATTATCGATGATTTAATGTCTATAACAGAAGGAATCGAATATAAGGTTCCTAGGGAAAAAATACAAGAGTATTTAGTACAGAAGATATAGAAGGGAGGCTCTATATGACTAAAGAAAAAATAGTGCTTTTAAAAATAGTCGGATCTTTGGAAAATATGCATGATATTATAAGGGAACTGATATTATGTAGAATTGACAACATAAACATTGAAAAAGATAGCATGTATTATAGTAATTTAATGATTCATAAATTTGAATCTGAAGTAGTTGGGATGCAGACAAAGTTTCCGAGCCATGACAACATTTATAACAGATGCGTTAAGTATTTAAGCATTGTTGAAGAGCTGTCCCGCGACCTTAATGTTAACTTGAATGCTGATGCGGAATTTACATTTGAAAATGGTTATGATTTCGAAAATGCTTGCTTGGATTTAGAAAAAATAAAGGAATTATTGAGCAGTAGAATAAGTGAAATAGACAGCACGAAAAAGCAGCTCGAAAAAATTACGGAGTTAGGCGCTAAAATTGAGAGCATTACTGATAAAAGCATTAAGTTTAGTGAGTTAGCAGATCTAAATTATTTTGACTATGAAATCGGAACTTTTACAAATGATAACAAATTAAAAGCTAAAAGAAGCTATGGAAGCTTAAGTGCAATAATGCTTAAGATAGGAATCGTAAAATCATCTGGGGAAGAAATATACATGATTATTTATCCTAAGCAGTTTAAAGATGAAACCGACAGAATGTTGAAGTCTTTAAATTGGGCTGAGATGATTATTCCTGATCAATATTGCGGTTCAGTTGCTGATATGATTAAGCAAATCAATGCTGAAATAATCCATATGCAAAACAAAGTAAAAGAATTGTCTGAGTCATTCAAATCGGAAAAAGATGATATAAAAAATCAAATTGTGAGAATTTATGACGTATTCAGATTAGAAAATAAAATTACTGAATCCGCTTTAAGAGCAGATATTATCAGTAATTCATTTGCATTAAGCATCAGGTTAAATGAAATATATAAAGAAGCTGTTGAACAAGCAGTGAGGTCTGTAACGGAGCATTATCTTATAAATGAAAAATCGGCTGACGAATCGGATGCTCATTCAAGCCGCTTCGTAAAGCTACTAAAAAACAATCTGTTTTCAAAACCGCTTGGACTAATTTAAATATACGATGTAATTAGGATTTATAACGGATTGTGGAAGAAAAGTTAAAATATATGATTAATGAAGGGAGGAGGCTTTAGATGGCTATAGAAAAAATGGTTCTTTTGAAAATTGTCGGTTCTTTGGAAAACATGCATGACATGCTTAGAGAACTGGTATTTTGCGAAAATGCCCATTTAAACTTAAATGTTGAAAACAGTAGCGCATATAACAACTATTTAGTTATACATCAATATGAATCTGAGATATTTGGACAACCGATTTACCATGGGGTTGATCCTGGGAACATTCATAACAGCTGCAGTGATTGCTTAAGTACTGTTGAAACCTTGGCTCACGGACTGGATGTTGAACTGGTTATAGATAAAAAATTTCTGTTGGAGAAAAATTATAGCTTTGAGGACGCTCGTTCGGATTTAGGAAAAATTAATTCTTTATGGGGCAGTAAAATAAGTGAAATCAACAAAAAGAAAAAGCAGATCGAAAAGCTTGCGGAATTAAGAACAAAAATTGACAGTGTTACGGATAAAAGTATTCAGCTTAATGAGGTTGCTGATTTAAATTATTTTGATTATGAAATCGGAACCTTTTCGGCAGAAAACAAATCCAGATTAAAAAGAAATTATGAGAATCTAAGTGCGATAGTTCTAAGAATAGGGGTTATTAAATCTTCTGCGGAGGATTTATATATGATAATTTATCCTAAGCAATTTAAGGATGAAACTTATAATCTTCTTAAATCATTGAATTGGAATAAGCTTGTTATTCCTAAAAGATATTGCTGCACAATTGCTGATATGATTAAGCAGATTGATGCCGAAATAGTTCAGATGCAAAATGAAATAAAGGATATGTCTGCATCTATCGAACGAGAATGGGATGACATTAAAAACCAGGTTTTAAAAATTTACAATGTATTTAAATTAGAGGATAAGCTGGCTGAGCTGGAAGCAAGAGCAGATTTCAGCAATAATTCCTTTGTTTTAGACATATGGGTAAATGAAAGAGATAAGTCAGAGGTTGAAAAAGCAATTGCTTCAGTATCAGAAAAATATTTAATAGATGAAAAATCAGCTAAGGATTTTGGAAATCAGGTGGTACCTCCAACAAAGCTGAAAAACAACTGGTTCTCGTGGCCGTTTGAAATGATTGTTAAAATGTACGGCCTGCCTGCTTATCACGAAATTGACCCTACACCTTTCTTGGCTATAACTTATTGCCTGGCATGGGGTATAATGTTCGGTGATATAGGTCAGGGTCTTGTGTATTTACTTGCAGGAGTGTTTTTAATGAAAAAAATGCCCGCACCTGGACACATATTAATGAGGCTTGGTGGTTTTTCTATTGTGTTTGGATTTGTATATGGGAGCTTTTTCGGTTTAGAGAAAAAAGAGCTGCCATGGCTTCCAGGTTTGCTTGAAGGAGGGCCGTTAGACCCTAAAAATATTCCGTCTATACTTGCTGTAGGAGTTTTGTTCGGTGTAATAGTTCTTACGGTGTCATTTGTAATAGGAATTATAAATGCTTTGAAGAAACATGATATAGAAGAAGGAATATTCGGGAAAAATGGCGTTGCAGGATATTTGTTTTTTATAAGTCTTGTATTTACTTTAGTGTCACTAACAGGAATAATCAATATTTCAACTGCTTTATGTATAGCAGTTCTGTTGATAAGCTTGGTAGTAATGATATTGAAAGAGCCTATTACTAACCTGGTGTTAAAAAAATCACCGTTAATTCACGGCGAGGCAGGGTCATATTTTACTGAAGCTATATTTGAAGGCATTGAAACAATATTGAATGCATTAAGTAATGCAATATCATTTGTCCGTGTTGGAGCATTCGCTTTAAACCACGCAGGATTGTTCTTGGCCTTTTTGGTAATGTCAGAGGTAGTGACTAATCCGATAGCAAAAATATTTATCCTGTTTTTAGGAAATGTATTGATCCTTACACTTGAAGGATTGATAGTATTTATTCAGGGACTTCGTCTACAATACTACGAAATGTTCAGTAAGTATTTTGAAGGTGGCGGAATAGAGTTTAAGCCTATAAAATTAAATAATTAAAATTGAATAATAAAACATAAGGAGTTAAAAAAATGCAAATGATATCTATTTTATTAGCAGCTGTTATATCCGTTGGAACAATCGGATATGGCTATAAAACAATGAAAAGCGGTAAAAAAGGAAATATAAAGAAAGCAATATTAACAACAGTTTCAGCATTTTCACTTGTAATGATAGGTGCTGTTATAGCAACTATAACAGGCGGAAATGTATTTGCGGAGACAGTAAATGAAGTTGCTCAGGCAACAGGAATATCAATGGGTGAAGGATTTAAATATTTAGCTGCAGCATTGTCAACAGGACTTGCAACTATAGGTACAGGTGTGGCTGTTGGATCAGTTGGTTCATCAGCAGTAGGTGCCGTTTCAGAGGATTCTTCAATTCTTGGTAAAACATTGATTTTCGTTGGTATGGCTGAAGGTATTGCTATTTATGGTATGATTATTTCTATATTGATTCTGTTCGTTTAATAGAATAAAATGAAAAGAGAGTAAATATGAAATCTTTTTTAATTAGTGATAACAGAGATACTTGGGTAGGCATGAGACTCGTCGGTATTGATGGAGTCATTGTCGATACAAAAGAAAATGCGTTGAAAGAATTAAAAACAGCTGTTAAGAATCAAGATCTGGGCATCTTGATTCTTACTGAAAAAGTAGTTGATATGGTTAGAGATGAATACATGGAATATAAAATAAAGTCCAAGACTCCTTTAATCATTGAAATTCCTGATAGACACGGTACTATCAGAGAATACAATGCCATAAAGAATTATATAAGAGATTCTGTCGGCATTCATATATAGAGGTGATTTATGGTTACGATAGAAGAAAAAATCAAACTTTTTTATAAGCTCCTTAATCAGTCTATGGATCAGTCCTTTACCGATGAGTTAAAGGATTTAAAGGAAAAATATGAATCCAAAAATCAAAGAGCTAAGAACGAAATAGACAAGGAAGCGAAGGAGATAGAAGAAAGAGCGGCGAAAAGAGCAGATACAAAGCGTGCTGAAAGTGTAAGTAAATCAAAGGTAATCATAAAAAAAGATATTATGGTATTGAAAGAAAAATATTATTATATTTTTATGAAAAGATTTAATAAAAAATTAGATGAGTTTATAAAATCAGATGAATATAAATTATATTTATCAAAAATAATATCCAATTTGGTTGCTGAAATTAAAGATTACGGAAAATGTAATGTAACAATTTATTTAACAAAAAATGACCAAGGTAAATACAGTGATTTCATTAAAGATGAAATTACGAAAAAGCTTGACTGCAATGTAAGCTTTAGCATAGAGCATGATATAAAGGGCGGATTTATATGCATAATAGAAGATAGAGGCATGAAAATTGATTTATCAATTGATTCTGTTCTTGACGAAAACAAAGACTATATCATGCAGACAATATTTGAGACTTTAGAGGCAGGTGATTATAATGGCTAATATCCAAGGTGTTGTCAGCTCAATAAATGGTCCTGTTGTTAAGGGTCTCCATATGGGTTCGTTTAAGGTACACGAAATGGTTACCGTAGGAAAGCAGAAGCTTATAGGCGAGGTAGTATCCATTGAAGGTGATGTTGCAACAGTACAGGTTTATGAAGAGACAGAGGGATTAAAAGCCGGCGAGAGCATTTATTCAACAGGAATGCCATTATCTGTTACTTTAGGCCCCGGAATTATAGGAAATATTTTTGACGGTATTCAAAGACCGTTGGAAAGAATTCAAGATATGAATAAAGACTTTATACCTGAAGGTATCGGTCTTTTGACGATTGATACAGAAAAAAAATGGGATGTTACAGTAACAGCTAAAGCAGGAGATACCTTAAAACCAGGCGATGTTTACGCTACAGTTCAGGAAACATACAGAATTCTTCATAAAATAATGGTTCCTTACAATGTTAAAGGTACTGTTAAATCAGTGAAACCAAGCGGAAAATACTCCTTAAATGATACTATAGTGGTATTGGAAAAAGATAACACAGAAACTGTTAATTTAACACTTTGCACAAAATGGCCGGTAAGAAATCCTCGACCTATTAAAGAAAGGATTCCTATTTATAAACCGTTTATTACAGGACAAAGGGTTATAGATACATTTTATCCTATAGCTAAGGGAGGTACTATAGGGCTTCCCGGAGGATTTGGAACCGGAAAAACAGTTACACAGCATCAGCTGGCAAAATGGGGTGATGCTGATATTATTGTGTACATCGGCTGCGGAGAACGTGGAAATGAAATGACAGATGTTTTGGAAGAATTTCCGAAGCTTATTGACCCAAGAATTAACAGACCGTTGATGGAAAGAACCGTTCTTATTGCAAATACTTCAAACATGCCTGTTGCTGCACGTGAGGCAAGTATTTACACAGGTATTACCATGGCTGAGTATTACAGAGATATGGGATATGATGTTGCCATAATGGCTGATTCCACGTCCAGATGGGCTGAGGCATTAAGAGAAATTTCAGGACGTTTGGAAGAAATGCCTGCAGAAGAAGGCTATCCTGCATATCTTCCGTCGAGACTGGCTGAATTCTATGAAAGAGCCGGATGTGTTAATACTCTGAACGGACAGAAAGCGTCAATAACAATAATCGGTGCAGTTTCACCTCCTGGAGGAGATTTCTCTGAGCCAGTAACTGAAACAACAAAAAGGTTCGTTTCAGGATTTTTGGCTCTGGACAAAAAGCTTGCTTATGCAAGGCATTATCCGGCAATTAACTATTTAACAAGTTATTCCGGATATGTTGAAATGCTTTCCGATTGGTATGAAGATAATGTTGCTGGCGACATGTTTGATTTAAGGAAAAAAATGATTGTTCTTTTACAGGAAGATGAAAAATTAAATGAGATTGTACAGCTTGTTGGAGAGGATGTTTTACCTAATGATCAGGCTCTTATTCTTGAAACCGCAAGAATAATAAAGAAAGGATTCCTGCAGCAGAATGCTTTACACGCGGAAGATGCTTATGTTACTTTGGAAAAACAATATAAGATGCTGAAAGCAATAGATACATTCTATGAAGAAGCTTTAAAATGTACAAAAATAGGCATTCCTATATCTGTAATAAGAAAAGAATCTATTATACAGGATATTTTGAAGATAAAATATGACATTCCGAATGATAAAATAGAGTTGTTGGATGTTTTAAAAGATAAAATTGTTGAAACATTTGCTGACTTGAGACAAAAGTATGAGTAGGGAGTGTTGAGATGAAAAAAGAATATTTAAAATTAGAAAAAATTGAAGGACCTTTGATAGTTCTTTCCGGTATTGAGGATGCTGCTTATGGTGAGGTTATAAACATCAAAGTAGGCAGTGAAAACACCAGGACAGGAAAGATAATAAAAATTGAAGGCGATAAAGTTATAGCTCAGGTTTTTGAAGGAACTGCAGGCATATCTACAGTTAATTCCTCCGTTAAATTTACCGGAGAACCATTGACAATACCACTTTCAAAGGATATTCTTGGAAGAACCTTTAACGGAGTAGGTGAGCCTATTGATGGTGCTTACCAGATTATATCAGCAGAAAAAGAAAATATAAACGGTAGACCTATCAATCCCGTAGCAAGAAGATATCCAAAGAACTTTATTCAGACAGGTTTTTCTGCAATAGATGCGCTTATGACTCTTATAAGAGGTCAGAAGCTTCCTATTTTCTCCGGAAACGGTATGGCTCACAACGATCTTGCTGCTCAGATAGTAAAGCAGGCAAAGATAAAAGGCGCCACAAGTGATAACTTTGCTGTTGTGTTCGGAGCTATGGGTGTAAGACATGACGATGCAGACTTCTTTAGAAAAAGCTTTGAAGCTGCAGGTGTTTTGGATCACGTTGCAATGTATATTAACACAGCAGACGACCCGATAATTGAAAGAATATCAGCACCTAGATGTGCTTTGACAGCTGCGGAGTATTTAGCATTTAAAAATAACATGCACGTTGTTGTAGTATTGACAGATATGACCAGTTATGCTGAGGCTCTTCGTGAAATATCTTCAGCAAGAGAAGAAGTGCCATCACGTAAAGGATATCCGGGATACTTGTATTCAGACCTTTCAACTATATATGAAAGAGCTGGTATGTTAAAGAGCTGCGAGGGTTCTATAACTCTTATTCCAATATTGTCAATGCCTAATGATGACATAACACATCCTATCCCTGACCTTACAGGCTTCATTACTGAAGGACAGATAGTTTTAAACAGGGAGCTTAACCTAAAAGGCGTATACCCACCAATTGATATTCTGCCTTCACTATCACGTCTTATGAAGGATGGTATAGGTGCAGAATTTACAAGAGAAGACCACGCTGATCTTCAAAGTCAGATTTATGCGTCATATTCAAAGGTTCAGGACATAAGAAGTTTGTCACAGATTATAGGCGAAGATGATTTAAGTGATATTGATAAGTTATATCTAGAATATGGTCGTGAGCTTGAAGGAAAATTCATTGCACAGGGCAAAAATGAGAACAGAAGCATTACAGAAACATTAGATTTAGGATGGCATATTTTATCTATTCTTCCTGTTGAAGAGCTTGATCGTGTTAAGACAGAATTAATAGAAAAATATTATGATTACGACAGGGAGAGATAGTTATGGCAGTATTGGTTGCACCAACTAAATCGAACCTGATTAAAGCAAAGTCATCTTTGGCTCTCTCCATAAAAGGATATGAGCTTTTAGATAAAAAAAGAAATGTTCTCATTAAGGAAATGATGGTTTTTGTAAATAAAGCAAGAACCATGCACAATGAAATTTATGTTGTTCTTAAGGAAGCATATGAATTCTTGCAAAAGGCTAATGTAACTTTGGGCGTTAAAAATGTTGAAGATATGTCATACAGCATTCCTGACGAGGCATCTTTTGACATATTGCTTAGAAGTGTTATGGGTATTGATATCCCTACAATTAAGCGTAATCAAAATGAATATTCCGGTCCTGCATATGGTTTTTATAGTTCAAATGAATCTCTTGACGAGGCAAGACATAAATTTCAAATTGTTAAGGAAAAAATATACGAAGTTGCGGAAATTGAAAATTCAATTTTTAAGCTTGCCAAGGAAATAGAAAAAACTAAGAAAAGAACAAATGCATTAAGATATGTGCAGATACCAAAATACAAGGAACAGGTAAAATATATTACCGAGGTTCTTGAAGAAAAAGAAAGAGAAGATTTTTTCAGATTGAAAAGATTGAAAGGCAAAATATAAATATAATGGCTGCCGCACTAATATTAGTGTGACAGCCTTATATTTTTATTATTTCATTCCGGCTTAAGTGTAACAGTCATAAGATCTTTGCCGATTTTCGTGTTAGGAAATATATTTGATGCATATCTTATGTATTCGCTGGGCTTTGTCATAGAGGGGCTGAAATGTGTAAGCCACATTTCTTTTACATTTGCTTTTTTGGCAATGGTTGCGGCTTCTGAGAATAACATATGCATTTTTTCAGTTGCATTTTTATACTGCTCATCATCGCCGTACATTCCTTCACATATAAATAAATCCGAGTTTTTTACAATATCTGCAATATGCTTAACCGGTCTGGTGTCCGTAGCATATGAAATTTTTAATGGAGTTCTTTTTTCACCCAGTACCATTTCAGGAGTAAAGGTGTCATTATCTATTTTTACGCTGCTCCCGTTATGAAGCATTTTCCAGAATTTAACCGGTATATTGAGTTTTTTTGCGGCTTCAGGTTGAAACCTGGGCTTTAATTTTAGCTCAAGGCTGTACCCCAGACAATTAATATGGTGCTTTAAGGGTATAGAAGTAATGTTAAAGCCTATCTGTTCAAATTCTTGAGGCCTTGTGTCATGCAGTTCGGCTATTCTTATTTCGTATGGAAGGTATCCGCAGACCACAAGAAGAGAATTAAGAAATTTTGCGCTGCCTCTCGGAGCGATAATTGTAAGCGGCTCCGTTCTACCTTGGTTTCCGATTGTAAGCAAAAGTCCAGGAAGACCTGCAATATGGTCAGCGTGACAGTGTGTAATTAGTATGGTTTCAATTTTATTCATACTCAGTCTGCCCTTGTGCAGGGAAATTTGTGTGCCCTCACCGCAGTCTATAAGAATTGATTTACCGTTGTATTCTATTAAGCAAGAGGACAGAAATCTGTCAGGAAGAGGAATCATTCCGCCTGTTCCGATTAGAGTAATATCTATCATTTCATCACCTGTGTTTTTTATATTATTATACCTATTATTTCGGTCAATATCAACATTAATATATGACAGCATACATTATGATAGAAAGAACGGCAGAAATAAGGCCGTGAATAAACCTGTAGAAAATGTAATTTTTAATTTCCAGATTAAATTCATTTGTTACCGCAACAGTTTGAAAAACCACTGACATGCCTGAAAAGCTGATTAGGAAGTTGATTATAAGCAGTTTAATTTCCAAAGGAACATAGCCGGACGAAGCTATTATGCTGCATCCATTGGTCACTTCCAATATACCCACAAGCACAGAGTGTATGATATCCTTTGCACCGATGCTGAGCGATATCATTTCAGCTGCTGAAGAAAGGTTTTTGTTTAAAAAACTTGAAAGCACAGAAAAAATAACTATTACGCCTCCTACAGATAGTATACCTGTTATGGCTTTAACCATTGCGGAACTGAATGCAGCATGAAAGGGAACCGTAGATACTACAACTTTTTTGGAGTGATCGGAAGAAGGATTATTTTTGATCAGCAGGCTGAGTATTATTGCTCCTAAAATATGGGGAACAGCTATGTATTTATATAAGTATAAATGTCCAAGCATGGAGAATGAAACCGCGCCTGCTATAAACTGAAAGCTGCAGTTATTTGTGAATACAGCCAAGTAATTGGCCTGCTTTTCATTTATCCTCTTGAAACCGGCCATAGAATTAACTGTCATGGCTCCTGAAGGATATCCTGATACAAAGCTTATAAAAAAAGGGATAAGTGCGTACTTGTTTTTCAGCAGCTTATTTGAAATGAAATCCATTTTTCCGAACAGGCTGTACAGGAAGTTGTATTGAAGAAGTATGTTTGACAATACCATCATGGGAAAAAGGTACGGAATAATATTGTTAACCCAAATTTTTAATCCGGTAAATACCCCATCAGAAACAGTAGCAGGTTCAACTATAAAAAAGCATATCATCAATAGAACCAGTATTGGAATAAAATTTCTCTTAAACATAATACAACCCCCATAACATATTTTATTTACACGTATGGGTCATTATGATATATATTTCAGACAAGATTTAATTATAATATATTATCTGCCTTGTTATATTTTTATTTCTTTGTTAAGGGTAAGGGTGAACAAAAAAATAGTATATAAGATATAGTAAAAAAGCACTGGAGATAGGAAAGGAATAAAAGATCCTGTGGTATTTCTCGTGTATTTATTTTATATTGTATAAATTAAGAATTTGTTATAATATTTACTTAAGACGAGGTAAGATTAGGATATATTAAAAAAAGATTGATTATATCATATACAGAAATAAAGGCGGTAAATGAGATGAAGAAAATTCTGATTATTAGCGAAGGCATAAATACAGGAACAATAATATCAAATCAGCTGAAAAACCTATTTGGCAAACGTGTAAATATAGAAAGTGTAATTGTATCAGAATTGAAATCGAAGAGACCTGAGGTTGATTTAGTTCTGTATACCAGCGCCCATTTCAAAAATAAGGCTTCAAGATATATAGATTCAAATATACCTTCACTGATTGCAAGAAGAATTATTAATCATAAGAACATAAAAGAAATAATAACCATTGACGAAAATAAAGACGTACTGTTTGTTAATGACAGCTACGAATCAACAAAAGAAGCTATCGAACAGCTTATTGAGCTTGGACTTGATCATGTAAGGTATAATCCGTATTATCCGGGATGTGCCGTATGCCCTGATTTGCAGATAACGATTGTCGCAGGAGAAAGTCAATTAGTTCCCTATAAACCAGAAAAACTGATTGACATAGGTTCAAGAATATTAGATATTCAATCGGTGCATGAAATAGCATCTGTTTTAAAAATTGAAAAACAAATAAATGATAGCCAAATAAAAGACTATATAAGAGATATAATTGATATTTCGAAAGAAATTGATGAAAGCAGAAAAGCTTATTGTGAATCTGAACAGAAGCTGCAGCTTATTGTAAACAATCTGGACTATGGAGTGTCATTCATTAACAGCGAAGGAACAATAATGAGTGCAAATTCCAAATTCGGATATATATTTGGACTTAAAACAAAAGATCTGCTTGCAAAAAATATATGTGACATGATAAATTTGGACTTATTTAGTATCAATGATTATGGAAAATTCGTATGCAGAATAGAAAATAGAGAAGTATCAGTTGAAATAAGGCAAGTTAATTTTTTAAAAAAATACGGCTATATAGTTTCAGCTAAGATTAATAAGGATTTATCGGCATCAGATGTAAAATACAATCAAAGAATTAATACATATGTTCAGAGGAATCTCCATAATTTTAATGATTATATTACAATCAATACAAATGTAATTGAGATGATCAGCAGGGCTCAGAAATTTTCTAGAAGTGACGGGACCGTACTGATAACGGGAGAAAACGGCACCGGCAAGGAAATACTAGCTCAGGCCATACATATGAATTCATACAGGAGCAGCAAAGCATTTGTTCCTATTAATATTGCAACTTTGACATCAAGCCTTGTTGAAGCGGAATTGTTTGGATATGAAGAAGGTACATTTACCGGCGCGATAAAGGGAGGGAGAATGGGAATATTTGAGATAGCAAATGGCGGTACTATATTTATTGATGAAATAGGAGATATTCCCATTGATATACAAACTAAACTGTTAAGAGTTTTGGAGGAAAAACGCATACGAAAAATCGGAGCTGCGGATGAATTGTCAGTAGATGTGAGAATTATTGCCGCAACAAATAAAAATATAATTGAACTGATAAAAGAAAATAAGTTTAGACAGGATTTATTTTACAGATTAAATATACTTCCTTTAGAAACAATCCCTTTACGCAGAAGAAGAGATGACGTGCAGCATCTTCTAAAGCATTTTATAAATATTAAATTATCAGATAAACAAATAACGTCTCTTAATGAATTTTTTGAAGAGGAGACCATAAGGTTTTTATTAGATTATCAATGGCCGGGCAATGTCAGAGAAATGTTAAATCTTATTGAATATCTGGCATTAATATATGAGGGCGAGAAAGCAGGAATGTCATTGCTGCACAGCTATATGCGCAATACTTTTAAAACAAACGACGTGTTTTTAGATTCATATTCCATATGGGTACTTAATTTGTTTGCCAAAAATGAAAATATGGCATTAGGAAGAATAAAAATTGCTGAAATGGCATCAGAACTAGATGAAAAAATAGGTGAAGGAAAAATTCGGAAAATATTGAAAGAATTAAAAGACAAACAGCTAATTGTTGAATATAAGAAACAGGGTTCAAGAATTACTGAAAAAGGTAAAAGAGTAATGGAAAAATATTCAGACCATAGTTGGTTATAATTAACCATGCTATGGTTTTTATCAGCCATCAAATTATACTGGGATAACAAAAACAGTCGGGCTAAAATGAAAAAATATCTGCAAACTAATGAAAATTAGTGATATGTATATATATATATTGCTTTGGCATAATAATTGCTAAATAATTTATAAATAAATATATAGGGAGATGAATATAAATGGATAAAAAAGAGAGGGTAAAGAAAAAACCAACATTTGTTCAAGCAGTTATGCCAATAGTTTTCATGATGGTTACATTAGTTATAGGGGTTGGCTATATGAAACTTAAAGCTGAGCCTATACTAATTTTAATTGCATTTTTAGCAGGCGGAATAGCTATTAGTCTGGGATATTCTTGGGATGAAATGCAAAAAGGAATAATTGAAAAAATATCAATGGCAATGCCTGCTATTCTAATTTTATGGAGTGTCGGTGCACTTATTGGTTCATGGATGTTTTCAGGTGTTATTCCAATGATTATTTACTACGGAGTAGAAATTATAAATCCTAAGTTTTTGCTGGTTACAGCATTTTTAATAACGGCAGTATTTTCTACTATAACTGGAACATCATGGGGTTCGGCAGGGACTATAGGAGTTGCTATTATGGGAATAGCAGGGGGCTTGGGAGTTTCTCTTCCAGCAACTGCAGGTGCGGTAGTAGCCGGATCATATTTTGGTGATAAATTATCACCGTTATCAGATACGACAAATTTAGCTCCTCTTGCAGCAGGAGCAACATTGTACGATCATATAAAACATATGCTTTATACAACTGTTCCAGCCACTATAGTGTCATTAACAGTATATTTTATTGCAGGATTAGGTACAAGTGGTGCAGGTAGTACCGCAGAAGCAGTAAGCTCGCTGCAGAACATTCTTAGCTCTATGTTTAATTGGAATATTATTTTGTTGATACCCGTGATTTTGATATTAGTGGGTTCATTCGTTAAATGGCCTACAATACCAACAATGCTGTGCAGTGCGTTGATTGCAGTACTAATAGGTATCATTATGCAGGGTTTTACTTTAAAGAATGGATTTATATCGCTTATTAGCGGGTTTAATGTTACAATGACAGGATATGAGGGAGAAGTAACAAAGGATGTGTTAACATTAATAAACAGAGGCGGTTCAGTATCCATGGCAGGAACCACAATATTGGTTTTTTGTGCTATGGGTTTTGCAGGAATTATGAGTGTAACAGGTATGTTGGATGTAGTTCTTGAAACAATCACAAAAAAGGTGAAGTCTACATCTGGAATTATAGTTTCAACAATTGCTTCTTGTTTTACCGTTGCATTTGTTACAGGTAATTCCTATTTATCTATTTTGCTTCCGGGGCAGTTATTTAGCTCAGTGTATGAAAAGTATAACCTGCAGGCAAAGAATTTATCAAGAACTTTGGAAGATTCAGGTACAGTATTGGTTCCTCTTGTTCCGTGGTCGGCAGCAGGTGCGTATATGACTGCCACATTGGGTGTTGACACTCTTGAATATCTGCCTTGGGCGGTAATGTGCTATATGGGAATTGTATTTGCCATAATTTTGGCATTCACGGGAATCGGTATTGCATATATAGACCCATCAAAGAAAAAAATTACTAAGGACGAATAAATTATGATATTAATAAAAAATATTGATATGTATACACCAAAAAGCATTGGGGTAAAAGACGTTTTAATTATCAATGATAAAATTGTACTGATAGAAGACAGCATACCTAAATTTAATGAAAAGTTAAAGGTAATTGATGGTACAGGGAATAAACTCATACCTGGATTTGTAGATAACCATGTTCATATAACAGGTGGCGGCGGAGAAGGAAGTTTTAAAACACGTGTTCCGGAAATCACATTGTCAAAGCTGATAGAATGTGGTACCACTACAGTAGTAGGTCTTCTAGGTACTGATTCTATAACTCGAAACGTTGAAAATTTAGTAGCAAAGGCTAAATCATTAAAGGAAGAGGGAATATCAGTTTATGCATTAACAGGTTCATACGGATATCCTTCTACTACGATTACAAGTTCAATAAAAAAGGACATTGCTTTCATTGATGAAATTATAGGTGTGAAAATAGCTTTATCCGATCACCGTTCACCAAGCATTTCATGTGATGAATTGGCAAGGCTGGCTTCAGATGCAAGAGTTGCCGGAATGATATCAGGAAAAGCAGGAATTGTTACTGCTCATATGGGTAATGGTGATGCTGGACTGAGATTAGTAAATGAAGTGCTTGAAAAAACTGAAATACCTGTTAAAGTAATAAGGCCAACCCATGTAAACAGGAAAAGAGAACTGCTTCTTGAATCCTTTGATTATGCCAAAAAAGGTGGAATAATAGATTTAACATGCGGAATGTCAGATGAAATGTCTCCTTCAAATGTAATTATACAAGCTGAGAAAATGGGTGTGCCACTTGAAAATATAACCGTGAGTTCTGATGGATACGGAAGCTGGTCAAATTATGACTCGGCAGGAAACATATTAGAAATAGGTGTTTCGTCCGTAAGCAGTCTTTACAATGAATTTAAAAATATGGTTAGTAATTTAAATTTCAGCATTGAAGACGCATTGCCTTTCTTTACCACAAATGTATCTAAGGCGCTAGAAATATATCCTAAAAAAGGGGTAGTTTGTGAAAACTCAGATGCAGATGTGCTGATTGTAAATAAAGAAATGGATATAGTATCAGTAATAGCAAAAGGAAGATTAATGCTTGACAATGGAAAAATCATGGTTAAAGGAACCTATGAATAAAATGTAGAAAATGCCTGCACTGCTAAGATGAAGCCTTAGCGGTACAGGCATATTTTTTATATTTTCACGTATATGGAATTTTTCGTATATTCAAAATTGGCTTTTCTGTTTTTCAAAGGAATGTTGTAAATATCTGTTGCTCTTGATGTAAGGCGGAAGAGACGCATTTCGTCATCAGATAAATTATGTTTTTTATAGTCAGAATACCTGTTGATAATAATGGTTCCGCTTTTTTTTGCTTCTTTGATAATCATTCTACCGGTGTCGTTAAATGCAAGCACTTTTATATAGTTTGTATTTGAATACATAAAATGTTTTATGTCTACATAGGTAATCCCCAGCAATATATTCAAAAGCATTCTTCTTAATCTGGAATATGTGTATCTCTTTGACTTCAGAGACATGATTAAATCATCTATGTTTTCATGCAAGAAAACATTTGAATATATTTTGTTGTTAAGCCCCTCAGAAACTTCATAAATTTTATTCAGCCCTTCAGGCCCCAGTTGAATAATTCTGTAATATAGAATCTCCAGATAATTGTCGAGACTGTTTAGTTTTTCATGATTATTATAAAACATGTCAATCATTTCTCTGCTTTTCGGAGTTACCGATACATTAGCACCCTGTGATTTTAAAATTGCTTTTCTTATGGCGGTGGCACTGTCGTAGCTGCCTGTTGATCTAAAATCATTATGACCCTTACCAATGCGTTCTATGGGAATGTATTTCCAGCCTGTATTCTGTTTAATTGAACTTTTAATGTATTCTATGCCTAGAACATTATTTGGACTGGATGCATGAATAGAAGCCTGCTCTCCCAAAAATGAGCATATTGTATTTGACAGTGCCTTTGGATAGGACATCCCTTTTTTTATTTCGCACTTAAGCTCATTGTTAAACTCAGCATCCAGTTGAACTGAAGCTGTTTTTTCTAACAATTTAATATCCGTGCATTCACAGCCGAAGCTAAGGTTGCTGACAGGTAACTTTTTCAATTCTCTGACTGCAGCCATGGCAAACATTTCTGCATTTTGAAAGGAAAAAGGCATGGGGAGTTCTATAACCAAATCAGCTCCTCCATGTACTGCTGCCTCGGCTCGCTTGAATTTATCTATAATGGCAGGCTCACCGCGCTGGACGTAGTTTCCGCTCATAACAACAGCAGTCCCGTCACAGGATGATAATTCCCTGGCTTTTTTTAACTGATATTCGTGACCTGTGTGAAATGGATTATATTCTGCAACAATACCTGTAATTTTCATAACTTCACCACATATTTTTATATTTTATATAATAATAACTATACTTCCGTATATTGTCAAATATTATTGATATTATTGGATTGTTAGTTTATAATTTAATAAAAGTTAATTAACTTATAAAGAAAAAGGTATGATAGGGAATTGAAATTTTATTAGTTGTATTAAATAGCGTTACAGTCTTGTGTTTATCCTTTATGTAAAACAGCAAGATTCGGAAGAACTTTATCTTATATTTGAGCCAATGCTAGAAAAGCAAAAATGCGTATTGAAGGGTAATTAATAAAAAGGTATTTTATTTATATATGAAACACCTAAAAATCAATATATTAGGTAAAGTTCCGGTAAAGGAGCAAATTTTTTATAATATGGAGGTTATTATGTCTAATGAAACGAACAAGATGACACAAGAAAAATTAGCAAAATCTTTAACTGCAGAAAGTATTGAATTATTACCATTTTTGCCATATCTTTTACAGGACATATGGGAGTTGGGAAGCAGTCCGGACGATATGATTTATCTTATCAAAAAACATATGATTTTAAATGAAAATACAAAATTTTTGGATTTGGCATGCGGTAAAGGTGCTGTTAGTATTAAAATTGCAAAAGAATTTAATGTAAAAATAAAGGGTATTGACATTGTTCCTGAATTTATTAATTATGCTCATAAAAAAGCCACGGATATGGGAGTTGCTTCTTTATGTCAATTTTCGATCGGAAACATATATCAGGCTATTACAGGGGAAAGAGATAATGATTGTGTTATTTATGGGGCAGTCGGTGATGTACTCGGCACACCTGAAGATGTAATTTTAAAATTAAAGGATACGCTTAAAACCAATGGTTTTATAATATATGATGATGCTTATTTAAAAGATGCAGAAACTAAAAATATAAAATTTGAACATGATTACTTAACTTATCAGCAATGGATGTCAGTTTTCGATAAAACCGGTGTAAAGCTTGTCGATAGAATTGTCTCCGGCTTGGATGAAGAGAATGTAAATGATGAAAATACCAGGCTTATTTCTATTCGAGCTGATGAATTGAGCGTTGAATATCCTGAAAAAAGAAAGCTGTTTGATAGTTATGTGCAAAGTCAAATAAATGAATGTGACGATCTGGAGAATAGCATTGTTGGAATAACTTGGTTGTTAGAAGTTAAGAAGTAGTATATGTATATTGTGTTGTCTTAATGAACTAAGTGATTTTAAATACAGCATCTGAGCTTATTAAAATTACCAAAATAGTGCTATCATCCTTATACGGATTAACCGTAAGCTGTATTTGATATATGAAGATTTTTCTTTGATTTTTTATCAATAGGTGATATAATATTTAAGGCTTATTCAAAAATAGTAGGAATTGGTGATAAAATGAGCGTAACTTTTGTAATAGGCGGTGCCAGAAGCGGAAAAAGCACATTTGCAGAACAAAAGGCAAAAGAATACAGCGATAAGGTTGTTTATCTGGCTACGTCGGTTATAACGGATCAGGCTATGGAAGACAGAGTGAGAAAGCATAGGGAGCAGAGGCCGAAGTCATGGAGCACTATCGAAATGTATTCAAACTTCGGCGAACTTATAAAATTCAAGAAATTTGAAGAGTGTGAAGTGATTTTAATTGACTGCATTACTACTTTGATCGGTAATTTTATGTTTGACAGTAAAATTGATTTTGACAGCTGCAAGGCATCCCAGGTAAATGATCTTGAAAAAAGAATAACACTGGAGGTCTTGAATTTAATAAAGGTGTGCAATGATCATAACAAAAAACTGATAATAGTGTCCAATGAAACAGGAATGGGAGTAGTGCCTTCCTACTATATGGGTAATTATTTCAGAGATATGAGCGGCAGAATCAATAGAGAAATTGCAGAAAAATCCGATTTCATGTATTTTATTTTTTCAGGCATACCTATTAAACTTAAATCAAGGGGTGAAGCTGTAAAATGGGAACCGGATTTTTAACTTTAATATCTTTTTTTACAAGGATACCAGTAGGAAAGAGAATTGAATATAAAGAGGAAAATTTTAAAAAGGCGCTGAGCCTTTATACTTTGATTGGGGCAGTTATAGGGCTGTTCTTAGGAATGATACATGTGATTTTAGGCTATACATATATTTTATTGCTTAAAGGTCTGGTGCTTACCGTTGCGTATATAACAGTGACAGGAGGCATACATTTGGATGGAGCTGCAGATACATCCGATGGAATATTTTCCGGTAGAACAGGCGGAAAAATCTTTGAAATAATGAGTGATTCACATATAGGTGCCTTTGGTGTCATAAGTCTTATAATAATTATTTTTTCCCAGATTTTATTATTCTCCTATACGGATATCTATACATGTTTTATGATGCCTGTGGTTGGAAGAGCTTCAGTAATAACAGCATCATGGAATAAAAAATACGCAAAAAAAACAAAGGGAATGGGTACTTTGTTCATAGAGTCTATAAGCACGAAAGTTCTTGTTATAAATCTAACGATATTGATATTTCTGGGCATTCTTTTGCCGGGCAGGATGATTATTCTTACAGCTTGTTTTGCTTCTATCGTGGCATCCTATTTTATATCATGCCGAATTGAGGACAAAATAGGAGGCATGACCGGAGATACATGCGGCTTTATAGCAGAGGTTAGTCAAGTAATATTTATGATATTGGTACTTTTTTTACAGGGATAATTATGATATACTTAGTGCGCCACGGAGAATCAGAGGCAAATATAAATAAAAAATTCTGCGGAATTACGGATGTTAAGCTGTCCTTACGCGGAAAAGAACAAGCTGCTCTTGCAGGCAGAAGATTAAAACATGAAAATATATCAAATATTTATGCAAGTCCGCTAATAAGGGCTAGTATTACCGCAAAAATTATCGGCAGTGAAATTGGTTTTGAGGAAAGTAAAATAAAAACGGAGAGATGCCTTGCAGAGGTCAATTTCGGCTTGTTCGAGAATATGACATGGGAGGAAATAACAGCATCCTATGTTAAAGAAGCCGAAGACTGGATGGCAGTGCAGCATAAATTTAAATTTCCTCAAGGTGAAAGTTACACAGATATTATTGCAAGAATTTCGGAATTTATTGATAATGTTCCTGATAATTCACTTATAGTAACGCATTTCGGAGTGATACAAGCTGTGCTTTTATACCTTGGAATCGCAGATGATACAAATTTGTGGGACTTTATAATATCGAACTGTGACATTTTGGTATTAAACAACAGAAAATTTGTAAGAATAGTAAAGTGCAGTTAAAATTAATGGACAGCGTGCGCGCTGACCGCAACAGAGTTTTAAAATCTAAGAGATTTTATATAACAATATAATTAACTATGGAGGACAAACATGAATGTATTAGTAATTAACTGTGGCAGCTCATCATTAAAATATCAGTTGATAAACATGAATGATGAAAGTGTATTAGCTAAAGGCCTGGTTGAAAGAATAGGAATTGAAGGTAGTGTTTTAAAACATGAAAAAACAGGTCTGGACAAGGTTGTTATCAAGGAAGTATTAAAAAACCATAAAGATGCTATCAACCTTGTGCTGAAAGCTCTTGTAGATCCTGAGCATGGCGCAGTTAAATCATTGGATGAGGTAGATGCTGTAGGACACAGAGTTGTTCACGGCGGAGAAAAGTTTGCCGACTCAGTATTAATTAATGACGAAGTTATTAAAGCTATGAAGGAATGCATTCCTCTCGCGCCTTTACATAATCCGCCAAACATAATCGGTATAGAAGCATGCAAGGAATTACTGCCGACAGTACCTATGGTAGGAGTATTCGATACTGCTTTCCATCAGACAATGCCGGCTGAAGCATATATATATCCACTTCCATACGAGCTTTATGAAGATCTTGCTATAAGAAGATATGGATTCCACGGAACTTCACACAAATATGTAACAGAAAGAGTTGCTGCATTGACTGGAAAAAGCTTGGAAGGCACTAAAGTAATTACATGCCACTTAGGAAACGGAGCAAGTTTAACTGCTGTTAAAGACGGTAAATCAGTTGACACAAGCATGGGAATGACTCCTCTTGAAGGCTTGGTAATGGGAACAAGATGCGGAGATATAGACCCTGCTATAGTTACATTCTTAATGAACAACAAGAACATGACTGCAGAGCAGGTTGATAATTTAATGAATAAAAAATCAGGAGTTCTTGGAATTTCTGGAGTAAGCAGTGATTTCCGAGATATAGAATCAGCTGCATCAGAAGGAAATAAAAGAGCACAGCTTGCATTAGAAAAATTCGATTACACTGTTAGAAAGTATATAGGCTCATATGCTGCTGCTATGGGTGGAGTAGATGTGTTAGTTTTCACAGCAGGATTAGGTGAAAATTCAGCTTCTAACAGACAAGAAATTTGTAAAGGTCTTGAATTCCTCGGAATTGAAATTGATGAAGAAAAGAACAACATAAGAGGAAAAGAAGTTGAAATATCAAAAGACGGAGCAAAAGTAAAGGTATTTGTTATACCTACAAATGAAGAGTTAATGATAGCAAGAGATACAAAAGCACTTGCAGAAAAATAAACTGTAAAATTAATTGCTTGACAAAATATTTTTTTTCTCATATAATTAACTCTGCGAATAAAAAGGGTGGTATTATGTTAATTCGAATAAATAAGTTTTTATCGTCTAATCAGATTTCATTTAAAGTAAATGAAAACTTTGTAATAGATGACGAAGATTTTTTGTCAAAAACACATCTTCATAAGGATATAAACTTCATCGGTGATATTTTCAAAGTTGATGAGAATGTCGTTTTAAATGGGACAATAAAGTATACATTTGATGATGAATGCGCAAGATGTCTTGTTCCTTTTGACAATACAGTTGAAACAAAGTTTGAAGCAGTATTAACGAATCAGGTTGATGAAGATGATAGCGAATCTGATGAGATTATGTTGCACGTAACTGATGGATGTGTTGACCTAGAAGAAACCATAAAACAAATGATTTATTTATCTATGCCTATGAAATCTTTGTGTAAAAATGATTGCAAAGGCATATGCCCGAATTGCGGAGTTAATTTAAATATTGAAAAATGTAAATGTGAAGACAACATAACAGATCCGCGGTTTGATAAATTAAAAGACCTGTTAAAGGATTAAGGAGGTGTTATAAATGGCAGTACCTAAGAGAAAAACTTCCAAAGCTAGAAGAGATAGAAGAAGAACAGCAAAATCAAGATTAACAGCCCCAAATTTAATTGAGTGTCCGCAGTGTCATGAAACAAAGCTTCCTCACAGAGTGTGTGCAGCTTGCGGATATTATGACGGTAAAGAAGTTATAAGCGTTGAATAATTGAAATGATACTTATATAGCTTTATATTGGAAAAAGAGATAAAAAGTAGTGCTGAGGCACTATTTTTTTATTGCAAATTACAATGCTCTAAGTTATACTAGTCTATGTAAAAATAAGAAGCGCCGAATTTTACATTTATTTCCGCGCCGGGTTATTTTTTAGAGCAAATTCGAAAAAGAGGTGTTGTAATGAGGATTGCTGTAGATGCAATGGGAGGCGATAATGCTCCTGAAGCCATAGTGAGGGGAGCTGTAAATGCCAGAGATGAATACAATGTCAGTATTATTTTTTCAGGCAAAGAAACTGAAATAAAAAGAGAGCTTGAAAAAAATACTTCTGATTTTGATAATATAGAAATAATTAATGCTGAAGAAGTAATCAGCAATGATGATAAACCTGTAATGGCCCTGAGACGCAAAAAAGATTCTTCACTTGTGAAGGCCTTAAATGCTGTCAAGAGCAAAGAAGCAGATGCAATAGTATCGGCGGGCAGCACAGGAGCATTGTTAGCCGGAGCAACATTGATCGCAGGAAGAATCAAAGGAATTGAAAGACCTGCAATAGGTTCCTTAATTCCCAATATGAACGGTGGATTTGCACTGTTAATAGACTCGGGGGCCAATGTGGATTCTAAGCCCGAATTTCTTTATGATTTTGCAATTATGGGAGATATATATTTAAAGAAGGTATTTGACCTTAAATCTCCGAGAATAGCTCTTGCCAATATAGGAACTGAAAAAACGAAAGGCGATAAGCTTACGCTGGAAACTTACAGCCTTTTGGAGAATACAGCACTGCCGTTAAATTTTACAGGCAACATAGAGGCTAGAGAAATACTTCACGGAAAAGCGGATATAATAGTTTGTGACGGATTTGTTGGAAATATGATTTTAAAGACCCTTGAAGGAACCGTATTGGAGCTTATGAAGGGTATAAAAAACGAACTCATGTCCTCGACAAGAACTAAAATAGGTGCAGCTCTTATTAAGCCAGCATTACTTAAATTTAAAAGCAAATTGGATTATTCCGAGCACGGCGGAGCCCCCATACTGGGAGTGAAGGAAACAGTTGTCAAAGCTCATGGCAGCTCAGATGACAAGGCATTTAAGAATGCCATACGCCAGGCAAAAATTTGTTTTGAAAATAATGTAAATGAATTAATAGAAGAAAGCATAATGAGGAGGTGATTAACATGTTTGAAAAAATCAGGAATATTGTGGCAGAAAAAGTAGGTGTTGATCCGGAAGAAATAGCGATGGACACATCTTTTGCCGACGATTTAGAAGCAGATTCAATAACACTGTTTGAACTGGTGATGGCATTGGAAGATGAATTTGACATTGAAATTGATGATGAAAGCATAGAAAAAATAACTACAGTAGGAGATATAGTTAATTACTTAGAAGAAAACATTGATATGCAAGAGCATTAATAAATAATCCAGGGACGCAGAGATGCGTCCTGTATATTAAAATTACAATACTATAGTTACTTATTATATTTATGAAAGCGTTCATAGGCATAATAAGGAATTACAGTATGCAGGAGGAACCGTGATAATAGATATTAAAGAATTGAAAGAATTCGAGAACATAATCAACTATAAGTTTGATAACATAGATATTTTGGAAAAATCCCTTACCCACAGTTCATATTCCAATGAGGATAAATCTTACAACAAAGTAAATAATGAAAGACTGGAATTTTTAGGAGATGCTGTTTTAAGCATTACTGTAAGTCGCTTCATATTTGACAAATTTCCGGATTATCCCGAGGGAGAACTAACAAAGCTGAGATCTCAGGTTGTGTGTGAGGACACGCTGAGCTTAGTTGCAGCCGAATTAAATGTGGGCAAGTATCTTTTGCTGGGCAGAGGAGAAGAATCTTCGGGAGGAAGAGAGAGAAAGTCCATTCTAGCAGATGCAGTTGAAGCAATAATAGCGGCAATCTATATAGATGGAGGCTACAGAAAAGCAGAAACCTTTGTACTTGCGAATCTTACTAAGTATATACAGCTTGCAGTTAAGGGAAAAATTGTAACGGATTTTAAGTCTTACCTTCAAGAGTATTACCAAAGCCACACGCAAAGCTGCAAAATACGCTATGTGGTAACTAAGGAAGAAGGCCCGGATCACGAAAAGATGTTCCATGTAAACGTGCTTGTAAACAAAACCGTTGTTGGAAAGGGAGCAGGGAAAAGCAAGAAGCTGGCTGAGCAGGATGCCGCAAAAAATGCGCTTAAGGCAGATGGTCAGTTAGATGAGTAATAAGATGAAAATCATACCTGTGTTTGTTCCTCACATAGGCTGCCCAAACGATTGTGTGTTCTGCAACCAGAAAAGAATTACCGGGATGGGAACTGTTTCGGCAAACGCGGAGTATGTAAGAAGCATAGTAGAAGAGTACAGAAAAACAATAGATGAACATACTTATACGGAACTTGCTTTTTTTGGCGGTTCATTTACGGCAATAGACCTCCGTGTGCAGGAGGAACTGTTGAAGGTGGGAAAGCATTACAAGGACTTAGGTGTTGTTAAAAGCATAAGATGCTCCACAAGGCCGGATGCAATTACTCCTGACATATTAGAACTTCAAAAAAAATACGGCATGGATATAATAGAGCTTGGAATACAAAGCCTAGATGATGAAGTGCTCAAATTATCAAACAGAGGGCATACGTCTGAAGATTCGGTTAAGGCCAGTGCTCTGATAAAAGAATACGGATTTGTTCTGGGGCATCAGATTATGCCTGGACTTCCGGGAAGCAGCAGTGATAAGGATAAAAGGACAGGCGTTGATTCAATAGCGATGAAACCTGATATGGTGAGAATTTACCCCACACTGACAATAAAAGATACTGCACTTCTGGATATGTACAGGGAAGGAATCTACAAGCCGCTCACTGTTAAAGAAGCTGTAGAAATCTCAGCATATTTGTACAGCAATTATTCAGTAAATAATATAGATGTTATACGTATAGGTCTGCAGAATACGGATTCCATAAATGAGGGTGAAGATGTTGTGGCAGGTCCGTTTCATCCTGCCTTCAGGCAGCTGGTAGAGGAACAGCTGTACCTGTCTTCTATAATTCCAATTTTAGAAGGATGCAATCTTAATGGTAAAGATATTACCGTTGCAGCGAACAAAAAGCTGGTAAGCAGCATTGCAGGACAGAAAAAAGCAAACATAAGAATTTTGAAAGAAAGATACGGAATAAGCTCAGTAAGGTTTAAA
The DNA here is from genome assembly GCF_052059825.1 of Sedimentibacter sp. LTW-03. GTDB lineage: Bacteria > Bacillota > Clostridia > Tissierellales > Sedimentibacteraceae > Sedimentibacter. The sequence goes on from NZ_CP197180.1 coordinate 1,015,663, forward strand.
AATTCAGAGGATGACAATTTGATAGAAATATATGCAGATAAACGTAAGCTGGGAAGCTTTGAGAAAAAAGACATATTTAAAAACTATCTTGCGCACCGGGGGTAAAAATGTATTTAAAAAAGGTTTATATAAACGGGTTTAAATCCTTTGCAGAAAAAACTGAAATAATTGTTGAAAAAGGTATTACAGCTGTGGTAGGCCCAAATGGAAGCGGAAAAAGCAATATATCGGATGCTGTTAAATGGGTTTTGGGAGAACAAAGCGCAAAATCGCTGCGAGGCGGCAAAATGGACGATATAATTTTTGCCGGAACCGAAAAAAGGCTGCCCTTAGGATACGCTGAGGTTAACCTTATTTTTGACAACGAATCAGGTGACATTCCCCTTGAATACAAGGAAGTAAGCATAAAAAGGAAGCTTTACAAAACTGGTGAGAGCGAATACTACATAAATAAACAGCAGTGCAGGCTAAAAGACGTGAAAGAACTGTTCATGGATACGGGAATAGGAAGCGAAGGATATTCATTCATAGGGCAGGGCCGCGTGGAAGATATACTGAGCCCTAACTCGGACACAAGGAGAAAGGTATTTGAGGAAGCTTCGGGAATAGTTAAGTACAAGACCAGAAAAGAAGAATCAGAAAGAAAGCTTGCAAAAACTTCGGACAACCTTGATAGGGTCGAGGACATAGTCCATGAGCTGGAGGAACGCATTCTTCCGCTTTCGGAGCAAAGCATTAAGGCAAGGAAATACATAGAGCTGAAAGAAAGCTTAAAGCAATTTGAGCTGAATTATCTTGCGCATGAATTTGAAAAGCACAGCGAACAGCTTAAAGGATTGCAAAACCAGAGAAGCATTGCTATTGAGCAGAAAATAAATATGCAGAAAAAGCGGGATGCTCTTCAGGAGCAAATCGCTAAACAAAAAGAATTAATTACGGAAATGCAGAGTGAAATAAAGGCTTTAGAATCGAGCAAAGATTCAAAAAGTAAGGAGTATGATGACTGCCAGAGCCTTTGCCGTGTTCATAAGGAGAAAAAGCTCTTATATGAAAGCAACATTGACAATGTAAAGACAGAAATATCTGAGATAGAAAAAAGAAGTTCAGAACTTTCAGAAAATTCTGCCAAGCTGGCAGAAGAGAAAAAACTTCTTGAAGATAGTTTGCATAACGACATGGAAAAATTTAATTCCATGAATGAAGAAATACAGTCATACAAAAATGAGATAGATAAAATAATTCAAAGCATAGAAAAGCAGAAAACAGAGCTGTTTGAGCTGCATAAGGAAATTAACGGCTTAAACAGCCGCAGAAGCACAATAGAGTCCTTCATTTTAAATGACAATGAACGAATAGAAAATTTCCTTTCAGAAATATCATCAGAAGAAGATGAAAAACAAGGCATGCTTGAAACAATCAGGTTAACTGAATCTGAACAGTCGAAAATTTCTGAAGAAATATCAGAAAAAAAGCTAATGCTTGAAAATGCTGAAAAAAATCTTGGCGAATCTGAAACTGATAAAGAAAAGCTTGCGTCGGATATAAGTAAAATAAATGAAAATATAAGCAGCTACAAGTCCAAGATGAACGTTCTGTCAAATATGGAATCCTACTATGACGGATATTATAAGAGCATTAAGACCGTTATGAACAATAAGAAGAAAGTACCCGTGCTAAGCTCTGTGCTTGGAACGGTGGCAGACATAATTAAGACTGAAAAGCGGTTTGAAACTGCGGTTGAAGTGGCATTGGGCTCATCCATTCAGAATATAATTGTAAACACAGGTAAAGAAGCTGAAGATATAATTGAATACCTAAAAAAGAACAAAATAGGAAGAGTGACATTCCTGCCTATAAACAACCTCCAGCAAAGAAGTCTGAATAAATCAGAAAGGGAAATTTTAGAGGACGATCATGTTATTAACACCGGCGACATGCTTGTAAAAACAGAAGCTAAATTCCAGCCGGTAATCAAACATCTCCTTGGAAGAATTCTGATAGTCGATAACTTAAATAACGGATTTAAGATTTCTAAACGCATGGGAAACTCCATAAAAATAGTTACACTTCAGGGTGATGTTATAAATGCAGGAGGATCTGTTACCGGAGGGCACATAAGCAATAATCAAAACTTCCTTGGAAGAAAAAGAGAGATAGAAGAATGCAGACAGATGATTGTAAAAGAATCCTCACTGTTAAAGGAAAATATCAGTGAGCACGACAGACTGCTGGCAGATATAAAGAGGTTAAATGTATCGATTTCTGAAATTAAAGGCGATATAAGCGACAAAAACAACAGTTTGAGAATGAATATTTCAAAAATTGAAATGCTAAGAGAGCAGGCAGGGAAGACAACTGCAGCAATAAAGAGATATTCAGAAGAAATGAAGTATATAGAAGAAGAAAAAGAAAAATATGAGAATGACCTGCGAGATATAACCCGGCAGACAGAGAGCTTGAAGGTTCTTGTAAAGGAAAAGGAAAGCAGCATTGAACAGACTGTAACATTAAATGATGCAAATAAAACCAAGTATGAGGAATACAACGATATTATACTTAAGCAGAGAGATTCCGTGACCGGAATAACTCAGGAAATCAAGCTTAAAGAAGAAAAAATCAATAATATTGAAGCAGAAATTATAAGAAACAAGGAATCAAGATTTACAAAAGAGGAAAACCTGAAAAATATTTTAAATGAGATAAATTCAGCGGAATCAGCCGTGCAAGAATATAGCCAAAAAGCTGATGGGCTGTCAAAAGAAATAAGTGTATTATCAGAAAACTTCACAAAGAAAAAAGAAAGCTTGGAAAGACTGCAGAACGAAATTTATGAGTACCAGAATAAAATAAATGATGCAAACAAGGCGATCACTGATATACTTGATGATGAGAATAAAATGAATGTCAGAATAGAAAGAGAGACATCAAAGACCGAGGAAATTACTGCAAAACTATGGGAAGACTATGAGCTGAACTATGCAATGGCGTTGAAATACAAGGATGACAGCATAAGTCAAACCAAGATTTACAGCGAGGTAAATTCTTTGAAAAGGTCAATCAAGAATCTTGGAAATGTGAACCTTGATTCTATAGAAGAATATGAGGAAGTCAAGGAAAGATACGATTTTCTGAAAAGCCAGCAAAAAGATTTGTCAGATGCAAAAGAGCAGCTTAACCAGGTTATAAAAGAGCTGGAAAATCAGATGAGAGATAGATTTGCAGAAGAATTTGCAAATATAAGAATTAAGTTTAATGATGTGTTCAAAAAACTCTTTAACGGTGGAAATGGAGACGTGTATCTGGAGGATGAAGCAGATGCTCTGAACAGCAACATTGAAATAGCAGTGCAGCCTCCGGGCAAAAAATTGAGCAAAATTTCACTTCTTTCCGGAGGAGAAAAGTCCCTGACAGCCATAGCACTTTTGTTTGCCATTTTAAAGACGAAGCCGACGCCGTTCTGTGTTCTTGACGAAATAGAAGCGGCTTTGGACGATGCTAATATAAACAGATTTGCACAGTATCTCAAGGAGTTTTCGGAAGGAACACAGTTTATAGTAATAACTCACAGAAAAGGAACTATGGAGTGTGCAGATACACTTTACGGTGCCACAATGGAAGAAAAGGGAGTTACAAAGCTTGTATCCATGAAACTGTCGGACGCGGTTTATGAGTAAACTGCTTAATGTCTCAAACGTTTCATGTGATTAATAAAACAATTGGAGGATTTATGTTTGATTTTTTTAAAAAGAAGAAAAACAAGAAAGATATAGAATATCTTGATGAAACTAACAAAACTGAGGATGAAGATAATGCTTCTGACCAAGCAGAAGATAATGAAGAAGTTGTAAATGAAGCTGCTATCAGCAACGAAGAAAAACTGATGGATGAAGAAGCGTGCGATGACACACCCGCCGATTTAGAGTCCGATGTATCAGATGAGACGGTTGAATTACAGGAAAATGATGAGAAAAAGAGCTTAAGTTTTTTTGATAAATTAAAGGCCGGACTGTCGAAAACAAAGAAAAATCTTACAGGTCAGATTGAAGGAATAGTGTTCAGGCACAAAAAAATAGACGATGAATTTCTTGAAGAACTGGAGGAAATATTAATTACTTCCGACATGGGCATGGAAACCACCATGGACATAATTGACTACATCAAGGCAGAAACAAGAAAGAGAAAGCTGGAAGACACTTCGAAAATAAAAGATGTAATTAAAGAATACCTTGTAAATATGCTTGAAGAGCATGAGGAAAAGGAAGAACTGAAGGACAGGCAGAGAGTAATACTTATAGTCGGCGTAAACGGCGTTGGAAAAACAACATCCATAGGTAAAATTTCCTACAGACTGAAAGAGCAGGGAAACAGTGTAATAGTGGCCGCAGCTGATACATTCAGGGCTGCAGCAGTTGAACAGCTCAAGGAATGGTGCACAAGAGCTGGAGTAGATATAATTGCATCTGAGCATGGCTCAGATCCGGGAGCTGTGGTATTCGATGCAATACAGGCGGCAAAAGCCAGAAAGACAGACATACTCATATGCGACACAGCTGGAAGACTGCACAACAAGAAAAATCTAATGAACGAATTAAGCAAAATTTTTAAAATAGTAGACAGGGAATATTCAGGAGCTAAAATAGATGTGTATCTTGTAATTGACGCTACAACGGGTCAGAATGGAATCATACAAGCTAAGCTGTTTTCAGAAACAGCAAATATCAGCGGCCTGATACTTACGAAGCTTGATGGTACAGCAAAGGGCGGAATTGCGTTCCCCATTGTTAATGAATTAAAGATTCCAATAAAATATATAGGAGTCGGAGAGAAAATAGATGATTTACAAGATTTTAACGCAACAGATTTTGTAAATGCAATATTTGAATAGAAAATGAGGGGCTATGCTCCTCATTTATTTTTGTGTTTATTTATATACAATTTAGTGCATATAGATTTATCCAGTAATCTAAAAATACAAATGCCTTAATTTCAACAAAAACATGTATTTGAATTTTTGTAAGTCTTTTAATTTTGTTTGAAGTGTATGTTAAGTAATAGTTTTTGAACGTTGAATCTTTTGACGCGATGAATAAATATGCTTTATTTTTAGACAAACCTATATGCTATATGTAGTATATGCATATAATTAAAAAATGACACAAAAAATATATTGACAAAACAAAAAAAATAAGGTAAAATTCACTGTCAAGTTAAATACTTTACAGTAGGTGATTATATGTCGGAAAAGAATTTTATCTTTAGTATTTTATATGATTATTACGGAGATTTGCTCAGCAATAATCAGGCAAATATAATTGACCTGTATTACAATCAAGATTTCAGCCTGTCTGAAATCGCAGAAGACATGAATATAAGCAGGCAGGGAGTCTATGACGCCTTAAAAAGGGCGGAGAAAAGCTTGACGGATTACGAGAAAAAAATTAAACTTCACGAAAAATACCAAAAATATCTGAAGGCAGCAGAAAACATAGTAAGACTTGTCTCAGGCATAGATGATCAAAAATATACGGATGCAGTTAAGCAAATTAAAATCGAAGCCGGAAAAATAATTAATGAAGGGTAGCTAAAATGTTTGAAAATTTATCTGATAAACTTCAAAATGCATTACAAAAGCTGAAGGGCAAGGGAAAGCTTACGGAAAAAGACATTGATACAGCCATGAGAGAGGTTAAGCTGTCACTTCTGGAGGCAGATGTTAATTACAAGGTTGTAAAAGCATTCATAAACAATGTCAAGGATAGAGCTCTCGGGGCAGAAGTAATGGAAAGCCTGACACCAGGACAACAAGTTGTTAAAGTAGTTCACGAAGAACTTGTTAAAATTATGGGGCAGGGAAGCGAAAGCAGACTTAAAATAAACTCTAACGATATAACTTACTACATGATGAGCGGGCTCCAGGGCGCCGGTAAAACAACAGCAACAGGAAAGCTGGCCAACAAACTCAAGAAGGATGGCAAGCGACCTCTTCTTGTGGCATGTGATATATACAGACCTGCCGCAATCAAGCAGTTACAGGTTGTAGGCGAAAGCGTAGGCGTTCCTGTATTTGAAATGGGAGACAAAACTAATCCCGTTACAATCGTCAAAGAAGCCATTAAACATGCTATGAAGTACGGGCATGATTATGTGATAATAGATACAGCAGGTCGTCTTCACATTGATGAAGACCTCATGGAAGAACTGGTTAAAATAAAGGATACCGTAAATCCTGATGAAATACTTCTTGTTTTGGATGCCATGACCGGACAGGACGCGGTAAAAGTTGCTGAAACATTCAATCAGTACTTGGACATAACCGGAGTAATTTTGACGAAAGTGGATGGAGACGCCAGAGGCGGTGCCGCACTTTCCATAAGAAATGTTGTTAATAAGCCTATTAAATTATTATCTGTAGGCGAAAAAATGGATCAGTTGGAGGTATTCTATCCGGACAGGATGGCGTCGAGAATCCTTGGAATGGGAGATGTTCTTTCCATTATTGAAAAGGCTCAGAGTGCATTTGATGAAAAACAAGCACTGGAGCTCCAAAAAAAATTAAAAACACAGGATTTCAACCTTGAAGATTTTCTTTCCCAGCTTCAGCAAATGAAAAACATGGGCCCGTTGGAAGACCTCATAGGAATGATACCGGGAATTGCAGGAAACAAAAAACTTAAAGGGCTCAAAGTTGACGAAAAAGAGCTGGTTTATACGGAAGCAATAATTCAATCAATGACTAAAAAAGAAAGATTGAATCCTTCCATAATAAACGGAAGCAGAAGAAAAAGAATAGCTGTGGGAAGCGGAACATCAGTACAGAAAGTTAACCAGCTTTTGAAGCAGTATGATGAAATGAAAAAAATGATGAAAAAATTCCAGTCAATGGGAACGGGCAAGAAAAAAGGCGGATTCCCGGGAATGGGCGGATTCAAAATGCCATTTTAGTCAGAAATAAGGATTTTCCTTTTTCATATATAAAAGTTTTTAAGGAGGTGACAATATGTCAGTTAAAATCAGATTAAAAAGAATGGGATCAAAAAAGAAACCTTTCTACAGAATAGTTGTAGCAGATTCTCGTTCACCTAGAGATGGACGTTTTATCGAAGAAATCGGATACTACAACCCGGTAGTTGAACCGAAAGAAATAAAAATCAATGATGAAAGTGCTGTAAAGTGGCTTAACAACGGAGCAAAACCCACTGATACAGTTAGCGCACTGTTTAAAGCTAACGGTATTTACGAAAAAAGAGATGAAAATAAATAAGAGGTGATATCATGGGTGAATTAGTAGAATATATAGCAAAATCACTGGTAGATAATCCTGATTTGGTTGAAGTCAATGAAATTGAAGGAAGTCAATCACTGATAATAGAGTTAAGAGTTGCTCCTGATGATATGGGTAAGGTTATCGGCAAGCAGGGCAGAATTGCAAAAGCTATAAGAACTGTAGTTAAAGCTGCTGCTACGAAAGAAAACAAAAGAGTCATAGTTGAAATTCTTCAATAGCCGAACAGCTGTACAGAGGTAAACATGAAAGAATATATTAAGGTTGGAAAAATAGTAAATACTCATGGCGTGAAAGGTTGTCTGAAATGCGTACCGCTTACTGATTATGCGGAAAGATTTGATGAGCTTGAATATGTCTTTACTGAAAAGGATAATGTTAAGCGAAAAATCAAGGATGTGTGGTACAGAAAAGGAATGTCGTACATTATACTTGAAAATATTAATGATATGGACACTGCGGAAACATTCAGGGACACTTTCATTTCAATATTTGAAGATCAGCTCAGAGAGCTTCCTGAGGATTCATACTATATATTTGATTTAGAAGGAATGGAAGTTTATTCAGCTGAAGGAGAATATTTGGGAAAAATAGATACTGTCCACCAGACAGGTGCAAATGATGTATATGAAATAACCAACAATGATAAATCTTTTTTAATACCTGCTGTTAAAGAAGTTGTCAAGGAAGTTGATATAAAATCAAAAAGAATGGTTATAAATGTAATTGAGGGTCTGCTGGAATGAGGTTTGATATTGTAACATTATTTCCGGAACTTATCGATATTTATACCAGAAGCGGCATAATCGGAAGAGCTGTTGAAAACGGCATGTTTGAAATTGGAATAAACTATCTTAGAGATTATTCTGAGGATAAGCATAAAAAAGTTGATGATTATCCGTATGGCGGCGGTCCGGGAATGCTTTTAAAGCCTGAACCCATGTTCAAAGCTTTAGATTCTATAAAAAAACACAATTCATATATTATTTATTTATCACCAAAGGGAAATTTGTTTAGTCAGAAAAAAGCCAAAGAGCTTTCTGAGAAAGAGCATATTGTGCTTATTGCGGGGCATTATGAAGGTATAGATCAAAGAATCATCGACAAGTACGTAGATGAAGAAATATCTATGGGAGACTATGTATTAACAAGCGGAGAGCTTCCTGCTCTTATGATTGTTGATGCGGTTGGAAGACTTCTTCCTGGGGTTTTAGGATCGGATGAATCATCCGTTGAGGAGTCCCACAGCAATAATCTTCTCGAATACCCTCAATACACAAGACCCGAAAGTTATTTGGGAATGGATGTTCCGGATATTTTGCTGTCCGGTCATCATAAGAAAATAGAAGAATGGCGCCGGTTCAAGCAGATAGAAATTACATTGGAAAGACGTCCGGACATGATAAAAGACAAAAATATTATTGAAGAATACAACAAGTTATCAAGAAATTATAAATAAATGTTGTAATATGCCGTACAAAGTATGGCTTCAGCGCTCAGGCGAAGGGAGGTATAGAAATGGATTTAATAAAATCATTTGAAAATGAACAGCTTAAAAGTGACTTAACACCTTTTAACGTTGGAGATACAGTAAAAGTACATGTTAGGGTAAAAGAAGGAAACAGAGAAAGAATTCAGGTATTTGAAGGTATTGTATTGAAAAAACAAGGTGAAAGCAACAGAGCAACATTCACTGTAAGAAAAATTTCTTACGGAGTAGGTGTTGAAAGAACTTTCCCAGTACATTCACCTAAGATTGAAAAAATCGATGTAACAAGAAGAGGAAAAGTAAGACGTGCAAGACTGTTCTATTTGAGAGAAAGAACAGGTAAGGCTACAAAAGTTAAAGAATTAAAGAATTATTAATATTAATTGAGGGCGTGCGTCCTCAATTTTATTTAATATAAGAGGTGCATCATGAATATAAATTGGTATCCGGGACATATGAAAAAAACGAAAGACCTGCTTCAGGAAAATTTAAAGCTGGTCAATATTGTTATAGAAGTAATTGACGCACGAATTCCCATAGCTAGTAAAAATCCAGATTTTGATAAACTGTTCAGAGACAAAAAAAGACTGATAGTTCTTAATAAATATGATTTGGCAGATCCTAATCTAAATAAGGCGTGGGAAGAATACTATAAATCCAAGGGATGGTCTTGTGTTCTGTACAATTCTACAAACCGCAAGGAACTGAGAAAGCTTGACGGTGCCATAGCCGAGGCATCTAAAGAAATAGTTGAAAGATATAAAAGAAGAGGGCTCGTCAACAAAACTATAAAGGCAATGATAGTGGGCATACCAAATGTAGGTAAATCCACACTCATTAACTCACTGGCAAAAAAGAAAAGCGCAAAGACCGGCAATATGCCCGGCGTTACCAAAGGAAAGCAATGGATTCATCTTGCAGGCAACATTGATCTTTTGGATACACCAGGTATTTTGTGGCCTAAATTCGAAGATGAAAGAAGTGCTCTTAACCTTGCTCTCACAGGAGCAATAAAGGATGAAGTGCTTGTTCTGGAAGAAATAGCATTAAATTTGGCAGAAAAGATGATAGATTTAAACAGGGTTGACGCAATACTTGAAAAGTACAATATAGAGCAGGGAGAAAAGGCTCTCGATATTTTAGACAACATTGCATTTAAGAAGGGGTTCCTTATAAATAAAACAGAAATAGACTATTTAAGAGTTGCAAACTTATTGCTGAATGATTTCAGAAGCGGAAAATTAGGGAAAATAACTTTGGAAAAGCCGGGAGAGAGATAAATTATATCTGCGAGGCAGTAATATGAAAAAAACAGAGAAAGACGACATGCTTAAAATTGAACACGAACTTTGGGACAAGGGTTATGAATATATCGCTTGCATTGACGAAGTGGGAAGAGGATGTCTTGCCGGAAGTGTTGTCACTTGTGCCATAGTCATGCCCAAAGATGTCTTTATAGAGGGAGTCAATGACTCGAAGAAGCTTACGCCAAAAAAAAGAGATAAAATGTTTGATATTATAAAAGAGAAGGCAATTGCCATAGGCATAGGTGAAATGGACAGCAGTATAGTGGATAAAGTAAACATAAAAAATGCCACTAAGATGGCTATGCTTCAGGGCATTGCAAATTTAAGAGACAAAGACGGAAATCATATTGTGCCGGATTATCTTTTAATAGATGCTGAGAAGCTAGATGTGGACATACCTCAGATGAATATTATAAAGGGAGATGCCACATGCCAAGGGATTGCTGCTGCGTCAATAATAGCTAAGGTCACAAGAGACAGACAGATGGAAGAGCTGGATAAAATATATCCAAATTATAAATTTGCAAAAAATAAAGGCTACGGAACGAAAGAGCACGTTAAGGCGCTCCTTGAGTACGGGCCTGTTGATATACACAGACAGACATTTTTGAAAAAAATAATGAATACTCAGGAACAAATCAGCTTTATATAGCATTTGTTCTTTTTTTATTTAGAGATTATTCAGCTATATTATGGAAAAAATAATGAGTAGATTTTACAAAAAATAACTATACACAATTGTTTGAAAATAAGTAGGCATGTTGGATTAATAATGTTTTTTCATCAGTTGTGTCAGATAGTTATAATTGACTATTGTGCCATTTTATGATAAAATTAATAATATTAATGATTAGTAAAAGGAGTTAAATATGAATATGTCTGAGCTTTTAAAGTTTGTTGATCACACGCAACTGAAAGCGCTTGCTGAATGGAAGGACATACAGTCCCTTTGTGATGAGGCAATAGAATACAGAACGGCGTCAGTATGCGTGCCACCGTGTTATATAAAAAGAATTCACGATACATATGGAGATAAAATTAACATTTGCACGGTTGTGGGATTTCCGCTGGGATACTCTGTAACCGAAGCGAAAATAGCCGAATGTCAGCAAGCGATTAAAGACGGTGCAAATGAAATTGACATGGTTATAAACATATCCGATGTTAAAAATAAGAAGTATAAAAAAGTTCAAGAGGAAATAGCTGTGCTAAAAAAGACAGTAGGAAGCAGAATACTGAAGGTCATAATAGAAACGTGCTATCTCACTGATGATGAAAAAATAGAAATGTGCCGCGCTGTAACTAATGCCGGTGCAGATTACATAAAAACTTCCACAGGATTCGGAACCGGTGGTGCTACCATGGAGGATATAAGGCTGTTCAAAAAACATATAGGACCTGGTGTTAAAATTAAGGCTTCGGGCGGAATAAGGTCGGTTGAAGATATGGAAGCCTTCATAAAAGAAGGGTGCTCCAGATTGGGAACCAGCTCTGCTGTAAAATTGATAAAGGACGCTGAACGGCGTAATTTATAAATTGATTTTTTATTAAAAAATTTGGAGGAAGAAAGCATTATGAAATTATGGAGAAAATTAGCGATTGCGGTACTTGTGCTTGCTATGGTATTTGCATTTTCAGCATGTGCAAGCCAGGAAACACCTGCGGAAGCTCCTGCCGAAACTCCGGAGGAAACTCCTGCTGAAGAGCCGGCAGAAAAGCCAAGTGAAAGTAATACCTTTGAGCTTGCGCTTATCACAGATGTAGGAACAATTGATGACAAATCTTTTAATCAGGGTGCATGGGAAGGCGTTGAAGCCTATGCAGAGGAAAACGGAATTTCATATAAGTACTATAAACCAACCGAAAAATCAGATGCAGCTTATATTAATTCCATTGATCTTGCAGTTAAAGCAGGTGCAAAAGTTATAGTGTGTCCGGGATTTTTATTTGAAGTTCCTGTGCATACAGTACAAACCACCTATCCAGAGGTTAACTTCGTAATTCTTGACGGCGCACCTCACGCAGGAGACTATAATATTGAAATAGCACCTAACACATACTCTATATTCTATGCTGAAGAAGAAGCAGGCTTTTTAGCGGGCTACAGCATAGTAAAAGAAGGATACACAAAATTGGGATTTATGGGCGGTATGGCAGTTCCTGCTGTTGTGCGTTTCGGCTACGGATTTGTACAAGGTGCTGATTATGCAGCTAATGAGCTGGGATTATCAGATGACATTCAACTTAAATATACATATGTTGGAAACTTTGATGCTTCTCCGGAGAATCAGGCAAAAGCTTCTTCATGGTACAATGAAGGAACAGAAGTTATATTTGCTTGCGGAGGCGCTGTAGGTAACTCAGTTATGAAGGCGGCAGAAGCAGCCGGAACAAAAGTTATAGGCGTTGACGTTGATCAGTATGCAGAATCCGATACAGTAATTACTTCTTCTATGAAGAACCTTACAAAATCTGTATATGATGCACTGGCAAGCTATTATGCCGGAAACTTCCCTGGAGGAACTACTGTAACATTGGATGCCACTGTTGAAGGCGTTCAATTGCCGATGGATAACTCAAGATTTGAAAAATTTACTCAGGATGACTATGATGCTGTTTATGCAAAAATTGTAGCAGGAGAAACAGAAATACTTAATGATACTGCAGTTGCGGAAAAAGCATTTGAAGATTCAGAAAAACCTGCCGAGGAAGTTACGGCAGCAGACATACCTGTAGAAAAGGTTGCAGTTGAAGTAATTAAATAAAATATTAGATAATCAGAGATATGAGGTTGCTTGTTAGGCTTTAGCCTTTAAGCAACCTTATTTTTAAAAATAAGGTTAGGTGGTGCCTTTATGGAATACGTAATAGAAATGAACCATATTACCAAACAATTTGGTAGTTTTAAAGCGCTGGATGATGTTACTTTCAAGGTCAAGAAAGGCGAGGTTCATGCTCTTCTCGGAGAAAACGGAGCTGGCAAGTCTACACTGATGAGTGTTTTGTTCGGATTGTACCAGGCTGAAAAAGGTGAACTTTTTATAAATGGGAATTCCGTTCAAATAAACAATCCAAATGATGCGAACAATCTGAATATAGGTATGGTTCATCAGCATTTCAAATTAGTTCATAATTTCACTGTGCTTGAAAGCATCATTTTGGGAAGAGAAACTGTAAAAATGGGTGTTTTAAAAAAACATGATGCAAGAAAAAAAGTAGTTGAGCTCAGCGAACGCTACAAATTAAGAATAGATCCAGATGCGTATATTTCCGATATTACGGTGGGTATGCAGCAAAGGGTAGAAATACTAAAGATGTTGTATCTAGACAGCGATATACTCATATTTGATGAGCCTACGGCGGTGCTGACGCCCCAGGAAATCGAAGAATTAATGAAAATTATGAAGGAGCTTATTAGTGAAGGAAAATCCATCGTATTTATTTCACATAAATTAAATGAGATAAAAGCTGTAGCTGATAGCTGTACAATTTTAAGAAAAGGTAAATGTATAGGAACCGTTGATGTGAGCACCACAACAAAAGAGCAGATGTCAGAAATGATGGTTGGGCGAAAAATTAACTTTAGCATAGAAAAAAAAGATAAAGAAACCGGAGATTCTGTGCTTGAAGTAGAGAATCTTACTATAAAATCAAAAAATTCTAAAAAAAATGTAGTAAATAATGTTTCCTTTGATGTGAAAAAAGGCGAAATAGTTTGTATTGCAGGGATTGACGGCAACGGGCAATCGGAGCTGGTGTATGGAATAACAGGACTTATACCTATTAATGAGGGAAAAATTATATTAAACAGCGAAGATATAACAAGAAAATCCATAAGGAAAAAATGCATAGACGGAATGGCACATATACCTGAAGATCGTCATAAACACGGTCTTATTCTTGATTTCGATCTTCAGCAGAATGCAGTGCTGCAAACATATTACGAAGAAAGGTTCCAGAAATATGGAATGATAAAATTCAATGCAGTAAGAAAATATGCCGGACGCCTTATAAAACAATATGACATCAGGAGCCCAAAAGATGAGGATTCTGTTGTAAGAAATATGTCTGGCGGGAACCAGCAAAAGCTTATAATTGCACGGGAGCTTGACAGGGATCCTGAAATTGTTCTTGCTGTTCAGCCCACAAGAGGTTTGGATGTTGGAGCTACGGAATATATTCATAAACAGCTGGTGGCGCAAAGAGATGAGGGCAAAGCTGTGCTTTTAATTTCACTGGAGTTGGACGAGGTAATGAATGTAAGCGACAGAATACTGGTTATGTACGAAGGCGAAATTGTAGGGGATTTGAATCCTAAAAAAATTACAGTAAATGATTTAGGCCTCTACATGGCCGGCTCAAAGAGAGGTGAAAAGTATGAAAAAAGGTCATAATATGCTTAAATTGAACAGCCTGACCAGCTTTGCCGCATCGTTGATGGCTATAGCTGCCGGTCTTATTTTCGGACTTATAATACTTCTTTTAAGCAACGCACAGGATGCTATTCCAGCTTTTTTAACTATTTTAACAGGGGGGCTTTCAGAAGGAGCAAGAGGCATAGGACAGGTTATTTATTACGCCACTCCTATTATAATGACTGGATTGTCAGTTGGGTTTGCATTTAAAACAGGGCTTTTTAACATAGGTGCATCAGGCCAGTTTACCTGTGGGGCGTTTGCTGCTATTTATATAGGAATTAAATGGACGTTTATACCGCCGGAACTACACTGGATTGTTGCACTGCTTGGTGCTTTGGTGGCAGGAGCAGTATGGGGCGCTGGCCCGGGATTATTAAAAGCATTCTTCAATGTTAATGAAGTTATAACTTCAATAATGATGAATTACATAGGCATGTACCTTGTTAACATGACCATAGTAAAAACAGTGTACGATTCTCTTAAGAATCAGACTAAGATGGTAGCAAAAAGCGCAGTGCTTCCTAAAGCGGGACTTGATAAAATTTTTAATACTAACAACCTTAATATAGGTATAATAATAGCCGTGCTGGCTGTTATAATCATATATATTATTTTACAGAAAACTACGTTCGGTTACGAACTTAAGGCCTGTGGAATCAATAAAAGCGCAAGCAGATATGCAGGCATAAACGAAAAGAAAAGCATAATTCTTTCAATGGTTATTGCAGGTGCATTGGCAGGACTGGGAGGGGGACTTCTTTATCTTTCAGGCTCCGGAAAATACTTGCAGGTTCTTGACGTTTTAGCACCGGAAGGATTCAGCGGCATATCTGTGGCCCTTCTCGGTATGTCTCACCCCATAGGTATACTCTTTGCAGGACTATTTATAGCACATTTGACAGTTGGAGGATTCAATATTCAGCTGTACAACTTTGTTCCTGAAGTAATTGATATGATTATATCCGTTATTATTTACTGCGGTGCATTTGCTTTATTGTTTAAACAGATTATAAATAAAGCTTTCACAAGAACAGCTGATGAAAGAGAATCAGAAGTAGATTCTGTGATCACCCAACCTGAAACTGATGACTTAGAAGGCCAAAATAACGATGGCGAATTAATCGAGAAAACTGATAATGAGGAGGCATTATAATGGATACAGTTTATTTTGTAGCACAGCAAACCATGTATTTTGCGATTCCTCTGCTTATTGTTGCTCTTGGAGGAATGTTCTCTGAGCGAAGCGGTACAATAAATATTGCGTTGGAAGGAATTATGGTGGTAGGAGCATTTGCAGGCATATCATTTATAAATTTCTTTCAGTCATCTATGAGTGGTCAGGGGCTTCTTATACTGGCAATACTGACGGCCGGAGTATCAGGGGGAATATTTTCTCTGTTCCATGCCTTTGCGTCTATAAAACTTAAAGCAGACCAGACAATAAGCGGTACGGCACTAAATATGTTTGCACCGGCTTTTGCAATATTTGTTGCAAGAATGGTTCAGGGAGTTCAGCAGGTTCAGTTTAAGGATACATTTTACATAAGAAGTGTCCCGGTACTTGGAAACATACCGGTTATCGGGCCCATACTTTTTCAGAATAGCTATATTACAACGTATATTTGCCTGGGTATCGCTTTGCTGTCATGGGCGGTAATAAATCATACGCGTTTTGGACTGAGGCTGAGAGCGTGCGGAGAGCATCCTCAGGCTGCAGATTCGGTAGGTATAAACGTGTATCGCATACGGTACGCCGGAGTATTAATATCAGGTGTGCTTGCAGGAATAGGAGGACTTACATTTGTAGTACCTACAAGCACAAATTTTAATGCAACAGTTGCAGGCTATGGATTCTTGGCTTTGGCCGTTCTTATTTTCGGTCAATGGAGGACAAAAAAGATTTTTTTCGCAGCTTTTTTCTTTGGAATTATGAAGACATTTGCATCTGCATATTCAGGCATACCAATGCTTAAAGCGCTGCCTATATCAAATGAAATCTACAAAATGATTCCTTATATTGCAACTCTTGTAGTGCTGACATTTTCATCGAAAAACTCTCAGGCACCCAAGGCAGAAGGAATACCATACGATAAAGGAAGCAGATAAATTTTACTTCTTAAACCATGCGGATTGATGATATTTTTATCATCAATCCGATTGCTGAAAATCATATAAGCATCTAGTTATTAATCATAAGTCATTTTGTGTAAAATAATACTTAAGTCTTATATCTAATGAGAGGCTGCCAATGTATAAAAAAAATAAAGGGTATGTGTACGAAAAAGTAGCAGAAAATTATTTATCCAGCAATGGCTATAAAATAATTAAAGAAAATTTTGTCTGCCGATTAGGTGAAATAGATATTATTGCATCAAAAAACGGAAGATTACATTTCATAGAGGTGAAGGGTCGTATTAATACAAAATACGGATACCCCAGGGAAGCTGTAACCCTATCCAAACAAAAAAAAATTATCGGTGCCGCAAAATATTATTTTATGCTTTCAGGCAGAGAAGATCTTCCATGTCAATTTGATGTTATTGAAATAATAGCTGACAGACGAGAAATTAATTATATAGAAAATGCATTTCAAACTTAGATGCTTGAAAAATATAAGTTTATGTGATATTATTTCATTAACAATCAAGTAAAAACTAGGAGAATTAATGAACAAACAGGCATCAAATATAAAAGAAAAATACACTGTGTCATTTACCACTCTCGGATGCAAAGTAAATCAATTTGAAACTGAAGCAATGACTGAGCTTTTGGAACAGGAAGGTTTTGTTGTTGTTCCTCAGGGAGAGCTAAGTGATATTTATATAATAAATACGTGCGCCGTAACAAAAGAAAGCGAAAGAAAATCCAGGCAGTTTATTAATAAGGCCAAGCGTATGAATCCTGAAGCCGTTGTTGTTGCAGTAGGCTGCAGCGTACAGCTTAACGGAGAAAAGTTGAGCAGAGAAACAGATGTTGACATAATTATTGGGACAAAACATAAAAGTAATATAGGGAAACTTATAAAAGAAAGGCTCAAGGACATTAAGTATGAATCTCAAGTGGAAGAATTTTACGGAAGAGAAGATTATGAGGAGCTAAAAATAAGCACTGTCCATGATAAAACCCGTGCTAACATAAAAATTCAAGATGGGTGCAGTCAGTTTTGTTCGTACTGTATAATACCCTATGTGCGAGGGCCTATACGAAGCAGAAGCCATGATTATATAGTGGAGGAAGTAAGTAAAGTAGCATCTAACGGATACAAGGAAATTGTCTTAAACGGCATACACATTTCTTCCTATGGTAAAGATTTTCACGAGCAGGATGCGCTCATTAAATTGATTGAAGACATTAATGAGATCAAAGGAATCGAAAGAATACGCCTCGGGTCTTTGGAGCCGAAA
Organism: Sedimentibacter sp. LTW-03; assembly: GCF_052059825.1. Lineage (GTDB taxonomy): Bacteria > Bacillota > Clostridia > Tissierellales > Sedimentibacteraceae > Sedimentibacter. The sequence continues at coordinate 1,033,563 of NZ_CP197180.1, forward strand.
TTAATTACTGAGGACTTTGTAAAGAGATACTCGACACTGGATAAAACTTGTGACCATTTTCACCTTTCGCTGCAAAGCGGAAGCGACTACGTTCTTAAGCGAATGAACAGGAAGTATACTGCAGGCGAATACCAAAATAATGTCGAGCTCATAAGAAAGTATATGCCTGAAGCCGGAATAACTACAGACATAATTGTGGGATTTCCGGGAGAAACTGATGAGGAGTTTAATGAAACGGTTGAATTTGTAAAGGCAATAAAGTTTTCCAGAATTCATGTTTTTAAGTATTCTGTGAGAGAAGGAACAAAGGCGGCAGAAATGAAAAGCCAGGTGAATGAGGCACTAAAATCACAGAGAAGCAGAACATTAATAGATTTAGCCGATTCTTTTTCAAGGGATTTCATGAAAAAATTTGAAGGAAAGACCATTCCTGTGCTGGTCGAAACAGAAAAAAAAGAAAATATATTTGAAGGTTACACAACAAACTACTTGAAAGTTTTGCTGAAAAGTGATATTAATATTAAAAACAAGATAGTAAACGCCCATATTAAATGCGTTAAGAACGATTATTTATGGAGCGAATAATATACTATAGTTAAATTTATAGGGGAGAGGTGAAATAAATGAGCTGTATTTTTTGTGAAATTGCAAATAAAACAATTCCGACTAATTACGTGTATGAAACAGAAAGTTTGGTTGCCTTTAGAGATTTAAACCCTCAGGCGCCTGTACATATTTTGATTGTTCCTAAAATGCATATTACGTCAATGAATGACATAAATTCGAAAAATTCAAATATTATCGCAGAAATATTCGAAGCTGTGAATAAAATCGCAAAACAGGAAAATATAAATGAATCCGGGTATAGAGTTATCAGCAATTGCGGAGAAGACGGGTGCCAATCCGTACAACATCTGCATTTTCACTTAATTGGTGGAAAAAAATTGTCAGAAACTTTATCATAAAAACCTTGCATTTACTTATTTTATAGTATATAATAACTAAGTGCTATTTCAAACTCGCTGGTGTCTGGGACATACAGTAGTAGAAGACGAGGGGAGGGTAGCAAAATGACAGAGGTAAAGGTTAGAGAAAACGAGTCAATCGATAACGCTCTAAGAAGATTTAAAAGACAATGTGCGCTTACAGGAGTTATGTCTGAAGTAAGAAAAAGAGAGCATTACGAAAAACCTAGCGTAAAGCGTAAAAAGAAAGCTGAAGCGGCTCGCAGAAAGAAAAACAAAAAAGCAAGATAAGAGGTGAAAGTATGCCTTTAAAAGAGAAACTCATGGGAGACCTTAAAGAGGCCATGAAATCTAAAAACAAAGTCAAAAAAGATGTTGTTACAATGGTAAGAGCAGCTATTAAACAAAAAGAAGTTGATGAAAGAGTTGAACTTTGCGATGCTGATGTAATAGATATAGTATCTAAGCAAATAAAACAGAAAAAAGACTCAATTTCCGACTTTGAAAAAGGCAATCGACAGGATCTTATAGATCTTACCAATGAAGAAATCAAAATACTATTAGAATATTTACCGCCTCAACTGTCAGATGAAGAACTTGATTCTATTGTTCAAAAAGCAGTAGAGCAAACAGGCGCTCAGACCAAGAAGGACATGGGAAAGCTTATGGCTCTCATAATGCCTCAGGTCAAGGGCAAAGCAGATGGCAAGCATGTAAATCAAATTGTGGCGAAATATATTAAATAGTTTAAAAACCCTGATATCAGGGTTTTTTTTGTATGTAAATTTTTAAAACATTATTTGATTGCGTTAATATCTTGACAATAGCTAGCGATATATGTATACTGTATTTACGTTATATTTTAAAAAATATAACGACAATATTGTTGGAGGAACAAAATGAAAACATTTAAAACAGGTGTATTTATTCTTGCATTATTGATGCTTATTGCTACTGTTACCGCGTGCAGCAATGAAAATGACACAATTAAGGACGGCGGCGCAAAGGATGAACAAGAGACAGTTGACAACGAAAGTGCTTCTCTTCTTGTTTATTGTGGTGCAGGATTGAAAAAGCCTATGACAGAAATATCACAAATATACCAGCAGGAAAATAACCTAAAAATTGAATATGTATTTGCAGGTTCAACACAGCTGCTGGGTCAGGTTGAACTTTCAGGCAAAGGTGATGTGTTTATAGTAGGATCAAAGAAGGCGTATGCCTCTGCGGTAGAAAAGGGTTTGGCTGAAGAATGCATGGAGGTGGCATACCATAATCCCGCTATAGGAGTTCAAAAAGGAAATCCGCTGAATATAAAGTCATTGGAGGATCTTGCTAAACCGGGAGTAAAGGTAGTTCTTGGAGATGAAGAAGCAAATGCAATAGGTGAAACAAGTCAAAGAATAATAGAAAAAACAGGACTGGATGGGATAAATGACAATGTTGTTTCAAAAACTTCAACGGTTAATGAGCTTATAGTGCATTTAACATCAAAAGACGCTGATGCAGCAATAATTACGGAAGATTCAGCTTTTCAAAATGAAGGAATTGAACTTATTAAAATTCCTGAAGATATAAATATAGCGCAGATTATTCCTGTGGGGACTTTAAAATCTACACAGCAGGAAGACGAAGCCAAACGATTTGTTGACTTTGTATGTTCAAACAAGGGAAAAGAAATATTTGAAAAATATGGATTCCCTCCTGTAAAATAGACAGAAAATTATTATGAAAGACAAGCTTTTTACAGTTATTACATATTGTTTTTTAGCAGCAGCATTGCTTTTTTTGTTGATACCACTTGTTTTATTAGTGTCCAGAGGTATCAACAGCGTCATGACATGTATTAAGTCGGAAGAGATAATATTTTCAATCAGATTAAGTCTTATAACATCAAGTATTTCAACATTATTGTGTCTGATCATTTCATTGCCTTCTGCATATTGTCTGGCAAGGCTGAATAAAGGCTATGAGAAAATAGCTTCAGTATTGATTTTTCTGCCCATGTCTTTACCTCATTTAGTATCCGGTATAGCACTGCTTCTTTTTTTAGGAAATTCGGGAGCAGGCAGAATATTATCAAAGCTTGGAATAGATTTTGTTTTCACAAAAAAAGGTATTGTTGCGGCTCAGGTTTTTGTAAATATGCCATTTATGATTAAAATACTGAAAACAGCTGTTGAAGATTCAGGAAGTAAAATGGAATTTATTTCACGAACATTGGGATGCAGCAGATTTCAGTCATTCATATATGTTGTAATTCCACAGATAAAAAGCAGTATTCTATCTTCGGCAGTAATTGTATGGTCCAGGGCTCTGGGTGAATTTGGAGCAGTAATCATGCTGGCGGGAACAACAAGAATGAAAACAGAAGTGCTTCCCACGGCAATATTTTTAAATATGTCTACAGGAGATTTGGATATAGCTATAGGAACTGCAACAATTTTAATAAGTATTTCCTTATTATCTATGCTCTTATTTGAAATTATAGAGAGAAAACACTCTAATTATTAAAAAGGATATCGTATGCTGGAAATTAAAAATATAAAATTAAAACTTGGCAAGTTTTGCTTAAGAAATGTTAATATTAATATAAAGGCAGGAGAATATTTTGTCATACTTGGGCCCAGCGGTGCTGGAAAAACTGTCCTTCTTGAAACAATAGCAGGGCTTTACCTACCTGATAAAGGAAGTATATATTATAATAAAAGAAATCTTCTCAAGCTTTCTCCCGAAAAAAGGAATGTGGGGTTTGTGTATCAAAACTATGAACTTTTTCCTCACATGACAGTAAAAGATAACATTACATTTGGACCTAAAATAAGGAAGGTAAGCAAAAGTGTTATCGAGGAGAAATTATGCATACTAGTTTCAATGCTCAAAATAGACCATTTATTGGACAGATATCCTGCAAGGCTTAGCGGGGGAGAAAAACAGAGGGTTGCTTTAGCTAGAGCACTTATCATATCTCCAGAAATATTACTTTTGGATGAACCAATGAGTGCTCTTGATATGAACATAAAGCTGAAGCTTCAACAGGAAATGAAAAATATACATAAAAGGCTCAAAACTACCGTTATTCATGTTACCCATGATGTGGACGAGGCTGTTTACTTATCAGACAGAATAGGCGTAATGAATGAAGGAAGATTATTATCAACATGTGACAGCAGAGATATATACAATGAAGGGGATGCGTTATTTTTAAAAGAAACTATAGAAATTCAAGAAGAAAGGCGGAAGGAAAATGGACTTATATACGGATTTACAAAATAGATTTAAAAAAATAGTTTCAGACAGTAATTTAGATAAAGAAGGTATTTTTGTTACCACTTCTGCGTTGACACCGGAGGAAGCAATTGGAATTACCTCTAGAAAAGATTATCCGCTGTTAAACGGCAAAGAGGTTTTAATAAATGCTGAATTTAAGGGAGCTATCGGCCAGGCATTTACTGATGCTCCAACTGTATTCAGAGGAAATATACAAGACATTATAAATATGGATTTATCGGATAACAGGAACAAGGCACTTTTCATTGCCTCATTAAATGCTGTTCTAAAATACCTTGGTCTAATAAGCAATACTGTTCATTGTAAGAATCAGGAACCAGAACTCTGTGGAAGTGAATTTGTCAAGAACTTGAAGGAAAAATTCGGAAATGTCAATATAGGATTAGTAGGTTTTCAGCCAGCAATTTTAGATAATATCAGGAAGCATTTTTCTGTAAGGGTTTTAGACCTTGATGACAATAATATCGGCAAAATAAAGTATGATACTATGGTGGAAGACAGCAGAGAAAAAGCCCATGATGTTATGAATTGGGCAGATTTACTTCTGGTTACCGGCAGCACTGTAACTAACGGCACTATTACACAGTTTCTATCTTTGGATAAGCCTGTGTTTTTTTTCGGTACAACTATAGCAGGTGCGGCATATTTAAAAGATCTTGAAAGGCTGTGCTTCTATTCTGCATAAAAAGCCGGGTATATTTAGTGTTTTCTTCTTTAGAGAAGCATTAGACATTTTTTTACTTAGCTAAAAATCTTTAAAAAATTCCCAAGTATGCATATTGCGATTCGGGAATTTTTTTGTATATTTTTACTCATACAATATTTATAAATACCATATTGTATGGATTATAAAAGAGCTGCAAACGGGCATCTGCAGCAATTATGCCCTGATTGACGTAAAGCTCAATACTCAGATGTATCCTGATCCGGCAGTATATTAACTAAATAAAAATCATTTCCATGATTTGCATGTTATAATTGGTGGTATATTACATTATGGTATATAAACTATTAAACTCTATAGTAAGGAGACACAAATGAACCATATAGGAAATATAATACATAAATTAAGATTAAATCAGGGAATGAGTCGAAAAAAATTGTGCGAAAATATTTGTTCTGACAAATATCTCTACATGGTTGAAAAAGGGTTGCGCAGCCCTTCAACGGAGATAGTCAGGCTGCTCAGCATCAGACTTGGGGATAACTTGTTTGAATATTATGAATTTCTTGACTGTGATGAACCGATTCAGGTTAAGAAATTGGTTAATAAATTTACTATGTACAGAGCAATTGCTGATTTTAATAAATTAGAGGAAGCTAACGACAGAGCTGCCAAGTTGCCGGACTTTAAAAAAGCTCCGTGGAAGTATGAGATAAAGGTTAATAACATAGCTCATTCTGTATTTGTAGATCATAAATACGAGGTTGCAATAGAAAAAATCAATAAACTTATTGATAAAATAGAACCCAGGTATAGGGAAGAAGGGTTTACGGCAAATTTGTATATTATGCTGTCTACGTGTTATCAATTTTACCACAACATCGAAAAGTCAAAAGAAGCAATATTGAAGGCAAATGAAATACTGAACAATAAAACTATGCTTCTGAGATACTCACATATTATAATATCCGTCAAGTTGAACATAATGACACTTGCTCATATCAGCGGGGAGAATGATTTAGCCATAGAGCATGGACTATGGATAAACCACTACCAACTGGAAACAAATACATATGAGCGGGCTAATTTCACATACTACTATCTTGCTTATGCTTATTATAAAAAGGAAATGAAGACAGAAGCTGTTGAATGGTTTGAAAAATGTCTTTATGAATTGCTCATACAGTACAGTCCTGTACCTGCATACTATATATCAACGTACGGACCTTTCTATGAATTATTCAGCAGAGATTATATAAGCGAAGAACTAATTAATAAAATAAAAAAACAATATAGTTTTATCGATAATGACACGAAACAGAACTTATTAAAAGCTTCGGAGGTAAAGGCATTAGATTTGTAGATATCTCTCGAGGGAGAGAGGTAGCTTAATATAAAACAAAGGTAAGGAATAACAATATATTATCTTGATTTTTGAGGTTAAATATATTATGCTCATAAAAAGGCGACTAATAAAGTATAGTATAATATTTATTAGTCGTCGGATATATTTATTGAATAATATCCGTAGAAATACAATACCTTTAGCTTTTGAAGAGCGGATGAATTTAAATACGAAAGGGAAATAATATGAAATGGTTAAATAAACTTGAAAGAAAATTTGGTCGTTATGCTATACCGAATTTAATGCATTACATAATTGGAATAACTATGGCAGTATATATTGCACAATATATTCTAAACATATCACTTTACAACTATTTAGTTTTTATTCCGGACTTAATTATTAAAGGGCAGATTTGGAGAATAATAACCTTTATTTTCATACCGCCGGCTACATCAATTATTTTCATTGTATTTGTTATGTATTTTTATTACATGATGGGAACAACTCTTGAAAATGAATGGGGATCATTTAAATTTAACATGTACTATCTCTTTGGTATGGCAGGTACAATTATTGCTGCATTTTTAACAGGGGCAGGAACCAGTGCCTACTTGAACTTATCGTTGTTTCTTGCATTTGCATACCTGTTCCCTAATTTAGAAATATTGCTGTTTTTTGTTATTCCAGTTAAAGTTAAGTGGATTGCATATCTGGACTGGGCATTCTTCATCATCAGCTTGATTTTTGGAACTATAAGTACCAAAGTTGCTGTTATTGCATCGTTGATTAATTTCTTTATCTTCTTTGGAGGAGATTTTATTGATTATATAAAATATCAGAGAAAATACGGTGCAACAAGAAGAAATTTTAAAAGAGAGATGAAAAAATATAAAGACGGATGGCAATAAACATTGAACTCAATAATTATATAAAATTACTATTACCTAAGTATAAATAATATAGAAAGTAGAGAAATATAAGGTGAATTTAATATAATAATTATCAGGTTGCTTTTTATGAAGTAACCTTTGATTCATCTTTGCATAAAATATAAGCATCTTGTAAAATTCGGGGAGAATTAATGATTTATAAATATGATGCTTCTATAATCGGCGGCGATTCACGCCAGACTTATCTCGCTTCATTTCTGAACAAATCAGGCTTTAAAATAATTACCTTCGGATTATCCGGAAACATATCGGCAAAAACAGCAGACAAAGCTGATTCTCTGCACCATGCTATGGAATTGAGCAATACCTTGATTACGCCGATACCATTTTCAAGAGATAAGGTAAATATAAACAGCACATACAGAGATTCAGGAAGCCTTTCAATCGAAGAATTTACAGCTTGTCTAAATCAACAGCATTATTTAATAGGAGGAAATCTTCCGGAAAAAGTTACGGAGGACTGTAAAGCAAAGAATATTTCATATTATGATCTGATGAAAAATGAAAGCCTTGTACTCTTTAATGCCATTTCTACCGCTGAAGGTGCAATAGCGGAAGCGATACTAAAGAGTAATATTAACCTGCACAGAAACAATGTACTGGTATTAGGTTACGGAAAATGCGGCAGGGTATTAGCATCAAAATTAAATGCGCTTGGTGCTAATGTTACAGTTGCAGCAAGAAAAGAAAGTGCTCTGACGGAAGCCTATATCAATAGTCTATCTTATATTCAGATTAATGAAAATAACCTAGATGTACGTGATTTTAATTTCATATTTAATACAATTCCTTCACCTGTACTCAATGAAAAAATATTGTCGTCAGTTTCTTCGGATACTACTATTATAGACATTGCATCATCCCCTGGGGGAGTTGACTATGAATGTGCCGAGAGACTTAATCTAAACGCACATCTATGTCTTGGCATTCCTGGAAGGACAGCTCCTAAATCCTCGGCAGAATTTCTTGCCAAAGCAATTATTCCAATTTTGAAAGAAAGAAGTGATTAATTTGACCTTATCAGGAAAGAAAGTGGGAATTGGCATAACCGGTTCCTTTTGTACTTTTGAAAAAATAGTACCTCAAATAGTAAAAATAGCCGAGCAGTGTGATAATTTATATTCTGTTTTTTCATTTAACGCGCAATCTATAGACAGCCGCTTCGGGAATGCAGAGGACTACATTCAAATTTTATCTGAAATAACAGGGAAACCGCCGATTACAACAATTGAAGGAGCTGAGCCTGTGGGGCCTAAAAACATGTTCGATGTATTTTTAATTGCCCCCTGCACAGGCAATACGGCAGCAAAGCTTGCCAACGCAATTACAGACACACCCGTCCTGATGGCGGCAAAAGCGCACCTCAGAGGAAATAAACCTGTAGTTATTTCTATTTCAACAAATGACGCACTTGGAATGAATTTTGAAAACATAGCAAGGCTGTATAATACAAAAAATATTTACTTCGTACCTTTTGGACAGGATAACTATAATGGTAAACCGAATTCCATGACTGCACACATTGACAATATAATTCCGGCAATTGAAATGGCTTTGGAAGGAAAGCAGCTTCAGCCAGTAATTTGCGGACCTAAATAAAAATTCAGGGATATTTTTCCCTGAATTTTTTTAGGGAATTACCTTATTTTGCATTAATAAAGTTTTTTAAAATAAAAGTAAATAAATAACATTTATAAAAAAATATGAAAAAATTTGAAACTTTTTTTACTGCCTTTCGTCATATATTATATGAGGGGAATTATTTGTTAAAATTTAATATTCTTACGATAATCTACAGGGGAGGCAGCGAAGAAAAATTTTCATGTCTGTCCTGGGACTTACATTATTAACAGTCAGCTACATTCTATGAAGATACATTTAAATGTAATTGAAAAACAAGGGGGACAGAGGATGAGCAAAGAAAATAAAAAAAGCTTTGTAATTTTAATATGTTCAATAATCATTTTTATTTTATCTGTCAATATTTTTACATTTACTGTAAACTCAGCATACAAAGTCTTAATAGATAATCTTTCATCTGCTTCAACAGATTATTTAGGGGCGAGCTCAATATCACCGGATAAATTAAAAAATATTGATATTGCTTTAAGCAACCTAGAGGTAATAAGGTCGGAAACAAGTTCTGCTTTGCTGAGTAAGTTGTTGAATACTAAAATTACACCGGAAAACATAAATGATGCCAATAGTACATATGTATATATCACTTATAACCATGATGAAATAAAGCCAGTGAATATACAAAGCCGGAGACTATATAATTGAAAACAGAGGGCAAATCGGAGTTAAAAAAAGCGTGTAAGCTACAGGAGGTTTTTTAGAAATTTCTTTCTAAAAAACCTCCTGTTATTTTCAAATTATTTACAGAGTTCTACCTTTTTTCCCTCTAATATGTGGTTTGTTGTACGCATTGCACACATTTTTCCGCACATTGAGCAGCTGTTCTTGTCCGAAGGAGGTGTGCTTTCAAAATATTTTCTCGCTTTTTCTCCGTCTAAGGCAAGCGAAAACATTTCTTCCCAATCTATCCTTCTGCGTGCATCACTCATTCGATTGTCCATATCTCTTGACCCTGGGATTCCCTTTGCGATGTCAGCAGCATGAGCAGCAATTTTGCTGGCAGCTATTCCTTCTCTAACATCGTCAAGATCCGGCAGACGCAGGTGTTCAGCCGGAGTAACGTAGCAAAGAAAATCAGCTCCGTTTGCCGCAGCAATTGCACCGCCAATGGCTGAAGTTATATGATCATATCCTGGAGCAATGTCTGTTACAATAGGTCCAAGCACATAAAACGGAGCATTGTGGCAAATACGCTTTTGAAGAGTCATATTGGCGGCAATTTCATTCATGGCCATATGTCCCGGACCTTCAACCATCACCTGAACATCTTGTTCCCACGCACGTTTTGTTAAATTGCCTATTTCAATCAGCTCACTGATTTGAGCAGCATCGGTACTATCTGCAATAGATCCTGGTCTCAGGGCATCACCAAGGCTTATGGTAACATCATATTCTCTGAGTATACCTAGCAAATCATCATAATATTCAAAAAACGGATTTTCGTTTCCTGTCATTTCCATCCAAGCAAACAATAGAGAGCCGCCTCTTGACACTATATTTGTAAGACGTTTTTCTCGCTTTAGGGATTCTATGGCACGTCGGTTTATGCCGGCATGTATCGTCATAAAATCAACGCCTTCCTTTGCATGAGCTTCAACGACACTAAAAAAGTCCTGAGCGGATATTTCAGACAACTCTTTTTCAAGATAGCCCACCGCATCATACATAGGTACTGTTCCTATCATAGCACCGGACATTGCAATTAACTCTTTGCGAAAGGAATTTGTTTTTCCGTAGTTACTCAAATCCATTATTGATTCGCATCCGAATTTCAGCGATAATTTGGCTTTTTCAATTTCTAGGCTGTAATCCTTGCAATCTCCTGAAATACCCAAATTTACATTAATTTTGGTTTTAAGTCCGGTCCCTATTCCCTCAGGTGACAGAGAAGTGTGATAAATATTTGCCGGAATTGCTACCTGGCCGCACGCTACCAACTGACAAAGCTTATCAGCCTGCATGCCTTCTTTCTCTGCAACGACTTTCATTTCCTTAGTAATAAATCCTTTTTTTGCTGCTTCCATCTGTGTTTTGTACTTCATGAATACCTCCGTTATTTTGGTTTCAGCCTATATTTTTAGGCTGGCAGAGCCTGGGAATATTGGGGGCAAATAAAAAACGCCCACCTGAAAGGCAAGCGTTATAAATAATAGCAATATCGCTCCCTACCACGGTGTTAACCGTCAGGTTCAAAGGGTTAGGTTTTAACCTTCTCAACTGAATCCAGTTCCCCTGCTGTTTATATTTTACTATCATATTAAATGTGTGTCAACATTTAACAAATATCTGCCAATAAAATTATCACCAAAATCAGAAATAATTAATAATTTTATACAATTGCTGCTTTGATTATATATTTAAAAAGATGCCCACAGGTGTTATCATAGTACAAGTTACCTATGCATAATTTATTATAAGACAACTCTCATGTTTAAGCATGATCAAGCCATAAGGAGGTATGTATGGGAAAATTTAACAACCTTAGGAGCAAGCTGGCGGATGATTTAGAAATCCCCAATGATGCATTGTCGGACAATTTTGATTTAAAAATGCATGGAAATAAAAAAGTCATAATTGAAAACCATTTGGGTATGACTGTATACGAAAATGATGAGGTTGGGATAAAGACTGCAGAAAACACCATTTTGATAAAGGGATCGAAATTTAAGATAGAAGAGATAAATAACTATAATGTAATTATAAGAGGAAATATCAATCAAATTATATTTGGCAAGAAGGAGTAAGTATGCTTATATTTAAGTTGATGTATTTATTGAGAGGCTATGTTGTAGTGCGGCTTAAGGCATCTAACTGCGAAAAAATAATAAATTTACTCCGAAGAAAAGGCATTCGAATGTGGGATGTAGAAAAAAACGAGGAATCCGTTAGGTTTAAAATTTCATATGAAGATTACAGAAAGTATGAAGAAATATTGCGAGAAACAAAGACAGAGGCAGTCAGCAAAAAAGGTTTTGCATTAAAACTCAGAAAATTAAGAGTTCGCAAAGGCTTTATTGTTGGGCTTTTTATTCTTTTTATATGCCTTTACATAATATCATCTCTGGTATGGAGCGTGCAGATTGTAGGTACAACAAATCTTACAGCTAAAGAAATAATGAGGACTTTGGACGAAAACAGCATAAAAATTCCTATTGCTCACACAGAAATAAAAGCTAAAAAAATAGAGACTCTTCTTTACAGCAAGTTTGAAAATTTTAAATTTGTTGAGGTGTATATAGAAGGATCAAATTTAATAATATTTGTGAAAGAAAAAACTCCTGAAAAGGCAGAAATAAAAACCAACGAGCCATCAAGCATTATTTCAGTTAAAAATGCCATAATAAATAAAGTGATAGCAAAGAGCGGCCAACCTGTAGTCAAGGAAGGGGACGTAGTTTATGAAGGGCAGACTTTGGTTATGGGAATGGTCAAAAATAAAAATTCCGATGAATTTATGATGGTCCCTTCTGAAGGAACTATCTACGGCAAGACATATTACAATTTTGAAATGAAGGAGGAAAAGCTCAGGGAAATTGAAACAGCTACAAACAAAAGTAAAAATGTTTATTACTTGCAAATAAATGGCAATGGTATTAAAATAATAGGTGACAAAGATCCCTATGAAAATTATAATTATAGGGAGAAAATAATTAACATACCGATAATTTCAAATTTATCTGATATTGCGCTTGTAAAAGGAACATACTATGAACAGGAGCTCAAACCGTTTGAAATAGATGAAGCTACAGCAAAAAACACTATGACTGTTAATATGTACGATGATCTATTGAAAAAATGCGGCGCTGATGCTAAAATACTGAAATCATCCATAAATTTTTTAGAGGATGAAAAATATTACTATCTCAGGGCGCAAATTGAAATTATCGAAGACATAGGCGAAAAGGTAAGATTGTATCCAATGATGCCCGCCGACAACGAAGATGGAACAACATAGATTATTCTAGGAGGATTAATGGAGCTGTACGAAGAAAATGTTTTAATGGCAAATGAAGATAACCTTATAAAGCTTTTAGGAATTCATGACAAAAATATTAAAATAATAAAAAGCTATTTTGACGTCAATATACTTATAAGAAGCGGTGTCATCAAGGTTACAGGAGATAAGAAGAAAACAGAAGCAGTCGTTAAGATATTAAAAGACATGATTAATGTAATTGACACGGAAGGAGAGATAAGCGACCAGAAGGTAGTTTATTTAATTGAAGCAAACAATTCAAATTCCGGTATAGACTATAGTGAAGTATTAAAAGACGTAATTGTCACCACCGCATCGGGTAGAATTATTAAACCTAAAACAGTGGGGCAGAAGAGATACATGGATATTATAAACAGGAAGGATATAACATTTGGAATTGGCCCTGCCGGTACAGGAAAAACTTATCTGGCAGTTGCCGCAGCAGTAAATTCTTTCAGAAAAAAAGAAGTTGACAGGATAATTCTCACAAGGCCTGCGGTGGAAGCAGGAGAAAAACTGGGATTTCTGCCAGGTGATCTGCAAGACAAGGTTGATCCATATCTTAGACCCCTTTATGACGCTCTGTTTGACATAATGGGACCTGAAAATTACCTAAAAAACGTAGAAAAGCAGCTTATTGAAGTTGCTCCACTCGCATATATGAGAGGTCGTACTCTAGATTCGTCCTTCATCATTCTTGATGAGGCTCAAAACACAACAAATGAGCAGATGAAGATGTTTTTGACGCGTATAGGCTACGGATCGAAAGCAGTCATAACGGGGGACATTACCCAGATAGACCTTCCTGCTGGAAAGAAGTCCGGACTTAAGACCGTTGCAAGGATTTTAAAAGATATTGAAGATATAGGATTCATGTATTTTAACACTACAGACGTTGTAAGACATAAGCTAGTTCAAGACATAATTAAAGCATACGAAAGATACGAGGGAAAAAATGATTAATGTATTATTTGATAACAGACAGGATGTAATGGAAATTACAGACGAAAATATGAAGGCTATTGAAAAGGCTGTAGATGCTGTGCTTGAAGAAGAAGGGTGTGAGGGAGACTACGAGGTGAGTGTTTCCTTCGTTACCAACGATGAAATAAAGGAACTTAACAGAGATTACAGGAATGTTGACTCAGAAACAGATGTATTGTCATTTCCAATGGATGATGACGAATTTAACGGAGTTATTATACTTGGTGACATTGTGCTTTCAACTCAGAAAATAATTGAACAAGCCAATGATTTCGGCCACAGTCTGGAAAGAGAAATGCTGTACCTGTCAGTGCACAGCATGCTTCATCTGTTAGGATATGACCATATGAATGCATCCGAAAAGGAAGAAATGCGCTCAAAAGAAAAAGATATTATGAAAAGGCTTAAAATATATAAATAAGGAATTGTTTATGAAAAAAATACTGTCTTATATAATGGTTTTAGTCATGGTCTTTGCTGTATCCTGCAGCAGCAGAACGTCTGTACCGCAGGATGCCGAGAAGTCGGAAGCACCGGCAGAAGAGGAAAAAATACTAAAAACAGAAGAAACAGAAAAGCAGGAGGATGACCCAAACAAGATTGCTTCCCCTCTTGACGGCTTGAAATATTACCCTGAAGAATTGTCTAAAAGACCTGTAGCCCTGTCATTGGACAATCATCCTGATGCTAGGTGGCAGTCGGGATTGAAGGACGCGGAAATAGTCTATGAGTTTGAGGTAGAGTATCCATATACAAGATACCTTGCTGTGTATCTGGCAAAGGAACCTGAGCTTGTAGGGCCGGTAAGAAGTGCAAGGCCTTATATAATTTATTACGCAATGGAAAATGATGCTGTGTTTGTGCATGTTGGCGGAAGTGAGGAGGCTTTTTCAGAAATAAGAAGACTGGGCACTGCAGAAGTAGACGGACTGTATTCAGGCGCTATGTGGCGCTACAACGATACGGGAAAGTTTGCTCCCCACAATATGTACACAACTTTGCAATCCATCCGAGACGAATCGGAAAGACTGGGTTTCAGATCTGATGCATCATTTGAAAAATATGATTTCAATGATAAGTCTGTTTCGCTTTCTAAAAAATATGACAGTGTAAACGCTAAAAAAATCAATATTGCATATAATAAAGAAAATACTACCGAATATGTGTATGACGATGAATCAGGGCTTTATTTGCGTTTTAAAGACAACGAAAAACATTTGGATGAATTAGACAAAGAGCAGCTTGAAACTAAGAATATAATAGTTTTAGAGGCTCCTAAGAGCGTACTGGACAGTGAAGGCAGGCTTAAACTGAAAACAATAGGTACGGGAGAAGGAATGTATTTTACGAATGGAGAATTTGTAAATATTACTTGGAAAAAGGATTCCGAAAAGGAAAGAACAAGATTTTACATAGATGGGGAACAGCTTAAATTTAACCCCGGAAATACATGGATTCAAATAGTGGACAGCGTTAGCTGCGTTGCAGCTGAATAAATAAAAAGGATGATAGTATGGAAGATAAATTATTGATAAAAATAGCTATAGAAGCGAGAGAAAAATCTTACAGCCCTTATTCTAAATTCAAGGTAGGAGCAGCTGTGTTTACTAAAAGCGGCAAAGTTTTTACCGGCTGCAATATAGAATCGGCTTCCTACTCTCCTACAATTTGTGCTGAAAGAGTAGCCGTTTCCAAGTGCATATCCGAAGGTTACCGAGATATTGAAAAAATTGCCGTTATCGGAAGCGAAACAAAGACTTCATTTCCTTGCGGAGTTTGCAGGCAGTTTTTAGTTGAATTTGGAAGAAATATAAAGGTTATATGTGCCAAAAGCATAGATTCATACAAAGTATATACATTAGATGAGCTCCTGCCTAATAGTTTTGGGCCGGAGGATTTAGAATAAAAACGAAAGAGGAAAAGAATGTTTAAATCAGGATTCGTTACAATAATAGGAAGACCAAACGTAGGAAAATCTACGCTTATGAACTCAATGATAGGTGAAAAGATTTCCATAATGTCGAATAAACCGCAGACTACAAGAAACAAAATAAGAACAGTCTACACCGATGATGAGGCTCAGATTGTTTTCATAGATACTCCGGGTATTCACAAGCCTAAAAATCAGCTGGGAGAGTTCATGAATTATGAGGTAGATACGGCATTAGAAGAAATGGACGTATTGATAATGCTTACGGATGAATTTAATAAAATAGGGCCTGGAGATGAATTTATAATTGAAAAAATTAAGGGGCTAAAAGCTAAAAAAATACTTGTTATAAACAAAGTAGATAAATTTGACAAAGAAGATGTAGTAAGAATGGCAAAGGAGTTTGATAAGTATAAGCTGTTCGATGACATACTTCCGATGTCTGCTCTAAAAAACGTAGGCGTGGACTCATTAATAAAGCTTATAATAAAATATTTAAAACCTGGCCCCATGTACTTTCCTTCGGATTATATAACAGACAGACCTGAAAGATTCGTGGTTGCTGAAATAATAAGAGAAAAAGCTTTAATGTACCTTCAGGAAGAGGTTCCTCACGGCATAGCTATTGAAGTTGAGGAAATGAAGGAGAGAAAGAACAGGAACCTTGTGGACATACGTGCAAATATACTTTGCGAAAGAAAGTCTCATAAAAGTATTATCATAGGCAAGGACGGAAGAAAAATCAAAGGTATAGGAAAGAGCGCAAGAGAGGATATAGAAGGACTTTTGGGCAGTCAGGTAAACCTTCAGCTTTTTGTAAAAATATCTGAAAATTGGAGAGATAACAACTACCTGCTGAGAACGCTGGGATACGATAAAAAATGATAACTGATGAAATTCTTGTGGTAAAGGAAGTAAGCTATAAGGAAAATGATAAAATTCTTCATGCGCTGTCAAGGACAAGAGGAAAGATACAAATTATGTCAAAAGGTTCAAAAAAAAGCATTTCTCGCTTAATAAATGCTTCACAGCTTTTTGCGCACTCCAAATGTTCCATGACAATATCCAGAGATATGTATATTATGACATCTGCTGAGCTTATAGACAATTTTTACAATCTAAAAAATAATATAGACGCTTTTTTTTACGGTAATTATATTTTAGAACTTATTAGCTATGTGGCTCAGGAAAATGAATATGATATGCGCATTTTTGATATGACTGTAGCTGTGCTTCATCACCTGTCGGTGTTTACAAAGGATTTTGATAAATTGACTGCGGCATATGAACTTAAACTTGTATCCATGCTGGGATACATGCCCGGCTTAAAGTATTGCCTGTCTTGTGGAAAGGAAATTGAAAATCAGTCATTGTTTTCCATTAAGGATGGCGGCTTGTTTTGCAATGAGTGCGTAAATTATGGAAATGGAATAAATGTAACTTATAGTGAAATACTAACTATGGAAAAAATTTTAAGAACAAGGTTTGAAAATATTGGCTCTGTTGAAATAAACCAAAAGCTCTTACAATTAATTAGGAATTTCCTGTTTTATTATATCGGTAAAAACAGCTTTGCCACATTAAAGTTACTATGAAAAGAAAGGATAACATATGGAAAACGACAAACTACAAAAAATCGATGATATTCTTAAACGAACAAATACTGACTATTCAACAGCTAAACAGGCTCTTGAGGATGCAAACGGAGACGTTCTTGAAGCAATTATTCTGATAGAAAACCAAGGCAAACATCAGAGCAATTCTCAAAACGGACCAAACAAAGGTGAACAGATACTAAATCAGCTGAAAGATATTTTAGCAAAAGGTAATGCAACTAAATTGACAATAAAGAAAAATAACGAAACTATAATCAATGTACCTGTAACAGCAGGATTGATAGGTGCTTTTATTGCTCCTTTTTTATCGGCTGCAGGTATTACCGCAGCGCTTCTGACTCAGTGCTCGGTTGAAATTACACAGACTGACGGCAAAGTGGTTGATCTTGGTCAAAAAGTTGACCAGGGAATGGATGCAGTCAAGGATGTAATGCAAGATATGAAACACGGAGCCGAAAACTTTAGAGATGACATTAAACAGGGAGCCACCGACTTTAAAGAGGATATATCCGACTCAATCAATAAAAATAAAGATGAACTCTAAATTGTTCTTGACATAAAAACGTAATTTTGTTACATTATAGTTAATGTTGAGACTGTGATAAAGAAGAGTAATCTATGCAGAAATTCTTAGAGAGTCAGATTAGGTGAAAGCTGATATTAACGCATAGGTGAAGGGAGCTTTTGAGTCCTTTGTTTAAAGAGGACAAAGCGATTGCTTTGTCAAATAGGGTGGAACCGCGGAATTAATCTTTCGTCCCTATATGGGATGAAAGATTTTTTGTGTTTACATAATTAGATCGTTAAATTGGCTTGTCACCGAAAATTTTTTATCCTTAGAAAATATCACATTAAATGGAGGCTGTCATGGCAAAAAAAGAAAAGAACAAATTAGAAAAACTTGTTTCACTATCTAAATCAAGGGGTATTATATTCCCGGGATCAGAAATTTACGGGGGATTGGCAAATACATGGGATTATGGCCCTTTGGGCGTTGAAATAAAAAACAATGTTAAAAAAGCATGGTGGAAGAAATTTATCCAGGAAAGTCCGCACAATGTAGGACTGGATGCAGCAATACTGATGAACCCTACAACTTGGGTAGCTTCAGGGCACGTTGGAGGATTCAGCGATCCTCTTATGGACTGCAAAGACTGTAAATCCAGATTTAGAGCTGATAAATTGATTGAAGACTATATGCATGAAAAAAATGAATTTCAAGTGGTTGACGGATGGACAAATAATCAAATGGAAGAATACATTGCAGAAAATAATATTAAATGTCCGGAATGCAAGTCAACAAACTTTACTGCTATAAGAAAATTCAATCTTATGTTTAAAACGTTTCAGGGTGTAACTGAAGATTCTCAGTCGGAGATATATTTGAGACCTGAAACAGCACAGGGCATATTTGTAAATTTCAAAAATGTTGCACGTTCTACAAGAAAAAAAATACCTTTCGGTATAGGTCAAATAGGAAAATCATTTAGAAATGAAATTACTCCCGGCAATTTTACATTTAGAACCAGAGAATTTGAACAGATGGAACTTGAATTTTTCTGCAAGCCCGGAGAAGACCTAGAGTGGTTCTATTATTGGAAAGAATTCTGCATGAACTGGTTGCTCAGTCTTGGAATGACGAAAGAAAATGTTCGATTCAGAGATCATGAGCAGGCTGAATTATCTCACTACAGCAATGCAACATCTGATATTGAATATCTGTATCCGTTTGGTTGGGGAGAGCTTTGGGGAGTTGCGGACAGAACAGATTTTGACTTAAAGGCTCACATGAGTACTTCAGGAGAAGATTTATCTTATCAGGATCCTGTTACCAATGAAAAATACGTACCATACTGTATTGAACCATCATTGGGTGCTGACAGAGTAATGCTTGCATTATTACTGGATGCGTACAAGGAAGAAACTTTAGAAGACGGAACAGAAAGGTCAATGCTGAAACTTCACCCTGCATTAGCTCCGTATAAGGCAGCAATATTCCCTCTGACAAAGAAGCTTAGCGAGCCTGCAACTGAGCTGTACCATACGCTTCAAAAACATTTTAATGTGGATTATGATGATGCGGGAAGCATCGGTAAAAGATACAGAAGACACGATGAAATCGGCACTCCTTATTGCATAACGTATGACTTCGAATCCATGGAGCAGGGATCTGTAACAGTAAGAGATCGAGATACTATGGAACAGGTAAGGGTAAAAATAACTGATTTAGTACAGTTTATAAATGAAAAAATAGCTTTTTAGATAAATGATAACATAGTGTGCATCTGTCGAAGGATAGAAAATAAGTTTTCTGTTATTCGACAGATGTCGCGAAAGGGGAGATTCCTATTAAATTATCAGATAGACAAAACAAAATTGTTGAAATAATTGAAAAGCATCAGCCAATAACCGGAGAGTCTATTGCTGAAAAGATTGGCCTTACAAGAGCGACCCTCAGACCGGACTTGGCAGTTCTCTCAATGTGCGGCTTGATTGATGCAAAGCCTAAAGTAGGATACTATATATCTAATAAAAAAAATAACAAAGATATAATAGAAAAACTATCTGCAATTAAAGTATCGGAAATAAAATCACTTCCCATAAACGTATCTGAGAACACAAGTGTTTATGATGCGATTGTTACTTTGTTTCTTGAGAATGTCGGCACGCTTTTTGTTGTAGAAGATGATGCTCTCAAGGGAGTAATATCAAGGAAAGACTTGCTGAAATCAGCAATGGGAGGGAAAGATTTAACCAGTATACCGGTTGGCGTAATCATGACGAGGATGCCTAAAATTGTATATTGCACAGAGGACGATTCGATAATAGATGCGGCAGAAAAAATAATTGAAAATGAGGTAGACTGTGTTCCGATAATTACAAATATGCCAAACGGTAAAATCAAAGCCTTTGGTCGTATATCAAAGACAAATATAACAAAAGTTCTTTTGGAAATATCCAAGTAAGAGGTAGCTATGGAAAAAATAAATATTTATGCAGTTTCAGACTCACTGGGAGAAACTGCCGAACAAGTTTCTAAAGCTGTTATAAGGCAGTTTGATATAGCAGATTTTGATATAAAAAGAGTTTCATATATCAATGACAAGGAAGCAATTGATAATTTAATCGATAAAGCATCCAAAGAAAATTCGTTTATTGTTTTTACGCTTGTAGTTGAAGATCTTAGAGATTATTTGATGCAAAGGGCGTTCGAGCATAATATAGGTGCGGTGGATATTATGACACCTGTTCTTTTGCCGCTCGTTAAACAGCTGGGAGTTTCTCCGAAGCAGGAACCCGGTCTTTTGAGAAAACTGGACGAAAAATATTTTAAAAAGGTTGAAGCGGTTGAGTTTGCCGTTAAATATGATGACGGAAAAGATACGCGAGGAATTCTTCTGGCAGACATTGTTCTTGTGGGAGTATCTAGAACCTCAAAAACACCTCTATCAATGTACCTTGCACATAAAAACCTGAAAGTCGCAAACATACCCCTTGTTCCGGAGGTAAGCCTTCCTGATGAACTTAAGCTTATATCGCCAAAAAAAATAATCGGATTAACGTTAAATATAGAAAATCTCAATAAAATAAGACGAGAGCGACTTAAGGCAATGGGACTTAAAGATACAGCAAACTATGCTAACATGGAGAGAATTTTCGAAGAACTTGAATATGCCGTAAGAGTAATGAAAAGTCTGAAGTGCAAGGTTATTGACACTACAGACAAAGCTGTGGAGGAAACGGCATCGATTATACTTGATTATATTTCTGAAAACAACAAGTAAGGAAAGTGGTGCGGATGAATATAAGAGAAAAATGCGAACAGTTTGAAATTGAACATTTATCTCCGTTAGCTGCCAAAAGCAGATATTCCCGCGGCAGAAAAGATGAGGAGCCGAAATGTGATATAAGGACTGAATACCAGAGGGACAGAGACAGAATTTTGCATTCTAAGGCTTTTAGAAGACTTAAGCATAAAACTCAGGTTTTTTTGTCGCCGGAAGGAGACCATTACAGAACACGGCTTACTCACACACTTGAAGTATCACAGATTTCCAGGACAATTGCAAGAAGTCTGGGCCTGAATGAGGATCTTACAGAAGCAATAGCTCTGGGGCACGATCTGGGGCATACTCCATTCGGTCACACAGGTGAAAGAATATTAAACAAGTTGTGCGAGACAGGATTCAGGCATAATGAACAAAGCCTGAGGGTTGTCGAACTTTTGGAGTTAAGAAACGAAAATTATGGACTTAATCTTACATATGAAGTGAAGGATGGAATTCTCAATCATCCCCTCGGTGGCAGCCCTGAAACATTAGAAGGGCAAATTGTAAGAATCTCTGATAAAATAGCTTATATTAACCACGATATAGATGATGCGGTAAGAGCCGGGATTATAAAGCACAGTGACATACCGGAAATATATCTCAGCGTCCTGGGTTTTACCCACGGTCAAAGAATCAATACCATGATTACAGACATAATCAGTAACAGCATGGATAAAAATATTATATCCATGAGCGATGAAATAAATAATTACACTCTTAAGCTCAGAGATTTTCTGTTTAAAAACGTCTATTACAATAAGATAGCTAAAAGTGAAGAAGATAAGTCTATTTTTATAATAAGTAAAATATTTGAATATTACGCGAAGCATTTTGAAGCTCTCCCGGATTTTTATATAAAAATATATAACAATAATAATTTCAGCAAAAGTGAGATAATTAAAGATTATATTGCGGGAATGACAGACCGCTATGCAATGAAGATATTTGAAGAATTGTATATACCAAAGCCTTGGCGACAATAAAAAAATTGTTGACAAGCTTATTTTGTTGTAATATAATTTAGTTTCAACGTGAACATAATGGTGATAGTATGCCCTATAAATTGGATTCTGATGTAATAAAAAGAATTCTGGATGAAAACAATATAGTAGATGTAATAGAAGAATTTTTGCCGCTAAAAAAGGCAGGCAGTAATTACAACACTAATTGCCCCTTTCACAAGGAAAAAACTCCTTCATTTATTGTTTCTCCGGAGAAACAAATGTTTCACTGCTTCGGCTGCGGTGAAAGTGGTGACAGTATAAGCTTCCTTACAAAGTATAAAAACTTTACATTTGTAGAAGCAGCCGAGTACTTGGCGCGAAAAGCCGGAATAGTTTTGGAGGAAACAAACTCGTATTCAAAGAATAATGAAAGCCGCCAACTTGCAGAGAGGCTTTATAAGATTAACCGTGATGCTGCACTGTATTTTTTTGAAAACATGAAAAGCAGCCCACAGGTTATAAAGTACTTAAAATCCAGAAAAATTGACGTTCCTGTAATAAAAAAATTTGGAATTGGATATGCTATAAACCAATGGGATAATTTGCTAAAATATTTGACACATAAAGGTTATATAGAAGAAGAAATTTTAAAGACAGGACTTATAATAAAGAGCAAGAACTACAATTCTTATTATGACCGGTTCAGAAACAGAGTAATGTTCCCAATTTTTGATTTGAAAGACAGAATAATAGGTTTTGGAGGTAGAGTTCTGGATGATTCACTTCCAAAATATTTAAATTCTCCCGAAACACAGATTTTTAATAAGGGCTACAATTTATACGGATTAAATTTGGCTCGCGGTAATGTAAGAGATAAACATTTCATTTTGGTTGAAGGATACATGGATGTAATCAAAATGCATTCATACGGATACAATAACACCGTAGCAGCTTTGGGAACATCATTAACGAACAACCAAATTAAATTGATGAAAAGATATTCTAAAAATTTTTATGTTACTTTTGATTCCGATAGTGCCGGTCAAAAGGCAGCACTGAAGGCTATGAATATGTTCAAGCAAAACAATCTTGATGCCAAGGTTGTAATAATGCAGGATGCCAAAGACCCTGACGAGTATCTAAACAAATTTGGAAAAATAAAATTTGACAAATTACTGGAAAATTCTCTTGATTATTATAGCTTTTTAGAATTACATTATAAAGAAGTTTTTGAAAATTCTAACAAAGTTGAATATATAAACAAATTTTTTGACAATATAGTATATGTGAACAGTGAAATTGAAAAAGAATTAATATTTGAAAAATTATCTAGAAAAGTGGGTGTTTCCAAAGAGTCTATAATAAAAGAATTTAATAAAAAAAATAACAGAAAAGAAACTTTTGTTAAAGCTGCACAGCCTGCAAGGCACTTGCCTCAGGTAAATAAAATTACAACATCCCATGAAGAGAAGCTTATCAAACTTATACTCTTAAACAATGACTTTGCATTGCAGTTAAAAGAGATAGTCAATGAAGCCACATTTACGGACTTGGAATACTATAATATTTTTAGAGAAATGTATGAATACAGAATCAATGATATGAGTATAGATGAGGAAAGCTTGAATAATATTATAAAAAATAAGGAAGATGTTAAAGTTTTATTGCAGTATGACGATGTTGATTATGATAATTTAGAGGCTTTATTCAAAGATTGTATTAAAAGATTAAAAATTAAATATTATGAAAATAAGAAAACTTTGCTTACGGAAGCTTTGTCACAATCTGAGAATACATCAAAAAGTGGTGAAATTATGAATGAAATTTTTAGCCTCGCTAAAAAAATTAAATCAACTAAGGAGGAGGTTAATTAGCCCATGGGTGAAACTAAAAATGTGAATTCCAAAGATGAGTCTGAAAAAAACGCTGAAATGCTTCAAAAAATAGATTCCATTAAAAATAAATTAATAGAAAAAGGCAAAAAAAACGGATTCATAACATATAAAGAAGTGTTGAGATCATTTGAAAAATTGGATATTAATCCTGAATTTATTGATGATTTTTACAAGCAAGCAGAAGATAATGACCTTGAAATACTAGGGTTCCAAGATGATATGATTCCTGAAAAAGTTGATGACGGTGATGGCGCTGAAACAAAGGAAGAAGATGCAGATTTTTTTGTAAGCCAAACGGATGATGATATACTAAAGGGTGTAAATATTGATGACCCTGTGAGAATGTACCTAAAGGAAATCGGAAAAGTGCCGCTTTTAACCGCAAGTGAAGAAATAGATCTGGCAAAAAGAATGCAGGATGGCGATGAGGAAGCCAAAAAAAGACTGGCTGAAGCTAACTTAAGACTCGTTGTAAGCATAGCAAAGCGATATGTAGGGAGAGGAATGCTGTTTCTTGACCTTATTCAGGAGGGAAATCTTGGACTTATCAAGGCTGTTGAAAAATTTGATTACACAAAAGGTTTCAAGTTCAGCACATACGCTACATGGTGGATAAGACAGGCAATTACCAGAGCTATTGCAGACCAAGCAAGAACAATAAGAATACCGGTTCATATGGTAGAGACAATTAATAAGCTCATAAGAATAAAAAGACAGCTGCTTCAGGAATTGGGAAGAGATGCTACCCCTGAGGAAATAGCTCTCGAAATGGAAATGGAACCGGATAAGGTAAGAGAGATATTAAAAATTGCTCAGGAGCCTGTTTCACTTGAAACTCCTATAGGTGAAGAAGAAGACAGCCATTTGGGAGACTTCATTCCTGATGATGAGGTGCAAGCACCTTCTGATGTTGCAACATTCACTCTTCTTAAGGAACAACTTTCATCGGTACTTCATACTTTGACCGACAGAGAACAGAAAGTTCTTAGATTGAGATTCGGACTTGATGACGGAAGAGCAAGAACGTTGGAAGAGGTAGGAAAAGAGTTTGATGTAACAAGAGAAAGAATAAGACAGATTGAAGCAAAGGCTCTGAGAAAGCTCAGACACCCAAGCAGAAGCAAAAAATTGAAAGATTATCTGGAATAAAATTGACAATCATAAATACACGGTCGGCAAAAGCCGTTCCGTTGCTGGGAGGGAATAATGCCCTCCCGTTTTTATTTAATCAATAAATTTTTAAATATAGGTGGGAAAATGAACCGTTTAGAATGCATAAAATCAATGGTATCAAAATGCAGTGTGGCGGCAGATATAGGAACCGACCACGGTTATGTTGCAGAAATGCTTTTAAAGGACAGCATATGCCAGAAAGTAATTGCAACAGATTTGAATGAAGGACCTTTAAGCAGAGCTGTTGAGCACTTAACATCTATTAATCTTGCAGATAAGTGTAATTTTAGGCTTGGCAGCGGATTGACCGTACTCAATGAAGGAGAGGCGGATGCTGTTATAATTGCAGGCATGGGAGGAGAACTTATATCTGATATTATTGAAACTTCAAAAAATATAGCAATACATACAAAAGAGCTTATCTTGCAGCCTATGACAACAGCAGACAAATTGAGGCATTATTTGTTTAAAAATAATTTTAAAATTTTAGATGAAAATATTGTTAAAGAGCTCCACCATTACTATTTCGTTATTAAAGCTGTGCCAGGCACGGTGGAAGAAGATGATGAATTTTATTATGAATTCAGCAGAATACTTATTGATAAAAAAGAAACGTTAATGCATGAGTACATGAACAAAGCACTGAACATAAATGAAAATATAATCAGAAACCTTGAAAAGAACAGTAATAATGATTATAATAAAAAAATAGAAGCTTTGATATATAAAAACAAAAGAATAAGGGAGCTGATGAAAAATTAATATTGATAAAATTATAAAACTATTGGAAGACGAGCTAAAAATAAAAGCTCAGGAACCATGGGACAACAGCGGGCTGCAAATTGGTAGTATGGAAAAAGACATAAATAATATTATGTTAACCTTAGATGCCGATTTAGAAGCTGTTAACTACGCGGCAGACAATAATATTGAGTTAATTATAACACACCATCCTTTTTTCTTTTCGCCGATTAAATCAATTGATTTAGCAAGTTATGAAGGTAAAATTATTCAAAAGCTCATTAAAAATAATATTAATCTCTACAGTCTTCATACAAGCTTTGACATGGCTGATGTTGGAGTTAACAAGAAGCTTTCTGAATTGTTAAGCATAAAGGATTATGATGTGCTCCATGTTTCAGGCAGTGACTTAAGCGGATATGGAGGCGTTGGAAATATTGCTCCTGTCAATATAATTGAATATGCCGACCAAGTAAAAAACAAACTCGGTGCAGATCATGTAAAACTTTACTGTAACAGTAGTGAAAGAGTAATTGAAAGAGTTGCCTTTTGCGGAGGAAGCGGAAGCGACTTTATTGATAATGCAATTGAAAAAGAAGCTGATGTGTACATAACTGGCGATATAAAGTACCATCAGGCTCAAAGTGCATTGCGAAATAATCTGTGCATTATTGATGCAGGCCATTATTACACAGAATATTTATCAATGGAAAATATAAAAAAAGCATTACTTAAGGAAGAACAATTAAAGGTAAAGATGTTAACAAAAAATACTGTAAAGGAACAGATAATTTAGAGGGCTGATTATGGATAATTTTGAATACGTAAGAGTTGCTTCTGCCGTTCCCATAATAAAGGTAGCAGATCCAATGTTTAATGCAGATGAAATATCTTCAATGATTCTAACTGCATCAGAAACAAAAAATGCAAAAGTAATATTGTTTCCTGAGCTGTGTATAACCGGCTACACATGCGCAGACTTATTTAATCAAAAAGCACTTATAAGAGGAGCAGAAGAAGCTCTTGGCATGATTCTGAAAAAAACAGAAAGCTTAAACATTCTCGTATCTGTAGGAATGCCTATAAGAGCAGACAATCAGCTGTTCAATTGCGCAGTGGTTTTCAAAGAAGGAAAAATACTTGGAGCAGTTCCGAAAACATATGTTCCAAACTACAATGAATTTTATGAAAAGCGATGGTTTGCTTCATCAACCGCAAGGATTAGCGATAAGATTAAGTTATGCGGACAGGAAGTTTCGTTCAGCGAAAGATTGCTGTTCAGTGATTCTCTTTCATCCCTATGCATAGGAATTGATGTATGCGAAGACTTGTGGGTTAACATTCCTCCAAGCTCTTACCACACGTTGTACGGTGCAAATTTAATTTTAAATTTGTCTGCAAGCAATGAAACAATAGGAAAACCTGAATACAGAAGAGAAATAGTAAAAGTTCAGTCTGCCAAATGTATAACAGCATATGTCTACTCATCTGCAGGTCAAACAGAAAGCACGACGGATGTAGTATTTCCAGGACATTCTATGATTGCAGAAAATGGAATTATACTCAACGAAAACAGATTTTCTCCAGAATCTAATATTATATACAGCGATATAGATTTAGAGAAAATTTCTAACGACAGAGCTAAATTTAACACTTATATGAACAAATCTGAAAAATTAGCATATCAATACGTGGATTTTGAACTTGGGCTATCGGAGATAGGTGAACTGGAAAGAGAAGTTAACCCCATGCCGTTTGTTCCTTCAAATATTGATGAAAGAAACAAACGATGCCAGGAAATTATAAACATTCAAGCCACTGGACTTTATCAAAGATTAAATAAAATAGGTTTGAAAAAGGCTGTAGTAGGAATATCCGGTGGGCTTGACAGCACATTGGCACTGCTGGTGACCGTAGAAGCGTTTAAAAAACTTAAGTTGCCTATGAATAATATAGTTGCTATAACTATGCCAGGATTCGGAACAACATCAAGAACGTACAACAATGCGCTTATTCTTATGAAAGAATTAGGCGTTACAATGATGGAAATTTCCATAAAAGAGGCATGTATTCAGCATTTTAAAGATATCGACCATGATATGAATGTGCACAACATTACATATGAAAACTCTCAAGCCAGAGAGCGAACACAGATACTTATGGATATTTCAAATAAAGAAAACGCCATTGTTGTAGGAACAGGAGACCTTTCCGAACTGGCTTTGGGATGGGCTACCTATAACGGAGACCATATGTCTATGTACGGCGTTAACGCAAGTATTCCAAAGACACTTGTGAAATATCTCGTAAAATGGTATGCAGAGGAAGCAACATGCGGAGAAATCCAAAAAGCATTGCTTGATGTTGTAGATACACCGGTAAGTCCGGAGCTGCTTCCACCTGATAAGGAAGGAAATATAGCTCAGTTTACGGAAAAAGCTGTGGGTTCGTATGATTTAAATGATTTCTTCCTTTACAACATGCTTCGAAACTGTTATGAGCCTGCAAAAATATATTTTCTTGCAAAAATAGCCTTTAAGGGTAAATTTACAGATGAAACTATACTTGAAACTCTCAAAAAATTTTACAGAAGGTTTTTTACCCAGCAATTTAAAAGATCATGCCTACCTGACGGGGTAAAGGTTGGTTCTGTTTCTTTATCTCCAAGAGGGGACTGGAGAATGCCAAGTGATGCATCATACTCGCTGTGGATGAAACAGCTGGAAGACTTACAGTAAAAATGCTTTAAAAATGGATAATACTTCATTTGACTTTCTGTGTTAATTCATGTAATATAGAACAAGAGTAAATTGTACAGTCGCATGCTTAGGCATGAGGAAAGTCCGAGCTCCGAAGAGCAGGGTGCCGGGTAATACCCGGTGAGGGTGACCTCAAGGATAGTGCAACAGAAATAAACCGCCGAGCAATCGGCAAGGATGGAAAGGTGAGGTAAGAGCTCACCAGCAATCAGGCGACTGGTTGGCTATGTAAACCCCACCCGGAGCAAGACCAAGAACGGACCGCAGAGTGGCTGCTCGTCACAGTCCAAATGGTAGGTTGCTAGAGCCTGCTGGTAACAGCCGGCGTAGATAGATGACTGTTTAATACAAAACTCGGCTTATATATTTACTCGCTACATAAATTTAATAACTTTTAAATTTAAATATAAAAATAACTGCCAATAAGACAGTTATTTTTTATATTATTATTACTCTTTATTTCATGTTGTTTTTAAAATTATTTTCCTTGTCATATTCATTTTTTATATCTTTTTTCATGCTTTTAAGAGACTGTTCTCTTCGCATGTTTTTAATCTGAAGCTCTGTTTTAAAAGCCTCGTCATCAATTGTACTCATCATTTTTTCAGTTTGTCTGTAATTGAATTCTGCATTTTCAATATCGTTTTTCTTTTTGTTTATCTTTTCTCTTTTCTCATTATAATTTTTAGCTCCCATACTTTATTCTCCTTATATTTCAGGTGCATTTATTATGCCACAATTTAATTTTAACATTCAATAAACAGAGAATTTACGGTAATATTAAAAAAACCTGTGTTTCTTAAAATATGTCAACATTAGCTAAAACATGAATAGTATAAGACAAGCTGTTATAAGGGGTGATTTTATGTGCTGGCTGCCATGGTTTATTCTTGGAATAGGATATGGAAAATGTTCGCGCCGTAGAAGAAGGTGCTAAAAAAAGACGCTTTATGCGTCTTTTTTTTATGTTCTAGTTTTTCGGTGCATATAAAGCCGGTTTTATAAGTAATTTTTTTGCTATTATTGCAACTGCCAGCAATACAACCGATGCGGCTAAAATCCATATACTTGGAATACTTATATAACGTATCAGTATACTGTACATGAAAGAACCGGACAGACCTCCTATTTGGATGGCTAATGAATTTACAGACAATACCGAGGCTCGTATCTCTTTTGGAATCTCGCTGTTTAAAATAACTCCTTCCGGCACGGTTGCAATTCCAAATAGCAGATAAATAGAAGAATACAAAACAATAAAAACAGGAACACTTGATTGAAGAGCAGTTAAAATTAAAGATACAGCCATCAGTATTCTGAATATTATGTACATTCTGTTTGGATTAAATTTATATTTCTTAATCAATTTGTTTGATGAAATGCTCCCTAGAGTAGCAGCGGCAAAATATAAAAACGCCATAACTCCCAAAAGTTCTGTAGAATCATTTCTTGAGAGAAGAGTCATAAAGTGTGGCTGCCAGTAGGTTTCAAGGCTACTGAGTAAAAAGCCTGTTGAAAATACAGAAATAAAAATGCATATTATTGTATTGTTTTTGGAAATAATTGCTGAACTGTTTTTGATGTGTTGCTTTATACTTATGCGTTCTTTATTTTCCGCGCTTCCAGTATCCTGTATAAATGTAACAGATAGTATAGTAACTACAATTGCAAGAGCTATCCTCATTATAACATTTAAATCATAATTTCCTATTGATAAAAAGTATGTGCTAGAAATTTTGGGAAACACACCTCCGGATAAGGCGCCTGCAGATAATCCCAGCGCTTCAAGAACTGCAAGCCTTGAAGTAATGTTGTGAAGCTTGTCCTTGCCGAAGTTATCAATGTAATAATCAATAAAAATTGCGTCAAATGAACCTGAAGCCAAAGCTCTGCTGAATCCGTAAATTATCATTCCAAAACATAAAAAAATAAAACCTTTTCCGACTAAAATCACAAAAAAACTCAGCGCTGACATAATTAAAGAAAAGCAAAATGTTTTTTTTCTGCCGAAAACATCTGCAATAATTCCGGTTGGAACCTCCAACACCACAACTGTTAACGCATAGATTCCTAGTAAAATAGAAAGATTGAAGATGGTTGCTCCTTTATCAAGGAGAAGCAAACTTAGTACCGGAGTAATAAGTCCAGTAAGGTAATAATTGAGAAAAAGGATTAAAGAATAAATTTTGAGTTTCATTTATAATTCCTTTCTAAAATTGGTATAATTTTCTTGTTAACGTTATTCATTATAATACACAATGTATTTTTCAGTCAAGAGAAACAAAATAAAAGGCACATACTCAAACCCTGGACTTAAAATATCATGTTGTTTCAATGACATGATCATAGTCTAAAGTAGAGTACGAGCCTTAAACTCAGCAATATATAAAATTATTTATGAAGAATAGGTGACACTTTTTTGTAAATCAGCAATGTAATTGATGAAATGACTACACCCTTAAATATATTGAACGGTACAACTGCGTACAACACAAGAGTTTTTAAATCCGTAATGGCAGGATTCAATAAATTTCCCATATTTACGAAAGCCTGTATAGGTGCTCCATATATTTTTGCATATACGGGAAGAAGTACATAATAGTTTATTAATGAACCGACAGCAGCCAGAGTTAATGTTCCGGCAAGCATTGCTATAATAGCTGTCCCAAAGGACTTTTTATGTTTGTATATACAGCCGGCAGGAATTATAAAGGAGCATCCTACTATAAAGTTTGCTAATTCGCCTATTCCTCCTGTATCTGTTCCGTTTAATACAAAATTTATTAATATTTTTACAAATTCAATTGCTACTCCCGCTACAGGGCCTAGAGCAAACGTGCCCAAAAGTACAGGAACCTCGCTGAAATCCAGCTGGTAAAAGTTCGGCGCAAACCACAGCGGAAATTCAAACAGCATCAGAACTGTCGCTACCGCTGACAACACACCTACTTTTGATACTACCTTTGCATTGTTTCTTTGATTCGCTGAAATCATACTTTTCATATTTCCCTCCTAGAATTATAAAGATATCAGAGGACTAAGACCATTTAAAAATATCACAGTCTCATTCAACAAATTTTTTGCTCGCTATCGCTCACACAATTTGAGAATTCGTTGCGGTTGACCTACCAACCATTTTTTTATAAAAAATGGGGTTAGGGCATACAAAAAACCTCTGAGATCTTCAGAGGCTTATTTCGATAGAAATTTCTGCTCACTTTTAGGCAAGTAATCTCTTCTACCATCCAGACTCTACTGTCGGTATTGGAATTTCACCAATTCAACCTTTCGGTTCGCGGACTTTACCGCCGGTCGGGAATTACACCCTGCCCTGAAGATATTTACACTGTAATTATACCATCTTTTTTATATTTGTAAATACCATTTTAAAAATAATTTGATAATTTTTTATCTATCTATTTGAAAAATTAAATTCTGTCTCTTTAAATTTAAAAGGCACAGTTAGATTTCAGTTTAAAACTTCGACGATTCCATTTAAAGAGTTTACATTCCTGCTGTTATTTACGTGTCATCTGCGATTTATCTATATAAAATTATATATACAAATTATCATAATTTTATATATTCATAATATTATAGATTAAGGGGACAAGATTTAGTACTTAGGAGGAAAAATGAATGATATCTTAAAATTCTTAAGCAGCGGTGTAAGGAATGTTATGTCCAAGCAGTCAGATCTGATTGGCAGAGATACTGTTGAAGTAAGACTCAGGATTAATTTTCCCATAATGATAAAAAGAATAAAATTAGACGATTTCTTGAATTTTAACTACATAATCAGCAAAAAAGATATAGATGATACCATCTCAAATCTTACAAGAAATTCAATTCATGCATTTGAAAAGGAAATAAGAAACGGATACATAACCGTCGAAGGTGGTCACAGGGTAGGACTTGGAGGTGATTGCATATATGAAGGTGAGCACTTTAAAGGTTTTAAAAATATCACTTCATTAAATATAAGAATAGCGAGGGAATATCCCGGATGTGCAGAAAAATATATAAAATATTTTATAAGCTCCAGCAAAAATATCTACAATACTTTAATAATTGGCCCCCCTCTGTCTGGTAAAACGACATTTATCAGGGATGTATGTGCAAACCTCAGCGATGGAACGTCAAAACCGTATTATAAAGGCTGCGATATTACTCTTATAGATGAAAGGGGAGAAATATCGGCGGTATACAATGGTACACCTCAAATGCATGTGGGGAGACGTACGGATGTTCTTTCATATTGCATGAAAAAAGAAGGATTTATAATGGGAATACGTGCACTCTCTCCAAAAATAATAATATCTGATGAATTGGGTTCAAAGGAAGATTTCGAAATTATTCAATATGCAATTAAAAGTGGTGTAAATATAATAGCAACTGCCCACGGCTTCGGCCTGGAAGACTTGAAAAAAAACATATATATGAAGCCGATAATTGATAATAAGCTTTTTGACAGAGCAATAATTTTAAAAAATAACAAAAAACCCTGCATTGTCAAAGAGGTTTACGATTTTGAAAAGAATAGGGTGATATTTAATGATTTGGATTAAATCGATGTTGTTCGTCCTGACTATAGTAACCGTAAAACTAATTTTTAAATTCATAAATGATTACGGAGACAAATGTATAGCAAGCATGGAAGAACTTTTGAATTTCACGGACTATTTAAGAACATATTCATGTGATATGAAGCTGTCATATGAAGAAATATACCTGAAATACAATTACAAAAATGATGAAACCAAAAAAATCTGCAATAAACTTCAAGAACACCTGATACATAAAAAAAATAAATATGAGCTGGAAAATTTCATGAAGGAGCTAATACACACACCGGATGACTTTAACAAATATTTTTCAGATATTGTTGATTATTACGGAAGTGCCTATTCAGATGTGCTGAATAAAAAACTTCTTTTTACAATCAGGGAAATGGAGAATTCAATGAAAGGCTTTGTGAGGTCACACACTGAGAAAAAAAATCTTAACAACAGAATTTCTATATTGGTGGGGTGCTTAGCAGCGGTTATTTTGATTTAGGAGGAAATTATGGATATTGATTTAATTTTTAAGGTTGGTGCTATAGGAATAGTTGTGGCTGTATTTAATCAGATTTTATCTAAAACAGGAAGAGACGAGCAGGCTATGTTTGTTACTCTTACCGGAGTTATAGTTGTTATGGCTCTCATTGTGGGAATGATGAATGATTTATTTATGGAGGTAAAATCAGTATTTAACTTGTATTGATGAAAGGAATGATATGTTGCTGGCAAAAATAATATTTATTGCTTTAATCACTGTTATTCTCGGAATTACAATTTCAAACTTCAATAAAGAATTCAAAGTCCATATTACGGTTATTTTCGGCATACTGATTATGCTCATACTTTTCAGAGAGCTTAAGGGATATATACAGGAATTCGTAAATCTGTTTGTAAGGTATAACATAAAATCGGAGTATTTTTCTACTATACTTAAAATCGTTGGAATAGCGTATATTTGTGATTTTATTTCTCTCCTTTGTAAAGATTTAAATTATGAATCAATAGGCAAGAAGGTTGAAATAGCAGGTAAGCTTATTATACTTATTTATTCAATTGATGTAATAAAGATATTTCTTGATCAAATAATGCTGCTGGTTAACGGGTGATAAAATGAAAAAAATAATAATAATGTTTTTTATAATATTATCAATATCTACAAATGCGTTTGCAGCTGTAACAGATGAGGCAATTGACCAGATACCCATTGGAAATCTAGAGGAATATATAAATAGTAACAACTCTTATTTTAGTGACAACAATATAAATATAAGAGAAATTATAGGAAATGCGTTTAAGGGCAGGCTGGATATCAGCATAAAGGATTATTTTCTGTATGAGATCGAAAACGAGAAAAATTTTATAAAAGAGATTGTAAGTACCGGCACCTATATATTGATAATCTGCATGATTTTAACAATAATTAAGTATTTTTCTGATGAATTTTCCAGTCACAGCGTTTCCGATATAGTTGTTCTGTTTTCGGTTATGATAATATTTACAATAGTTTTAAAGGATGTCTTGAGCATAAAAAACATAATGAAGGCAGACTTTGCTAAGTTTAAAATAATAACAGAAGAAATAAACGCTGTATTCATGGCTGCAATGCTTACATTCGGCAAATTAAGCATACTTCAGTTTTTTTATACGTCATTGAATTATGTTATAGGTATAACTACAAGTTTTATTTATTCCTTTACCGACGTTATGACTGTTGTTCTCATTACGGTTATATTGATAAACAATATGAGCAAGCTGATAAATGCCAAATTAATGTATAAGTTTCTGAAAAAGGCAACATTATTATTTTTGTCAGGTTACATGATTATTGTAGTCATAAATTTTTCTGTACAAGGATATATATTATACAAGACAGATAATATTTTTATTAATTCCATAAAAGCATTATCTCCTTCTGCCGTACCCATAATCGGAAATGCGGTGAGTAAATTTTTCGGAGTATTTTTAAAAAGTATTCTAATGATAAAGGATGTTCTGGGAATTGTGATAATAATATTTATGTTTTCGGCATTCGGAGGATCTCTTATTAAAATATCACTTGCTCTGGTGCTGTACAAGACAGTGGGAGTGTTGACGGAGCCGCTCAATGAAAATATATCCAAGCTTATTTATGAGATGGCCGATATGTTTTACGTATATTTAATATGTCTTATGACTCCTATTATAATCGTGACTGTTTACTATTCAATTTTACTGAATTATATAAATAATATTTTTGGGTAGCTTATGAAAAATACAATAATTAACATACTAATTTTAATTCTTATGTTTAACATTATAATGATAATTTTTCCGGAAGGAAAAACGCAAAAATTCTCCAGAATAACTATTAAAATATTTATCATGATTTATATTCTGGATAATATATTTTTAAATGGAAGAATAGATTTAAATATATTAAATAATATCAAACCTGAAGATTATGCTTATGAAAGAGAAGTAAGTATACAAAACTTTGATCAGAATTTTATTGACTCAATAAATGAAAAAATATTTGAAGGAGATGATGTAGTAAGGGATATAACGATGAATTTTAACGATGACATGGATATAAAAGCAGTAGTTACATTAAACAAATTGCTCAGTATGGATGAAGTAAACAGATTAAAAACTGATATGGCTGAAATCTTGCAAACAAGTTCAGATAACATATATATACAATAGACTTCGTTTCACTGTTACGTTTAAATGAAGTGTCAGAAACTTTTGCATTAAATGAATAAAATAATGGGGGCACATATGAATAATTTTTTTAATATGTTCAAGGACAATAAAAACCTAAAGTACGCAGTAAATATATTTATATTGCTGGTTATTATTTCATTGATACTCAAGCTTGATACCTCCAGTATAATAGGTACCAAAACTTCTGATGTTACCTTGAGCAACGATGAAAGCCCGGATTTGACAACAGAAAATTATGTATATTCATTGGAAAAAAGATTAGAACAAATACTGGAAAAAATTGAAAGCGTAAATAGTGCGGATGTTATGATTTATACTAAAAACACTCCGGAAATGAAACCTGTTTATGATGAAAATACAAGCAATGAAACAAATGTTGAAGTGGGCGGTGACGGTACTAAAAGAGAGGTAAAAAGAGAGACAAAGCAAAATCAGATGGTTCTTGGAAACAATAACCAAGTTGTACCAAAATACTACGAATATCCTGAAATCTCAGGTGTACTTGTAGTAGTTAAATACAGCGGCAATAAAGATATTTACCCGGTTCTCATGAACTGTGTAAAAACTTTATTAGATATTAACTTAAACGATATTGAAATAGTAGTTTCCAACAGATAATTTTTGTTTAACTTTATCGGTTTGGATATCTACGAAGCAGTTTTTGAATTTAACTCAGGGGGTAATTATGATTATGAGAAAGGAAACATTGGTATTTTTAACTTCTTTGGCAATAATATTTATCATTGGTTATATAAATATGACCATGACGCCGGAGAACATATTTAGTGAAGAAGATTATGCACAATTGCAGGACGAAATTAGTTCTGAAGATTCAAGCAGTGATTTGTCTCAGATTTTGGAAAACAGTAGTGAGGAAATAAGTGGGGCTGAGCTTGTAGAAGTAATGGAACAGACAGATACAACAGATATAGCTGTTAATTCTGGTGAAACTGAAGAACCGGAAGTACCTTCCGAATCAGACACAGAAGCATCTATTGCTGAGATACTTGAGGAAGAATCAGATTATGTAATACTTGGTGATATAACAGATATATTGTTGGATGATGATGCAGTGACGGCTTCGTCTGAAGGTATCTTTGATATGCTTAATTCAAGCTTTGCTAATTTTAAATTAAACAAGGATAAGAAAAATATGGATGTAATTGACCATCTCGAAGAAAGCATAAGCAATGAATCCATCTCTGCCGAAACAAAAAGTCAATTCGAGGCTCTTTTGCTAAACAAAAATGACTTTGTAGAAAAAGAAAACAACATTGAGCTCATGCTTCAATCTAAAGGATACAACGAAACTGCTGTAATAGTTGATTCCGATACTGTTAAGGTAGTGACAAATGATAAGATCGAGCAAGCGGATGCAACAAAAATATTGGATGTAATTGTATCAGAAACAAGCTATGAACCTGAGCAAATAAAAATAGTTAAATTTGATAATATTGATTTGTAAAAATTTACAACTTCTGATATAATCATTTGAGGAGGTGCTAAGATGGATAACGAAAATTTAGAATTCGGCCAGGTGAAAATATCTGATGATGTAGTTATTATAATAGCTGGCATAGCAACCAGCGGTGTAAAAGGCGTAAGCACAACACGAACAGGCATGGCTGAGGGAATTTCAAACCTATTCTCGAAAAATAATTATTCTAAAGGAATAAAGGTTGAAATAAATGAAAACACGGTTGTTTTAGACATTTTTATTAATGTTGAATATGGCTATAAAATAAGCGAAGTAGCAAAAGAAGTTCAGGCCGCTGTCAAAAAAGAAATAGAAACGATGACAGACATGATTGTAGCTGCCGTTAACGTTCATGTACTTAACATAATCCAAGAAAAAGATAAAGATAAAGATGTTATTGAAACGGAGATAGTTGAATAATCGAATAAAATATAAAAAGCTATTATAGATTGACATTTTCCTGTTGTCAATCTATAATTATTTTCACAAGCGGGATAAAGAAAACAGCCGATAGTTGTATACCTGCAAACGGAGGAAGCATGAAACGAAAAGAAACAAGAGAAGAAGCAGTTAAAATCGCATATTGCATGGATGTAAACAAAGAATTTGATAAATCTCTTCCTTGCAAGTACATTAACCACTTTGAAATAGAGGGTGTTGATATCGAATATCTGAACAAGACACTGGATGATATGATTGATAATATTGACAAAATTGACAAGTGTATTACAGAAAACTCAAAAGACTGGAAAATAAACAGAATTGCAAAGGTTGATCTGGCTGTGCTCAGGATTGCTCTGTCAGAAATCTTATATAATGATTCAATACCGGCATCTGTTTCAATAAACGAAGCTGTTGAGATAAGCAAAAAATATTCGAACGAAGATTCACATAAA
This sequence comes from Sedimentibacter sp. LTW-03, assembly GCF_052059825.1. Taxonomy (GTDB): domain Bacteria; phylum Bacillota; class Clostridia; order Tissierellales; family Sedimentibacteraceae; genus Sedimentibacter. Next base: position 1,071,905 of record NZ_CP197180.1, read on the forward strand.
TTCATTAACGGAATATTGGGAACAGTCGTAAGGCGTGTTGAACAATGACAGAGTATGTACTCGGCATAGATACAAGCGCATATACAACTTCAATTGCACTGGCCGATTTAAGAACCGGAGAAATAAAATTCAATAATAGAATTATTCTGAATGTTCCTATAGGACAGAAAGGATTGAGGCAGCAGGATGCTGTTTTTCAACATCTAAAAAATTTTAATACTTTGTACGGTCAGCTAACAGAAGATTTAAAAAACATAAAAATAGTAAGCGTCAGTTCAAAGCCGAGAAATGTGGAAGGATCATATATGCCGGTTTTTACGGTAGGACAAAATTATGGTAAAGCAATCGCAAAAACTTTGAACTGTGATTATACTGAATATTCTCACCAGGAGAACCATATAGCGGCTTCATTGATAGAACAATACCAAGAACATACATCTAATATATTAGCAATACATATTTCAGGCGGCACAACGGAATTTTTAGACGTAAGAAAAGTTAAAAAAGGTTATAAAGCCCTCGTTAAAGGCGGAAGCAAAGATATAACCTTCGGACAGCTTATTGACAGGTTAGGAACTTTTATGGGTTTTCCGTTTCCATGCGGAATGCATATGGAAAATTGTATGGTAAAAATTAATGAATTTGCAAAGATCAAGCTCCCTGCAATCAGCGGAGATTCTTATATAAATATTTCAGGTATGGAGAACTATTATAAAAATCTAATTCTTGCCGATAAATATAGCAGAGAATCAATAATTAACTCCATATTTGGATATGTTGCTGACTGTATTGTGCATATTATTAATTATATCAAAGAAAACAATTATTTTGATACTATAATAATTGCAGGAGGAGTAGCTTCAAACGTTATAATAAGAAATGCAGTTTTTGATAAGTTAAAAAATGATTTTAATATAATCTTTCCGACAAAAGAAAATTCATCTGATAATGCCGTGGGAGTTTCGTTGATGCCCATAATGGACAGGTGGTATAATGAAGATAAAACCAATTAAGGTATCAGTTTTAAATCAATATATAAAAAAATATTTAATGAGCAACTCAATTTTAAACAACCTCAGAGTAGAAGGAGAAATTTCAAATATCCGGTTAAGTAAGACCGGTTACACATACTTTTCCTTGTGCGACGGAGCGTCATGTATTAATTGCGTTGCTTTTTTTGCTGACAACATTTCAAAAAACGGAGATAGAATTATCGCTGACGGAGAAATTTCCTTATATGAGGTAAAAGGAGTCTACCAGCTAACAGTAAGAAACATAGAAAGAATAGGGTTAGGTAAAATATTATCCGATCTTGAATCACTAAAGGAAAAGCTAAAGTCTCAGGGAATGTTTGACAGACATATGGAGCTGCCGGAATACCCTTCCAAAATAGGAATAGTAACTTCAAAGTCCGGTGCAGCAATTAAAGATATATTAAAGACATTTGAAAGCGTAAGGGCAGATTTTGAGGTAATAATTTACAACACTTTAGTACAGGGAGAAAAATCAATAGACAGCATAATCAGCGGGGTCAATTTTTTTAATGAAAACAATGCAGATGTTATACTTATTTCCAGAGGAGGTGGAAGTTTTGAGGATTTGAATGTTTTTAATGACTTAAAAGTTGCCGAGGAAGTATATAAATCAAGTATTCCCGTAGTAACCGGAATAGGTCATGAAACAGATCGAACCCTGACTGATTACGTAGCAGATATATATTGTCATACACCTACAGCAGCGGCAGAAAGAATTATCAGAGGATATAAAGATGTTGAAGAAAAGCTGGAACGATATGTATATGCACTTAAACATATGACACATAATATAATTACAATTAAGCAGGCAGAAATCAAATCATCAAAGTATATTTTGAAAAGCTATCTTCCTATTGATGATATATATAGGCTTAAAAGTCAAGTTGAAAACTGCAAGAATGCTATAACAAGCCATGTAACCGCAGAAATCAATGGTCGGTCCAACTGTCTGGAAATCCTTAACGAAAAGCTTAACAGCTACAATTATAAAAAGCTTTTGGAAAAAGGATTTGCTCTTGTAACAGATAATAGAGGGAAGATTATAAAAAAACCCAGCCAAGTTGAGGAGAATGATTTAATTAACATAACATATAAAGATTTTAAAATTACGGCAGAGGCAATTAAAATTGAAGAGGTGGAATAATGGAATATAACAGCTTTGAAAGTGCATTAGAAAACTTAAAAAAAATAGTCCAGGATTTTGAAACAAGTGACAGCTTGTCTTTAGACCAGCTGCTGGAAAATTATGAAGAAGGAATGAAAGCATATTCTTATTGTGCTAAAAAACTTGAAGACACACAAAGAAAAATCAAGGTAATTGACGAAACGTTTAAATAGTTGTAATGTGTGCAGTATGCGTACACGCTCCATATTGAATAAACAAAATATTTATTCATTTTAAGTATTTAATTTCTAATAAAATAAAAAAATACAATTGATATTTATAAATTTTTATGCTATAATTCTATTGAATTGTTCAAATGTTTTCATCCTGAACAGAATAATTATGTAAAGTTATGAAAGGGTATTTAATGCAAGAATATAGGCTCGATGTATATCTTCAAACAAAAGGTTTGACTGAGAGCAGAGCGAAAGCCAAACAATTAATTATCGGAGGCAGCGTATATGTTAATGACAGATTACAGACTAAGCCATCTGGTAGAGTAACTGATTTGGATGAAATAAAAATAACAAATAATTTTGAATATGTTGGACGCGGTGCATCAAAACTAGAAAAAGCCGTTAAACATTTTAATATAGATATAAAAAATAAAACAGCGGTGGATATAGGTGCTTCTACCGGAGGTTTTACAGATTATCTTGTTAAAAACCAGGCAAAGATGGTATATGCTGTGGATGTTGGACATGGCCAGCTTCACGAATCTTTAAAAAAAAATGCACTCGTAATAAATATTGAAGGAACAAACTTCAGATATATAGACACCGCTGTTTTTAAAGAGGATATCAATATCATTACTGCAGATGTGTCATTTATTTCTCTGAAACTAATTTTTCCAAAGATCTACGATATAAGCAATGAATCAACAGATATAATCGTACTTATTAAACCTCAGTTTGAAGCTGGAAGACATAGTGTAGGGAAAAACGGTATCATCAAAGACAAAAAAACTCATCTGGATGTTTTGAATAATATTCAGATTTATTGTGCTGAGAGCGGACTTTGTTTAAAGGAAGCGACATTTTCTCCGGTAAAGGGCGGCGACGGCAACATTGAATACCTTGGATACATCAGAAAAGAATCCGGTCAAATCTCGGTTATTTCTGAATCAAATTTCAAGGGCTTAATAAATACAGCCTTTGATTATTATAAAAAAAATTGAATTTTATGAGGTGACTAATGAAAAAGTATACAAGACAAACAAAAATTCTTGAGCTTATTTCAAAAAAAGAAGTAGAAACTCAGGAAGAGCTTGCTGATGGCTTGAAAGCTATGGGAATCGACGTTACTCAGGCTACCATTTCAAGAGACATTAAAGAGCTTAGGCTTGTAAAGGTTATGGCTAAAAGTGGGAAATACAAATATGCTACAATAGGGCAAAGTCAGGAAGGAATCACAGACAGGTTGTATAAAATATTTGAAAATTCCGTTGTTTCCATTGACAATGCTCTTAACATTATTGTTCTTAAGACGATACCAGGAGCAGCTCAGATATGTGCATCAGCGATTGACTTCATGGGAGTAGATGATATAGTAGGAACTCTTGCAGGAGATGATACCGTGTTTGTAGCAATAAGATCTATGGATAATGTAGAATATGTTTTAGAAGAATTTAAAAAGAATATTAGATAGTGGTGATAGCATGCTGCTTAACTTAAGTATACGCAATTTTGCTGTATTTGAAGAAGAATCTATTAAATTTAATAAAGGATTTAATGTTTTTACCGGAGAAACAGGGTCCGGTAAGTCAATATTGATTGAAGCGTTGTCACTGATTCTTGGTGAAAGAGCTTCAAAAGATTTAATAAGAAAAGGTAAGAATAGTGCATTTCTTGAAGCTGTTTTTGATATTGAAGACTTTAAAGCAGTTCAAAACATACTGAATGAAATAAATATTGAAATCGATTCAGAAGATTATCTTATAATATCAAGAGAAATCCTGGACAGCGGAAAAAGTATAAGCAAAATAAACGGCAGAACTATACCATTAAGCTCACTAAAAGAAGTAAGCAGCTATTTAATTGATATTTACGGGCAATTCGGACACGAGAGCCTGTTTAAAAAAGAAAGGCATATTGCTTTGTTGGACAGCCTTATCCAAAAAGATATGGATAAAGACTTATCAGAGTATTCTAAAATATATGCAGAATACAGCAGCAAGTTAAGTGAAATAGACTTTCTTAAGAAAAAACTCATTGACAAAAATACTAAAATAGAACAACTTCAATATGAAATTGATGAAATTGACGAAGCTGACTTAAAAGAATCTGAAGAAGAGGAACTGCTTAAAGAAATTAAAAAGCTTTCAAATATCAAAGAGATTCAAAGTTCATTGTATGAAGCCAATAATTTACTGAGTCTGGACAGTAGTCTGAATAACGTTTACACAATTCTGAATAGAATAAAAACGTATGACGAAAATTTGGAAGCTTTTATAAAAAGGCTTGATATATTGCTTGAAGAAATACAATACTTAAACTATGATTTAAGAGATTATTCCGAAAAAACGGAGTTTAATGAAAATGAACTAGATAAAATAGAATGCAGAATGTCTCTCATCAACAGGTTAAAGAGAAAATACGGATTTACAATTGAGAAAATAAGTGACTATAGAAATGCTTCAGAAAATGAATTAAATTTATTAAAAGAAGCAGAATATAAAATGAATAAACTGACAGAAGAAAAAAATAAAATATTCAGCAAGCTGGTAAGTTATTCTGAAAGAATATCAAGCAAAAGAAAAAGTGCTGCAAAAATGCTTGAAACAAAGCTGCTTAAAGAACTAAACGATCTTAATATGAAAAACATCAGTTTCAAGGTGAACATTAAAAGAAAAAGCAATTATTCGCCGGACGGTATTGATGATGTGGAATTTCTTATAGCAACCAATGCCGGAAGTGATTTGAATTCTGTGCAAAAAGTGGTATCGGGAGGAGAAGCCTCCCGAATTATGCTTGCATTTAAAAAAATTAGTTCAGACATTGAAAGTTCCCAGACAACCATGGTATTTGATGAAATTGATTCAGGTATAAGCGGGAAGACAGCTCAAATGGCAGGAATAAAAATGAACTATATTTCAGATAAACACCAGGTGATTTGTGTAACACATTCCCCTCAAATTGCATCAATTTCTAAAAATCATTTTTTAATTGAAAAAAAAGTTGTTAATGGAAATACTTACAGCACTGTAAAAAAACTTGATAAAGAAAGCAAAATTTACGAAGTTGCAAGATTACTGAGCGGCATGAAAATTACCGAAAAATCTTTAAATAACGCAAAAGATTTAATTGAATCAAGTATTACTGCATAAATCTGTAAATTCAGTAACATAAGTTCTAGATTTTCGAAAAAAAGGCTGCTAAGTAAGCAGGACACACGAATAATAAAGTGCCTAGTGGAGAAATTAAAGATAAAACTTGAAGGAGAGCATAATGAAAAATTTCGCTAAAAGAGTTTTATTCTTTATTTTTTTTATTGCAATTTTACTGGCGGCGGTTTATTTTGGCTATGATCTTAAAACAAATCCCTATGTCTTAACACAATTAGATAATGAGGTAATGGAATCCGAAGGTAAGTACATAATACCCGGAGGGCAGACCATAGGCGTGGAATTGAAAACTGCAGGAATATTGGTAGTAGGATTGGCTGATATAATAGGTACCGATAAATTATCACTATCTCCTGCTAAAGCAGCAGGAATGCAAATTGGAGATAAAATACTTAAAATTGATGAAATTGTTATTGAAACAACTGATGATATTTTGAAGTACACAGAAGAACATGGAATTAAGAACTATAACTTCACCATAGAAAGACATGGAAGCATTATTGATTTAAATTTTACGCCTGTTAAAATTTATGAAAGTGATGAAATAAAGTTTGGCTTCTGGGCCAGAGAAAATATTGCGGGAATAGGAACAGTGACTTTTATTGATCCTGATACAGGTAAATTCAGTGCCATCGGGCATGGCATTTCAGATTCGGAAACAGGCTCCCTAATAGATATTGAAGCAGGAACCATATCAAAAGCAAACATTACAAGCATAAAATCGGGAAAAAAGGGTGAACCTGGTGAAATTATAGGATATATTATAAGGGATGAAAACAGTCTGGGTACAGTTGAGAATAACACTAACTTCGGTATTTATGGAAATATAAATAAGGCTAGTCTGGGTTATTTCAGCAGTAATTTAATTGAAGTTGGTAAAAAGGAAGAAATGCGCATAGGTCCGGCACAAATTTTTTCTTGTGTTAACAATGAAATACAGGTTTATGATGTAGAAATAACAAAAATGTTTTATCAAAACAAACCGGGTGAAAAAAGTTTTGTAATCAAAATTGTTGACAATGATTTACTTAATCTTACAAACGGTATAATACAAGGCATGAGCGGTTGCCCTGTAATTCAAAACAATAAAATTGTAGGTGCCGTTACACATGTGTTCATGAACGATCCCACAAAGGGATACGGAATATATATTGAATGGATTTTTGATCAAATTTACAGTAATTCCAACAGTTAGGGACGGCAAAATGCCGCTCCTATTCATATTTTTTATAGATTACTGAAAATTTTAGTATAATATTGTAAAATCATAATATATATAGAATTAAGCAGAAGAAAAAAAAAATATTTTAAAAAAATAAAAAATATTTTTAGGAAAAAAAAGGTTTTTTTGAAAATTCTGCGTATATATCTTATAGATAAAAATATTAACAATGGGGGAATCAAAATGAAAAAAAAGGTTAAAGTAGTTATTGCTGATGACAACAAGGAATTTCGGCTTATTCTTAAGGATTTTTTGCTAAGTAAGAACATATTTGACGTTGTGGATGTCGCCGATGATGGGATAAAGGCGCTGGAAGCAGTCGAGAAGCATGAGCCTGACATATTAATATTGGATATAATCATGCCGCATCTGGATGGCTTAGGGGTAATGGAAAAACTACACAAAAAGGAACTTAAAAAATTTCCTAAAGTTATTATTTTATCAGCTGTCGGCCATGATAAAGTCACTCAAAGAGCAATTAATATGGGTGTGGATTACTACATAGTTAAACCATTTAATTTTGAATCGTTTGCGGACAGACTAATTCAATTGTCGGATATTGAAACTTCAAGAGCTCAAAATAAGAGCAGAGAAATTGTATATAACGAAAAAGTAAATGCAGAATTAAGTCTTGAAGTTAAAATAACTGAAATTCTTCATGAAGTCGGAGTACCGGCACACATAAAAGGGTATCAATACTTAAGAACTTCAATAATAGATGTGGTAAATAATATTGAACTTCTTGGAGCTATTACTAAGGAATTGTATCCAATGATAGCTTCAAAATACAGTACCACTCCAAGCAGAGTTGAAAGAGCAATCCGGCATGCAATTGAAGTTGCATGGACCAGAGGAAAAATAGAAACTATTAACAATATATTCGGTTATACTATACATAATAATAAAGGTAAGCCGACTAATTCAGAATTTATTGCAATGATAGCTGATAAGCTTAGGCTAGAACAAAAGGTATCATAATTATTTATTTAATGCAATATACTGATAGTATCGGTATATTGCATTTTTGTAACAATCTAGTGATATTAATAATAAGCTTGACAAAAACATTTATTATTATTACAATAAAGCGGATATACAAAATACAATGAATATAAAAATTGCAATAATGAGGAGGCAATTTTGAATACTGAAATAACCGTTAAAAGTGAAAAAATTTTTGAAGGTAAAATAATAAATTTAAGAGTAGATACAGTTGAGCTTGAAGACAAAAAATATACTAAAAGAGAAATAGTAGAACATAAAGATGCTTCTGCCATCTTGGCAGTAAACGAAAAAAATGAAATGCTGCTTGTAAAACAATATAGAAAGGCTGTAGAGGATTTTCTGTATGAGGTTCCAGCAGGAATAATAAATATAGCTGAAGAACCTATTGAATGTGCTTTGCGAGAGTTAAAGGAAGAAACAGGTTTTGAAGCTAAAAAAATTAAAAAATTATTCGAATTCTATACTTCACCAGGGTTTTCAAACGAAAAATTATTTTTATTTAAAGCTGAAGAGCTGACATTTACTTCCACAAATTTTGATGAAGATGAATTCATAGAAAGCATTTCAGTCAGCAAAGAAGAAGTAAAGAAAATGCTGGAAACAGGAAAGATTTTAGACAGTAAGACATTGATAGCAATCATACACTGGCTGAATTCTTAATTTTGATAAATCATAAATAGAATTAAACCTTCTGATCAAGCATATATTGTATAAAGCTTTTCAGGAGGTTTTTTTATGAACAATGTACTAAAGAAATTGATACAGTCAGAAAATAAAAGATTTTTATTTTTATTAGCTGTATTTATATTCTCTCTAATGCTGTCAGCGCTTATTTACATTGGTGCCGGAGAGACAAGCCTGACAAACATCAATTATGAAAGCATAAGCACTATGAAAGTCTCAGAGATATTTGCAGCAACACTAAAAAGAAATTTAATATATTTTGCAGCTGTCATTGTGCTGACAATATTAGGGTACGGAAACATAATAACTGCTCTGTTTGTGTTTGTATCGGTTTATTATGGCCTTTCAGTCATTTTTTTAATAAGAACGCTCGGAATGGACAGCCAATACTTTTTCATGACGTTCACCGATTATTTTGTATTTTTTCCTTTATTGTTCTATTTTACTTTTATATCAGGAACTATTTCAAAATATACCAAAAAAACAAAAAACATAGAGACTATTTCGCATAAATTTGATATAATTATATCGAGCTACATAAAGCTGTCTCTGGTATATTTGTTAATTGTGGCAGGCTACAGCTTTTTATACAGCTATTATATACTAATATTAAGCAGATTGTTGGTGAGATAATGGATAAAAATATAGTTAACTATAAGTTGTATCTTATTTCAAAAAAATTAAGCGATAATACCATAAGTTCGTATATTTATGACGTAAACAGCTTTAAAGAATATCTTTACAATAATTATGAGCTTGGATTAGTTAAAACCAAAAAAGCTCACATACTTACGTATCTTGTGAACCTTCAAAAACAGGGTAAAAGTTCTTCAACTATATCAAGAACTATCTCAGCACTTAAGAATTTTTTTGAATTTCTAAAAAAAGACAAGCTTGTAGATAACAATCCTGCAATAAGCATACACAGCCCTAAACAAATTAAAAAATCTCCTGCGGTACTTTCCGAGAATGAAGTAACCCTTTTGATGAAACAGCCGGATACAGACACATTCAAAGGAAGCAGAGATTCAGCAATACTGGAATTATTGTATTCTTCCGGAATTAAAGTGACTGAGCTGATAAACATCAAAAAAAGTGACATTAATCTTAATACCGGCATAATTAACATATCAGGACAGAAAGAACGAATAGTTCCATTAAGTAAACATGCAAACAATTCAATCTACAATTACATGAATAACTTCAGGGATAAGAAATGTAAAGAAGACAATGAATTCCTATTTATCAATATTACCGGCGAATCAATTTCAAGGCAGGGGATTTGGAAAATATTAAAGTTTTACGAGAAAAAAATGAAATTAGGCAAGGAATTGTCGCCCCAGATATTAAGAAATTCATTTGCGGTTCATTTGCTTTCTAACGGAGCAGATCTCGGAACCGTTCAGGAGTTGATGGGACTTAGCAGCCTTGCTGCAGCTCAGAACTATTTATGTAGCGTTGAATTTAAATCATTGGAAGTGTTTAAAAAGACATTTCCAAGAGTATAATATATGTATACTAACTTACTTGCACTAGTGTAAGTTTATGATATAAGAATTAGGGAGGCATTATGATAAACAGAGCAGTTTTAATAGTATTGGACAGCGTGGGAGTTGGTGAACTTCCAGATGCTGCAGATTACGGAGATATCGGTAGCAATACAGTAAAAAATATATATAAAAATATAGATGATTTTTCACTGCCTAATTTAGAAAAATTAGGTCTTTTAAATATTGATGGATTTGAGGATATAAAAAAATCCGACAGTTATACCGGTACTGTTGCCAAGTGTACTGAAAAATCAAAAGGTAAGGATACCACAACCGGCCATTGGGAAATAAGCGGCCTGGTGCTTGAAAAGCCATTTCCAACGTACCCAAAAGGGTTCCCAAAAGATTTCATAGATGAATTTGAAAAAAAAGTAGGGAGAAAAACAATTGGAAACTATCCTGCTTCAGGAACAGAGATTATCAAAGAATTAGGCAATGAGCACATTGAAACAGGAAATCTTATCGTATATACATCTGCAGATTCTGTATTTCAAATAGCAGCTCATGAAGAGGTTGTACAGCTAAATGAACTTTACAAAATCTGTGCAACTGCCAGAGAAATGCTTAAGGGAGAGCACGGTGTAGGCAGGGTTATAGCAAGGCCGTTTATCGGCAAAGATGGAAATTACACAAGAACAGAAAACAGAAGAGACTTTTCATTGCTTCCTCCTGAAGACACTATGTTAGACTATATTAAAAATAACGGTATGGAAGTATTCGCCATAGGAAAAATTGAAGATATATTTGCTAATAAGGGAATGACGAAATCTAACCATACCCACAACAACAAAGAAGGCATTGAAGCAACATTGAATGCAATGAAAGAAGATTTTAAAGGCTTAATTTTTACTAATCTTGTTGACTTTGACATGGTATATGGTCACAGAAACAACGTGCAGGGTTATGCCGATGCTTTGAAATACTTTGATGACAAGCTTCCGGAAATAATTGATAACCTTAAGGAAGATGATGTACTCATAATTACTGCAGATCATGGGTGCGATCCTACAACTGAAAGTACCGATCATTCAAGAGAGTATATTCCTTTAATTTTATACGGAAAAAACATTCAAGGAAATAACAATTTAGGCATCCTAGATACCTATGCATCCATAGGCAAGACAATTCTTAACATGTTTAATATAGAAAACCACATCGAAGGAACAAGCGTGCTGGGAAATATACTTAAATAATTTTTCAGGAAATAGACCAAATATTGAATAATTCGACATAAAAACATATGAAATAATACATAAATCAGAGTATATCTTGAAAAAACTCTGATTTATGTATTTTATAGATAAAACTTTGCGTGAAATCATCCGTTAAGCATAATACGATTATATTCATACCTCAACGGTTTTTGTACATTTCATGAAAAAACTCACGAAATGTAAGACAACTGTATATATCAACAAAATATGGTTATTCTAATTCATAAAAAGGAGGTAATTTTTATGAAGAAATACATAGCCATGTTTTTTTTGATGTTACTAATCGCAAATTTGACTGCCATTCCCGCATTTGGAATTGAGCCTGATGCTTTAGTGTCAAACGCAGTAATACTGATAAACGGTGATGACGGTCAGGTACTTTTTGAAAAAAACAGCAATGATAAAATGCCGCCGGCAAGTATAACAAAAATTATGCTTTTATTGCTGATTTCAGAAAAGATGGATAGAGGGGAAATAAAACTCGATCAGGAGATGACAATTTCAGAGTATGCCGCCGGAATGGGCGGAAGTCAAATATATCTCGAAGCTAATGAAACTCAAAATGTTGAAAGTATGCTGAAGGCCATATCAATGCGTTCCGCAAATGATGCTTCAGTTGCAATGGCTGAATTTATGTACGGCTCAGAAGAAGGCTGCGTTAAGGCAATGAATGACCGGGCAAAAGAACTGGGCATGAACAATACTAATTTTGTAAATGTTACAGGACTTCCGGAACCTGAACACTTAACAACAGCTAACGACATTGCAATAATGACAAAAGAGTTACTTAAATATAATTATGTTAACGAATATATGCTTACTTGGATGGATTCTGTGTGGGTTGGCAAAGAGAAAGACTCTGAGCAGGTACTTGTAAATACAAACAGATTGATAAACAACTACGAAGGACTTTTGGGAGGCAAGACCGGATATACAACAGATGCAAAGTATTGCCTGTCAGCTGCGGCCAAAAGGAATGATACTACATTAATAGCAGTTGTGCTGGGATGCGACACTACAAAAATTCGTTTTAATGAAATTACAAAACTGCTAAACGAAGGCTTTGCTAATTATAAAAATCTTGTATTTCATAAAAAAGGCGAAGCAATTTCCTCTTCACCTGTGTACTGCGGAAAGGAAGAAAACTTCAATGTTGTAAGTAAAGAAAATATTTTTTATTTTACAGAAAGTAATTGTAAAATTGAAGATTTTAATTTAGAATATTTAATAGATGAAAATTTAAAAGCACCTTTAAGCAAAGATGTTGCAATAGGAAAGGCTATTCTTTCAAGGAACGGTCAAGTCCTTGGAGAGTACGATCTTTATCCTGAAAAGGATATTGATAAGGAAGGACTTTTTAAATTTTATCTTAATAATATACTGAATACTATAATGAAATAAGAGGATGAACAATGGATTATTCCGTGAGTTTAAGCATATTTCAGGGACCATTTGATTTGCTGTACCACCTGATTGAAAAAAAAGAAATAGATATTTATGATATTCCTATTGCAGAAATAACAGACCAATATCTTGAATATATTAATCAAATGATGCAGTTTAACATGAATGTTGCCAGCGAATTTATTTTAATGGCTTCAACACTCATTGAAATAAAATCACAAATGCTGCTGCCCCAGAAGGAAAAAGAAGAAGATCCAAGACAAGAATTGGTCAGCAAACTTCTGGAATATAAATTGTTTAAGGAAATATCTGAAACACTGAAAAAATATGAGGATGAAAACAGCTATTACTTTTCAAAACCCAAGGAAGAAATAGCAGTTACTTCCGATTCAAAAACTGAACAGCTTTCGCTTAACGAAATAAATATATACGAGTTATACAATGTGTTTATTTCATTGCTGAAAAATCATAATTTGAAAATAGCAGGCGAAGAAAAGCTAAAGGTATACAGAGAAAATTACAGCGTCAAGGATTGTACGGAAGAACTTTTAAAAAAAATAAAAATATCAGGTCGTGTTTCATTGTTTGAAACGTTCAGAGAGAAGGACAAAATAACAAAAGAGTATGTAATTACTGCATTTCTTGCTGTTCTAGAAGTATCAAACAAACAGGATATAAAAATTTATCAAACTGATACATACAGCGATATAATTATAATTGCTGCATAGGAGTGTATATGAATTTAAAAAGTGTACTTGAAAGCTTACTTTTTGCTTGGGGAGAACCTCTAAATGTAAATGAAATATCAAAATTATTGAATATGCCTGCTCACAAAGTTACTTCTGCCTTGGATGAAATGGCAGATCAATTTTCTATGGATACTGACAGAGGTCTTATTCTCCAGAAGTTTGGCAGTTCTTATCAATTAACAACAAAAAAAGCAAATTTTGAATTTATTCAAAATCTGCTGCAAACAACTGTAAATAGAAGCTTGTCTACCGCTTCAATGGAGACATTATCTATAATAGCATACAAACAGCCTGTTACAAAAGTTGAAATAGAACTAATAAGAGGAGTTAAGTGCTCAAACGTAGTTAAAGGTCTTGTAGAAAAGGGACTTATTAAAGAGGTTGGTAAGCTGGATAAACCGGGAAGACCATCTCTATATGCAACAACTGATGGATTTTTAAAGCACTTCGGTCTTAATTCCATCGATGAACTTCCTGCATTGAAAATAGAATTTGAGGAGGGAAAAAAAGCAACGTAGGAACAAGCGTTGCTTTTATTTTACAATATGGTGATTTGGATTGTATTTGTATTAGTCGGGGGACTGCTGTTCGTGTATTTTAATTTTAAGATATGGCTTAAATGCAATATATCTATATCATTTATTAAAATTAAAATCAGCTACAGGATATTAAAAAAAGAATACGTACAGAACAAAAAAATTTATTATGTAGATTTCTTCAGGAAAACAGCAAAACGATATAGCAGCATAAAATCGAAAAAAATTTATCCTTATTTAAAACATCTAAAAAAAGCTGCAAGGCTTTTTATAGTAAAAAATATATATTTTTATCCTGAATGTATTGATGACGTTTCATCATTTGCATTTGAATTTATGATTGTAAATAATGTTATAAAAAGACCGATTCTAAGAAAATAAGAATCGGTTATATTTCTCCTTTTTCAGGGCATACTGTATTTAAAATACATTTTGAAAGGGGATATTATGAGTAATGATATACAAAGTATTATTAAAACAACCTTGGAAAATATAAATAATCTGACTGAAAATGAAAAACTTATAAGCAGCAAAATTTCCTATGATAACACAAATTATCTTGCGATTTCCAAATTGAACATGAATTTTGTCATTGGAGGAAGCGATATAGATAAAAAAATCAGAAGTGTTGACCTTAAGCCGTTTGCAGGAGCTGCTTATGTTAATTTACAGCTTAATCCTCAAATACTTATTTATGAAACCATCAACAAAGATGTAAGGACTATTAACATTAATAACGAAACAACTGCCGGCGACCTGACATCATCTATTCTAAACATAATGTCATTCATAAAAGAAGTGAGGGAGAAAAAGGATTGTGAGTATTAAAAATATAAAAATTTTATTTTTCACGGCTCTTATGTTAATCTGTAGCCTAAATTACAATATTGCCAAAGCTATACCCGAAGTATCTGCTCAAGCTTATATAGTAGTGGATTCTGATTCAGGAAGAATACTATGTTCAAGGAATCCAAATGAAAAATTACCCATAGCAAGTACTACAAAGATTATAACAACAATTTTAGCTATTGAGAACATAGATGACATAGATAAAAAAATTGAAGTTCCGGCATCATGCACAGGCATTGAAGGCTCCAGCATATATTTGAGGCCTAAACAAAAAGTTTCTATAAAGGACTTGCTGTATGGGACTATGCTCCGCTCAGGCAATGATGCTGCAAGCGCACTAGCTCTTTATGCAGGAAGAACATCAGAGGACAAATTTGTGGAAATGATGAACGAAAAAGCGTATGAACTTGGGGCTTTCAACACTAATTTTGAAAATCCTCACGGTCTTCATAATGATAACCACTATTCCACAGCATATGACCTGGCTCTAATCAGCCGTCATGCCATGAAAAATGATACATTTAAGACTATATCTTCTGCTGAAAAGTATAAAGCAGAAAGTGTTAATACTATATTTTATAATAAAAACAAGGTTGTTCATGATTATGAGTACGGCAACGGTATAAAAATTGGTTACACGAAAGCCGCAGGCAGATGCTTAGTTGCATCAGCTGAAAAAGACGGAACTGAGATTATAGTGGTAGTTTTAAACGACAGCAACTGGTTTTCTGACAGCTACAATTTGTTTGACTGGGCTTTCGAAAATTATAAAAGTTATCAGATTGTTGAAGAAGGGCAGTTTGCGGGCAGAATGTCAAGCGGAAATCCTGTTTTCATATCGGACAGTTTCAGTTACCTGCTGTCAGAAGATGAAACAGAAAATATACGTTATGAATTAAATATTACGGCTCCCCATATTTTGAACAAAGACAACAAAGCGATTTGCGGAGAATACAATATATACCTGAATAATGAATTGATTCACACAGGGAGTCTTGTAACTGAAAATAAATAATGTAAAATCGGGCAGCTAATTATAAAAAGCTGCCTTTTTTGCGGTATATTTTAAAGTTGTTACATTGCCGTTATAATGATATAATAGAGATAAAATAATGTTTAATCAAAAAAGGCGGAAACACATGAAGTCAGAAAGATTGCAAAAATACATTGCCCGCAGCGGTGTTACATCAAGACGTAAAGCAGAAGAACTTATACTTTCCGGCAAAGTTAAGGTTAACGAAAAAACTGTAACTGAACTTGGAACAAAAGTAGATCCTGAAAGTGACATCGTATTGGTCAATAACCAAAAAATATTTGAGGTGAAAAACCACGTATACATAAAATTATATAAACCTGAAGGATACGTAACAACTGTAAAGGATCAATTCAACAGAAAGACAGTCATGGATTTGATTAACGCGAAAGAGAGGGTATACCCCGTAGGAAGGCTCGACTACAACACATCCGGTCTGCTGCTGCTTACAAATGACGGAGACTTGGCAAACAAGCTCATGCATCCGAAATATAATATTTATAAGACCTACATAGCTGAAGCTAAAGGAAGAATAACTGAAGACTCCATGAATATACTTAGAACAGGTGTGGTAATTGAAAACTACAAGACAGCACCTGCAAGAGTTAAGCTTATAAAATATAAACAATACAGCTCTATTGTACAGATTAGTATTCATGAAGGGAAAAACAGGCAAGTCAGAAAAATGTTTGAAGCTGTTGGACATAATGTTACGGAACTAAAAAGAACGTCCTTAGGCAAAATCAATTTGGGAGATTTAAATCCCGGCTGCTGGAAATATTTGAATAACGAAGAAATACAATTTTTGAAAAACAATCAGGAGGGCTAAATGGAAGACAGTAAGTACGGAAAGCTTGTGAACTTTGTGCATTCTCTCATTAAACAAAGTTACTGCGAAACAGAAAATCTAAGGTTTATTGATGCAACATGCGGAAACGGATTTGATACACTTTTCTTATGCAAGGTTGCCGGACAGAATGGTCATGTAACTTCATTTGATATACAGGAGCAGGCCATAGCAAGAACAAAAGATCTTTTAAATTCCAACATGGAATACGTTAATTATGAGCTTATTCATGATTCTCACGAGTATATTTGCAAGTATATCAACCACAGCATCGATGCGGCTGTTTTTAATCTTGGGTATCTTCCTTATTCGGACAAAACAGTTACCACCAATGGTGAGACAACCATACGAGCTGTGCAAAATATGCTTCCGCTGCTAAAAAAGAACGGCAGAATTTTTATAACAACTTACATAACTCATGATACAGGAGAAGAAATGAAAGATATCTTATTTTATCTACGCTCTCTTGACAAAACAGAATACAATGTGCTTCACATCAACCTCATAAACAAGGAAAATACTCCGCCGGAACTGTTTATTATAGAAAAAAATGCATGATAGGCAAAAAAGCCTTCATGCATTTTTTATATTTTATGCATAAGCGTATAATAAACTTTTTTTATCAAAAGCGGCTATTCTCAATATATACAGGTTCATAAAAGAATATAATATGTTATTTTACTTATAGCATAAATAATTTTTTATGGATTTGTTTCTACTTAAAACATTGATTTTGCATTTAATGAATCTTTACTTGCAAATCTGCATATTTTTGAAATTTTTCTTGCAAATTTATATATTTGTGCTATCATAGACTTAAGGATAGGAAATAGGAGGATGTTATAAAAAAATGGCTGATAATAAAAAGCTTCTGCAAAACATAGACTGGTGCAAAGGATGCGGCATATGTGTAGGGTTTTGTCCGAAGCAAATTCTAAAAATTGAAAATGAAAAATGTGTAATAGCTTATCCTGAAAAATGTATTTTCTGTGGTCAATGTGAGCTTAGGTGCCCAGATAATGCTATTTATATTGTAGGAGGTAGTAAAAATGAGTAGCAAAGACGGATATAAGTTAGTTCAAGGCAATGAAGCATGCGTTGAGGGAGCTCTGGCTGCCGGCATGAGGTTTTATGCCGGATATCCAATCACACCTTCTACTGAAATAGCAGAAATCTCTGCTCAAAAATTACCTCAGGTAGGTGGAAAATTCATACAGATGGAAGATGAGTTAGCAAGTATGGCAGCAATCATAGGCGGTTCTCTGACAGGCCTTAAATCAATGACTGCAACAAGTGGCCCCGGATTTTCATTAATGCAGGAAAATATCGGATATGCAGCAATTGCTGAAATTCCTTGTGTAGTTGTCAATGTTCAAAGAGGAGGCCCAAGTACCGGAATGCCGACATCACCGTCGCAGGGAGATGTAATGCAGGCAAAATGGGGAACACACGGTGACCACCCGGCAGTTGCACTGACTCCTAACTCAGTACAGGAAACTTATGAATATACTATAAAAGCATTTGATATAGCCGAAAAATACAGAACACCTGTTGTCCTTTTGATGGATGAAACAGTTGGTCACATGAGAGAAAAGTTGAAAGTAAAAAGCTCTTCAGAAATAGAAGCAGTAAACAGGAAGAAACCAACATGCAAACCTGAAGAATATAAGGCTTACAGACCGGATGAAGATATGATACCTCCTTTTGCCCCGTTTGGTAATGGTTATAGATATCACGTAACCGGCCTGACTCATGATGAAACCGGATTTCCTACTAACAGCAACATAATTTCAGGAGAACTGGTTCAAAGACTGGTTGATAAGATAGAAAAAAATATAGATGACATAACATATTATGAAGAATACAAAATGGATGATGCCGATATAGTTATAATTGCCTTTGGAGGAGTTTCCAGAGCAACAAAAAGTGCTATTGATCATATGCGCGAAAATAATATAAAGGTAGGCATGTTCAGACCAATAACAATCTGGCCTTTTTTGGATAAACAAATAAACCAGATTGCTGATAAGGCAAAGGAAATATATGTTGCAGAAATGAACTTAGGACAATATTTTCTGGAAGTTGATAGAGTAGCTGGAAAAAAATGTCCTGTCAAAAAAATAAATAAAATATCAGGTGAGTTAATTACTCCTGAGGAAATTACATACGCAGTAACAGGAGGTCGCTTATAATGGGTTGCACAAATTGCAGTGATATAACAAAAAAATATTATAGAATCGAAAGATTGCCTCATATATGGTGCCCAGGCTGCGGTCACGGAACTTTGATGAACACTGTTGTCAGGGCAATAGACAAGCTGGGGTTAAACAAAGATGAGGTAGTAGTTGTTTCAGGTATAGGATGCTCATCACGAGCACCTGGGTACTTAGATTTTAACACTCTCCATACAACACACGGACGTGCGCTTGCATTTGCCACAGGTATCAAACTCGCAAACCCAAAGCTTCATGTTATCGTAATAATGGGAGATGGAGATAGTTCGGCAATAGGCGGTAACCACTTAATTCACGCGGCAAGACGAAATATAGATATTACTACAATAGTATTTAACAATAATATATATGGTATGACTGGAGGCCAATTTTCTCCTACTACACCTCACGGAGATTTTGCGACAACTGCTCCTTTCGGTAACATAGATAAACCGTTTGACCTATGTAACCTGGCACAGGGAGCCGGAGCAACGTTTGTAGGAAGAGGAACTGCATACCATGCCTTGCTTATGCAGAAACTCATCGAAAAAGGACTGCAGAATAAAGGCTTTTCATTTATTGAAGGATTAAGTTTATGTCCTACATATTACGGTCGAAAAAATAAAAAGGGAAATGCATTGAAAATGCATGAATTCTTGAAAGACAACTGCGTAGACAAAAGGGTTGTCGACAAAGATCCTGAAAAAGGCAAGAATAAAATTCTTATAGGAGAATTTTATAATAATCCGAAGATAGAATATACAGAAGGTTATCAGGTTATTATTGATAAATTTCAGAAGTTGGGGGAAATGTAAATGTTTCAAAAAATAGAATTAAGACTCAGTGGTTCAGGGGGTCAGGGAGTAATTCTAGCAGCAATAATTTTAGCAGATGCTGCAATTGAAGAGGGGAAAAATGCAATTCAAACTCAGTCCTATGGACCGGAGGCAAGAGGCGGTGCCAGCAAAGCTGAAGTTATTATAAGCATCGATGAAATAAAATTTCCTAAAGTTACAGAATGTAACATTTTATTGGCCTTAACGCAAAATTCATATGATAAATATGTTGCATCTTTGAGTAAAGATGGTATACTAGTAGTCGACGAAAGTGTTAATGTTGATATGAACGCACCCTTTAAAATATTTAAGCTGCCAATATTGGACACAGCTCAAAATAAACTGGGTACTCACTTGGTAGCAAATATTATTTCTGTAGGAGCACTCTACGGTTTGATTGGCGAAGAAGTGATCAGTAGGGATGTTATGGTTCGCTCAATATCTAACAGGGTTCCGCCTGTTACGGTTGAAAAAAACTTATGCGCTTTTGAAGAAGGTATTAAACTTATCAGAGGTTGATTATGAGCAATAACAATGATTTACTACACAATATAAAAAGTAATTACTATAAATTCAGCAAAGGTCAGAAACAAATAGCACAGTTTATTATTGACCACTATGACAAAGCTGCGTTTATGACTGCGGCAAAAATAGGAGAAACTGTAGATGTAAGTGAATCTACAGTAGTTCGTTTTGCCAGTTCCATAGGTTACTCAGGTTTTCCGGAGTTACAGAAAGCATTGCAGGTATTGATAAAAAATAAACTGACTACGGTACAAAGAATAGGGCTGGATGATGACATTATAAACGATATAGATAAACTTCACAAAAAGATCATTAAAAATGAAATGAACAGTATGAGAAGTTTGTACGAAAATATTGATACTAAGGCTTTAGACAAAGCAACTGAACTTATAATGAATGCAGATAAAGTCTACATACTTGGGCTGAGAACATCATCAACACTGTCTAATTACCTTGGGTTCTACCTTGACGTTATACTAGACAATGTAAAAATACTTAACAACAGCGGAGTTAATTCATTATACGAAGAAATTATAAGAATTAAAGAATCCGATGTACTTATAGTAATCAGCTATCCAAGGTATTCAAAAATAACAGTGGACGCTACGAAATTTGTGAAAGAAAGAAAGGCAAAGATAGTTGCCGTCACAGATACAGAAGCTTCACCTGTGTACAATATGTCAGATGTATCGCTGCTGGCAAAAAGCAACATTGTATCTTTTATAGATTCGTTGGTGGTTCCTCTTTGTATGATAAATAATCTAATTACAAATATCAGCTTAAAGGAAAAAGACGATATTGTAGAGTATTACGATAAATTAGAACAACTTTGGGACAATCACAGCATTTACCAAAACGAATAGCATTAGTGGACACCCTATGGGGACGGTTCTTTTAAGGCTGAAATCAGTCTCCGAAAGAACCGTCCCCAAAAATTTGCCATTGTTTTTTAACTAAAAAATTTGTTGTTATATTTTTAAAATTGTAATATAATAGTTAAGTATTTATTAAATTATCATGAAAGGAATACCATATGATAATCGCCATAGACGGTCCTTCAGGAGCAGGTAAAAGCACTGTTGCAAAATTGTTGAGCCAAAAATTAGGCTTTGAGTATGTAGATACTGGAGCAATGTATAGAGCTCTTGCGCTAAAAGCTTGTGAGTGCAATTATGAAATCAATAAATCCAACGAAAATTTAATTGACAAAATGCTTGAAAACACAACAATTGACTACAACAATAACAGTATATATCTAGACAATAAAAATGTAGAAAATTTAATAAGAGATGAAAATATATCAATTGGCGCATCTAAAATTTCCACACTGAAAAATGTACGCATTAAAATGGTAGAACTTCAAAGAAAAATAGCTGGCCATAAGAACGTAGTTATGGATGGAAGAGATATAGGAACTAAAGTTTTTCCCAATGCAGACTTTAAGTTTTTTATTACCGCATCTGAAACCACACGAGCCAAAAGGAGATACAATCAAATTGTTGAAGGTGGAAATAATGTTAATTTCGAAAATGTACTTAGAGATCTTAAAAAACGCGATATAAATGACAGAACAAGATCGATTTCTCCCTTGGTAAAAGCAGATGATGCAATTTTAATAGATACAACAAATATGAATTTGGATGATGTAGTAAAAGCTATTGTCGACATCATTGGAGGAAGCAATGTTTTATAGGATTATTGTTACAATATTAAAGTTCTTGGTATTTATTGCTTTTGATTTGGAAATACATAATAAAGACAGAATAGATAACACAAACGGAGCATTAATTGCGTGCGGCAATCATATTTCAATGATAGATCCTGTTATTCTAGCAGTATCATCTAAAAGACAGATTCATTTTATGGGGAAAAAGGAATTGTTCGATAATAAAATTCTTGGATTTTTGTTTAAGAAACTTGGAGCATTTCCAGTTGATAGAGGAGGAGTTTCAATGTCTGCTATTAAAAGTTCCTTATCTGTCTTAAAAAGCAATGAAGTTCTAGGAATATTTCCTGAAGGTACAAGAGTAAAAAATTATGACGAGAACAATGCTAAACCAGGAATTGGGCTAATAGCCAATAAAGCCAAATCTAATATTATTCCTTTTTATATAAAGGGATCGTATAAATTCAGAGGGAAAATTGAAATATTTTTTGGAGAAGAAAAAAATTATTTTGAAAATATTGAAGGTAAAATAAATTCTGAAACTTATTCGAAAATAGGCAAAAAAATATTGCAGGATATATACGGTCTGAGCGGCAGGTACAATTATGAAAATTGAGATATCAAAGTTTAACGGATTTTGCTCTGGAGTTAAAATAGCTGTTGACAAAGCCGACAAAATACTTGACAATGAAAAAAAGCTTTACAGCTACGGAGAAATAATACATAATAAATACGTCGTAGACAAATTGAAAAGCAAAGGCTTAGTAGTAGTTGATGATATTCCACCAAGTACTGATGCAAAACTATTAATACGAGCACATGGTGTAGGAAAAGATATTTTCGATAAAATGGAAGAAAATAGCTTAGAAGTCATTGACGCAACTTGTGTAAAAGTTAAAAAAATACATAAAATAGTTGAAGAATACAAAAATAACGGTTATGATATAATTATAACCGGAGATAAAAACCATCCTGAGGTTCTGGGTATTCTAGGATGGTGTAAAAATGAAGCTTACGTCATAGATAAACCCGAACAGCTTTTAAATATAAATATTTCTCCGGATAAAAAATACTGTCTTGTATCACAGACAACATTTAACACAGATACATTCAGAAAAATATCAGATAAAATAATCGAAAATAATTTTTCAAATATTGAAATTCATAACACAATTTGCAATGCTACTTCTAAACGACAGGAAGCATGTGTTGAACTTGCTTCTAGATGTAATGTAATGTTAATAATAGGCGGAAAAAATAGTTCAAATACAAAAAAATTATATGAACTTAGCAAGGAAGTCTGCCATAAAACATTCTTAATTGAAAATTATAAGGATATACCTTATAACTATATTGATAAAAATACTATTGTGGGAGTGTCCGCAGGAGCATCAGCACCTGACTGGATAATTGAGGAGGTTATTAATATGTTGGAAAACCTAAATAACAACATGAATGAACAGGTTGAAAAGAAAGAACAGGCAGAACAAACAGAACAAGGTACAATGCATGATTTGCTTGAAAATTATGGTGGATTATCTTATATCAGAACAGGTGAAATAGTTAAAGGTACTGTTATATATGTAAGCCCTGATTCCATTTCATTAAACATCAAATATAAATCAGACGGAATAATTACAAAAGATGAATTTTCCCTTGCAGAAGTACAAGATTTAACTCAGGTTGTAAAAGAGGGAGATGAAATAGAAGCTCAAGTATTAAAAATTTCTGACCAGGATGGAAATGTTGTTTTAACTAGAAGACCTCTTGAAGAACGAAAGATTTGGGAAGAGCTAGAAGAAATGAGATCCGAGGGAACAGAAATAGAGACTACTATTATTGAAGCTTCTCAATACGGAATTTACGGAAAGGTAAAAGGAATTAAAGGTTTTATTCCAAGAAACCAAATTTCCGTTACAAGGAATGTAGATACTTCCGGATACGTGGGAAAAGTTCTTAAGGTTCAGATATTAGAGACTAAGAATAAAAAAGGAAGAAGACAGCTGGTCTTAACATCAAGAGCAGTTGAAAAAAGAGAAAAAGATGCAAGAGAAGCTGAAGCTTGGGAAACTATCAAAGAAGGCGAAATATACGAAGGAACAGTTAAAAATTTACAGGACTACGGCGCATTTGTTGAAATAAATGGAATTGACGGACTCCTTCACATTAATGAAATTGCTTGGACAAGGATAAAACATCCTTCTGATGTATTAAAAACAGGCGATAAGATAAGTGTAAAAGTTAAAAATGTAGATAAAGAAAACAAAAGAATGTCCTTAAGCTACAAAGCAACAATAAAAAGTCCTTGGGCGATTTTCCTTGATAAACACCAAAAAGGAGATGTAGTAACAGGTAAAGTTACAAGAATTGTTGATTTTGGTGCTTTTGTTGAAGTAGATGGAATTGAATGCCTGCTTCATATTAAAGACCTTGACTGGGCAAGAACTGAAAAAGTTACAGATGTACTGCAAGAAGGTCAGGAAGTTACAGCTAAGATATTAAATATAACTAGAAAAGACAGAAAAGTTGGCCTCGGACTTAAGCAACTTGTTGAACATCCTTTTGATAAATATGCTAAAGACCTTAAAAAAGATGATATAATTCCTGTAGAAGTTACTCGTATACTCCTTGACGGAATCCATGTCAGCGCTAACGGAAACATAGACTGCTTTATACCTATTGCGAAAGTTTCAAACGAAAAACTAAGAACTCCCGCTCAAGTAGTCAAAGTTGGTGAAGTAAAAGACGCAAAAGTGCTTGGCGTAGATATGAAAGGTAAAAACCTTAATCTAACATTAATACTAGAAAATAAAAGCGATGATTTTGCAACTGAAGATGCTTCATACAAGCAGGAAGAAGCAAACTTTACAATAGGTGAATCTATAGGGTCTGCACTTGAAGATTTATTAAAATAATAAAATGCAATAACGATTGATAAACAATTGAATGGCAATTGATTAAGCGATTGGTTAAACAATCGCTACTCAATTGCTATTTTTTACATTTATTAGTAATAATGACAGCTAGCTTTTATTAATTTAGTTACAAAGGAGGTAACATGTTAAAACAATTTTTAATTGAAGCATGCTCTAATCAATTTGTTTCCGGATTTGAGCATTCAAGCACCGAAATGCTGAAAGAATATTTCGAACCATATACAGACTCCTGCGAAAATGATAAAATGGGCAGTTGTATATTTAAACAAGATGGTATGAAGGAAACAAGAATAATGCTAGCAGCACACATTGATGAAATTGGGCTGATGGTAACAAAAATACTTGACAACGGTTTTTTAAGCTTCACATCAATAGGGGGTATCAATCCAGCATCTCTGGTTGCCCAGGAGATAACAGTATACGGAAAGGAAACTGTCTTTGGAGTGATAGGGATCAAACCTCCTCACGTCACTTCTGCAGAGGAAAGAAAAAAGCCGCTGGAATTGAAGGATTTATACATAGATACCGGATATTCAAATGATAAACTTAAGAAATTGGTAAGTATAGGAGATATAGCTGTTGTTAAAAGAGAACCGGTATCACTTCAGGGAAGCATAGTCTCAGCAAAAGCGCTGGATGACCGAGCATGTGTAGCGGTAATGCTTGAAACAGCAAAAGAATTAAGAAAACTTTCACATAAAAGCAACATATATTATGCTGCAACGGCACAGGAAGAAACTGGTTACAGGGGATCAACAACAGCCAGCTATAAAATAAACCCTGACATAGGGATTGTTCTTGACGTTGATTTTGGAATGGCTCCAGGCATGCCCCCAGAAACATGTAAGTTAGGCAAAGGGCCCATAGTTGCTTTTGGAGGAAGATTGAATCCGAAATTGACAAAAAAATTTATTGATGTCTGCAAAACATACAATTATCCTATGCAATATGAGGCATCTCCTGGAAAAACAGGAACTGACACCGAGGCAGTTCAAATAAACAGAGAGGGTGTCCCATGCATACTATTATCCATTCCTCTGCGATACATGCATACATCTGTGGAAACAATAGATATAAAAGATGTTGAGACAACTGGCAAGGCAATAGCTCGTTTCATAAATGAGCTGGATAATTCTGATTTGGAGGAAATATTATGTTTTTAAAAGAATTAACTGAACTTTCCGGCGTATCAGGTTGTGAATATGAAGTGAGAAATTATATAAAAAATAAGTTAAATGATATTGGCTGCGAACACTACGTTGATAAGCTGGGAAATATTATTGCACATAACAAAGGTAAAAAAAATAAGACCATTATGATTGCCGCACATATGGACGAAGTAGGGTTAATTGTTTCTCATATAGATTCTGACGGTTTCATTAAGTTTCAGGCTGTGGGAGGAATAGACCAGAGAATTCTAAACTCAAAGATAGTATTGGTAGGAGATAATAAAATTCCCGGAGTAATAGGATCAAAAGCTGTTCATTTGATGAGTTCCGAGGAAAGAGGGACATCACTGCCAATAGATAAGCTTTATATAGACATTGGAACATATTCAAAATCAGAAACAGAAAAGCTTGTAAGCATAGGAGATTATATTGTTTTCAAAAGCGATTATGTAGAATTTGGCGATGGACTCATAAAAGCAAAAGCATTGGACGACCGGGCAGGCTGCAGCGCTTTACTTGAAGTTTTAAGTATGAAACTTGATGCTGACTTTTATGGTGTATTTACTGTAATGGAAGAAGTGGGGTGCAGAGGAGCACAGACTGCAGCTTTTGCTCTGGAGCCGGATTATGGCATAGTTCTTGAAGGGACTGTATGTGCCGACATGCCTGAGATAAAAGACTATTCCAAAGTAACTCGTATAGGCATGGGAGCTGCTTTATCATTAATGGACAATTCAACGCTTTATGATATCGAAGAAGTGCGAAGAGTAGAAAATATTGCTTTGAAAAACAATATTTCATACCAGTTCAGAACATCATCTGCCGGAGGAAATGACGCCGGACCAATACATAAAACAAAAGAAGGAGCAAAAGCAGTTGCAGTTTCAATACCGTGCAGGTACATTCATTCGCCTGCAAGTGTTGCCAGTATAAATGATTATAACAGTGTTGTAAGCCTTACAAAGGCACTAATCTTAGAGAATCAGAAAGGGGAATAAAATGAATTTTAACAGCGAGTTAATGAAAAAACTATCAGATTGTTTTTCACCTTCGGGGCGAGAAAAAAACGTTCGAGAATTTATTTTAAATGAAATAAAAGATTATGCAGACGAAATAAAGGTTGATGTGCTTGGAAATGTAATTGCAAGAAAAAAAGGAAACGGCAAAAAAGTATTATTTTCCGCACATATGGATCAAATAGGTTTGATTATTACACACGTTGATGAAAAAGGATTTCTTAGATTCTCTAATGTCGGAGGAATTCATGCAAAAGATATAATAGGCCTCAGAATGATCTTTGACAACGGTATGGAAGGTGTAGTGTGTTCGGAAAAAGTAAAAGAAAAAGAGCAAGTTGAGATGAGCAATCTATTTCTGGACGTTGCTTCAACTTCAAAGGATTTCGTAAAATCCAACTTCAAGATAGGAGACATGTGCGTTTTCCAATCCCATTATTATGAGACTGAAGATTGTGTAATATGCAAGGCGGCAGATGACAGAATAGGATGTTACATATTGATAGAAGCATTGAAAAACCATTCTAAAACAGATAATGACGTATACTATGTATTTTCAGTTCAAGAGGAGGTTGGATGCAGAGGAGCAAAGACTGCAGGATACAGCATAAATCCAGATTTAGCTATAGCTCTTGATGTTACCGCAACAGGCGACTCAAAAAATGGAATAAAAATGGATGTTAAACTTGGAGAAGGTGCTGCCATTAAACTAATGGATAAATCAATGATAACTCATCCGGAAGTAAAAACTCTCCTTACAGGTCTTGCAGAGGAACACAGTATAAAATATCAGTATGAAGTTCTTGAATTTGGAGGAACAGATGCAGGTCCAATACACACAACAAGAGAAGGAATCCCAAGCGGTGTTATTTCAATTCCAACCAGAAATCTGCATTCTTCCGGAGAGATTTTCAATAAATCAGACGTACTTGAATGTATTAAACTAGTTAGTGCCACAGCATCAAAATAGTAATCAAAGTATAGCTGGAACGGCACTTACTGTGCCGTTCAGAGTGATTAAAACTAGAAGCTTTAAAAGACTATTTTCAAAAATATTGTTATTCAATAAGAAAATTTGATATAGATTTAATGATATTGGATACACATTGCATCAAACCGCATTATATCAGTAAATATGATATAAAAATGACAGGAAATATTTTGAAAGATCAGGAATTTAATCTTGCAATTGAGCAAGATAACGGTAAAACATACGGTATTATTCTTCTGAACAAACAGATTTCTGCCGGAAATAAAATGTTTTTTGCATATAATGTACTAGGAAAACCTGTAAGCATGGCACTGGCTGAAAAATATCATAATACTGTTTACATATCCAACGTTTATACTACACCTTCGGAAAGACGCAAAGGTTACGGCATGGCTGTAATAAATAAGATTATTTTACATTATAGTGATTGCTTTATCTATTTATACACTAATAACCCGGAAGCTGCAAACATTTACAGAAAATTAGGATTTTCGGATAACCACTTAAAGTCATGGTGGGCAATAAAAGGCTCACTTCCGGATTGGTGCAGCACAAACAATAAGAAAGAACAGTAAACTGTGATTTAAAGTAAGCATAAAAATTATATTGAAAGGAAACTGGAAAAATGATTGATTATAATTTATTAAAAAATGTTGAAATTAAAACCTTACATAATGCATTTGTAAATGCATTCTCCGACTATCAGGTTAAAATTGATTTACCTTTGGTTAAATTTCAGAATATGCTTACAAGAAGGGGATACAACCCTAAAATTTCAATGGGTGCATTTGATAATAACGAATTGGTTGGATTTGTTCTAAACGGGTTGCGAAACTATAACGGAAAGCTTACAGCCTATGATGTAGGAACCGGCGTAGCAGGCAGTTATAGAAAACAGGGAATAACAAGCAATTTAATCAAACAAATTAAGGCACTTTTAATAGAATCCGAAGTTTCTCAATATCAGCTGGAAGTTATTAAAACAAATACTTCGGCATTCGAATTATATAAAAAGTCAAAATTTGAAATAGTGCGTGAACTTGAATGCTTTAAATTGGACAAGAGCAGTTTTACCGCTTCTCAAATATACGATGTTAAGCATATCGATGAAATACGCCAAAGCGATTGGAAAGAATTTTGTGAATTTTGGGATTTTAATCCCTCTTGGCAAAATTCTGCAGATTCAATCAATGCAGTTCATGACTTATTCTGCTATTCCGTCGTATATATAGACAATACATTAGCCGGTTACGGAATTATAGAAAGAAAAACAGGAGATATAGCTCAGATAGCGGTAAATAAAAATTTCAGGCGCAAAGGAATTGCAGCCAGTATTATCGCAGATTTATTAAACAATACTGAATCAGATAAAATTGCCATACTAAACGTAGATTCAGAATGCAGTTCGCTGATTAGTTTTTTATATGAGATGGGCTTCGAACACCACATCGGACAATATGAAATGATGTTAACTTTATAAATAATATAAGGGGGATTTATGAGCATAGTTAGTTCATTTGATATAAATTCAGAGGAAGTGTTAAAGGCAACTGACGTAGTAAAAAAATCAGACAGATTTCCGAAAACTGTTGTAGTGACATTTAAAGATAAGGTGCTTGAACTTGTAAAAGAAATGAACGGTTCAAAGTGCATAGGTGAAATGAACATGGGCTATACGATTCCTATATATGAAGTCACCTATAAAGGTAAAAGCATAGCCGTATACAACACTCTGCTGGGAGGTGCCGGATCGGCTGCATGCATGGAAGAAGTAATTGCAAGAGGCGGAGAAAAATTTATTTTTTTTGGTTCCTGCGGTACTCTTGATAAAAATATTGCTCCAGGTCATTTTATAATTCCTTCAGATGCTTACAGAGATGAGGGAACCAGCTACCATTATGCTCCTGAAGGGGATTATATAAATGTTAAAACTGCCAGCAAAATTTCAGAAATTTTTGAGGAATTGAAACTTCCCAATATTATAACAAAAACATGGACTACGGATGCTCTGTACCGAGAAACAAGAGGTAACATGGAAAAAAGGAAATCAGAAGGATGTCTTGCCGTTGATATGGAATGTGCATCTGTTATGGCAGTCGGACAATTCAGAAACGTCGATGTCTTCCAGTTTCTTTACGCGGAAGATACCTTGGACGGCATATGCTGGGACTCAAGAACAATGGGAAAAGTGCCTTCGGACACATATGATGCATATCTTCGTACAGCTCTCAATATAGCCGCAATGCTATAATAGCAGCTGAAATTCATAATTTTTAGATTTAAAATTATACTGGGAGTACAATATTGAATATAACTATTAGAGAATTAAATATAAATGAAATAACTACTCATTTATTCGCAAATTTTAACAGATATCAAGATGTAAAAAAATGCTGGCGCAAAGAAAACGGCAAATGGCAGTTAAAGGATATTGCTTTTGTTGAGCAGTGGACTTCTGAGGAATATGAGTATCTAGTCAAATGTCTTCAGAATACAATAGCTACAGGAGGCAGAGTTATCGGTGCATTTTGCAATAATTTGCTTGCAGGATTTGCATCTGTTGAAAATAATTTGTTCGGTGGGCAAAATGAATACTTGCAGCTTTCAAGCATTCACGTATCATTTGATAAAAGGGGGATAGGAATCGGTAAAAAATTATTTTCCTTGTCCTGTAAAAACGCAAAGGAGATGGGGGCAAAAAAGCTTTATATATCTGCACATTCTTCACAAGAAACGCAAACATTTTACAAATCACTTGGATGCAGGGAAGCTGAGGAATATAACAAAAAAATGGTTGAAAATGAACCATTTGACTGCCAACTGGAATTTAGATTAACCTAAATTATAGAATGTTGTAATTATAATAAGGAGGTTACACATAATGAAAGAGTTAAACATTAATAACGAAAAAGTAGTAATCAGAAAGACTGACAAATCAGATGCAAAAGCGTTGGTAGAATACATGAACTACATAGGCAGTGAGTCTGACTTTTTATCGTTTGGTGCAGGACAGTTCGGCATGAGTGCAGAGCAGGAAGAAGAATATATTGAAACAGTATTAAAAAAAAATAATGCCCTGTCCATTATTGCGGAAGTAAACGGAAAAGTTGTAGGAAACTTGACTTTCAATGCAGGGAACAGACAAAGAACAGAGCATACAGGAGAATTTGGCATAAGCGTTTCAAAAGCTTACTGGGGATACGGTATAGGTGAAGAGTTTATTAAATATATGATAAACTGGAGCAAGGGCTCGGGAATAATCAGAAAAATTAATTTAAGAACCAGAAGCGACAATGAACGCGCAATAAAATTATATAAAAAACTTGGTTTTACCGAGGAAGGAATTATAAAGAGGGATATATGTATTAGCGGAAAATTTTATGATTCCTTGCTTATGGGCATGCTTATAGA
Source organism: Sedimentibacter sp. LTW-03 (assembly GCF_052059825.1). Taxonomy (GTDB): domain Bacteria; phylum Bacillota; class Clostridia; order Tissierellales; family Sedimentibacteraceae; genus Sedimentibacter. The sequence goes on from NZ_CP197180.1 coordinate 1,103,303, forward strand.
TTAAAAACAAAGGTAGGATGCTATGACAAATGTAGAAATACGGGAAAGAACTGTTGAAGATACGCAAGAATTTTGCCGCTTTCTTAATACTCTTGATAATGAAGCCAGATATATGCTGTATGAGAAAGGGGAACGAATACTAGATCTGGATCTTGTAAGAAATAATATCCAAAGTATTATAAACAATAAGGATGCATGTTATGTTGCTTTAATTAACGGAAGCATAATAGGGTTTATTATTGCTGTAAGAGAAAAATTTATCAGGACTAAGCATTCTGCCGTCATAGTTGTAGGAATTCTTGAGAAATATTGCGGAAGGGGAATAGGCAGTGAATTATTTCATCAAGTATTTCTGTGGGCATCAGAAAACGATGTAAAAAGGCTTGAACTTACGGTTGTAAGCCACAATAAGAGAGCCCTTTCATTGTACAATAAGTTAGGTTTTAAACTTGAAGGTACAAAAGAAATGTCTATATTAATAGACAAAAAATACTGCAACGAATATTTAATGGGAAAACTATTATTTTAATTATAATTTAAGGTTTCGGGGGTATTTATGAACAACACTAATGGATCGATAGACAGACTGGCAATTCCATTAATTTTAGTGTCATTACCTTTGACATTCATGGATTTGCTTCTTCCAATGTATACAATGAGTCTTGGATATACACCAGTACAAATTACAGGGCTCTTTTCCATTTTTTCATTTTTTTTAGTTTTAATGAGGCTTTATGTAGGAAGAATATCAGATAGGTATGGAAGGAAGACCGTACTTATAGCAGGGCTGCTGCTATATGCATTATCATATTTGCTATATTCCTATTCCAAAGATATAGGTCATCTTTACACAGCACGCGTTTTTCAATCTATAGCAGGTGTATGCCTCAGTATATCATGCTTCAGTATGGTGGCTGACCTGAACAACAACCTGGGACATAATTATGGAAAAATCGGCGGATATGAAGAAAAAGGAGGCCTTGTAGGTGTGGCCCTTTGCTTCATTATATTTAATTACTCTGATTTCATGGATGGTTGGTCTTATATCTTTAAAATTTGTTCGGCAGCCGCACTCATTTCAACAATATATTCAATTATTTTTATTAAAAATGTAAAATATGATTATACTAATACGAAATTTAATTTTAATTTTTTAAAGCAAAATATATTAATATTAAATTTAATAATTAAGATTTTTACAAGTATTGTTTCATCAATATTTGTTTTGTACATAGCCAATAAATTTAATTCGGATTTGCTGGAAACAGGAATTGCTTTTTTAATTCCGGCAGTTGTAATTGCATTTGCTTATGAAAAGCTCGGAAAAATCAGTGATACAATCGGTAGGTATAGAGCAGTTAAAACATCACTTATTATGCTTGTTTTATGTTTAATTGTTCTTACAGCTATTAAGAATATCTACACATTTGGCATTTTCTGGACAGTTTATTGCATAGCCGTAGTCTTGCTTGATATTTCATTAAAAGGAATGTTTTCATCTGATATTATGGAATCACGAGGTACAGCAATCGGTAAATACACAATGGCGGGAAACATAGGAACAATTATCGGACCTGTTGCAGCAGGACTACTTTTTCAAAATAATATAGCTCTTCCTTTTATAGTTAGCTCTGCAGCTTTTGCGGTTATGTTGCTTACAATGAATAAATGGTTTAATGTTTTGTCAGTAAAAAAAAGTTAAATTATATTTTTGGAGGAAAACGATATGTTTCATAAAATGAGAAGAAAAGACAAGCAAATGTCTGCTGAAGAAAGTATAGAAATATTAAAAAGGGGCGAAGTAGGAATACTATCTACAATATGTGAAAATGGATATCCATATGGAGTACCTTTAAACTACGTTTATTTAAACAACAGCATTTATTTTCACTGTGCAAAGGACGGACAAAAGCTTAGTAACATAAAAAATAGCAGCAAAGTTTCATTTTGCGTATATCATGATGTTGAATTACTGCCTGAAAAATTTGATACTAATTACAAAAGTGTAATTTTGTTCGGAAAAGCCTCTGAAGCCTGCGAAGAAGAAAAATATAATGCGCTTGTGGAATTAATTAAAAAATATTCTGGTGACTATCTTGATAAGGGACTGGAGTACATAGATAAAGCAAAAAACTCAGCAAAAGTTTATAAAATAAGCATAGATCATGTTACAGGAAAAACGCAGAAATAATAAGAATATATTAATCTTGAATATACTGTTGCGGCTCTCACATATGTGGTATAATTTTTAATAATGGTAATAATAAGTAAATAATAATTTTTTAGTTTCCGAGGATATCATGCATAATTCAAAAAAACAATGGATTTTTTTAATGATATTGATTTCTTCTTCTGTAATTACTTTTGCAGTTAATCAATTTATTAAAACTGTCTATGACTTAAATATTTATGAATATATAAAATACTCGCAGGACTTTTCAACAGAGGAAACTGAGTATCTGGATGAAAAAGGTGTATTATATTATTGTACTGATAATAATGCACCTCCGTTTTCGTTCCAAGATAAATATACCGGCAGGTATAAAGGATTCATACTGGACTATGTGTCAGCATTGTCCATCGAGTTAAATACTCAGATCGAATTTGTTCCGAAAATTTGGGAAGAAGCAGTGCAAAGTGTTGTGTCCGGCGAATCCGATATGATAGAATTATTTAAAAGTAAAGAAAGGGAAGAATATCTGTCATTTACAAAAAGTATATACAAGCTCAGAGCAATAGTTATAACCAGAAGTGATAACAATGAAATCACAAATATATCAGATATAAACGGACACAAAATCGCAATAGAAGCCGGTGATTATGCCGCCAGTTATACGGCAAATAACATGCCGGATGCTGAAATCATCACTACCGTTGATTATCTTGAAGCCATTAATAAACTCCTTAGAGGAGAAGTTGATGCAATAATCGGTGATGAACCCATAATTATATATTTTATGGGTGATTTAAGCATAGAAGATAAAATTAATATATTGAGCGAACCACTGTATGAATTGGATATATGCATAGGGGTAACCAAGTCAAAGCCCGAACTGGTGAACATTCTTAATAAAGCCATACTTGATTTAAAAAAGAGTGATTTCGCGCCTAAAATTCAGCAAAAATGGTTTGGCCTTTCAACACCGGTGCATAAAGACAGATTAAATGCTCAGGTTATGTTTCTACTGATAATAGTATTGTTATTTCTTGCAGCTATAGCGGGATGGATTTCTATATGGACCTATTTTTTAAAAAAGCAGGTAAAAAAAAGAACCATTGAGCTTACGAAAAGCAAGAACGACCTTCAACTAACTTTCGATGCATTGTCTGATTTTTTAATTGTTTTGGATAAATACGGACGCATTGAATACATAAATAAATCATTTACTGATATGCTTCATAAAAACAAATATGATCTTATAGGATGCAGCTACAATAATATTCCGCTTCTTGATACAATTGATATAAAACTGATTAATAAGGTAAGTGAAACAGTGTTTAACGGCAGGCACTATAATTACTATATTACTGTTCTTGAATCCGAAAAAAACAGACTTCTTATATCGATAGAAGATAATACAAACGAAATAATAAGCAGAACACAATTGCTGCAGCAAAATAAAATGATAGCTGTCGGCCAGCTGGCATCAGGTTTAGCTCATGAAATTAGAAATCCTTTAGGAATAATTAGAAACTATTCATATGTACTTAAAAGCAGGATGCCTTATAGAGATGAATTGATGGATAAGGCTTTAACAAGCATTGAATCCGCAGTTCTTCGCGCAAGTAAGATGGTTGAAAACCTCCTTAATTTTTCAAGAAAAAATGATGATATTAAGTGTATACCACTAAAGAAAACAATTAATGACATTATTGCATTGGAAAAAGAATCCATAACAGCTAAAAATGTTAACGTCACTGTTATATGTGATGACAGTATAGAATTTTACACAAGGCTGGAATCTCTTACGCATATAATATTAAACCTTTTGTCAAATGGAATTGATGCCGTATCATATGGAGGAACTATAACAATCAGCTGCAGTACATGCAGAAATTATTTATATATAATTTTTAAAGATGACGGACAAGGAATTGAAAAACATAATTTAGAACACATATTTAACCCGTTTTTTACCACAAAGAATGTCGGTAATGGAACAGGATTGGGTTTGTTCATAGTCTACAATGAGCTTTCAAAAATAAACGGAGAAATAAGTGTTGAAAGCAGAGCAGGCGAAGGAACAGAGTTTAAATTAAAATTTAAATTAGAGGAAAAATAAAATGGTTGATTTTAGAATATTGGTTGTCGATGACGAAGAAGACTTCAGAGATGTTTATAAAATTATATTTGAAGATAAAGGATACGAAACATATGTAGCAATATCTGCTGAAGAGTGCTTATCAATAGTTAAGGAGCAAAGCTTTGATCTGATTATTACCGATTTGAAAATGCCCGGTATGGATGGAATTGAGCTTTTAAAATATTTAAAAGAAAGCAATATACCATCAGAAGTAATAATAGTAACAGGCTTTGGTACGATTGATTCTGCCGTAAACGCCATGAAACTTGGAGCATTCAGCTATTTCATAAAAGGAAGTGACCCCGAAGTAATACTCAAAGAAATAGAGAAGCTCGTAAAAATTAAAACTCTGGAAAACAGCAATAGGGCAATACGCGCGAAACTTAATAATTTTGATTATCTAATTGATTCCAATAATGCTAAATTTAAGAACATGCTTAAAATAGCAGAGAAAGCTGCTGCAAGCAATTCCAACATTCTTATACTTGGAGAGTCCGGAACGGGAAAAGAAGTTATTGCTAAGTATATACATCAGACGAGCGGAAGAAAGAATGAAAATTTTATTGCTGTAAACTGTCAAGTTTTTTCAGAAGGTGTTTTGGAATCAGAATTATTTGGACATGAAAAAGGCGCCTTCACAGGAGCAATAGAAAAACGTGTGGGAAGATTTGAGGAAGCCGATAACGGTACTCTTTTCCTGGATGAAATAGGAGAACTTTCGCTGAATACACAAGTAAAGCTTTTAAGAGTCTTGGAAAGCAGGACATTTGAACGAATAGGAAGCAACAAAAGTATTTATGCAGATATTCGCCTCGTAAGTGCGACAAATAAAAAGCTGTCCGAAGAAATCAAGGACGGTAAATTTCGTGAAGATTTATTTTACCGTATAAATACTATTACCATAGAGGTGCCTCCTCTTAGAGAAAGAAAAGAGGATATACCTGAATTAATTCGTTTTTTTCTTAATCAAGCACAAAAAGAAATGAAAAAGAAAATAAGTAGAATAGAAGATGGTTTAATAGAATCATTAATTATTTACGATTTTCCCGGAAACATAAGAGAATTGAAAAACATTATTGAAAGACTTGTTGTATTAAGCGAAAACGGTACTATCAGAAAAGCTGACCTTCCTGATTTAAGAATTTTTCGAGATGAAAACCTCGAAGTAAAGACACTGAAAGATGTAAGACAAATTGCAGAAACTAAGTATATTAAGTACATTCTTGAAAAGTGCAACGGTAATATAACTAAGGCAGCAGAAATGATGGACATAAGCAGAAGACAACTTTTTAATAAAATTGCAGAATACGGCCTAAAATAATAAAGTAGGCAAAAAATTTCACTCGCATGGAAAAAAATTGCCCAAATTAATAACTTGAAATATTTTTTTAAATATTTCAAGTTATTTTAATTTTATGAAAGCGTTGCTACAAGTCGGGTATACGTTAACTTAGCGAATTTTGTCTAAAACTGGCATGGTAATTGCTGAATGTTATATGTGAAATAATTTATTAAATACTTGGAGGTATATTAATGAAACAAGAAAAGGTTGTAAGAAAACCTTACTTATGGGAAGCTTTGCTTTCTTTTGGATTTTTAATTATTGTAATGGGAATAGGCATAGCTAAATACGAAGCTAATCCCCACATCCCAATGTTGATAGGAACTTTGTTTTCTGTATTAATAGCATTCAGATTGGGCTATTCATGGAATGAAATTGAAAAGTCAATGTTTGACGGTATTTATAAAGCTCTGCAAGCCATAATTATACTGGCCATCATAGGCGTTCTTATAGGTACATGGTTGTTAGCAGGTGTTGTTCCAAGCATGATTTATTACGGGCTTGCCATTTTAAAACCGAGCATTTTCCTGGTTGCCACTGTTATTATATGTTCAATTACATCACTGGCAACAGGTACAAGCTGGGGTACAGCAGGCACTATAGGAATAGCACTGATGGGAATATCAAAGGGATTGGGAATACCTGCTCCCGTAGCTGCCGGAGCAATAATTTCCGGAGCATATTTCGGCGACAAAATGTCACCACTGTCAGATACTACAAACCTTGCTCCTGCAGTTTCAGGAACTGACGTATTTACTCACGTAAAGGCAATGCTTCCCACAACTGTAACAGCATATGTAATTGCTCTTGTAACATTTTTGATTTTAGGATTTCAATATTCTGGTACATCTTCAGATGTTACGTCCATAACAGCAATACGTGACGGTTTATCATCAAGCTTTAACATTTCACCGCTGCTTTTACTTCCTCCTCTTGCGGTTATCCTTGCAATGGCATTTAAATTGCCGGCAATTCCGGGTATAGTAATCGGTATTATTATAGGGGGAATTGAAGGAGTTATATTCCAAGGAGCAGACTTTGGTGCAATTTTAACTGCAGCTTACGATGGGTTTACTTCAGAAACAGGTGTTGAAATAATTGATGAACTTCTTACTGCCGGAGGATTAAGCGGAATGATGTATTCTATTTCTCTTACCATAATAGCTATGATGTTCGGCGGAATAATGGAAAAAACCAACCAGTTGGAAGTTATCGTTAATAAAATATTAGAAAAGGTTAAATCAACAGGCGGACTAATTGCAACAACAGTATTAACCTGCATAGGTTCCAATGCAACTATGCCTGAGCAATATATTTCAGTAGTTTTACCGGGCAGAATGTACCATCAGGCTTATATGAAAAAAGGACTTCATCCTAAAATGCTTTCAAGTACACTGGAAGGCGGCGGAACTGTCACTTCATCACTTATACCATGGAATACATGCGCTGCATTCCTGTATAGTGTATTAGGGGTTTCTGCAGTAGAATATGCTCCTTATGCAGTATTTAATTATATGATGCCAATCGTAGTTATTATATTTGGATTCTTAGGCGTGTTTGTATACAAATTAGCAGATGATCCAGACACAGTTATAGGCGAAGTAAGCGTAGAAGAATAACATATTAATAATAAGAATAATATCACAAATTATGGAAATACTGTAATTTGTGATATTTTTTTATTTGGAGGTAATATGATAGTAGGAATTCCCAAGGGGTTGTTATATTACAAATATAATCCTTTTTTATTTACATTCTTCACTGAGCTTGGAGCAAATGTAGTCGTTTCAGAAGACACCAACAAGAACATTTTAGATCTAGGAGTAAAACACTGCGTAGATGAGGCTTGTCTTCCCATTAAAATATTTCATGGCCATGTAGCATCTATTAAAAACAAATGTGAATTAATGGTTATACCAAGAGTTATGCAACTTGAAAAAAACGAATATATCTGTCCAAAATTCTGCGGCCTTCCGGAAATGGTGCTCAATAGCATTGCTGGTATGCCTCCGGCAATAACAGAGCCGATTTATGCTTATTCAAAAAATTCTTTGTATAAATGGGCTAAAACTGCCGGCAAGTATGTAACTTCAGATATTTTCAAAATAAGGCGTGCTTTTAAATGCGCGTATGAAGTTCAAAGTCAACACAGAACGGGAATAAACAGTAATCAACATGATATTAAAATAGCACTTGTAGGCCACCCTTACAATGTTTATGATAATTTCAGCAATATGAATTTGGCAGCTAAACTTGACAAGCTTGGAATTTCCGTAGAAACCATGGAATTTACTAATGATTTTTTGATAAATATGGAAATCAATAATTTATATAAAAGACCTTTTTGGACCTACGCAAGGGAAAACTATGGCTTTGCCATAAATGCAGTCAAAGAAAAAAGGTTTGACGGGATAATATATATATCGTCTTTTAATTGTGGAATAGATTCTATAATTATAGAACTCATAAAGGATAAAATAGGGAACTTTCCTCTGCTGATATTAAAGCTTGACGAGCACACAGGGGAAGCAGGCATTGATACAAGAATAGAAGCATTCAGCGATATGCTCGAAAGGAGAACCAAACATGAAAGCAACATTCCCACAAATGGGTAATATATATATTGCAGCCAAGGCTCTGTTTGAAGGTTTAGGGATAGAATATGTTATTCCTCCAAAATGCAGCAAAACAGACTTGGATATAGGTTCACTTCATTCACCCGAAGAAATATGCCTGCCTTTTAAGCTAATGATAGGTAATTATATCCATGCTATTGAAAAGGGAGCTGATACCATAATTTTGGCAGGAAGCTGCGGGCCATGCAGGTTCGGAGAATATTGTGAGCTCCAAATGAATTTATTGAAAAGTATGGGCTATAATATGAATTTTATTGTTATTGATTATCCAAAAGATATAGGAATGATGGAACTCTATAGAAGAATCCATAAAATATCATCTGAAAGCAAAAAAAATACTATTCAAAAAATAAATGCCTTATTAAATGCATTAAAGGTATTAAATTTAATGGATGAAATTGAGGAAACAGCCCATATGTATGCTGGATTTGAAAGAAACAAAGGAGAATGCAAAAACCTTCTTATTGAATGCAAAAAAGATACATTGGAATGTGATAATGCTTACAGTATGATAAAAATTATGAATCAATATAATCAAAAATTAAATCACTTATCCGTCGATATAAATAAAAATCCTTTAAAAATAGCAATTATCGGAGAAATTTACACCATAATTGAACCTTATTCAAATTTTTATATAGAAGAAAAACTTATGGATTACGGGGTTTCCTCGAGCAGAAAGCTTACTCCAAGCTGGTGGGTTAAAAATGCTGCTCTTAGTCCTTTAAAAATAAACTCGTTAAAAATACGTAAAAATGCCAAGAAATATATACCTATAGGCATCGGCGGACATGCAGTTGAATGTATAGGTGAAGCCGTAACCGCCAGCAAAAATGGATTTGATGGGGCAATACAAATTTTACCCATGGGCTGCATGCCGGAAATTGTCAGCAAAGCAGTTCTTCCAACAATTTCAAAAGATTTGGATTTTCCTGTAATGTCCTTGATCGTAGATGACATGGACGGAGAAGCAGGTTATATAACAAGAATGGAGGCTTTTATAGATTTACTTGAAAGGAGAAGAAAAAATGCACTATCTGGGTGTTGATGTCGGATCAGTAAGTACCGATCTCGTTATGATGGATGAGAACCTTAACGTAACAGAAAAAATATATCTTAGAACAAAAGGCAACCCTATTAAAGCAATTCAGGATGGATTTAAAATATTAAAAAATAAATATCATAAAGGAGATATAGCCGCAGCAGGAACAACAGGCAGCGGCAGAGCAATTGCAGCTTCCATAATAGGAGCCGATGCAGCTAAAAATGAAATTACAGCTCATGCAACTGCCGCCTTGGAAACTCATAAAAATGTTAGAACTATAATTGAAATAGGTGGACAGGATTCAAAAATAATACTTCTCAATAACGGTATTATTTCTGATTTTGCTATGAACACGGTATGCGCAGCAGGAACAGGATCGTTCCTTGACCGGCAAGCCGAAAGGCTGGATATAAATATAGAAGAATTCGGAGAATATGCTTTAAGAGCAACTTCCTCTGTGAGGATAGCGGGGAGATGCGCTGTATTTGCAGAGTCAGATATGATACATAAACAGCAGCTAGGTTACAATCAGCCGGAGATAATAAGAGGATTGTGCGATGCTCTTGTGAGAAATTATTTGAATAACATAGCAAAAGGAAAAGCAATATTTCCAAAAGTTCTGTTTCAAGGAGGGGTAGCCGCTAACAGAGGAATGAAGGCATCCTTCGAAAATGCTTTAGGATTTGAGATTTTTGTTCCCGAGCATTACAACATGATGGGAGCTATCGGTGCCGCCATCATGGCAAAGTTCGCCGTAGAAAAATCAGGCAAAACAAATTTCAGAGGATTTGAGCTTGCAGATAAAAATATTTTTTCAAGAAGCATGGAATGTGAAGGATGTTCAAACAGTTGTGAAGTAGTGAAAATATTTGAAAACAATAACATAATAGGGTATTTTGGTGATAGATGCGGCAAATGGTGCAACAAACTTCAGCATACTTCAAAAGATCTTCTTGCATAGAACAAAATATAAAACCAGAGATCGATCTCTGGTTTTATATTGCACAAATTGTCTGTTATTTTATATCTAATCTTCTATTACTGATTACCTATTTCATCAATTATATCAAGAGCTTCAATTAACTCAACATCTTCATTTCTATCTTGAAAACTTCTCAAAGCATATTGATTTGTAAATAGGAGAACAGGTCTGTCATAGTGATCAAATACAAGCATGCATCTTGTATTCTGATATTTTTTTAGGGTGTCCGAATTATCTGTCTTAACCCATCTTGCAACAGAAAATTCTATATTTTCCATACGAATTTCAGTATTGTACTCGTTAGTCAGCCTGTATTGAAAAACATCGAACTGAAGGACTCCAACAGCACCTATTATTACTTCGTTATATTCATTTCTGTAAACTTGGATTGCGCCTTCCTGAGCCAATTGGTCTACTCCCTTCTGAAAATTCTTTCCCTTAAGAGAATTTTTGGCGCTTACTCTGCAGAAAAATTCTGGAGGAAATGTAGGAAGCGGCTCAAATAATATTTTTTCCTTTCCATTTGTTAAGGTATCTCCAATTTGGAAATTGCCCGAATCATATATTCCTATAACGTCTCCGGCATAAGCAGTGTCAACTGTTTCTCTCTCATTAGCCATTAAATGGGTAGACTGACTAAGTTTCATTTGCTTTCCTGTCCTTGTAAGAGTTATATTCATTCCTCTCACAAATGTTCCAGAGCATATTCTGAGAAAGGCGAGACGATCGCGATGATTTGGGTCCATATTTGCTTGAATTTTAAATACAAATCCTGTAAAAACCTCATCGGTAGGCTTAATAATACCGTTTGTTGTTTTTCTTGACGACGGTGGAGGCGACATTTGAAGAAAGTGCTCCAAAAACTCTGTTACTCCAAAATCTGCAAGAGCAGAACCAAAAAATACGGGAGAAAGTTTTCCGCTCTGAACTTGTTCAATATTAAATTCATTACCAGCTCCGTCAAGAAGCTCTATTGCATATCTCAGATTTTCAAGATTAGAAGGACTTATATACCCTTCAAGCTTACTTGAATTGACTCCATCTTCATCTAGATGGATTATTTCTTTCTTTCTGAAAAGATAGACAGAATTTCTTAATCTGTCATATACTCCTTCAAATTCCTTTCCACAACCTATGGGCCATGTAACTGCCACTGAAAGAAGCCCTAAAACGTCTTCAAGCTCCTGCATCAGTTCTAAAGGGTCTTTAGATTCTCGATCAAGCTTATTAATAAACGTAAAAATAGGAATTCCTCTCATGCTACAAACCTGGAACAGTTTTTTTGTCTGAGTCTCTATACCTTTAGCAGCATCTATAACCATAACTGCGCTGTCAACTGAAGTCAATATTCGGTAAGTGTCTTCTCCAAAATCATTATGCCCCGGAGTGTCCATTATTGAAATAACTTTATCATTATATTCAAACTGCATTACAGAAGATGTAACAGAGATACCTCTCTGTTTTTCAATCTCCATCCAATCAGATTTTGCAAATTTAGAATTTTTTCTCGCTCTAACAGTGCCCGCCTCACGAATAGCGCCTCCGTGAAGCAGCAATTTTTCCGTCAATGTTGTTTTACCTGCATCAGGGTGAGAAATGATTCCAAAAATTCTTCTTTTATTAATTAAATCTATATTATTCATTCATGTTCCTTCCTAATTTCTAATCTTCTAGTTATTTTACATCATTTAGGCAAAAATATAAAGTTTTTTTTATATATAAAGCGGAAAGCAACGCTTTCCGCTCGTTTTAACACTCTATATTTTCTTCAATGCATGTTGCAACCTCAACTCCATGTCTGTGACAGTCGTTAGTTGTCGTGCACCCCTCTATAAGATGTATGTGGTTGCCACATCCTGTTTGAATCGCAGGCCCGGTTTTTCCGCAAATTTTATGACAATGGCATTCTACTATATCCGTAACAAAGTAAACTTCATGCACATGGCTGTTCCCGCAGGGAATTGCTAGTCCTGTTGAAGCATTAAAACAATGTTTGTGGCAGCATCCTCTTTGCCCTGCCAAATTCGTATATCCTTGCGCATCGTGTACGTGCTGAATAATTTCTTCTCCACATCTGCAATTTCTATTAAAAAGCATATAAATCAAACTCCCTTATAATTTTAGTTTGTTTATCCTTTGATTTTTAAGGAGGAATTTATTCCTATTACTATAATATGACAATATATTTTTATTGTTCTTTATATGTTATATAAAAAAACAAAATAATTGATAATGATTATCAATTATACTATTGACAACAGTACGAGGTTAGATTATACTAACTGAGAGATTGATAATCATTATCATTTACTTTAGGAGGTAGTTATGTCGTTAGCCATGGTTGCATTAGGGGACACCATAGAAGTGCTCGGTTACAGAGGAAAAGATGATATGAAACGACGCCTGCAGGATATGGGGCTTGTTAAAGGCGAAAGGATTCAAGTGATTGGAGAAAATCAAGGCGGGCTGATCTTATTAGTAAAGGGAGTAAAGGTTGCTCTCAACAAGGGTTTAGCTTCATTAATTATGGTTAAATAAGGAGGGAAAAATGACATTAAGAGATTTAAAGCCAGGCCAAATTGGTACTGTCAAAAGTATAGGTGAGAAAGGACCTATGAGAAAAAGGCTAATGGATATGGGAGTGACTCCCGGCACGTCAATAAAAGTAATTAAGGTTGCACCTTTGGGAGATCCAATAGAAATAAATATACGGGGATACGAGTTAAGCTTAAGAAAGAACGAAGCGCAAAATATACTTGTTGAAATTTAACAGGAGTATTTTGCAAATAAATGTTACTTAATAAACAAGGAGGACGTTATGAATTATACAATAGCGCTTGCCGGTAACCCAAACAGCGGAAAGACCACTCTTTTTAATGAGCTCACCGGTTCAAAGCAGCATGTGGGAAACTGGCCGGGTGTAACAGTTGACAAAAAAGAAGGTACATACAAAAAAAGAAAGGAAATAAATATTCTTGATTTGCCGGGTACCTATTCTTTATCGCCCTATTCGGCTGAAGAAATTATAGCCCGAGACTACATTGTTAAAAATAAACCTGATGCAGTAATTAACATAGTGGATGGCACAAATATCGAGAGAAATCTCTACCTTACAATGCAGATAATCGAAACCAAAATACCAATGGTTATTGCAATGAATATGATGGATGAAGTTGATGCAATCGGAATGAAGATAGATTGTAAAAAGCTTTCAGAAATCTTTGGAGTACCTGTAATTCCTATAGTTGCAAAAAAAGGAAAAGGTATAGATGCTTTGATGAAAGCAGCAATTTCAGTGGCGAAAGACAATATTTCTGCAAATGATTTAAAATTATTCGATGATAATATAAATTCGGCAATAGATGCTGTTTATGAAATACTTTACGATTCTGAAGGGATTGAAAAACCAGCTGATGCTATAGAAAAAAACACTCAAACATATTGGAAAGCCATAAAAATTGTTGAAAATGATGAAATTGTAACAGATGAGCTTACAGAAGTTCAAAAACCTGCAGTAGAGGTAATTTTAAAAGAAGCAGAACAATATGCGGATGGAGATACGGAAGCAAAAATAGCAGACTTAAGATATAAGTATATTACCAAAGTTGTAAAAGAAACTGTTATAAAATCAAAGTCTTACCATGTGGAAACAAAATCAGACAAACTAGATAAGATATTAACAAACCGATTCCTGGCGCTCCCAATATTTGCGGTTGTTATGTACTTAATGTTCGCAACAACATTCAGTGAAAGCTTTTTATTTGTTGAGGGATTGCCAAGCCCCGGAATTTGGCTGGCAGGAGTTGCGGAAACATTATGGGGATATGTTGCAGCGGGTATGGATGTGCTGGTATCAAATGCCTCACCTTGGGTTTATTCTCTCGTAATGGATGGTATAGTAGAAGGGCTTGGTGCCATCGTAGGTTTTATTCCTTTGGTACTGGTGCTTTATATATTGATTTCCTTTCTTGAAGACTGCGGATACATGGCCAGAATTGCATTCGTAATGGATAGAATTTTTCGTAAATTCGGGCTCTCAGGAAGATCTTTCATCCCCCTTTTGATGGGATTTGGATGTGGTGTTCCCGCAATTATGGCAACAAGAACGCTGGACACTGAAAAGGACAGAAAAATCACAACTATTATTACGGGATTTATGCCTTGCGGAGCAAAACTTCCGATTTTTGCAATGTTTGTTTCTACTTTCTTTGTAGGAGGAAATAAAACCCTAATAACTTACTCTCTTTACATGCTCAGTATAGTGGTTGCTATTATTGTATCTCTTATAATAAATAAACTTGTTTATAAATCTTCTGCTTCAAATTTTGTTATGGAGCTGCCAAAGTACAGATTTCCAACCCTAAAAAGTATTGCAATCCATGGATGGGAAAAAGTTAAAGGATTTGCAATAAAGGCAGGAACCGTTATTTTCATATCAACCATATTCATATGGGCATTAAGCAACTTTAACGCAAATTCATTTAACGGTGTTAATGCTGAAAACAATAGAGATCAAAGTGTTATGGCAGAAATGGATGAAAGCTTTCTTGCATCTGCCGGTGGCGCCATTGCCCCAATTTTCAAACCACTGGGATTCGGCGAATGGCGACCGACGGTTGGCGTTGTAACTGGTTGGATTGCAAAAGAAATGGTTGTCGTTACATTTGCACAGTTGTATGATGATGATGTAACTCCTGAATACTTGGAAGAATATTTCTCGCATTACAGCAGTGATGAATTGGAAGAATTGGGTTTTGAAGGCGGAGAATACGATCCAGAAGCAGCTTTTGACATTTACTCTGAAGTAATATTATTTGAAGGAGCAGATGAAAATGCTCTTGTATCTATGAAGAATGATATTAAAACGGATGCTGCAGCATATGCGTACATGGTATTTAACCTCCTGTGCATGCCATGTTTTGCAGCGGTAGGAGCTATGAAAAGAGAACTGAAAACTTGGAAAGCAACAGGAGCGGCTGTTGGTATACAAATGCTTACAGCATATGTTGCAGCGTTCTTAATATACAATTTGGGGATGCTTATTGCATAATATGATAAATAATCAATTTAACTAATTATAACCAACCTTAAAGCAGCTTATAAAATTACCTTTATTTGCTGCTTTTATTTTCTTTACATATACTTTATTTGCTCAATTTTTCGAACAAATATTTGCAGTACCATTTTTTTTATTGAACAAAAAGCAGTAAAATGATATAATACTCAAGATATAACAATGTTAAAACAGAAAGTTGGAGGAACATGAGGAAAAATAATATAGATGCAGTAAATACCGAAGATACAAAGCTTTCAAGCGATAGAATAATTGAACTGAGAAATAACAATGAGCAGTTCTTTATTATGAACGGAAAGAAAAAAACATATAATATTTTAACCTATGGATGCCAGATGAATGAGCATGATTCAGAAAAAATAGCAGGTATGCTAACTTCAATCGGATATGAAGAAACGTCTGATGAGAAAAATGCTGATCTGGTTATATTAAATACATGTCTTATAAGAGAAAACGCTGAACTGAAAGTTTTTGGCAAGCTGGGAGAAATAAAGGGATTAAAAAGGAATAGAGAAAACATGCTTGTTGCAGTATGCGGCTGCATGATGCAAAAAGAAGAGATACGACAGAAACTCCTAAAACAATTTTCATTTGTTGATATTATATTTGGCACTAATACGATTCAGGAGCTTCCTATATTGATTTATGACGCTGAGATAAATAAGAAAAAAAGTGTTGACATTATAGAAAATTCTGATTTAATATATGAAAACATGCCAAAAACAAGAAAATTTAAGTACAAGGCTCTGGTTAACATAACTTATGGCTGCAATAATTTTTGTACCTACTGCGTAGTGCCGTATGTTCGAGGCAGGGAAAAAAGCCGGGAACCTGGAGAAATTATTAATGAAGTTAAGACCTTAGCAGCAGATGGCTGTAAGGAAATTACACTTCTCGGTCAAAATGTTAATTCTTACGGGCTTACCCTTGATAATCCTTTTACATTTGCAGAACTTCTATATGAATTAAACAATATTGACGGCATAGAAAGAATTCGATTTATGACCTCTCATCCAAAGGATTTGACAGATGATTTAATAAAAGTCATAAAGGAATGCAAGAAAATTTGTAACCATGTACATCTACCAATACAATCCGGAAGCAACGTAGTTTTGAAAAGGATGAACCGCAAATATACTAAAGAACATTATTTAAACCTTGTAGAAAAGCTAAAAACGGAAATTCCTGACGTTGCAATTACTACCGATATAATTGTAGGCTTCCCCGGAGAAACTGAACAGGATTTTGAAGAAACTGTTGATGTTGTTAGGAAAGTACAGTATGATTCGGCATTTACATTCCTATATTCTGTAAGAGAAGGGACTAAGGCTGCCGAAATGAATGACCAGATACCTGACAGCATAAAACACCAACGCTTTAACAAGCTGCTGGATACACTTTATCCTATTGTGCTTGAAAAAAATTCTCAATGCATAGGAAAAATTTATCCCGTTTTAGTTGAATCTGTCAGCAAAAACAGTGAAAATTTTCTTACCGGCAGAACCGAGCATTTTAGATTGGTTCATTTTAAAGGCAATAATAATTTGATTGGTCAAATAGTTAACGTAAAAATTACAAACGTAAAGACCTTCCATATGGAAGGCGAAATATCGGATTAAAGCTTGCGGGATTTGTGCTATAGCACAAATCCTGTATAAATAAGGGAGCAGTATTATGGCAAAATATACACCAATGATGGAACAGTATTTGAGCATTAAGGAGCAATATCCTGATTGCATACTTTTGTACAGGCTCGGTGATTTTTATGAGATGTTCTTTGATGATGCATTGACTGCATCCAAGGTTTTGGAGATTGCACTCACAGGGCGTGAATGCGGACAGAAGGAGCGAGCTCCAATGTGCGGAGTGCCTCACCATGCAGTAGACAGCTACATTCCAAAGCTGATTGAAAGCGGATACAAAGTTGCTATATGTGAACAGATGGAAGATCCCTCCCAAGCAAAAGGAATTGTAAAAAGAGATGTTGTCAGAATAATTACTCCTGGAACAATAATAGATCAGAACATGCTTGATGAAAAAAGCAATAATTATCTTTGTTGCACATACATAGATAAGGGCTTCGGTATGTGCTATGCAGATATTTCTACCGGCGATTTATATGTAACTGAAAACATAAGCTTGAATGATTTTGATATAGACAGCAATAAAAGATACAATTTACTAAAAGAAGAAATACTTAAGATTAACCCTTCAGAAATAGTCTCAAATAAATTTACAGGCATTGATTCAATAGATTCGATGTTGAGTTGCACAGAAATGTTGAGCTACAACGAATATAAGTCAGTCATATTAAATCATTTTAATGTAATATCTTTGGACTCTTTCGGCCTTTCTGACAATGATTATGCAGTTATGGCTCTTGGAATGCTTATCAGCTATTTGTACAAAACACAAAAAACTTCTCTGGAGCAATTGAATAAGCTTCATTTTTATAGTGTAGGAGAATATTTGTACCTTGATTCAAGCACTCGAAAAAATCTTGAGCTTACTGAAACAGTTAGAGGGAAAAAAGGGCCAGGTACTCTTTATAATGTGCTTGACTATACAAGTACTGCAATGGGCGGACGACAGCTGAAAAAATGGATTGAAGAGCCTCTTAAGAATATTAATATAATAAATAACAGACTAGATGCTGTGGAAGAGCTCTATAACAATGTAATGGTATCCAATAACATTAAAGAATATTTGAAAACAATTTATGATATCGAAAGGCTCATAAGCAGAATAGTGTATGGAAACTGCAACGGCAGAGATTTAAACGCTCTGAAACAATCTATTTCAAACCTTCCGGATCTTAAACAAGAAATATCAGTTCTAAAATCAAAAATGTTTAAAGATATTCATGAAGGTTTCGACACCTTGGAGGAACTATACCAGTTAATTGACAAATCAATAGTTGATGACCCACCTCTGTCAGTAAAGGAAGGCAGTATTATTAAAACAGGATATAATGCTGAGCTTGATGAAATACGCGAAGTAACTGTAAACGGCAAGAACTGGATTTCTGAACTACAAAACAGAGAAAGAGAAGACACTGGTATCAAAAATTTAAAGATAGGTTATACAAAGGTATTCGGCTACTACCTGGAGGTAACAAAATCATATTTGAACCTTGTTCCAGACAATTATATAAGAAAGCAGACACTGTCTAACTGTGAAAGATACGTTACACCGGAACTTAAAGAAATGGAAGCTAAGGTTCTGAATGCTGACGAACAGATGATGAAGCTTGAATATGAGCTGTTTTTACAAATAAGGCAGCACGTAAAGGAACATGTAGTCAGAATACAGCAGACTGCTTACAGCATTGCCGTTATTGATACTTTAAATTCCCTATCTATATCAGCAGTTAAAAATAACTACATCAGGCCGGAGATGAATAGTAAAGGCTACATAAAAATAACTGACGGAAGACATCCTGTAATTGAAAAAATTATGAAAAATGAGATGTTTGTTCCTAATGATACTTATATTGATGGAAGCGAGCACAGAATGTCCATCATTACAGGGCCTAACATGGCAGGAAAATCAACTTATATGAGACAGGTAGCACTGATTGCACTTCTATCCCACATAGGAAGCTTTGTTCCTGCTAAAAAAGCGGAAATATGCATACTAGACAAGATATTTACCCGCGTGGGCGCATCGGATGATTTATCACAGGGACAAAGTACGTTTATGGTAGAAATGAGCGAAGTTTCTAACATACTGAACAATGCATCGGAAAACAGCCTCCTTATTTTAGACGAAATAGGAAGAGGCACAAGCACCTATGACGGATTGAGCATCGCATGGAGCGTTGTGGAATACATAACGAAAAAAATCAAGGCAAAAACATTGTTTGCCACACATTATCATGAACTTTCTGAACTGGAAAGCAAATTAAAAAGTGTTAAGAATTATAGAATTCTCATAAAGGAAGCTGATGACAAAATAATATTTTTGAGAAAAATAGCAGAAGGAAGCGTAGATCGAAGCTATGGTATACAGGTTGCAAATCTTGCGGGACTTCCGGATGAAGTTGTTGTAAGAGCAAAAGAAATATTAGCACAGCTTGACGACAGTGATATTAATAAACCATTTACAAAAAAGAAAAAAAACCGTATTACAGATAATTTTCAGGTTTCCATGTTTCAGGCCGATCCTATTGAAAAAAGCCTAAATAAAGAATACAAGGATTTGACGGAAACTATCAAGAATATTGATATTAACAACATAACTCCTGTAAAGGCTTTTACTCTTTTAAACGAGCTGATTGAAAAAGCCAAACACATTTAAGGAGGTGCCATATGTCTGAAATTCATTTATTGGATAATGAAACAATAAATAAAATAGCTGCTGGTGAAGTTATTGAAAGTCCTAGATCAATAGTTAAAGAATTAGTTGAAAATTCCATAGATGCCGGAGCTGACGAAGTAATAGTTGAAGTAAAAAACGGCGGTAAAAGTCTGATACGAGTAACAGATAACGGAAAAGGAATAGAAAATAAGCAAGTTGAAGTTGCTTTTAAAAGGCATTGTACAAGTAAAATTATCTCTTCAGATGATTTAAACACCCTTAACACATTAGGATTCCGCGGCGAAGCTTTAGCAAGCATTGCGGCTGTATCGATTGTTGAGATGATTACCCGAACGGCTGATGACTTGCTTGGAACAAAAATAACAATTGATGGTGGAAATATTATATCAAAAGAGGATATAGGATGCCCGGTTGGCACAACAATTACAGTAAAAGAACTTTTTTATAATATTCCCGCAAGGAAAAAGTTTTTAAAGAGCGACGCGGCAGAAAGCTCAAAAATAAATGAAATAGTCGTGTCTCTTGCATTAAGCAAAAAAAATATTTCTTTTAAGTACATTAACAATAATAATGTTGCCTTTAGGACACCAAAAACCGATAATTTTTTAAATACAATATCGAGCCTGTATGAAAGAGATTTATACACTTCTCTTCTTAAGGTAGAATATGAGAGCAGCACACTTAAAATTACAGGTTTTACAACAAATCTGAATTATTACAGAGGCAACAGAAAACTACAGATAGTATTTGTGAACGGAAGATATATAAAGCATAAAAGAATGAGTTATTTTATAGAAGCTGCCTACAACACGCTTCTTCCAAAAAATAAATATCCTGCATGTTTTTTAAACATAGAAATAGACCCTGAAATGGTTGACGTTAATGTTCATCCGGCAAAGACAGAAATTAGATTTCGTAATGAAGATTTTACACTAAATGAGCTAAAAAGAGCAATATTCGGAACCCTTCATTCAAATAATATAATTAAAGAAGTTAAAATGGAAACAATAGTGCGTGATTATACGTCAAACAATGACTATAAATCTCATTCTTCAATATTTGAAAATAAGAATGATTATTCTGCTAACCATAATAAGAGTGATTTTCCTGAAAAAATAAGTTCCGAGGATTACAGTAATATAAAACTTACTGAAATAAACCTTAATGAAGGCAATTCTTCAAACATATTTGAAGAGGCAATAGAAATTGAAACATCAGAGGAAAAAAAGAAAATTCCTAACAGTTTAGGAGAAACCCTTGACGATAAAGAAACTTCCACAGATAATAACGAAGAAACCCAGGAACCTGTACAGCAAAGCTTCATTGAAATAAAAAAAGACGGGCGCAAATTTCCAGAGCTGACAATCGTAGGTATTTTAATGAATACATACATAATATGTGAAAATTACGAAAAAACAGAAATGTATATGATAGACCAGCATGCAGCTCATGAAAGAATCAATTACGAAAAATTTTTAAATCAATTTAATTCACAAAAAATTTTAAAACAGGAAATGCTGATACCTGAAGTAATTAATTTGTCATATGAAGACTATCATATTGCGGCAAATAATAACGAAACATTTAAAAAACTTGGTTTTTCCGTAGAAAATTTTGGCGCTAATTCTGTAATTATAAATAACATACCGATTATATTTAAGGATACAAATATAAGAGAAATTTTCTATACAATACTGGATTCACTAAAAAATGTTAACCATACAAAAGTGGATCTTGAACTGGATAAAATCATAAAAAATGCATGTGTTAAATCGGTGAAAGCAGGTGATAAACTTCATATTCAAGAAGTAAATGCTCTTATGAATGAACTGAATAAGACCGAAAATCCTTACACATGCCCTCACGGGCGTCCCGTAATAATAAAAATGACCAAGTATGAAATAGAAAAATTATTTGAAAGAATACAAAATTAATAAAGGAAAGCTAAATAAATGGATAATAAAATAATAGTTATTGTAGGACCTACTGCTGTAGGGAAAACATATGTATCTATTGAACTGGCAAAAAGATTAGATGCTGAAATAGTATCCGCCGATTCAATGCAGATTTACAAAGGAATGGACATAGGTACAGCTAAAATCAATGTGAGTGAGATGCAGGGAATAAAACATCACATGATTGACATTGTGACACCTGATGTAAACTATTCAGTATCTGATTTTAAAACGGATTCAGAAAAAATAATCGATGAGATGCATTTAAACAGCAAGATGCCTATCATAGTAGGCGGAAGCGGATTGTATGTTAATTCTCTTATATATGACTTGGATTTCGGAAATGCAAAATCTAATAAGAAATTGAGAGATTACTATAACTATTATCACATGGAGCATGGACAGGAAGCCCTATATGAAAAGCTTCAGAAAATTGATCCGGAGGCAGCAGCAAAAATACATAAAAATAATGTAAAAAGGGTTATAAGAGCTCTAGAAGTCTATGATTTAACTGGTACTAAATTCTCAGAACTTAATACTGATATAAGAAAACCCAGCAGCAAGTATGAATGTATTCTTGTTGGACTGAGTATGGATAGAAAAATTCTGTATGATAGAATAAATCATCGTGTAGATAAAATGATTGCACAAGGATTAATTGATGAGGTTATAGATTTGCTGAGCAAGGGATACCATAAAAACCTAGTATCCATGCGGGGAATAGGATATAAGGAAATAATAGACTATCTTGACGGAAATTCAAATTTAGATGAAGCGTTAAATATACTTAAACGAAACACCAGAAGGTTTGCTAAAAGGCAATACACCTGGTTTTTAAGAGACAGCAATGTAAAATGGTTTGACATTGCCGATGCTGATGAAATAGACATGACTATAAATGATATTTTTGAACATATAAAACCTTTAATATTAGGAGGATAAAATGAACACTATTAATTTACAGGATTCGTTTTTAAACAATGTGAGAAAAGAAAAAATAACCATTACAATTTTTTTAAACAACGGATATAAACTTATCGGAACAGTTATAGGCTTTGACAATTATGTTGTATTTGTTGAGACTGAAAAAGGACAGCAGCTTGTTTATAAGCATTCAATAACATCTATACTGCCTTTTAAAAAGGTTAGATTATTTAGTAATGAGACAATAGAGGAGTAAAATGTTGACAGAAAATATATTATGTAAACAATTTGGCGTAAGCAAACCTGTTTTTGACTATGTTGAGAAAATTGAACAAGTAGTTAAAAAACAATATTTTGAAAAAATTGAACAAACAAGAGAATACAACCAGTACAAAGTAATCAGCGCAATGCAGGAGCATAAGCTTGACTACACTAACTTCTATTGGAATACAGGCTATGGTTATGATGACCCGGGCAGGGAAAAGGCAGAAAAAATATTTGCATCTGTTTTTAACACAGAAGATGCGCTGGTAAGGCCGTCAATTGCATCCGGAACCCATGCTTTGTATCTGACACTTTCGTCATTGCTGGGCTTTGGAGACGAAGTAATAGCAATATCAGGGCGCCCATATGACACAATGCTTACAGTGCTTGGAGAAGAAGGAAACGAGCCTTGTAATTTGAAGGAGGCAGGTGTTATCTATAAAGAAGTTCCTCTCTATAACAATGATATAGATTGGGAAGGTACACTAAAAGAAATAAGCCTGAAAACAAAACTTTTAATGATTCAAAGATCAACAGGATACAGTTTTAGACCGGCTCTTTCACTGGAAAAGATTAAAAATGCCATAGAACAAATAAGAAATGTTTATCCAGATATTTTAATTATGGTAGATAACTGCTATGGTGAATTTATTGACAAAATTGAACCGTCAGATATTGGTGCAGACGTAGTAGTAGGTTCGCTGATTAAAAATCCGGGAGGAGGCATTGCTTTGTCCGGTGGGTATGTAGTCGGCAAAAAGACTGTAATCGATAGGATTGCAAATCGTTTGACAGCGCCGGGAGTCGGTAGGGAAATAGGTCTTACATATGGAACAACCAGAAATACTCTACAGGGGCTTTTTTTCGCACCGCACATAGTATCAGAAGCCTTGAAAGGTGCTGTGCTTTTTGGCGAATTATTCAGCTCATTGGGGTTTGAAGTTACACCATCCCGAGATGATAGCAGAAGCGATATAATTCAAGCAATTAAGTTTAATAATGAAGACATGGTAGTAAAAATTTGCGAAGCGATACAAGCTGCATCTCCTGTTGATTCTCACGTATCACCGGTTCCATGGGATATGCCCGGATATACGAACAAGGTTATAATGGCATCCGGTGCTTTTGTGTCAGGCTCATCAATTGAATTGAGCGCAGACGCGCCCATAAGGCCGCCATATATTGTTTATATTCAGGGAGGCCTGTTTTATGACCACGCAAAGCTTGGAGCAATGATATGTCTCCAAAAACTTATGGAATATGAAGATATTAAGGAAAAAATAACTGCAAATTTATAAAAACTTAAAATAAAATTTCTAAAATCTATTGACAAATATAATTTTATGCATTATTATATGAAAATATAAAATAGCAAAGGCGCTATAAGTTTAATACTTATGCGCCTTTGCTATTTTATATACAAATTTTAAACTAAAATTACTTAAAGGCAGGTGAATTTATGTCAATTTAAAATGAATGAAATTATGAAAAGATTGTTTATGTTATTTTAAAAAAAGATAAGCTTTTTTGCAGCTTATCTTCTTTATTTATTAGTATTTTCTTACTACTGCCTTAACAACCCCAAGAATATGAGCTTCTTTAACTAATATTGGATCCATCAGACTGTTTTGTGGCTGAAGTCTTATATGATCCTTTTCTTTATAAAATGTTTTTACAGTTGCCTCATCATCAATGAGAGCAACAACAATCTCTCCGTTATTTGCAACATTTTGAGAATTAACTACAACAAAATCGCCGTTTAATATTCCAGCTTCAATCATACTTTCACCCTTCACCTTTAATACAAAAGATTCTTTGTTGCCAACAAAATCAATCGAAATAGGTAGGGAGTCATCAACATTTTCAACGGCAAGTATAGGTTGTCCTGCTGTTACGGTTCCTATTATAGGAACATTTATTACTTCTTTTTTAGGCATGTTGGAGCATATATCATCAACGTCTATCAGCTCTAAAGCTCTTCGCTTATTATTTCCTTTTTTTATATATCCTTTTTCTTCTAATGTATTAAGATGTGCGTGCACGGAAGAAGTGGAACTCAAACCTACAGCTTTACATATTTCACGTATGGATGGAGGATAGCCCCTCAGGTTCAGTTCATTTTTTATGTATTTTAATATTTTAATTTGCTTATCACTTAAGCCTTCAAAATTCATAGCTTCACCTCTTTGTTTTTATACATTTTAACATACAATACCAAATAAATCAAACATTTGTTTGAGAATGGCAAAATATATGTTGACATCGAACTTATGTTCTGCTAAAATGTAAATAGAAAATATGTTCGAGGTGAACTATGATAATATTAAATAAATACAAGGTAACCGATATAAAAAAATTCAAAAGATTTATGTTCATATCAATATTATTTATAAGCATCTTAGTTTTTGCATCATGCGCTACGTTAAATGCATATTCAAAAGATATACCTCAATATGATTACATAGAGATTACAAATGGAGATACACTTTGGTCCATAGCATCTAATTACGCCGATAATAAAGAAATAAGGCAGGTTATTTATGAAATATCAAAAGTTAATAATATTGAAAATGCCTCCATATATCCCGGCGACATAATAAAAATCCCTCTAAGCAGGTAATGCTGGCAAAATGCCAGTTACTCCAATCTTAGTGTTTTTATCATAATAAATGCACCTTAATGGTGCATTTATTATTTAATGTTATGATAAATTAACTATGTAGTTTCATCATTCAAAGGATTAATTTTAACGGCATCGCGAAGTTGTTTTTTATCAATATGAGTATAAATCTGAGTTGTGGAGACACTTTCGTGTCCAAGGAGTTCTTGAAGAGTACGAATGTCAACATGACCATATTGGTACATTAGTGTTGCTGCAGTATGGCGCAACTTATGCGGAGAATAATGCATACCTGACAACCCTGACTCTGCTAAATATTTTTCAACCATATGTTGCACGCCTCTTTGAGTGAACCTAGTTCTGCGGTTGCTTATAAATAAAGCATTTTCGTGCCCAGGCTTTGCGTCAGGACGGACAGCAAGATAATCTTCAATTGCTTTTATACAAATGTCATTCAAATATATTGTTCGTTCCTTGTTTCCTTTTCCAACCACAGTCAGCGTATCTCCCTTAATTTTATCAATATTTATGCCGATAAGCTCTGAAAGACGCAATCCACAGTTTAAAAATAAAATTATTATCGCATAATCTCGTTTTTCATTTGATCCCTTAATAGATGATAGCATGCTTTTTGATTCGTCCAATGTAAGAGCTACAGGAAGCCTGCTATTTTTTTTAGGAGTCTCCAAATCTACTGCAGGATTCGAAGGAATAAGTTTAACTATGGAATATAAATATTTAAAAAAAGATCTGAGGCACGCTATTTTCCTTGCCTTTGTCCTATTTGAATTGTTTCTCTCTCTGTCTATGAAACCCACAAAAGCGTGCAAATCCATGATGCTTATTTTTTTCAAAACATCAAGTGTTATAACATTAATATCTATATCATTAAACTCATCGCTTTCAGAGCATAATTTGTACCGTAACGCCATGAAGCGATAAAAAGTTCTGAGATCCAGAAAATATTCACTTACCGTCTTTTCAGATCTTCCTTTAATAGACAGCATGTACTCTAAAAAATCGCTCATGGGAGCAGGGCACAGCCTGCTGTAATCTATATACATATTTCCTCCAATTAAAATAGTATTTATGTGAATTTAATTTTTATAAAAATACGTAAGTTACCACTGATGAAAATTCATATGATTTATATATTTATTCATAAAAGCTTCATTTGACGACAACTCAATATGACTGCACATGTTTTTAATAAAGTTGATTTTCTCAATGCTGCTTTTGTCCAGAATTATGCGTGCAGCCCCTGCTAAGGCCCCATTTCCCAATAACATAGCTCTGTCAATAACACGTTTTGGCAAAAGCCCTATTTTTACAGAAGAATTTAAGTCTAAATATGTTCCGAATCCTCCACAAATGAAAAATCTTTTAACATCATTTTCTTTAACATTATTCTCAAAAAGTAAAGTTTCAATGCCCGCCGCTATGGCACCTTTTGCCAGCTGCATCTGCCTTACGTCATTCTGAGTTATATAAACATCAGCATCATCAAATTTAAAACAAATCTCATCATTATTATAAATAATATTTTTTGTAAATCTGTGGCCGTCAGCTAAAATTCTTCCGGTATAGTCAATTATATTTAAATCTAAAAAAACAGCCAACGCATCTACTATGCCTGAACCGCAGATTCCTTCTGCCTGAACATTATTAATTGTTTCAAACTGTATTGAATCATAACGCCGTTCATAATATACCTTAAATATAGCACCATCTGAAGCTGTCATACCGAATTTAATATTTGCACCTTCAAAAGCAGGACCGGCGGCAGTTGAGCAGCAACTGATTGTCCCATCTCTATAAAGCGCCATTTCACCGTTTGTCCCTATATCTACAATAAAGTAAGTATCCATATGGTCAATAACATTGCTTGAAAGAATACAACACATTAAATCCGCGCCAATATACGCACTAATGCAGTACGGTATATAAATTTTACATTCATTCGGCAAATTAAGTCCGAAATCATTATCTATGTAATCTCCAAATAAACTTTCAGGGGTAAAAGGATAATAAGCAATACCCTTAGGGTTCATGCCTGTAAAAAAATGCATCATAGCAGTATTCCCCGTTATTGTAACGTACTTTATATCCTTAGTTCCAATGCTATTTTCTTTTGTTAATGTTTCAATCATTTTATTGATTTGCGATACTATAGTTTGAGTTACTTCTAAATTAGAATGGTTGATTAAATATGTTATCCTGGAAATAACGTCTGCACCATAGATACTCTGCATATTTAATTCACTTTTTACAGAAAGAAATTCATTTTTACTTCCTTTTAACAAGCAGGCAACTACAGTGGTTGTTCCTATATCTATTGCTAGACCATATTCTGAATTTGAAAGAAAAGAATCAGCTATAAAGTTATCCGCAATTCCATAATCTAAAATCTTAAAGGATTTCAAATCATCAATATCAACTTCAATATCAGAATAGGCAGTTGTCATACAGGCTAATCTTATTCCGGTTTCAACTTCTTCTTTAGTTAAAAGTTTTCTTTCAGAATCAGAAATAGAGGAGAGCTCACCATTAACCTTAATCTTACATTTACCGCAGGTATGATTACCGCCGCAGGGTAGAGGAAAGTTAATATTATTCTGCTGTAATAATTTAGAGATTAATATTTTTTTAGTTTTATTTTTAATATTATAAATCATTCAAATCTCTCTTTCTTTATTAAATATATTAAGCACTAGATAGAGGAGTATACACAAATATATAAAATGTCGCAAAACTATTATATAGTTAAATAGAGAAAAATACAAGAGCCATTATTGCACATTATGGCAACCTGCAATAGTCACTATTAAAATAACCTACAATAGACACAATTCCATATTTTAATTTATCATTTGAAATTTAACAGCAAGCAATAATATTGACAGTAGTTCATATAAAATAAGTAGTCCATATAAATAAAAAAATGAGATTTCATAATATTAAAATAAATGCAAAAATTCGCAGGTATAAATAGTCAATAATAAAAATAACTTTCGTTAAAACGCAATTTAAAGCCTTGTTTTTGGAGGTGAAATTTATCGATAAAAGAATATGCCGCAAAATTTCTATCGATGTTGTAAATTGCAATAATAATCAATAATAATCAATTTAATACCAAAACTTATAAAATAATCTACCGCCAAACTTATTTATGCCAATATGAAAATTAAATTAGTATCAAAATTAAAATGTGCATAGCTAAAAAAGTTATAATGAAAAATAAATTAAAAAATTGAATTCATAATCAAAATCAGTGTTTTTAAGGCCTCCCCTCTGTTCAAAAAATACTTTATGTCGCAAAATAGATATTTTGCGACATAAAATTCCACTATCTTTCTATAATAATTTAGCTTATGCACGGATTTTTGCAAAATAATCTACAATTATAGCATATTCTATTACTCATTAATTATTATAGTCTATTTTGATTTCTACTTTTTAATATACGCAATTACATTTTAATAAAAACATGCTAAAACCAAATAAATAATTTAAAAAAATAATCAAATTCATTTACAAGGCATAATTTGCATTTTAACACATTTAAGCATCTTTTAGAATAAGTTGTTCAAAAAGATTTTTTTCTTTTGATTATATGCTTTTAAATGGACAGTTTCAATCCACCTTTGGAAATCTTTAAATTAATTTTTCTTTAACTATATTGATTCATTGCTATCTTCTACTCTCGTAATACTCTTTAAATTTGCTGCTTATTAGTATCGTCAATGTTAGATTTAAATATTCCACCGCTGTTATCTTCATAATTGTATCCATTATAATACTTACGATTTCCTTAACTTCTCACAATAGGCTATTTATATTTTTCAAATATTGCCTTTAATGTCTTATTGCCCTTATTCACTGCTATGTCATATACCGTTTCACCGTTTGATGTAACAACTTGCGGGTTTGCACCTGCATCTAATAGCTTTTCAGCCATTTCACAGTTATTCATAACAAACACTATTTCTATTGGATATTTACCATCAGAATTTTTTTGATTAATATCAACAGTTTTGCTTTGAATAATCTTACTGACTTTTTCCGTATCATTTGATAATATTGCATTTGATAATTCATCAACAGTATATTTAGCACTATCATTTTCTGTTGTTGCAACTTTTTGCAGTTCATCAGGTTGTGCATTATCATTTTTTCCCTTTGTAGAGCAACCAAACAAAACTACAAATATTAAGAGTGACGATACGATTATTAAACTTTTCTTAAACACGATTACCACCTCCCCTCCCTTTTTATTATTAGTACTTTAGAAACTCTTAAAGTGTTTATTTAACTGCAATAGATAAAGGTTGGTTTTTGGGACTCAACCCCCAAATATTGCAGGTGTTAATTTACAATTATAAATTTTTAAAACTTTTATGCAATTTTTCAACCCGACTGTTTTGAAACACTATTATGCATGCATAAGCTTTATGACGTCGTGCCCATCCTGCATTAGGACCTACTTTAGGATTCTGTGCATATTCAAACAAATCTTTTATAGTTTGTCTAGTATTACTATTATATACTGAAATATAATATTTTCCCATAATAAAATCAAAAGATTTTACTCTCTACCATGTAATAACCTAATAATTATCCGATTTATCTGTGTGTCTTACCATATGACTTATTGATACCGAAGAATCTTGGTAAACTATGTCAACACCCTTATTATACTTTTCGCAAATAATGCATTTTTTATTATCCAATTTAATCATTCTCCTTTATCGAAATACTTAATTTCTTAATTTGTATTATATTATATTACTAACAGAATTACTACTATAATCTTCCATTACTTATACCAACAATATTCTAATATTAATTTAACCGAAAAATCAAAAATAAATTTTTTGTCAAAAATTGTTGTAACTTTCATGCAGCAATGATATATTAGTAATGGCCATATAGTGCTAGACTTGCTATTTTATTACATACATAAAGGAGATGAATTAATGTCATTTTTTAAAGGAATATTAAAGGATAATACAATTAATTCAGGAAAATCGAACCTGAAAAATAAGCAGGATAAATCAACCAAAGGCTCAACTGAGCTAAGCTCAAATAAAAAGGCCGCCTATGTGTTTAAAGGAGTTTTTAATATTGCAACTATGATAAGTGATTTTGATCTTCGGCTTTCTTTTTTTGGCAATAAGATTAAAAATTCATCTGACAAATTAAGCGAAATGTTCTCAAAAGTTGCTTCTTCTTCTGAAGAAATTTCAACTTCCACAGCTCAAATTATAGATGCAAATACGGAGCTGTCTCAAACTATAGGCCAGATTTCAGAAGATATAGTGTCTCTGAATCAAACAACTATAAAAAGCAATGAAATTCTTGACAGTATAAAAGCAGAAAATGTTGAAATGATGGCTTTCTCCAAAGATATGGAACAAAGTGTACATGACCTTTTAAATGTTATAAGTAAAATTAACGAATCTGTGAGAAGTATAAACGATATATCAGATCATACAAATCTTTTATCACTGAATGCGTCGATAGAAGCTGCAAGAGCAGGAGAAGCAGGTAAAGGATTTGCTGTTGTAGCAGAAGAAATCAGAATGCTTTCTGAGACAACAAGAAAACTTACATCAAACATAGATGAATTGCTTGTGGAAGTAAATAACGCTTCAAACAGAAGCAACGACAGTGTTTCAAAAACTCTTAATTCTATCGGCAAAGTAAGCGGAAGCATAGATACAGTCTCCGCATCCATGGATGAAAGCACACGTTCTACAGGGCAAATCGCAAATCGAATTTCTGATATAGCCCAAACCAGTAATAATATTAATTCTTCTCTCCAGGAGTCATCTTCAGCTTTAGAGTCTATAAACAATGATATACAAAACCTTTCTGAATCTGCAGAAGAACTTAATATTATAAGCAATTCCATAAACGAAGTCTCGGCTTCCATGCTAAAAATTGAAAATACTGTTAGCGAGCTTGCATTAACTTCCGGCGAGATGGTTAACAGTAAAATTTGCGGCCTTTCAAATGAAGACTTTATTGAAACAGTAAGAAATGCAATAAATGCTCATAAAGCTTGGATAGTTAATGTTAAAAAGATGGCAGACAAAATGCAAATTATTCCAATTCAAACAGATGAGCACAAATGTGGTTTTGGACATTTTTATTATTCTGTCAAGCCTTCATCAGAAAAGCTGTCAGAATTATGGGAAAGAATTGAGCTTCTACATCATGACCTTCATAAGACAGGCGACTCTGTTATCAGCTATATTAATAATAATGATCAAACCGGAGCTGATTCCTCCGTTCTAAAAGCGGAAGAACTTTCAGATAAAATTATTGAAATACTTGAGCAAATGATTAATGTTACAAAAGAAATGAATTCTTCAAATGAATCAGTTTTTTAATAATTTAATAAATATGAAAAAACTTTATTTTTCATTACTAAATCTCAAAATTTTTCTTCTTAATAAATGCCGGCACCTTGATGACAAAACTCATCAAAGGTGTCATTTTTTTGTGTTATGGTACTATATCCCTGGGATGTGCAGGTATTACTGTTATCTCTTCACGATTGGGTTCACCTGCCACAATTTCATTCAGGTTATAAAAAAAAGTAGATTTTATATTCGGAAACAGGCGGATATTTTGTGTTATAACTCTATAATACCCTTCGCTTTCTATTGTTAAATTATATGGAGTGAACAAATATTCTGGCCCCTCAACTAGCGCTCCAGATGGGTGTGCAATCGGAAGTTTAATTAATGTTGGGTTTTGTGTAGGTGACAAAACAGTTACCGGAATCTTATCTCCATTATTAGTTACATAAATTGTTAATTCCGAATCAGTAGCAGCTTCTGTACCAAGATTCTTAGTTATATAAATTTCAATGTATCCAAATTCACGGTTAACAGGAACTTCATTTTTGTGCGCATCTTTATGCGTATCGAAATTTCTGTGTGTTCTATTTTTATTATAATATTTTTTAATTTTATATGAACTCAATTAATACTCCTCCCACACAAATCTTTGATATTGCTTTCATTATGCATTATATGCAATTATAGGGATGAATGCAATTATATATGAAAGGTTTTTTGTTATTATATAGAAGTTGCTCATATATATTTTCTCAATTAAATAATTTTAATTTCATTTTGTTACATTTTTCAATTTTACTTTGTACAATAAAATAAGCAGCTGCTCTTATTCCTGTTCTAAGCACAGCTGCTGCAAAATTAATATTAAGGTTCTAAACAATCACTATTGCCTAGCAAAATTTATTTCTCATGGGATCTCTTCTATTGACTGTTTCAAAAATTTTTAAAATTTCTACATTATTATCCTCTATTATTTTTTTCACAGTCGGTATATCATTTTTATTCTTGATAAGCAGAGAAATACCGCAACACTTGGTAGCTTCTCTAGGTGTCGGAGCTATTGTGACAGAAATTTTTTCAGCCTTCAACAGTTCGTTAAGCTTAAGCCCGTTATCAACATTTGGAAAAATCACATAATATTCAATTTCTGCCGTCATTGTTCCTCCTTTTATGCATTCTGCCTGCTTCCCAGCATTTCTATGAAAGCACCTATTCTTGTTTTTAACTGTTCTGCATCCTGATCTGTATAATCTGTTTCTATTCCGAGAACAGGAATTCCTGCTTCTTTTATTGCTCTTTCTACCTTGTACCCTTCTGTGTCATACAGACTGCAGAATTTCAGATTAACATCTATTATTCCGTCAACATCATATTCCTCAGCAAGTCGAAGTATATCTTTTACTCTTCCTTCATTTGGAGTGAAGCATGCGCAGTTAATTCCCATGTATCTGTCAGCTAATGCTGATATTTGTTCATCAAGCGTAGATTTTGTTTCGTCTACAAGGTTTTCAAAGTATCTAGTGCCTGTACACATTTCTTCAACTACAACAGAAGCTCCGCTTGTTTCTACTATGTGGTGCAGTTTCCAGTTAGGAATTGCCAACGGTGTTCCGGTAAGCATTATTCTCTTTGTTCCTGCCGGAAATACACTAACGTTTTCGGCAACCCTTTTATCCAATTCATCGCAAAGCTTGTTTGTCATTGTTGTGAAACGTGTTGGATCATCATAGAATGCTATTTGCGATATTAAAAGAACATCCTTGCCGCTTATAGGTAGATTTTCATTTTTTCTGCAAGCATACAATCTCTCCAATGCTCGTCTCTTATCATTGATAAGTTTTATTGCCGCAGCCAGTTTTTCAGGAGTTACTTTGTTGCCTGTAATTTCTTCAACCTTATCTAAAAATACTTTTATTTCATCCGCCCAAGCAGCTATATCTTTTGGACGTTTCATTTGAGGCAGATCCATCACATGAATAGGAACATCTTCTGCAAGTATTTCCCATGCTTTTTTCTTTCCGTCACAGGTTGTTTCCCCTACATACATATCTGCTATTCTAAAGAATGGACATGTTTTATCAAGGCGTGCACCTACCGATGCTTTTATCAAAGGACATGTGCTTGTAGGCAATACTTTCTCTCCTCCAGGAACCCAAAACTGAGATCCTCCGCATAATCCTGTAGCTATGGCGTCTGCAGCAAAAACGATTTCATCCGGAACGTATACACAGAATGTTCCTAGGACTTTTCCACCCTTTTTCTGGTGTTCAATAAGCTCTGCAGGACGGATTCCATGAATTTCGGACACTACTAAGTTATAATAATCCATAGATTCCGGTCGGTTTTCCTGAGTTAAGTAAACATCTCCAAATGCAACCGGTAACACTTCACACAACTGATCATGCAATTCCAGGTTCATATCCAGGTTCTTCCACATTTCTTTATAATCTGCCATTATAAAACCTCCATATAGTATAATTATTTTTTTAACAATCCAATTAAATTATAGTTCAAGTTTCTTGTAATTACAAGAAACACAAACTTATACAAATACGCTTACCTATAAAAAAGTTTTATTGTTTTTTAAAAATCATTCAATGCAGTTATAATTCAGTCAATATTGTTATGATCTGATATAAATTCCTTAAGTCTTATAATATTGTCTTCTTCAGTTTTGTCATAATCAACGGTAATTTTCAGGCAAGGGAGACCCGAAGCCTCACAGCATTCATTATGAACGTAGCATCCCCTTGCAGCGGCTTCTACCAATACAGCTATATTGTATTTTTCAATGATTTTTTTCGTGTATTCCAAGCTGTTTTCAAATAAATATTTCTTGGCAAGAGTATAATAAATATTTTTGTCATAATCAGCAATGCAGTAGTTCTCACCTTCGCATTGTGAAAATACAACTATGGCATTTTTAAGAGCTCTCATTGGTTCAAATATTTCTTCATTTAACGGAGCCATTGGTGCTCCTGTTATTAATACTTTAGATGCATTTACCGTTTCCTGTTCAACTGCAAATTCAATGAGGCTTTTCTTTAAATTGTAGAGCTTATTTAAGCGCTCGTCCAAATTAAAAATAAACTGACTTCCGTAGACTATGCTTATTAAATCACCTGCTGACAATATGTTCGGGTGTGTCATATAAATATTTGTAATCTCAATAATAAGTTTACTTATTTCATTAGTTTTATTTATTACATATAGGAACTTGTCTTTATTAATCGCAGTGTTAAATTTTTGCTGCAAATAATTTCCGAATTTTTTATATTCAAGAGCTAAATCACCTACATCTTTTTTCTCTTTTATTATGTACACAGGTTTAATATCTTCAAGCATGTGCAGCATGGATTCTTTATCAGGACAATAATTAGTGCCTACTACAATATCAGCAAAATGAGAAAATGGACACTTATCAGTAATTACATATCCATAGCTTGATTTTATAACAGAACATAAGTTCTTATCAAGAACTTTTTCTGCCGCTTTAATATTTGACCCGTCAATTCCAAAAATGTTTATAGGAATAATATCCATTGCCCATAGCAGTTCTCTCGGCACATTAACACCATAAATTCCTGCAATGTTTTTTCCTGCATTTTTAAGCTCAAGGGCAGCTATAAAAGCATTATGCCTCATATCTTTGAATTCTTCCAATTGAAAGCGCAAATTATCACTCATTACAATGCCACCTATTTTGAAAGTGCTGCGCCTACAGCTCCGGCATAACGCGCCATATTGTTAGAACTAACAACTTTTTTAAGTTTTTTCCCTAGCTGATCGCACATATAACCGCTCTCACAGAAACCTCCTGTCAAAAAGAAGCTGTCATTATCTGAATTCAATTTTGTGCTTAAAGTATATACCTTATTTACAATTGAATTAACTACGCCCCAAGCTATATCCTCTTTAGGCCTTCCATTTCCTATAAGGCTTATAACCTCTGACTCTGCAAATACCGTACACATTGAGCTTATAGAAACTTCGCTGCCCTTCTCTGCCAGATCAAAAATTTCCGTAAGTGTAACCCCAAGTGTATTAGCCATTATTTCCAAGAACCTGCCTGTACCTGCAGAACATTTATCGTTCATAATAAAATTCGTCACCATTCCGTCTTTAACAGCAATTATCTTTGTATCCTGTCCGCCTATATCTATCACAGTACAGTCCTTTCCGTTTAAATAATAGGCTCCTCTGCCGTGGCAGGTTATTTCAGTTACTACCTTATTGGCAAATGGCACCGATACCCTTCCGTATCCTGTAGCTGTTATATGAGAATTATCTGATGTTACGTTTCTTTCCTCAAGCCAGTTTTTAATGTTTAATGCAGTTTCCTTGCTGCTCCACCCTGTAGGCATGAGCAAATTATACAGTATTCCGCTTCCATTTTCAGGCATTACAATCACTTTTGCAGCAGCAGAACCTATATCTATTCCAACACGATACATAGTATGCTCCTTATGTTTTATTTTCTCTCATTTAAACTCAATTTCTATTTTAGCATTCACAGAAGATAAATGCAACAAAGTCTACTTCGTAAATTATGCATATAAAAAGCGGCCTATACTGAGCAGCCGCAATTAGTTGAATATAAAATCGTAAAACTTATTCTGTTAAGTTTAAAACGCTGTCTATGAAATTTTCAAAATTAGTCGTTAATACATAATTTAAAAACAGAACCTCTCCAATGTTGTTTTCTTCAACCAAATCAACTATGCTTTCCTTGTAATGTCTCGGATCAATTACATAAATTTCACTGTAATGAGGTGTAAGAAAAGGGATAAATGCATTTCCATATGAGTCTTTAATAACCATGATTTTTTTATCCGACTTAGCACTGGTTTTTATGACCCCAAGGGGAAAATCTCCTCCTATAAATACACCATACTTCTGGTCTAATTTCGCATATGACTTATTTATAACCTTGCCTTTGTAGGACTTTTTTTCACCTGTATCTTTATCATAGTAATACACAGTCATATCAGTATCAACAGGTGGTTCGTAATAAACCACGTCATCCGGGTTGCTGTTTACAGTTTCAGAAGGGTTGACAGTTGATATATGTCCCAGGTAGCCCGAAGCTTCTCCAACCTGATAGTCTTTTAGTGATACTGCTTCTAATCCTGCTGCTTTTGCAAATCCTGTATATCCATAGTATGCACCAAGGGCTGTCCAATGATGATCAGTACGGAAATATACATATTCGTCAATGTGCTCCTTTATTGGATGATATGCGTCCACAGGAATAATTCCATCCTGTAAATTGCTATTTACAAATTCGATTGCATCTATCTGAGAATCGGATAAATTTTTATATTTTTCATTTTTTAAAAACTCAACCTGTATGGGAGCCAGCAGAGAATAAACCTTCACATCTTTGCCCAGTTTGTTGCTAACTGTTGCAATCATATCTGCATAAGATTTGCTTTTATCTTCATTAAATTTATATAACTCCATAACAGTATCATTAAGTATCAGAAGATTTCCCTTAGTAGACGCTTCAACATTATTATTGTCCGAAGTTTCATTGCCACCTACATTTTGACCGTCAAAAGCTACTATTGAAGCCTCTTCATTTCTTTTAATTCCCTTTAAATATGATAAATCATTATTTATCTGTACCAATTGCTCCCTGTGATAAAAATGATCAGCAAAATATTTTTCAAAATCGCTAAAATATTTTCCAGAGAAAAGATCCGTGGTGTTAAAATCTGGTCTTTGAGCCAAAGTCCTATTTTCTGTCTGAGAAACAGCAGCATCCTTCGGAGATGTAATGTTTAATATGGAAATCACATAAATTAAGGATATAAAAATAATTATATTTATATATGACATATTATTATTTCTGTTCATAATTACCTCTTTTTAAAACCTGAAATATAAAAACGGATTATATGTTTGTCCAATAAGTAATATGGTGCTTACGATCAAAATTAGTGCATTAAATGCAACAACCATTAATTTTGAAGGGTTGTAATTATTTATTGCGAGCATATCACAAATCCTTTTAAATAATTTGCTAAATGCAGGTGTGCTTAATATTATCGCAAATATTAAAAATACTATGTTATTGAAAAATTCCATTTCAAATTTAACATCGTACAACGGATTATTGCCGTAACCAAATAGAACCCCAATAAACTGTATTGCTCTTGTTATATCTATAAAATAGAAGAATACCCATCCTATAATGACAATGAGCATCAAATAAATATGTGATAGAAATGTAGGAATTTTATTCAAAACTTTATACAAGAATTTTCTTTCCAATAATAAGAAAAATCCATAATATATTCCCCACATAATAAAATTCCAGCTAGCTCCGTGCCAAAATCCTGTAAGCATCCAGACAATAATTACGTTCCGGATGAAGTATTTTCTGTTTCCTCCAAGAGGTATATAAACATAATCCCTGAAAAATGAGCTTAATGATATATGCCATCTTCTCCAGAAATCTTGTACGCTTTTTGCTATATATGGATAATTGAAATTCTCCTTGTAGGTAAATCCAAACATTCTTCCAAGGCCTATTGCCATATCGGAATATCCAGAAAAATCAAAGTAAATTTGAATAGTATACATAATTATTCCAAACCATGCACCCATAATAGATACTTCGTTTATATTTCCATCGAGAAACATAGTCGCTACTTCGCCTGCAGAATTAGCAATTATTATCTTTTTTAATAATCCTATAATAAATCTATTAATTCCATAACTGAAGTTAGTCGGTGTTATTATACGATTGTCTATTTCATTTGCTATATCCTTATACCTGACTATTGGACCCGCAATCAATTGATGATACATAGACATATATAAAAGAAGCTTGTAAAATTTATTCTGAGCTGGTACTTCCTGCCTGTAAACATCAACTACGTATGAAATAATTTGAAACGTATAAAATGAAATCCCTATAGGCAGCCCTATGGAGCTAAAACCTATACTGGTTTTTAGTAAAAAGTTTATATTGCTGACAAAGAAATTATAATATTTAAATACGCCTATCATAGATAAATCAATAATAACCGCCAGATACAATGCAACCTTGCTTTTATATGTCCCCTTGTTTTTATCAATCATTAGTGCAAAAAAATAATTAACTACAGCGCTCATAAGCAAAGCAAATAAAAAAACCGGCTCGCCCCATGCATAGAAAAACAAAGAAAATCCGAGTAATACTATATTTCTGTAGACATTATTTTTGCTTATAAAATAAAACAATAAATTTAGCGGAAAAAACAAATATAAAAAAACCAAACTAGAAAATAACATTTACAAATTCATCCTCCTGATGTCACGCTATTGTTAGACACAGTTAATAATATACCACTTATTCTAAAATAGCACAATATATTATTTCCTCTATACCTTTATGCTAATTTTCGACATATAATTATTATTAGCAATCTTCTTATGGTTTCATAATCAGATTTTCTAATTCAACATTTAGACTATTAATCAACTCTTTTTCCGACAATTCTATTTTTTTAAGCTTAATAACAATATCCTCAGCATGATTTTTTACTGCTGATACACTTTCATAGGAATTCCTTATTTTTGACTGCATAAACCAATCTGAAATCAAGCCGTCAAAAAAGAAATCCGCAAATTTAGCAAAACCATCTGTATCTATATGAATATCTGAATTTATTTTTACATCTGTAAGCTCAGTTTTAAATTTTCTAAGCTGTACTTGAGCTTCCTCAACTTCTCTTTTAGTATCATCCAGTTTTGAATGCTTTGCTAAATCCGCAATCAACCCTCCGCCTAATAAATCCCATGTTCCCCATCCCTCTGCACTTCGCAAGCTGCTAAGCGCCTTATCGAGACATCTTATAGCATTATTTCCGGCGTCTACAGCTTCCTTAAGCTCTGCAAGCCTGTTCCTTGAATCATTCAGGCGGCTAGATATATCAAGTATACTTTTAGCTGTGTTCTCGTCAGATCTTAATAACATCTCTTTTTTCTGTTCATACAGAGAGTTATACTGGCTTTTACAATCCATGTACTCCGTTCTTTCCTGAGAAAGCTTGGAAATTTCATACTCAACATTTTCTAAATCCGTCAATGCCTGATTATGTTTTAATTTCGCTGCAATCGCTTCTCTTTGCTCTTCTTCAAGTTTATCATCCAATTTACCTACCACGGAATAGAAAATAGAAGCAAGTCCTTTTTTATTTAATTTTTCTACATCATCATTTTCTTTTACTAATATGCTTTTTAATTCGGTTTCCTTTTTTTTAAGTTGGTTACGTTCATCTTTTAACTCTTTTAACATTGAATCTATTTTTTTTAGCCTGTTCATACCTTTTTGGGCCTTTTCCATTTTTTCATTTAATTCGCTATACATATTTCCCTCCTAAATATGATTAATCCTTTTTCTTAAATTCAATATTTGGTATTAACGCGTATATTAGCATGATAACAAATAAGAGCCGCAACTATTACATCCACAGATGAAATTATACTAACGTTTTTT
The DNA here is from genome assembly GCF_052059825.1 of Sedimentibacter sp. LTW-03. Taxonomy (GTDB): domain Bacteria; phylum Bacillota; class Clostridia; order Tissierellales; family Sedimentibacteraceae; genus Sedimentibacter. The sequence goes on from NZ_CP197180.1 coordinate 1,143,625, forward strand.
TATACTTATTAGACGAAAAATTTATAAAATTTGTTTCATATTTCAAAAAAATTGTTACATACAGTAATGACTGCATCTATAAGAAAAAAAGAAAAGATTTGCGCATTTTGTCAAATCTCCTCTATTTCCTAAGTAATTATATTTATTTCCGCTATTATCAGAAGCGCTTTGATATTTAACTGTTTACTATGTCCCCGCCGTTTATGTGCATTGTCTGTCCGGTCATATACGAAGAGCAGTCTGTCGCTAGATATACATATGCTTCAGCCAGCTCCGCCGGCTGTCCCGGCCTTTTCATCGGAGTGTCCTTGCCAAAAACACCAACCTTTGACTTATCAAATGTAGAAGGTATCAGCGGTGTCCATATAGGCCCCGGAGCCACTTGGTTAACTCGTATATTCCTGCCTGCTAGATTTTGTGATAAAGATCTTGTAAATGATGTTACCGCACCCTTAGCCGCTGAATAATCAATTAGATCCTTGCTGCCCCTGAACGCAACTACTGAACTTGTATTTATGATGCTGCTTCCTTCTTTCAAATACTTTAAGGCTGATCTTGTAAGATAAAACATTGAGTATATGTTTGTTCTGAAGGTGTCATCCAGCTGTTCGTCTGTTATATCCTCAAAGTTAGTCTGCGGATGCTGTATTGCTGCATTGTTTACTAAAATATCCAAGCTTCCGAATTGACTTATAGTTTTCTCTACTGCTTCATTACAGAAATTTGAATCTCTCAAGTTTCCTTTGATTAAATATGCCGTGCCTCCATAGCTCTCAACAGCCATCTTTGTTTCGTTTGCATCGTCGTCAGCAATATTGTATACTATGGCAACATTGCACCCTTCTTTTGCATAAGCAACGGCAACAGCTCTGCCTATTCCGCTGTCCCCTCCGGTGATAATTGCAACCTTTCCTTTTAATCTGCCATATCCTCTGCAATTCACATCATCGTATATGGGTCTGGGATTCATTTCACTTTCTTTCCCCGGTTCCGTCTGTGTCTGTCCTTTAATATCCTGCGTTGTATACATTAAATCAGTTTTCATAATAACCTCCGAATTTATATATACTTAGTTATTACCAAAACTAATTTACATCATACAGCTAAAATTAATTACTTACCAAACTGCAATTTGTCCGTCTGTCCTTGGCTCAGTTCCACCGCAGAGCGTCCCTTCATCTGTACGCAAAATTATCTGACCTCTGCCAAAAGAAGATGCATTGGGCTGAATTTTAACATCATGTCCTCGTCGCATCAAATCTTTCACAATATGCAGCGGAACCCCTGGTTCAACTTCTATTTTTTTATCTTTTATCCATTGCCACCTGGGTGCATCCAGCGCCTCTTGTGGATTCATGTGAAAATCTATGAGGTTTGCGATTACCTGGACATGACCCTGCGGTTGCATAAATGCTCCCATAACTCCGAACGGACCTACTGCCTTTCCGTTCTTCATCAAAAATCCGGGAATTATTGTATGATATGTTTTTTTATGCGGCATTAGACAATTATTATGTTGGTTGTCATAACTAAAATTATGTAATCTATTATGAAGGGCTATCCCTGTTTCAGGAATAACAATTCCCGATCCGAACCCCATATAGTTGCTTTGTATGTATGAAACCATATTTCCTTCTGAATCAGCAGTACAAAGATATACTGTCCCTCTGCTGTTAGGATCTCCCTCTGTAGGAAACAATGCTGTATCAGTAATTAAATTTCTCCTTGCTTCAGCATATTCTTCCGACAACAGCCTGCTTACATCAGCCTTCATATGTTCCGGGTCTGTTATATATTTTTGACCATCTGCAAATGCAAGTTTCATTGCCTCAATCTGCTTATGGTATGTCTCACTGCTATCTTTCTCTGTAAAACTAAATCCATTTAATATTTGTAGAGCCATCAGCGCAACAAGGCCCTGACCGTTTGGAGGTATTTCGCACACATCATAGCCTCTGTAATCAGTTCTGATAGGCTCAACCCACTCAGGTTTATAACCCCTTAAATCTTCCTTTGTTAAATACCCTTTATATTTTTTAAAAAAAGAATCAATTTTATCTGCTATATCACCTTTGTAATAATCCTCCGCATAGGTTCTTCCTATTTTCTCAAGAGTATCTCCATGGTGTGGGAGTTTCCATATTTCACCGAATTTAGGTGTTCTGCCGTTTTTAGTAAACGTAGAAAACCATCCGTTAAACTCCTCTTTTTGTTCACTTCTATATATATGGCATGCAGCATCCCATGCGCTTTTAACATTTACTGAAACAGCAAATCCGTTTCTTGCGTAATCAATTGCCGGTTTTAGGACATCTAAAAGTGGTAGTTTTCCAAACTTGTTTGATAGTTCTGCCCAAGCAGCAGGCGCACCGGGTACCATAACAGGTATAACACCGTATTTTGGTATTTCGCTGTAACCCCTGTCTTTCAGTTTTTCTATGGAAATACTGTATGGTGAATATCCGCTGGCATTTAACCCATGTAATTTATTATTTATCCATACCAACGCAAAGGCATCACTTCCCAGACCGTTTGACGTCGGTTCAACAACGGTTAGACATGCGGCTGTTGCTATAGCCGCATCTACCGCATTTCCGCCTGCCTTTAAAATTTCAAGACCTGCCTGCGACGCCAAAGGCTGAGATGTGGCAACCATTCCTTTATGGCCGTACACCACATTTCTTTTGGACGGATATTTGTATTCTTCCGGATTAAAGTTCATTCTTCCTCCCAATATTCATCATTATATTTCTTAATTAATGTTCTTATAAATATAACAATTACATTTTCGCTCTACTGCCATGGTCTCTTATTATGGAGCCACCCATGCTCCTTCCAATAATCATGGTCAGCTTTATTGAAGCCTCCTTTTTTTTGAACCAGCCTCATTACATTAAAAATTGCCTTAACTTTGAAACTGGGCTTAACATTTCCCTGTGTCGCTATAATTTTAGATGATATTCTGTCAACGTCCTTGTATATAGAAAGCTTTTTCTTGTCACTTACACCGTTCCAGTTTATTGCAGCGACTCCTTTTCCGTACTTAAAAATCCTTGCAACTCCCCAAAATGTTAAGCTGTCAGCAATATCCTTAATTGTTGACTTCATTCCGCCTCCTGCTGCTGTTGAGATTATAAGAGCCATCTTATTGAACATTAATTTATTTGGGCGGTGAACAATCCACTGATACCCGAAATGATCAAGAAGCGTCTTCATTTGTCCCGTTGTGTGATATACATAGACCGGGCTGGTAAAAATCAGTAAATCAGCCTTTTCTATATCTTTCTTTATTCTGTTAACTTTCTCATAATCCGGGCAGTGCTCTTCTCCTTTTTCAAAGCATTGTGCACACCCCCTGCAATAATTAGGGACATCTCTAGGCAAAAAGACTTCTCTTATTTCAGAATTTTCGTTCCTTAATTTTTTTAAAAATAGCTGAGCGATGCTATAAGTACTGCCTTTATGCTCAGTTCCATAAATCACTGTTATATTCATATTAAATCCCCACTTAGCTTGCAGCTATTTATATAAAATTCAAGTGCGCTACACTCTTAATTCCACGTTAACACCAAGAAGTTCCTTGTTTTCCTCAAGGATATCCTTAACTGTATCATTGTAGAACTCTTCAACCTGCTGCGGAGCCCTGCCCACATAGTTTACAGGATTTACAGTTTCTAGGATTTCTTCTTTTGACATATTTATTACTTTGCTTTCAGACATTCTTTCAATCAAGTCATTCCTGTTCCCGAATTTCTTGACCTGCTCTGCTGCCTGCATAGACAACACCCTAATCTCTTCATGCAATTCCTGTCTGTTACCGCCTCTCTTAACTGCTTCCATTATAATATTCTCTGTTGCCATAAACGGAAGCTCTTCACCTATATGCTTTTCTATAACCTTTTCGTTTACCACCAACCCTGTAAATACATTTATTGCAATTCCAAGTACAGCATCTGCAGCTAAGAACCCTTGAGGAATGGCAAGCCTCTTAATTGCAGAATCGTCCAGTGTCCTTTCAAGCCACTGCGTCGCCTGGGTATTTGCCATGTTGGCTTCGTTTGACATTATAAATCTCGATAATGATGCAATTCTCTCACTTCTCATTGGATTTCTCTTGTATGCCATTGCAGATGATCCAATTTGATTCTTTTCAAAAGGTTCTTCAATTTCTTTTTGGCTTTGCAGTATTCTTATATCATTCGTCGCCTTGTGCAATGTCTGTGCAATGCCGCTTAAGGCAGAAAGCACATAGTAGTCAACCTTTCTCGTATATGTCTGGCCTGTCAGTTTAAACGAGTCATGAAATCCCATTTTTTCAACTACCAGTTTTTCAAGCTTTTTCACTTTTTCGCTATCATTTTCAAACAAATTCATAAAACTTGCCTGCGTACCTGTTGTACCTTTTACGCCTCTTAGTTTAACCAATGAAAGCGCATGATTTATTTCCTCGTAATCAAGCACAAGGTCCTGAAGCCAAAGAGCAGCTCTCTTCCCTACGGTTGTAAGCTGAGCCGGCTGATAATGGGTATATCCCAATGTAGGCATATCCTTATACTTCATGCAGAATTCTGACAATGAGCTTATTGCATTTACAAGTTTCTTTTTTACTAGTAAAAGTGCCTGTTTCATCAATATGGCGTCCGTATTATCCACTACATACATACTTGTGGCACCAAGATGAATTATAGGCATTGCTTTAGGGCATGCAGCACCAAACGTGTGAACGTGAGCCATAACATCGTGCCTGAACTCTTTCTCCTTCAGTGCAGCCATTTTATAGTCTATATTATAAATGTTAGCTCTCATTTCAGATATCTGCTCGTCATCAATGTTTAATCCTAATTCCTTTTCTGCTTCAGCTAATGCAACCCAAAGTTTTCTCCATGTGGAAAATTTGCTTTCATCAGAAAAAATATAGCTCATTTCCTTGCTTGCGTATCTTGATATTAACGGGTTTTCATAAGTATCTCTAGACATTTCATACCTCTTTCTAAATTTATTAATACATTGACAAGTTAAACAGCAATTTATCTGTCAATTATTTCTTCTTATATGTATATTCTTATTTTTATTCTATCTTGAAATTAAAAAGAAGTAAACAATAAATTTGTTTACTTCCATATATTTCTTATTTAATTACTTTGCATATTCTGTTGCTCGTGTTTCTCTGATTACATTTACTTTTATCTGTCCCGGATATTCCATTTCTTCTTCTATCTTTTTGACAATATCCTTTGCAATCAATATAATACTTGAATCGCTCGTAACTTCAGGTTTAACAATGATGCGTATTTCTCTTCCTGCCTGTATAGCAAAAGATTTTTCTACGCCTTCAAATGAATTTGAAATTTCTTCTAGTTTCTCTAATCTCTTAATATAAGTTTCAAGTGTTTCCCTTCTAGCTCCCGGTCTTGCTGCTGATATTGCATCAGCTGCCTGAACCAGTACCGCCTCTACGGTCTGAGGTTCAATATCACCGTGATGGGCTGCTATTGCATGAACAATTGCTTTGCTCTCTTTATATTTTCTAGCGAGATCTTCACCGATAGTTACATGCGGCCCCTCTACTTCGTGGTCTACTGCTTTTCCTATATCATGCAATAATCCGGCTCTTTTTGCTATTTTAACATCCGCACCCAGCTCTGCCGCCATAATTCCAGCAAGGTATGAAACCTCTATAGAATGCTTCAGTACGTTTTGGCCATAGCTTGTTCTGAACTTCAGTCTGCCCAATAGCCTTACCAGCTCCGGATGAAGTCCATGTATACCGGTATCAAGTGTTGCCTGTTCACCTTCATCTTTAATCTGTTGCTCAACTTCTTTCTTAGCCTTTTCAACCATTTCCTCTATTCTTGCCGGATGAATTCTTCCGTCTGAAATTAATTTTTCAAGGGCTAATCTTGCAACTTCTCTTCTAATAGGATCAAATCCGGAAATAACTACTGCTTCCGGTGTATCATCTATTATAATATCTATACCTGTTAATTGTTCAAGAGCTCTGATGTTTCTTCCTTCTCTTCCAATAATCCTGCCCTTCATTTCATCATTAGGCAAGTCTACAACAGATACAGTTGTTTCCGCTACATGATCTGCAGAACATTTTTGAATTGCATATGTAATAATTTCACGTGCCTTTCTTTCCGCAGTATCCTTTGCTTCTCTCTCAATTTCTTTAACAGCAATTGAAGCCTCTTGCTCAGCTTCTCTTTTTATGTTGTCAATCAACATATTTTTTGCTTCGTCAGTTGAAAGCCCAGAAATTCTTTCGAGTTCTTGAATTTGCCTGTCATGAATTGCTTCCAGTTTATTTTGCCTATTCTCAATATCTTTAAGCTTCCTTTGGAGCATCTCTTCTTTCTTTTCAACCTGCATACTCTTTGAGTCAAGCATTTCTTCTTTTTTGATTAGTCTTTTTTCGGATCTTTGTAATTCGTTTCTTCTTTCCTTGTTTTCTCTTTCATATTCATTTCTCATTTTGTGAGCTTCATCTTTTGCTTCAACAAGAATTTCTTTTTTACTTGTTTCGGCTTCTTTAACAGCATCACCAATAATCCTTTTAGCTTCTTCTTCAGCACTACCTATTTTGCTCTCAGATATATTTTTACGAATTATAATTCCCACTATTATACCTATTAATGCGCAGATAATACCTACTATTATTTCATTGAACAATTCAGCACCTCCCGTTATTAAATTTTCAAGCTGCGAAATATCTACATTTATTTACATTACGCTATATGCTAAATATAAAAAATGCTAATTTTCTATCATATATTTGAAATATCAAATTTATTTCTAAATACTTGAATATATAATATTTTATAATTTTTTGCGCTTTATGTCAAGACAATATGTTCAATATTCGGAAACTTCAAGCGTATTTCGTTTAATATTTACATAATTATTTTTCTGTCAAATTTATTTTTTGCCTTGAAAAATCTTTAGGGAGGTATTACAAGGAGCCTTGCTGTTGATAAACACACTCTTGGGATGGCAATTAGAAATAGATCAAAAATAGATAATAAAGAGGCTGTTGCTTCGTATAAAAACTATATGCAACAGCCTCTTTATTATTTATCTGAATCCGCCGATTTAGCTGACTTAGCAGATTTATCTGAATCATCATAGCTTTCCTTCACATCTCCAAGATCGTATTTTTCTCTTACTTTCTTTTCAATTTCAGCCATAAGCTCAGGGTTTGAAAGCAAATATTCCTTTGAATTTTCTCTTCCCTGTCCGATTCTACCGGTTTCATATGAATACCATGCTCCGGCTTTATTAACAACACCGGCCTCAACTGCCATATCAAGTATGCAGCCTTCCTTTGATATTCCTTTACCGTATATAATATCAAATTCTGCCTGTTTAAACGGAGGTGCAACCTTGTTTTTAACAACCTTGACTCTTGTTCTATTTCCATAGACATTGTCCCCTTTTTTAAGGGATTCTATCCTTCTGACATCAAACCTCATTGATGCATAGAACTTAAGAGCTCGTCCGCCTGTGGTAGTTTCAGGGTTTCCAAACATAACACCAACTTTTTCACGAAGCTGGTTGATGAAAATAGCCACTGTATTGGATTTATTAATTGCTCCTGCCAACTTTCGCAAAGCTTGAGACATAAGTCTGGCCTGAAGTCCTACATGAGAATCACCCATCTCTCCATCAATTTCTGCCTTAGGAACAAGTGCGGCAACAGAATCTATTACCACTATATCAACGGCTCCGCTCCTGACCAATGCTTCCGCTATTTCTAAGGCCTGTTCGCCTGTATCTGGCTGAGAAATAATAAGGTCTTCATTTGATACTCCAAGTTTTTTAGCATATGCAGGATCAAGTGCATGCTCAGCATCTATGAAAGCAGCAATACCTCCTCTTTTTTGTGCTTCTGCAACTATATGTAATGCAACGGTAGTCTTTCCTGATGATTCAGGTCCAAAAATCTCTATTATTCTTCCTTTTGGAACTCCGCCTATACCGGTAGCAATATCAAGCGGCAGGGCACCGGTCGGTATCGATTCTATATTAAGCTTCGCATTTTCTCCAAGCTTCATTATAGATCCCTTGCCGAATTGTTTTTCTATTTGAGCAATAGCAAGCTCAAGCGCCTTATCTTTCTCCATTATACACTCCTTTTTAGAACATTTGTTCTTTTAATTATATCTGTTATTCAGTTATTTGTCAACGTTAATTATATTATTTTAAGAAGAAGTTCAAGCTTGATGCGATTCATTTCATCATTGAGATCTATGCTTATCATGTCGCTTATCTTTTCAATTCGTTTTCTCACAGTATTAATATGCACGAACAATTTCTCAGCTGTAAGGCTAAAATTCATTTTGTTTTCAAGATAAACCTTTAATGTTTCCAAAAGCTCACTATTTGCTTCGTCTGTATATAAAACTTCAATTCCTTTTTTCATTACATCGATCTCGTCCTCTTTTATATCTACCCATGCAAACACTCCCAGCCGGGAATATTCTATTATATCTAGGCCGGGATAAATATGTGAACCCATGCATATTGACTTTAGGCATCTATCATAATTTCTACCTGCGTTAAAAATATAATCAGACACATCGGAAATCCCAATTATAAATTCTGAACCTTCTATATCTAATTCCAGACGTTTTTTTAAATTGCAGACTTTATTGAGCATCGCTTCATATTCTTTATCTGTTTTTTCCCTTTCAGTAAAATTATACATAAAAAGGCATCTGTTATCTCCCATTAATGCCATTTGACATGTATTTAAACCAAAAACCTGCCTTTTATCACTATTGATAATATCGCTGTATCCTGAAATAAGAATACCTTTATTTTTTTGTTCAATTACAAACATGCAACTTTTTCTGTCTACATCAAGATCGTATTCAAGGGCTTTTTCAATAATTTCTTTTTTATCATATCTTTTATTAATAATATTCTTAACTACAGATGCAAACCCTCTATCGCCAGAGCTTTGTGCTACAAGTATTTGCTCAAACATCGCTTGAATTTGCACAAAGCCTATTCGAAGAGCAAATTGATCGAAATAGTCTAAAAGTTCTGTTGCCTCCATGACAACAAAGTACGCCCTAACTTTGTTTTTTACGCTTATGGGAACAGTTATCCAACTGTATGGCTTGTCATACTTGTCGTCATAAAATCTGTATCTTATCATTTTTAAATTGTCGCACATAACTTCCACGCTATGGCTAAAGGATGGATTCCAAAAGTCATATTTGCTGAAACCAACTGACAGCTCTTTAAACTTGTTTGAACTATAATATGCCTTATCGTCAATTAAATCGTAAAGCATTGCCGGAAATTCCATCTCATATTCAAGGCTATTCAATATTTTTTTAATTTTCATTTCCTGGTATGTAAGATCCGTAAAGCTTTTGGGATTTATTCTGCCTATATTGAACTGCCGAATATTTTTATTCATAACAATTACATTAACTGCATTAAATATTCCCATAAAAGGATCTTTATCAGGTATATCTATCAGCGGAACGTTGCATTTATTACAGGCCTCAATTAGATTTTCAGGAGTACGCTTTAGATATCTGACAAATTTTATTCCCAATGCAGCATTTTTCCTTAGTTCATCCGAACATATATATTCGTTCAGATAATTAAAATCTCTTGAAAATATATATCCCGAAGTTATTACAAACTCCTTGCCCATCGTCCATTTGAAGCCGTCAGGGGCATCCAATACAGTCACACCTTGGATTTGGTTATCTAATCCGCCATGTCCCGCTATTACCTTATAGTCTTTAAAAAATTCTGCTTTCATCATTTCTCTAACTGTTATCCCAAAATATCACCGCCTCTAAAATATATATAAATTATATATTTTTTTTATAATAAAATCAAATATAAAAAGATGTTTCAATATTGAATGCTGCAAACAGACCGCATCGCATAATGAAACATCTTTTCATAAAATTATTTTAAAGGCAGAACATATTTATTATTTTTAGTTTTGTCAGAAAATTCTTTTTTCGCACTTTCCACAAGACTGCTATCATTTAACAGATCGTATGCAATTGACACAAAGACTTTTGAAGCGTACAACATTCCTTTCTGCGCAACCTCTGATCCCGCCATTGATGTTGCCTGCCACGTATGAGGATTTATTCCCAAAGGCCAGCATGCTGTCAGAAAGCAATTCATAGGTAGTATCCAGCTTACATCCCCTGAGTCTGAAGAACCTGTTAAATACGTCTCCTGTGCTACCTCTTTAGAAACAACATGCTTATGCATCGAATATTTTTTAAATATTTTGTAGTTGTTTAGATCATCCTCAACCTGGTGCTCACTTACAGTTTTTTGAATTTCATCAGCAAACTGCAGTTCTTCTAAAGTAAAATCCGGTCCCGAAATCTCTTGCATGTTTTTATACGTAAGATCGAACAAAACCTTGTTTGGCATCATTTCATAACATCCTGCAACATATTTATGGCTTACCTCTGTTTCAGTCATAAGAGCAGCTCCTTCAGAAATTTTTATAAGCCTATCGGTGATTTCAGTAACATCCTTTCTATGTGGGGCTCTGATGAAATACCATGATTCTGCTTCCTTCGGAACTATATTAGGAGGTCCTCCGGCATCAGTAATGGTGTAATGTATTCTTGCCTTATCAATTACATGTTCCCTCATATAATTTGCACCCGTATTCATAAGCTCAACAGCATCCAGAGCACTTCTTCCAAGATGAGGAACCGCTGCTGCATGTGCCGATATTCCATTGAATTTAAATTTTATAGAGTTATTAGCAAGATATGAATTATAAATTGGAGTATTTACATTCATAGGATGCCAGCTTAATGCCACATCACATCCGTCAAATGCGTTCTCTCGTATCATTTCCACTTTTCCATTCAATGTTTCTTCAGCAGGACAGCCATAGAATCTTATTGTACCTTTAACATTATCTTGCTTTATATAATTTTTTAGCGCTAGTGCAGCTCCCATAGCAGCGCTTCCCAAAAGATTATGGCCGCACCCATGTCCGTTGCCTCCTTCAATTACAGGATTATGCTTAATATCTTTTTTCTGAGACATACCAGGCAATGCATCATACTCTCCCATAATTGCTATTACGGGGCTTCCTTGGCCATACTCGGCATAAAAAGCATACTCTACGTTGTTTATATCATAAATTTTAAATTCATTATTTTTTAATATATTTTTTATAAGTTCAGATGAAAACTTTTCTTCTCCGGATATTTCAGGATTATTCCAAATGCTTATACTTGCGTCTGTAATAACATCCTTTAACTTTTCTACCTCTGCAATTAATTCTTGTTTATTCATTATAGACTCCTTATATTAATTTCTTTTTGTATAGCAGCGATGCAATTATTATTGTTCCGAAAACCGAGCCAAGAGTAACAAGATATGTGGGTTTTCCTCCCGGGATAAAACTAAACACCCCGGCATTAACCGACAAAGTAAGCCCAAGTCCTAATGCCATAGCGATAGGAGCAAGTTTAATTTTTTTAATTGCAAACTGCACAAATATCGCTCCAAATAAAGACGGCAGAAGATAGTTCAAAGCATTTATTATCGACTCGGGGAGAACAGTCATTATTGCGCTTCCGGCAAACACACCAACAGCTAGAATAACAATGTTAACAATTATAGATACACTCATCCCAAGCGTTGCAACAATTGCTCCTTCATTTGTACCCGGTTCTACATTTGCAATTTTTTGAGCTATAGCGGCGCATGGGATTCTAAGATTTGAAATATTTCCTGACATAAATGCCATGTATGTCCCCGCCACACCTATTATTGGAAAATAGGAAACGGGCTCAACAAACCAAAGTACACCTACAGCACCTGCTATTGATATAAATCCCGTCATGATAGCACTCGAAGGCGGCATTATATCAAATATAACTGCTAATACAAACGCCGGCCCGAACGAAAATAATATTCCCAGGCAATTTGTTATTTTACCCCACTTGTTTATATATGCTATATAACTTCCTTCATATACATTGCTTTTATTTGTCTCTTCCATTTCATACCTCCTTTAAATAACTGCGGCCACAATCATTCCGCCAAATAACGCTATTGCCAAAGTCCATTCTTTAAGCCATTTTATATTCTTCTTATCACCAAGCGGCCCTATTATTGCCATTATGAGCCCTCCGGCTATGCACGCAATGGTATTTTTGTTCATGGCCACAAGATGACTTGAGCTCAACGATGCAAAAGCTCCAAGCATTGCCGCTGTAGATGCAATCGTAATAAGGCCTTTGTCGCCCTTTGAAAATTTCTGCTGTACTTTGTCCATTTTATTTGCAGTAAACGTTGAAAAAACAATCCATCCTATTGAACCTAAAATCATTGTCCAAACAGCGTTTGCAAAAGCAACATCAGTCATTGCATCTACACCCATTTCAACTCCTGCAGCTTGTGTTCCGAAACCTGCTGCCATTAGCTCAAACATTACCGAGCCTATGAAAGACAGTCTCATCCATGCCATCGGGCCTCCAACTGTTACCAGTAAAGATAACAACCCCGTGAGAATTACCATAGACGGTCCTATTGAAGTGATGAAGCTGCTTTTCATAGCATCCTTCATTGCACTTTCCGAAATTCCTATTTCTTTTCCGGTTGCAAAAGATTTAGTAGCAAATATTATCGATTGTATTAATACCAAAAGCACAGCAATGCCGGCAGCAATCCACATCGGAAGGCTATTGGCCATTTTTAAGTAATCCATATCGTAGCTCCTTTTCTTTTAATTGATATTATTTTAACTTGCTGATAGAAATAAGACAATTCAGATAAATTTATTTAATTTGAAAATAAGTGTACATATGAAAATAATTTATAAAATAACAAAATTAAATGAAAATTTTTTTATTTAAAGCGTTACTCAGCATAATAAAAAACCTGCCTTCAATTTCTGAAAACAGGTTTTATTTTAATACTTCAATTATTTTAATGCTTCAATATTCTCATAAATATATGTTGCTCCTGATACTACGGTCAAAAGAACTACTATGACCACAAGAGGTGTTATCCATGGTGATGTAAACCCTGCATATCCCGTATAATTCAGCAATATTACTACGATAAGTACCATTTGGAATACCGTTTTAATTTTACCCCATGGATTTGCCGCAATTGTTATTCCTTTTGAAGCCGCCAAAGTTCGAAATCCGGATATTAAAAATTCTCTCGAAATAATTATAACAACAACCCATGCGCTTAAATAATCAATTTGAACAAAAGCTATAAATGCAGAAGCAGTGAGAAGCTTATCGGCAAGAGGGTCCATAAATTTACCAAAATCTGTAACCAGATTATCCCTCCTTGCTATATACCCGTCAACAGCATCTGTTATTGCCGCAGCAACAAAAATTAAAAGCGGCAAAAACCTGAATATTCCTTTGCTTATATATAAAAATATTAAAAACAATGGAATTGCCAATACTCTTATAACAGTAAGCTTATTCGGAAGGTTCATTTGTCTAAACCAATTCATATACAACATCTCCCATCATATCATATTCTAACACATCATTTATTTTTACTTTATAAATACTTCCCACTTCCAAATCCTTATCAGATGTCACGTAGACACAGCCGTCTATATCTATTGAATCCATGTATGTCCTTCCGACCCATATGTTTTCAGCATCCTTCTCTTCTATAAGAACATCATAAACGCCGCCTATTTTCTCCAGGTTGTTTTCATAAGAAATTCCTTGCTGTAATTCCATTAACTCATTATATCTTTGTTCTTTGACTTCCTCATCGATCTGATCTGGCAACTTGTATGACGGAGTGTCTTCTTCTCTAGAATACTTAAATATTCCCACACGATCAAGCTTGTATTCATTCAGGAATTTCATCAATTTTTCATGCTCTTGCTGTGTCTCACCGGGGAATCCTGTTATTAGCGATGTCCTTATTACAGCTCCTGGAACTTCTCTTCTGATTTTTTTAATCAAATCTGTTATTTGCTTTTCATTTGTGTTTCGGTTCATTCTCTTTAATATTCTATCATCTATGTGTTGCAGTGGTATGTCAAAATATTTTAGCAGCTTGTCATTGTGTTTAAATTCATTTATAAGCTCATCATATATATCTTCAGGGTACAGATAATGTATTCTTACCCATTCCACACCTTCCAATTCCGAAACTTTTTGCACTACCTCATGAAGCTTTCTTTCTCCGTAAAGATCAATTCCATACTTGCTGGTATCCTGAGCAATTATTATTATTTCTTTTGCTCCGTTCTTTGCCAATTGGCTTGCATCCTCGACAATTTTTTCTATCTTCCTGCTCTTATATGGTCCTCTTAATTTTGGAATAATACAATATGTGCAATGGTTGCTGCAACCCTCTGCAATTTTCAGGTATGCATACCAACTCTCTGTCAAAGTATTCCTAGGGAGATTTTCATCGTCAACCTGGCGCATTTCAGTATCAACCACAGTTCTATTGCTGCTTTCATATTTTTCAATATAATCATTTATCTTTTCAAAACCTGATGTCCCGATAATAATATCGACTTCCGGCATTTCATCTGCAAGCTCGCTTCCAAATCTTTGAGCCAGACATCCTGTTACTATAATCTTTGGTTTTTTATTACAACTGTTTTTAATTTCCGCAGCTGAAAGAATAGCATCCACCGATTCCTGCTGAGCGTCCTCTATAAACGAACATGTATTTATTATGATGTAATCGGCTTTGTCAGCATAATCTGTTGTCTCAAACCCTTTATTTTTTAATATTCCTATCATGTGTTCCGAATCAACAAGATTTTTGGAACATCCAAGGGAATGCATGTATATTTTTTTCATTAATTTCCTCTCATTTCTTCTAGTTCTTCTACTGTTACAAGCACTTTTCTTGGCTTGCTGCCTTCATGAGGTCCAACTATACCTCTTTGTTCAAGCTGATCAATTATTCTTGCAGCTCTGGCATAGCCTACTTTGAATTTTCTTTGTATATATGAAGCTGAAGCCTGGCCATCATTTACGACCAACTCCACTGCCTGCTCTAAAAGTTCATCTACGTCCTCATCCTGTTCCGGTGTTTTTTCTATTTCATTTATTATCTCATTTTGTTTTCCTGTTTTAATTTGAATCTGCTGAGCCTTGATATCATCTACCACTCTTTTTATTTCGTCATCAGAAATAAAAGTTCCTTGGATTCGTATAGGTTTTGGAAGGCCTATAGGATGATAAAGCATATCTCCTTTTCCTAAAAGTTTCTCAGCACCTCCGGTATCCAATATTGTTCTTGAATCTATATGCGAAGAAACGGCAAATGCTATCCTTGAAGGAATATTTGCTTTTATTACACCTGTGATAACATCCACAGACGGTCTCTGAGTTGCAATTACCAAGTGCATGCCGCATGCTCTTGCAAGCTGAGCAATACGTGTAATATATTCTTCAACCTCAGATGAAGCAACTGTCATAAGATCTGCAAGTTCGTCGATAATAATTACTATTTGAGGCATTTTTTCATTATCTTCCTTGACCATCTTTTCATTATATGACTCGAGATCTCTCACACTGTTTTGTGCAAAAATCTTGTATCTATTTGTCATTTCTGATACAGCCCAGTTCAGCGCGTTTGCAGCTTTTCTCGGATCGGTAACAACCGGAATAAGAAGATGCGGCAAACCGTTGTAAATGCTCAGCTCCACAACCTTCGGGTCAACAAGTATAAGTTTGACTTCATCAGGTTTTGCCCTGAAAAGTATACTCATAATGAGAGAATTGATGCATACACTTTTTCCTGAACCTGTAGCTCCTGCAATCAAAAGGTGAGGCATTTTATCAATGGACGCAATTATATTCTTGCCTGCAATATCCTTTCCCAATGCGAACGGAATATTTGTACCAATAGATTTATATTCTTTGGATTCTATTAAGCTTCTCAAATACACACTTGTCTTGCTTTTATTGGGCACTTCTATTCCTATTGCAGATTTACCTGGTATTGGAGCTTCCATACGAATATCAGACGTGGCAAGAGCCAGTGCTATGTCATTTGACAGCCCCGTTATGCGGCTTACTTTAATACCTGGAGCCGGCTGAATTTCATACCTTGTAATGGTAGGCCCTTTATTGATTTGAAGAATGTTGCACGGAATATTAAAGTTGCTCAATGTTTCAATAAGTTTTTCTCCGTCTTTTTTCAAGTCATCTTTGTACCCTCTTGAATGCTGAGGGACAGAATCTAAAAGCGTTGTTGACGGTTGTTTATAATTGTCAGCCTTTATACCTGCAATATTAATTATATCATCTGTAATTTCTTTAGATTCAAATTTAGAATTATTCTTTCCTCTTTTTACTTCTTTATCTTTAGCATCATCATGCTCAATTTTTTCTTTTTCTTTTACATTCTCCTTAGCTGGCATTTCAGCTTTTTTGACATCGTCTATCTTCAGTTGTGTAATTTCAGCTTTTTTATTGTTTTCATGAGGATTCATATAATCGAATATTTTTATATTTTCTTCCGATCCATCATGAGGCTCCGGAATTCTGGCCTTGGATTTAGGGTCGTCTTGCGGCTCAGTAATAAATATAAAATTATGTATAGCCTTAAAAAACCTTTTAAAATAATCTGTAATTATTTTGCATATCCCAATAACGCTCTGATTAGTAAGAAGAATAAAATTAGAGAACACTAAAGCTCCTAGCACTATGTATGTCCCGTTTCTTCCAACAAGTTTTAAAAATATGTATGTAAGAATATTTCCTATAATTCCACCGCCTTGTTTCAAAAGGCCTGTTTCAGAAGATACTTTTATTAAGCTTCTTATAGAATCACTTTCTTTTAATGTTTCTATATCCTGCAAAGCCGAATACATAATTAAGCATATAAAAAACCCGATTATAGCCGCTACTTGGTTGCTGTTTCCGAATACGATTATATTCAAAAGTCTCATCATACCGATTACCAATATAAAATACGGCAATACGTCAGCTCCTTTTCCAAAAGCTGAATGAATGAAGGTATTAATTGATTTTCCTATTATCCCTGTCTGATTTTCTTTTATGGTAACCACTATTAAAAACACAGCAAATGCAACTGTAAAAATTGCTGTTATTTCTTTTTTTAACAGCTCATTGCTGTTGTTACTGCTTTTTTTTGATTTTGTATTTGAGCTTGTACTCTTTTTCCTTGGAGTTGCTTTTTTTGTTTTATTTTCACTTTGTATCTTTGCCATTTTAATACAGCGTCCCCCTGTTTTTTCTAAATTTTATTATATCATAATATATTGTTTAACTGCAATCTTTTATTTAATTATGAACAATCCTGGTCGTTATTATTCATATTTCCTATCAAGTCTCTCAGCTTATTCATAGAGGAACTGAATCCTCCTATCTCGTCTATCAACCCTATCTGACAAACCTCTTCAGCATTGAGAACTGTACCTACATCATTAGCAATTTCGTCGGTATCATACATACAATCCAAAAGTGCCTTTCTGTCTACATTTGAATTATTAACTATAAAGTTTGTAATCCTTTCCTGCATTTTTTGAAAATATCTAAATGTCTGTGGAACGCCTATCACAAATCCATTTGTTCTTATAGGATGTATTGTCATAGTTCCTGTAGGAGCAATAAATGAATAATTAGTTGATACAGCAAGTGCCGTACCTATTGAATGGCCGCCTCCAAGGACGAGTGATACTGTCGGTTTTGTTATGCTTGATACCAGTTCTGAAATAGCCAAGCCTGCCTCAACATCTCCTCCCATCGTATTAATCAGCATCAGCACCCCTTTAATTTGAGGATCCATTTCCGCTCCTATAATCATAGGAATTATATGTTCATACTTAGTAGTCTTGCTTTGAGGCGGAAGAGATGTATGCCCCTCAATCTCTCCGATTATGCTTATGAAGCAAATGTCCTTAACTGGGCTGATATCTGTTATGCTGCCAACTTGCTTTACGTTTTCTATGGGCTGATCAGAATTATCTTCATTTTTATTATTTTCATTTCCGCTAAAAAGAAACGGATTAATCGGTTCAGAATCGCTGCTAAAGTTCTGTTTCTCATTATTCCCATTCATACGAATCTCTGGCATATTATTGTTTTGACTGTTTTTATTAACTCTTTTTGTGTCTATGTTATTAAATGACTGCTGAAGCATATTATTAATATTCTGATTGTTATTTTCCATTTGAGCCTCCACATAAAAATAATCAGGTTATATTCCTGATTATTCTTTGGAGTTTTGCTTTTTTTATACATAATAAGCAATTAATCATTTTCAATTATTATCATATCGCTGCCTATTTTTTTAATATTCTTCCACAATACTTCTTTTTTCTTCGGTTCTTTAAAAATATTAAAATGTGAGTTATTACCGGAAATAAAGCTTATAATTTCTCCGGTTTTTTCTTCAATAACCAAATCACAGTCACCAAATATTCCCAAGTTTTCGCCTGTATCAATATTGATTATTTCTTTGCTGTACAATTCGCTTAATTTCATCATACAATCCCCCTTTTATAATTTAAATTCCCGTATGCCCGAAGCCTCCTTCGCCTCTTTCCGTATTACCCAGCTCTTCAACCAGTTCAAAATCAGCCTGCTCATGCTTAATAAAAACCATCTGTGCAATTCTGTCGCCATTATTGATTACAAACTCTTTGTCGCCTAAATTAATCAGTATTACTTTTACTTCACCGCGATAATCTGAATCAATGGTTCCGATTCCGTTTACCAAACTTATACCGTGCTTAATTGCCAGTCCGCTTCTTGCTCTTACCTGGGCTTCGTATCCCATAGGAATCTCTATATGTATTCCGGTTGGAACCAATGCCCTTTCCATAGGTTTTAATGTTATCGTTGCATCCACATATGCTTTTAAATCTACTCCTGCTGAGCCCTTTGTTTCATAAGTAGGGAGCTCAAAAGGATTTTTCTTTACTATTTTAACTTTCATATTCTTCTCCAAGTACTTTATTTATAATCTTTTCAATGTCTTTATGCTTATTAAAATTACCTGTAAAAGTGATACTTAGCTTATCTATATCAAACAGTTCCTGAGATACTTTCAATACATCTTCCAATTTAACGTCATTGATGCGATCTATAATCTCATTTGGATTTTGGATTTCATTGTACAACAACTCTCTTCTTCCGATTGCCGACATACGGCTGGATGTACTTTCAAGTCCAAGTATAAAATTCCCCTTTATCTGCTGTTTTGCTCTGTTAAATTCTTTTTCTGTTATATCTCCGTTTTTCATGCCGGACATTACTTTTAATACTGTCCTTAGCGCTTCTTCCGTCTGTTCATATGACATTCCTGCATATATACTGAATATTCCAGTGCACTTATAATTAGATACGAATGAATAAATCGAATAAACCAGGCCCTTCTTTTCTCTTACTTCCTGAAAAATTCTAGAACTCATAGTTCCACCAAATATGTTGTTTAAAACCAGCAATGGATAGTATTTTTTGTCATGTCTCCCGATTGTCTTATTTCCTATACACATATGGAGCTGCTCCAGGTCCTTATTTATTCCTACAACTCTGCGCTTATATTCTCCAGGTTTATCAATGTGTTCAACACAACCATTCTGCCAGTGGCTGAATTTATTCTTGATCATGTTAACAAATTTATCCTCATCAAAGCTTCCAGCAATTGCTATCACAGTATTGTGAGGAGAATATTTTTCTTTCATGTATTTCAATACACTCTGTGTCGTAAATGTCTTTAAATTTTTTTCCGTACCAAGTATATTATATGCCATAGGGCTGTCATTAAAAACTATTTCCGTAAGTTTATCGTGAACAATGTCCTCCGGAGAGTCCTCATACATCTTTATTTCTTCTATAACAACAGAAATTTCCTTATCAATTTCCTCCTGCAAAAACAATGAGTTAAAAAACATATCTGAAAGTATATCAGTGGCTTCCTCAATGTTTTCATCCAGAACCTTAACATAGAAACAGGTGCATTCCTTGCTTGTAAATGCATTCATCTGGCCGCCCAAATTATCCATATCCTCAGCTATTTCATTTGCTTTTCTGTTAGATGTTCCTTTAAAAAGCATGTGTTCAATAAAATGAGACATTCCGTTTGTTTCTTCTGTCTCGTTGCTGGAGCCAACATTGACCCAAATTCCTATTGATGCCGATTTTACATAGTCTATTTTTTCCATTACCACTCTTATACCGTTATCTAAAGTATGCTTTTTTATCATTTCTCCTCCATATATGCTAATCTTGCAGGCAAACTTACATTACCATAACATTATGTATCTCCCGGTACTGCATCTGCCTGTTATAAGCAGTATAATAATAACCAAAGTCAAAATTATTATTATGAGTTTTCTTATAAATTCTAAGTTATTGCAAAAAAATTTCATAAAAATCCCCCTCATAATTAAATGTATTATTTAAAGGGTCTATTTATGATTTTATTAAAAAATTATTATGAATTAATATTATCAGAATTTTACATAAATTACAATACTTTAATTATAAAGGGCATAATTGATTAGAATTACGCCCTTTTATACCTAATTTATATACATATTGTAGAACTGCTCTCCTTCAGTCAATGAAATACCTCTGTACTCAGACATTTCGCTTACCGTAACAAGTTGATATCCTCTTTCCACAAGTTCCGGAATAACTATCTTTGCTGCTTCGGCAGTGCTTTCATATAAATCATGCATAAGAACTATGTCTCCGTCCTGTACATTTTCCAAAATTTCATTTACAATCATTTCTGTATTTCTATTCTCCCAGTCACGTGTATCAACAGACCATTTAATAACTGGTTTTAAGATTTTTTTGTTCAATTCATCATCACTTGCACCATAAGGTGGTCTCATTATTGCCGGAGTGTACCCCGTAGCACTATAAATCAAATCATCCGTACCTTTAACCTGCTTGTATAACTCTTCATTCGTAACAGTGGTTAAGTCTTTATGGTTATAGGTATGATTTCCTATCTCATTTCCTTCGTTTATTATTTGATTTAATGTATCCTTATAATTATCAACGCTTGACCCCACCACGAAAAATGTCGCTTTAGAATTATTTTCCCGCAATACTTCAAGTATTTCAGGAGTATATTTGGATGGACCGTCATCAAATGTCAAAGCAACTACTGGCTTGTCATAATCCAATTCACTTGTATCCTGCTGCTCCGGATTAATAAGCGCCTGTTCTTCATCAGCAAGTGCCTGTTCTTCGACAGGTTCTGACGCATACACTGATAAATCCAGTGCTTTTTCTACAGAATATTGTGCATGTCCTAAATTCGGTAAGTTGTATTGTTGTATACCGACTTCGTCAGCATTCGCTCCAATATTGACAGACAAAATCATCAATGTTATCAATGATAAAATCAATACTTTTTTCATCATATCCCCCCTTAATATATGTTTAATATATATAAATTATATATCTTTTTAATATAAGCATCAACACTCACTAACAGGATATAAAGGTATAAATATCATAGTAATAACATCAATTTCAAAAATCACCATATTTTTATGCTATATCCTTTCATAACTTTCCATATGAGTAAATTGTAATAACTCTTGTTTCAAAAATCAGAAAATAAAAAATAACAAAATCTCGGTCTTACCTTGATATTGTTATCTTATTATCTTAAAGCATTTATTATTACCGATATATTATTTATTTTCGGTTTCTTTTATAGCTTCTTTTCTTGAAAGTTTTATTTTTCCTTGATTGTCGATTTCTATTACTTTAACAAGTATTTCATCGCCTACGCTTAAAACGTCCTCTACTTTTGCAACTCTTTTGTCGGATATCTGAGATATATGCAAAAGTCCGTCTTTGTTATTTGTAAGTTCAACAAACGCTCCAAATGTAACAATTCTTACAACCTTGCCGAGCATTATTTCTCCTACTTCTATTTCCTTAATAATGCCTTCAATTATTTCTTTAGCTTTATAAGCACTCTCAACATTTTCGGCAGCTATGAGTACTGAACCGTCATCTTCAATGTCAATTTTTACTCCTGTTTCTTCGATTATCTTATTGATAACCTTACCGCCTGCTCCTATAACATCTCTTATCTTATCAGGATTAATTGTCATGCTTATTATCTTAGGTGCGTACTTACTTATTTCATCTCTTGGTTTATCAATGCATGCAAGCATTTTATCCAATATAAACAGTCTTCCAACGCGAGCCTTTTCTAATGCATTTGTTAAAACATTTCTGTCGATTCCATGAACTTTTATATCCATCTGGATTGCAGTTATACCGTCTTTTGTTCCGGCTACCTTGAAGTCCATATCTCCCAAAAAGTCTTCCATTCCCTGTATGTCAGTAAGCACTACAACATTGTCATCTTGTTTCATTAATCCCATTGCCACTCCTGCTACAGGTGATTTAATAGGAACTCCGGCATCCATTAAAGACAATGTACTGCCGCATACAGAAGCCTGTGAAGTTGAACCGTTTGAACTAAGAACTTCAGAAACAAGTCTTATTGTGTAAGGGAATACATCCACCGATGGAATAACAGGCTCCAATGCACGTTCTGCTAATGCTCCGTGTCCGATTTCTCTTCTGCCAGGTCCTCTTGAAGGTCTGGTTTCTCCTACTGAATAAGATGGGAAGTTGTAATGATGCATATATCTTTTAGATGTTTCCTCAGATATACCGTCCAGTGTCTGTTCATCACTTGAAACGCCCAAAGTCGTTACTGTAAGAACCTGAGTCTGGCCTCTAGTAAATATTGCAGATCCATGAGTTCTAGGAAGCATTCCAACTTCGCATGAAATTTTTCTTATTTCATCAATTTGTCTGTTGTCAGGTCTTATACCTCTTACAAGAATATTTTCCCTTACCTTTTCCTTAATTATAGTATAAAGAGCATCATCAATATCAGCTTCATTTTCAGGATACTTTTCCAAGAATACTTCCTTTGTCTGCGCTTTGAAACTATCGATTCTGTCTTGTCTCTCAAGCTTATCTTTAACTATTATAGCCTCATTTATTATAGGTGCGGCATATTCTCTGATTTCTTGTTCAATCGATTCATCACATACAAATTTTAGATAGTCTGATTTTTCTTTTCCTACTTCTGCTTTTATCTCACTAATAAAGTCACATATTTTCTTAATTTCTTCGTGAGCAAACAATATTGCTTCAAGCATTTTAGCTTCGCTTATTTCATCTGCACCAGCTTCAACCATCATTATGGCTTCTTTTGTACCAGAAACAGTTAAGTTCAAAGCCGTAGCTTCTCTTTCCTTGCTGCTTGGGTTTACAATAAATTCATCATTAATAAGACCTATGTTTACAGAACCTGTCGGCCCGTCAAAGGGAATATCTGATATGGTCAATGCAATTGAAGAACCTATCATCCCAGCTATTTCAGGCGAACAATCCTGATCCACTGACAATACAGTAACAGTTACCGAAACATCATTTCTGTATCCTTTCGGAAACAGCGGTCTCAACGGTCTGTCTATTAGTCTTGACGTTAGTATTGCCTTTTCTCCCGGTTTGCCTTCTCTTTTAATAAATCCTCCGGGAATTTTTCCCACAGAATAAAGCTTCTCCTCAAAATCAACGCTCAACGGAAAAAAGTCTATACCCTGTCTTGGCTCTTTTGATGCCGCAACATTAGCCATTATTACCGTATCTCCGTATTGTACGATGCAAGAGCCGTTTGTAAGCTCTGCTATTTTGCCGGTAGTAACTTTTAATTCTCTTCCTGCGAGCGTATATTTAAAAACTTTTTCTTCCATTTGTACCTCCTTCTAATAGTTTGAAATCTTTTGAATGATAAATAAGAGCGGGATTTTCCCCGCTCCTTAATTATCTTCTTAATCCTAATTTTGCAACAATACTTCTGTATCTTTCGATGTCATTTTCTTTTAAGTAGTTAAGAAATCCTCTTCTTTGACCAACCATTTGCAAAAGACCTCTTCTTGAGTGATGATCTTTTTTGTTGTCTTTCAAGTGTTCAGTTAAATTGTTGATTCTGTGAGTCAGCAACGCTATCTGAACTTCCGGAGATCCCGTATCCTTTTCATTGATTCTGTACTGTTCAATAATTTGTGTTTTTTGTTCCTTAGTCATATTGTCCTCCAATAATAATTTTTATTTCACCAATAATCCAAGCAATACGTTGAGGATTCGAAAAACTTAGATTATGGAAATACAATAAATTTTACCATACTACTTGTTTTTTGTAAACCTAAATTTAATTTTTTAATGCAAAATTATCAGCTTTCAACTTTGTCTAAAAATATTATATCATTGCCATTTTCAATCTTTTCACCAAAAGTCAAGACAGAACCATACCTGTTAGATACAATCTTAAGTATCATTTCCCTATTTCCCATCTTTATCTTATATCTGCCGTCGGGAGGCACTATGATACTGCTTTTATTATTCACAAAAGCAGCATTTTTATTAGTATCTATATTAATTTCCTCGTTAAATATAGTATAATTATCTATTAAAAGATTATTTGCTTCGCGAATTTTGCCTTCATTTAACAAATTTCGCACCAGAGTGCTGCTTACAACTATTCCGTTATATTTTACCGGATGTATTTCTTCTACGCTGTAACCGTACTTATCATGAAACTTTTTCAGCGTATTTATATTTCCTTCGGCTTTGTACCCAAATGTAAAATTGTACCCTACTACGATATTTTTTGCATTGTGCCTATCTATGAGAATTTCACGAATAAACTGTTCCGGAGAATATTTTGAAACAACCTCGTCAAGCAGTATTTCCTCTACCTCTGTCACACTATAGGATTTTAAAAGCTCCAGCTTTATGTTTCCTGAATTTATGTACTTGATGTTACAATTTGATTTTCTTAAATCTTTTTTTATAAACTTGAAAGTAATTATTATGCTGTCCTGATTTTTTTCATGACTTAATTCAATCATACGTCTTATAAGCACGTCATGACCTGTATGAATACCATCAAAATTACCGATGGCAACACACGATCCGTTTATGTTTTTCATTAGTACCACCTATAGCTCATATAAGCATTTTTTCTATTTTAACTGAATTATTTCCGATTTTTTTCCCTATTCCTACAAGTTTGTTTCTGCAGTAAACGTAAAATTCACTGCCGTTACAAACATCAGCCTCGGCAAAAACCTCGTTGCCTGCAGCCAGTCTGTCATAATACCGTTCATCAACGATAATTTTTTCTAAAGGATACATCTCATCAATGGAAATAAGGCATTCATTTAATTTATTGAAAGCAAATAAATATTCCAGCTCATCTAAAGTTACAGAATTTTCAATATGTAAACCTTTTGCCTCTGTTCTTACAAGTATGCCCATATGTCCAAATGTTCCAAGTTTTTCTCCTATATCATTGCACAATGTTCTCATATATGTTCCCTTAGAACATTTAACTCTCATGAGAACTCTGTTGTTTTCAAATTTTATAAACTCTATTTTTTTTATATCTATTAATTTTCCGGGTTTATTAACTTCAATGTTCTGTCTGGCATATTCATATAATTTTTTTCCATTTAATTTAACTGCTGAGTACATAGGCGGAACTTGAAGCTGTTCTCCCTCAAAATCCTTCAAAATATCATGAATTTCTTCAACACTGACACTGAAATTGTATTTTTCATCAACTATCTTGCCATAACTGTCTTGAGTATCTGTTTTTTGACCAAGTATAAGTTCACAAATATATTCTTTATCACCGCTCATAAGATAATCGCTTATTTTTGTTCCCTTGCCTACACATATTGCCATAACTCCAGCTACATTTGGATCAAGCGTTCCTGCATGGCCAACTTTTTTCATATTTAAAATTTTTCTGACTCTACTTACAACATCATGAGATGTCATTCCAGTGGGCTTCAAAATATTTAATATTCCGTTCATTTTTCTCCAAAATATTCTTTAAATGTTTCCACCAATAAACTCTTAGAGTTTTTAACCGTATCGTTTATTTCAAATCCTGCAGCTTTAGCGTGACCTCCGCCACCAAATTTTTCCGATATTTTGGAAACATCTATATTATTTTTTGATCTCAAACTTACCTTTGTATTACAATCTTCATATTCCTTAAGTACACAAGACACTTCAACTTCTTTTATTCCTCTTATAAACTCTACTACTCCATCAATATCATTCATATCAGTATTGTTTTTCTCTAAAATATCTCTAGTAATGGAAGTTATACCAA
The DNA here is from genome assembly GCF_052059825.1 of Sedimentibacter sp. LTW-03. Taxonomy (GTDB): domain Bacteria; phylum Bacillota; class Clostridia; order Tissierellales; family Sedimentibacteraceae; genus Sedimentibacter. The sequence continues at coordinate 1,169,803 of NZ_CP197180.1, forward strand.
ATTTATTTTTATAGTACAACTCTATTCCGCTGATACAATCAATATAAGCCTTCACAACATTTGCAGGCTTAGAATTATAAACTATGTTGTCCACATGAGATGCATCTACTCCCAGATCCATAAGATCCGCCGTTTTTCTGTGAGTATCTCCTGTTGTGCTGGAATAGCTAAACTTTCCTGTATCAGTCAATATAGCTACATAAATGAATGTTGCAACCTGCTGAGAAATTTCATAGCCTGATATCTTTAATATGTCATACAGAAGCTCACCTGTAGAGCTCATAGATGGATCTATTACATTAATGTCTGCATAGCCTTCATTGGTTTTATGGTGGTCTATACATATTGTCTTGCTTGAATGAGAGAATACATCCGTAAATTTACCTAACCTTCCTAAATCACTGCAATCAAGAACCACCAGTAAATCAAACTCTTCTCCGTCATACTCCGTTGAAATTACACTTTCATCAACTAATGGTTTATAATTAAAAGGAATGCTGCCATCAATATACACTGCTAAGTTTTTTTTATTAATAGATTTCAAGAACTCGTACAGGGCCATAACTGACCCTATACAGTCTCCATCAGGGGCTTTATGTCCTGCGATGCAGATTTTTTTAGAATTATTTATTAGATTAAATATTTCCTTTACATCATTCATCAATGGATTCATCTTCAGCCTTCCTGCTTTCTTCATCTTTAATAACCTTATTTATAAGGCTCGACATATATATTCCTTTTTCTATTGAATCATCCTTTTCAAATATCAATTCAGGCGTTATGCGCATTTTAACTCTTTTCCCTACTTCCCGCCTGATAAAACCTCCTGCACTCTTTAGTGCTTTCAAAGTTTGTTCAATGTCCCCGTATACGGAAATATATACTTTTGCATATTTTAAATCTTCCGTGACATGAACATCCGTAACACTCGTTAGGTCTGATATTCTTGGGTCTTTTACTTCGTTTCTGATTACTTCAGATATAACTTTTTTCATTTCGCCCGACAATCTGTTATTTCTTCTATTTGCCATGTTATACCCCTTTTCTGTTAACTATCTTTTAATTTCTTCCATTATATAGGCTTCCATTGAGTCGCCTTCTTTAATGTTGTTATATTTTTCAATACCAATACCGCCTTCATACCCGGTATTTAATTCTGATACATCATCCTTAAATCTCTTTAATGATGATATTTCTCCTTCATGGATTACTATATCATTTCTAAGCAGTCTAATTTTTGACTTTCTTGTTATTTTGCCGCTTGTTACATATACACCGGCAACAATTCCAACATTTGGAACTTTGAATGTCTGTCTAACTTCGGCCCTTCCCTGCACAACTTCCTTGTAAACTGGTGCAAGCATACCCTTTACTGCCTGTTGAATATCTTCTATGGCATTGTAAATTATATTGTAGGTACGAACATCTACATTCTCTTTCTTTGCAAGCTCCATTGCAGCTATAGAAGGCCTTACATTAAATCCTATTACAATGGCATTAGATGCTGAAGCAAGCATTACATCATTTTCGTTAATTCCGCCGACGCCTCCGTGTATAGGATTAACCTTAACTTCATCCATACTCTGTTTAAGCAGTGACTGCTTAACTGCTTCTATTGAACCGCTTACATCTGCTTTAATTATGATATTTAAATCCTTAACTTCACCCTTTTGTATTCTGTCAAACAAATCATCCAGCGACACTTTTGATGTAGCATTCATTGTTTCCTGATGTCTTTTGTCCTTGCGCTTTTCAGCTATATTTTTAGCATCTTTTTCATTTTCCATTACTACCAGAATATCTCCAGCCTGCGGAGTCTCTGAAAGTCCAAGAATTTCTACAGGTACAGACGGTCCAGCCTGGTTTATTTTTTTGCCCTTATAATTAAACATTGCTCTGACCTTGCCGTATGCACTGCCAACCAACACAATGTCTCCCTTGCTCAATGTTCCTTTTTCTATAAGTACGGTTGCAACAGGACCTCTGCCTTTATCCAATTTAGCTTCTACTATTGTTCCCTTTGCAGCTCTGTTAGGGTTAGCCTTTAATTCTTGTACTTCTGCTACCAACAATATCATTTCAAGCAAATCTTCTATTCCCATGCGTTTTTTTGCTGAAACTGGCACAAATATAGTATCTCCGCCCCAGTCTTCAGATATTATTCCTTGCTCTGACAGTTCTTGCTTTACTCTATCCATGTTTGCTGTAGGTTTATCAATTTTATTTACAGCAACAATAATAGGTACTCCGGCAGCTTTGGAATGGTTGATTGCTTCTATTGTCTGAGGCATCACTCCGTCATCTGCAGCAACAACTATAATTGCTATATCTGTAACTTTAGCACCCCTTGCTCTCATTGAAGTAAAGGCTTCATGTCCCGGTGTATCCAGGAAGGTAATCTTCTTTCCGTTTATTTCAACCTGTGAAGCTCCTATGTGCTGAGTTATTCCTCCAGCTTCATGTTCAGTCACTGCCGTGTTTCTTATTGCGTCAAGAAGTGATGTCTTTCCGTGGTCAACGTGACCCATTACAGTAACTATAGGCGGTCTTGGAAGCATATCTTTTTCATCATCTGTATCTTCTTGAGCAAGTGAGTCCTCTAAATTTTGAAGCTCATCTACAACTTCAATTTTAGTAATCTTAGCTCCCAGTTCTTCACCGATTAGCTGGGCTGTAGCAAAATCAATTTCCTGATTCATGTTAGCCATTATACCAAGCAAAATCAGCTTCGAAATAACAAGATTAACCGGAACGCCCAGCTTATCTGCAAATTCTCTTACTACTATAGATTCTTCAATTTCTATATTTTTTATTTTAGGGTTTTCCTTTCTTTCATGTTCAGCAGGTTTTTGCTGCTGAGGCTGTTGAGGCTTATTCTTTGACTTTTTTTGATTTTTTTTGTTAAAATTATTTTTACCTTTTGCAGATCCCTTTGAAGATCCTTTTTCTCCGCCTTCTGTCCTTGGTTTTTGCTGTACCTGCTGTTTCTTCACAGGAGATATTAGTTTCTTGTCGACCTTCTTTAATTTAGCCTGATTTAAGTCTATTTTTTCATCAACTAAAGGCTCATCGTCGTCAATAACTGCATTTTTTGCTCCCTTTGCAGCCTTTGCCTTTTTATTGCTGTTAATAATATTTAGTGCTTTTTTAAGCCGAATAACCTCTAAGTCCGTAATAGAACTCATATGATTTTTTATAGTAATACCTAATTCCTGTTCTGCCAAAGCAACAAGGTCTTTACTATTCATTTTTAATTCTTTTGCAAGTTCGTATATTCTCATTAAGCCACCTCCGGTTATAAATTATTTAATAAATATGATGCTATGTTTATATCATTAATTGACAAAACACTCACCACCTTTCTCCCGAGACTTTTTCCCAGGATTTCTTTTTCCCCATATTCAACATATTTAACTTTATATTTTTCACACATGAATTGTATGTTTTTCTTTGTCTTATCTGATGCATTTGTAGCAATTAAAACCAGCACGCTTTTATTACCTTTAATATCAATGCATGCCGCATCATAGCCTATGGACAGTTTACCTCCCTTTTTGGCAATACCGAGCATTGAATATATTTTATTCATTCTTAGCAATCTCCGCTTTGATAGCTTCATATACCTCATTCGGTATTTCAGCTTCCAGTGATTTAGACAGTCTTTTTGACTTTACAGCTTTATCAAAGCATTCGGTTTTTTTACAGATATATGTTCCCCTACCGTTCATTTTTCCGGTAGAATCAAAGTTTATTTCATTATCTTTGTTTTTTACAATTCTGCATAATTCCTTCTTTGGAAAACTCTCCATACATCCTATACATTTCCTCATTGGAATTTTACGAGTCTTCATAGTACCTCCCCGGAGCTATTCTCCTTTTCTTGAGATTCACTTATTATATCAATTTTCCATCCGGTAAGTTTTGCTGCCAGCCTTACATTTTGTCCTTCCTTGCCTATTGCAAGAGATAATTGATTATCAGGCACAACAGCAACAGCACTCTTCTCATTTTCACTGGCAGTAACCTTCACTATTTTTGCAGGTCCGAGGCTGTTTGCAATAAATTTTTCGGGATCTTTATCATATATTATAATATCAATTTTTTCTTGGCATATTTCATCAATTATATTTTTTACCCTAGTTCCTTTATTTCCTACACATGAACCTATAGGTTCTACATTCGAGTCATTTGAAAAAACAGCAATCTTTGTTCTTGAACCTGCTTCTCTCGCTATTGAAAAAATTTCTATTATACCGTCATGTATCTCAGGAACTTCAAGTTCAAAAAGTCTTTTAACCAGATTCGGGTGGCTTCTTGAAAGCATTATGCTTGCACCTTTACCTGAATTTTTCACTTCTACTATTACTGTTTTAATTCTTTCTCCAGGATTGTAAACTTCTCCAGGTATCTGCTCACTGGTGGTTATAATTCCTTCGATTTTTCCTAAATCTACATAAATGTTACCTTTGCTCTCTCGTTGAACCACACCTGTTAGTATATCGGATTCTCTGCCATAAAATTCGCTGAAAATTGATTCTCTTTCAGCTTCACGTATTTTTTGGAGTATAACCTGTCTTGCCGTTTGAGCAGCAATGCGTCCAAAATCCTTTTTTGGCTTAATTTCAATCTTGACTATATCTCCCAACTCATACTTTGCATCGATTGTTCTTGCATCTTCTAATGTAATTTCATGATTTTTATTTTCAACTGCCTCAACAACTGTCTTATCCTGAAACAATTTATATTCACCATTCTCTTCGTCAATATCAATGCTGAAATTAGTAGCCTTACTGAAATTCTTTTTATAGCCCGTTTCTAAAGCGGCCTTTATAGCTTCAAGCACAACATCTTTGCGAATCCCCTTTTCTTTTTCAAGCTCGCTTAACGCATTTAATATTTCCTTGTTCATCATACCCTCCGTTAAAAGTCCTCTAACAATTTATTTATTTTAGAAATATCTTTAAGATTAATAGTTATATTTTCATCGTTGCTTGAAATAACTACACTGTCATCATTCTTCTCAACTAAAATACCCTCTATGGATTTTTTGCCATCAATCGCCTTAAAAAACTTTGCTTCAACTTTCTCGCCTATGCTTTTTTTATAATCCCCATCTGATTTAAAAGCTCTTTCAATTCCCGGAGAAGACACCTCTAGAAAGTATTGTTCTTTTATTAAATCAGCTTCATCAAGCTTTTTATTAAGTGCCCTGCTAACATCTGCAGTATCATCAACCGTTATTCCTCCAGGCTTATCTAGATATACTCTCAAATATTTGAATGGTCCTTCCTTTACATATTCAATATCAACCATTTCCAATTCTGTATTTTTGACAACACTGTCAACCATTTTCTTCACTGATTCTTCTATGTATTTTTTGTTCATATTATCTCCTTTACCCTTTTTAGCCATCATTACGAATACTTTTATACATACAATCAGAAAGAGTGGGCTGTAACCCCACTCTTTTGTCAAAATTTCTATCTTCTGTATATTATATCACAATAATTTTTATTAATCAAATAAAATTTATTATATACTCAAATATTGCAAACCGTTATCTTTTGACGCAACTATTATTTAGATTTTCCTGCATACAATATCTTATTTTAAGCAGACAGAATAAAGAGCTGATATGTATTTGACGTTTCGTTTGCTAACCAATCGTTAAAATTTCGTAAAATTTATTGTTAACGCTTTACTGTTACCAAAAATTATGCTAATATATAAATAAGCTTAACATATAAAGATATCATACAGATTTTTCATGGAAAATATAGTAGCGTCATATCTCATTCCACTTTTATTTTACTGTTAAATAATTTCGCAAAAATCACTAATAATAAAATTATGATTTAACTAATCATACCGGGTTAATAAAAACTCTTTATTAAACTCAATTTTTTTAGTATTTAATTTTAAATTGGAGTTGAATATGTTATAAAATTAAATGAATGGAGTTGAATTTATGGAATGGAAATTACAATTGAAAAACAATGTTACAACAGCAGATGAGGTCAGCAAAGCACTGAACTGGAAACTTGGAGATAATGATAAAGAAAAACTTGAAAGCATCATTGAAAGATATCCTATGTCAATACCTGAATATTACTTATCTTTAATCAACAAGGATGATCCGAATGATCCAATAAGGAAGCTCTCCGTACCTTCAATACTTGAAACTGATATGAGCGGAAGTCTTGATACAAGCGGCGAAGCAAGCAATACTGTAGTAAACGGCCTTCAGCACAAATATAAACAGACAGCAATGTATTTATCAACAAACAGATGCGCAATGTACTGCAGGCACTGCTTCAGAAAAAGATTAGTAGGAGTAAGTGACGATGAAATAAATAAACACTTTGATGAAGTTGTTAATTATATAAAAGAACATAAAGAAATAACAAATGTGCTGGTATCAGGCGGAGATTCCTTCATGAACAGCAACGAAAAAATAGAAAGAATACTTAACGAATTTTCAAGCATTGAACATCTAAGCTTTATTCGCTTCGGAACAAGGACACCTGTAGTCTTTCCCCAGAGGATAACAGAGGACAAGGAACTCCTTGATATTCTGGAACGCTACAGCAAAATAAAGCAGATTTACATTATAACTCATTTTAATCACCCTAATGAAATTACTCCTGAATCTACTAAGGCAATCGAAATGCTTAGAAACATCGGTTTAGCCGTACGGAATCAGACAGTACTGCTAAAAGACATAAACGATGATTCCGACACATTGGCATCTCTCATGAGAGGGCTTACTGAAATAGGAATACTTCCTTACTACATATTCCAATGCAGGCCGGTTTCCGGAGTAAAAAACCAATTTCAGGTTCCAATAAAAACTGCAATAAAAATAATGGATGAAACAAGAACAAAGTTAAATGGAATAAGCAAGGCCTTTAAATATGCAATGAGTCACCCCACAGGGAAAATTGAAATAATAGGACAGATCGGAGAGGATGAAGTGTTGTTTAAATACCATCAGGCAAAACATCCGAAAGATAACGGCAAAATATTAACCGTTAAGGTAACCGATGAACAAGCTTGGCTCCCTGATAAAATATAAAGAATTAAGTAGCGAAGTTCTTTAAAAGAATTTCGCTTTTTTATAATATATATGAAACTTTTGTAGTCCTTTTAGATATAATATTAGTATTATATAATTTTCAAGGTGGTGATTATTATGGAAATATTATACAACCTGAACGCGTATTCAATAACTCTTAGGATTCTGCTGTCACTTATATTCGGAGGTCTCATAGGTCTTGAACGCAGCAGGAAAAACCGGCCGGCTGGCTTCAGAACATATATGATTGTCTGCTTAAGCTCTTCCTTAATAATGATGACTAATCAGTTTATATATAATAATTTTCAAGGCAGTGATCCTGCCAGACTTGGAGCTCAGGTCATCAGCGGTATAGGCTTTCTTGGCGCAGGAACCATAATTGTAACTAGCAGAAGCCAAGTAAGAGGTCTTACATCGGCAGCAGGTCTCTGGGCTTCAGCTTGTCTCGGTCTAGCTATAGGAATAGGTTTTTATTTCGGTGCCATTATCGTAGCTTTAGCCGTTTTTCTGATAATTACATTGTTAAAAAAATTTGATATATGGCTTACTTCAACTAACAAGTCTATAGCCGTGTATACATCCTTTTCTACGCTTGAACATTTTGACAGATTTATTACCTACTGCTACGAAAATAACTTTAAAGTCCATGATATTGAAATTACAAAAGACCCAACACTGAAGGATGTTACTGTAATTGCAATTATACAGTTGGAGGCGCATGAACGTATGAACCATATAGATATAATTCAAAATTTCAGTTCATTTGAAGGCTTGATTCATATTGAAGAACTTTGATCTTTCTTCCACACAAAAAATTGCAATCAACTCAATGATTGCAATTTTACTATAATATATAATGCTATTAAGCATCAATACTCTCTGTATCTTCATCAGGCTCAGGTTCAACACTTGCCTGTCTTTTTGCTTCAACAATAGAAATAACACATTGTTCAAGGTTAATTTCAGGTACAATGCCTTTAGGAAAATCCACATCTGCAACGTTAATATTTTCGATACCGTTAATGTTTGAAACATCAATAGTAATTTCATCGGGAATATCCTGCGGCAGACCCTTTACACGAATAACATCAAGCTGCGAAAGTGCCATGAGTTTCCTTAACTCCAGCTTCTCTACACCTTTGAGTCTAACTGGCAAATCAGCTTTAATTTCTTCACTCATAGATACTTCCTGTAAATCAACATTCAAAAGTTCTCCCTTAATTGGCGAATAATGAATATCCTTTACCATTCCTGTTATCGTATCTTCGTTTTCAATAGAAAGTTTAAAAAGCGCATATCTCCCGTATTTATTAACACTCTTCTTTAATTCGTCCGTCCTTAAATAAACCGATACGGAATCTTTTCCTTTACAGGATATACTAGCAGGTACAAAGCCATTCTTACGCAACTTCTTACTTTCTCTGCTATTGGTATTTTCTCTTTTCTTAATTTTTATTACACCTAATTCTGACATTGTAAATCCTCCTTATTAATATGTTAAAGTAAATAACACCCCACATTATTTTAAAATGTTATAAAAATAAGTTGAACTCTTCACGAAATCCAACTTTATTAATATATTCTCATTATACTATATTTTACAAAAATGTCAATCTTATTACATTTTTTCAATTTCAAGAAGTAATGTATCTATGATATCTTCTTCCTTAAGCTTTTTTATTATTTCACCCTTCTTGAATAACAGAGCTTCTCCTACACCGCCTGCAATGCCTATATCACACTGTCTTGCTTCACCAGGCCCATTTACGGCGCATCCCATGATCGCGACACTAATCGGCTTATCTACGTTCTTCAAGCCTTCCTGAATTTTTTGTGCAAGATCTATCAATTTTATTTTTGTTCTGCCACACGTAGGGCATGTAATATAGTTAATTCCAAAATTCCTTAAATTAAGGCTTTTTAAAATTTCCCTGGCAACCTTAACTTCTTCCCTTGGGTCATCAGTCAATGAAATTCTTAAAGTGTCGCCGATTCCGTCTGCCAGCAAGCTACCTACTCCAATTGCAGAACGAATACTTCCTTCAAACAAAGTTCCTGCGTGGGTTATGCCCAAATGGAGCGGATATTCAACCTTTGCAGCCATCGATCTGTATGCATCTATTGTCATCTTAATATCTGTTCCTTTCATTGAAATAACAATATTTTTATAGTCCAAATCTTCTAATATTTTAACATGCTCAAGGGCAGATTCAACCATTCCCTCTGAAGTCGGTTTATTGCCATACTTCTTTAATATTTCCTTATGTATGCTGCCTGCATTAACACCTATCCTAATCGGAATATTTCTGGGCTTTGCCATTTCTACAATTTTTCTTACCCTGTCCGTGCTTCCTATATTACCAGGATTTATTCTTAATTTATCTATTCCGTTTTCTATGGACTTCAACGCAAGCCTGTAATCAAAATGAATATCTGCAACTATTGGAATATTTATTTGCTTTTTTATCTCTTTTATTGCTTCCGCATCCTCACTATCCGCAACAGCAACTCTGATTATTTCACATCCTGCTTTTTCAAGCTGCAAAATTTGATTCACAGTAGACTTCACATCTTTAGTAAATGTGTTTGTCATGGACTGAACAGGAATTTTCGCCCCGCCTCCTATCTGCACATTTCCTACCATAATACTTCTTGATTTCCTTCTGATTATCTGTCCCATACATCCTCCTACATAGTATTGCAACAAAATATGTTAACAAAGCAATAGATGAGCTTAAATATCTTTTGCTCATCTATCTCTTATAAATTAAATCCTCAATAATCTCAAAATATCTTTATATGTTATAAAAACCATGAATGCAATAAGCGCCATAAATCCAATAAAATGTATATACCCTTCCTTTTCAATAGGTATAGCCTTTCCTCTTATTGCTTCGATTATTAAAAACACAAGCTTGCTTCCATCAAGAGCCGGAATTGGCAAAAGGTTCATAAATCCAAGATTTATACTTATAAAAGCCGCTAAACTCAAAAGTGAAAGCAATCCGCTTTCGGCAGCTTCGCCAACCATCGATATTACCATAACAGGGCCACCCAATGCATCACTCCCCAGTTTTCCGGTTACAAGCTGGCTGATTGTTTTAAACATAAGCTCTATATAATATACCGTCTTGTAAGCCGATGAAGAAATTGCAGTAATAAATGATTTCTCAAGTTGAGTATTAAACTTAACGGCAATTTGTGTCTGAGGTGTTATGCTGAAATCAAGAGTATTTCCGTTTCGCTCAACAGTTACATTTACCGGCTGTCCGTCCGGTGTATTTTCAACCTGATTTGTCAACTCCTCCCAAGTATCAATAGGGATTCCGTTTATTTTTGTTACTTTATCCCCGTCATGAATCCCCGCTTCATATGCAGGAGAAGTTACATCTGTAGGAGAAACTGTCGTTGTAGCCTTTCCGTCAACTACATCTGTGCTGATACCTACTATTTTTCTGTAGTTATTTTCAATCCTGGCCTGGCTTACCTCTCCGTTTCTTTCATATTCCACCGTATAGTAAGCACGATCCGGATTTGCTATTTCATAGAAGATATCCTCCCAGATATATGCCTTATCTCCGTTTATAGATACAATTTTATCACCGGTTCTTAAACCAGCACTGTATTCATTTGAATCTTTATCAATATAATCTATGCGATTTCCGTATACTCCAAATGATAGAGCAATAATAATGAATAATGCAAGAGCGAAAACAAAGTTCATCAAAGGTCCTGCTGCTATAACCTTAAATCTTTGCCAGATTGTCTTTGTGCTGAAACTTGTTGAAGTTCTCACATCTTCCTCTTCGCCTTCCATTTGTACAAATCCACCTATAGGAATTGCTCTTATTGAATATATTGTTCCGTTTTTTTCTTTTTTGTAAAGAGTCGGTCCCATTCCTATTGCAAATTCATATACTTTTATGCCCACGCTTCTGGCAGCTTTGTAATGGCCAAATTCGTGAACAAGTACTATAGCCGAAAATACAAGAATAGCTGAAACTAATGTCAACAATATTATACCTCCATCTAGAGGAAATGGCGAATAAAGTAATAAATTATAGGAGCAACAAAAAGAACGCTGTCAAATCTGTCTAATATTCCTCCGTGTCCGGGCAGCATATTGCCAAAATCCTTTACTCCGCTTTCCCTTTTAATTTTTGAAGCTGCAAGATCACCTGTCATTGAAAAGACAGATGCACTCACACTAAATATTATAATGTAAATATATTTATTTATTCTTAAATAATTAAAATAAATCAACGACAGTATTACACATCCTATTATTCCACCGATTGCACCCTCTATAGTTTTATTTGGGCTTACCTCCGGATAGAGTTTATGCCTTCCGAAGATTTTACCTGAAAAATAGGCAAATGTATCAGAGCCGAATGCTATTATGTAAACGAGCCATACATATGGAGAGCCGTTCATAAGCATCATATGGTACATAAAGAATACTACATAAACTCCAATAAAGATTATCTCGGAAATTTTCTTAACATCAATCTTTTTATTGAATACAAATATAAGAAAATTTAATGATATGTATAAAAACAGAAAAAAGTCGAAATAATGATTATACTCTGTTATCTTTTCAATAAATAATGCAATTGCAAACAAATAATTTACAATAGCCTCGTAACCAAAACCGTTATTAAAAAAAACTTTTGAAAGTTCATAGATAGCTATGCAGGTTATGCCGAAATAAACGAAATCATATACAGGCCCTCCCATATATGTTACAGCAGCAATAAATGCTCCTCCTGCTACCCCAGTAATAACTCTTTGTCTCATAAAAACACCGCCCTAGTTTCCGTATCTCCTCTTCCTGTTTTGGAAGCTGTCAATAGCCGTCAATAATTGTTCTTTTTTGAAATCCGGCCACAACACATCAGTAAAATATAACTCAGTATAGGCAAGTTGATACAATAAAAAATTACTTAGTCTTATTTCACCGCTTGTTCTTATAAGCAGGTCCGGATCAGGCATATCATGGGTAAATAAATATTTTTTGAAACTATCTTCATTTATATCATCAATATCAATTTTGTTGTTTTCGCAATCGTTAATCGTTTTTTTAACCGCATTGATTATTTCATTTCTGGCTCCGTAACTCAATGCGATGTTTAAATGGAGCTTAGTATTATTTTTTGTCATTTCGATTGAACGTTTAACTTCTCTTTTCGTTTTTCCGGGCAAATCGTCAATATTGCCCATAAGAGTTATTTTAACGTTGTTCTTATGTAAATAATCCAATTCCTTAGTAACAAATTCAACCAGCAGATTCATAAGATAATCTACTTCTTTTTTATCTCTTCTCCAGTTTTCAGTGGAAAAAGCGTAAACAGAAAGGTATTTAATACCAAGATCCGCAGAGTTTCTCACAAGATCTGTAACCCTCAAGGCACCTTCTTTATGCCCGTCTCTAGTCGGGAGGTTTCTTATTTTAGCCCATCTTCTGTTACCGTCCATAATAACCGCGAGATGCTCCGGAATAATATCGTTACGCACCTTTTCTTCTAGTTTCATATCGGCCTCTCTACACACAGTCTCGCTAACCAATTTACTTGCTCCTTCCCCGGCAGCATACAAAAACGTAACTCAGGCCTATGATACCATAAGCCTTCATTACAAACTAATAATACGAAATATACAGCGTGACATAATTATCATAGTCATGTCTTCTGATTACATACGGTTTTTCTAAATTATTGAACTTTTTGTTAGTTCCCGTTATCTTCTTAATACTAATAATTTTATTGGCATCCTTTTCAATAATTTCAATGGCATCCTTAAGAGGATAGCCTATTAAATTATTCATATTAAACCTCTAATATTTCTTTTTCCTTGTCTCTGTAAATATCATCTATTAACTTAACATATTTATCCGTTAATTTCTGCATCTCTTCTTCGGCTTTTTTGTGATCATCTTTAGTTATTTCACTTGATTTTTCTAACTTTTTAAACTCTTCATTTGCATCTCTTCTTATGTTTCTAACAGCAATTTTAGAATTTTCAGCCTCTTTTTTAACCTTCTTAATTAAATCTTTTCTTCTTTCTTCTGTCAGTGGCGGAATAACCAGTCTGATAAGCTTTCCGTCGCTTGAAGGATTGATTCCAAGATCAGATGCAAGGATAGCTTTCTCTACTTCCTTCACCAAGCTTGAATCCCATGGCTGAATAATTATTAATCTTGGCTCTGGTACAGATATATTTGCCACTTGATTTATTGGAGTCATAACCCCATAGTAGCTCACTTGAATTTTATCAACTAATTTTGGGTTCGCTTTTCCTGCTCTTATTGTCGCAAGTTCATCCTTCAGAAAATTGATTGATTTTTTCATTGATTCTTCTGATTTTGTGATTAAATCTTTATACACCTTATACCTCCTTTATTATAGTTCCTATATCGTCTCCCATTACAATTTTTTCAATATTTTCAGGATAATCGATTCCAAAGACCAATATAGGAATTTTATTGTCCATACATAATGATGTTGCAGTCGAATCCATAATCTTAAGGCCCTTATTAAGAACATCTATGTATTTCAATTCATGGTACTTTATTGAATCCGGGTTTTTCTTCGGATCATCGCTATATACACCGTCAACACCGTTCTTTGCAAGAAGGATTATTTCAGCATTTATTTCAGCCGCTCTCAGCGCTGCTGTTGTATCTGTTGAAAAATACGGGTTGCCTGAACCTCCCGAAAAAATAACCACTCTTTTCTTTTCCAAGTGTCTTACTGCTCTTCTTCTTATATACGGTTCAGCTATCTGCCTCATTTCAATGGCAGTTTGAAGCCTTGTTTCAACACCTATTTTTTCAAGAGCATCCTGTAAAGCTAATCCGTTAATTATTGTACCCAGCATACCCATATAATCAGATGTGGTTCTATCCATTTCCTTTGCGCTGGCGCCTCTCCAGAAATTTCCTCCTCCCACAACAACAGCAACCTCAACTCCCATTTCATTGAGTTTTTTTATGACCATAGAAATTTTTGTAACTATTTCATTATTTATTCCGTGTCCAATATTTCCTGATAGTGCTTCACCGCTTATTTTTAATACTATTCTTTTATATTTGCAGTTCATCTCTTCCTCCTGAAGACTTAACTTAATTTGTGACTAATGGAGAACTAAGTAGTTCTCCATTATATTTTGTACTATTTCCTCAGGACTATTTACCCATTTGCTTTGCAACTTCTTCAGCAAAGTTTTCTGATTTCTTTTCAAGACCTTCTCCAACTTCAAATCTCTGTATAGCTGCTACTTTTATAGCTTTGCCTATAGTCTTTGAAGTGTTTTCGATATATTTTTTAACAGTTATATCTCCGTCTTTAACAAAAGGCTGTTCTAACAAGCATACTTCTTTAAGTTCTTTATGAAGTCTTCCTTCAACCATTTTTTCAACTATATTTTGAGGTTTTCCTTCGTTTAATGCCTGTGCTATTAATATTTCTTTTTCATGAGCTATAAATTCCGCATCAACATCATCTGTAGATATGTATTTTGGATTCATTGCTGCTACCTGCATTGCCAGGTCTTTTCCTAAAACTTCAAGAGCTTCCGTATCGCCTTCAGATTCAAGCGCTACTATTACAGATATTTTTCCGCCAGCATGAATATAAGAAACAACTCTGCCTTCATTAACTTTTTCAATAACAAATCTTCTGATTGACATATTTTCGCCTATTTTTGCTATTTTGTCAGTCAATGTTTCCTTAAGAGTTTTTCCTCCGTCAACTTTTACCGCATTTAAAGCTTCAATATCAGCAGGTTCAGTATCCAGAGCGGTCTTAGCCACCATCTGTACAAAACTCTTAAATTCTTCGTTTTTAGCAACGAAATCAGTTTCTGAGTTAACTTCTACCAGGACACCTTTTTTGCCGTATTCTGAAACTAATGCTGTAGTTAAGCCTTCAGCAGCAATTCTGTCAGCTTTTTTAGAAGCCTTAGAAAGCCCTTTTTCTCTTAAATAATCTATTGCCTTGTCTATGTCCCCGCCTGTTTCTTGTAATGCTTTTTTGCAGTCCATCATGCCTGCATTGGATTTTTCTCTTAGTTCTTTTACCATTGAAGCTGTTATTTCCATTTTTCCCTCCAAAATTTAAAAAGCAAGGCGTAAGGAAAAAATTCCTAACCCCTTACTTTATTATTATAAATTATTTTTATTCTTCTACAGATTTTTCTTCAACTTTTTCCAATTCTTCTTCTGTTACTTCGACTTCAGGTTCTTCTTCCATCTGAACTCCTTGTTTCCCTTCAAGTACAGCATCAGCCATAGTAGCAGTCAATAATTTTACTGCTCTTATAGCATCATCATTGCCTGGTATTACATAATCAATCTCATCAGGGTCACAGTTTGTATCAACTATGGCTACAACCGGAATGCCTAATTTCTTTGCTTCTTCTACAGCAATTTTTTCCTTTCTAGGATCTACGACAAACAATGCTCCCGGAAGTTTATCCATATTTTTAATTCCGCCTAAGAATTTTTCAAGTTTTTCAGTTTCATTTTTGATCTTAATTACTTCTTTTTTTGTTAATAGATCAAATGTTCCATCTGCTTCCATTGCTCTTAATGAATTTAACTTATCAATTCTTTTCCTGATTGTCTGGTAGTTTGTAAGCATACCTCCAAGCCATCTCTGACTTACAAAATGCATACCGCATCTAGCTGCTTCCAATTTTGTTGACTCTTGAGCTTGTTTCTTAGTTCCTACGAATAATAGTTCCTCTCCGTTTGAAACCATCTCTTTAACGAAGTTGTAAGCTTCATCCACTTTATCACTCGTTTTCTGTAAATCAATAATGTAGATTCCATTTCTTTCTGTAAAAATGTACTCTGCCATTTTAGGGTTCCATCTTCTTGTTTGATGACCAAAGTGAACACCTGCTTCAAGCAATTTTTTCATGCTTATAATAGACATATTTTTTTCCTCCTTTTGTTTTACCTCCAGAATTATCATTTCATGCAAAAGACCATTAGGCACAACTCTTGCATAATCTAAATCTGTGCGTAATTATGTTAAGTATAACACAGCCCTTTTTATTTGGCAACATTATTTTTGCGTATTTTATTCAGTTTTACATATTATATGCAGTTTTTATTTATGCATGTAGGCTTACTGTCCTTAATAACCATCATCTCTCCACATTTCGGGCATTTTTCGTTTGTAGGTTCAAGCCATGACATATACTTGCAGTCAGGATAATTTGAACATCCAAAGAACCTTCTGCCTGCTTTTGAAAACTTAATTGCAATTTTACCGCCGCAAAGAGGACAATTTACATCAATTGTCTTTATAATAGGCTTAGTGTTTTTACACTTGGGATAATTTGAGCACGCAAGGAACTCTCCGTACCTCCCTTTTCTTTTAAGCATCATCGATCCGCATACTTCACATACTTCATCAGTCTCTTCAGCAGCTTCTTTTTCTTTCAATGGCTTAGTATTCTTACATTCAGGATAGTTTGGGCACGCTAGAAATTTTCCATACCTACCCTTTTTAACAACCATGTATTCTCCGCATTTTTCACATTTTACGTCGCTTACCTCTTCCTTGATTTCTATTTCTTCCATTTCCTTTTCAGCAATATCAAGTTCCTTTTTAAATCCGCCGTAAAATTCGCTTATTACATCATGCCATTCCTTTTTACCTGATGCAATTTCATCTAAATTATTTTCCAACTCAGCCGTAAATTTTTCATTTACAATATTCGAAAAATATTTTTCCATCATTTCAGTAACCAAAAATCCCATGTCGGTAGGAAGAAGTGACCCTTTTTCCTTTACTACATAGTCTCTTCCGGTTATTGTTGTAATAATAGGAGCATATGTGCTGGGTCTTCCGATTCCTCTCTCCTCCAGATCCTTTATCAGGCTTGCTTCGCTGTAACGTGCCGGAGGCTGAGTAAAATGCTGCTCGGGATTAATTTTCAAAATATCTAATATTTCATTTATCTCCATTTCAGGCAGCAGCTTACTTTCTGATCCATCATTGTATTTATAAACTGATTTATAACCGTCAAAAACAAGCGTCTTGCCGCTGGCCTCAAACATGTTTTCATTATTATTTAACAAAATCTTTGTAACATCATACTGTGCATCAACCATTTGAGATGAAACAAATCTTTTCCAAATAAGGCTGTACAATTTATATTGGTCTGTAGAAAGGCTGTCCTTTATGTTATCAGGATTTCTGAAAACTGATGTCGGGCGTATTGCCTCGTGAGCATCCTGTACCTTGTTTCCGTTTTTCTTTGGTTTTGTATAAACTCTGTGTTGATAATACTTCTCTCCGTAATTTTTTGTTATATATTCTTTAGAACTGTTTACCGCCTCATCGGACAATCTGAAAGAGTCGGTTCTTATATACGTAACCAAACCGATGCTGCCCTCACCTTTTATATTGATGCCTTCATATAACTGCTGAGCTACCATCATTGTTTTTTTTGCAGTGAAATTTATTCTTCTGTTTGCCTCTTGCTGAAGGCTACTGGTTGTAAATGGAGCGCTTGGTCTGGAATAGCTCTTTGTTTTATCTATTTTAAATACATTTATTTTTTCCTTATTAATACTGTTAAGAATTTCATCCATTTCGTCCTGATTTTTAACTTTTACTTTGCTGACTTTGTTGTTTTTTAAAGCACCTACATATTTTGCGCCAAATTTCTTACGCTGCTTTTTAACTTCCAGCTCAAGAGTCCAATATTCTTCAGGAACGAATTCCATTATTTCTCTTTCTCTATCTATAATAAGCTTTAAGGTAACAGACTGCACCCTTCCGGCGCTTAAACCTTTTTCGATTTTTTTCCATAAAAGAGGACTTATATTATATCCCACAAGTCTGTCAAGAACTCGTCTTGCCTGCTGAGCATCCACCAGATCCAAATTTATTTTTCTCGGATTTTTGCTTGCCTTTTTGATTGCATCCTTTGTAATTTCATTAAATTCAATTCTTATGTCCCCGTCTTCATCCAAATTCAAAATTTTAGCCAGATGCCACGAAATAGCTTCTCCCTCTCGGTCAGGGTCAGTTGCCAAATAGATTTTGTCAGCTTTCTTTGCTTCCTTCCTTAATTCCTTTAATACATCTCCCTTGCCTCTTATTGTAATATAATTCGGCTCAAAATTTTGTTCTATGTCTATTCCAAGCTTACTTTTAGGCAAATCTCTTATATGTCCCACAGAAGCTTTTACAGTATAATTTTTACCTAAAAACTTTCCTATTGTTTTTGCCTTTGCAGGCGATTCTACTATTAACAAATTATTCATTAATTTCCTCCAATACCGCTAGCACATTGATTCTAAGCAAGTCTCTACTACTTATACCATAATACCATATAATACATTTTTTTATTTGTCAATAGATAATGAACATCTGGAAATTGTCTATTATTAATCAGTAGATATTTAATTAACAGTTTATTATACAGTGATTTTGGTAATAATATTTGCAATATTAATAAAGGATGGTTATGAAAAATGAATGACTATTTTGATAATTACGATGTAATAGAAAAGAACCTCAAATATTTAACAGATAATCATCGCGAAATTTATGAGGCTTATGAAAAATTCGGAAAACTGATTCATGAAAAAGGGGGTCCTTTAGAAGAAAAAACGAGGTGGCTTATAAAAGTATCATTATCAGCTGAATGTCAAAACGAATATTCTCTCAGAACTCATATTTTAAAAGCTCTCAATAGTGGATGCAGAGAGAATGAAATAGAACATGCAATACTGCTGGTTGCACCCACATGCGGTTTTCCAAAAATGATGAGAGCAATGCTTACTTTCAGGCAAGTTATGGATAGCCAGGGAAAATAAACTGTAATATTCTTGATTTTATACCTTGGCTTCACAGTATAATTCAGCTTGATGACAAAGTCATCAAGCTTATATTTTGTATGAATCCATTTTAAAATTATTGCTATTCAGTAATTTTTTAGCATCGTGGGAATATACTTTAATAATTGCTATAACCCCAAAGAAGGTGAAATTTATGGGAAATAAAGATTATCATACATTCAGTAAATATATGAAAAAAAATGGAAACCATCTTACAGCTTCCATGGAAGATTATCTGGAAATGATTTATAGACTTAGCTCCAAATCCGGATTTACAAGAATAAATGAATTATCTGATGCTCTAAACGTTCACCCGCCTTCAGCCACACGAATGGTACAAAGGTTAGGAAAAGAAAATTTATTGAAATATGAGAAATACGGAGTAATAATATTGAAAGAAGAAGGAAAAACCTTGGGAGAACTTTTGCTGAAAAGACATAATACAATAGAAAATTTTTTAAGAGCAATAGGCATACCTGACGAAATTCTTTTAAAAGAAACAGAAAAAATAGAGCATACTATAAGTGAGTATACCGAAAAATGCTTTGAGACTTTTATTTCATTTATAAAAGATAACTCGGAATTTAAGAAAAAATATGACGAATACAAAATCCAGAACAGAAACGTTGAAGAATAATAATTATGAAATACAACGTTAAATAATTTCTGTTAGTTGATAATAAATTTATTTCCTGAAACTCGTCTAACAGCACCTTTCATTTCCAGTAAGGTAATTAGACCCAAAAGTTCTCCGGTACCTATCTGGGTTTCTTCGCTTAGGGCATCTAATGTCTTGCCTCCTAATTTCAGGCTGTTTATAATTGTGATCTCATTACTTGTAAAACTAAGACAATTATCGCAGCTTTGTTTTTTATTTATTCTCTCTCTCAATTCCGGTATTTCTTCAATTATATCATCAATTGAAGTTGTTATTTTGGCTCCATCCTTAATAAGAGCATTTGTTCCTTTGCTGTAAAGGCTGTCTATTCCTCCGGGTACTGCAAAAATTTCCCGCCCTTGGTTTGCGGCGTGACCTGCTGTTATAAGAGTCCCGCTTTTTTCTCGCGCTTCAATAACAAGCACACCGTCTGAAAGTCCGCTGATAATCCTGTTTCTTGCATGAAAATTATTAGGAAGAGGCTGCATACCCAATGGATACTCTGTCAGTACAGCTCCCCCTTTTTCTGCGATTTCCAAATATAAACGCTCATTTATTCTTGGATAAACTACATCTATGCCGCACCCTATAACCCCAAATGTATTAGCGTTGGATTTCAAAGATGTTCTATGTGCTATTGAATCTATGCCTATTGCAAGTCCGCTGATAATATTTATTCCAAGTTCCGATAATTCACCGGTCAGCTTCTCAGTAACCCACTTCCCGTAAGCTGTTGCTTTGCGAGATCCAACAACGGCTATTGACAAATCATTAATTCTATCCAACCTTCCCTTGTAGTATAATATATATGGTGAGCCGTCCATATGTCGCAGTTTTTCAGGATAATATTTATCATACACGGTAACTATTCCTATGTTTTGTTCTTTAAGTTTTATGAGCAACATTTCTTCAAAATGCGCCTTAATCTTACACAATGAATTTATAGCTTCATACTTTATAAATGAAAGATTATTCTTTTCATTTTCAAAATTATCCCATAAATCATTTGGACTGTTATTAAAATATTCAAGAATCTTCTCTATAGACCTGTTGGATATACCCTTTGCCGAATTAAGCCACGCGATGGTTTTTTGATTGATATCAAGCCTTTCCATTTTACCTCCAGTATTTGCGATCCAGACTTCTGTATTGTATAGCTTCCGCAATGTGCTTTGTCTCTATATTATGGGATTTATCCAAATCTGCAATTGTTCTTGCAACTTTTAGAATTTTATTGTATGCCCTTGCACTTAGTCCAAGTTTCTCAAAAGCATCCTTGAGCAGCATCTCTGATTCCCTGCCAATCTTGCAGTACTTTGATACATATTTGCCGCTGAGTTCTGAATTTGTAATAATTCCCAACTCAGCATATCTTTTTTGCTGAATCTCTCTTGCCCTAACTATTCGCTTCTTTATTTCGCTTGATGATTCTTCCGTGCTTTCATCTTTTAAGTCCTCATATTTTACCGGTGATACCTCCACTTGGATGTCTATTCTGTTCAAAAGCGGCCCTGAAATCTTACTGAGATATTTGTCTATCTGTCCTTGACTGCATGAGCATTCATGGGTAGGATCACCCAGATATCCGCAGGGACATGGATTCATCGATGCTGCCATCATAAATTTTGCAGGAAAAGTAAATGATCCATTTGCTCTCGAAATTGAAATATCACCATCCTCCATCGGTTGCCTCAATACCTCAATGACGTTTTTAGGAAATTCAGGAATTTCATCAAGAAAAAGCACCCCGTAGTGAGCCAGGGAAACTTCGCCGGGGCTTGGTTTTGAACCGCCTCCTGCCATAGAGACCCGCGACGAAGTGTGGTGAGGAGAGCGAAACGGCCTGTTCCTTATAAGCCTTTTGCTGCTAAGTAATCCTGATATGCTGTAAATTTTGGTAACCTCCAGCGCCTCTTCAAATGTAAGGTCGGGAAGTATTGTGGGAATTCGCCTTGCAATCATTGTCTTGCCAGAACCCGGAGAACCCAGAAGCAATATGTTATGCATCCCGGCAGCAGCAACTTCTACTGCCCTTTTCATCGCAGCCTGCCCTTTAATTTCCGAGAAATCTTCTTTAGTGGTTTCAGGTTCTCTGCAGTTTTCATATATAACTTTGTATGGTTCAATTTCAATATGCCCATTAAGATAACGAACCAAATCTGAAATGTGCTCGACCGGAATAACATCAATCCCGTCAATTGCTCCACATTCATCCTTATTTTCAGCCGGTACGACAACGCGCTTAAAATTATTATTCCTCATTGAAATCACCATGGGCAAAGCACCTTCGACAGCAGTAATCCTTCCGTCAAGAGAAAGCTCTCCAATAATGCATGTGGATTCACCTATTGCCTTTTCTATCACTTTGCTTGCTGATAATATGCCTAAGGCTATAGGTAAATCTATCTGGCTTCCCTCTTTTTTTAAATTTGCCGGCGCAAGATTAACTGTAATACGGCTTACAGGAAAAGCAAATCCGCTGTTCTTTAATGCAGCTCTGACTCTTTCTCTCGATTCTTTAATAGATACGTCAGGCAGACCTACAATACTGAAATTAGGCAGTCCTCCGGACAGGTCTGTTTCTACATCTATGATATATCCTTCAAGACCATACAGAACACAGGTTTTTATTCTGGAAAGCATAAAACCTCCACACTTTTTTCTGTATTATACCATAATTTTCTAGAATTTTATACAAATTTTTCCTATATTTTTATACAATTTTATTATTCATTACATATCTCTGCAAAGCAATAGGCGCCCTGATTTATTTATCATGGCGCCTATTGTTATTTTTTGTTCCAAAAGTGGTTTAACGGACCGCTGCCTTTTCCCAAGTTCAAGTTTGCTTTCAAAGCTCCGGTAATATATTCCTTTGCATTTAGAATACTTTTCTCAACGTTGAATCCTTCTGCCAAATTGCATGCAATTGCTGATGATAGAGTGCATCCTGTTCCGTGAGTGTTAGGGTTGTCAATTTTTGACTGCTCATACCATGTAAACACACCATCAGCGTACAGTAAATCATCGCTGCAATCTGCTAAATGTCCTCCCTTTATCAAAATACAGCCAGAATATGTTTCAGATATTTTAAGAGCTGCATTTTTCATATCTTCTTTGCTTTCGACTTCAAATCCGCAAAGCACTTCGGCTTCATGAATATTAGGTGTTATAACCTTTGCAAGCGGCATTAGCTTATTTATCAGCATATCGATTGAATCGTCCATAAACAGCCTGCTGCCGCTGGTTGAAACCATGACTGGATCAAGGACAATATTTTGAGCATTGTACTCTATAAGTTTTCGAGAAATTGCTGAAATTATCTCTTTGTTTGAAACCATCCCTATTTTTACGGCATCCGGTATTATGTCGGTAAAAACTGCATCCATCTGCAATTCTACAAATTCAGGAGAAGAATCTAAAACTCCAAGCACGCCTGTTGTATTTTGAGCAGTTAGTGCGGTTATTACGCTCATTCCATATATTTTATGGCTGGACATTGTTTTCAGATCTGCTTGAATCCCTGCTCCTCCACTTGAATCTGAACCGGCAATTGTTAATACTTTTTTCATATTTATCTCCTTACTAAACTATTTGTTGTGATAACAAAAATAATTCCCTGGCTGCATTTTTGATGTCATTTTTGGCAAATATAGCAGATATTACTGATATTCCTTCTATACCTGTACCTTTAAGTTCCAGTGAATTATCGGTTGATATTCCTCCAATTGCAACGACCGGTATTTTTACTGTATCACATATTTTTTTCAGTTCTTCTTTAGAAACCGTCCTTTCGTCTGATTTTGTAAGCGTATTGAAAATTGTTCCCACTCCCAAATAATCAGCTCCTGCTTTCTCTGCGATAACAGCCTCTTCAACCGTACATGCAGACAATCCTATTATTTTATCTTTGCCTAGCTTTTCTCTGGCCGACTTAATCCCCTCGTCGCTCTGACCTATATGTACGCCATCTGCTCCCGATTCTGCAGCAATATCAACATTGTCATTTATTACAAACGGAATCTTATACTTATCTGTAACCACTTTCACTTCAATTGCGGCTCTCAAAAAATCCTGATAGCTTAAGTTTTTTTCTCTTAGTTGTATAAATGAAGCTCCACCCAATATTGCCTCTTCTACAACCTGAGGCAGAGTTTTTTCTCCCAACCAAGATCTGTCAGTTATTGCATAAAGAAGTAGATCTCTACTTTCTAATTTCAAATCTAGCGCCTCCCTCCAAAATTTCAGAATTAATTTTTCCTATATAATCAATTAGATGCATTCTCAGAGACGATGTGCCGCCGTCATTTTCCTTCGTTTTTCTATAAGCCATTTCCCCGCTCAATCCCATTCCACACACCGCTGCTGCAGATGCTTCAAGCATATTATCCCTGTTAGCTCCGCAATAAGCTCCGATTATCGAAGTAAGCATACAACCTGTTCCTGTTATTTTACTCATAGAAGGATGTCCATTTTTAATTACAAAAGCCTTATGCGAATCAGCAACTATATCTATGGCACCTGTAACGGCTATAATCGACGATAAACTCTCGGATAAGCATTTAATGAAATTAACCGCTTCATCTAAGTTTTTTTCTGTTACAGTATCTGCAACATTTGCATCCACCCCTCTTGCGCCGTTTGATTCTGAGCTTCCGACAACCTTGATTTCGGACATGTTGCCTCGTATTACAGAAATTTTAACTTCTCTTAACAGCCTGAATGTAGTCTCAGTTCTTAACTTTGATGCTCCGGCTCCAACAGGGTCAAGTATAACAGGTATATTTATTTCATTTGCTTTTTTACCTGCCTTAATCATAGCTTCTATTGTCCTTGAATTAAGCGTCCCTATATTTATTACCAGAGCATTGCAAATTGAAGTGATTTCTTCAACCTCATCAACATCATCAGCCATTATTGGCGACCCTCCGCAAGCCAGCAGAATATTAGCACAGTCATTTACTGTAACATAATTTGTAATGTTATGTACCAGAGGCACATTATTTTTTACATTGTCTATAATTTCAGAAAACATATTATCTCCTTCCGAATTTAAATTAAGTCATGTATTTTTTCAGAGTTTTTACCCTATATAACCTCTTTAAATGATTCAATATATGAATGACTTATTAATTCAATGTCCTTTCTTTTATGGCTAAAGCAATCATCATATACCCCTACTGTATAAAATCCTGCTTCTCTTGCTGTTATTAATGCAAAATCAGCATCCTCATAGACCGCTATTTCCTGCGGATCTGCATTTAACCTGCTTGCCGCCAGGTAATATATATCCGGTTTGTTTTTCCCAACCCCCACCTCATCGCAGCTGACAATAAAGGAAAAACACTTTAAAACACCATTTCGCTCAAGCGCTGCAGCTGCTAATTTCAAAGGCGAAGCAGTTGCAACACACATGAACACGCCTTCTTTTTTTAATTTTTCTAGATATTCTTTGACATAGGGTTTTAACTTCAGCTCATATCTATACTTATCTTCTATCAGGCTTTTTACTCCCGATATTATTTCCTCAACACTTAAGTTCATTTTAAACCTTTCTATGAAATACTCTGCTGATTCTTCCAAAGACATAGGTGCAATAATTTCGTTCAGGTTTTTCGGAGGCGTAATCTTAAGAAAAGACAAATACTCCTTTCCTATGTTATGCCAAGCAGGCATTGAATCAAGCAATGTGCCATCCATATCAAAAATTGAGTATTTAAACTTCTTCACATAATCCTCCCATCTTATTTTTTAAGATTAAATTTGTCTGCAGCTACACACATTATAACCGAAAGAATCATTACCGGCAACGTACTTCCTATAATTGTATCAGTATTTAAAAATAAACGATACAATATAAATCCTATCCCCCATATAATGAAATTAGTAACATCAACTGATTTTTTCAAGTTGTCCTTTTTTAATATAAAATAATCAGCTATCAAAATAGAAATCATAGGAGCGAAAACCGATCCTATTAAATATAAGAAGTTTTCATATTGTTCAACCGGCGTAAAAACTGCCAGCAAGGTTCCGGATACACATGCCGCAATGGCCATTGTTTTTTCAGGAAGCTTGCTGTTGATAGCATTAAAGCTGACTCCTGCTGAATATACATCCAGAAACGTTGTTGTAACTGTTGAAAATAAAATAATCAGCACTCCCATTAACCCGAATCCTACTTTTAGCATCATCGCAGCAATATCACTTTCGCCAGTATATAACGCTGCTCCAAGGCCTATTGAGTACATAAATACACTTCCTATAAAATACGTAATTACACTTGCACGTGCAGCCACTTTAGGATGCTTGGCATTTTTAGTATAGTCAGAAATTAAAGGAAGCCATGACAATGGCATAGCTATTGAAAGTTCAATTGCCATACCGAAACTCATGCTGCCTGCCACTTCTGCCTGTTCTGTACCACTGAATACAGTAAAGCCTAAAAGTACAGTAAGAAT
Organism: Sedimentibacter sp. LTW-03; assembly: GCF_052059825.1. Lineage (GTDB taxonomy): Bacteria > Bacillota > Clostridia > Tissierellales > Sedimentibacteraceae > Sedimentibacter. Next base: position 1,195,857 of record NZ_CP197180.1, read on the forward strand.
AAACAATCCACCTATTGTAAAGATGTTTATCTTCTCCAAATTTTTATACCCAATCACAACCCATAATAAAATTATTGCTCCGATTATAAAGCTCCAGATTATATCGGATTGGGCTCCTGCACCAGAGTTAAGCATTATTCCCATTGCCTTAGACCCCTGCATTATCATTACAGCTGTCCAACCGACCAACTGTAACACATTGAGCAACGCAAAAAACTTTCTTCCCTGAACGCCGAATGAAAATCCTACGGATTCCATAGAAGATTTTTTGCTTTCCGCCCCTATAATCCCTGAATAATACAATAGTATACATCCGATTATATGACCTATTACTATTGCAATAAAACCTTTTTCAAACCCCAGTGGTACAAATAGTGTTCCTGTGTAAATTTCCGCAATGGATATTGCTGCACCAAACCAAAGTAATCCATTGCTTAATGTTGATGTTTTGTAACTTTCCATAATATAATTCCTTTCATTAAAAATGGGATATGCCGACATGCGGTATATCCCATTTACTTACATAAACAGTTCCCTACGTTGGCATTATCCAAATCAGGTACGGTCGAAACTTTCAGTTTCCTCTCAGCCTATTATTAAGCTCCCGCTTTGTGATTATTAATTTTACTATATTATAATACTAATACTCTCTAATTGCAAAATATTTTTATCATTTAACAATATTCAATTTCCCTATATCAGTTTGCTCTATGTGTGAATTGAAAAATTCTTTCATTACACAAACCATGCTGTACGTATCCATAATACCGGCAGTTTCATAGGATGAATGCATTGCCAGCTGAGCAAGTCCAACATCAACCGTGTTGATGCTTACATTCAGCGAAGCTATATTGCCAAGTGTACTACCACCAGGCATATCAGAGCGGTTTGAATAATGCTGGTACTTCACTCCTGCATTCTCACACAACAATTGGAATACTGCACAGCTTACAGAATCCGTTGTATATTTCTGATTGGCATTATGCTTAATTACTACACCTTCATTCATATATACGCCATTTGAAGGATCGCTTTTTTCCGGATGGTTCGGGTGAACAGCATGTGCATTATCAGCAGATACCATAAATGAAGAAGCAAGGGCACACAAATATTCTTCATCAGCCTTTCCCAAGCTGGAATTAATTCTTTTCAAAACATCCGGCAGAAATGTGGATGCTGCTCCCTGCTTTGTTCCACTTCCTACTTCCTCATTATCGAAACAGCAGTAAACGCTTACGGATTTTGAATTATATCCCTGCATGAAACCTTTCAGTGTAGCATATGCACATTGAAGATTATCAAGCCTCGGTGATGACAAAAATTCATAACCGCCTCCCCATATGCTGGGTTCCATTCGGTTATACAGATACAAATCCGAACTGATTATATTGTCCTTTTGTACATCCGAAAATTCCGCAACCATATCCATTAAATCGCATTCTCCAGCGCATGAAGACCCATACAAAGGCATAAGATCAACCTGTTCGTTGTATTTCATGGCAGAATTTATTTCTCTGTTAATATGTATGGCCACATTAGGAATAATAACCAAGTCTCTATCTATATTAACAAGCCTTGATTCAATACTATTTCCTTTTTTTATTACAATCCTTCCGGCAGCTGACAGAGGTCTGTCAAACCAAGACGAGTAAATCATTCCTCCATATTTTTCAGTATTAAGCTGTATGTATTTATTTTTTGTCTCAATCTTATAGTTGTCCTTAATTTTAAAGTTAGGTGAATCACCGTGAGAAGCCACAATATTAAAGCTGTACTCTTCCAAATCCTCACCTGTCTTAAAAGCTATTATCGAGGATAAATTCCTTGTAACAAAATATTTTTTTTCCTTTTCAATATCCCATTTTTTTCCCTCGCTCAATTCAGTAAATCCATTAGAAATAAGTTCATTCTTTATTTCTTCAACAGCATGAAATGCACTAGGGCTTTTTTTAATGAAATTCATCATTTCTCTCGATATATCCTTATACAATTTTCCACCTCTGAATTATTAAAATTATCATTTATTTTATGATATCACAAAACTTGTTATAATTAAAGCTTCTTCAAAAATTTATAATTTATATTATATAAATAAATTGGGTATATTTTAAATTAATGTTTAAGATATATATAAATATGGTATATCATAAATATCTTAAGTATTTAGGAGGAAAAAATGTATAAGGAAGAATTATCAATCATATCGCAGGCCGTTCTTAACGAAGTAGAAGGCTATGAATTTTATAAGCTGGCCGCAAATCAAGCAACATCACCAGGAACAAAGGAAGCATTTTTAGAGCTGGCAAATGAAGAGCTAAAACATGCCGATTATCTCAAAACCCTATGGAGTAAGCTATCAAATGGCGATAATTTTACAATTGATGACATACTGGAATCCGGCATTGCAGTTCCGTCACCAGAAATATACAAATGGGAAAAGGTAGACAAAAGTAATGCATCAGTAGCTATGTCAGTTTTTGGGATTGGAATTCAGATGGAAAAAAGCTCAATAGAGTTTTATGAAAATGCTAAGTCAAAGGTTTCATCAAAAGAAAGTAAAGACTTGTTTGATATACTGATTGGCTGGGAAAAAGTACATCTTAATCAATTCACAGAGCAATACGATATATTGAAGGAAGATTGGTGGGCTGAACAAGGCTTCGCACCTTTTTAGTTAAAAAAACATGACCACCGGATGAACCGGTGGTCATGTTTTTATGCAGTTTCCCTATTCTTCTTAATTTTTCCCATGTTATCATTTTGACCTATTCCAAGGAATATTGAAGCAATCATTACTACAAGCATAGCATATCCGTAAAATACATATGGCGCAATATCTACAGCTGCCAAAGGTGCACTGCTGTCAGCTGCAAATCCAAGGGTATAAATTACGGCTGGCGTCCATGGAAGACTGTAAACAAAAGTATTGGACTGAGCATCCAAAAGATTTGCAACTCTGTAAGGACTTATGCCGTGCTTTTCACCTAAAGGCTTAGCAAATGAAGAACCTACAGCCAATACTGCCGGCGCGTTTAATCCCATTAATGCCGAAAGTGAAATTACCATGGCTGATATAGTTAATTCCGCACCTTTTCTTGTATCAGTTACTCTATTTAAAGCGTTTAACAGCTTAACATCTCCATGTCCGTTTCTCATAATAGAAATTGAACCGAAAAGCAACAAAGCTAATACTATAACCTGAATCATACTGCTTAACCCTGTCTGTATAACTCCTCCGATTGTACGATCAAGCCCTGTTCCGGATACGGTAAATATAGCAGGTCTAACTGCATCAACTACATCTATTTGAACAAAATCAAACAAACCTGCCGCCACTCCTGTTATAACTCCTACAACAGATCCAACAACAGTAGCTATTATTATATCTCCTGTCTTTATAGCTACCATAATTGTTACAATTACAGGGATGAACATATACAAAGTATTTGGATTATAAGTAACCGTTCCGGCTGCCGCCCCTGCTGTTGCTTTACTTGCCCCGAAAACTATAAGACAGATAATTGTTATAGCACCTGCAGTAAAGGCATATTTTAATCGAGAACGAACTACACCCGGCACATCAACGCCCTGCGATGTAGCAGAACAAATTGTAGTATCAGAAACCGGAGCAAGATTATCACCAAATGCTCCTCCTGAAATAATGGCACCTGCCACAATAGGAGGATACGCTCCTAACGCCACAGCAGCCGGATATAGTACACCCATCCCTGTTGCTATGGTACCGAATCCGGTCCCTGTTGCAGAAGCAAAAACAGCAGATGCAATAAATGTTATAATTACAAATGCAGTGCTACCTACACCCATATTTGCCGCTACTCCTGCTATTCCCAAAGCCAAACCTGAATCTCTTAAAATTCTAGAAAATACACCGGCAAACAACCAGCATACAACAGGAATTATAGCTTCCTTGCTGGCCATACCTTCAATGATTGCATTAGAATATTCCTTTTTATTTTTTGCAAAAAAGAAACCCACAACAATTGCCATAAAAGCAGGTATCCATAACGCACCATCAGATATTGATCCGAAATGGAACGTAGTAGTAATAATTAATGCCAGAAAAACCATAAACGGAACGAAAGAAATCCATTCGCCTCCGTAAAATTCCAACTTCTTTTTTGATTCCATAATAACCTCCATTTTATAATATATTGAACATAGATATCTTAAAGCAATAACCATGCCAATAGTTTTAATAGAGAAATAGTTTAGTTTTATACCAAAAACAGAAAAAAAGCTAGGAACTAATTTGCACATGGCAATTTTCTTCCTAGCAGTATTTTTCCTATCTTGGATAATCTGATACTTCCTTTAAATCATATTCACTTATTTTGTTAAACAACTGTCTTCTGCTTAAATTCATTTTTTTAGCTGCGTGAGTAATATTATTATCACATTGCTTCAGCACTTTAGTTATATATCCTATTTCAAAGTTTCTCTTTGCTTCCTTATACGTCTGAATTTTTTCACTATCATCATATCCATCAGTTATCTCTAACTTTTTGTTGTCATAAATATCTCCTTTTAGAATACTTCCTGATGACAATACAACTAATCTTTCTATAATATTTTTTAGTTCACGGATATTTCCGGGATAACGGTAGTTCAGCAGCTGTTTCTTTGTATCCTCATCTATATCTTTAATGCCTTTTCCCATCTCTCTATTATACCTATTTATAAAAAAATATATTAAGTCAGGTATGTCTTCTTTACGTTCTCTGAGCGGTGGAATTCTTATTTCAATTGTATTTACTCTAAAAAATAAATCTTCACGAAACCTTTCTTCTTCAACTGCCTTTTCCAAATTTTTATTTGTGGCCGATACTAACCTGAAGTCAACATTTATGGGACAGTTTGAACCGATTCTTTCAATCTGTTTCGTTTCTAATACTCTTAGGAGCTTAACCTGAGTTCCCTCTTCAATGTCACCAATTTCATCAAGAAATATTGTACCTCCGTCGGCCTCCTCTAGATGACCGATTCTCTTTGCAGCCGCACCAGTAAAAGCACCTTTTTCATGTCCGAACAGCTCTGATTCTATTAATCCTGAAGAGTAGTACTGACAATTAATCGGGATAAACGGCATGTTTGACCTATTGCTCATGTCATGAATCATATGTGCTATTATTTCCTTGCCTACACCCGATTCTCCGGTAATTAAAACATTTGAATTACTTTTTGCAACTCTTTCCACTAGTTTATATACGTTCTGCATTTCCTTATTGCTGCTTGTGTAGACATACTTGCTCTTGTTATTTGATTTATTAATTTCGTTTATATTTTGCAACTTAAATATTTTGTGGACTTTTTCAATTTCAAGTATTAATTCTTCTGGATTGTGGCTCTTGATAAAATACCCAAACGCACCAATTTTCATTGATTGAACAGCTGTTTCCACACTTCCGTACCCTGTCACCATAATTACTTCAATATTATCATACTTTTTTTTCAATTCACTTAAAAATTCCACACCATTTGTTCCGGGCATCATTATGTCACTTATAATAAGTGGAAAATATTCTTTTTCAATAAGGCTGTACGCTTCGTCAGCAGTTGATACAGCCTCTATGCTGTAACCCTTCTTTGTAAGAAGCATTTTGTAAGTTTCTCTGTAAGCCTCATCATCATCAACAATTAGTATTTTAAACAAACCTGCCATTATCAGACTTCCTTTCTAACGGTATGTTTATTGTAAATACGGTTCCTTCCCCTAATTTACTTTCCACTTCAATTTTACCGTTTAATTTTTCCACCTCAGAATAAACAATAAATAATCCAAGACCTGTACCTTTCCCAAGCTCTTTTGTTGTAAAAAACGGATTATAAATGTTATTCAAGTCACTTTCAGCTATTCCGCTCCCATTATCCTTACAAGTAAAAATAAATATATTATTTTCAACAATTGTGCTTATACTTATTTGACCTCCATTCTCTATTGAATCAATAGAATTAGAAAGGAGATTTAAAATAATGTGCTCAAAGCTTTCTAAATTTAAAGTCAATTCTTTCTCAATGTTGCTTTGAACACTAACTTTTATATTTTTTTTAACCATTGCATCGTTATGCATTTCAACTAACCTTTGAACCATTTGGTTAATGTCGACAGATTTTATTTCCTTGCTTGAAAGCCTTGAAAAGCTTAATATATTTTCAATTATCTTTCCCGATCTGCTCACAGCGGAATCTATAAAGTCCAAAGATTTTCTAATTGAGCCGTCTACCTTATCATTTAGCCTTATTAAATAACTTTGAGTTCTTATAATTCCCAAAGGATTTCTAATTTCATGAGCCATACCGGCAGCAAGTTGTCCAACCGCAATCATTTTGTTAGTTTGAAGCACTTTGTTGCGGTTTATTTTATCCATTGTAATATTTGTAATAGTAATAAGGACTGTTTTGTTTTCATCTTTTAACGGCTGACCGCATATTTCATAAATTTCATTTAAAACCATACCTTCTTTAATTATTTCTCTATTATGGGCATATACTTCATCAATTATACAATTGCTGCAATCGTTGCAAAATTTTCCTATATAACTATTGCAGCCAGAACCGGGTTTACCATCCACTGAAATTTTATAATAATCAGAAAAACTTTTATTAATTTTTAAAACTTTCTTTTCCTTATCTACCACCAGCATAAAATAAAGAATCCCGTCAAATATAGTCTGAAGCTCGTTTTTACTGTTTTCCAATTCCTTTGTTCTTTTTTTTACCTGTTTTTGCAGCGATACGTTGCTTATTATTATGATGATAAATATACCACCTGCTAATACAGATACAATTGCAATTTTCCTTATTATTTCAGCCGTATTTTCCTCACTCATCAGAGGTGTGGATATACCGAACCATTTCTGCTGAATTTTTTCCAACTGGCCTTTATTTTTAACCTGAGCTATTGCTTTATTAAGTATAGCAACCAGCTCAGGCTTATTTTTCGTAACACCCAAAACAGTCTCCTGCTGATACAATATAATATTTGAATATTCAGCATTAAGGTTCTTTTTCCTCTCAGCAAGCAAGTATGCTATAACTGGTTCATCGCCTATTACAGCATCTACATGCCCTTCCAAAAAAAGTTCCACACCTTCTTCAACATTGTTTGTATATACAAGTTCCGCATCCGGATAATTTTCAGATAAATAGCTGTTAGCGTAGTCTCCTGATTCAGTTGCTATTCTCATTTTGTTAATTTGCCTTAACTCAAAACTTTCTGCATACCTAGTCAGCAACACAGTTCTTAAATCATAAATTGAATCAGTAAAAAGATAGTAACCGCTTCTTTCCTCGTTTATAAACATATCACATATTTGTGTTTTGCCTTCCTTTAACGAAGTAAGTGCTTCATCCCATCGCATTGGGACTGTTTGTATGTCAATACCGAGCTCCAAAGATAACTGGTTGACAAAATCAACCACTACACCCTTGTACTGATTGTCTATTTCATCTACGAATCGAAGCGGCGGTGCGCTTTCATTAGCTGCATAAATAATCGCATCTTGACTTTTAAGCCATTTAATTTCTTCGTCAGTAAGATATTTTTTATTGCTCCTGTTTATGACAATATAGACCATAACAAGAAAAATAAAGCATGCCGCAATTATAACTTTCTTTTTCATCTATTTTTAACTATTCAAATACCTTTCCTATACTTTCGCTGAGCAGTAAATTTGCCCTTCTATCCATTGATGTGGGCGATTTGTTTATTAAAACCAGTTTGTTTCCTCTATAATAATTTATAAGTCCGGCAGCCGGGTATACAACAAGCGACGTTCCCGCAATTATTAAAACATCTGCATCTTCTATGTATTCCACTGATTTTTCCAGAACATCCTGATTCAAGCTTTCTTCATACAATACCACGTCTGGCTTAATAATCCCTCCACAGCTGCATCTTGGTATCCCTGCGCTTTCAGCAATCGCATGTACGTCATAAAATTTACCACAATCCATGCAATAGTTCCTGTGAACAGATCCGTGAAGTTCAAGCACGTTTTTACTTCCTGCCGCCTGATGAAGTCCGTCAATATTTTGAGTTATTACCGCTTTTAATTTACCTTGCTTTTCAAGCTCTGCAAGTCTTATATGAGCCATGTTTGGTTTCGCGCCTAAAAATAGCATTTTATTCTTATAAAAATCATAAAACTCTTCTGTATTGCTTCTAAAGAAGCTGTGAGATATCATAGTTTCCGGAGGGTACTTATACTTTTGGTTGTACAGCCCGTCCACACTTCTGAAATCAGGTATTCCACTTTCAGTAGATACTCCCGCTCCTCCAAAAAATACTATATTATCGCTTTTCTTAATTATTTCATATAATTCTTTGTTCATGTTTACCTCCTGCTAAAAATCTTTCTCTAAAATGCACAAACATTATACTATTTTCATTCTATAATACAACATTATACAACTTTCTTCAAATCCGCAATTTTTATAGAGATTCAATGCTTTTTTATTTTTTGTTTCAACTTGAAGGACTATTTCATGTGCACCGGCAGCCTTAAGTTTGTCAATAGACAGCAAAAGAATTTCTCTTCCAAGGCCCTTCCTTCTGAATTCAGGCAGTACTCCTAAACCGTAAATTCCGCCTATTCCTTCATCCAATTCAAGGCGCACCTTTCCTACAATATTATTTCTCGAAAACGCCATAAATGTGCTGCCTATTTGATTTGCATTTTCGTAAAAGTCAAAATTCTTCTCAGCTCCAAAAAAAATAGAATCCATTTCAGCTATTTTTTTTATATCTTTGTTTTCTGCTTTTCCTAAGCTTAAAGATTGCACTATTTTTCCTTTAGGAACATTCCTGCTCAAAAACATATCATATTCTGAATGGTCATAATCAGCTTCCAATCCCCCAATAAATCCCATTCCGGAGATAGATTTATTGTCGCACAGCAACAACATTTCATTATTTTTCCTATTCCTGCATTCGTGGCACACTAAAGAAAAAAGTTTTGAAAATATTCCTTTTTTCCTGAAATCAGGATGAACCATACCGCTAATTTCTAATGCATCTCCTCCGAAATCACATATTCCAGCATACCCCACCAAATTATCATAATCATAAAATAGAAATTCGTTTATATCGGTATTTTCACTGTCTTCTGTTCCGGAATTATTCAATTTATATTCCAATTCAAGCTTGAATGAAATATTATCTCTTGCGGAGCAAAGTTTTTCTAGGCCTTTTATTTCTTGATAAATTTTTTCATTTATATTCTTTCTCAAAATTATATTTGTCATGTTTTCTCCACTATTCTATTTTTTATTGTTTTACTCAATTATAAAATAGTTTCACAAGTAATTCCATTATTATTTTACAAAAATAAAAGCAGCCTGAATCGTTAATTATTCCAGACTGCTCGAGTTTTATCTCTTTTCAATTCTCTTCATAAATATTAACTGTTTTTTCTCCTACCATTTCCATGTTCAGATACTCTTCATGCCTTTTCGGTATTGTAACCACATCAGGATTTCCATCTGAAATAAATCTTTCTCTATTACCATTTTCGTATGATTTAAAGTAGTCGTACATCCCGCAATTATCCACATTTATTTCACTTGCAGTAACTCTGTAGAGGCTTGTAAAATCAGTCAATGTGTCAAATGGAGAGTAAGCCGGTCTCCAACCAACATCCAATATAGCTATAGTCTTATACTTGCTTCCTTCATATTCGCCCTCCATCACACTTCCTGCATACGCATCTTTTGGATTGCTTCCGTGGGGAAGCGCCAATGTTTCAACAGCATAATCCGGCAAATAAGATTTTATAATATTGTTTACTGAACCTATTTCCGCCTGAATGTCCTCTTCACTATCCAATGTCTCCATTTCTAAATGGCTATACGTGTGGTTTCCTACATCATACCCGTTATCAACAAGCCATTTCAATTTTTGCTCTGTATATTCAGACTGTCCGAACGGATTCGTATTCAAAAAAAAGCTTGCAGTTACGTCAAAGTCCGGATATTTATTTTTAAATTCTTCTAGAATTCCAACGGCACAGTCAGAATCAATCACCACATCGCCATCTTTCTCTATATAATTAAAATTATTCTGCCTGCCGTCATCAAATGTCAAAATAATAGGCGTATATCCTGCCTTCGTTTTAATTTCCCCCTTTGCATAGTCATTCAAACTTATCATTTGATATTTGTTGTCATACATGTACTGCAGATCTTTGCGAAAATTGTCCGGTGTTCTCTGCCAGTCCATTTCCTCCTCGCCTATTCCGTGATACATAAGTATCATAATTTCTCCAAGCTCATTTGGCTGTATCGATAAATCAATTTCTTCAATTGGGTCTTCTTCTGATTTTTCAGGCTTCTCTTCAGGATCTTCCGCTTCTTTCGGCTCAACCGACACCTGATTATCCGGTTCGT